>NZ_VBTM01000003.1:0-954103 GCF_013277795.1 Rhodococcus sp. MS16
CCGGAAGCGTTAGCCGCCTTCCAGAATGGGTTGCAAGTATCCGCAACTGCTGTAGCACCGCCATGAGACGTCCCCACCGTATCAGTGGCAGCGTTTGTGACGCCCGTAGCAGTGGTCGTGGTCGTCACTTCCGGATCAGTGGTCGTGGTCGTCACTTCCGGATCAGTGGTCGTGGTCGTCACTTCCGGATCAGTGGTCGTGGTCGTCACTTCCGGATCAGTGGTCGTCGTTACGACCGGATCAGTAGTCGTGGTCGGGACCTCTGGTTCAGTCGGGTCCGTCGTCGTTACTTCCGGATCAGTGGTCGTCGTCATAACGGGATCGGTCGTCGTGGTCACGACTGGACTCGTCGTCGTGCAGTGGTGGTGGCAACCACCGCATCCGTTGCCCCAACCATTGCCGTTGCCGTTGTTGCCGCACCCGTTGCCGCACCCGTTGCCCCAACCATTGCCGTTATTGCCGCAGCCGTTATTGCCGTTGCCGTTATTGCCGTGTTTATCCAAGGCATCAGCACTGGGAATGTCGGTGGCGTCGGTGACGGTGGTGTCAGCGCTGTCATCGCTGTTTTCACCTGCACCGGGTTGAGCCGAAACGACAGTCGGAAATACAGAAATAGCGAGGAACCCCACACCCGTCAGGCACAAGACAGCTACAAGCGCCATGACTAGCCGTCGTGGCTGGCTCATCAAATTCCTCCCGACAAAAACGTTCTAGCTGCATGCACAGGCGCAGCGACACAGTGAGATTATCGTCGCGACGTCACGGTCGTTACATGTCCAGAAAATAACTGGCCCACCAAGGATCATGCCTCAACCGGTTCGAAACCGGGTTCGGTGGGCCCCAGCGGCTGTATGAAACTGCACACACCCGCACATTCTTCGCGAGTCGCGGCGATTTGTCGACCGACCGGTCTGTAACAAAACAGGTCCCTCAGCGCTAGCTGAAGGACCTGATCGGTAACTGATTACTGGGTGGAACTGATTACTGGATGGAGCTGATTACGTGGTGGAGCTGAGGGGAATCGAACCCCTGACCTCTTCGATGCGAACGAAGCGCGCTACCAACTGCGCCACAGCCCCTTGCCACCGCCCGAAAGCGTGTGCTCGGCAACTCTAGCAGGACCGAAGTCCGAGCCTCGAGTTACCCGCCTCCGAAACGATGAACGTTTTACTGACCCGATGCGCGTCGCATTTCCGACTGCATCGGCACTTCCTCGTAGTGATCGAGGTGGTCGAACGCCGGGTCTCCGTCGTCAACTTCCAGGACTACTGCGCCCGGTCGGCGCAGACGAGAAGGAATCAGGCGCAATTCCTCGTCTGTGTGTGATTCGACGCCCAGACGTGAACGGTTGAGCCGTTCAGTGCGACGGCGGCGAATTTCCTGCTCGATGCGCACTTGCCGGCGCAGATATGCCAAGTAGCCGACGAGACCGGCAAACGACAAGGCACAGAGCCACCACACCAGGGGCGAGACGATCAGCGCGAGTGCACCGGCCATGATCGAGACGAAGGCAAGTCCGAGAAGGGTGCGCTGGCGAAACGTGTAGCGCGCTTCTCGGGCGACGGCATCGGCTTCGGGATCGAATCCACCGCGGCCGCGTCGGACAGGCACGAACTCCCTGACCGGGGCACGGCCACCGCTGTAGTCGCTGTCTTCTGCGTGAGTGTCCATCTGGTCCTCCGCGTCGTAGCTGCTGCGCACTGGTTCTGGTTGCCAGTTCGGATCGCTTCGATGTCCGGCTGCCGGTCCGCGTCGCACAGGATTGCTGTCGCCGCGGTGAAGTACGCGAGTCGCAAGAGCCGCTTCGCTGGTCTGACGGATCCGGGGGCGCTTGTTCACGAGCATGGGCACGAGCACGAACAACCAGACGGCCACGAGCCCGATCCACACGAATGAACTAGGCATGCCGCGACCTCCTCCCGATCACCTACCAGCACCTATGCCAGCCGTTGATGAATCAAGGTTAACGGCCGACCGGCTCGCATCGTTGCCGACGCGCCGAACCCCACCTTACTCATGTGTCACACGCGTACCGAACCGAACTGACCGATCCGCCGGAATTTGTCGGAGGAAGAGTTGAACTCGCAATGACCCGGCCTAGCAATTTTGATGACAATTCGGGCGGTAACTACCTTTTAACTAGGGACTTCATACCCAAGACGCACGACCGGAGCGCACAAGCCGATCCACAACTGTGGTGGGAATCTCTTCAATCGTGATCCCCACAAGCACATGATCGCGCCACTGCCCGTCGACGTCGAGGTACCGGCGTAGGAGTCCCTCTTCACGGAAGCCGACGTTGTGGAGCACGGCGCGCGAGGACGAATTCTCCGGACGAACAGTTGCCTCGACACGATGCAATCCCACCTGCGAGAAGGCATGGTCCAACGTGAGCGCCACCGCAGCTGTCGCCACACCACCACCCGTGACATCCGACGCAACCCAATAACCCACCCAAGCGGAACGCAACGCGCCGCGAACGATGTTGCCGATGGTGATCTGCCCGCAGTAATTGCCGTCCAGCTCGATCACCCACGGAAGTATCCGGCCTTTGCGCGCCTCGGATCGAAGACTTCCGCACAACGACGGCCACACGGTGATGTGATGCCGGGCATCCCACGGCGATTCACCGGTCGGTTCCCACGGCTCGAGATGCTCTCTATCCCGAATGCGCAATCTGCTCCACGCGGACGCGTCGCGCAACCGAATCGGCCGGACGGTGACCACACCGGCAGCCACACGAATCGGGCCCAGCTTCTCGGGCCATCCGGGATGGACTGACATCACACCTCATTCGGTTGGAAAGTCGAAGCGGCGCACCGGAAGTGAGCCAGCCGTGACTCAGCCACGTTGGGCGAGAAATGCGACGTCGACTTCTTCACCGATCTGCACTTCGGTGACATCCCGGTCGACGAGTACCAGGCAATTTGCTTCGGCCAACGTCGCCAACAGGTGGGACGACGCGCCCGCGGCGCCACCGAGAGCCTGGACCAGGTACTCCCCCGTTGCCTCGTCGCGCATCAACTGCCCACGAAGGAATCCTTTACGGTCCGCGATCGACGTAATCGTTCCCACCGTTCGGGCCTTCACGATGCGACGCATCGGCTGGCGACGACCGAGCGCGATCCGGATGAGCGGCCTGACCATGACCTCGAACACCACGAGCGCACTGACCGGATTCGACGGGAGCAGGAAGGTCGGTACCTCGTCACGCCCGAGCTGACCGAACCCTTGAACTGATCCCGGATGCATCGCGACCCGCTCGACCTCGAGCGTTCCCAGTTCGGACAGCGCATCGCGGACCTCGTCGGACGCTCCACCGCCGACAGCTCCCGCGATGACCACGATCTCGGATCGGATCAATTGCCCCTCGACAACCTCTCGCAACCGGCGAGCATCCGATCCGGAAATGCCAACCCGGTTGACGTCGGCTCCGGCGTCACGAGCAGCCGCAGCCAGGGCATACGAATTCACGTCGTAAACCTGGCCGGGTCCCGGAGTTCGGTCGATGTCGACCAGCTCGCCCCCGACGCTGATGACCGATAGCCGCGGACGCGGATGCACCAGAACTTTGTCACGGCCCACTGCCGCGAGAAGTCCGACCTGGGCAGCGCCGATGATGGTTCCCGCCCGAACAGCGACATCGCCCGGTTGCACGTCGTCACCCGCGCGTCGTACGTAGTCTCCTGAGCGCACCGGCGCAAAGACTCGCACGCGGGCGCGGCCACCGTCGGTCTGCTCCAGCGGGAGAACCGCATCGGCCAACGTGGGCAGCGGCGCGCCTGTGTCGACGCGCACAGCTTGCCGTGGCTGTAGCCGGATCGGCTGACGCGAACCGGCCGTGACCTCACCGACGACAGGCAGGCTCAAGTCGATCGGCTCGCCGTCCTCGCCACGCAGATCCGTGCCGGCACCCGCAACATCGACGCTACGGACTGCGTATCCGTCGATGGCAGCCTGATCGAACCCTGGCAGCGGCCGCTCGGTGACCACTTCCTCGGCACAGAGCAACCCCTGTGCCTCCGAAATGGCGACACGAACCGGCCGGGGCGCAACTGCAGCGGCTGTGACCCTGGTCTGCTGCTCCTCAACCGACCGCATATGGACTGCGTCCTCCTACTTTGTCGCGAAACTCGTGTTACCCGCAGCCCATGATGCCTTGCCACACGATTGGCCGGTCATCTCGATCCTGCGTCAACTGCTGTGCGGAGATGTCCGAACTATCCCTATCGTTCGAGACGAGCAACCAACCACTCTCGTAATGACGGGCCGTAGTCATCCATGTCCAGTGCGAAGTCAACCGCAGCGCGGAGGTAACCGCCGGGATTTCCGAGGTCGTGTCGAGTACCGCGATGAACGACGACATGCACGGGGTGGCCTTCGGAGATGAGAAGCGCGATGGCGTCGGTCAGCTGTAATTCACCACCGGTTCCGGGCTTGATGCGTCGCAGTGCGTCGAAAATGGCGCGATCGAGCAGGTATCGACCAGCGGCAGCAAACGTGGACGGCGCATCCTCCATAGCCGGCTTCTCGACCATCCCGATGACCTTGAGCACGTCGGGGTTGGTGGCGTCCGGCACGATTTCGACGTCGAAGACGCCGTATGCGCTGACTTTGTCCTTGGGAACTTCGATGGCGCACAAAACCGAACCGCCGCGCTTGGCGCGTACCTTGGCCATGGTTTCGAGCACACCTCTAGGCAACACGAGATCGTCGGGCAGAAGAACCGCGATCGCATCCTCGTCGTCGTCGAGGACAGCCTCGGCGCAACCGACCGCGTGCCCCAAACCGAGTGGCTGATCCTGGATCACGGAGTCGACTTCGAGGAGTCCGGGTGCCTTACGCACCTTGGCCAGTAGAGCGAGCTTTCCACTCGCTTCCAGCTTGCTTTCGAGGACAAGATCCTCGACAAAATGCGCGACAACCCCGTCTTTGCCGGGCGAGGTCACGATGACCAGGCGCTCAGCGCCGGAATCGGCGGCCTCCCCGGCAACCAGTTCGATACCCGGTGTGTCGACGACCGGCAGCAATTCCTTGGGAACGGTCTTGGTGGCCGGCAGGAAGCGGGTACCCAATCCGGCAGCAGGAACCACGGCCGTACGAAAGGCCTTCTTGTTGCTAGCGACCACGTCTGTCATGCCAACACCCTAACGGCAGCTTGTTACCCGATGGTCAGCACGATGCATATCGTGAAGTGGTGGAACCTCGAGAAAAAGAGCAATGGCGACAAACAGTGCTGGCCGGGCGGCGTGCGATATCGGAGCAAACTCGGAGCACCGAATCGTCGGCACTCACGGCACACTCGCTTGATCTGACAATCCCGGGGACGACTGTCTGCGCCTACGTTCCGACCAGGACCGAACCTGGAACCACTGACCTGCTGGACGCGCTGGCAGCCGTCGCAGATCGCGTTCTCCTGCCGATCACCGGCGCACCCGGCCCGCTGTCCTGGGTCGAGTACACAGGTGTCGACGCACTTCGCCCCGCTGCGTACGGGCTACGGGAACCCGTCGGACCGGTACTACCACCGGAAACGATCGCGCTCGCCCACACTGTCTTCGTCCCGGCCCTCGCCGTGGATCGCCGAGGCACTCGGCTGGGACGCGGCGCCGGGTACTACGACCGCACGCTGGGATTGGCGTCGCCGACTGCCAGGCTCGTCGCGGTAGTTCGCGACTCGGAGCTCGTCGAACAGCTCCCCGCAGATCCGCACGACATTCCGATGGGCTGGGCGCTGACCCCGACTGCGGGTTGGACCCGACTGGACCGATGAGGCGGCCGCCACCATTTCTCGCGCAGTGGGAATAGACACGTAATTAGCGCTGTTGGCACTGTCACTTGTAGAGTGCTAAGGGCTGCGGTGTCAGAACTGGCTCGACAGCACTCGCCAGCCCTGATGAAGCACTTAGATCACAATGCGGAGGAAGCCCGGTGCCTACCTACTCATACGCATGTACGGAATGTGACAACCGTTTCGACATCGTCCAGTCGTTCAGCGAAGATTCGCTGACGGTCTGCCCAGCCTGCTCCGGCAAGCTCCGCAAGCTGTTCAACTCGGTGGGCATCGTGTTCAAGGGCAGCGGTTTCTACCGCACCGACAGCCGAGGTGGCTCCAGCACGGCCAGCGAACCCGCCAAGAGCGATTCCGCTCCGGCCGCAAAGTCCGAGTCGTCGACCAAGTCCGAGTCGTCCTCTTCGTCGACCAGCACTCCGGCTCCGGCAAAGGCTGCAGCCAGCTAGTTCGAGCACGACTTTCTCCACAACCGCGAGGTTGTCCACAGGCAGATAACGGTAGGGCCGAAAAGCACGCTTTCGGCCCTACCGTTCGTCTATGCCACCACCATCACCGTCCGGGCTGTTCCGCGCACGATCTCGGAGTCACGGCCGATCCAGACCGCAGAATTTCGGTGAAGTCGACCTCACGCCCAGCGTCGTCGACCGCTTGGTTGCGATTGCAAAGCCCAACCGCGCACGAGGCTCGGCAGTTCGAAAAATCGCCGCACTCACTCTTGCCGTGCTCGGAATAGCGCTGCTGTTTCGCGGCGATCCTGACTCCGATACCGTCCGGGTTGTCACCGCGGCCCGCGATGTCGCTCCCGGACAACTTGTCACCGACGACGACCTCGGAATCAGCGAGTTCTCTGCCGATCACCTTCCCGACGGGACGCTTACCGAGTTCGCCGACGTTGTGGGCAGCACCGTCGCCGGGCCTGTTCGCCGCGGAGAAATCGTCACAGACGTCCGAGTTCTCGGGTCGCGTCTGGCCCGTGAGTCCACGGGAACCGACGACGCGCGAATTGTCCCGGTCCGGCTAGCGGATGCCGCAGTTTCGGACATTGTCCGTAGCGGCGACATTGTCGATGTGCTCACAGTTGAGCCCGACACTCCGAACGAGCAGACAAACGACAACAAACCCACGATTCTTGCGTCGGGCGCCGTTGTTGTCATGGTCACCGCTGCGGAAAGTACACGTAACCAGCAAGAACAGGTGATCATGCTGGCATTGCCCACCGAGGCGGCTACTCGCGTCGCGGCCGCATCACTGGTCAACGCCATCACCGTGACGTTCAAGTAAGCAAACACATTGATGCTTGCTCCTTTAGGATTTTTGCATTCGGCTCTCTCCAGAGAACCGACACGTTCATCTCACACACAATTCGGGGGACACCGAAATGCTCAAGGGATTCAAAGACTTCCTGCTCCGCGGAAACGTGCTCGACCTGGCCGTTGCAGTGGTCGTGGGCGCAGCGTTCACCGCGATCGTCACGGCCTTCACGTCGAACATCATCAACCCACTCATCGCCGCCATTGGTGGATCCGACGAATTGGGCTGGGGAAAGGAGATCATTGCCGGCAATCCCGAAACCTTCGTCAACATCGGTGCCGTGGTCACCGCGATCATCAACTTCGTCATCATCGCGGCAGTTGTCTACTTCGTGCTGATCGTTCCCGCGAACGCGGCCAAGAAGAAGTTCGTCACCGAACCCGAGGACAAGGAAGCCAGCGAAACCGATCTGCTCATCCAGATCCGCGACATCCTCGCTTCCGGTGTAACCGACCCCGACTCCGGCGCCCACGCCAAGAGCTTCGACTAGCGTCCACCTGACAGATCAGGCCCGCCCCGGACATTCCGGGACGGGCCTGATCTGTCTGATGCGTCAACCGCCGTGATGCGGCGGAACCTGCCTGCGTAACCACTCGTCATCCGACGAACGGGAGGATCCTTGCGGGTCACGCTCGTCGGATGTCGTCTCCGGGAACACATCCCCGAAAATGCGCGCCAAAGCCTCTTTGTCGACAGACTTCTTTTCTGCGCTCTGTTCGTCGGACAACTTCTACTCAGCCCTCGAGGCTGGACAGTTCGGCGATCACATGGCCCGCCAAAGCCGTCAACGTTGCCATACCGTCACGGATCGCGGGGCGCGTCGACGCCAGGTTGGCGACGACGGTGCTGCCCGAGACACCGACCAAGCCGCGGGACAAGCCCGCTTCGAGCGATCCTGCGGACAACCCGGACGCCCGCAGCGCCTCGGCGATTCCCGGGATCTCCCGATCGAGCACCTCAGCCGTCACGTCCGGTGTCACGTCGCGCGGTGACACTCCGGTACCGCCGACCGAGATCACCAAGTCGACACCACCGATCACCGCGGTATTGAGAGCGTTCCGGATTTCCACCTCGTCGGCGGCAACTGCAACCGTCGCGTCGACGTGAAAACCTGCTTCGTTCAGCAGTTCCGTAACCAACGGACCGATGGAGTCGGTGGTATCACCGTGAGCGGTGCGATCGTCGACGATGACAACCAGGGCGCGGCCGGCCGATGTGGCTTCGAGTTCCATGACTCCTACCGTAGTGCCGCGCCCCGAATCAGTTGCGGTCCGGCCGAAGATCGGGGTGATCGTCGGCCGGTCGCCAACTGTCACCGCCCACCTTGCGCCGGCGCGGTTCCCAGCGTGACGTCGACGGTCTTCTGCTGACCACCGTCGGTGTATGTGATCGACACGGTGTCGCCGGGAGCGTGCGACCGCACTGCCGCGATGAGCGAATCACCGTCTGCGACAACACGATCGTCGACCTTCGTGATGACGGCACCCTTCGGGATTCCGGCCTTGGCTGCCGGACCGTCAGCGGTGACGTCCATAACCGTCGCACCATCCGCGTTGTCCTGCGAGGGCACCGTCACACCGATCATGGCCTGAGTGGCCTTGCCGGTTTCGATCAACTCGTTGGCAACACGCCTGGCCTGATCGATCGGGATGGCAAAGCCGAGTCCGATCGACCCACCCTGCGTGCCCGACGAGGCTCCCAGTGACGCGATGGCCGTGTTGATACCGATCAACTGTCCGTCCATGTTGACCAGTGCGCCACCCGAGTTACCCGGGTTGATGGCCGCGTCGGTCTGCAGGGCATCGATAACCGTGTTCTGGTTGCCCGACTCGCCGCTGGTGGACACCGGTCGATTGAGCGCCGAGATGATGCCTTCGGTGACCGTTCCGGCCAGCCCCAACGGTGAACCGACTGCAACAACCTGCTGACCGACCACTACCTCGGCCGAATTGCCCAGGTCGATCGGCGTCAGATCATTGCGACCCTCGACCTTGATGACGGCGATATCGGAAACCGGATCGGCACCGACCAGGGTTGCCGATGCCTTGCTTCCGTCGGAGAACGACACACTCAACTGCGCACCGGAGGCGCCGGCAACGTGATTGTTGGTCAGGATGAGACCGTCGGAGGACAGAATCACGCCGGATCCTTCCCCACCGGAGCCCTGAGCTGTGGCCACCTCGATCTGGACCACACTGGGCACGACCTTCTGAGCCACGGCCTGCACCGAACCGGCCGGCGCGTTGGACGTGTTGGTTGCTGTCGGCTTGGCAGCGTTGAGCGAATTGGTGACGGTTCCGCTGCCACCGTTGTTGTCCGCCACAATCGCGCCGACCGCACCGCCGACACCGCCGCTGACGAGCACCAGTGCAAGCGCGCCGGCTACCAGTGCCATGCGCTTCGACTTCGGCTTGGCCGGTTCGGGATCAGCGTTGGGTCCGCGCAGCGCAGCGGGGATCGGTCCGCCGGGTCCGGCAGCGCCACCTGGTCCGGCGGGGCCGGCCGGGCTCGCTGCACTCTGATAGGGCGACTGCTGCTGGTGAGCAGCGTCATGTGCGCCGTAGTGCTGCCCGAACGACTGCGTGGGCTGCTGCCCGTAACCCGGCGCCTGATGCTGCTGGGTCGGGTAAGGCTGCTGCTGCGTCGGGTAAGCCTGCGTGGGGTTCTGCTGGGCAGGATTAGGCTGGGCAGGATTCTGCTGGGTCGGGTAAGCCTGCGTCGGCTGGGGCTCGTTGCTTGGCTGCTCGGGCCGGTCAGGCCCAGTGTTACGGTCCTCGGTCATCGGCTCGCTTTCGTCTCGGTGACCACCGGATTGGTTGGTCACAACTCTGTTGACTACAAGACTGCCTTGCGCTGCTGAGAAGCCGCTGAGACTCACCTGTCACTTTGCCCAGAGTTTGCACCGATAATTCTGTGCACCCTGCTCACTTTTCGAAAAGCACTCTCGCTGAACACATTACCCACGGTGTCCAGTTATTCGGCGATCGGACCCGGCTCCCCGGGAAGCACGATCCGAACCAGTGCCCCACCACGATCGGATTCCTCGATCGCAATGGTGCCACCGTGCTTGATCACCACCTGGCGCACTATCGCAAGTCCCAGACCGGATCCCGGCATGGAACGCGCAGCGGTGGACCGGTAGAAACGATCGAACACCAACTCCCGATCTTCCTCCGGAATACCCGGTCCCGCATCACTGACGGTCAATTCCAACAGTCCTTGACCGACTGGGCGCATCTCGACGCGCACCTGCTCGCCCTTTGGGCTCCATTTCGCGGCGTTGTCGAGGACGTTGAGTACGGCACGCGAGAGTCCCGCTTGATCGCCGTACACAAACCAGGGCGTTGTCACGGCCTCGAATTCAATTTCGTTGCGGCGTCGACGCGCACGTTCGAGTGATCGTTCGACGACGTCACTGACATCAACGCGCTCGTACACCGTTTCGGGTGCGTCTTCTCGCGCGAGATCGACGAGGTCACCGACAAGAGTCGACAGCTCTTCGATCTGTGCCACGACGTCGGCTCGCAGTTCCGCCATGTCCTCGTCCGGAATTTGTGGTGCCCCTGGCCGGCTCGACGCGATCAGCAGCTCCATATTGGTGCGGAGCGACGTCAGCGGTGTGCGCAGTTCGTGACCGGCGTCGGCGACGAGACGACTCTGTCGTTCCCGGGATTCGGCAAGTGCCCGGAGCATGGTGTTGAAGCTCTCGGTGAGGCGCGCCAGTTCGTCACTGCCGGATACGGGGATCTGCGTCAGATCGTCGGTGCGGGCAACGCGTTCGGTGGCATCCGTCAACCGGGCGATAGGTCGTAAACCTGTGCGCCCCACCGTCGTACCGGCTACCGCGGCAAGTATGACGCCGCAGCCACCGACGACAAACAGCACCCAGGCAAGTCGATCGAGCACTGCGACGGTCGGCTCCAACCGCTGCGCGATCACCAACGTGCTTCCGTCGTGGGTTCGTTGCGCCAGCACGCGCTGCCCTTCGACGGTCCGCAGTGACGACTCTGCGGTGCCCCGCGCGACGGCGAGTTCGGGTTCGCCGATCGGCACGTCGGAACCGGGCGGCTGATACGTATCGAGGTTCGAAAAGACGAGGGCCACACTGATATCGGTGGTGTACAGGGTGGCACCGGTGATGTACCGGGGATCGAAACGCACGATGTTGCTGTCGATGAGAACCGATGCGCGAGTGCGTAACTGGTGATCAACGTCGGCGTACAGCGCACGTGAGACCACCGCATAGGCAGCGATGGCCATGACAGCGACGGCTACCGCAACGACGGACGCGGCCAGCAATGTGACCCGCCATCGCAGCGACACCGATCGGGTCAACGGCATGGGCGGGCGCATCCCGGCCGCCGAGCCGTTCGATGTGGGAGAGGTCTTCGGCTCCGCGTTCTTGCCGAAGGGTGCAGCGATCACGGTGGTGTCTCCCGCAGGACGTAGCCGACACCGCGCACGGTGTGAATCAGCCTCGGTTCGCCGTCGGCCTCGGTTTTACGACGAAGGTAGCCGACGTAAACCTCGAGAGCGTTGCCGGAGGTCGGGAAATCGTATCCCCACACCTCCTCGAGAATGCGCCCACGGGTGAGGACGCGACGTGGGTTGGCCATCAGCATTTCGAGAAGCGAGAACTCGGTTCGGGTGAGACTGATGGATCGCTCGCCTCGCCGAACCTCACGGGTCACCGGGTCGAGGGTGAGATCCTCGAAGGTCATCATCTCGGAGTCTGCGTCAGGATCCGGTGCGGTTCGCCGGAGCAGCGCGCGCAATCGGGCCAGCAGCTCTTCCAGTGCAAAAGGCTTGGGAAGGTAGTCGTCGGCACCGGCGTCGAGACCGGCGACGCGTTCGCTGACGGAATCGCGGGCAGTGAGCACCAGGATCGGGAGATCGTCGCCGGCGCTGCGCAGCCGGCGGCACACTTCGAGTCCGTCGAGGCGCGGCATCATGACGTCGAGAACCACGGCGTCCGGCCGGTTCGCGAGGATCTTCTCGAGCGCGTCGAGTCCGTCCACCGCCAGTTCTACCGTGTAGCCGTTGAAGCTGAGCGAGCGCCGGAGCGACTCGCGAACGGCCCGGTCGTCGTCGACCACCAAAATACGCATACCGACAGTTTGGACTGAAGTGCTGAGATAGGGCTGAGAGGGTCCCGTTCGGGAGGTTCGGCGTGTCGCCGTCAGTCTTCAGTGCGGCGTGGTCCCGGCAGGCTCCAATGACGCCACAGCGCAAGCAATCTGAAGACGGCGGCAAACGCGGTGCCGACCACAAGCGCACCGTTCGTGGACAACCCCCACGCCGAGACTGTGACCACCAACGCAGCGCCGAGGAGCGCCGGGACGGCATAGAGGTCCTTGTGGAGCAGCAAGGGCACCTCGTTGACGAGGACGTCTCGGATCACGCCGCCGCCGATCGCCGCGGTGGCACCGATCAGCGTGGCAGCCAGTCCGCTGGCGTTGTTCTCGAGGGCGATGACGGTTCCGGTGCTGGCAAACAGGCCCATGCCCAGTGCGTCGAGCGCCAGAATTTCGCGGCGCAGGCGGTTGAGCGGCTCGTGCAGGTAGAACACCGCAAGGGACGTGAGGGCGGCCGTTCCGAAGTACGGCCAGCTACTCAGCGAACTGGGTGGGTGGACGCCGAGTAGGACGTCGCGGACGATACCGCCGCCGATGCCGGTGAATACGCCCACCGAGCACACCCCGAAGATGTCGAGACGCTTGGTGACGCCCACCAGAGCACCGGAAGCGGCAAACGCCACGATGCCCACCAGTTCGAGGATCGACAGCAGCACCGGCCAAGGATCGCACGGTCAGAGCCGCTGAGGGTCGATCACCCCGAGTCGAACTGCTTTGACCAACCGTCGGGGAACCTTGTGGGTGTGACCGAAGGCGGTGACCTCGACCAGATCGGGCGGCGTCGCTTTCCACTGGGACCGTCGACTACGTGTGTTGGAGCGGGACATCTTCCGCTTGGGAACAGCCATCAGCGCGCCGTGCGCTTTCCGTAGCGACGCTCGAACTTCTCGACGCGGCCAGCGGTATCCATGACGCGTTGCGCTCCCGTCCAGAACGGGTGCGAGTCGCTCGTGACGTCGACAACCAGCAGCGGGTAGGTGTTGCCGTCTTCCCATTGGGTGGTTCGGTCACTCGTCACGGTGGAACGGGTGAGGAAGCTCTTGCCGGTGCCGGCGTCCTGGAACACCACGGGGTGGTAGTCGGGGTGCAGTTGCTTTTTCATTCGTTTGCCTCTCGGATCGATTCGGTTTCTGCGTAGGGTGATTGGGATTCGTCGCATGGGTCCTCGTGGAACTCGCCGAACGGGTCGTCCCAGTCGGACCACGATTTTTCGTCGGCCAGTTCCTCGTCGGTGACCAGCGCATGTTGCAGCGTTCGGTCGATCTCGAGGGGGTTGGCGTCGCACACCAGCACCACCATCGAGGTGTCGCGGTCGCCGAAACGGTCGTCCCATTTCAATGCGGCCAGTGCGCGTCGCTCGACCGGCACGCCCTCCAGTTCCTCGGGAGTCATGGCCGCCAGCCACGTGTCTGCGCTCGCAACCCGTAGGCCGCCGCCTGCGGATTCCAGCCAGAGCGCTTCCCCGGGTTGCGTCGCCACCCACACTCGCCCGCGCGAGCACACGACGCCGTCGAGCAGGACGTCGATCGCGTCATGTAGACGTCCGGGGTGGAACGGGCGGTTGGCGGTGAACTCCACGAGCATCACGCCGCTGTCTTCCTCGAGCGGTGGCTGGAAACGCAGCAGCGGTGAGTGAGCGTCGGCAAGTTCGCCGCGTCTGGAATCCTCGGGCACTGCGAGGAGCACCTTCTCGATGTCGCCGCCCGCATCGACGACGGGCGCCCGGGGCGCAAGCCGAGCCAGGACAGCCCGCAGACGCGTGTGTTGCCAACTGTCGATATCCGCCATCCCCTGCACGACAAGTGCGTCGGCGAACTCGACCTGGCCGACAACCACCTGAGCCAGTGTTCGATCGTCGTCGAGGGCTTCGTCACTGAGGGCGTCCGAAAGCCAGCTTTCGGCGTCGATGCACGTCACAACGGCGTCGACGCGGACATCTCGCTCGGCCGGACCGTCCAGTTGGCCGACGACTCCGGCCACCACGACGTGCTCGATCGCCCAGCACAGCGCTTCGGGTTCGAGTTGCGGGTCCAGCAGCACGACGATGCGCGCAACCGAACTGCGAGCGTGTAACCGACGCAGCAGCGGTAGCAAATCCTGGCTGAGCGTGCAGGACACGCAGCCGTGCGCGAGTTCGAGGATGGTCTCCCGTTCCGAGACCGTGTTGCCGGCCACTGTCGTTCCGGTCACTGTCGTCCCGGCCACTGTCGTGATTGTCCGTCGCACTACTCCCTCGCGGACGTGACTCAGGTCGTGATGCACCAGCACTGTTCCGGCCCGCAGTAGTGCGCGCGCGGTCGGTGTGGTGGTTTCGCTCATGCCGGCAACCAGGACCAGCGGAGTCCTGCCGTCCAGGATCGTGTTCACAGCGCGCCCTTTCTGGGAATGATTGTCATTACCGAGACTGGACGCTACATTGATCTCACTCCATTGTCGAAAACGATTGTCATCTGCAATTAGAAAGGAACACCCATGTCGTCTCGCTGCCAAGTGACCGGACGTGTGCCGGGATTCGGAAAATCCGTCTCGCACTCCCACAAGCGTTCGAATCGCCGCTGGAATCCGAACATCCAGCGCAAGACGTATGTATTGCCGAGCGAAGGGCGTCGCGTCACCCTCACTCTGTCCACGAAGGGCATCAAGACGATCGACCGCGACGGCATCGAATCCGTCGTCGCCCGAATCCGCGCACGCGGCGAGAAGATCTGAGCTGATGGCCCGCAACGAGATCCGGCCGATCGTGAAACTGAAGTCCACCGCAGGCACCGGCTACACCTACGTGACCCGCAAGAACCGTCGCAACGACCCCGATCGACTCGTGCTGAAGAAGTACGACCCGGTGCTCCGAAAGCATGTCGATTTCCGAGAAGAGAAATAGCCGTGGCCAAGAAGTCGAAGATCGCCAAGAACAACCAACGACGGGTCATCGTCGAGCGATACCGCGAGCAGCGGTCCGCCCTGAAGGAGACGATTCGCTCCCCGAAAAGCTCCCTTGAGGAACGCGCACGGGCCCAAGCGACCCTGCAACGTCTACCACGCGACGCGAGTCCGGTACGATTGCGCAATCGAGACGCTGCGGATGGACGTCCGCGCGGCCACCTGCGGAAGTTCGGGCTATCCCGGATTCGCGTGCGAGAAATGGCGCACCGTGGGGAACTGCCTGGCGTACACAAGTCGAGCTGGTAAGGAAGTCGGATGGCAGTCAAGCGTTCACCGTCGAAGAAGCCACGCCCCGTAGAGGGACGTAAGCCCAAGAAGAACCCGTTGTTCGCAGCGAAGATCACGCATGTCGATTACAAGGACATCAACTTGCTTCGCACGTTCATCTCGGACCGCGGCAAGATCCGTAGCCGCCGCGTCACGGGCCTGACCCCGCAGCAGCAGCGTCAGGTCGCCGTTGCAGTGAAGAACGCACGCGAAATGGCGTTGCTTCCCTTCACCGCCGCACGGTAGTCACACGTAGAAGACCGGAAAGGCCGCGCAGTCACTCGACTGCGCGGCCTTTTTGTTGCCCGGACTAAGATTCCTGAAGTTATTCGGTCCAGCTGAGAGGTGCCCGCAGCGTGTCGGGAGTTATTGCGGGTTTCACCGTTATTTTTGTTGTCATCGCGGTCGGCTTTCTCCTCGGTCGCCTCGGCACGTTGGGCAGCCAAGGCCAATTTGTTCTCGGCCGCCTCGTCTTCTTCGTCGCAACCCCCGCGCTGCTGTTCACGACCCTCGCGTCGTCCGATCTGTCGGTGATCTTCTCGCCTACGTTGGCGGTCGCGTCGGCCACTGCCTTTGCCGTCGGCGCCTTGTACGTAGTGATCGCAAAACTCTGGCTTGGTCGACCGCTTCCCGAACTGACCATCGGCGCGCTGTCCGCGTCGTACGTGAACTCGGCGAACCTCGGTATCCCGATCGCAGTGTTCGTCCTCGGTGACGCAACGTTCGTGGCGCCACTTCTGCTGTTCCAGATTGTCGTGTACTCCCCCATCGCGTTGACGATCCTCGATCTCACGGCATTGCGGGGCGAAGCCGAAAAACTGTCACTGATCGACACTGTCACCGCTCCGTTCAAGAACCCGATCGTGCTCGCAGGTGCGGCGGGCTTGATCGTCGCGTTGATCGGCTGGGTGCCACCGAGACCGCTGATGCAGCCGTTCGAATTGATCGGGGCAACCTCGGTACCCGGCGCCTTGCTTGCCTTCGGCCTGTCCTTGTACGGCGTGCGCGTGCTCGAGAAAGGCTCGAGTCCCCGCCGGGACGTGGCGCTGGCCTCGACGCTCAAGATCGTCGTCCAACCGGTGCTCGCCTATCTGATGGCGCATTACCTGCTCGGCATCGACGGTCATCAATTGTTTGCGATCGTCGTCGTGTCCACCTTGCCGACTGCCCAGAACGTTTTCATCTACGCGAGCCGTTACCGTCGCGGAATGGTGTTGGCCCGAGACAGCGCATTTGTCACCACTTTGGCATCAATTCCGGCAATCGCGCTGGTCACGGCGCTACTCGCATGACCAGGGTTACGGTGGATGCATGCGCGTAATCACCCTCGCCGTTCTGGCCGCCCTGGCATTGGCGGGATGTGCCATCGGCACGAGTACCAATGCCGGCGTCGGGACCCCGAAAGTGCTTGCAGCGCAGGGTGCTGTTCCCGCCGATTGGGCACGAGAATCGCCTGTCCCCACGGAGGTCGACGACACCGATATCGGCACGATGTTCGAGGATCGGCCAGACATCGTCGGCGCCGGGGAGACCATGTTCGAGTCGTGGTCGGAAGTGGACGAGAATACCGTTGCCGTTCATTTCGTGACCGGAACGCCGGAATGTTACGGCGCGTATACAACTCTCGACGAGACGGACGACGCGGTGGTCATCACGCTCCACACCGGTTCTCTGCCCGAAGCTGCGGACAGGATGTGCGTTCTTGTGGCCGTGTTCGGATCCCTCGATGTGCATTTGAGTAGACCGCTCGGCGATCGCGTCGTGGTCAACGGATAGTCGCACGCCTTTTCGTCACAACTTCTGCGGGTTAACACTCCGTTTTGTCAGGTGTGGCGTGGGTCTCTTCGCGGCAGACTGTGAGCAGTCACCCGTTCACTGTTCACGCGTCGGCTTCTATTCGACTCGAGCGGTGCTCAACCACGAAGGAGCTCGCAAGTGCCTACTCTTCAGAGAGATGTCGCAATCGTCGGCGCCGGCCCCTCCGGCCTGGCAGCCGCAACCGCGCTGCGCAAAGCCGGCTTGTCCGTCGCTGTTCTCGAGGCACGCGACCGCGTCGGCGGCCGCACCTGGACCGACACCGTCGACGGCGCGGTCCTGGAAATCGGCGGCCAGTGGGTCTCCCCCGACCAGACCGCGCTGATCGAGCTTCTCGACGACCTCGGCCTCACTACGTTCGACCGATACCGCGAGGGCGAATCCGTCTACATCTCCACCGCAGGCGAACGCACCCGCTACACCGGCGACTCCTTCCCCACGAACGACACCACCAAAAAAGAGATGGACCGCCTCATCGACGAGATGGACGATCTCGCCGCACAGATCGGCGCGGAGGAGCCGTGGGCTCATCCACTTGCCCGTGACCTCGACACCGTCTCGTTCAAGCAGTGGCTGATCAATCAGTCCGACGACGCCGAAGCTCGCGACAACATCGGACTTTTCATTGCAGGTGGCATGCTCACCAAGCCTGCCCACGCGTTCTCCGCGCTGCAGGCCGTTCTCATGGCCGCCTCCGCCGGTTCGTTCTCGAACCTGGTGGACGAGGACTTCATTCTCGACAAGCGTGTGGTCGGCGGAATGCAGCAGGTATCCATCCGCATGGCCGCCGCCCTGGGCGACGATGTCTTCCTCAACGCTCCCGTGCGTACCGTGCAGTGGACCGAAGACGGTGCAGTTGTGTTGGCGGACGGTGACGTTCGCGTCGAGGCAAAAAAGGTCATCCTGGCTGTCCCGCCCAATCTCTACTCTCGGATCTCCTACGATCCCCCGCTGCCGCGCCGTCAGCACCAGATGCACCAGCACCAGTCCCTTGGTCTGGTCATCAAGGTGCACGCCGTGTACGAGACGCCGTTCTGGCGTGAAGACGGCTTGTCCGGCACCGGTTTCGGCGCGTCCGAGGTCGTTCAGGAGGTGTACGACAACACCAACCACGAGGACACTCGTGGCACCCTGGTCGCCTTCGTCTCCGACGAGAAGGCGGACGCGATGTTCGAGCTTTCCGCCGAAGAGCGTAAGGCCACGCTTCTCGGGTCGATCGCCCGCTTCCTCGGCCCGAGGGCAGAAGAGCCGATCGTGTACTACGAATCCGACTGGGGTTCGGAGGAATGGACCCGAGGCGCGTACGCCGCGAGCTTCGATCTCGGTGGTCTGCACCGGTACGGCGCCGATTCACGGACACCGGTCGGCCCGATTCACTTCTCCTGCTCCGACATTGCGGCCGAAGGCTACCAGCACGTGGACGGCGCTGTGCGGATGGGACAACGGACGGCGGCCGACATCGTCTCCCGAGTCAAGGGATAACCCGATCGCAGTCGTGACCGCTCGTTTCAGCGGTCACGACTGCCGGGCAATGATCGCGAGTAGCAACTCCGCTCGCACCCGTGCCACGTCCAGACTGCAGTCGATCAGCGTCTCCACCTTGGCAATTCGGCTGCGCAGCGTATGCCGATGAACGCCCATGGCGATGGCCGCTGCTTCCCAATGCCCGTTGGCTTCGAGGAAAGCGCGCAACGACGCCAGCAGTTCGGTGCCGTTGTCGCGGTCGTAGCGATCGAGCGGGGCGATCATCGTTTCCGCCAACGTGTTCAGCACTTCTCGGGTTGAACTGAACGCGAGTAGCACGCTCCCTGTGAGAGCTGCGAATTCCAAAGGCTCCCCACCGGTTTCCGCCGCAGATGCGCAGAGCTGTGATTGCTCGACCGTGTCCGCTAGTGCCAGAACCTCACGTTTACCACTCAGTCCCACCCGCAACGAACGGCGGTCACCGGTCGACACATCTCGCAGCAGCGCTCGAACGAAGTCGACGTCGTCGGTTCCACGCAGAACAACCGTGACCCGGGCATCGTGGATACGTGAGAAGAGTTGCCGGCCGGCCTTGTTCAGGAACGACGCAATTTCTCCCGCGACGCGCGTCGCAATGTCGGGCGTGTCGGCCAGCACCGTGAGACCACGGATCATGCCGTCCCCGTCTGCCGCTGCCCGAATCTGCTGCCACGCCGGCGCGGGATCGCGATCCTCGGTCAACAGCAGGCCAAGCGCGTACGAGTTCAGTTGATTCTGCGTTGCCTGCAACCTAGCCGGCTTCTCGAAGTCCAACGCCAGCAACGAGTTTGCGTGACCAAGTAGGATCTGGTCGACGTAGCTCAGTGACGACGCGCTGATCACCGCCAGGTATCCGTGAAGTGTTCGGCCGACGGATATCCGTTGCGCCGCGATGGACGCCCCCGAACTCGCGAGGGTGACGCTGCTGGACGCGCCGCCGCCCAGAGTCCCCCGCAGTTCCTCGATCACGTCGTCGGCCGGCAGTTCGGGGTAACTCTCGAGCACCCGACCGGCCACGTCGAGCAACAGGACGGTCGCCGACGTCGCGATGGCGAGTTCACGCACCGTCGAGGCGGTTCCACCGGCGATAACGGCGCGCGTCATCTTCGGCTGTGCCCGCGATGCCCGCAGAACCGCTTCGTATTCCTGTTCGGCCAACCGGCTCATCACTCGTTTCACCACAGCGGCAAAGGGAGTCGGCAACGGCACCTCGATCAACGGCAGGCCGATTTCGTCAGCGACGGTAACCAGGTCGGCCGGCACCTCAGGGTACGAGAGCCCGGTGCCGAATCCGACCGCGGCCACGCCGGCCGCGTCGAGCATGCGGAGATACCGCCCACGTTTCTGCGCAGTCGACGGCAATCTGATGCCGGTCGTGAGGATGAATTCACCTCCGGTCAGCCAACGGAACGGGTCAAGCAGTTCCGTGGCGTGCGCAAACGTGATTTCTCGACCGACGCCTTCTGCCCCGCCTTTGAGTTCCAAAGCAAGGTCTTCCTGCGCCAACATCCACCGCACGGGGATCGTCATGCGCTGGACTGTACAACTCGGCGCGTCGATCCCAAAAGATTTCGACTTTTTGGCAGCTGTCGAAATCTGTGAGGCAGCGCACACTTGCTGACACAGCCCCACACAGTGCGGGTTCGTGGTGCCGTTCGTTGGGGCTGCGAACTCTTTCGACCGCGAGAGGAACCGGTACCGATGTCGATCGTCGTACTCGAGAACTACATCAACGGTGAATTTGTCGCCTCGTCCGCGACGGAAACGCTCGACCTGATCAGCCCGGTGGATGAAAGCATCGTCGGGCGTGCTCCGATCTCGACCAAAGCCGATGTGGACGCCGCCGTCGAAGCCGCACAACGCGCATTCGAGACGTGGGGCAAGACAACGCCGAGTGTCCGTCAGGCCGCGCTTCTCAAGCTCGCCGACGCGATCGAAGCGCACAGCGACGAAATCGTCGCCGCCGAGAGCGCAAATACCGGCCAGGCTCACCAGATGATCGCCGACGAGGAAGTCAAGGTCGGGGCCGATCAGATGCGTTTCTTCGCCGGCGCTGCCCGCCTCCTCGAAGGTAAGGCCGCCGGGGAATACATGGAGGGTTTCACCTCCTACGTCCGTCGTGAGCCCATCGGCGTCGTCGGTCAGGTCACGCCGTGGAACTACCCGTTCATGATGGCGCTGTGGAAGATCGGCCCTGCACTCGCTGCCGGCAACACGATCGTCCTCAAGCCGAGCGACACCACCCCGGGCAGCACGCTGGTACTGGCCAAGCTGTCCAAGGGAATCCTGCCGGACGGCGTGTTCAACGTCGTGCTCGGCAACGGCGGTACCGGCGCGACGTTGGTGGAGAATCCGGCCCTCGGTCTTGTCTCCATCACCGGTTCGGTACGTGCAGGCATCGCGGTCGCCGTATCCGCAGCGCAGCAACTCAAGCGCGCCCACCTCGAACTGGGCGGCAAGGCACCGGCCATCGTGTTCGACGACGTCGACATCGAAAAGACCGCAACCGGCATCGCCGAGGCCGCGTTCTTCAACGGCGGCCAGGACTGCACCGCAGCCACCCGCGTGATCGTCCACGAATCCATTCACGATCAGCTTGTCGACGCACTGGTGCGTAACGCCGAAAAGCTGCGCCCCGGCGCGCCTTCCGACCCTGATGCGTTCTACGGTCCGCTCAACAACATCAACCACTTCAACACCGTGAGCGACAAGATCGCGAACCTGCCGGCGTCGGCCACGATCGTGACCGGTGGAAAGCGTTCAGGCGAAACCGGATTCTTCTTCGAGCCGACGATCATCACCGGTGTCGCGCAGTCCGACGACATCGTGCAGGAAGAAACCTTCGGTCCCATCCTCACGGTCCAGAGCTTCTCCGACGAAAAGGAGGCGATCGCCCTCGCCAACGACGTTCGGTTCGGCCTTGCCTCGAGCATCTGGACCAAGGATCACGGTGTCACACAACGGCTCTCCGCAGCCCTCGACTTCGGAGCGGTGTGGATCAACTGCCACATCCCGCTCGTCGCCGAGATGCCGCACGGCGGCTTCAAGTACTCCGGCTACGGCAAGGATCTCTCCGCCTACGGAGTCGAGGATTACACCCGCCTCAAGCACGTCATGAGTTCGCACGACTGAGTCGCCGCCCCTTCCTGCTGTGCGCCTTTGTTCACCGCCCGCGGTTAACAAAGGCGCACAGCAGATTCCTCCAATCCGGAAAAGAGCCACCATGCGCCTTATCGTCGGATACCTCGCCACACCCAGCGGTAAAGACGGGCTGGTCCTCGGGACGCAGCTCGCGCGCAGTCTCGGCGCGCAACTCGACATCTGCATGGTGCTCCCTCCGGACCGAACCCTCCCGGCCAAGATTCCCTCGGAACCCGGCTACGACGACATACTCGCCGCCCGCGCGCATGAGTGGCTTGCCGAGGCTCGAGCGTCGGTGCCCGAGGACATCCCGGTCGAAGTACATCTGAGCTTCCACGAGTCGTTTGCTCAGGGACTACTCGACGAAGTGGACCGACTGGGCGCGCTGGCGATTGTGGTGGGTGCGTCCGGTGACGGTCTGCTCGGCCGCCACTCGATAGGTTCGGTGTCCACCGAACTGTTGCACTCGGCCCACGTCCCGGTTGCACTGGCACCGCGCGGAACCCGACACTCGTCGGCGTCGGCGATCCGCGAGATCACGTGTGCACTCGGTACCCGTGTCGGCGCCGATATCGTCTTGAACACGGCTGTGCGCACCAGCGAACAAATGCACGTTCCGCTGCGCCTGGTCTCACTGGTGGCGTTGGACCCGCAGAACGATCTCCGCGATCACCGCGACACTGCTGAGTCGGCGAGAGAGCGCGCGCGAAGTCACGCTCAGGACACACTCGACGTCGCAAGGGCTGCGCTCCCCGAGGATGTTCCGATCGAGGTCATCATCGCCGACGGTTCCACTGTGGAATCGGCAGTGCGTCAACTGGACTGGCAGGACGGCGATCTCGTGATGGTCGGTTCCAGTCGCCTCGCGCAGCCGCGCAAACTTTTTCTGGGCTCCACCGCCGCCAAGATGCTGCGCGTGTTGCCCGTTCCCATGGTCGTAGTGCCCAAGCACGAATTCACCCAGCCGGAGGCACTGTCATGACGAGCAACGAAACTTCGCAGCCACCTGCAGGCAACGAACTGAGTTCCAAAGGTCTCGCCACCGGCAAGATCGGGATGATCTCCGGCGCAGTTCTCGGAATCTCTTCCGTGGCACCGGGTTACACCCTGACCGCCAGTATCGGATTGATCGTCGCCGCGGTCGGCCTCAAGATGCCCGCCATCTTCATCGCCGGATTCATTCCGATGTTCCTCACCGCGTACGCATATCGCGAACTGAACTCCGATACTCCAGACTGCGGGGCGTCATTCACGTGGTCCACCAAGGCATTCGGCCCGTACGTCGGCTGGATGTGCGGTTGGGGCATGGTGATCGCCACCATCATCGTGCTCTCGAATCTCGCCGCCATTGCCGTCGACTTCTTCTATCTGTTCATCGCACGGGTGGTCGACAATCCGTCGATCGCGGATCTACCGGGTAACAAACTCGTCAATGTCGGCACGACGCTGGTGTTCATCGCCCTGGCCACCTGGATAGCGAGTCGAGGAATCACCACGAGCGAGCGCGTGCAGTTCGCACTCGTCGGCTTCCAGATGGTGCTGCTCGTCGTCTTTGCCGTCGTCGCGCTCGTTCACGTCGGTGCCGGAGACGCCCCGGCCGGATTGTCGTTCGACCTCAGTTGGTTCAACCCGTTCAGCGGACTCGCCATCGGCGCTTTTGTCATCGGACTGACCGGATCGATCTTCGCCTTCTGGGGCTGGGACACGTGCCTGACGTTGGGTGAGGAGTCGAAGAACCCCAAGAAGACCCCGGGCCGCGCCGGACTACTGTGTGTTGCAACCATTCTCCTGACCTATCTGCTGGTTGCCGTTGCCGCGATGATGTACGCCGGTGTCGGCGAGGAAGGCCTCGGACTCGGAAATCCCGAGAATTCGGAGAACGTCTTCGGCGCATTGGCAGACCCCGTGCTGGGCGACTGGGGCGGAATGCTCCTCTTCCTTGCCGTCTTCGTATCCTCGGTCGCCAGCCTCCAGACCACGTTCCTCCCGGCCGCACGAACCATGCTCGCGATGGGAGCCTACGGAGCCTTCCCCAAGAAGCTTGCCGAGGTATCCCCGCGGTTCTTGGTGCCGTCCTACGCGACCGTGGTTGCCGGCGTTGTGACGGCGGTGTTCTACACCGTTGTCACGTTCCTCTCCGAAAGCGCTCTCCTCGACACGATCGCTGCGCTGGGCATCATGATCTGCTGGTACTACGGCATCACGGCATTTGCGTGTGTCTGGTACTTCCGCCGGACGGTGTTCGACAGCATGCGCAACTTCGTCTTCCGACTGGCGTTCCCGCTACTGGGTGGCCTGATGCTGCTCGCGGTGTTCGTCATCTCGATCCAAGAGAGCATGGATCCCGAGAATGCGAGTGGCGCTTCGATCGGCGGAATCGGCCTGGTGTTCTTCCTGGGCTTCGGAATCCTGATCCTCGGCGCCGTACTGATGATGGTGATGCGCGTGCGCAACCCGGAGTTCTTCGAGGGCAAGACCCTCAACCGCGACACGGTCGCGTTGCGCGACGAAAGCGATCTCAGCTCGACTTAGGAGACTGGGCAACCAACCCAGCCATCAGCACGCGCAAACCGAATTCGAAGGCGGCATCGGCACGTTCGGGATTTTTCCCGGACGTTGCCAATGCCGCCTTCATCGCGTCGTTCACTTCCGGCCCGGCGGCCCATTGGACCTCCGGCGCTGCCAGATCGAGCGCGGAACCGAGAACAAAACTGTCTACCGTCGTGATCGCGTGGAGCGTCGCCGACGGATCGAACCCACCGTCCGAAAATGCCTGCGCCAGTGCGTTGTACAGACCGAAGGCAACACCGGCTTGCACCGTCTGGGCAGTGAAGAGCGGGATCAAGCGAGGATGCTCGGCATAGCTGCGCCGATATTCGGACGCCAACGCCGCTACGGTGTCGGTCCACGAACCGTCAACCGATCGGAGGTCGATGCCCGCCATCAATTGAGCTCTCATCAGTTCGACGATCTCGGCCCGCCCGGACACATGGTTGTACAACGAGGACGGTCGCACCTTCAGTCTTCCCGCGAGTCCCGGCATGGTGAAGTCGCCGGTTTCGTCCACCGATTCGATTGCCGCCTCGGTGATGATTTCGGGCGAGAGCAGTCGTTGCGATGGCCGCGGCATATGTCCTCCTGTAGTGATCCACACCGTTCGGGGCGCCGCAAAAAACAATTCCTCGAAAGTCCTTGATCAATCAGCGCTCACCCACCATACTTAACGAATCACATTCGTTTTACGTTGAACGTCGAACATCCGAGTACTGAGGAAACCCCATGCTGACGATCACCGCCCTCACTCCGCCCGAGTCGCCGGCCGCGACAGCGCAGTCCACGTCTGCCCCACTGCGCGTCGGCCTCGTCCAACATCGCTGGCACGAGGACCGCAGCGACCTCCATACCGAACTGAGCGAAGGCATCGCGGCCGCAGCGAAGCTGGGCGCTTGCGTGGTCTTCCTCCCGGAGCTGACGCTCAGCCGCTACCCGGCCTCCACCCCCGCCGCCGACAATCCCGGACGCCAAGCGGAAGACCTGCTCACCGGACCCACGCTCGCCTTCGCAGCCAAGGCTGCCGCCGAGAACCAAGTACTCGTTCATGCGTCGCTGTACGAGCGCAGCGAGGCCGAGGACGGACTGGGCTTCAACACCGCGATCCTCGTCTCGCCCGCCGGTGAACTTCTCGGGAGAACCCGCAAGCTCCACATTCCGGTGACCGCCGGGTACTACGAGGACACGTACTTCCGAGGAGGCCCGGCGCAGGACGCGTACCCCGTTCACGAGGCACTCGGCGCCAAGTTCGGACTCCCGACGTGCTGGGACGAGTGGTTCCCCGAGGTCGCGCGCGCTTACTCACTCGCCGGTGCACAGGTCCTGGTGTACCCCACGGCGATCGGCTCGGAGCCCGATCACCCGAACTTCGACACCCAACCGCTGTGGCAGCAGGTGATCGTCGGAAACGGTATCGCGAACGGCACCTTCATGGTTGTCCCCAACCGCCACGGCAGCGAAGGTCTCATCACCTTCTACGGTTCGTCCTTCATCTCGGACCCGTACGGACGCATCCTCGTTCAGGCTCCCCGTGACGAATCCGCTGTGCTGGTAGCCGATCTCGATCTTCAGCAGCGCGAGGACTGGCTTGCACTGTTCCCGTTCCTGGCCACTCGCCGACCCGACACCTACGCGGCCCTGACCGCACCGGTGAACACCGCGGGAGCCAACTGATGACCTGGCGTATGCCCGCGGAAAGTGAACCGCACGAACGTACCTGGATGGCCTACCCCAGCGCCGGATACTCCCTTGGGGACACTGCGGAGCAGCAGCACGAAGCGCGGTCGACGTGGGCTGCAGTTGCTCACGCCATCGCAGAATTCGAGCCGGTCACCGTCGTCGTCGACCCGGCGGAGGTCGAAGAAGCACGAAAGTACCTGTCCGAGAAGATCGATATCGTCGAAGCGCCGCTCAACGACGCCTGGATGCGCGACATCGGACCCACATTCGTGTTGTCGGACGACGGCCGTCTCGGCGGCGTCGACTGGGTGTTCAACGGCTGGGGCGCACAGGATTGGGCGCAGTGGGACAAGGACTCGAAAATCGGAGCGTTTGTCGTCGAACAATCCGGCGCCCAGTTGATCGACTCACCACTCGTCAACGAGGGCGGCGGCATTGCGGTCGACGGCCTCGGCACCGTGTTGGTCACCGAAACCGTCCAACTCGATCCGGGGCGCAATCCCGATCTGACAAAGGCAGACATCGAGGCCGAACTCGCCCGCACCATCGGCGCCAAGCACGTGATCTGGCTGCCGCGCGGCTTGACTCGCGATCAGGAGACCTACGGAACCCGCGGACACGTCGACATCGTCGCGGCCATCTCGTCCCCCGGAGTGGTACTGATCCACGACCAGCGCAACCCCATGCACCCCGACTACGCCGTCAGCAAGACCATCATCGAGTTGTTCGAACGCTCGACCGATGTCGGCGGACGGCCGTGGAAGGTCATCCGTGTTCCCGCTCCCGAGATCCTGCGCGACGACGAGGGATTCGTCGACTACAGCTACATCAACCACCTCGTGGTCAACCGCGGAGTGATCGCCTGCAGCTTCGACGATCCCGCCGACGCGGAAGCGGTCGAGATTCTTGCAGCCGCCTATCCAGGACGCACCGTCGTCACCGTCGACGCGAGGCCTCTGTTCGAACGCGGCGGCGGCATCCATTGCATCACCCAACATCAGCCGGCCGAGCAAAACTAGTGACGGCCCCGCATGTAGTCGCTGACCACGGCTGCGCCGAGGCCGTCGACATCAGGAGCTATGACGCGTCCGCCCACCCGGTGCGCCATTCGGTCGACCACCCTGGCCAGACCAGGATCCTCACCGAGCCGGAAGAACGTGACCTTGGCGCCCAGCCTGGCCACCGCGTCGAGTGCGCGAACCGTAAGTCCCAGGGTTCGCGCACTCGGCGGGTAGTCGAACCGTGCTTCTCCGTCCGCTTCGAGATGAGCCGTCGGCTCACCGTCGGTGACGATCAGCACCACCGGCTGCGCGTTGGAATGGCGTCGAAGGTGCCTGGCCGCCAACAAGAGTGCATGGTGGAGGTTGGTTCCCTGATCCCACGCGCCGTCCAGTCCCGCCAACTCCGACGGGTTCAACACATGCGCGTGGCGTCCGAAGGCGATGAGTTGTAGTTCGTCACTGCGGAAACGGGTGCTCACCAGATGATTGAGCGCCAGCGCGGTGCGCTTCATCGGTACCCACCGATCTTCCATCACCATGGAGAACGACGTGTCCACCAACAATGCGACGGCAGCCTGACTACGCTGCTCCGTTTCGGCAACTTCGACGTCGACGACGCTCAGCCGCACCGGCATTCGGCCCGGGTCACGAAGCACAGCGTTGGTGATCGTTCTCGTGACGTCCCAGGGTTCTGTGTCCCCGAATTCCCATTCTCGGGAAGCTCCGGTCGGTTCGCCCATCGACCCGGCCCGACGCGTATCTCGTTGTCCGTTTCTGGATGACAACTGACCGGCAACGTCGCGCAGTGCCGTCTGTCCGAGTTGGCGCATCGCCTTGGGCGACAAGCGCCATTGGCCGTCTGGTGCCCGATCGAAGAAACCCTGTTCCTGCAAGGCCTTTTCGAGATCGGCCAGGGTGCGAGCGTCAGCTGCGGCTTCGCCACCGAGTTGCCTCGCGAGCAGTTCGGGGTCGATGTCGTCGAGCCCTGCGCCCGCATACTGTTGCGAGAGTTGATCGGCCAACGATTCCAGCTCGGCGATATCGGACAGTGCGCCAGTCCCCTCACCCAAGCCCATTCCGTTGTCCCCGCGGAACTGCTGCGAACCTTCCCAGTCCTCCCCCGGCCGGGCGGCCTGCAGATGCTGATCCAACTTGCCGAGTTCGTCGATCAGGCTCGGATCACCGAAAGCCTGCTGCGCCAAAGCATCCAACTCGTCACGTTGCTCTTGAGACAGCGAGTTTCGTAGGCGCTGCGCCGCAGCGGCGCGTTGCGCGAGGGAGTCGAGAAGTTCCTCGACATTGCGGGGGTTGTCGGGAAAATACTCTCCGTATTTGTCCATGAACTCCGTGAACTGCTCCGGAGTGTCAACCCCACGTGCATGAGCGTCGAGCAGTTGATTCAGATCGGCCAGCATCTGGCGAATCTGCTCACGATCCTCGTTGGTAGCGCCCTCGAGTGCCTGCTTCATTCCCGAAAAACGCTGATCGAGAACCTCGCGTCCGAGAAGATCACGAATCTTCTCGTAGTCGGCTCTCGCCTGCTCGCTGCGCCAGTTGTAATCGGCCAGTTCCTGAACTGCCTGAGCCGTCGACGGCGGCAACTCCTCGATGCGCATTTCGTTGAACCTGGCATCGTCGTCGAGAGCGCGCGCCAACTCCTTGCGCTCCTCGAGCACCGCCTTGTCCAGCAATTTCCGGGCCTCGTCGAGAGTTCCGCCGAGGTTGTTGCGGCGCAGCAGTTCACGTCGACGCCGATTGGCCTGGGCGGCAAGGTCGTCGAGCCCACGCATGTCCCGGTTGCCGCGCCGCAGAAGCTCGCGCAGCGCGTGGCGAGGCGACGTCCCGGACAGCACGTCATCACCGATCGCCGCCAACGCATCGCGCAGGTCCACCGGCGGTGCCAGCGGATCGGGGCCGCCGTCGTATGGCCCATAGCGCGGATTGTGAATCATCGCCCGCTCCTTACGAGTACACCGAGCGGCCGCCCGGGCCTTGATCTTTGGAGATCCGGCGCGCGAGGTAGAGCCCTTCGAGCGCCAACTCGGCACCAGCGGCACGCTCACCGTCGGATTGGGCACCAAGACGTTCGGCGATCTCGTCCAGAACCTCGATCTCGGGCAGTTCTTCGAGAAGCGCCTTGGCCGTGACGGATTCACCCGTGACGACGGTATTGCCCATCTCCACGGCGGCAACCAACATTCCCAGGTCGATTCCACCGAGGCGCACCCGAACGGTGTCTGCCGTCGCTCGACGCAACAGGTGCTCGAGCACTTCCAGTTCGCGGCCCTCTTCGCCGGATTCGAACTCCACCTTGCCGCGCAGAACTTCCACGACCGATTCCAGATCTACCGGTCTCGCAACAGCATCCGCCTCACCGAGGACCGCGGCACGTCGTACCGCTGCGGCACTGACGGTCTCGGCGCCGGCCACGGCAAACCGTGCCGACACACCCGAACGCTGGTCGACGGACGTGGATTCACGGAGCAGTCGAGTGAAGCGGGCAAGGATCTCGAGCAGGTAGTCGGGAACCTCCGCTGCGAGATGCGCTTCCTGCTCGATCACAGCGATTTCGTCCATCAACTCGACCGGATAGTGGGTACGAATCTCAGCACCGAAACGGTCTTTGAGCGGGGTGATGATGCGCCCGCGGTTGGTGTAGTCCTCGGGGTTGGCGCTCGCCACCAACAGTACGTCGAGCGGGAGCCGCAACGTGTATCCACGAACCTGGATGTCGCGCTCTTCCATCACGTTGAGAAGCGACACCTGGATACGCTCGGCGAGGTCCGGAAGTTCGTTGATCGCCACAATTCCGCGGTGCGCTCGGGGAACGAGGCCGAAGTGAATGGTCTCTGGGTCACCGAGGCTGCGCCCCTCCGCGACCTTGACCGGATCGACGTCACCGATCAGGTCCGCGACCGAGGTATCAGGGGTCGCAAGTTTCTCGGAGTACCGCTCGCTGCGGTGACGCCACACCACCGGCAGGTCGTCGCCCAGTTCCTCGGCTCGACGAATCGAAGCCGGCGTGATCGGCTCGTAGGGATGCTCCCCCAGCTCCGACCCTTCGATGACGGGCGTCCATTCGTCGAGCAGCAAGCTGAGCGTTCGAAGCACTCTTGTCTTGCCCTGCCCACGTTCGCCGAGTAGGACGACGTCGTGGCCGGCGATCAGGGCCCGCTCGAGTTGCGGAGCGACAGTGTCCTCGAACCCGACTATGCCGGGCCAAGGATCGCGGCCGTCCCGCAACGCGGCGAGAAGGTTCTCCCGAATTTCTTCTTTGACACTTCGTTGCACGTGTCCGGTGGCGCGTAGCTCACCGAGGGTCTTGGCGACAGTCACCACACCAAGTTACGAGCATTTGCGCGATTGCGCCGCGCGCCGAAAAAGATTCGAGGTCAGCCCTGCACCTGAGACTGGTCCATCCAGATGATTTCCCAGATGTGGCCGTCGGGATCCTGGAAGCTGCGGGAGTACATGAATCCGTGGTCCTGAGTGGCATTTCCAGCGCTGCCACCTGTTGCCAAAGCCTTGTCGACGATGGTGTCCACTGCCTCGCGAGTCTCCGCCGACAGACCCAACAGCGCTTCCGTCGACGTAGACGTGTCGGCAATTTCCTTCGACGTGAAGGTCTTGAAAAATGGCTCTGCCAGCAACATCACGACAATTTCGTCGCTGATGACGATCGACGACGCGTTGTCGTCGGAAAACTGTGGGTTCTTGGCGTACCCGAGCCCCTCGTAGAAGGCTGTGGCCTTGCCCAGGTCCTTGACGGGCAGGTTGAGGAAGAACATGGTCGGCATGAAAGTTCCTTTCCGATGGTTTGGTGTGTGCCTTTATACCCGTACGCGATGAAATCCAGACCTAAACTCCACCCATGGATACCTGGGTCTTACCCGCCATGCTCGGCCTCGGCCTTGCCGCAGCTTCGGGGATGCGAACGTTCCTGCCGCTGCTGATGCTGAGCGCTGCCGTCCATTTCGAGCTGTTCGGGATCACCGTCGGTGAGTCGATGCAGTGGATCGGATCGACCGGCGCTCTGGTGGCGCTGGCGATCGCCGCGGTCGTCGAATTGGGTGCCGACCTCATTCCCTTTGTCGACAACGCGCTATCCGTGGTCGGCAATGTCACCGGTCCCATCGCCGGGGTGATCGCGGCCTGGGCCGCGTTCAGTCATCTTGATCCTGCGGTGGCGGGGATAGCCGCCATCATCGTCGGGGCACCAACGGCACTGACCTTCAGCTCCGCGCAGACCGGCGCGCGAGCGGTCAGTACGGCAACCACCGGTGGGCTCGCCAACCCTGTGCTCTCGGTCGTCGAGGACGTGCTGACGTTCTTCACGTCGTTGATTGCGATGATCCTTCCGCTCCTGATCATTCCGCTGCTTGCCGCCCTCTTGTGGTTCAGTTGGCGGGGCCTGCGCCGCCTCCGCGGTGCGCGTACCGCCTGAACATCCGAACCTGGTAGACAGGTCGTCATGTCCGACACCGAGATCACGTTTCAATCCGGCGACGTCACCCTCTTCGGGAGCCTGCGCCTCGCCACGACTTCAGACGTACAAGCACCTGCCGCGCTCATCCTGGCGGGTAGCGGTCCCACCGATCGCAACGGCGACAGCGCACTCCTCGAAGGCGACATCGGTACGCTTCGGTTCATCGCGGATCTCCTTGAAGAACAGGGTATTTCGAGTCTGCGGTACGACAAGATCGGCAGCGGTGAAACCGGATTGGGAACGTACGAGGTCGACGACATAGCGGATCTCGGTTTCAACACGTACGTCGACGCGGCCTCTTCCGGTCTCGACTTCCTGACAGCGCAACCCGGCGTCGACGCCGAGCGACTGATCATCATCGGTCACAGCGACGGCGCGGTGGTGGCTCTTGCCGTGGCCACCGGTCACGGCGGTTCCCGCGTCCATGCACTCGCTCTGGTCGAACCGCTGAGCATCAGGCTCCTCGACCTTCTGACCAACCAGATTCACGGGCAACTCGACGCGGTTGTCGGGGCCGGGCAGTTGCCGGTCGAATTGGCTGACGAGCTTCGAGTGGCGCTCGCCGGCGCAGTCGAATCGTTGCGCAGTGACGGCACGGTTCCCGACGATCTTCCCGAACCTCTCCGCAATGCCGGACTGGTGTACGCAAATGCCAAGGCTCTCGCCGAGGAAGATGCACTGGACCCGGTTGCACTGGTGGCGTCGCTTCCAGCCGGCATGCCGGTCCTCACCAGTTGCTCGGCCAAGGACATCCAGATCGTTCCGGCCGAGGTCGCGGCACTCGACGAGGCTCTCGCTCATACCGCGCTCACCTCGGTACGGATGAAGAACGCGAGTTTCGTACTCAAGGATCTCGGTGACGAGCACTCGACGGGCCCCGATTACGTCGCGCCCCTGCCGTACTCGAGCGAGTTTGCCGAGCCGTTTGCTGCCTGGGTTCGCTCACTCCGCTGAGCCGCCGCCCCGGGCTGCATACAGACCGGACGGCCTTGTTTTTCGATATGGAAGTCCCCTTGCGAATCATCGCGAGGGGACTTCCATTTTTGGTACTGGACCTGCACAAAGAGCAGCTGCGCGACGCAGAACGCCGGGACAAAAGTCACACGGAGTTTACGTTTGTGTTGGTTTTTATTGGTGCAATCCCTGGCAGCGTCCTGTACGGTCATCCATTAACCAGCTACGCCGAACGAGAAAGGCACGGATCAGATGACGCTTCACCCGAACTTTGCATCCGCGCTTTCGTGGCGCAGTTGCACCGCCCCCGTACAGATTTTTTCCGCCGGCACATCGGCAGATCGTATGGCCGGTAAGGCGATGAATCACAAGCACATCAGCCATAAGCGCGGTGTCCCCCGAGAATGATCCACCGATTGATCGGATCCGTTTTCGGGCACCCAGGGCAAAAGCCTCGGGTGCCTTTTCTTTTACCTTTCACATGCAGGAGAACAACATGAAACTTCGAGTCAACCAACTGTCCACCGCGCCCCCGTATGCCGATCTGCCCTCCGACCTGAGCGGTTACGCCGTCACACTGGACCTGTCGCACTCCGACGCGGCCCACGAAGCGACTCTTGGCGGTTTGATCAGCGAAATCCGCGCCCGCGGCGCTTCCCGCGTCGTGATCACCGGAACTCCGCGTGAACTCCAGGGAACACACACCCACGCTGCCTGACCCGATACGCAAACCTTGAACGCACGAGAGACAAAAGAAAACGGGCCCCGACATTCACGTCGAGGCCCGCTTCACACGAAGTTGATCAGTGCGCGAAGTGGCGCGCACCTGTCAGGTAGAGAGTGACGCCGGCTTCCTTGGCAGCCTCGATCACCTCGTTGTCACGAACGGAACCGCCGGGCTGAACAACAGCCTTGACGCCTGCGGTCAAGAGAACCTGGAGTCCGTCGGGGAACGGGAAGAACGCGTCGGACGCGGCCACCGAACCGACAACACGATCGCCGGCGCGCTGGACCGCAAGATGCGCAGCATCCACACGGTTGACCTGGCCCATGCCGACGCCAACCGAGGCGCCGCCCTTAGCCAGCAGGATTGCGTTGGACTTCACGGAGCGGCTTGCACGCCAAGCGAATTCCAGATCCTTGAGCGTTTCCGCATCTGCCGCTTCGCCGTTGGCAAGAGTCCAGTTGGCCGGGTTGTCACCATCGGCGTCGAGGACGTCACGCTGCTGCAGCAAGGTGCCACCGGAGATGGGGCGAAGCTCGATGCCGGTAGCGGTCGGTGCGGCAGCTTTGAGAACACGAATGTTCTTCTTACGCTGCAGAACCTCGACTGCTCCGTCTGCATAGGACGGCGCGATGACAACCTCGGTGAAGATGTCGGCGATCTGCTCGGCCAGTTCGACGGTGACCTCACGGTTGGCTGCGATGACGCCACCAAAAGCACTGACCGGGTCGCACGCATGCGCCTTGCGGTGGGCCTCGGCGATATCGGCGCCGACCGCAATGCCACAAGGGTTGGCGTGCTTGATGATTGCGACTGCCGGATCGGCGAAGTCGTAGGCTGCACGCCAGGCTGCGTCGGAGTCCGTGTAGTTGTTGTACGACATTTCCTTGCCGTGCACCTGCTCGGCCTGAGCCAAACCTGCCGGAGCGGCTGGGTTTTCGTACAGAGCGGCATCCTGATGCGGGTTCTCGCCATAACGCAGAACGGCGCTGCGGTTCCAGGTGGCACCGACCCAGGCCGGGAACTGCGAGCCGTCTTCGTCTGCAGCAATGGTGCTGGTCATCCAGCTCGCGACTGCCACGTCGTACGACGCGGTGTGCTGAAACGCCTGCGCGGCAAGGACAGTGCGCTCACGCAGCGTGAATCCGCCGCCGGCAACGGCCGTCAGAACGTCGGCGTAACGGGCCGGATCGACCACAACAGCAACCGACGGGTGGTTCTTCGCAGCCGCGCGCACCATCGACGGACCGCCGATGTCGATCTGCTCGACGCACTCGTCCGGCGTCGCGCCGGAAGCAACTGTCGCCGTGAACGGGTACAGGTTGACCACAACGAGTTCGAAAGTCGCGATGCCGAGTTCCTCGAGCTGAGCGAGGTGATCCGGCTTGCGGGTGTCGGCCAGAACGCCGGCGTGGACGCGCGGATGCAGCGTCTTCACTCGACCTTCGAGGCATTCGGGGAATCCGGTCAGAGCCTCCACCGGGGTCACGGGGATGCCGGCGTCGGCGATCTTCGACGCGGTCGAGCCGGTCGACACCAACTCGACACCGGCCTCGTGCAGACCCGTTGCCAGCTCGATCAGACCGCTCTTGTCGTAAACACTGACAAGAGCGCGGCGCACAGCCTTGCGTTCACTCACTGGGGATCACGGCCTTTCGTCCATCGGAAACTACTCCGTGTGTAGCGACAGCGGCGATAACGTCCGCCAACAACCGCCGCTCTACAACTTTGATGCGCTCGTGCAAAGACGACTCGGTGTCGCCCGGAAGCACTGCCACAGGTTCTTGGGCCAGAATCGGCCCGGTGTCAACGCCGTCGTCGACCAGATGCACCGTCGATCCGGTGACCTTGACGCCGTACGCCATCGCGTCGGGAACCGCGTGCGCGCCGGGGAAGGCGGGCAGCAACGCGGGGTGGGTGTTGATGATCCGTCCACCGAATTTCGCCAGGAAACTGGGTCCGAGGATCTTCATGAAGCCGGCGCTCACCACCAGATCCGGCTGGTGCTGCGCAACAGCGGAGGTCAGTGCCATGTCCCAGGCGGCGCGGTCGGCAAAATCCTTGATCGATACCTTGAACGCGGGAATCTCCGCGGCTCCGGCATGTTCGGTGGCAGCGCAGTCACGATCGACACCGACGGCAACGATCTGCGCGGGGTAGTTTTCGGTGTACGACGCTTCGATGAGCGACTTCAGGAGGGTTCCCGCTCCGGACGCGAGAACCACGACGCGAGTAGGCGTCGTCTGCTGCAGGTCGTGGGCCGAGGCAGTCAGCGCTCTACTCCTGAGATCTAGAAGATGGTGTGGCCGGATAATCGGCCAGACGACAGCTTAGTCGCTGGGGTCTTTCACCGGTGAGGGCAGGTCGGTCGCAGACTCTTCGGCAGAATCCTCGACGACGGTTACAGCGTCGACCTCGACCTCTGCAGCCTTGCTTTCTTCAGCCGTGAGTTCCGGCGCCTCGGTCTCCGCAGACTCCGCAGGCTCATCGGTCTCGTCGGTGTCCTCGGTCTCCTCGGTCTCCGACTCTTGCGCCGAACCAGTTTCGTCCACCGACTCATCCGTCGAGTCCGAGTCCGTGTCCGAGTCCGTGTCGTCGCCTTCGGACTCAGCTGTTTCAGCCTGCTGGGCCGGCGGTGCCGTCACCGTGGGCTGCGGTGCAGGAACCGCCCGATGCTGCAACCACGTCGTGATCAGTGCACTGATCGAGCCGAACAGCGCCAACCAGCCGAAGGTCAGGAACCCGACGGCCCACCAGGTCACCTCGACGGCACCGAAATACCCCAGCTCCCCTCCGCTGGCGAGGGCGAGGAGCGCGATCACTGTTCCGCTCATGAACGCGGCGGCAACGGCGGTGAGGATTCCGTCCTGCCCGCCGACGCGGCGTGCGCAGTCTCGTCCCAGATAAATCCCGATCACGACCGGAACAACGAGGAGTACGGGCCAGAACCCTCCGCCCGTGCCGGCCGGGACGGCTCCGAGAACCGGAAGCGGTGGAAGGTCGCCGCCTATGTTGCCGAACACACTGGTGGACACCTCACCGATATCGGCGCTTGCGCCCGTCATGACGGCGACCGCACCGACAACAAGGTTGGGCAGGTACAGCAGCGACAGCACGGTCAGACCCAGCACGCCGACAAAACCGCCGCCGCGGGCAAGAAGATCCCCGACGGTGGACCAGGAGATGAGCAGCGCACACAGAACGGCAATAGATCCCGCTGCCAGCAGCGCTGTAGTCGTCCAGGCACCGGGGCGAACGGCGGCGGATGCCCACCGCGGAAGCTCAGGTTCGATGATCTGCCAGTGCGCGACAACAACGCCGACCGTCGCGGCTACCAGGTGAATTCCGGCGACCCAACCGAACGCGCTCAACGCATTGGGACTCGACAGCGGGATTGCAGCGGACGCGTCGGCAACAACGACCAGGCAGATCGCGGTCACGGTGAGAGGCCCCGCCACGGCTGCGCCCACCAGTCGCGCTACTGCTATCCGCGTCTCGGCGAGTGTTGCCGCCGACGCACATCGCCGCGCCACCACCCACATCATGAGTGCGGTCGGGAGCAACGGCAGCACACCGAGTTGAACGTCGTCGATGACAACGGGAACTTGATGAATAGCCAGCCACGTCGTTGCGATGGCGCCGAATGTTCCGGTCAGATCACTACTCGCCGATACCAGCGTCACGACTACGACGGCCGAGATCAGCAGGATCGCCATTCCCGATGACCGGAAGGCCACGGTGAGCAGTGTTCTGGTCTGGTCTGCTTCCGGCGTGGGTGTGCGCAGCGACGTGCGGCCTCGTGTTTGCTGACCGGAGGAAGGGCGTGGTCGTGTTCGATCAGTCAAAGAATTCATCCCCTCGAGGATTTCACCCGACATCGCGGCGCGCACTCAGGCGCGCCGCCCGGGACGAATCCGAAAACCCCTTACTGCTGACGCTCGTCGGGGTTCCGAGAATCGAAAGCTCGAGTCTCGGCCGCGGGGTCTGTGTTCTCGCCGGTTTCGGGGGCTGCGGGAGCTTCGAAGCCGGTGGGCTGGGCTGGGGTGGGCTGGTACGGCCCCGCTTGGTGCTGGGCAGGGGCGGGCTGGGTAGACGGGTACCCGGCCGGAGGCTGCTGCCCGGAGGGGTACTGGGGCGTCGGCTGCGCGTACCCGCCGTACTGCTGGGATTGTTGGCCCGACGTGTCGGTAGTTTCTGCGGGTGTCGCGCCGTAGCCGCTCGCGTATCCCTGCTGCTGCGAACCGGGCTGCGGCGTTTGACCGTACTGCTGTCCGTAGGGCTGGTTCTGGGCCCCGTACTGCTGCGCCTGGCCCTGCTGCGGCTGCCCCGGCTGGCCTTGCTGGTACATCTGCTGCGGCTGGCCGTACTGCTGGTAGCCCTGACCGAAGGCCTGGGGAGCTACCGGCCTGGGCGCGGGGGCCTTGAGGATTCCGATGTCGAAGAGGAACGCGGCCACTGCGACGACGGTCTGCACAAAACCGAGGACGAGGACGACGATCAATCCCCACCCGAAGCCGATGTCGAGGTAATCCGTCGAACCGAGGCTGAACGCGGTGAACACCAACGAGACATATCCGACCAGGGACAACGCGGCAAATATCCCTGCGTAGCGTTGCTGCGGCAGCAGTGACACCGCAGCCAGAACACCGCCGGCAAAAAGGAATCCGAGTCCGTAGACACTGGTTTCGAAGAAGCTGGACGTGGTGCTCACGTCGGAACCGACACCGGAACTCGTGATCGAGGTGAAGGGAGCGAACCCGAGCAGAAAGTTGACGATTCCCAACGCGGCTACCGCGATGGTCAAGAAGAAACCGATCTTGGCCCCACCGCCTGCGTTCGGGGGCGTCGGCGATCCGTACGAGGATCCTCCGAAATTTGACCCTTGCGGTGTGAACGTCATGGCTTCCCCTCGTGGACGGACGGTTGTCGATTCCAGCCTATGTGCCTTGTCTTCTCACGCCAACACCGACAGGAGACAATGGGCAGATGCCCTTCACTCTTGCTCCCGGCGCGGATCACACTGTCGAGACGGAAGTGAAGCACTCGCGGTTCATCGCCTCCCTCCGCAGAATCGACGACACCGAGGGCGCAAAACAGTTCCTGGCCGAACAGAAATCACTGTATCCGGATGCGCGCCATCATTGTTCGGCATTCGTGGTGGGCTACGACGCATCGTCGCGGTCCGAACGCGCCGACGACGACGGTGAGCCCGGCGGCACAGCCGGGATTCCGATGTTGCAGGTACTCAAGGCGCGTGACCTCGTGGACGTAATCGTGGTCGTGACACGATATTTCGGAGGCATCAAACTGGGCGCAGGCGGTTTGGTACGCGCATATTCCGGCGCAGTGTCGGTTGCGGTGGATTCTGCCACGCTGGTCGGCCGCGAGCGACGAACGTTGCACACCTTGGCAATTCGGCATGGGGAGGCCGGACGCGTCGAGGCCGAACTGCGCGCCCGCGGAGTTGTGGTCCTTGGGACCGACTACGGATCGAAAGCTGTTCTGACACTTGCCACTCACGACCCCGAACACCTTGCGTCGACGGTGGCATCGATCACCTCAGGCGCCGGCCAACTCGAAACCGCAGGCGATACGTGGGTCGACGTCTGAGCCGCCCGGCGACAGACATGTCACAGTGACGAACAACGCCCGCAACCAGGAAAACCTGATTGCGGGCGCTGTAGTTCAGACAAGCTGTGTTCAGACAAGCTGCAGTTCAACACGAAGCACTACGCTCCGCGAAACGAACTTAGAGGCTCTGAAGGATCTCGCGTGCGAGAGCAGCGGTGGCGGACGGCGTCTTGCCGACCTTCACGCCTGCAGCTTCGAGAGCTTCCTGCTTGGCCTGAGCCGTTCCCGAGGAACCGGAGACGATGGCGCCTGCGTGGCCCATTGTCTTGCCTTCGGGAGCGGTGAAGCCTGCCACGTAGCCGACAACCGGCTTGGTGACGTGAGCCTTGATGTAATCGGCTGCGCGCTCTTCTGCATCGCCACCGATTTCACCGATCATCACGATGACCTTGGTGTCGGGATCGTTCTCGAATGCCTCGATGGCATCGATGTGCGTCGTACCGATGACCGGGTCGCCGCCGATGCCGATGGCGGTGGAGAAGCCGAAGTCACGGAGTTCGTACATCATCTGGTAGGTCAGGGTGCCCGACTTAGAGACCAGGCCGATGGGGCCGGTGCCCGCAATGTTGGCGGGCGTGATGCCGACGAGAGCCTCACCCGGGGTGATGATGCCGGGGCAGTTCGGTCCGATGATGCGCGTCTTCTTGCCCTTGGACTCGTTGTACGCCCAAGCGTAAGCGGAGTCCTGGACCGGGATGCCCTCGGTGATGACCACGAGGAGCGGGATCTCCGCGTCGATGGCCTCGACGATGGCGTCCTTCGAGAAGGCCGGGGGAACAAACGCGATGGAAACGTCTGCGCCGGTCTCCTTGATTGCTTCTTCGACCGTCGCGAAGACGGGGAGCTCGACAGCGGAACCGTCAGCAGCAACGTGCGAGACCGTGGTGCCGGCCTTGCGAGCGTTGACGCCGCCGACGACCTGGGTGCCGGCCTTGAGCATCAGAGCGGTGTGCTTGGTGCCCTCGCCGCCGGTGATGCCCTGGACGATGACCTTTGAATCCTTGGTGAGGAAGATTGCCATTGTTCTGTGAGTCCCTTACTTCGCTGCGTGAGCGAGTTCGGCGGCCTTGTCGGCGGCCTCGTCCATGGTTGCGACGACCGTGACCAGCGGGTGGTTGGCCTCGGCGAGGATACGACGACCCTCTTCGACGTTGTTTCCGTCCAGGCGAACGACGAGCGGCTTGTTGGCCTCGTCGCCCAGGGTCTTCAGTGCGCCGACGATGCCGTTGGCAACTGCGTCACAAGCGGTGATGCCGCCGAAGACGTTGACGAACACGCTCTTGACCTGTGCGTCGTTCAGGATGACATCCAGGCCGGCAGCCATGACTGCAGCGGAAGCTCCGCCGCCGATGTCGAGGAAGTTGGCGGGCTTGACGCCACCGTGGTTCTCGCCTGCGTATGCGACGACGTCCAGGGTGGACATGACAAGGCCTGCGCCGTTGCCGATGATTCCGACCTCCCCGTCGAGCTTGACGTAGTTGAGGTCGTTTTCCTTGGCCTTGAGCTCGAGGGGATCGGTTGCGTCGCGATCCTCGAATGCCTCGTGGCCGGGCTGACGGAACGCTGCGTTCTCGTCGAGGGTGACCTTGCCGTCGAGGGCGAGGATCTGATCGTCAGGCGTGCGAACGAGGGGGTTGACCTCGACGAGGAGTGCGTCCTCGTTGATGAAGACCTCCCACAGCTTCTGGATCGTGACGGCCGCTGCGTCGAGCACCTCAGCGGGCAGCTTTCCTGCCTCGGCGATGCTGCGCGCGAACGCGAGGTCGACGCCCTTGACTGCGTCGACGGGGATCTTCGCGAGAGCGTCGGGGTTCTCCTCGGCGGTGACCTCGATCTCGACGCCACCCTCTACCGAGCACATGGCCAGGTAGGTGCGGTTGGTGCGGTCGAGCAGGAAGGAGATGTAGTACTCCTCGGCAATGTCACTTGCCTCTGCGACCAGCAGCTTCTTGACAACATGGCCCTTGATGTCCAGGCCGAGGATTGCTTCTGCGTTTGCCACTGCGGCATCCACGTCGGGCGAGTACTTCACGCCACCGGCCTTGCCGCGGCCACCGACCTTGACCTGCGCCTTGATCATTACGGGCTTGCCGATTTCTTCGGCAATCTCGCGTGCTCCTGCGACCGTGTCCGTAACACGCCCAGCCGAAGTCGGCACTCCGTGCTTGGCGAAGAGTTCCTTCGCCTGGTATTCGAAGAGATCCATCTGCTCACCGTCTCGTCTGCGTTGACACCCGCTCGAGGGGTAGGAGCGGGTCTGTTCTGGACTTTAACCAGTTGCTGCGTTCGGTTTGCGCCCGCATACATGCTATGTGGCCCATGTCACGCGACATCGCCAGGTGCGGCAGGCGTCACCGATCGGCAACGCAGCTTCGCACCATTTGTCAAGCGCGGGTCTCACCGCCGCTCGGCATGCATCGACAGCGTTGTTCGCGCACTGAAGAAAGCAGCAACGACTAGCAAGAGTAGGCCCGTCGCCGCTGCGATCGCACCCGCCCCCACTGTTGCGTCCGGTATGCGTGAAGACGTCAGTGGTCCCGCGGCGAGATATATCGACACCGAGACCGCCGATCCGACGAGGAGCGCAACAGCACGCGGTGGCCGGGAACGGGTGGCGACGACGGACGCGAGCAGGACCGACACTCCGACGAGGAGTTGACCCCAGGTGTCGATCCCCCACGCGTCACTGCCCCATGGCCATTGCGTGATCGACGCCGCGGTGTGATTTGCGCCGCGATAGAGCGGCAGAGCGGTGCCGACGAGTGCAAGTACGCCGCCGAGTCCGGCGAGGATACGGACCACGGAGTTCGCCTCGATCTCCACGGATGTGTCGATTTCCTCGCGTTCCGCTGTTCCGGCGAACCACAACGCCAGGCCGGCAGCGGCCGCGAGCGCGGAGGCGACGCCCATCACGTACACCCCGGCCCCAAGGTCGACACCCGAAACATCTGTTGCGATGACAGCTGGTTGCACGACAGCCGCAATGCCCATGACGACGGTGGTCCACAGCGTTCCCACGGCCGGCCGAATGGCAACGGCGCGGCCAGGAATCCACAGCCCGAGCGACGCAATGAAGAGAACGATCGCCGCGACGAAGACGATGCGGGTCGCGAGTATCGACGGTTCGGCGAGTCCACCGGGCAAGGACAGAATGGGCAACGACGCGCCAAGTGCGGCCGACACAGCGGCGCCAATTCCGAGCGCCCCGGCGATGCGGTGCATCTTCGTGACGTGAGCCTGCGCTTCGCGGGCCTGCTCGATCATCGCGGCTCGGCGCGCTTTCTTGGAGCCGCCGGACGGCGCCTGATTTTCGGATTTCACCGGCCGCGCTTCTTCTGCCGCCGCAGCCTCGCGCCGCGCCGACAGAATCGGTATCACCGCGCCCACTCCCACGATGACGACCGCCGCGATGGCACCCACGATCGATCCAGCGCCGACACCGATCCGGTCACCGGACGCCAGACCGGCAACAACCCGAGTGCCACTGACACCCAGCGCGCCGACGCCGGCGCCGACAACGCCGCCCGCGCCCACCAACGGCGAAATCGACGTCAGAGCCGATGCCGTGACAATCAACACGGCCACGGCAACCAACGCGGTTCCGACAGCACTGGCAGCGGGACTGTCCACGAGGGAGCGGGCGAGAAAGATCGGATCCTGCGAATCGAAGGCGGGCGCGAACAGCGACAGCACATAAGCGCCTGCAGCAAGAATCAATACGGACGTCGGCCAGGCACCGATGCGTCCACCTACGGATCTGCCGTCGTACTCGGCAGCACGTGCGCTGCCGTATCCGTCACGCTCGGACTCACGATGAATCACCACGAGCCCCAGAATTCCGGCAACAACCAACAGTGCGTGCCCGAGGAGTGCAACGTACGACCCGACACCGGCGGTGATCACTCCGGCGGAAATCGGACGGAAAAGTTCCAAGCGGTTTGCGTCGATCGCGTCGACGAACAACTGCAGATCGAGGATCGCGACCCCGAAGGACAGCGCGCCTGCACCGGCCAAGAGCGCGCCCGAGAGGGCGGGGTGACGACGCGCCACCACAATCGCAGCGGCCGGGATCACGAGCGCGCACAGCGCGGCAAATATCGAGGCGGTCACGATCGAACCGGACGCGCCGGGTCCACTCCCCACGTCGACAATCGGCGCAGCCAACACCGCGACCGCGCCGAGCAGCCCCAGAACTAGGGCCAGGGCGAGCGGCGGCGGGAATGGACGAGCGGTGCGAACATCGCCGGGCGCGTGGACCGACGAGCTTCGAAGTGTTGACGACACCTGCTCGACGGTAGCGCCTGCGCAGGTCGGTGATCTGGTTGTGACACACCCCGATATCAATCGAGATACTTGGTCCGATTTGTCCGAAGCGACATATTGCCTGGTCAGGATGTGAGCCACGTCACAAACTGCGACTCGTTTGCTGTATAGGTTGCACGTGTCGCAACCATTTCGTTACCGTTACTCCAGCTAAGTCACAGGCTGATCACGAACCTCAAGGAGCGAACAGGCATATGCGACACAGCCAGTTCACGCCCAGCAGGTTCACAGAATCAGAACCGGACGAGGTCACGCCCTCTTATCCAACGCACTCGGCCCGGCGTTACACCGAGACCAAAAGTTCTGAGATTTCTTCCCTTATGTTCACTCGCTCCGCATCCTCCACGTCGTCAGATTCCGACTCGGTAGACGCCTACCCGGCAGACTTCGAGACCGTCGAGTCCGACGTGAACAGCATCTCGACCTTCACGCCACCGGCATCTGCAGATGTCTCCTCCCCGGCTCGTCGCACCGGCGCTCACCGCATCCCCACCCCGCCCTCCGCACTCAAAGGCCGCGCCGCAGTTCTTGCAGTCGCAGCCGGCGCGGTAGTCGCAGCGGGACAGGCAGTAGTCGACAACGGCTCGGGCAATGCAGTCGGGCACTCGGATGTCGCACTTGCCGACCAGTCCTCCACCATCGGAACCACCGCACAGCCGCAGGCAGCCCAGTTCGCGCCCACCGCCGCAGCGTCCTCCACCACCGCAACCGACGCACCCCAGGTGCTCAACGTCGCCGCCCCGACCGACCTGTCGCAGTTCAGTAACCTCCTCGCCAAGGGCCAGCGTTTCAGCGAAGAGCGCGCAGCCCGCGAAGCCGCTGCCCGACGCCCCCTGTTCGTCCTCCCCGCTGTCGGAACTTTCACCTCGAACTTCGGTAGCCGCTGGGGCACCCTGCATGCCGGTGTCGATATCGCAGCACCCATCGGAACGCCCATCGTCGCAGTCGCCGACGGCACCGTCATCGACTCCGGCCCGGCTTCCGGGTTCGGTATGTGGGTTCGCCTGCAGCACGCCGACGGCACCATCACCGTGTACGGACACATCGACACCTCGGTAGTCACCGTCGGCCAGCAGGTCATGGCCGGCGATCAGATCGCCACCGTCGGCAACCGCGGCTTCTCCACCGGCCCGCACCTGCACTTCGAGGTTCATCTCGCCGGCGAGAACAAGATCGACCCCCTCCCCTGGCTCGCCTCGCGCGGTATCAGCCTGGGTATCGAGCAGGACTGAGCTCACCACAACCGAAACTTTCGGCCCGCACCTTTTCTGTGGTGCGGGCCGAAAGTCTTTCCAGAGCTTCTTGCCCCTACAGCTTCACCATCGGAACACCGCCGATGAGCATCAGACGCACCTTGCCTGCGCTGCCGAAGTCGATGGTGACTGTTGCGGTCGGGCCAGTGCCCTTGGTCTCGAGGACTGTGCCCAGTCCGTACTTGTCGTGACTGACCCGATCGCCGACGGCAAGAACCAGGTTGTTGTTCCGTCCTCGCGCAGCACCGAAACTTGGTGCGGGAGAGTCGTTTCGAGAGGTGTTGCCGTACCCGCGGCCACCTTGGCCACCCTGATTGCCGTAGCCGCCGCCATAACCCTGACCGCCGGCATAGCCCTGACCGCCCCCGTAACCGGGTCGACCACTTCCGAACCCGCCGCCGGTGCCCGGGTCTTCGCGGCGCCAGTTGATCAAATCCTCGGGAATTTCGCTGATGAACCGTGATGCGGGGTTCTGAATCGGCTGACCCCACGCGGAGCGCATGATCGCACGTGTCAAATACAACCGTTGCCGCGCGCGGGTGATCCCGACGTAGGCGAGGCGTCGTTCCTCGGAGAGCTCTGCCGGATCGCCGAGGGCCCGCATGTGCGGGAATTGACCGTCTTCCCAACCGGTTACGAAGACGACGGGGAATTCGAGGCCCTTGGCGGTGTGCAGTGTCATCATGGTGACAACACCTTCGTCGGAGTCGGGCAGCTGATCTGCGTCGGCCACCAACGACACTCGTTCGAGGAACGCTGCCAGCGAACCTGGATCGGGTTCACCTTCGCGCATCGCTGCGGTTTCTTCGTCGTCCGGGTCGATCAGTCCGGCAGCATTTCGCGCATCAGAACTGAATTCTCTTGCCACACTGACAAGTTCGTTGAGGTTGTCAAGCCTGGCGCCGTCCTGAGGATCACTGCTGGCAGCAAGTTCGCCGCGGTAGCCGCTACGTTCGAGCACGGCCTCGGCCACTTCACCGATGTCGCCGAGCTCGGAAGACTCACTGCCGTCGGCGGATTCGGCCGGCAATAAGGTGCGCAGCCCGTCCATCATGTCGAGGAAGGCAATGATCGCCTTCTGCGAACGCGTATTGAGCAGTGCAACCTTGCCTTCCGCCGCATCGCGCAACGCGGCAGCAAAGCTGATGTTGCGATGCTCCGAATGCACTGCGACACAGGCCTCTGCGCGGTCGCCGATTCCGCGGCGCGGCGTGTTGAGGATTCGACGCAAGCTCACCGTGTCGTCCTCGTTGGCGAGTACCCGCAGGTAAGCGACGATGTCGCGAACTTCTTTGCGCTCGTAGAACCTGACGCCGCCCACGATCTTGTACGGCACACCGAGGCGGATGAAGATTTCCTCGAGCGCACGCGACGAGTTGTTGGTGCGGTAGAACACTGCGACGTCCGAGAATTTTGCGTCACCGTTCTCGACCAGCCGGTCGATCTCGGAGGCGACAAAGGATGCTTCGTCGTGCTCGTTGTCCGCAACGTATCCGACGATCAATTCGCCTTCACCGGAATCGGTCCACAACCGCTTCTCGCGTCGCCCCGTGTTCTTGGAGATGACGGCGTTGGCAGCCGAGAGGATGTTCTGCGTCGAACGGTAGTTCTGCTCGAGCAGAATCGTGCGAGCGTCCGGGTAATCGCGTTCGAACTCCACGATGTTGCGGATGGTGGCACCGCGGAACGCGTAGATGGACTGATCGGCGTCGCCCACAACACACAGTTCAGCCGGCGCCACCGCATGGTCGGATTCGCCTGCGCCGCCGACCAATTCACGCACCAGCATGTACTGCGCATGGTTGGTGTCCTGGTATTCGTCGACGAGGACGTGACGGAAGCGCCGACGGTAGTACTCCGTGATCTGCGGGAAGTTCTGAAGCAGAGCCACAGTCTCGCCGATGAGATCGTCGAAATCGAGCGCGTTGGCCGAGCGCAGGCGCTGCTGATAAATCCCGTACACCTTCGCAACCAGGCGGGGCAGTTCCGCGGGATCCTTGTCCGCGGCCGCGACTGCTTCCTCTGGGTCGATCAACTCGTTCTTGAGGTTCGAGATGTGCGTCGCAAGCAATCTGGCCGTGAAACGCTTGGTGTCGAGCTCGAGATCCTTGGAGATCATCGTCAGGAGCCGGCGCGAATCATCCGAGTCGTAGATGGAGAAGTTGGAGTTGAGCCCAGGAAGCAACGCCGCCTGAGCGCGCAGAATGCGAACACAACTCGAGTGGAACGTCGACACCCACATACTGTTGGCCCGCGGCCCGACCAATGCCGCGACGCGCTCACGCATCTCGGCTGCAGCCTTGTTAGTAAACGTGATGGCAAGGATCTGCCCCGGAGTGGCACCACGCTCGGCCAACAGATATGCGATGCGACGCGTCAGCACTGCGGTTTTGCCCGAGCCTGCGCCGGCAACGATCAGCAGCGGTGAACCGGCATGGACCACGGCTTCGCGCTGCTGCGGGTTGAGACCCTCGAGAAGCTCGTCGGAACCTCGGCCACCCGGCTGGGCAGAATGACCGTGCTGGGCAGAATGACCGTGCTGGGGCCCATCGTGATCGTGCTCGAAGAGACCGCCCTGCGCGTAAAGACTGCCCTGCCCGTCAAGACCGTCTCGCCCGTCAAGACTGCCCTGCTCACCGACTGCTGGATACATGTTCATCGTCTGTCCACGCTACCGGCGTCCACCGACAAGAGTGTGAGTGCGGTGGCGGCACTTGGAACTGGGATGCCGAACATGGCAAACTGGACGCTATGTTGAGCCTGTGCAACACCGCAACCACCTGCGATTGCCGCAGTGTCGGTGCGCGGTGGCACTACTTTACGAGCGCCGGACCGCGGTGCTCGTGAAGTCTTCGAACAGCTCACCTGCCTCTGGTCCGACTCGGATCCGGGGCATTTTTCGTCAGGGCGCTGGATCGGTAACGACCCGAGCTGAGAACACGATCCACGCAGTAGAAAGAGGAGACGAATACATATGAGCACGCAGGCAACGGCACCCGAGGGAAACTCCACTCCGACCGACGTCGACGTTCCGCGCAGCGAAGCTGAGATCAACGAACTCCGTAAGGAGATCGATCGTCTCGACGCCGAGATCCTGGCAGCAATCAAGCGCCGCTCCGAGGTCTCACAGATCATCGGTCGTACCCGGATGGCATCAGGGGGGCCGCGCCTGGTTCACAGTCGTGAGATGAAGGTGCTCGAGCGTTTCAACGAGCTGGGCCAGGAAGGTCACACCCTCGCGATGCTGCTCCTGCGTCTCGGCCGCGGACGCCTGGGACACTAAGCCCCGCAGCTCGCACCGCCCTGCTCGCAGACCGGCTGATCGAAGCAGGCCAGGGTGCCGCCGAGACTCACCCAGAAGTTTCCAGACCGGGCCGTTAAAGTCGATGACTGTGAGCATTGACATCACCGGAACATCAGCCTGGCAGAAACTGCGCGCTCATCACGCCGATTTCCACGCCGTTCACCTTCGGGAACTCTTCGACGAGGATCCGGCGCGCGGAACCGAGTTGACGGTGGATGCCGGTGATCTCCACATCGACTACAGCAAGCACCGTGTCAGTCGTGAGACTCTCGACCTACTGATCGCGCTGGCCCGAGAGGCCGGCGTCGAGGAGCGTCGCGACGCAATGTTCGCGGGTGATCACATCAACACCTCCGAGGATCGGGCGGTGCTACACACCGCACTGCGCCTCCCTGCTGATGCATCCCTCACTGTCGACGGCCAGGACGTCGTCGCCGATGTTCACGAGGTTCTGACGTCGATGGGCGCCTTTGCCGATCGTGTTCGCAGCGGCGAGTGGACCGGATTCACGGGAAAGCGCATCCGCACCATCGTCAACATCGGTATCGGCGGATCGGATCTCGGGCCGGTCATGGTGTACCGAGCACTGCGGCATTACGCCGACGCCGGCATCAGCCTTCGATTTGTCTCCAACATCGATCCCGTGGATCTGGTGGGGCAGCTGGCCGATCTGGATGCCGAGACCACCTTGTTCATCGTGGCATCAAAGACGTTCTCCACACTCGAGACCCTGACCAACGCAACGGCGGCAAAGCGCTGGCTGTTCGCCGGTCTGGGCAGCGAAGACGTCGCCGCCGTCGCCAAGCATTTTGTCGCGGTGTCCACCGACGCCGAGCGAGTCTCCGCGTTCGGGATCGACACCGTAAACATGTTCGGATTCTGGGATTGGGTGGGTGGCCGCTACTCGGTCGACTCCGCCATCGGTCTCTCCGTCATGTGTGCGGTCGGCCCCGTTCGCTTTGCCGAGTTCCTCGACGGCTTCCACCAGATCGACACGCATTTCCGCACCCGACCGCTGGAGGAGAATGCGCCGGCGATTCTCGGCTTGATCGGCCTCTGGTACTCCAACTTCTTCGGTGCCCAGTCCCGCGCCGTGTTGCCGTATTCCAATGACCTGTTGCGCTTTCCGGCCTACCTGCAGCAGCTGACTATGGAGTCGAACGGCAAATCCGTCCGCTCCGACGGCACCCCGGTGACAACCTCGACAGGCGAGATCTTCTGGGGCGAACCAGGAACCAACGGCCAGCACGCCTTCTACCAACTACTCCATCAGGGCACCTGGTTGGTGCCTGCCGATTTCATCGGTTTTGCCGAGTCCACCGACGATCTGCCCACGGCTGACGGCACAGGTTCGATGCACGACCTCCTGATGAGTAACTTCTTTGCGCAGACCAAGGTGTTGGCGTTCGGCAAGAGCGCTGAGGAGATTGCGGCAGAGGGAACACCCCCGGAGTTGGTGCCGCACAAGGTGATGCCGGGTAACCGACCCACCAGCACCATCCTGGCCAAGGAGCTCACACCGTCGGTCGTCGGGCAGTTGATCGCGCTCTACGAGCATCAGGTTTTTGTCGAAGGTGCTGTGTGGGGCCTCAATCCGTTCGATCAGTGGGGGGTCGAACTCGGCAAGACCCAAGCTTTGGAACTGGGGCCTGCACTCTCGTCGGCCGAGGCTCCGAGCGATCTCGGCGATTCCTCGACCGACGCCCTGGTGAATTGGTACCGCAAGCAGCGCGGCCGGGCCTGAGCAACTGGCTCGAACGCTCAGGCGGCGTCCGGACCGAACCAATTCTCGGTGGTGTACACACGCCCGGACTGATCCACCAATCGAGCTCGAAGTTCTTGCTGCTCAACCCATTTGATGGCGCTTATCCCCCGCACAAGCGCCGCACGGCTGGCGGCGTACGCCCACACTGCGTCGTCGGCAATCACCGACACCTGCGCCCATTCTGTTGACGGACGATCCTGGTGCGGTTGCCATGAAGGTGGTTCGGCGGCGTGCGCAGTGGCAATCGCCGTCCCGTTGGCCAGTTCGACGTCCTCGCCGCCCGGAACGGGAATCTGCCAACCACCGGCCGGAGCGTGCCCCGCAGTGGCAAGTACGTCGCCGATCCGCACCGCAACACCACATTGCAGCTCTGCCGCAACAGTTTGCGCGGCTCGATCGACGGTGTCCGCCTTTGCCACTCCCGTGATGTCGAACGAAGCTCCCCACGGCGCGTACACGACGTCGCCGTCGAGTTGCACGTCCTCGAATGTAGGGGTCGGGTGGACCGGCGGAATCGAGTCGTCCTCCGAGAAGTTGTCGGCAAGCGGGTTCACCTCACCGGCCGTCATACGGGCCGCCCACAGCGCCGAACGCAACAGTGACGACATTCGCCGGGTCACTTTCACCGGCGTCCCCTGAGCCAGATTGACGGCATGAATTTCGGCGTCGCCGCGCCCGAGATCGCACAGCGCTTCGGTGTCCTCGATGGCGGCAGCGATCAGCGCGTGTGCTGTGGGCAGTGCAGCACCCTCCGTGACATCCACTTCGATAGCGGAATCCCACATAGCCCACTTCTCGACACTGACCATGTCAGCCTGCCCTTCGTACCACGCGGCGTAACAACCAGTATGCGCCGAATCGCGGGTACGCCGCCAGAAACCGCAGGTCCTCTACGTGCCACGCCTACACTGCTGGGGTGGGAGTTCGCTTGAGTGTCGTCGACGAGATGTTTCTGTGGACCCACCGAGGTCTCGGCTTGCCGATCCTGATGCAGGGCGTATGGCGCACCGACAGCATCGTCGATCCGAGTGAGCTCGAGCAGTTGTGTGTACGGGTGGCGTCCGGGCCGCTCGGCCGACGCGTGCGCAGGCCGCGAATTCCGGGCGCCCGGCCCGAATTCATCGCCGACCCGCGTCATTACCCTCTCAGTTTTCGTTCGGAGCCCATCGCCGCCGACTCGGTGATCGAGTGGGCCGACGCTGCGGCCCTCCTCTCGGTTGACCCGGAACGAGGTCCGGGGTGGCGCATCGCCGCGACCTACGATTCAGACGGCGGAACCGTCGTCTCCGTGACGTGTTCCCATGTCCTTGCCGACGCCCGCGGATTGATCGGCGCCCTCAGCGACGCGATGCAGCGGAAACCGTCACCGCCGATCGATCACACCGGCCACTCGGATATCACCGACGCGCGCTCGACCGTTGGCCGCGTTCTGCGCGGAACCACCCGTGCGGTGGGCGGATTGATCGTCAGTCCGGCGCGCAGAGCCGAACTCCGCGGCTTCACCGCACCGGCCGCCGCCACTCGGCGCTTCCAGCGACACTCGGTAACGTCCGCGGTTCTGGAAATCGACCGGGACCAATGGGATGACGTCGCAACGTCTTCCGGAGGTACCGCCAACAGCTTGTTCCTGGCCTGTGTCGGCGAGCTAGCGCGAGCCGAGAACAAAACCGCCGCAGTCACGCTCAGCGTTCCGATGAACGTGCGTACCACTGACCAGGGAGACAATTCCGTCGACAATTCGGTCGCGATGGTCGCGATCCCGTTGACCCCCTCCACCACTCTCGCGCAGATTCGCACATTGTGCCGTGACGCGTTCGAGGCTCCTCCGATGTCGAGTCCGGCAGGCTTCCCGGCCGAACTCCTGCAGGTCGTCCCCGACCGAGTCGCTCATCGACTTGCCGACGGACCTGGTCAGCGAGATGCCTTGTGCTCCAATATCGGTACGGTCGACATCGACCAGTTCGAGGGGCACCGGACTACGGGGCTTGCCCTCCGCGCGGTGCATCCTGGAGCGAGCGCCGCTCAACTGGACAACACATCAACTCGAGTCTCCGGATACCTCAGTCGCAACCACGCCACGTACACCTTGTCGCTGGTGAGCTTCGTATCGGCCGATAATCAGGCGCTGCGCACGCTGGCCTGCAACACGCTCGAAAAATTCGGCATCTTCGCTCACCCCTGGTAGCGCTCATTTCCCTCCAAGCGAACTCGCCAGTCGAGGCCTTGGCAGAGCCGAAAGGTATGCTCGCACAAGAGACTGGCCGGTAACTTAGCCAAATCAGCTGCATAAGAGCGTAAATCAGTACAAACCGCCCGGAAGGTACTGATTTAATATTCTGATAACGAACGGTCAGTTCGCGTCGCAAATCACACTGTCCGCAAACGCTTTCAGAGCCGGAAAACCCAAATATCCCCAGGTAAAAGCACTCTCATTTCTAAACATCCAATTTTGAGTCGTCTACTATGTGACATCTGCTTCGCATAACTATGCAATCGCAGAAATATGCAGCACATTGTGGCGCACACGTCACAAGCGAAGGGAGGAACCGTGGAAATGGGAGGAACCGTGGCAGATTCGTTCCGAGAACGATTGAACGCCCTGTACCCCGTAACACCTCCCCGATTGACCAATGCGCAAGTTGTAGACGCACTTTCCCAACGTGGCTGCCGAATTTCCACACCGTATCTCTCGCAGCTGCGCAGTGGCGTTCGAACCAACCCGTCTGAGCAGGTAGTGCTGGCACTCGCCGACTTCTTCGGAGTCGACGCCGAGTACTTCTTTGCACCTACCCCTCGCCATGATCCGGAACTGATCCCCGATGAGGACCGTTCAGTTGCGGAAGAATTCTATGACAACGAATTACGTTCCCTCACACGTAAAGCCGTAGATCTGTCCCCCGAGTCACAGAGCCTGCTTTCCTCGATTGCCGAGAAGCTCAGGTCCTCCGAAGGCCTGCCATCCGTCCCGCCGGACTGCATTACCTACACTGCGCCACAGCCACGCGCCTGATCACCATTCGACGCGGCAGCGCTGCATCTATACCGAAAGTTGTTGCAGTACAACTGCAACTGGCATCCCCGTGAATGCCGCGACCAACGTCGAACATCCGGTGACAGTATGCGGGAAGATTTACGTTTCCCGTGGCCCCTTCGCGGGTATCCCCCACTGCCAGTAGCGCCCACCTTCGAATGGAGCGATCATGCGCAGACAGTGGTTGTTCGCGATTGTGGCCAGTGCCGCACTTGCCGCGTCCGGCTGTTCGTACGACGCCACCGACTCCGGCACCGATGCGGACAACGTCACCGTGATGCCGACATCGTTGTCGCCGCCGGCCGCAGCCGACGCGGTGCTACTGAAGACTGCCGAGTCTCCACTGGGAACAATTGCCGTCGACGGCGAAGGTATGACCGTCTACATCTACGACCCGGACGAGGAGCACCCGACCGGGGATTCGTGCGACGAGAGCTGCCTCCGGCATTGGCCTGCCGTCACGTCTGTCACCGATTCTCCGGTGACCGAGGGGATCAACGCGGCGCTCGGTACCGTACCGGGACCTGACGGTTCGTTCCAGGTGACGGTCAACGGCAAGCCGGTCTACCGATACTTGGACGATGAAGTGCCCGGCGACATGTTGGGGCAGGCCGTCGGTAGTCTGTGGTTCATGATCGACGAATTCGGGAATCCCGTCTTCACCACGGAGTAGTCGGATCCCGCGACAGATCGCTCAGTTGTACGGTTGCCGTGCGGTTTCCGGGTCGCCGAATGTGATTGCGCGTTCCCGGCGAGTTTTCGACGCAAGGGTGACACCCCAGTTCAGTGCCGTGCTGACGCGGTTGCGGAAACCCGCGAGGAACGCGATGTGAATGACTCCCCACGACACCCAGCCGATGAAGCCCGACATCCGGATCGGTCCGGCCTGCAGGAGTGCGTGGCGACGCGAAATGTAGGCGGCAGTACCGAGATCGCGGTACTTGAAGGGCTTTCCGTTCGGTCGGCCGTTTTCGACGCGGGCAGCGATCTGCGCCCCCGCGTAGCGTCCACCCTGCATAGCCACTTCGGCGACACCGGGCAACTTGTCCCGGGACATGATGTCGCCGACGACCCAGATGTTCGGGTGGCCTGGCACGGTCAGGTCGGCCTCGACCTCGATGCGGCCGCCGCCGACCTGCTTGACGCCGAGCGCCGTGGCGAGCGCTTCGACAAACGGCACGGCTTCGACACCGGCGGTCCACAGAATGGTGCGGGTCTCGTAGCGCTGCTTCGCTTTTGTCTTCTTGTCGGTGGTCTCGATCTCGGTTTCACCGACGTCGGTGACATGCACGCCGAGATGCGTTTCGACGCCGATCTTCGCGAGAGTGCGTGCGGCAGCTGCGGACAGCGATCTGTTGAACGACGGCAACACTCGATCGTCACCGTGGAAGAGGAGCACTCGCGCCTCGTCCGGGTCGATGGACCTGAATTCGTTGGTGAGCGCGTGCATCGCCAATTCGCGTATCTGCCCCGCGATCTCGACCCCGGTCGGTCCGCCGCCGGCAACGGCGAACGTCAACCACGGACGCCGTTCCTCGGCAGTGGGGAGAGATTCGGCCATTTCGAACGCGGCAATGAGACTGCGGCGGATGGCCAGCGCGTCGTCCAGCGTTTTCATTCCGGGCGCCCATTTGATGAAGTCGTCCTGGCCGTGGTACGACTGCCGCATGCCGGCCGCCACGATCAGATAGTCGTACGGTAGGTCGAATGTCGAACCGTCGAATCTGCTTGCGGTCAGCAGCCGAGCTTCGGCATCGAGGGATTTTGCTTCGCCCAGCACTACATTCGTATTCTTCTGGTCTTCCAGAAGGTGCCGAAGTGGGCTGGCGATCTGGCCTTCGGAGAGGAGCCCGGTTGCACACTGGTAGAGCAACGGCTGAAACACGTGACTGGTTCCGCGATCGATCAGAACTACTTCGACGTCGGCTTTCTTCAACTTCTTGGCTGCGTAGAGGCCGCCGAATCCGCCGCCGACAATGACAACGCGCGGCTTGCCGTTCGACTTGTGGATACTCATCAGACGAACCTCGCCGTCACCGAGTTGGGCAGAAACCGCAGTGCAGCATCGATTCCCTGCCATTTCAGTCCGGGAAGCGCCGCTCGTGTCACTTCCTTTTCGATGGCCGCAACCATCGCATCGACGCCCTCGTCGAGCTCAGCCATCAAGGAAGAATCGTCGCCGGCACTCGCCGACATGTCCGTCTTGATGAAACCTGGCAGCAGGGTGGTTACTCGAATTGGCGTGCGCGCCAATTCGATACTGAGAGCCTCACCGAGCGCGGCCACCCCGGCTTTGCTCGCTGAATATGCGGCTTTGGTGCCGGGAAGTCCACGATCTGCACTGATCGAGGACACCAGTACAAGGTGTCCGGCGTTCTGCGTGCGGAAGATCTCGAGCGCGGCCTCGCACTGTGACAGTGCGCCTACGAAGTTCGTCTGCGCTGTCGCAAGATTCGCGTATGCCTTGCCGGTACCGATCTTGGCGCCCTTACCCAGACCGGCATTGACGATCACCCGATCGAGCCCACCGAGTTGGTCGCGAAGTTCGCCGAACACTCGGACAACGGAATCATGTTCTGTGACATCGAGCCCTGCCACCGCAACTGTGATCCTTGGATGCTCGGCGAGCAATTGCTTCCGGAGAGCGTCGAGCCGCTCGGTTCTCCTGGCGCATAGAGCCAGATCGCGTCCCTGCGCTGCGAACCTTCGTGCCATTTCTTCGCCGAGACCCGAACTTGCGCCGGTGATCAGAATCTTCTGCCGCGTCATGGCTGTCACTGTAACCACCACTGCGTCGATACACCGGACTGTCAGTCGACAAACCGGTTACCCTGCACATCACCACCCGATCGGCATACCGTAGAGCGATGACCGAAGAATTCGATGTCATAGTCATCGGCGGCGGACCGGCGGGCGAAAACGCCGCGGCCTACGCAATAGCCGGAAGCACCCGCACCGCTGCCATCGTGGAGCACCAACTTGTCGGTGGTGAATGCTCGTACTGGGCGTGTATGCCGAGTAAGGCGCTGCTGAGGCCAGGGCAGGTGCTCGACGACGCGGGCGCGTTGCCAGGTGTATCCGCCGCGCCGCCGGACATCGACGCGATCTTGGCCAGACGTGACTCCTTCACCCACAACCACGACGATTCCTCGCAGGTCGAGTGGGCCGAGTCCGCCGGTATCGACGTGATCAAAGGCCACGGCGTTCTGGACGGCGAGCGGACCGTTGTTGTCGACGGCACCCGCACGCTCTTCGCCCGCCAGGCCGTCGTACTTGCCACCGGAACCACCGCGTCGGTCCCGGACACACCCGGACTGCGGGCTGCGCTCCCTTGGACGTCACGCGACGCCACCAATCTCCACGAAGTTCCGCGGCGTGTTGCCGTCATCGGCGGCGGCGTCGTCGCATCGGAGTGCGCAACGTGGTTGTTGTCATTCGGCGCCGAGGTGACGTTGCTGGTACGCGGCAACGCAGTGCTGAAATCTGCCGAACCGTTTGCCGGAGACATGGTTGCGCGTCATCTCACCGCACGGGGAGCCGACGTGCGTTTCGGGACTACCGTCCATTCCGTATCGCGCCCCGATGCCCGGGATACGGGCGAGGGGAACATTCACGGTGGGCCAGTCACGATCGACACCTCTTCCGGCGTGATCGAGGTAGACGAACTGATTGTTGCCGCGGGCCGTGCGCCGACGTCGGCGCAGTTGGGGTTGTCGTCCGTCGGTTTGACCGATGGTGCGTACGTTCCGACGGACGATCACCTGTGTGCACAGGGCGAATGGCTCTATGCCGTCGGCGATATCAACGGCCGGTCACCGCTGACCCATATGGGTAAGTACCAGGCCCGAGTGTGCGGCGATGTGATCGCCGCACGAGCAGCGGGACGCGCGCTGGTCGACCCACGGTTCATCGCCTCCGCTGACAGCGGCCGTGTTCCACAGGTGGTATTCACCTCGCCCGAAGCAGCATGGGTGGGGCGCACCGAAAAGCAGGCCAGGGCAGACGGTATCGACGTCGAGGTCGTGGAGATCGACATTGCCGTCGCGGGATCCTCGCTGCTCCGTGACAATTACGAAGGCCGCGCGAAACTGGTGATCGACCGTGGTGCCGACGTAATCGTCGGGGCAACCTTCGTCGGTCCGGATGTCTCGGAATTGCTCCACGCAGCAACAATTGCCGTCGTCGGTGCGGTCCCGCTCGACACGTTATGGCATGCGGTGCCGTCGTATCCGACGGTCAGCGAAGTATGGCTCAGGTTGTTGGAGGCACGGCGGTAATCGGGGGCAGAAGTTACGTATAGTCGCGACTATGGCGGCAGACGCACCGACGAATCCAGGTCTACTCGTACGCACAGCTGACGGAACATTGCGCGGCACGCGGGTGCGCAAACTCCGTGCGTGGCGAGGCATTCCTTACGCGCGTCCCCCGGTCGGAGCTTTGCGGCTGCAAGCGCCACGACCAGTGCGGCCTTGGCGAGGTGAGCGGAACGCGTCGGCGTTCGGCGATGCGTCGGTCCAGAACAAGAAGGGCTTGGCACTGGCTCCCGGGAAGTATCAACCCAGCAGCGAAGACTGCCTCACACTCAATGTTCTTGCCCCCGAATACCCCAGCCGCGAGCCCCTTCCGGTAATGGTGTTCATCCACGGGGGCGCCAATACCATTGGCACCTCGGCGACGGGCATCTATTCCGGGCGCTCGCTCGTCACCCGCGGCAACATCGTGTACGTATCGATCAATTACCGACTGGGCGCTCTGGGTTTCTTGGATTTCACCGAATTCTCCACTCCTCGGCATCATTTCGACGCCAACCTCGGGCTTCGTGATCAAGTGGCCGCATTGCAATGGGTGCAGCGGAACATTGCAGCATTCGGCGGCGACCCCGATCGAGTGACGGTCTTCGGCGAATCGGCCGGCGGCACTGCCGTCACCACCCTGCTGGCGACGCCGGCGGCCAAAGGATTGTTCGCGGCCGCCATAGCCGAGAGCCCGGCACCGGATCTTGTTGCCAACCAGTCACTCTCACGCGAATGGGGTCGACGGTTCATCGACATTCTGGGCTCCGACGCCACCCCGGACCAGGCTCTGCGTCTTACGTCGGCTCGTGAATTGGGCCGCGCCGGAGCCCGCCTGGGAGCCGAAGCTCTTGCTGCTACACCAGGGCTCCATCCGTTCGGGCCCAGTGTCGACGGAGATTTTCTTCCCCACCCGCCGGTGGAGGCGTGCAGTCGCGGCCTGGCACATCGGGTTCCGCTGATCATCGGCACCAACAAGCGTGAGGGCACGCTCTTCCCGAAGTTCCTCGACGGGCTCCCGACAACTCCCGCGCGAATCGAGAGGATGTTCGCCCTCACCGATCCCGCAGCCGGAAATCGAATCCTTGCAACATATCCGGGATACCCGAGCACTGACACTGCAATCGACATCGGCGGCGACGTGACTTTCTGGCATCCGTCGGTGGAGTTGGCGCAGGCACACGCGCAGTACGCACCCACGTACGCCTACCGCTTCGACTTTGCGCCACCACTGATGCGATGGGTCGGTCTCGACGCCACTCACGGGTTCGAAATGTTTGCGGTATTCGGTATCGGTGACAGCGCCGTCGGCCGTGGCCTCACAGTTCCTGGTGGCAGGCGAGGCCTCAGCGCCGTCACCGAGGCGATGCAGGGACATTGGCTGCACTTCGCACAGCATGCGGCACCTCGAAGTGACTGGCCGAGTTACGCCGCGCAGCGTCACACGATGATCTTCGACGCGATCTCTCGCGTGGACACCGATCCGCGCGCCGAGCAACGACGCGCCTGGTCCGGCTATGCGGGCTACCGCAACTACGCACCGAATCAGGTTTCTTCGTGACCGACAACCTTGACGTAGTACTCGATTCGGGAAAGATCCGGGGCCGCTACCTCGCGACCCGCACCGGTCGACTCCGCACCTGGCGCGGCATTCCCTACGCTGCTCCGCCGATCGGGCCGGCGCGGTTTCTCGCACCGCAACCAGTTGCCAGGTGGGCGGGAACCCGCTCGGCCACCGAGTTCGATTCACCGGCACCACAGCGTAAGAGCACCGAAAACGAGTCGTGTCTGTTCGTGAATGTTCTTGCGCCCGAGTCGGCCCGTGTTACCCGACGTCCCGTGATGGTGTTCATTCACGGCGGCGCGTACAACGGCGGAAATCCGTCGGCGCCGATGTACTGGGGAACGTCGTTGGTGGAACGTGGCGATGTCATCTACGTCTCCGTCCAGTACCGCCTCGGCGCGCTCGGCTACCTCGATTTCAGTGAATTCTCCACTGCGGAGCACTCATTCGACTCGAATATCGGGCTACGAGACCAAATTGCGGCACTCGAATGGGTCCAGCGAAACGCCGCGGCGTTCGGCGGTGATCCTGACAACGTCACAATCTTCGGTGAATCGTCCGGCGCAAATGCCGTCACCACTGTGATGACAACACCGTCTACGCGAGGGTTGTTTGCCCGCGCCATCGCTCAAAGCCCGCCGGCAGCTTCGGCATACGGAAAAGAACGCGCGCACGGGTGGGCACGCGAATTCCTCGACATTGCCGGAGCCCCGACCAAGACACCCGCGGCCTGGCTACGAAATGTACCGGTTCGCCGGCTCGTCGAGGTCGGCGACGAACTTGTGCGTCGCGGCGCTGACGAGGAACCTGGTACCCGTGCTTTCGCGCCTGTTGTGGGCGACGACGTCCTCCCCGAACATCCGCTGGACGTCTTTGCCGCCGGAAAATCTCATCCCGTTCCACTGATGCTCGGGTCAAATCTCCACGAGGGCAGAATCTTTCCACGTTTCCTCAACATTCTTCCCACCGATCCCGCCCGCATCGAGAAAATGTTCTCGCACGTTTCGGCCGACGTGAAGGCCCGCGCACTCGCCGCCTATCCGACGTATCCGCACCGCTACGCCGCCGCAGACATCGGCGGCGACATCACATTCTGGGAACCGATGGTCCTGTGCGCACAAGGACATTGCGACGTGGCCCCCACGTACAGCTACCGCTACGATTTTGCGCCGCGCATCCTCACCCTGGTCGGACTTGGCGCCACCCACGCCACAGAACTGTTTGCCGTGTTCGGGCGATCGGACGCCCTCACCGGTGCGCTGACCGCGATCGGTGGGCGTCGGGCTCTGGCGACGGTCACCGAAGCGATGCAAGAACATTGGATCAACTTCGCGAGAACCGGTAGCCCGGGTACCGAGTGGCCCGTGTACACGAGCGCCCAGCGGAGAACCATGATTTTCGACCGCATCAGCCGAGTGGAGAGCGATCCACTCGGCGACCGTCGACGAGCCTGGATCGGATACGAGCACCGACGCTGACAACAGGGCAAGATGTACACACACCAAGAACGAAGGGGTTCCCCATGTCCGAGCGTTCACGCACCATCGCCGTCACCGGCGCCACTGGCCATATCGGCGGGGAGGTCGCTCGCATCCTCACCGAGTCCGGTATTCCGCTGAGGCTGATCGCGCGTTCGATCAGCCGACTCCCCCAGTTACCCGGTACGGAGAGCGCTGAGGCCACCTTCTCCGATCACGATCGCGCCGCCGCGGCCCTGCACGGCATCGACATCTTGTTCATGGTCTCGGCAGCAGAGAGTGCCGACCGTCTCGATCAGCACCGCACCTTCATCGACGCTGCCGTCTCCGCAGGCGTGCGCCACATCGTCTACACCTCGTACCTCGGCGCAGCACCGGACGCCACCTTCACGTTGGCCCGCGACCACTGCGCCACTGAGCAACATATCCGTTCCACCGCAATGTCTTTCACCTTTCTTCGCGACAGCGCTTACCTCGACTTCCTTCCCGCTATGGCCGGCGCTGACGGTGTCATCCGGGGCCCGGCCGGCAATGGCGCGGTCGGCGCGGTTGCTCGATCGGACATCGCCCGCGTCGCCGCGTCGGTACTGACCGATCCCGATGCGCATGTCGGCCGAACCTACGACCTCACCGGTCGGGAAGCGCTCACCCTCGCCGAGGTGGCAGCGATCATCACCGACGTCACCGGGCGTGAGACGGTTTATCACGAAGAAACCGTCGAGGAGGCCTATGCATCCCGCGCGTCGTACAACGCACCGGACTGGGAAGTTGATGCCTGGGTGTCCACCTACACCGCCATCGCAAACGGAGAACTCGCTGTCATCAGCACTGCGGTGGAAGACATCACCGGACGCCCGCCGTTGACGCTGCGCGAACTCCTCGGCAGTGATCTCAACACTGATCTCAACACTGACGAAACCGGTACCGACGCCTGATGCCACCCCGCAAGCGAACTGCAACAACACGTAAGCCAGCCACCCGAAAGACAGCTACACGAAAGGCGCCCACCCGAAAGACAGCTACAACTCCGGACGTTCCCACCGCAGGCCCGGGTGAACGTGTCTGGCTCCTCGACGTCCCGTTCCGGACTGCGGCGCCGGGCGCACAGTTCGTGAAGAAATGGAAGAGCTATGCCTGGGTGGGCAGCGAACTTCCTACCGAACTACTGTCGTTCAAAGCGCTCCCCTTCTCCTACCAGCAGTGGGTAGAGGACGACATCAATGGCGGTGCCGGAGAACGTCCGACGTCGGCGCCTAAAATACCTAGACCTGTTCAGGTTTCGGGGGCCGCTGCGGTAGTCGACGCCGCCCGCGCCTGCCGACGCGGTTTCTTGTTGGCCGACAACGCAGGTCTGGGCAAGACACTCATTGCGATCATGGCGGCCAAGACAATCGCCGAAGAACGTGGCGAGTCCAGCATCCTGGTCCTCGTCGACCGACCCGCTCAGATCACCATCCCGCATTGGCGGTACTCCATCGCTTCCGTCGGCGACGGCGGATTCCGTTGGCTGATCATGTCTCCCGATCAACTGAAGAAGCTCATTGCCCGCAACGGCCGCCCCAAGTACACATTCGGGGTTGTCATTGCCGACGAAGCCCAGCTGTACAGCAACGACACTCAGCGCACAGCGGCGTTCGAGAAGGTTGCCCGCTTCCCCAACAGTCACGATCAGTCGCCATTTGTCCTGTCGGTGACCGCAACGCCTGGTCACACTCCTGCCGATCAGCGTTATCTCGCACCACTTTTCGCGCAGCTACACAACGAGCCGTCGGAGTACTGGTCGGACTTAGGCGCCAGGCTACTCGAATCCGGCCTCCCACTGGATAAGTCGTACGGCAAGTGGACGTGGAGCGCCGAAGCCAAGGAATCACCGACTCTACAGGCGAGCGCTCTGGAAACCGTCCGAGGATGGTTGTCGAACAGTAAGCCGCCGTTGATGATTCATCGCCGAACTCCGTGGGGTCCGGTCCCACTCGACGGTATGCCTATCGACCTCACCCCTGCTCAACGCGCGCAGTACGAGACGGAGTGGGCCGAGTACGCGTACGAAATGGGATTGGCACGTAAAAGCCGCAACATTGCTCGCGGCCGCGCGCTGGTTCTGCGATACCGGCAGAAGGCCGGCATGATCCGCGCCGAATCCACCGCTCAGTGGGCGCAGGCTCAGGTCAAGGCAGGAAAGCAGGTGCTGGTGGCCGTCGAATTCGTGTCAACAGCGGGCGATCCGCTGGTCGAGATGATCGAAGACTCGGGGATTTCCGTTGCCAAGATTTTTGGCGCGGTCACCGACAAGGAGCACCAACGCCTTCGCTTCCAACGCGGCGAGGCGCCCGTTGTCGTTTTCAACGTCACGACGTCCATCTCACTGCATGCCAACGAGGCATTGCCGGACGGCACTCACGCGTCACCGCTGCCTCGCACCGGGATCTTCCATCAACCCCGGTACTCCGGTATTGCCGCCGAGCAGACTTTTGGTCGATCACACCGCGACTACCAAACGTGCCCGTGGCTCATCCCTTTTGGCGTCGGCACCAAGGAAGAGGATGTTGCAACAACGATGTTGCGTAATCTTCAGTCGGTAACCGGTTTGAAGGGTGGAGACCAGTCGGGCCTTCGCAGTCTCGCCGAACTCCTCGGCGTTGAATGGCTCGAGCCTGATGTCCTTACTGCCGAGCGCTAGACGCACTCGGTGCCGTTGATGCAACCCTTGATGTCCGCCCCGTCCGCGGGGCACCATCGAGACATGACCAAATACCTCATCTCCTTCCCGAGCGAAGCGCTGGTGCTCACCGACGAGGAGTTCCCGATCGTCTCCGCCGAATCCCACGCTGTGATCGAGGAGGCGAAGGCTGCCGGCGTCTACGTATTCGGCGGCGGAATCGACGGGGAAGTCGATCCCGTGCTGGTATCCGCCGACGGGTCGGTGAGCACCGAGATCTATCCGGGCAGCGAACTCACGGGCGGGTTCACCGTGCTGGAGCTGCCGACGCGCGAGGACGCGGTCGAGTGGGCGAGGAAAATCGCAGTGGCCTGCCGTTGCTCGCAGGAGCTCCGCGAGTTCGGGTACGACCCGGCCAGCTAGAGCCTCCGGCCCTGTGCGCCTTTCTGGTAGTGAGCGCTACCGGAAAGGCGCACAGGGTCATCCAACCGCCGGTCGACCATCCACACCGCTACCGTGGCGACGGAGAATGCCAGGCCGGCGATGCACACGCCGGACCATCCATACCCCTTCCAGACAACAGATCCCACGGCCGACCCGACGGCAGCGCCGACGAAGTAAGTCGTCATGTAGACGGAATTGACACGCGACCGCGCCTCCGGGACGAGTGCGTAGATGATGTTCTGGTTGCTGACATGCACTCCTTGCAGCGCAAGATCGGCGAGCAGGAAGGCGATCAGGAACCACACGAGGTGGGTGCCACCCACGGCAAAAGGCAACCAGCACAACAGAAGGACGGCCAGGGCGCCACCGGTGGCAAGTTGGGCCTTGCCACGATCAGCCAACCGCCCAGCGACAGTGGCCATCGACGCTCCCGCCACGCCGAGTAATCCCACCAGGCCGATCTGCGTGTCGTTGTACCCGAATTCGCCGGCCAGGAGAAATGCCATGGTGGTGAAGACCGTGCTGACCGCAGCAAAGGCGAGCCCGCCCATGGCGGCGCGAGTACGCAACCGCGGCAGGGTTTTTGCCAGGCTCCCGAGCGAACGCAGGGTCGCGAGGTAGCTCACCTTCGGCCGTGGGCCGGCGTCCGTGGGCAGGGATCGCCACAGCGCAACAGCCATGATCACCATCAACACCGCTGCCACCTTGTACACCGTCGACCATCCGCCCAGCCCGGAGAGCAGTCCGGCAACGCTGCGTGCCAACAGAATTCCGATCAGCAGGCCACTCATGATCGTGCCGACCACCTGGCCGGACCGCTGCGGTTCGGCGAGCGATGCGGCAAACGGAATGAGAACCTGCGCGGCAACCGAAAAGACACCGGCAACAGCGATTCCCACGGCCAGGGTGGCGAAGTTCGGAGCAAATCCACTGACCGCTTGACCGAGTGCTGCCAGAAGCATCAGACCAACCGTCAGCTTGCGTCGGTCGACCATGTCACCTACCGGCACCAGAAGCACCAAACCGAGCGCGTACGACACCTGGGCGATAGTCACCGTGGCAGCCGCCGTTGACGGCGACACATTCAAATGTTCCGCGATGGAATCGAGAAGCGGCTGGTTGAAGTAGTTGCCACCCGCGCACAGACCCGTTGCTGCCGCCATGAGCAGCACTATCGGTAGTCCAAGCCGTGGACGCGTGTCGTGAGAAATCATTGCTCAAGCATGAACCGCCATCCGATTGCAGTCCAATAGATAGATCTGCAGAATCAATCCTCAAAACAGATAGATTGGTGTCATGGAACTTCGGCACATCCGCTACGCACTCGCTGTTGCGGAGGACAGGCACTTCAGTCGAGCGGCACTTCGACTCCACGTGTCACAGTCGGCGTTGAGCACTCAGATACGGGATCTCGAACGCGAGCTCGGTGTCGAACTCTTCCAAAGAAACAGCCGCAATGTCGGGCTGACCGAGTCGGGCGAAGTGTTCGTCTCCCGAGCCCGAGACGTACTCGGTGCCGTGTCGCGACTGGTCAGCGACGTTTCGGGAAGCAACGTCGAGCAGGTTCGACTCACTGTCGGCGTCATTTCCTCAGCGGGCCGCGTCGATGTCGGACAGGCACTGGCAGCTCTGACGCAGCGCCACCCCGGCATCGATGTGACGGTGCGCCCCTACGGCAGCGAGGTAGTGATCGACGGCGTTCGATCGGGGGCTATCGACGTAGGAATTGTCGGCTTGGCGCCTGGGCGACTACCCAAGACGTTCTCGGCAACCCCGTTGTGGAGCGAGTCGACTGCCGCGTTTGTTCCGGACGGTCACCCTTTCAGCACACTGCCGTCCATCCGACTCGACGATCTGCGAGACGTCCCGCTCGTGGACTTCGCGTCGGGCAGCGAGGCCCGGGTCCAAACCGATCAGGCATTTGCGGAATCGCGGGTTCCGCGGGGACGCACGTACGAAGCGAATTCCGTCGACCTCATCTGTTCCCTGACAGTCAACGGCCTGGGCGTCGGCTTGCTGCCGGAGTCGATGAGCGCCGAGCATCCCGAATTGGTCTGTGTGCCGATCGCCGATGCGCCGCACCGGGTGGTCCATGCCATTACCGACCCGGCCCACTCATCGTCACTGGCCCGGGAGTTCGTCACACTCCTCTCCGATCAGTTCACTACTTGAGCAGCCGCGACATTCGCCTGTCTGCCAATGGTTTTCCGCCGGTCTGGCAGGTTGCGCAGTACTGGAAGGATCGCTCGGCAAAAGACACTTCGCGCACCACATCACCACACACGGTGCAGGGCAAACCGGTGCGGGCGTGTACCCGCATTCCCGATCGCTTCTCACCCTTCAGCCGTGCCGCGTCCTGTCCAACCGATCGCTCGACGGCATCGGCCAGCACGGTTCGCATGGCATCGTACAGCGTTGTTATCTGTTCTTCGGTAAGACGAGACGACGTCGCGAACGGGGAAAGCCGTGCCGTGTGCAGGATTTCGTCGGAGTAGGCATTCCCGACGCCGGCGAGGAGTGACTGGTCGACTATCGCATTCTTGATCCGGGCGGAGGTACCACCAAGTATCTCGGCAAATTCCGCTTCGGTGACGGCCATGGCGTCGGGTCCCAGACGAGCGATCCCCGGCACCTCCAGCGGGTCCGCCACTATCCACACTGCCAGGCGTTTTTTCGTGCCGGCTTCGGTGAGATCGCAAGCAGGAGTGAGCCCCTCCGGCGTGAAGAAATGAACTCGAAGCGCCAACGGACCTTTGCCTGGTTTTGGTGGCGTCGACGACGGATTGTCCTGCCACCGCATCCATCCCGCACGCGACAGATGAGTGATGAGCCAGAGCCCATCGCAGTCCAGCCCAAGATGTTTACCGAATCTGGCTGCGCCCGTCACGTCTCGGCCCTGCAATGCAGCAATCGGCGGATCGAAGGTCTTGAGCACGCTCAATGCGGCAATGTCGATGCGGCCGACTACAGCGCCCACTGCGTGTTCGCGGAGAAATCCCGCCAGCGCTTCTACCTCGGGCAGTTCAGGCATGGCATCACCCTAGCGCCGAACACCGACAAACTCACTGCAGATTTCGCAGTACGACGACGGCGTGTTCCTGTCGTGCTTTTGCTGTGTACATGGCTTGATCCGCGCTTCGGAGGAGTGTTCCGTAGACGGCAATCGCACGATCCGGGGATCCGAACGGACCGGCCGCTGCGACAATTCCGACGCTCAACTCGACAACAGGATGCTCGGGACCGGTGACGGTTATGTTTCGCAGGGACTCTGCGAGACTGTCGATTTCCTGATCGTCGCACCGATCCACGAGGACGAACTCGTCACCGCCAATGCGCGCGATCAACGCAGACGGACCGGCGGACTGTGTCAGTCTCGCGGCAACCTTCTCGATCACAACATCACCGACGTCGTGCCCGTACTCGTCGTTGATCGTCTTGAATCGATTGATATCCACCGCTGCGACAACCAAATTGGTGGAACTCTCGAATGGCCGATGCAACATCAATCCGACCTCGTCGGCCAACCCTCGTCTGTTCAAGAGTCCGCTCAGCGGGTCATGTTGCGCTTTCAAGGCATCGGTTCCGAGAATCGAGAACACGAACTGACACGCAAACGGGATCGCGTAGATGGCCGCGCCGACCAACAGGACCATGGCGATCAACGACGGAACATCGGTGTACTTTTCGATATAGGCGATGCGCGCGACAACTCCGATAACCACGACGGACGCCCACAACAGATGCAGAGTCTGCATGCGCGCGTTGTGGAAGAAGGCGATGTATCCGCCGATCACGGAGAACATCACACTGTGCGCCAATGCTGCTAGCGGATTCGAGTACAGCACCAGCGCTGCGGCAATCCCAATTTCCGAATAAATCACGAACACGTAGGACCAGGATCGCTCCAACCTGCCTCTGGTCGCGAGAATCGCGGCCATCAGCGCCGTCAGGACGATGATCACGAGGTTGGCGGTGCGCTCCCCGTGAGTAGTGGGACCCGCAGGACTGAATCTGGTCAAGAACATCACGACGATTACCAGAAGCAACGAGCTGACAACCAATGTTCTCGATGCGCCGGTCAGCCCTTTGTCTGCGAGATAACGTGTGAAGGACTCGAATTGGTCAGGGCGTCGATACCAGTCGACGAGCAGCGGCGCGACTCGGTGCAACGCGGCAGACGAAAACGGCCGTTCGGTAGCTTTGCTACCCGAATGTCCGTCATCGACCGCTGCACCCACCCGAACAGGATAAGCCTGCACGACCTTCCGCTATCCGACAATCATCACAATTGCGTGTGGGTGACGATGACCCGGTCACCCCCGGACGCCTTTGCCTGATACATCGCAGCGTCAGCGAGTCGGAACAATCCCGCGAGTTCCACTTCCGAGACATAACTGGACGTCGAAGTCGACGGAATTGCGATTCCGATGCTGGTCGTGACCACCGGAACGTTGTCGGGCAACCGCATGTGCCGACGCAGATTCTCCTCGAGTTCGAGTTCAGCGCGCTTGCCGATCATGTCGACCAACACGAACTCGTCACCGCCGAATCTCGAGAACAGAGCGTGATTACTTCCACATCGACGTAGCCTCACCGCGAACTCGCGAAGGACAATATCGCCCTGTTCGTGTCCGTACGAATCGTTGACAGTCTTGAAATTGTCGACATCGACGATCACCACGACACAAGACAATCCGCGGGAGTTCGCTTCGGTGACCCCCCATTCTTCGACCGACCGCTGCAGTCCGCGCCGGTTCAGCAGGCCGGTCAGCGGATCCACATCCGAACTCTCGGCGTCCGAACCCAGGATCGACAGCACGAACTGGCAGGCAAATGGAATGACCACGATGCTCGTGGCGACAACCAACGACAACGCGATCGCCAACGCCGGATCCTCGTAAACGGCCACCTGACGAGCGACAAGCACCAGAACCACGCCGGACAGAACCATGTGCGCGGCCTGTAGTCGCGCATTGTGAAAATACGCGATATAGCCGCCCACCAAAACGAAGACGATGCATTGGATCAAACCGATAAACGGATCGCGGTTCAGAAATACACCGATCACTACGCCGAGCTCCGCGTACGCGACAAACAGGTACGACCATTTTCGGGTCAGTGCCGGCAGAAGACTGAACAGCACAATCATCGCGACGGTCCCGGCGATGATCGCCGCGTTGATGACACTCGTGACTTGGTTGTGGACGCCCGCTTCGCTGAAACGCAGCAACAACATGGCAACCGCCACCGACACACACGACGCGATCACGATCAGGCGCACCGCCACCTCCAGCCCCTTGGACGCGAGGTATCGGGTGAAACTGTCGAACTGATCCGGCCGTCGAAACCACTGCACCAGAAGAGCGATTGCCGACCGCAGTGCTGACTGATCGCGTTCGCGCGGGGCAGGCAGGATCTCATGCGACCGATCCGCCCCGAACGATGTCATGGGCAAATCATAGGGTGCCGGTCCGCCGACAGTTGCACTTCACCTGGGTAAATACTTACCGCCTGCAGCGCGGCGGTCTAGCGACGAACGAGATACGTATCCATGATCCAGCCGTGCTTCTCACGCAATTCCGCCCGCACACGCACGATGTCGTCTTCTACCTCACGCAGGTTCCCGGCAATCAACACTTCGTCCGGTGTGCCCAGGTACGCGCCCCACCAGATTTCCACGTCATCCCCGGCAACCTCGGTAAACGTGCAGTGCGCGTCAAGCATCACGACGGCGTTGTCGATGCCGTCCGGCAATCCTTCGGCGAGCTTGCGCCCAGTGGTGATGTGTATCGATTCGCCGATGCGGTTGAGCACGATGCGGTGCTGCGCCGCCAAAGACTGCACACTCGTGACACCGGGAATTACCGTGTAGTCGAATGTGACGTTGCCGCGCGCAAGCACTCGTTCGACGATGCGCAAGGTGCTGTCGTAGAGCGACGGGTCACCCCATACCAATATCGCGCCGACTCCGGCTTCGGCCGAAAACTCTTCCTCGAAGATCGACGCTCGACGGTCATGCCAGTCGTCGACAACACCTTCGTAGTCCGAAGGTGTCCGATCTCTCGGGGGATCGGTTATCTCGACGACGCGGTATTCACCGGTCACATGTTCTTCGAGAATCCCGGTTCTCAAGTCGACGAGATCCTGCTTCTCACTCCCCTTACCGATCACAAAGAATGTATCGGCCCTGTTCATGGCCTTGACAGCTTGGATCGTCACTTGGTCGGGGTCACCGGCGCCGACGCCGATCACGAGGAGTTCACGCATTGAACGAGGCTATCGTGCGTGCCCTAGACTGTGTCCCGTGACTGTCTCCACCGCATATGAAGACCTGTTGAAACTCGTGATGGAGACCGGCACCCCCAAAGCCGATCGCACCGGCACCGGCACTCGCAGCATCTTCGGTCACCAGATGCGATTCGATCTTGCCGACGGTTTCCCCCTGGTCACCACCAAGAAGGTGCACCTCAAGTCGATTGTCAACGAACTGTTGTGGTTCTTGCGCGGCGACTCCAACGTGGCGTGGCTACATGAACACGGCGTCTCCATCTGGGACGAGTGGGCCGACGAGAACGGTGAACTGGGCCCGGTCTACGGCGTCCAGTGGCGCAGTTGGCCCACCCCGTCGGGTGAGCACATCGACCAGATCACGCAAACTCTCGAAACCTTGCGATCCAACCCCGATTCGCGTCGGATCATCGTCTCCGCGTGGAACGTCGCCGACATTCCGCAGATGGCGCTCGCACCGTGCCACGCGTTTTTCCAGTTCTACGTCGCCGACGGCAAGCTCTCGTGCCAGTTGTATCAGCGTAGTGCCGACATGTTCCTGGGTGTTCCCTTCAACATCGCCAGCTACGCCCTGCTCACACACATGATGGCGCAGCAGGCCGGTCTCGACGTCGGCGAATTCATCTGGACCGGCGGCGACTGCCATATCTACGACAACCACGTCGATCAGGTCACCGAACAACTAAGCCGGACCCCGCTCGACCTTCCGGTTCTGAAACTGAACAAGCGCGATTCCATCTTCGATTACACCTTCGAGGATGTCGAAATAGTCGGTTACCAGCACCATCCTGCTATCAAGGCTCCGGTCGCGGTCTGATCATGAATGATCGCGCAGTCACCCTCATCTGGGCTCAGGCGAACAATGGTGTCATCGGTGCAGGCAACACGATTCCGTGGCGACTGCCGGAGGACATGGCCTACTTCAAGCGAGTCACCATGGGGCATCCGGTGATCATGGGCCGGTTGACCTGGGATTCCATTCCACCCAAGTTCCGGCCGTTCAGTGGTCGCCGCAATATCGTTGTCACCCGCAATTCGGAGTGGGCAGCGGACGGAGCCGAAGCCGCACCCAGCCTCGACGACGCGCTGGCCTTGCCTGACCGTGACCTCTTTGTTGTCGGCGGAGGGCAAATATATTCGGCTGCACTGCCATTCGCGACGCGTCTCTTGGTGACCGAGATCGATCTCGATATCACCGGCGAAGCCTTTGCTCCCGAGATCGGCCCCGATTGGAACCTCACGTCCGACGAGCCCTGGCACACGTCGGAGAAGACCGGGTTGCGCTTCCGCTGGCTCGAATACACTCGCTGACCACTTCCGCCAATAACGAGGCACCTCACCAGCCTGTCGGTCATACTCGAGAAACCGAGATGATCGCGCTACCCGAGAGGTCTTCGATGGACAAGAAGTCACTGACAGCCCTCGCCCGTCAACAATTGAAACTGGCTGCGTCGGCAACCAGCGGTCGTAGTTCACAAACCGTCTATGGTGGCCACCAACGCAGCCTGCGACAGACCGTGATCGCGCTGAGCGCCGGCAAGAGCCTCGCTGAACACGACAGTCCCGGCGAAGCAACGCTGTTGGTCCTGAGCGGGAAACTCAATCTCGTGTGCGGTAGCGACGAATGGAAAGGGTCGACTGGCGATTTCCTCACCATTCCGGCCCACCGGCACAGTGTCGAAGCGCTCGAGGACGTTGCTTTTCTGCTGACAGTCGCTATGAAGGGCTGACGGACGGTTGATCCCGGTAGCGTGTTCCCCGTGAACGAAACGGTGATCGAGGTGTCCATCGCAGCAGCGCCGTCCGTGCTGTGGCCGGCGCTGCGCGATCCTTCGCTGATTCGGCGCTGGTTCGGGTGGGACTACGACGGACTCGACGACGAAATCACTCAGATCTACGGCACCGCGGTCGCAGACCCTGACGCACACACCCTCGAACTGGGTAACGGTGATCGCTTCGCCTTGATCGACCAGGGCGGCAGAACCATTGTCCGGATGACGCGTCCGCCGCAGGTACCCGACGACGAATGGTACGAGGACATCACGGAGGGCTGGACCACATTTCTGCACTTCTTGAAGTTCGGCGTCGAACATCACGGATTGGCCGAGCGCAGAACAATTTACCTCGACGGCCCACTGATTCCGGGTGAATCCGCAGCCTCGATCCTCGGACTCGGGCACCTTCCTGTGGAAGCCGGCGGGCGTTACACCGCCACGCTTGCTCCCGGCGATTACGCCGACGGCATTGTCGACTTCGTCAGCGCGCTGCAAACAGGAGTGACAATCGAAGACCTTGGTCCCGGACTGTTGGTGGTCGCGGCAAAGCCGACGGTTCCGTACCGCGCCCAGCAGGAACTCCAGATCATTCTGGCCACTTACGATCTCAGCGCGGACGAGTTCGACGAGATCGAACATCACTGGAAGCAGTGGTGGGACGGCCGATCTCGCCAAGAGTGACCACACTGGGAGCGATATGCTTCGAGCATGATCGACTCTTCGGGCAACCCGACACGCAATTTCGCCGAAGTACTCGAGCGTCTGGCCGACTCCAAGGCTGACATCCCGACGCTCCACCGACTTCTCGAAGCAGTGCTTGTTGTCGGTTCCGGGCTTGATCTCGATCTCACGCTGCAGCGCATCATTATTGCGGCAACCACTGTATTGGATTGCAACTACGGGGCATTGGGCGTGCGGGCACCGGGCGGTGGGCTGGCCGAATTCGTGTACGAGGGCATCGACGAACCGCTGCGGCAGACGATGGGACACTTCCCGGAAGGCCACGGCGTGCTCGGCGTCCTCATGAACGATCCCAAGACTCTGCGTGTTCCGCATCTCGGCGCCCACCCCGCCTCTGTCGGATTTCCCGCCAATCATCCGCCGATGGACAGCTTCCTGGGCGCGCCGATCATGATGCGCGGTGAGGTTTTCGGCAGCATCTATCTCACCGAGAAACGTGGTGCGGCAGAGTTCACCGAGGAGGACGAGGTCATCCTCGAAGCGCTTGCCATCGCCGCCGGTATCGCAGCCGAGAACGTCAGGCTGTTCGAGCAGTCTCGGACCCGTGAAAGATGGCTCACCGCAATGTCTGCCATCCGGTCACGATTGCTGGCGGGCGATTCGCTCGACGACAGTCTGCAACTGCTCGCCACCCGTGTGCGCGAGTTGACCGGCATCGACGATGTCATCGTGCTGATCTGCGAGAACGGCTACGCGCAGGTACACACCGCGGTCAGCGCCCGGCCGACATCGCGGGGAGTCCGAGTCCCGGCGAGCCTCTATCCATTCGACGTCATTCGGCAGACTCGACGGTTGCACGTATTCACCGAATTGGGCTCGCTGCTCGACTTGGTCCCGACAGCGGGTAGCGCGGTGCTGGCCCCGATGACGGTTGCATCCGGCGTGGTGGGCGCATTACTGCTCACGTCGGATTCCGCCAACACTCACTGGGATTCGGACGAACTCACCCGGATCGAGTCGATGGCCGAATTAGGCTCTGTAGCTATCGAATTCGACGAGAAACAACGTGGACAGCGTCTCCTGTCGGTTCTGGCAGATCGCGACCGCATTGCGCGTGACCTGCATGACAACGTCATTCAGCGTCTGTTTGCCAGCGGCATGAGCCTGCAGAGCACCTTGCCCGATTCCGATCTTCCCGACTCAGCGCGTGCCATCGTCACCCGGTCGCTGGAGCAGTTGGACCAAACCGTCCGCGAAATCCGCACCACCATCTTCGATCTCCAGACACCCGCCACCGCGGACTCGACCAGCCTGCGCCGACGCCTCCTCGACGTAATCGGTGACGCCACAGCACAATCAGCAGTCACCCCGAGCGTTCAGTTCTCCGGAGCGATCGACACACTCGTGAAAGCCGGAATCCACCCCCATGCCGAAGCCGTGCTTCGTGAGGGTTTGAGCAACGTTCTGCGACATGCCCAGGCAGACACGATCACCATCTCCGTGACCGCCGACCTCGAATTTGCCATCACCATCGACGACGACGGCAAAGGTATCCCCGTCGGCGTCCACAAGAGCGGCTTGCACAATCTCGAGCGCCGCGCTGAACATTGTGGTGGCACATGCACAATCGGCAACCGCAGCCCGAACGGCACCCGCCTGGTGTGGCGGGTACCGCTGAGGCGGCGGAAGCCCTGAACTACTTGTTGCGCAGCTCGGTTGCCAGCACGGCAGCCTGAGTCCTGCGCTGCATACCCAGCTTCGAGAGCAAACGGGTCACGTAGTTCTTGACCGTCTTCTCGGCGAGGAACAGCCTCGCGCCGATCTCTCGATTGGTCAGGCCCTCACCGATGAGGTCGAATACCGCGCGTTCCTGATCGGAGAGTTCCGCCAGCGGATCTGCGGTGCGTTCGCTGCGGATTCGCGCCATCAACGCTTCGGTGGCGCGGCTGTCGAGCAGCGATCCACCCAAGCCGACGGTGCGTACCGCCGCAACAAGATCCGTGCCCAGAATCTGCTTCAGCACAAAGCCGGACGCGCCCGCCATGATGGCGTCGAGCAGCGCTTCGTCGTCCGCATACGAGGTCAACATCAGGCACCGCAGGTTCGGCAGCATCGAGCGAAGGTCGCGACACAATTCAACGCCGTTGCCGTCGGCCAGTCGCACGTCCAGAACCGCGACATCGACATTGCTCTTGGGGATAACGGCCATCGCCTCCCCTACCGACGACGCTTCCCCGACCACCTCGAAATCCTCGACGCCGCCGAGCAGATCGAACAGTCCGCGTCGGACGATCTCGTGATCGTCGACCAGGAACACGCGCGTAGTCATCTAAGCCTCTTTCAAGAATCTATTGCCGATCGAAACAACTGTGGTGTCAGTTGACGAGTGTCAGTTCCAGCCGTGTCAGTTCTTGCTGTGGCGCACGATCAACACGGGGCAATCTGCGGTGTGCAGAAGTGCGCGACTCGTCGAGCCCAGAAGCATTCCGGTGAAGCCACCACGTCCGCGGCTACCGACCACCACCAACTGCGCAGTCTCGGCATACTCGCTCAAAACCCGCACCGGGCGATCGCGCGCGACTACACGCTCGACCACAACGTCTGGGTATCGCTCGGTGAATCCGGCCAACTGCTCTGCCAGAACTACTTCTTCGCCGGTCTGGATGCTGCTCCACAACGGGTCGTCCGGAGTGGCGCCCAGTGAAGGCTGCACACTCACGTCGCTCCACACGTTGACGGCGATCAGCGTGGCGCCGCGCGCCGACGCCTGCTCGAATGCGTGCTCGATGGCCTCGATGCTGTTTTCGGAGCCGTCGACACCGACAACAACCGGTCCCTGAGTGGGCGGCTGACCGTCCAGTGTCCGCCCGCGCACGACTGCCACGGGCGATTCACCGTGCGAGACAATCGATACCGTCACCGAACCGACGACAAGTCCGGTGAATTCGCCGTGCCCACGCGGACCTACGGCAACCATGTATGCGCGTTTGGACAATTCGATCAATGAATCGGAGACACTGCCGTCGAGTTGTTCGGTGACTACTTCGAGATCACCGTCGACACTCTGGTGGGCCAGGATCTTGGCGCTGTCGAGTCTGGCACGAGCAGTGCGTCGCAGTTCGTCCTTGAAACTCTCGGCCAGATACGGCTCGGAATAATAGAAGGCCGGAATGTGCACCACCGTTGCAATATGCAGCGGACGCCCCAACACAGCGGCGGTGCGTGCGGCCCACACAACGGCCGACGACGCCGCCTCGGAACCGTCCACAGCTACGACAACCGGTTGGATTGCACTCATTTTCGTCCCTTCAGGATCGACTACAGAACTCTATCTGCCTCCACACTATTGCTCCCACACTATTGCCCAAGTGCGATAAATACGTTTTATCCGCTACGGCAGGTCCCGAATCGGACATCTGCTGTGCGCCTTTATTGACCGCGGGGGGTTAATAAAGGCGCACAGCGGTTAATCACAAATGTTCCGGAACTTCTCGATCAGGCCGACACGTCCGGCGCGATCAGCCGCCAGCGGGGTGACGTTAAGGGTGGTGACGCCGGATTCTGCAAATGCGGCGACGCGTTCACGGACGTAGCTTTCGGGACCGATGAGCGAGACTGCACGGACGAGGTCGTCCGGCACTGCTGCCGCGGCTTCTTCTTTCTTGCCTGCAAGGTAGAGATCTTGGATCTTCTCGGCAGCTTCGGCGTAGCCGTAGCGGACGGCAAGATCGTTGTAGAAGTTCTTTCCCTTGGCTCCCATGCCGCCGATGTAGAGGGCGATGCTGGGACGGACCCAGTCCAGCATGTGGTCGACGTCGTCACCGATGGCCAGCGCCGGGGACGCGTACACCTGCAGTTCGCCGAGGCTGGGGTCGCGCTTCGCCTTGCCCTTGGCGAGGGGCTCTCCCCAGACGCTTGCTGCTTTCTCGGGGTGGTAGAAAATCGGCTCCCACCCTTCCGCGATCTCGGCGGTGAGTTCGACGTTCTTCGGGCCGAGGGAAGCGATGAGGATCGGGATGCGCTCACGAACGGGATGGTTGATGAGCTTGAGCGGCTTGCCCAGTCCGGTTCCCTTCTCGGCGGGTAGCGGCACCTGGTAGTACTTGCCCTGGTACTCGACCTTTTCCCGACGCCATACCTGGCGGCAGATTTCGACGACCTCGCGAGTACGGCCGAGAGGGGCGTCGTACTTGACGCCGTGGAAACCTTCGATCACCTGTGGGCCGGACGCGCCAAGGCCCATGACAAATCGTCCGTTGGAGACGAAGTCGAGGCCGGCGGCAGTCATCGCGGTAAGCGACGGCGTGCGGGTGTAGATCTGGAAGATGCCGGAGGCAAGTTCGATGGTTGTCGTCTTCGCGGCCAGGTATCCGAGTTGGCTGACCGCGTCGAACGAGTAGGCCTCCGGGACAAACGCAATGTCCAGACCGGCCTTTTCGAGGTCACCGACTTCTTCGACAGTCTCGGCGAATCCGCCGCTGTAGTTCAAACCCATTCCGATGCGCACGTTCTAACCCCAATCCTCACGATTGCCATGTGTGCGCCAGGCACACCTCTCCTTGAACACTACGGAACATGAGGCCGTATTCATGTGACTGCCCCGGTCATATTCGGTGACCGAAATGAACTTCGGTGACCGAAATGAACGGGGCAGGTTCTCACAGGCGCATCGAGAAATCAGGAATCTTCGGGACGAACCACCATCACCGGGCACTGCGCGGAAGCGATCAGTGTGTTGCTTGTGGATCCAAGGAGCATTCCGCGGAATCCGCCGCGGCCTCGGCTACCGACGACGACAAGCTGCGCCCGAGCCGACCACTCGAGCAGGCGGCCACGCGGGTTGTCGAGGTAGATCTCACGGCGAACCACGACGTCAGGGTACTTCTCGGACCATCCGGCAAGATTCTCGCTCAATACCGCATGCTCTTCTTCCTCGAGCGATGCCGGTGCCAGCGCGGCAGCGCGGGGATCTTCGAACGCTGCTGTTCCGAGGTCACTCCAGACGTGGACGGCTACCAGTTCTGCGCCGCGGAACGCCGCTTCCTCGAATGCCGCACCCACAGCCTGCGCGCTCAGCGCACTGCCGTCTACGCCCACGACGACGGGACCATCGGACGGTACGACGCCGTCACGTTCGCGCACAACGATGACGGGGCACTTACCGTGGCTCGCGACACCGACTGCGGTGTTGCCGAGTACCGCGGTGGCAGCCTTTCCGGACGACGATGCTCCCACGACGACCAGACGGGCTTTCGCGGAGCTCTCCAGAAGCCACTGCGTCGGGCTACCGATGGCCATCTCGGTGTGAACGGTGACCGTCGGGGCGACCTCGGCGGCAAACTTCTCGGCGTCGCCGAGTACGGCTTTTCCGGCCTCTTCCACCCACTCGTACACGCCACCCGCGTCGATGTACGGGCCGCCGAATCCGTACGGCGCAAAGTCGAGCGCGTGAATGATATCGAGACGCAATTCTCGCTGCGCGGCAATTTTCGCAGCTTCTCGGAGCGCGGTCGACGCGGTGTCCGATCCGTCGATTCCGACGACGACATTGTTGTGTTCGCGTGAACTCATGTGCCCACCTTCCGTAAGAAGTAATCGAGCCACTTCCACTCTAACCATCGCAATTACGACATGGTTTCCGGGTCGAATCCATCCCTGTTTCGATGACCAAGGTCCCCGAAACTGTTGATGGGGAGTTGAATTAGCGAGCCCGAATCAGTCCCACAAGTGAACTGGATTACCGCTGCGCATGTTTTCGATATATGCCCGCATCATCTCGGCAAGAGCGGCAGTTCGATCGAGTCCTGCGGCCTCACCGGCGACGACGCGTCCCCGCTGCCACGCCGCACCGGTTTGCCGGTTGAGACACCGGCCTTCGATGACGCCGAGGTACTTCTCACGCGCTGCACTCGACAACCCGAAGTCGGCCAAGCCTTCGTCCGCGAGGGGAAGTAGCCGTCGCAGGATCAATTCGTCCGCACCGACCCAGCCCATGCCCGGCCAGTACAGCATTGCGTCCAGCCCGTGCTTGGCGCCGATGTGCAGGTTCTCTTCTGCGGCATGGAAAGACATCTGCGACCACAGTGGGCGATCCGCGTTGACGAGCGCCCGCACTGTTCCGTAGTAGAACGCGGCGTTTGCCATGATGTCGAGTACGGTGGGCCCGGCCGGCAGCACTCGATTCTCGATCCGCAAGTGCGGCTTGCCATCCGAGCAGTCGTACACCGGACGATTCCAGCGGTAGACGGTTCCGTTGTGCATCTGGAGTTCTTTCAACTCCGGAATTCCGCCTGCCGCAAGAACCTCCAGGGGATCCGCATCGGAGACGTCTGGTAGCAGCGCCGGGAAGTATCGCGAATTCTCCTCGAAGAGATCGAGAACCGAATGTATCCAGCGTTCCCCGAACCAGACGCGTGGTCGCACTCCCTGATTCTTGAGTTCGAGTGTTCTGGTGTCCGTGGCCTGTTCGAAGATCGGTATCCGAGATTCATGCCACAGCGCCTTGCCTGCCAGGAATGGCGAGTTGGCGGCCAGCGCCACCTGCGGCCCGGCCAGGCACTGCGCCGCGTTCCAGTGCGGCGCAAACTCTTCGGGAGAAACCCGAAGGTGCAACTGCATCGACGTGCAGGCCGCCTCGGGAACCACCGAATTGGTATCGGCGCGTAGCACTTCCACTGGCCCACCGGAAAGTGCGACACCCTCTACGTCGAGTTCGATGTCTTCACCACGCGCTGCGAAGATCTGCTCGTTGAGTAATTCGTAGCGCGGATTCGCGGTAATCCACTCGCGGTCGAGGTGCTCGAGCTGGAGCGTCGGCAGCATCCCGATCATCACCATCTCGGCGTCGTGCTCATGGATGCGAGCGTCCGCGATCGCGAGTGAACTGCGCAGTTTTTCTTCGAGCTCGAATGTGTTGTCGCCGGTCAGTGGGCCAGGTTCGACATTCATCTCGACGTTGAACTGCCCGAGCTCCGTTTGAAACACCGCATCGTCGTCGATGGCGTCGAGCACTGCAAGGTTGGACATCGCCGGCAGCATGTCGCCGGCTACGAGGTTGAACTCGATCTCCATTCCCAGCAACGGGTCGGGTTTCTCGACTGCGTCCCGGAAGTCGCCGCGATCGAGCATCTGCTTCATGGCGTCGACGCACAATCGCACCTTCTTGCGGAACACCCGCCGGTCGGCCCTCGTGAACATTCGTGCTTGAACTTCTGCGCCCATATCCGATCCCCCTCCTTCGCGATCAACCACCGAAGGTCGTCTTCCGCAAGGCTAACCGGCCGACTCCCGACCACAACCCGAACCGAGCATGAAAAGACTGCAGGGCACCGGAATTAACTCCGATGCCCTGCCGGTCCGCAAAAGATCTTCCTACGAGTTGTCCACCCAGGTCACTGCCACGCCGCGCGCCTTCAGCCAGATGGCCGGATCAACCTTGGCGCCGTTTTCCGCAACCTCGAAGTGCAGGTGCGGGCCGGTGGACTGGCCGCGGTTACCGACGGTAGCGATCTGCTGGCCGGCGGCTACGCGCTGGCCCACTGCAACCTGGTAGTCGTTGACGTGTCCGTATGTGGTGACTGCGCCGTCGTCGTGCTGGATGCGCACCCAGAGACCGAAGCCCGAGGCCGGACCGGCGTCGATGACCTGACCGGATGCTGCCGCGAGAACCGGAGTTCCGATCGGGGCGGCGATGTCCAGACCGCCGTGGTGTGCGCCCCAACGGTTACCGAACGTGGAGGTGAGCGTTCCGGAAACAGGCTGAACGGTGCCGCTGTTCGACGAAACCGGGTTGAACGAGCCGGTGAACTGCTGCACCTGTGCGTTCACCTGTGCCACGAGGTCGGGAAGTTCGGGAACCTCGATGCCCGCCGCCGGCGGGAGCCCAAGATTCGACAGCTCGGCTGGGATCTCGATGCCCTCGGGAAGCAATCCCTGCGGAATCTCGAATCCGGCGATGTTCTGGGTGGCCGGGGCTGCCGCTGCGGTGCCTGCACCCATCTGACCTGCGCCAACGAGCAGTGCGCCCGTGGCTGCAGCTACAACACCAGCCTTGACGCCTGCGCCCGGGCCAGCCGACGGAACGCGGTGACGTCCACTCGCTGCGTCTGGATCGATCTCGAATGCAGCAATGGAATTGTCCGTGCGGTGGTGGTCTCCCACAGTTTTTACCCTGTCAGTCGTCGGCTTGCAGCAGTCCTCGAACGAAGCCCGCTCCTCTGTCTTGCCGACGAATGTAACAGTTTGATCAAGGAAACCGCCACCGTTACACGTTCTTGACCAAACTATTTTTCGTCCGTCTGTCGACTCGCATCCAGTTCTGCCCGGAATGCCTCGTACCGCGCGCGGTGCGCGGGCCGGCGACGAATAATCGCCCACGCGATTCCGAGTGCGACAAACCAGATCGGGGTGACGAGCAGCGCCTGCAGCGTGTCGTCCTTGGTGGTCAGCGCCCACAAGATGAACACGAAGAAAGCCAGCACAACCCAGCACATCACGATGCCGCCTGGCATCTTGAACTTCGACGCCTCGTGCAGGTGCGGGCGACGCTTCCGGTACACCAAGTAGCTCGCCAGGATGATCGTCCACACGAACATGAAGAGCAGCGCGGAGATTGTGGTCACAACGGTGAATGCCTCGATCACCGAGTCACCGGAGAACAGCAGGATCAACGACGCGAGCAGGAAGATGCACGAGAACATCAGGGCATTCGCGGGGACCTTGCGCGAGTTCAGCTTGCCGAGGGCCTTCGGTGCGTCGCCCTCCTGAGCCAGGCCGAACACCATGCGTGAGGTCGAGTAGATGCCCGAGTTCGCCGACGATGCCGCCGACGTCAGCACCACGAAGTTGATGACCGACGCGGCGATACCCAAGCCGGCGAGCGTGAACATCGCGACGAATGGACTCTTGTCCGCTTGGATCTCACGCCACGGCGTCACACAGATGATGACGGTCAGTGCGACCACGTAGAACAGCAGCACACGAATCGGGATGGAGTTGATGGCCTTCGGGAGGTTCTTCTCCGGATCCTTGGCCTCGGCCGCCGTCGTACCCACCAGTTCGATACCCACAAACGCAAACACTGCGATCTGGAAGCCCGCGACAAACCCCATGAAGCCGGTCGGGAACATGCCGCCGTCGTTCCAGAGATTGTCGACGCCGGAGGTGGCGCCGTTGGGCGCGGTGAACCCGGAGACGACCATCACGATGCCGACGATGATCAAGCTGACGATGGCGATGATCTTGATCAGCGCGAACCAGAACTCGGTTTCACCGAACGCCTTCACCGTCGGCAGATTGAGAAGGAGCAGTGCAGCGATGGTCAGCAGCGCCGGAATCCACGCGGCCAACCCAGGCCACCAGTACTTGAAGTAGCCCGAGATCGCGATCACGTCCGCGATGCCAGTGACGATCCAGCAGAACCAATACGTCCAGCCGGTGAAGAATCCCGCCCACGGCCCCAGGAGATCAGCAGCGAAGTCGGAGAACGACTTGTACGACATATTGGAGAGCAGCAACTCCCCCATCGCCCGCATGACGAAGAAGAGCATGAAGCCGATGATCATGTACACGAAGATCACCGACGGCCCGGCCAGCGAGATCGTCTTGCCCGAACCCATGAACAGGCCGGTGCCGATGGCGCCGCCGATCGCGATCAGCTGGATGTGACGATTGGACAGCTGACGCGACAAGTGGGGGTCGTCACCCGCCGATTTGCTTCGGTCAACGTGGTTCACGTGGTCGGACACGGAGAATCCCCCTGGTCATTCGGCGCGGGCCGAGAGCGACGAACACTGCCCTTCGACACGAACTTCGGAAAATGTGCCCTCCCAAAGTACGCGCGCCCCGCCGCATAATGCGCATCGGAAACCCTGCGCCGATAACCTTGGTCGGTGAACACTGACAGCACCGACTCCCGAAACGGGCATATCGCCGCAACATTGTTCGACTTCTCGGGGACGCTCTTCCGGCTCGAGGAAGATTCCGACTGGGCCGAACATTTTGTCGATCACGCCGGCGAGCCGATGGACGTGCACGCTCAAACCGAGCTGATGCGCCGGATGACCGCTCCGGTCGGGCGAACCGTCGAGATGGACGAAGCGGGACTGTACGCGTGGGAGAACCGTGACCGGGATCCGAAGCTGCACCGTCAGGCTTACCTCGACGTGTTGAGCAAGTCCGGTATGCCAGATCTCGGTCGCGCCGAAGCGCTGTACGGGTTGCTCGTGGACCCGGATCGATGGACTCCGTACCCGGATACCGGCGAGGTACTGAAGTCACTGTCGGAGAAGGGCATTCGCACCGCAGTCTTGAGCAACATCGCCTTCGACATCCGCCCGGCGTTTGTCGACCGTGGCTGGGACGTGTGGGTCGACGAGTTCGTGTTGTCCTTCGAGGTGGGTGCGGTCAAGCCCGAACCTGCCATATTCGAGCACGCACTTGCGCAACTCGACGTGGACGCAGCCCAGACCTTGATGATCGGAGACAGTGATGTCGCCGACGGTGCCGCACGCGATATCGGGTGCCAGTTCGCTCTCGTCGATCCACTGCCGACGTCCGAACGTCCGCATGCGCTACTCGACGCGGTGCGGAAGTTCGGGCTGATCTGAGCGATCAGCAGTCGAACTGGGCGAGAGCGTGGATCTGTTCCCGCGTCGACGGATACAGCGTCAACCACGTTTGATACAAATCCTCGTACATCGCCCGGTTGGCTGCGTTCGGCACTACTTCGTGCGACAGAGTCGTCCAATCGGTATCCGGCGCAACAAGTCCGGTCCCGATCGCAGCCAACAGAGCGTCGCCGTAGCTGGCGCCGATGGTCTGAGTCGGAACCAACTGCGTGTGTCCGGTGATGTCGCTGATCGCCTGTGTCCAGACGCGACTCTTGACGCCACCTCCCACCGCGATCGTGCGCCGGACGGGTTCATCTGTGTCACCGAACATTTCGAGTATCTGGCGGATTCCGAAGGCAATACCTTCATAGGTGGCCCGAAACAGATGCCCCCGGCCGTGTCGCAATGACAGTCCGGCAACGACGCCTCTGGCTTTGGGGTCGAACACGGGAGTACGTTCGCCGGCGAAGTACGGCAGGATCAACAGCCCTTCGGCGCCGGCGGGCACGGCCGCGGCCTCGGCGAGCAACTGCTCGAATGGTGCATCGCCGGTGAGCTTGTGAAGCCACTCGATCAGACTTCCGGCAGTGGATGTTCCGGCAGCAAGTGCCAAGGTGTCCTTCTGAACGCCCGCGGTTGTCCACAGTGCCGGATTGCTCTGAAACTTCTCGAGTATCTGAACCAGGAACATCGTTGATCCGTACATCAACATGAGATCACCGGGATGACGGGCGCCCACACTGAATCCCTCGGAGAATGCGTCGACCGTTCCCGCGACAACGGGCGTCCCGACGGGCAGTCCGGTCTGCTCGGACGCGTCAGCATGTACCAATCCGACAACATCGCTCGGCCATACCAATCGAGGGCATTCGAGATGGCCGAGAACACGATCCAGCCAATCGGAGTTCCAGGTAAAGTCCCGAACCGAATAGAGCGGATCACACTGACTGGCCGTGTGATGATCCTGGATATACTCACCGGTCAGCTTTGCGGCGATGTACGAATTCGACCCGTACCACCGAGTCGCCGCGGCAAAAATCTCCGGTTCATGGATGCGCACCCACTCGATCTTCGGCCCGACGGCCTGACTCGAGAGAAGTTTGCCACCACAATCGAGTATTGCCTTTTCGCCGAATAATTCGGTCAGCGAGGCCACTTCTGCGGATGCTCGACTGTCGATTCCGTACAGAATGGCCGGACGAAGGGGTCGAAGTTCACTGTCGCACAACACAAGTGCCGGGCCGACACCGCTGACACAGACACCTGCAACGTTGGCAGATCTGGGAACTTGTGCCACAAGACGTTTGGAGATCGAACACACCTCGGACCACCACATCTTCTCGGCGTCCACCTCGGCCCACCCGGGCCTGGGCATCGAGATCTGATGGTCGATCTGCTCGGTTGCCAGGACCACGCCGTCCGGGGTGACCAAAACCCCTTTGCTGCTGGCCGTTCCCATGTCCATGCCTACCAACAAGTCCACGAAAGAACCCTAGCTGAGTTGGCCTCTACACACCCTCGGTGAGCTCGCGCAGCGATGCGTAACGTTCCCGAACCTGCGGCGCCGGTGCAGCCTCGAAGCGCCTCTCCTCCGGTTTTGTCCATACCGGTGGACGCTCGCCGCCGAGCAGCGTCCAGGCAGCTTGCCTGCATGCGCCTTCCGCAACATATTCACCAGGATCGGGTATCACAACCGGGACTCCGAGAATTGCCGGCGCAATCTCACAGAGAGCGCGAGACTTCGCTCCGCCTCCTACGAGGAGAACGCGCTTCACCTCGACGCCTTGACGAACCAAATCGTCGACGCCGTCGGCCAAGCCGCACAGGAGCCCTTCGACTGCGGCACGCGCGAAATGCGCCGGCGTCGAATTCTGGAGCCGAAACCCGTGCACAGCCCCGGTTGCGTCGGGACGGTTGGGGGTTCGTTCACCCTCGAAGTACGGAATCATCACCAGGCCGTCACTCCCGAGCGGGGCGGACAATGCCAAACGAGACAGTTCGTCGTGATCGACGCCGAGAATGGACGCGGTCGCGTCGAGAATCCGGGCGCCGTTGAGTGTGCACACAAGCGGCAGGTGCAGTCCGGTGGCGTCGGCAAAACCGGCAACATTGCCACTCGAATCGTGCGTCGGCGCGGCCGAAACAGCAGACACGACACCGGACGTTCCGATCGAGATGACAACGTCACCGGGAATCGCCCCCAAACCCAGTGCGGCTGCGGCATTGTCACCAGTTCCGGGTCCGATGACCGCGCCGGATCGAGTGATACCGATCTTCTCGTTCGGCGCCGCAACCCGGGGAACCTGTGGTGTTCGATCTCGGAAAGCCAGCGACAGCAGGTCCATCCGGTACTCACGCGTCGCGGCCGCGAAGTACCCCGTTCCACTCGCGTCACCAGCGTCGGTGGCCAGCGCGTCGAGCGAGACGGCGCCGCCCAATTTCCAGGACAGCCAATCGTGTGGAAGACACACTGCTGCAGTACGATCCGCATTGCCGGGTTCGTGATCCGCCAGCCAGCGCAGCTTGCTCGCGGTGATTGCGGCTACCGGCACAACGCCCACGGCGTCGGCCCACGCCTGTGGACCGCCCAGCTCGTCGACAAGTTCGCTCGCAGCCTGCGCGGAACGAGTGTCGTTCCACAGCAACGCCGGTCGCACCACATCGCCGTCGCCGTCCAAACACACCATGCCGTGTTGTTGCGCGCCCACAGACACAGCGGCGACGTCGTTCAGTCCGCCCGCAGCAGCAATCGCGCTGTCCATGGCCTCCAACCACCGCGCCGGGTCGATCTCGGTGCCTGCAGGATGCGTCGCGCGTCCCTCTCGGACCAATTCACCCGAATCGGCATCACGGACAATGACCTTGCACGACTGAGTCGAGGAATCGATACCGGCTACGAGCGTCACAGCGTGTCCTCTCTGAAGGACCTTCAGCTCGCGACTGCGACCGCGGGCATTCGGTTGCTGCGCTTACGCAGCGATCGCACATATTCTGCGCGTTCGGTCTCCGTCATTCCACCCCAGATGCCGTAAGGCTCGTGAACAGCCAGCGCATGTTCGCGGCACTGCTGAAGAACCGGGCAGCTGGAGCAGATCTTCTTTGCGTTGAGTTCGCGGTTCTCGCGGGCATGCCCACGCTCACCGTCGGGGTGGAAGTACACGGCCGAGTCGTGCCCGCGGCACGCTCCTTGCATCTGCCAGTCCCACACTTCAGTTGTCGGATTCGGCATCGGAAGGTGCTTGTGCATGATGGCGACCTCAATTCTTGATTCTGTGGACTTGATTCAGCGATGAAGAAGAATGTGGGTGGCCTACTGGCCGATCAACTCGACGTCTCGCTGACGCAACCGGTGCGCACACACCGTGGCGAGTTCGCTCGCCGCAGGGGGATCCAGTGCGGCGTTGCCGTTGTCGAGGATGTTCTTCAATCTCCGGAAGTACTCGTGGGGCTCCAGACCGAAGGTGACAAAGATGTCTTCGTCCGGTCCGCCGTCGAACTTCTGCCATTTACGCGCGAAGTCGACAATCTCGTTCTGCGTGTCGGTGCGACTCATCGGGTTCTCCCCTAGGTTCGTGCGCCCTCTGACCTCGTACTGCGACCCACCCGAGAACGCGGTGCCCAGTGAGTCAAGACACAGCCTATGCCCACTTCTGCTTTTTCACAATACCTACTTACGTCTCCAAAAGACTAAAGTAATAAATCTTTTGCATCCTGAAGTAACGCTGAGAGAATGCTTGAATAGAAGGTATGACCCGACCGCCCATCACTCCCGCCACAGCCGGCGAGGTGTTCTCGCTGATCCGCGCAGGTTCCGCGACCACACGAAGCGAAATCGGGAAACTCACGGGACTTTCCCGGACCGCGGTGTCTGCCCGGGTAAGCGCGCTACAGTCGATCGGCCTGATCGCGGACGACGACGAAGGCCCATCGACAGGTGGCCGTCCGCCTGCCACCTTGACGTTCGACAAGTCCGCTGGATTGGTGCTGGTTGTCGCGATCGGCCGCTCGCGTGCGCAATTGGCCGTCACAGACCTGTCCGGCGCCATCCTCACCGCGGAAGACATCGACAAATCGGTGGGCGTCGGGCCCGACGAACTGATGCCTGAGATCGCCGACCATCTGACGTCATTGCTGGCCCGAATCGGCCGCCCGCCTTCCGAAGTCATCGGAGTCGGGCTCAGCATCCCCGGGACGGTCGACGTCGCAGCCGGAGCCAGTCTCGATTCACCGATGATGTCGGGCTGGGACGGTGTTGCCCTTGCTCCCTACCTTGCATCGGTCACAGACGCGCCGTTGTTCGCCGACAACGACGCCAACGTCATGGCACTCGCGGAACTCAGCGAAAGGCGTGAAAGCGCACCGAATCTACTCATGATCAAAGCCTCAACCGGCCTTGGCGCAGGCATCGTTCTCGGCGGTGTACTGCAACGGGGTTCACTCGGCGCCGCCGGCGAGATCGGGCACACCAAAACCGCTGCCGCCAAGGATGTCCAATGCCGGTGCGGCGACGTGGGTTGCGTCGAAACCGTCGCCAGCGGTTGGGCTCTCGTGCATGCACTCGAAGCCCAGGGCCGGGACGTCGGCCACGTCCGCGACGTCGTTCGACTGGCCCTCGACGGCGACGGAGAAGCGCGCCGATTGATCCGAACCAGCGGACGGCTCATCGGCGACGTGATCTCCGGCGCTGTCAATCTCCTCAACCCGGAAGTGCTTGTCATCGGCGGCGACATGGCCGAAGCCGACGAACTCTTCCTGGCCGGACTTCGAGAATCGGTCTACGGCAACGCAACTGCACTCGCCACACGCTCACTGCACATCGTGTCCGTCAGCCACGGGGCGCAATCAGGAATCCTCGGGTGCGCCGTCCTGGTACTTGACAATCTCCTGAGTCCGCGGGAAATCGACTTGAGGATTGCCGGCGCCGCCCGCTGAGGTTCGACGCCGCCCGCGCAGGTCCAATACTGCGGGCGCCTGTCGGCTTCGCGCCGTATGGGTTGTGCCGCTACACTGACTACCGCAGCTACGACGCCCAAGGCCCAACGCCAACCGGTCAAGTAGCGGCACCAGCCCAACCGGCAAGCGAAAACCGCAGTACAACACGGTTTTCATGCTTTACGGATGAGCTCCCCGCCCTCGTAGCTCAGGGGATAGAGCATTCCTCTCCTAAAGGAAGGGTCGCAGGTTCGAATCCTGCCGAGGGCACCAGGTGGGATTCTCGTTTCACCCAATCCAGGCCGCATGTCATGCTGAAACCATGACGCCCTCAGCCGCCATGAGCACTCCCCCGAAGAACATGTCTTTGATCCCGGGCGGAACCTTCTGGATGGGTTCCGAGGACTTCTACCCGGAAGAACGCCCCGTTCACCAGGTGAGCGTCGACAGTTTCTGGATGGATACGACGGCCGTCACCGTGGCCGAGTTCCGCCGATTCGTCAAAGCAACAGGACACGTCACGACTGCGGAGTGCGCGCCCGATCCTGCCGACTACCCCGATGCCGACCCGGCACTGCTGGTGCCTGGCTCTCTGGTCTTCCACTCACCGCCAGGACCGGTCTCCTTGGACGACTACACCCAGTGGTGGACCTTCACACCCGGCGCGGATTGGCGCCACCCGGAGGGCCCGGGCAGCAATGTCGGTGGTCGCGAGAAACATCCCGTGACACACGTGTCGTACTTCGACGCGCAGGCATATGCCCAGTGGGCCGGCAAGGAACTTCCCACCGAAGCGGAGTGGGAGTACGCGGCGCGCGGTGGGCTCGACCGCAAGGCTTACGTGTGGGGCGACGAGGACTCTCCTGGCGGAAAGCCCGGTGGCAACGTGTGGCAAGGCCAGTTCCCGTGGGAGAACCTGCTCGAAGACGGCTACGAACGCACCGCTCCCGTTGGAAAATTCCGCCCAAACGGCTACGGCCTCCTCGATATGGCCGGCAACGTCTGGGAATGGACAGCGGATCACTACACGTCCGACCACGCCCACAGCACCAAGAATCTGGCACCGGCGACCTCGTGCTGCATCCCTCGCAATCCGCGCGCCGAGCTTGCAACGGAAACCGTTGCGGGAGAGACCTATCCGCTGCGAGTTATCAAAGGTGGGTCACATCTGTGTGCACCCAACTACTGCCTGCGCTACCGGCCGGCCGCGCGGCAGAGCGAGTCCGAAGAGTCCTCGACCTGCCACGTCGGCTTCCGGTGCGTCGTGCGAATTCCGCAGGAGTAGATCAGAAGGGTGCGTCGCCGAGAATCGCGACGCGCTCCATGATCCGTCGATGCGGGAAGTAGTCACTGGCCGCGTAGTGCTGCGTTGCCCGGTTATCCCAGAACGCAATGGAATTGGCTGCCCACTTGAAACGGCACTGGAAATCCGGAACCTTGACCTGCGCGAACAGCAGGTTGAGCAGGTCGTTGCCTTCCTGCGGATCCATGTCCGGAATATGCGTGGTGAAGAGGCTGTTCACAAACAGCGTTTTGCGGCCCGTCTCGGGGTGCTTGCGCACCATCGGATGCAGGACCGGCGGGTACTGCTCCTTCATCTTCTCGAGCTTTTCGGGTGACATGCTGCGGCCGAAGGACGGAACGAAGTCGTGGACCGCCTCGCGTCCGTCGATCAGCTCCTTGACCTCGTCAGGAAGGCAATCGAACGCGTTGCCCATGTCGGCCCACAGGGTGTCGCCACCGGCCGGCGGAACATCGATCGCACGCAGGACAGAGCCTAGCGGCGGTGTCTTCGTCCAGGTCACGTCGACGTGCCAGATGTTTTCGGTGCCTGGGCTGTCCTCGCCGCGTTCGAATCGAACCACGGCCGGAACTTCACCCTGCGGGAGCAGTGGGTGAACTTCGAGTTCGCCCCAATTGCTGGCAAAGTCACGGTGATTGAGACTCGAGATGTTCTGGTCGCGGAAGAACACAACCTTCCATTCGAGCAATGCACGACGGACGTCGTCGATCTGCTCGGCCGACGGATCACGCAGATCGATGTTGCTGATCTCAGCGCCGATGAACGGTGTGACCGGGGTGAGAGTGAAACGCTCGTACGGCATCGACTCGACACCTTCGGGATTACGACGCATCCCGCGAGGACCGAATTCGATTGTGTGATTGCCGATTTGAACTGTACGAGACGACGTGAGTGCAGCCATGAAAATAGCTCCGTTTCGATTTACGTGTTGACTCGCGCGTCAGTGGACTGCGCGATCTTGCTTCGGGTTCGTGTGTGCTCACTCTGCGGAGCCAGCAGTGCCGCCACCATGAGGTCGACCAGATGGTCGACAGTTGTGTCGAAATCCGCCTTCACCACGGGATTTCCCTCTTCACGCCGCTGCTCGAAAACAGCAAGCGCGGCGACGGTCATGTTGGACATCAGGTCGATCCGCTCGACAGCGACACGACGCGAGAGGTGGTTCAGTGCCCGTGTCAGCCGCGAGACAACTTCGTTGTTCGCCTCGCTGACCTCACGGAACTCGACACTTTGTGTATCGACCGAGGGCGAGACCCTGGCGATGAACCGCGCATAGTTCGATCCGTCGGCAGTGGCAAGGAAATCTGCAAGAGGGTAAATGAACGCCTCGACCAAAGCTCGAACCGTATCCGTACGCCCACTCGAGTCGATGTCGTCGAGGTACGTCAGACGCGCAATGTTGATCTGACCCATCCGATACCGGAACACTGCCAGCACCAAGCCGTCCCGACCACCGAAGTGATACTGAACCGCAGAGTTGTTGCGTTGCCCCGCTGCTGCCGCGACATCGCGCATCGACACCTCGTGAATGCCACGTTCGGCAAACATGCGTTCTGCGACGGCGATCATTGCACTCTTGGCATCTGACGAGCTGGGCATGAGATGGAGCATATAAGTCAGTGCCTTAAAACTGCAACCCCAATTGCCGTCCGCCTTTATTGACCGCCGGGGGTTAACAAAGGCGCACACAGCGGGGACGGAATCCCACTCAACGAGAACTTGCCAGTGAATGCGACATCGGGAGTTACGCTGCAGATTAAGTCATCTACTTAATTCTCGGCCTCGATACAGCCAGGAGCCCACTTGTGAATCGTCATTCCATCCCGATCATCCCCGAGACGCCGAACGTCGCCGCATCCGTCGACTACCGAGACCAGAAGGTGCCATTCACCCGGCCAGAGCCAATTCGCCCGCCGGCCGGGGCACCCAACGTTCTGCTCGTCATGATCGACGATGTCGGATTCGGCGCCCCCTCCGCTTTTGGTGGCCCGTGCCGTACCCCGACGGCTGAACGCCTGGCAGACACCGGGGTCAAGTACAGCCGATTCCACACTGCCGCATTGTGTTCACCAACCCGAGCCGCCACTCTGACGGGCCGCAATCATCACAGCGTCGGCATGGGTGTCATCTCCGAGATGGCAAACGCCGCACCCGGATACAACGGAACCCGGCCTGCCTCGGCGGCCACCGTTGCTCGCATTTTGCAGGGAAATGGTTACGCTACGGGCGCTTTCGGCAAGATGCACCAGACTCCGACCTGGGAGACCACAGCGGCGGGGCCGTTCGATCGTTGGCCGGTACGCGAAGGGTTCGACAAGTTCTACGGCTTTCTGGGCGCCGAGTCCGACCAGTTCACACCGGTTCTCTACGAGGACTTCACGATGGTGGACCTGCCCAAGACGCCACAGGAGGGCTATCACCTCTCCGAGGATCTGGTCGATCACGCAATCGAGTGGGTCGAGGGCGTCAACACCATGGACCCGGACAAGCCGTGGTTCTGCTACCTCCCCTTCGGCGCGTGCCATGCGCCCCTTCAGGTTCCGGACAGTTACCTGAACAAGTACGTCGGCGAATTCGATCACGGATGGGATCGCCAGCGAGAGATCACTCTCGAAAAGCAGAAGGAACTGGGCGTCGTCGGGCCGGATACCGTCCTGGCTCCGTGGGCACCGGGCGTTCCACACTGGGATGAGCTCGATGACGACCAGAAGAAGGTCTCGGCCCGGCTCATGGAGTTGTACGCCGCGTTCCTCGAGCACACCGACGACGAGGTCGGGCGACTGGTGGATCGCCTGCAGGACATGGGCGTTCTGGACAACACCCTCGTCCTCTACATGATGGGTGACAACGGAGCCTCGGCCGAAGGCGGCATGGAGGGTTCGTTCAACTACCTCGCCGGGCTCAACGGCTACAAGACCGCGACCGCAGACGTGCTCGCCCGGTACGACGAACTGGGTACCGAAACCAGCTATCCGCACTACCCGGCTGCCTGGGCACTAGCGCTCGACACCCCGTACCAGTGGGCCAAACAGGTTGCCTCTCACTACGGTGGAACCCGCAACGGCTTGATCGCGCACTGGCCCAAGGGAATCGAGAATCCCGGAATCCGTGAACAGTGGCACCATTGCGTCGACATCACCCCCACGATCCTCGAAGCTGCCGGCATCCCGGCCCCGACAAGCGTCGACGGTGTAACGCAGAAACCGATGGAGGGTGTAGCGATGAACTACACCTTCGATGATCCAGCGGCCGACGAGCGGCACACCACACAGTATTTCGAGATCTTCGGAAACCGCGGCATCTACGATCACGGTTGGACCGCAGTCACCGCGCACCGTGCCCCGTGGCTGATGGCAACGCACGGACTGGAACTGACGTCGCTGAGCGACGACAAGTGGGAGTTGTACGACACGACGGTCGATTGGTCGCAGGCCCGTGACCTCGCGGACGAACATCCTGAGATCCTCGCGCGACTCAAGGAAAAGTTCCTGGTCGAGGCCGCCAAGTACCAGGTGCTGCCTCTCGACGACCGTACCGTCGGACGGCATTCGACACCGGAATCACGTCCGCCGCATCCCATGATGGGCCGCAAGTCGCTGACGCTGTACCCGCACATGAACGGGCTGGTCGAGAAGGCAGCACCCAACTTCTTCAACCGCTCGTACGCGTTGACCGCCAACCTGGGCAGCGTCGCCGACGGCATGCTGGTCAGCCTCGGTGGCCGGTTCGGCGGATTCGCTCTGTACATCATCGATTCCGTCCCCGTGTACTGCTACAACTTCAGCGGTGGTGGCCGTACCTTCGTGCGCGCCGAGAAGCCCCTGTCCCCCGACGCCAAGGAAGTTTCGGTCAATTTCGACTACGACGGCGGTGGTATCGGCAAAGGCGGTCTCGCGACGGTGCGCGTCGACGGCGAGGTTGTCGCGGAGGGCAGGGTCGACAAGACCACCCGGGCGATCTTCAGCATGAACGAGCAGCTGGATATCGGAATCAACCGTGGCAGCCCGGTTTCCGAGGAATTCGCGGAGAAGGGCACGTTCCGCTACGGCGGCAAACTCAACAGCGTGACCATCGACTTGCTTCCGACGCGTGATGTTGTGTCCGCGCAGGAGCGCGAGAAGATTTCGCTGGCCGTGCACTAGGCCGCAGGGCAATTGTGCAGCCGCAGGGGTAACTACCTCTGCGGCTGCACAATCGGCGCGCGGCTATCCGAACAGGATCTCCCTGGCCTGCTTGCGCGCACTGTTGAACTCCCACCACGAATCTTCGGATCCGCGCAGTTCCTGTTTCAGGTACCACAGCGAATCACTGCGCTGCGGCTCCGGCAGTCGATCAAGTGCAGGAACGGCATCGACCGAAAGCGTGCTCAGATAGTTCACGTCGATGCTCTTCCCCTGCTCGAAGCGCTCGACGTTCTTCTCCGCGATGTACGCATCAGGGTTGAAGAACGCAAAGCCCAGCAAGCCCACAGTGGCCATGGCGAGTACAGCCGTCGGCAGCCACGCGCCCGACATCCGCACTCCCGCGATGATCAGCAAGACAAAGACCAGCCCGAGCAGCAGTTCGACGGCAAAGACACTCACTCGCAACCTCGTGAATCCGTACTGGTTCTCGTACAACCACATTCGATGAACGGCCGACGCCACAATGACAAGGCTGAACGTGCACAGCGCGCCAAGCAGCCCCCGGGCCAGTGCCCTCGATCGGCGATCATCGCGATCTACACGCCGAACCGCAACCGCGATCACCAACAACGTCAGCACCGTCACCATCATCAGCTGCCAGAATCCTTGACGCGCATAGTCAGCATACGTCAGACCGTCCGTGACCTGGACGTGTTTGTCGCCTCCGAACAGCGTCTTGAGTTGCACCGCAACAAATCCCAAGAACAGCACGTTCAGCATCGCGAGCGGCACCACCCACTCCCACAATGGCAGCGGCGACGCCGGCATGGGAGCAAGCGCGTCGACGTCAGGCGTTCGGCGCCGTAGATACACAGCCGTGAGCGTCCCGAAAGCCACCAATACCCCGATCAACAGGTGAGCAATTGTTTCATCGACTCGAATCGAGGGAGCTGCGCCGTCGAAGAACTTCGCGAATTCCGGATCCGCACTGGCAAAAAGAGATCCGAAGATCAGGAGCATTGCGACGCTGACGGCACCTACGGCCACCACACGAACGGCCGGCACTCGCAGCGCTGCGCCGGGTCTCGCGTTTCTCCGCCGGGCAAAGCGCATCACTCGTAGTGGAGCGCGCCACGGCATGATCGTTCCCAGCGCGATGCCTGTCCACGTCCGGCCACCGATCAACGCCCAGGTGAACACAACCCACGCTGCCACCAGGCACACAAAGACAAGCCATCCCGCACCGCGGACCGCAGCCACACCGAACAGCGCAAGTGCGCCGGCGCAGGCTCCCCATTGAATCGGAGTCAACCGTGGCGGCGTGAGGAGCCCGACAACTACCGTGACACCGACAAACACGATCGCGTAGGCAACCCCGATGGTGTCGACATCGAGGATCAGGGCGGCAAGAGCACCCACCACTGCCGATCCGATCAGCATCGGACGCGTCGGAATGGACGTCCGATCTCGACGCCATACGCGTGGCACCAGTAGGGCAGGCGCACTGGGTTTTGGTGCAACAGCAACCGGAGCAGTCATTATCAGACCTACTTTCAGGATCGGCAAATCAGGCGCGGACCCCGTTTGGGGCGCGCCGTCGATAATCGGTTAATTCAGTTCTGCGGCAGTACCACTCGAATACAGCACCCAGCGTGCGCATCAACAACGGCAATGGTGCCGCCATGTAATTCGACGGCCCACTTCGCGATGGCAAGCCCAAGGCCGGTGCCACCGTCCGTGGAACCCCCTCGGATGAATCGGTCGAAGACCTCGCAGCGTGCAGCCGGCTCGATCCCCGGGCCGTCGTCATGGACATCGATCACGACGGCGTGCGCAGTATCTCTGCGCACGCGAATCACTGCGTGTACGTCGTTGCCGCCGTGGCGAACTGCGTTGTCCAGCAGGTTGGTCACGACCTGATGCAGGCGATCCGGATCGGCCGAGATGCTCAGCGAAGCAGGGCTCACATCGATGACGACGCCTCCCCTACGCTGCGACATCAATTCGTCCAGGAACGGCTCCATCTCGAACATCTTGGGATTCAACGGCATTGCACCACCCTCGAGTTTCGAGAGATCAAGCAGATCGTCCACCAGAGCACCGAGACGTTCTGTTTGAGCGAGAGCCGAACGCATCGTCTCCGGATTCGGATCCTGCACACCGTCGACAATGTTCTCGAGCATCGCCTGCAAAGCGGTGATCGGCGTGCGTAACTCATGCGACACGTTGCCGATCAGCTCGCGGCGATACCTGTCGTCGGCACCCAAATCCTCGGCCATTCGATTGAATGCCGTTGCAAGTTCGCCCACTTCGTCGCGCGATGTCGCCCGCACTCGACGGGAATAGTCGCCACGCGCCATAGCCTTGGCCGCTGCCGTCATCTCGCGAAGTGGTGACGTCATTCCGTGTGCGAGCACCTGCGTAACACCCAGGGCAACAAACAATGCCGTCAACAGCGCGAATCGAAACGGTTGTTGCGATGTCAGCCAGAAACCACCGGAAGCGAACAACAATGCGGCGACAACCAACAACCCGACCTTCACCTTGAAGGACCGCATCGGGTCGAGCGGTCGTGGCCACCGCGCAAATAGCCGGTCGACGACGCTCATCGCGGCACGTCCCACGCGTAGCCGACGCCATGAACGGTTCGGATCACCGAGGACCCCAGTTTGCGTCGTAGCGCCTTGACGTGAGAGTCGACGGTGCGACTCCCCGCCCCCTCGCCCCATCCCCAGATCTCCTCGAGCAGCGACTCGCGGGGAATCGCGGCTCTTGGTCGCTCTGCCAGATACACGATCAGATCGAATTCGGTCCGCGTCAGGTGTATTTCTTGCGCGTCGCGGCGCACCCGACGCTCGGTCAGGTCGATCACGACGTCACCGAACTCCAAGAGATCGGATAGCGGCTGCGAGGGACGACCAGCCCGCCGGAGCAGCGCCTGTACCCGCGCAACCAGCACCCGCATGCTGAACGGCTTGCTGAGGTAGTCATCAGCACCGACACCCAAACCGATCACCATGTCGGTTTCGTCGGCGCGCGCCGTGAGCATCAGCACGGGCACAGCTCGTACGGCCTGGATTCGACGACACACTTCGAGGCCGTCGAATCCAGGCATCATCACGTCGAGAACCACCAGGTCCGGATTGATCTCGGCGCACCGCGCGACAGCACTGGGTCCGTCGAATGCCATCTCCACGTCGAATCCCTCGGCGCGCAGACGCGCGGCAATCGATTCGCAGATGCTGACTTCGTCGTCGACCACGAGCACTTTTCGCTGACTCATGGAACTGACTGTATTAGCCCGACGTGGATGAACCTGGGAGGACTTGTGAAGGTTTTGTGCAGATTAGAACCGTCGAATGTTGTTGATCGGGAGATCAGCCAAGGGGGTCAGACCCGTGGGAACTCCGACGCCGTACGCGTTGAAGACCATTCCGAAGCCCGCGTAGATTCCGACGTGCGTTGCGCCGGGATAGAACGTGATGACGTCGCCGGGAACTAGTGCCCACCGCGGAACCGCTTGTCCCACACGGGCTTGCTCTTGGCTGGTCCGCGGTAGATTCACGCCGGCCTGCCGGAACGCCCATTGCACCAGCCCGGAGCAATCCCACGAGTTCGGTCCGACGCCACCCCATTGGTATGGCTTTCCGGTTTGGGTGGTGGCCGCCGCCAAAGCGATCAAACCTGCGGGACTGGGGATCGGAAGGGCCGCAGATCCGCTGCTGATACTGCCCATACTGCCCAGTGACCCGGTACTGCCGGTACTACCGGCGCTTCCCGGTTCCGCGAGAGCGGGCGCTGCAGTCAGGACCAGAACGCTTCCGGTCAGCAGGGCTGCAACCGTTCCCCTGCGCAGTGTCGACTTCCTCATGCAACCGTCCTTCGTTGAGGTACTGCGGTGCGGCCATCGCACCGAAATAGCGTTGAACTGGTCGGATCTGAAATGAGCATGTGGCCTTCGGATGCTAACGATCATCTCGGGCAATTCGGACAAGAATCGGCAACCCTATGCAGAATGAGGCCCTTTGTCCCCGCCCAGTCCCAGACAGCCCAGTCCTTGGCGCCCGAGAAAGATCAGGGGAAAGATCCGGGATTTCCTGGATTCCCGCGAGCCGAAAGATCCTTAGATTCGACTCATGCGCTCACACGTCTTGGCCACCATTGCTGTAGTTGCGACCTCGATGGCGCTTGTCGGATGCGCGACGCTCCAACGGACCGTCGAGGTTCAATCGGATCTGGATTCGCTCACGAAATCGGGCGCAGTCGGCTCGATTGCCACGCTCGACGACAACTCGACCACTACGGTTCTGACCAGCGGTGTGCCTCACCAGACGAATGGCGATTCGATCGGCCCTCGCTACCGAGTCCGGATCGCCGGCGTGACAAAAACATTCACCGCAGCACTCGTGCTGCAACTGGTTGCGCAGGACAAGGTCGGCCTCGATGCACCGGTCCAGCGCTACCTCCCAGGACTTGTGCCGGGTGACACCATCACCGTCCGGCACCTACTGCAACATCGCAGCGGGTTAGCCGAGTTCGCCGGCGAACCCAACGCCGACGAATGGGTGGCTGCGAACGAAAATCGCACGCTCACGCCAGCCGACGCTGTGGCCATCGCTTTGAGCAAGCCCGCGCAGTTCGAGCCCGGATCAGCTTTTCGCTACACCAACACCAACTACATAGTTCTCGGGATGCTCGTAGAAGCTGTGACCGGCCGAAGCTACGCGGACGAGCTGCGCACTCGGATTCTGGAACCACTGGAACTCGAGGACACCTATCTCCCACCACCGGGTGAACGAGACATCCGAGGTGAGCACATGACCGGATATGCCGATCTACCCGGCGGGCGCACCGATGTCTCCCGGATCGAACCGTCCATCCCCTGGTCAGCAGGTGCCCTGGTGTCTACCGGCAAGGATCTCAACACCTTCTGGCGGGCCTTGTTGAGCGGCAGAATCGTGCCGGAGAACGAACTCACCGAGATGACCACCCCACACGCCGGTGCCACCGAAGCCGAAGGCCTGGGCTACGGCTTGGGAGTCGGATCCACCGAACTGCCCTGCGGGGTTACCTACATCGGACACAGCGGTGGAATCTACGGCTACTACACACTGTCCGGTGCAACGGAAGATCGCGCATACACCGTGACGCTGACCTCGACGCCGAAGGAACAACCGGACATAGTGGCCATGCTCTCTCACGCGCTGTGCCCCTGAACAGCTGCCGGCCGGTCGTTGGGCGCGCCCGATACCGCCGGAATCTGCCGACAGGCGTCTGGGATAGGATGAATTTCAGTTCCGTGCCTGGTATGGGCGTTGAACCGTCTTTATCCTTGCCATGCTGTGCTGCATGGCTACGTCGAACAGATAGGCCGACCATTCCACTCACTGTGAAGTACGCGGAAATTTACAACGATGCGCTGATCGCGCTGGCAGCAGCCACGCAGCGACCGGCGAACATCGTGCATCTGGACGACGCGTACGCCATTCGGGTAGATCTCGAGTACAACCGCTACGTCGTTGCCACAAACACTCCTCACGGTTTGTCGAACGAACCCGGTATCAGTGGAACCTGGTTGGTTCGCTTCTTCCAGGCCGATATCGACGGCGCGCCGGATGAATTGCTCACCGAAGCAACAAACCAGTGGCTCATCGACGCCTTCGATTCCGCCCTCGCGTCCCTCGAAGCCGGCGGAAACAAGATCGTTGCCGATGCAGACTTCGGGGATATCAGCCGCACTGAAGCGACTGACGTCGATAACAACCGCACTGAAGCGACCGACGCCGACTCACGCGGCGATCAGGCCTGACCGTCAGCAGATTCACTCAACTGAGCGATCCTCGCCGCAAGAGTTGAATTTTCGGCCTCGAGCGAGAGAATCAATCTCACTCCGACCAAATTGACGCCGTCGTCGATCAACGCGGTGATGCGACGCAATGTCTCCAGATCTGATTCGCTGTACCGGCGAGTTCCACCACCCGTGCGTGTGGGGGTCAGGAGTCCTCGTCGCTCGTACAGTCTCAACGTCTGTGGCCCGACTCCGGATAACTCCGACATCACCGAGATGCCGTAAACGCCACGCCGTGAGCGCGTGTGTGGCTCTAATGTCACTGCAAGCCTCCTCGACCCAATCGGCGATTCCACGACTTTAGCACTTCCAGGCAACGAATCTGTTCGCGGGAGCATAGATTTCATATCGGCGATCGAGGCCGAAGATTTTTTCAAATTCAGGACTTTCGGCATTTCGCCTGTACAGGGCGGCCATTTCATCACCTGACTGATTCAGACTGGAGTCGATCCGCTCGTTCTGGGGTTGCTAATTATCTGCGTCGGCTGGTATAGATTTTAGTACGTCCTGACGAGAACATGCGTATCAAATTGCAGACAGATTTGGGTGTTGAGAGGCGCAGAACACGGCGCTGACGAGAAGCGGATCGCCCGATTCTCACTACTTACACCCCTAGACCGCAGGAGCAAGATGACGACGATCGACATCCCGTCCGCACCGAGCGGCGAGATCAACTCCGGTAGCTCGACCTTGGCCACGCCGGAACTCAAACTGCGAATCGCCATGATGTTCGGGGATCCGATAACAGAGGACCTGGCCGGAAGCATCAACTGAATCGACAGACACGATCCGAAAGTATTTGTGCCGCAGCAGCACACACCAGTGCACACAGCTCGACACTCTGACGAGAGGAAGATACATGTCTACATTCACGATCCCGGGACTGAGCACCGACGACGGCGCGCGCGTAGCCGCAGTTCTGCAGGAACGCCTGAGCGCGTACAACGATCTACACTTGACCCTCAAGCACATTCACTGGAATGTCGTAGGCCCTAATTTCATCGGCGTACACGAAATGATCGACCCCCAAGTCGATTTGGTGCGTGGTTACGCAGATGACGTCGCCGAACGCATCGCAGCACTCGGCAACTCCCCGAAGGGAACCGCCGGCGCCATCGAAGCCGACCGTTCGTGGGACGACTATTCAGTCGGACGTGACGACGCTCGCGCACACCTCGCGGCGTTGGACCTCGTCTACACCGGCATCATCACCGATTCCCGGGCCGCTATCGACTCGGTCGGAAAGATCGATCCCATCACCGAAGACATGCTGATCGGTCAAACAGCGCAGCTGGAGAAGTTCCAATGGTTCGTCCGAGCTCATCTGGAGAACTCAGGCGGAAACCTTGTGCACGAGGGAAGTTCGACGGAACTCGACGCCGCCGACAAGGCCCGTAAAGCCTGAACCGTGACAAAACGCGAACTTCGGATATTCCAACTGCAGCAACGACTGTTGGCCGGATCGATAGTAGTGGGAACACTGCTCGGGGCTGTAGCTATCACTTCCCTCTGACCTCAGTTTTTTAAAGGTCCAAGATGACCTCAATCGTGGAATCCCCAATCTCGGAATCCCACTGTCACTTGGAATCCACTTGTCACAAGGAGACTCACTGTGCTCGGACTCGGCATCATCGGTTGGATCATCATCGGCGGACTCGCCGGCTGGATCGGCAGCAAGATCATGAAAACCGATGCCTCCATGGGAATCGTGCTGAACATCGTCGTCGGCATTATCGGCGGTCTGATCGGCGGATTCCTTCTCAAATTGTTCGGTGTCGACGTCAACGGTGGTGGCCTGATATTCAGCTTCTTCACGTGTGTACTCGGCGCGGTGATCTTGCTCTTCCTGGTCAAGGCCGTCACCGGCCGACGGTGAATTTCCCAGATCCAGAACGACTCGAATCAATCTCTACCCGAAAGGATCACGATAACCATGGCTGATTTCATCGACAAGGCAAAGCACAAGGCCGAGGAACTCATCGGCGAGGCAAAGGAGAAGGTCGGACACAAGACCGACAACGACGATCTTGCCGCCGAGGGCGCCAAGGATCAGGTCTCAGGCAAGACCAAACAGGTCGGTGACGATATCTCGGATGCTGCAAGCGATATCAAGAACAAGTTCACCAACTGAGCGGATGCACTGGTGCCGCCGCCAGTGAACAGATAGCGGAAGTCCGTAAATCACGGCAACTTCCTACGCATCGGAGATGAGGATTCACCATGATTGTTCTCGGCATTATCTTGGCACTGGTCGGCTACTTCACGTCAATCAGCATTCTGACTACGGTCGGCATCATTTTGGTGGTCGTCGGCGCAGTCTTGTCGCTCCTCGGCGCTACGGGTCGCGCGGTGGGCGGCCGGAAAGTCTGGTATTGATCCACCCCGTTAACCTGCCCGGTGGCGCGTTTGCCGATCACTCCCGATCGGCAAACGCCCCGCCGGGCGTTTGCCGTAAAACCGGGTTCAGCCACTCAGGAACGTCGAACTTTTCTCTTTTTGTGGGTACCGTCGCAGAAGGGAGGTATCGCTGTGCCACCGCAACGACACAGCGCCACCGTTGCACGTTCACGGCTGATCGGGTTGCCGTCGGCGTCGACCAGCGTCGCCGGACCTCGAACCAGTAGTGGCCCGTCTGGGCATACAGTGATCGTGACAGCGGAATCGTCGCCCCCAGGATCGGAATCGGAGTTCATATGTCCTCCACACGGATTGATCTAACACCATCGCAAGCACTGGCAACCGGCACTCGCATGCCGATCCCCTCCGCGCGAGGACAGGTCAGCGAACTGCTGATTGCACTGTTGTCTGGATCCGACGCTAACCCTGCTGCCTTCACCGCCGCCGCTCGGAGTGCGGCCGGAGAGCACGATGGTACATCGATCGTGTTCGACGACGACGCACAACTGTCGCTGACGCTGCTGTACGAACTACACCTTCAGGGACTCGCCGGAGTGTCTGACGAATGGGAATGGAACCTCGATCTTCTCGCAGGACGGGCCGCGCTGGAGTCGTCGTTCGAGGCAGCAGTCCGTTCGATCGTCGCATCCCGAAATCTTGAAGCCCAACCTCTCGACGCCGCGGACGTCGTCTCACAATTGTGGGCGATGACCGCGCCGTCGACCGGGCCGAGCATGTCCAAGTTCATGGCGACAGACGCCAGTGCCGAACAGTTCGAAGAGGTACTCATCCACCGTTCGCTCAACCAGCTACGAGAATCCGATGTTCACACATTGGGAATTCCGCGTCTGGCCGGAGCCCCGAAAGCCGCGCTGGTGGAAGTCCAAGCCGACGAGTACGGCGGCGGGCGATTGGAGAGGATGCACTCCACCCTCTTTGCCAACACCATGCGCGAACTCGGACTGTCGGATCAGTACGCACACTATCTCGACGCCGTTCCGGCAGTGACCCTTGCGAGCCTCAATGTGCTCTCGCTCTTCGGATTTCATCGTCGGCTGCTCGGGGCGTTGATCGGCCATCTGTGCGCAGTGGAAACCACGTCGTCGCTTCCCAGCAAGAACTACAGCACCGGGCTGCGTCGCCTAGGTTTCAGCTCGCGGGCAACACTGTTCTACGACGAGCATGTAGAAGCCGACTCCGTTCACGAACAGATCGCAGTCCGCGATCTCGCCGGCAAGCTAGCGGAGCAAGACCCCACCATGGGGAGCGACATTCTGTTCGGCGCCGCTTCATGTTTGGCGTTCGACGACCTGCTGGCCGAACACATCACCGGTTGCTGGGACCGGGGTGAGACTTCACTGCGCAGTTCACCCCGGTAAGCGGCCCGGCAACCTCAGAATTTGAACGCTTACATGATATTATCTGTTTCCACGGATGCAGATTAGCTTTTTCTGGTGCGATCGGTAGGTCGCTCCCTCGACTTCCCGTCGAGATGAACCCAGGAGGCATGATGACCGGCAAACAAGAAAACTCAGGCGACGTTTCACCTGATGATGTCGAAACCGTCACAACCGATTCAGGTTCCGAAAATGCGGACAGCGACGTCCAATCCGATCCGTCAGGCGACCAACCCTGGTCCGGCGAAGGCGGCGCAACAACACACGGACCAGCGACCGATCCGCACAACGGGTAGAGCGCAACACAGATATACACACCGAAATGCCTTCGGGGTTGACTTCCGAGAACGGAGAACACAGTGGCTGAAACAAACGGCGACCTACCCGTCGACGACGCACATACCAATCGATCTCACGTAGGCGAAGGGATCGCCGACGGACGGAACTACCCCGGGTACCTTCTCATCGGGCTTGCGCTCGCCACGCTCGGATTAACCTTGGTGGCACTAGGTTACGGTTTTCAGGGATGGGCATTGATCGCCGGCGCAGTGTGCGCTGTGTCCCTCGTGCTGGGCGTAGCCGCCGTCCTTCTCGAGCGACGACGCGTCAAGCGCCTCGAAGGCCATAACCTCACGGATCAGGAAGGTCATTGATCGGCAAACGCCCCAACGGGACTCGAGGAGCACCCGGCAACTCTGACGACAACGGCACAAGCGCATTCGACACACTGGTCGGCAAACTCGACTACCCGATGTTTGTCGTCACCACCGGCGAGGGCAACCAGCGGTCCGGATGTCTGGTCGGTTTTGCATCTCAGGTCAGTATCGCTCCTCCGCGTTTTCTCGTTGGACTGTCGAACAAGAATCACACGTTCCACACAGCATTGACGACGGAATTTCTTGCTGTCCACGTCATCCCGAGGGATCACATCGAATTGGCAACGTTGTTCGGGGGATCCACCGGCGACGATATCGACAAGTTCGCGCGTTGCGCCTGGCATCCTGGCCCCCATGAACTCCCGATACTCGATGAGTCCTCCGCATGGTTCAGCGGACGCATTATCGACCGCATCCCTCTCGGAGACCACGTAGGTTTCCTACTGGATCCCGAATCAGGCTCTGCACCTGGCGATCTCGGTACGGTTGTCACCTACACCGACGTCCGCGACCTCGAGCCCGGACACGAATAGCGTTTCCCCCTACGTATCCCGCCGCACGTCCGTCGGCGACTTGTCCTCCCGCATCCCCCGCCAACTGGGGTGCCGCAGGCGACCACTCGCGGTCCAATCCATGAACCGCACTTCACCGACCAGTTCAGGGCGGATCCATACCGCTCCCTTGCGATCCTCCGTCGGAACATCATCTTCGAACGGGCTTTCCTTCTGCTGCAAGGGTTCCAGTACCGCCAGCAATGTTTCCAGGTCGCGGTCGGTGAAGCCGGTCCCCACCCGGCCGACGTAACTCAACCCGTCTTCGCCCGGAATTCCCATGAGAAGTGCGCCTATCCCCCGGGCCCGATTGCCTTGACCCGTGCGCCACCCGCCGATCACTACCTCCTGCGTACGCCAGTTCTTGACCTTGATCCAACTCGACCCCCTCCGTCCCGGAAGGTAGACCGAGGCACGACGCTTTGCGACGATCCCCTCCCAGCCGGATTCGCGGCTCCCCTCCAGTGCTTCCGCCGCAGTTCCGTCGATCTCTGGCGGCACGGTAAGATCACCGACCTTCGTGGCCAACGCATTCAGCACAGTCCGACGATCGGTGTACGACTTGCGCAGCAGGGAAACTCCGTCGAGATACAGGAGATCGAAAGCCAGAAACTCGGGTTCGCCGCCGCGCTGCAAAGCACCGAAATCGGTGACACCTTCCGCGTTGTACGACACCACTTCACCGTCGAGAACCACCTCGTGGCCGTCGAGAACCGAAGCAAGTCCAGCCAGCGCGGGATAGTCGCCGGTCTTGTCGTTACCGGCTCGGCTGCGGAGCGACAGTGTGCCCGAATGAAATTCGAGAATCACCCGTATCCCATCCCATTTACCCTCGAATGCCCACTCGTCCTCATCCAGACCCTCGAGCGATCCGGGCGTCGCGAGCATCGGTTCGATCCCTTTCGGAAACTCGATTCCGAAGCTGGATTTCTGATCCTTCATCAGATGCATCAGCCACTGGTCACCTTTGGTCCGAATCAGCGCGAATCTGCCCTGCACTCGGTTCCCGTCCAAGCGCACGATCACCTCGTCGTCACGCCACTTCTCGGTCTCGTACGTGCCGGAATCCCAGATCGTCATCGATCCGCCGCCGTACTCGCCCTTGGGGATCGTGCCGGAGAAGGTGGCGTACTCGAGCGGATGGTCCTCGGTGTGGACAGCCAACCGGTTCTCCCCCGCGGTGGTGGGTACCCCTTTCGGAACTGCCCACGACACCAGCACACCGTCACGTTCGAGCCGAACGTCGTAGTGCAGGCGTCGCGCGTGATGTTCCTGAATCACAAAGGAATTGCCGAGCGCGCCGGGGGAAATCGAATCCGGTACCGGCTCCGGCGTCCGGTCTGCCGCACGCTTGTTTCGATATCGTGTCAACGAATCCTGCTGCACCACGGGAGGATCGAGAGCAGCCAACAAGTCACCGCCGGAATCAACGCGTTCGAGCACCTCGTCGAACAGCAAGTGACGCAACTTCGGGTCGTCGAGTTCGTCCCAACTGCGCGGCGCGGCAACATAAGGCTGGGCACGCCCACGCATCGAGTACGGAGCGATAGTGGTTTTGGCCGCGTTGTTCTGGCTCCAGTCGACAAAAATCTTGCCGGCTCGAACATTTCGCGCCATCGTCGCTGTCACCAGATCCGGATGGATCTTCTCGAGTCCCACCGCGATCTGCTTGGCGACGGTCGACGCACCACTGCCGTCCAGCGGCCGATCGAGCGGCACATAGAGATGAATACCCTTGCTTCCGCTGGTAACGGGATACGCTGTCCAGCCAAGCGTCCCCACAAGATCCCGGATGGAACGGGCCACCTCGGCGCATTCGGCCAACCCGACGCCATCACCCGGGTCGAGATCGAACACCAATCGGGTTGCGGGCCCGCGCTCGGAACCGTCGAATCGCCATTGCGGAACATGTAATTCGAGGGCTGCTTGTTGACCGAGCCAGGCAAGCGAAGCAACTGAATCGAAAATGGGATACGTGACCACTCGGTCGGAATGCTGTAATGACGCGCGGGTCAGCCAATCCGGCGCCGACGATGCAAGGTTCTTCTCGAAAAATGATTGACCGTCCACCCCGTTCGGCCAACGTTTCCGCGTTCCCGGCCTACCGACGACATGGGGAATCATGACTGCGGAAATTCGAGTGTAGTAGTCGATGACTTCGGCTTTGGTGGTTCCACTCTCGGGATAGAGCACCTTCCCGAGATTGGTCACGGGCACGGTTATGCCATCGAGTGTGATCTGGCCCCGATCAGTCGTCGCCATCTCTTCATTGTGCTGCAGCGCCCGTGATCCGGCAGTAGAAATCGCTGCGATCGGAACCCTGTCCTCGCGCAACCCTCACCGGCCACACTGAGGCTCGAGCCGAAAGGACAACCACGATGACAACGCAGCACATGTCGGAACTGTGTGTGGACAACAACTGGCGCATGCTCGCAACCTGCAAGTCCGTTGATCCAGCGGTTTTCTATTCACCCGGCGAGGAACGCGGGCGCAATCGGCTTGTGCGCGAACAAACGGCCAAGCAGGTGTGCTTCCGCTGCCCGGTGATCGACGACTGCCTGAACTTTGCACTGGAGACCGGTGAACCACACGGCGTCTGGGGAGGAACGACACCAACGGAACGCCTCGTTCTCCGTCGCTCAGCAGCCTGAAAATTGGCCGGGTACAAGACCCCGATCACATCGATACCGGACATACAGGCAAGATGGCAACGTGCCTATGCCACGACGTTGCGTTGCCGTAACTGCAATCTTCGCCTCCGCGATCCTCTTGAGTTCATGCTCCACTCAGCCTGAGAGCGCCGCTGCAGTCCCGGAAACCACCACCAGCATTCCCGAGACCTTCACCAAGCTTCCGTCCACTGCAGCCGTGACGGAATGCGGTCCGGGCAGTGGCACGACCACCAACGACGGCACACTCACCATCGCCACCGGTTCGCCGTCGTACGAGCCCTGGTTTCACGACGGCGATCCGTCGAACGGGCAAGGATTCGAGGGTGCAGTGGCCCGCGCTGTGACCGAGAAACTTGGTTACAACCCCGATCAGGTCACGTTCACGAGCGTCGCATTCAACGACGCGCTGAAGCCTGGCAGCAAAGACTTCGACTTCGCGCTCGACCAGTTCACGATTTCCGGAGATCGCCGCGAGTCCGTCGATTTCAGCTCGCCGTACTACGCGGTGGCGCAGTCGGTCATTGCCTTGCAGAACAACGGCGCTGCACAGGCCACGGATCTGAATTCACTGACGCAGTACCGACTTGGCGCACAGGCCGGGTCGACCAGCCTGCTTGCCATCACCGAGACCATCAGTCCGTCAACCCCGCCGCGCAGTTACGCCAACACCGACGAAGCCAAGGCCGCATTGGCGGCCGGCGAGATCGACGCCCTGGTTGTCGACATTCCCACCGGATTCCACATCACGGAGACCGAACTGCCACAGTCCGTGATCGTCGGACAGTTTCCGCGGCCGAACGCCGTCACCGAGTTCTTCGGTGCCGTCCTCGAGAAGAACAGTCCACTTACCGCGTGTGTGTCGGCCGCAGTCGACTCACTGTATGCCGACGGAACCCTCGAAGCTCTTGCCACCGAATGGATCACCGATACTGCGGACGCAAAGATCCTCGACTAGATCCGATCAGTTGCCACGGCCGCTGATCGCGCCGACAAACACCTTGGGGATATCGGCGGGTGTGGGTGCGAAGTGACTGTTTCCGCCGGTGACTGCTGAAATCTGTTTCAATACTTCGGTATCCGCATCGCCGGTGACGCCGATGGTGATGATCGGTACCGGACGGGCGGCATCGCGCTCGCGTGCAAGAGTGTCGAGCAACTCCTCCCGCGAAATACCGGACGGATCGTCGTTGGCCCCGTCGGTCAGGAGAATGACCGAGTTGATCGACGACGGGTCATACGTGCTCTGGATCTGACGAAATGCCGCCAGAACACTGTCGTACAACCCAGTTCCGCCACCGACAAGTGACGGTAGCTCGTCGACGTGAGACAGAAGTTTGGTCCGATGATCGGTGTCGCCCTCGGGCGCATCCATGCGCGCAACAGGCTCGAGTTCGCGGTAATCGGTGCCGTCGCCGAGGTCGATCGAGAAGGCCCACAGACCCAATTGTGCATTGGCGGGGAACATTCGGATCGCGATGTCGCCGGCGTGCGCCGTAGCGGCCATTCGGGTCACGCCGCCCTCCATGTAGTCCATCGAGCCGGAGACGTCGACAACCGCCAATGCACGGGAGGGCCGGGACAGAATCTCGTAGCGCGCCAGCGCTGTGGCCACCACAGACGGATCGCTCGGAACCAACGGCGTGATAATCCCGACGCCGCCGCTCGGCAACGGTTCGTTGCCCGCTGCACGAAAACCCAGACCGGACAAGGCTGTGCGGCCGCTAGCAGACGTGAGTGCGTCGGCGAGAACCTGTGCGGCCGGCAGTGCAGTCGATTCTCCGGTCAGCGCCATCGGGTAATTCATGAACACCGTGCCGGACGTCGGCACTGCGGCGGTCAACCGAGCGTCGGGATGAGCGGCCATGTACGCGATGAACGTCTGTTCGGTGGTGACCGCGGTTCCGCTGTCCGCGGCAACCTTTTCTATGCGGATGGTCGAACCGGCTTCCTTCACATTCCCGAGTTGAGCTTGTGCCACGGGAACCAATGCGGCCGAGATGGACGCGGTATCGCCGCCGCGCGCCTGAGTTTCGGCAAACGCGGCAACGATGGGTGCGCTGGACACGGCGCTGGAAAGCGGATCACCGATATGCAGTCCTGGAACTGCCAGGACGTCGAGCCAGCTTGCCGGACTGGTAGTTTCACCGGATTTCGACACCGTGACCACCGGTGTGGACGCTACCGACGCACTGACCTTCGAGACGGAACGACCAGCCGCCCCGGCCTTGTCGAGCCATTCTGACGAATCGGGTATCCAGATCGCCGGACCGGAACCGCCGAGCGCAAGATCCCCGTAGGTTCGAGCCGAGTCCTGGGACACCACGGTGAACGATGCGCAACCGAGCTTTTCCGGATCAATCGTCGCCACTACCGCCTCGACGCCGGTGGCAATGGACGGATCAACTGCTACCACCAGATTGTCGGTCTGTGTGCACTCCGATGTCGCGGCGGTAGGCGTGACCGTCGGAGCATCCTCCCCCAGATTGCTGAAGGTGACGGCAAACGCCGCGGAACCTGCGACGGCAACCACCGACAGCACTCCAACCAGTACTTTCACCGATCGCGGCATAGACGCTGTTGGTACCCCGGACGAGCCGTGACGACCAGACATGTGCGGAATCCTCTCCGGCGGAGCACCAGGTTCATAACAAACCTATGCCCGGTTTATCCCGCCGAAAAGAATCCTAACTCATGTTTGCCGCAAAGTAACTACTTGCGAAAATTCAAGCGTAGATTCGAACGAACTGCGCCAACGACTGCTCGATATCCCCTTTGAGAGCCCGAGCAACGCCGGAACCGATGGGTCCGAAAAGCGGAGCGCCACCGAGTTCGACGGTCAACGCCAACTCCGAACCCGTGCCCTTGGCCTTGACGTCGAGTTCGAGCCCCAGCTTGACCCCACCCTTGCCGTCACCCTTGAGCGACAACGCCGAGGGCACGTCGTACTTCTTGATGGTCCAGCGCACACGATTACGCAGGCCTTTCACCGTGACAACTGAGCTGATCTCGGTTCCCACCCCCAACTGTTCGGGAAGTTCCCCTCGCCAACCGTCATGGACGACAAGCCAATTCTCGTAGCCACTGAGATCTGATGCCTTGTCCCACACTTCCTGCGGCGGAAGGGGGACGTCGATCTTCACTGTGAGTTTTGCCATGGTGGGACAATAGCGCTGTGCGCCTTTCTGGTTACCGGAGGTACCAGAAAGGCGCACGGGGGCTGCGCCCCTAGTGATCGACAGCCTTCTCGACGCCGACGCCGGTGAGGGAACGAACTTCCATCTCGGCCTGCTTGGCCGGATCCTCGGGCTTGTTGCGCCCGATGTAGGTACCGATGATGCCGAGGGCAAATGCCAGCGGGATCGAGACGATGCCGGGGTTGGAGAGCGGGAACCACGCGAAGTCCGAGTTCGGGAGCATCGACGACGGCTTGCCCGAGATGGCCGGGGAGAACACGATCAGCGTCAAGCAGCTGATCAGACCGCCGTAGATGCTGAACAGCGCACCCGTGGTGTTGAACTTCTTCCAGAAGAGCGAGTACAGCAGGGTCGGCAGGTTCGCCGAGGCCGCAACAGCAAAGGCGAGAGCCACCAGGAAGGCGATGTTCTGGCCCATGGCGCCGATACCGAGAACGATGGAGATGACACCGATCACGACAACGGTGATGCGTGAAACCCGAACCTGCTGTTCTTCGGTTGCGTTGCCGCGCTTGATGACACTGGCGTAGATGTCGTGAGCAAACGACGCAGATGCCGTGATCGCGAGACCGGCGACCACCGCGAGGATGGTGGCAAAAGCCACGGCCGAGATGATGCCGAGGAAGATCGTGCCGCCGAGCTCGAAGGCCAGCAGCGGTGCCGCAGAGTTCTCCTTGCCGGGAGCAGCCAGGATCACGTCGGGTCCGACCATCTTGGCTGCGCCGTAGCCGAGCACCAGCGTGAACAGGTAGAAGGCGCCGATCAGTGCGATCGCCCAAGTGACGGAACGGCGAGCTTCCTTGGCGGTGGGGACGGTGTAGAAGCGCATCAGCACGTGCGGCAGGCCTGCAGTGCCGAGCACCAAAGCGATTCCGAGAGAAATGAAGTCGAGCTGCGTCATCCCGGTCAGCCCGTACTTTGCGCCCGGCGCAAGAATGTCGCGACCGGCAACAGCTTCGTTGGAGGAGTTACTGACCACGTTCTGCGCATCCGCGAGGAGCTGGGAGAAGTTACCCCGGACCGCGAAGAGCACGAGCACGAACATGATTCCGGCGCCGGCCACCAGTAGAACGGCCTTGACCATCTGCACGTAGGTGGTGCCCTTCATACCGCCGACCAAGACGTAGACGATCATCAGCACGCCGACGATCGCGACCACGACTGCCTGACCGGTCTTACCTTCGATGTTGAGCAACAGCGCGACAAGTCCACCGGCACCGGCCATCTGGGCCAACAGGTAGAAGAGCGAGACAGCAAGTGTGGAGATCGCCGCGGCCATACGCACCGGGCGCTGTTTGAGGCGGAAGCTCAATACGTCGGCCATCGTGAATCTGCCGGTGTTGCGCAGCAATTCGGCGACCAGAAGCAAGGCCACGAGCCACGCGACGAGGAAGCCGATGGAGTAGAGGAAGCCGTCGTAACCGTAAACGGCGATGGCCCCGGCGATCCCGAGGAAGGAGGCAGCCGAAAGGTAGTCACCGGCGATGGCAAAACCGTTCTGCGGACCGGTGAACTGCCCGCCACCGGTGTAGAAGTCGGATGCCTTCTTCGTGGTGCGGCTGGCGCGAATGACGAGTGTCATCGTGCCGACGACAAACGCGAGGAAGATCGCGATGTTGAAGACGGGGTTTCCCACATCCGTCCCGGACGCGGCGAGTGTGGTGATCACGATACGGGGCCTTCCAGCTCGTCACGGATAGCAGCAGAACGCGGATCGAGTTCGCGGCCGGCGAACTTCACGTACCAGGCAGTGATCGCGAACGTCGTCACGAACTGTCCGAGGCCGAGAATGATGCCGAGGTTGATGTTGCCGATGACCTTGGTCGCCATGAAGTCGTGGGCGTAGGTCGCCAGAAGGACGTACACCGCATACCAGAGCAGAAAGAATGCAGTGATGGGGAAAACGAACTTGCGCAGGCGCGTCCGGAGTTCCTGGAACTCGGGACTTGCTTGCATGTCTATGAATGCCTGGGCATCCGGGGTCCGCCGCTCTTGCGGCGACCCCTCACTGACTTCTGCTGTGGACACTGCCGGCTCCTCGCCTCGCGTGTGAAGTGAACTACGTCCAGACGTTAGTGAGATCGGAGTCACATGAGATGGCTGTGGTGGCGCTCACACGGTGAGCTGTCGAGTCGTGCGCTGAACGGTCGTCCAAGCGCGACCAGCGGCACGCCGAAATCAGGGCTGACGCAGCTCGTCCTCGCGGTCGGAACCCATGTCCAGACGCTCGGGAGCATGCATACGAGTGAAGATCCGCGCTATATCCGCAGGTATCTGCTTGCTCGATGCCTTACTGACAACAACCATCGTGGCGAACGCGAGCGGCACGCTGACGGCGGCCGGAAACGCGAAGATCGCAGCGGGCCACCCGCTCAACACCGTTTCCGACAATCCGCCGAGGATCGCGACCGTTGCTGCCGTCCCGGCTACAAAGCCGCCCACCACCATGCCTGCGCCGGCGCCGACCGCGGTCAATCCGCGCCACCAGACGCCGAGCAGGAGCAACGGGCAGAGCGTCGACGCGGCAACGGCAAATACCAACCCGACGGTGATCGAGAGATCGACCGACACCACGGCAAGTGACATGGCCAGCGGAATCGCACCGGCCAGAAGGGCGGCGATCCGGAAATCGCGTATCCGCCCTCGTAGGACGTCGGTGCTGATCACACCGGCGATGCTCACGAGCAGACCAGACGACGTGGAGAGGAACGCGGCAATCGCGCCCGACGCCACCAGTGCTGCCAGCAACTGCCCGCCCCACCCCGAGAACACCGAACCTGGCAACAGCAGCACTGCAGCGTCGGAGGTTCCGGTGATCAGCAACTGCGGAACGTACAACCGAGCGAACACTCCGAGCAGGACCGGAAAAAAGTAGAAGACGCCAACAAGACCAACGACGGCCAGCGATGTCAGTCGCGCCGTCCGCCCGTCCGGATTGGTGTAGAACCGCACCAGTACGTGCGGCAATCCGAGCGTCCCGAGAAAGGTCGCGAGCATCAGCGAATACACCTGATACGTCGGGTGCGGACCGCCGAATCCCCAACCGGGCGTGATCCAATCCGAATTGTGCGCCGGCGCCCCGGCTACCACCGGAACGGCTGCACCGGCTTCCAGAACCATCGACATTCCCTCGCCGAGGGTGTGCTCACCCGGCTCGAGGACAACACTGCCCGTGGCCGAGCGACCATCCACCGTTCCTCCCTGCACTGTCACCGGTTCGGCCACCTGCACCACAACATCGGTGGTGATGTCCACGGTGGTCTGCTCGCTGACCGTCGGCGGCGCCGGAGCACCTACGTCATGTTCGTCAGCAAAGAAGTAGAAGGCCAGTGCCACAGCCGGAATCGCCACCGCAGACAGTTTGAGCCAGTATTGGAATGCCTGAACGAACGTGATCGATCGCATGCCGCCACCGACGACGTTGGCGATGACGATCACCCCGACCACAACCCCACCGATCCAACTCGGCACGCCGAGAAGGATATTGAGGGTCAGACCGGCCCCTTGGAACTGCGGAATCAGATAGAGAATGCACACCATCGCAACCACGAGCATTGCCAGTTTACGTAAACGCGGTGAACCCAAACGGAATTCAGCGAAGTCCGGAACGGTGTACGCACCCGATCTACGGAGTGGTGCTGCTACGAAAAGCAGTAGCGCCAGATAGCCCGCAGTGAACCCGATCGGGTACCACAACGCGTCCGCCCCGTACTTGGCCACCAGACCGGCAACACCGAGAAAGGACGCAGCAGAAAGGTATTCACCTGAGATCGCCGTGGCATTCCACTGCGGCCCCACCGTGCGGGAGGCAACCAGAAAGTCGGACGTGGTGCGAGAAAGCCGCACTCCGTAGATTCCGATCGCAACCGTCGCCACTGCTGCCGCCACGATGCCCAACACCGTCAACACCGGAATCGATTGCCCACCCACAGCGCCCGCGCTCAGTCGTCCACGAGATTGGTGAAGTCCTGCTCGTTGCGTTCAGCCCGACGCACGAACACCCACCCGGTGATCAGCAGCAAGGGCAACACGGCGCCGCCCATCACCAACCACGGAAGCCTGATCCCCCACACCGAGTAATCCGACAGCGCCGGAAAAAGCATGGTCGACAGCGGTATCGCGCACAATGATCCGGCTACGACCACAGCCAGCCGGATCGCCAGGCCCAACTGAGCACGAACCAGACCCCGGATCATGGCGTCGCCGACCTCGGTCTGTTCCTGCACCTCTACCCGGGTACGCACGATGCGGGCGCCGTGACGCTGCGCCAGCACCACCCGCTGACGCGCAGGCGGATCGGTGTGCCCACTCACCGCGCCAACCAACTCTGCTTGGGGGTGCGCACCAACCGATCCTTCAACTCGCGGGTATGCCGACGGCTCACCGGCAACTCCACCGGCGGCTTACCGCTGTGTGGGCGAAGAGTCACCACCAAACCACTCCCGACGGTGCGAATTCCGGTCACCAAGGCAAGGGACACCAGGTACGAACGGTGAACCCTCAGGAAACCCGCATCGGCCCAACGGGATTCGAGGGTGGAAATCGGGATCCGCACCAGATGCGACTTACCCGCCGTATGCAACCGCGCGTAGTCTCCGTCGGCTTCGACCCATTCCACCGCCGAGCGCTGCACCAGCGTCGTGACGCCGCCGAGTTCCACCGGAATCACTTCGTCGCTGGGTGCGGCATCGGCTTGTGCGCCCGCCTGATTACGCCCCGCGCGACCCACGATTCGGCTCACCGCCTGCGCCAGCCGCTCTTCGCGCAGCGGCTTGAGAAGGTAGTCGACCGCACCGAGATCAAAGGCGGCCACTGCCCGATCGTCGTGTGCGGTCACAAAGACAACCGGCGGCGGTGTCGCAAAATTGGAAAGAATCCCGGCCAGTTCCAAACCGTCCAGTCCTGGCATGTTGATGTCGAGAAAAACGCCGTCGATGCCACCGTCACGAAGGATCCGCAGCGCCGTCGTTGCATCCGACGCAGTGTGGACGTGCGCCACCGATTCTTGCGCGCGCAGCAGGAAAGCCAGCTCGTCGAGCGCCGGTTTCTCGTCGTCGACGGCAAGCACGGTCAGTTGGGCACCTATGTCAGTCTCATTCACAGCACACCCATATTCCCACGGTTACCCGCACCGAACCCACAAAGCCGCCGATCACACCCGAATGCCCTGCTTGAACTTGGGCACGCGCATGCTGACCTTGGTTCCGGCTCCCGGCGCGGTCTCCACCACCAGGCCGTAATCGTTGCCGAACGCCGCACGCAGGCGATCGTCGACGTTGGCCAGACCCACGTGCGCGGCCTCCCGGGCGCTGGGGCGGCCGGCCCCGGATTCGATGGCGTCGAGGGAACCGAACCGCAGCATGTCCGGGTCCATACCGACGCCGTCGTCCTCGACGCTGATGACGCAGTCCGGGCCTTCGTCTGCCGCCACGATGCTGATGGTGCCGCCCTCCGGTTTGCCGGAGATACCGTGCCGGACGGCATTCTCCACCAGTGGTTGCAGCGCCAGGAACGGCAGGACCACGTTGAGCACTTCGGGCGCCACCTGCAGTCGCACGTCCAGGGCATCACCGAACCTGGCCCGCTCGAGAGTCAGGTAGCGATCGATGTTGCGCAGTTCGTCGGCAAGCAAGGTGAACTCACCCGCCGAGCGGAACGAGTAGCGCGTGAAATCGGCGAACTCGAGGATCAGCTCACGCGCCCGCGGCGGATCGGTACGAACGAACGACGCCACGGTATTGAGTGCGTTGTAGATGAAATGTGGGCTGATCTGCGCGCGCAGTGCCCGCACTTCCGCTCGGTCGAGACGCGCCCGCGACGCATCGAGATCCGCAAGTTCGATTTGGCTGCACGCGTAGCGCGCGACCTCCGTGATCGCGCCGAGCATGCCGGGCCATGGGTCCTCCGTCGTCACGATCCCCAATACCCCGACAACGCCGCTGTCCTCGATGAGAAGCGGCTGGGCGATCAAGGCACGCACCGCGTGATCGTCACTGCCCCGCACCAGGTCCGAATGGGTCACGAGTACTCGGCGCTCACCTTCGATCGCCCGCAGTGCCGCATCGTGGAATTGTTCGGCCATCGATTCGTGCGGCCCGTTCCACGCCAGCACAACTCCCGCCGCGTCGGTGATGCCCAAACCTCGAGCGCCGGTCAATTCACGCAAGTGGGGTGCCGCTTCGGCAGCCGATTCACTGTCGAGTCCGCGCCGAAGTGGCCGCGCGGCAAGGGAAGCCGTATGCAGCGCCGTGTGCACCGCTCGTTCGGTGGGTGAGGTGACCTCGCGTCTGGTCCGCATCCAGACCGCCGCCAGAGCCGCGCTGAGAAGGGCAACCACGCAGGCAAACAGGACCGCGACCGTCGGACTCATCTAGGCCCCGCAGGTAGTGGGCGCAGGTACGCCGCTGAAACGATCCTGAATCCATTGAACGGCGCCGGGAACGGCCCGGCCGTCGGCATGCCCCTCCCCGGGCCGTGACACGAACTCGATCACGTCGCCGTCCGAACAAGCCCGGGCCACCGCTGCCTCGGTCCACTCGGGGAGAATCAGGTTGTCGTTTGCCCCGACCACCACATACATCGGGCCGCTCGCTTGCCCACGCGGCAGCGCGATGTCGCTCAGCCAGCCGTGAATTCGATCGGCATCGGCGTCAGTAGCCGGGCGCGTATCGGCCGGCGTCACCTTCCCCACCAACGACAACTTCTCGGGCGCCCTGGCCGTGAGGCACGACGACAGCAGTTCGTAATTCTCCGCAAACGCTCCGTGTACGTAGTCGTCACGCTCGAGATCCGGATGGGACAGCGACAGACCCTCGAGAACGTACGGCAGCAACAATTGTTGGGGCAGTGACAGATTCACATCCGCCCCACTGGTGATGATCGGCGAGATGTCGGCCGCGGGCGAAAGATTTGCCGCACCGACAAATTCGAGCCCGTCCCCGTATTCGCCTGCCTTCTCCGCAGCTGCCCACGACGCCTGACCACCTTGCGAGAGTCCCAACGTGGCCCACCTGTCCGACGTGTCCGGCACGATGTTGCGTGCCGCGCGCACCGCGTCGATCACGTTGTAGGCGGCGGTATCCGGTTGCAGGTACGGGTGCGGATCAGGAGTCCCGAGCCCCTCGAAGTCCGAGACCGCAACAACGTAACCCGCGTTCAGCAGCGGCTCCACCAGCCCCATCGCTCCGAGGAGCGTCGGCGAAGTTGACGGTGCACAATCGTCCGAGATTCCCGTGGTGCCGTGGCCGACGGAGACGATGGGCCAGCCACCTTCGGGAGGAGTTCCGGGTGGGGTGAATACCGTTCCCGACACCTGTGTTTCGCGACCGTCGACGCCGGATGTGGAGCCGTACAGAATCTTCCGGGCGCTCGCTCCGGCGGCAGCGGTTGTCGCAAACGGTTGGTCCTCGAAGACAACGCCGCGTGCTGCGCTCACCGGGGCGGGCAGAGCCTGCGCGACAGATGTGGTGGACTGCGTCTGCGTTCCCGCTGTCTCCTCGGTTCCTGCAGATCCACAGGCCGAACTCACCACAAGGGCACTCGCCGCGAGCGTCCCCCAGATCACGTGCCGCAGTCGTGCACTCATGCTGTGCCATCCCCTCCGGCCGCCGCGCGAGCGCGGCGGCGCCGTACCCGTTCCTCAGCTGCAGCCTCTTCGAGATCAAGACTCTCCAACACGGTACGCAATACCTCGTCGTCGAGATCACCGTCGTCCCTCGCGGCAATCAACGCCATGCGCTGTGTGCGCAACGACTGATGCCGAAACTTGTCGAACAATGCACCCGCATTCCACATCGCCGTGTCGCGATCGTTGTTCTCGTCCGTCTCCTGCACTTGGAGTCTGGCCTGCATCGAGCGTCGCACGCGTTCGATGATTGCCTGAAGTTCGGCGCCGGCGACGCCTGGCGGTGGACTGGCCACCACGTCGGCCAGCGCTTTCTCACCGGCTTGACGAGAGATGGTGCGCGCCAACTCCATTTGCTCCTGCGTGCGCAACTGTTCGTAGGGATCGGCAACGTCCAGTCTGCGGATCAGGAACGGCAGTGTGGAACCTTGCAGGAGCAGCGTTCCCACCGCAACGATGAAGGCGATCGCCTGGATCACACCGCGGCCGGGAAACGGTTCACCGGAGGAGAGTGCAAACGGAATACCGCCGGCCGCGGCAAGAGTGACCACGCCGCGCATCCCGGCCCAGGACACGACTACGTTCTGTTTCCACGTCAACTGTTTCTGACGCTGCCCACGGCGCAACGTTATTCCGAATCGCACCCGGGAGTAGCTCAGGAACAACCACAGCGGCCGGATCACGATGACCACCGCCAACACCGCGAGCCCGTACAGGATTACGTTGACCGCCGGAAGACCGTCGTTGACGACATCGTCGATCACGAAGCTCAACTGCAGGCCCATATAGGCGAAGACGAACATCTCGAGTAGCGTGTCGAGGCTCGACCAGACGGACCGTTCCTGCAGCCTCGTCATGATCGAGGCATCCGTCGAATAGTGCCCGATCACCAAGCCCGCGACCACAACCGCGAGAACACCCGACGCATGGAGTTCTTCCGCGGCTAGATACGCGGCAAACGGAAGTACCAGGCCCAAACCCGTTTCGAGCGGCGAATCGTACATCCGAGCGCGTACGAATTTCACGATGAATGCAAGAACCAGGCCGATTGCTACTCCGCCGACCACTTCGTAGGCGAAGAACAGCAACGGCGAATCCGTGGCGATCCGAGTACCTGTCACCGCGGCGACGGCGACGGTGAACAACGTCAACGCAGTAGCGTCGTTGACCAGACCTTCACCCGTGAGAATTGCGATGACGCGCTTGGGCAATCCGAGTTTCTGTCCCACTGCCACGGCGCTGACCGCGTCGGTGGGTGCGATCACCGCGCCGAGCACCAGTGCCGCACCGATCGTGAATTCCGGCACCAGCCATTCGGCGAAGAAGGCGACCACGAAGGCCGTCACGAGGACCATCCCGACACCCAGACGCAAGATCGCCGCGAGGTTGCGTTTGAACGTCGCCACCGAGAATTTCAGCGCAGCCGAATAGAGCAACGGCGGAAGTACTACACCCAGAATGACGTGTGGATCGAGTTCGGGCCGAGGCATTCCCGGGATGAACGACGCGACCGAACCCACAGCTACCAGAACCAGAGGCGCCTGAAGATTTCGGCGGTTCGCCAGCCCTGTCACTGCGATGGCGGCGATGACGACCAGCAGAATCCAGGTGAAGTTCACCCGTTCATTGTGCCCGCCCAGACTGACAAGTCACCCAGCGGACGCACAGGAGCCCACAACCTCGTCGAGGTGTGGGCTCCTGATTGCTGGCGGGCTACTCCTTTTCGGGAACAGCCTTCTTGGCAGCCTCGGCTGCCTTGTCGATCTGATCGCCGTACTTTCCGCCGGTCTTGTTATCGGCGATGTCGGCGACCTTGTCGATTGCGTCGTGAACCTTGTCGGAGTTCTCCGAGGCAAGTTCCTGGCCTTTCTCGACCAGACCCTTGACGTTGTCCAAGAAACCCATTTTGTGTCCTCTCCCGGTGCTCATGCACATCCTGCTGCGGAAAGTAGAACCTCCGCACACACATAGATTCTCACAGGTCGAACGATGTGGCGCCATCAAGGTGGGGGGCTGGAAACTACTTCTGCGCCTCCGCGTGATGGTGTTCCCCGGGCAGATCGTCCGGCGTGGTGAACAGCTTTCGCTTCTCACCGTGCAACCGGGCACTGACCCACCAGGACACCTCCACCAATACGACGCCTACCGCACCGAGAGTGATCGCGAGTGTAGTTGCTGCCACATTGCTCGGATCCAACTTGAAGAACTCACGGGTGAACGGCAACGCGAACAAGATCAGGTAGCCGGCGACTGAACCACCGATCAGCACCAACTTCCACCACACGTACGGTCGCGCAACGACGGCCAGTACCCACAGCGCGATCATGATCAACGTGATCAGAGCAGTGGTGCCTTCCTGCTCAGGTGTCAGATCGTGATTACGGTGCGCGAGCACGTACGCGATGAAGGTGGTGACGCCGATAATGATTCCCGACGGCAACGCCAGTCGCATCACGCGTGGCACGAAGCCGGAACGGGCCCGTTCGTTGTTCGGTGCCAGCGAAAGAATGAACGCGGGGATACCGATCGTGAACCAGGCCGCGATGGTGACGTGGCGCGGCAGGAACGGGTACGACAGCGGTTCGAAGTCGAGCATCTTCGACAGCACACCGGTGATTCCGATCAGGAACGCGAGAACCACCGAGTACACGGTCTTGGTCAGGAACAGGTTGGAGACACGTTCGATATTGCCGATCACTCGACGGCCTTCGGCCACCACGTACGGTAACGTCGCGAACTTGTTGTCCAACAGCACGATCTGAGCGACAGCGCGCGTCGCGGGACTGCCGGATCCCATCGAGACTCCGATGTCGGCGTCCTTGAGGGCCAGGACGTCGTTGACCCCGTCGCCGGTCATCGCGACGGTGTGGCCGCGAGACTGCAAGGCCGCAACCATCTCTCGCTTCTGATCCGGGCGAACGCGTCCGAAGGTGGTTGCGCCGTCAAGTACGTCGGCCAGTTTCTCCTGATCGCTCGGAAGCTCACGCGCATCGATTGGTCGATCGCCGCCTTCGAGTCCGAGCGAACCTGCCACTGCACCGACGGACACGGCATTGTCACCGGAGATGACCTTGACGGCTACCCGTTGACTTGCGAAGTACTCCAACGTTTCCTGCGCGTCCGGGCGAACTTTCTGCTCGAGGACAACCAAGGCTTCCGGTGTCACGACGCCCGGAGCGTCGCTGTCGTCGACCGGCAGGTTGCTGCTGCCCAACATGAGAACACGAAGTCCGCTTGAGCCGACTTCTTCTGCCAGACGGGCCATCTCCGACGACGGATCGAGGAGCACGTCCGGAGCACCGAGCACCCAGTTGCCGTGGACGCCGTACGACTGCCCGCTCCACTTCTTCGCAGATGAGAACGGTGCCACCGATGTAGCTTCACCCCAGCCTGCGTCGTCGGTCAGGGACTCACGGATCGCCAGAACACTGGCGTTCGGCCGAGGGTCGGACGCAGCCATCGCGGCGAGCGCGGCCTTGATCACCGACTCGTCGGCAGACCCGTCGGCGAGTTTCAACTCCGATAGCCGCATACCGTTCTCGGTCAGGGTTCCCGTCTTGTCTGCACACACGACGTCGACGCGAGCGAGCCCCTCGATCGCGGGCAATTCCTGAACGAGGCACTGCCGCTTGCCCAATCGAATGACGCCGACGGCAAAAGCGATGGACGTCATGAGCACCAGGCCCTCGGGGACCATCGGGACGAGGGCCGCGACCATGCCGTTCAGAGCCGGACCGAGGGACTCACCGCTCGAGAACAGCTGGTTGTAGATGATCAGCGCACCAGCCGGGATCATCAGGTACGTGATGAATTTCAGAATGCGGTCGATGCCGCTGCGCAGTTCCGAATGAACGAGCGTGAACTTGCTGGCCTCTTCCGCGAGCTTCGCGGCATACGCGTCGCCCCCGACCTTGGTGGCGCGATACGCGCCGCTGCCCGCGGCGACAAAACTGCCCGAGAGTATCGACTCACCGACGCTCTTGTGTACCGGATCTGCTTCACCGGTGAGCAACGACTCGTCCACTTCGAGCGCCGACGACGACACCACTTCGCCGTCGACGACAATCTGATCGCCCGAACCCAATTCGATAATGTCATCGAGCACAACATCTTTGGGGGCCAACGCAACAGCAATACCGTCACGCCGGACCATGGGCTTCGCTTGACTGACGATCGCCAAGGCGTCCAGCGTTTTCTTGGCGCGGATCTCCTGGATGATGCCGATACCGCTGTTCGCGATGATCAACAGTCCGAACATTCCGTCGATCACGGAGCCGGTTGCCAGAACAATCACCAGCAGCACCAGCAGGATCGCGTTGATCCTCGTGAACACATTGCCGCGAACGATGTCCTTGACCGAACGAGACGCCCGATCGGGTACGTCGTTGGTCTGCCCCGACGCGATCCGCGACGCAACTTGATCTGCGGTCAGGCCCCGGACAACGTCGACGGCATCCCCGTCACCGTCCGTCGCGATCGAGGTCGCCGTGCCTTCTGAACCGATGTGCTCGTGAGCCATGGTCAAAGATTACGCACTCGCCGAGACAAAACCGGGTCCGACTCCGATCGCCGCCTCGAGTCGATCGGTTACCCCAGGGGAATCCACCATTTTGTCGGCGGTTGCGCGGACAGCGCATCGATCCGTCCACCCGGCATCGGCACCGCCACCGTCGTGCCGACATCGGCGGCAGCTTCGGTCAACCGGATGATCGGCTCGGACCACGAGTGGAACGCCAGATTGAACGTAGCCCAGTGAATCGGAACAAACACCCCGCGCGTGGGGTCGCCGCAGTTGAGATCCGCGTGGGTCTGAACCGCTTCTTCCGGGTTCATGTGGATGTCCGGCCACCGCACGTCGTATGCGCCGACAGGCAGGAGGGTCAGGTCGAAAGGCCCGTACGTGGTGCCGAGTTCCGCGAACCGCGGTGTGTATCCGCTGTCCCCTCCGAAGAACACTCGATGCTTCGGCCCGGCAAACACCCACGATGCCCACTGGGTCGCGTTGCGGACAAGACCTCGCCCGGAAAAGTGTCGAGCTTCGGTGCAGGTAAGCACCAGGTCACCGATAGTCGTCGACTCGTCCCAGTCCAATTCGACGATGCGGTTCTCCGGCACCTTCCAATGCCGCAGATGCGCGCCGATCCCGATCGGCACCACAAAGGGCGCCGCCTGGGTGCGGGTCAGAGTCTTGACCGTCTCCATGTCGAGGTGGTCGTAATGATCGTGGGAGATGACAATCGCATCCACGCTCGGGAGGTCCGCCAACGCCACCGGAGCGGCATGCATACGCGCGGGACCGACTGTGGCAGAAGGTGATACACGCTCACTCCACACGGGATCGGCTAGCACCCGGTAGCCATCGACCTCGACGAGGACACTCGAATGCCCGTACCAGGTGACAGCTGCTCCCCCGGCCTGAGCCGGTGCGAGCGGCGTCGCCAACGGGATGGGCGCGCGAGGCCGACCCGTCGAACCGCGGGTGAGCAACGACTTTGCCATCCCGGCATCGGTGCCCGGCACGAGCACGCTGCTGGGGTCCGAATTGTGGAACTGACGATTCCGATATCGAGGTGACATCGCCGCATAGGGTTGCACCGCATTGCGCGACGCCCCGATCTGCGTCGGGATTCCCCATGCGGCGCGGGCTATCCATCCTGCTGCCGCGGTGATCGCGGCAGCACCGAGAAGCGTCGTCGTCTTCATTGGGCCCAGACTAGCGACTATTTGCCTTCGGAGCGGGACGCGACTATTTGCCCTTGAAGACCGGTGGGCGGTTTTCGATGCGGGCGGCGCGGGCTTCCTGCACGTCGTCACTGAGCCACGCGGCGTGCAGTGCGTCGAGTTGCTCGGGCGACTGTTCTTCCATCGTTCCGTCGTCGTTGAGGACCATCTTCATATGACGCAAGGACAGTGGTGCGAGGTTGGCGATGCGGTGCGCCCATTCCTGGGCGTCGTCGAGGGTGCCGATCTTGTTGGCAAGTCCGCGGTTGAATGCTTCTTCGGCGCCGATCTGCTCGATGCCGAGGAGAACGGTGCGAGCGGGGCCACCGCCGACGAGTGACGCCAACCGTCGCATCGTCCATTTGTCGACAGACACACCCAGCGTCGCCGCTGGAATGCCGAACCGCGCAGCCGGGGCGACAACACGCAGGTCGGAGGCAATGGCCAGCTGCGTGCCTGCACCGATGGCCGGACCGTTGACCGCGGCGATCACCGGGATCGGCGCCGTGTCGATCGAGCGGAGCATCTCGAAAAGTCGGTCGGTGAAGCCTTCCATGTACACGTCACCGGACAGGTCGGCACCGGCGCAGAATGCGGACCCCTGTCCGGTGATCACGATGACGTGAGCGCGATCGGCGACGGCGGCATTCACTGCGTCCTTGATCGCGATGCAGAGTTCCGCACTGAGCGCGTTGCGACGCTCGTGACGCTGCAATTCGATGGTCACGACATTGCCGTCACGGGAAGTCCCGATCATGTCCGCTCACTTTCTTTTCTGGAAGGCTCGTGCGCAAGGGTTGATCCGAATGCAGTTTGCCGACCACGTAGTTCTCTCACCGCAGAGTTCTGCGCATCAGGAGGTTAGATTACCGATGAGTACGAACGATAGTGACGAGGGACGCAGCGAGAGCGTCGATGTCGACATCGTGGTGATCGGCGCCGGCCAGGGCGGATTGTCCGCGGCGTACCACCTCCGCAAGTTCTCTGTTCTACCCGAATCGGGATTTGTCGTGCTCGATCACGCAGCCGGTCCCGGCGGTGCCTGGCAGTTTCGGTGGCCGAGCCTGACCTTGAGCACCGTCAACGGAGTTCACGATCTCCCGGGTATGTCGTTCGCGGAAACAACGGGAACCGACGCCGAGCAGGTACCGGCGTCGGTTGCGGTACCCCATTACTTCGAGTTGTACGAGAAGCAATTCGAACTGCCCGTCCACCGACCCGTCCATACGCGAGTGGTGTGTCCGAGGCAGGAACGTCTACGGATCGAGACCGACCACGGCGTCTACGCGGCCCGCGGGCTGATCAATGCGACCGGAACCTGGGAGCGCCCGTTCATTCCTTACTACCGTGGTGCCGCGTCGTTCCGTGGGCGCCAATTACACACCAAGGACTACTACTCGGCCAACGAGTTCGCGGGCAAACATGTTGTTGTTGTCGGTGGTGGCATCTCCGCGGTGCAATTGCTCGACGAGATTTCACAGGTAACGACCACCACGTGGGTGACGCGTCGCGAACCGGAGTTCCGCGACGAACCGTTTTCCCCGGAGATCGGTCGGGATGCCGTCGCCATGGTCGAGGACCGAGTACGACGCGGTTTGCCGCCAGGGTCGGTCGTGTCGGTCACCGGCCTTCCGGTGACGCCTGCCATTCGTGCGGCACGCGAACGTGGCGTGATGACGCGACGACCGATGTTCTCGGAGATCCTTCCGGACGGGGTGCGATGGGCCGACGGCACAACCGTGTATGCCGATGTCATCTTGTGGTGCACTGGGTTTCGGAGTTCGCTCGACCACCTGGCGCCGCTTCGACTGCGTGGGACCGGCGGCGGAATCGAGATGAGCGGTCGCCTCGCAACTCAGGTGGCTTCCGATCCTCGTGTGCATCTGGTTGGCTACGGGCCCTCCTCGTCGACGATCGGCGCGAACCGCGCCGGCCAGGCAGCTGCAGCTGAGTTGACGTCCTTTCTCGAACTTCGCTGATCCAGCTTCCATTTGGCTACGTTTGCCCGATTCGTCCTTTAGCTGATCAGACAGGACATTTTCGGCCCAAGGTCCGGAATCCGGCATACGCCTAGCCTGTCACGGATCGGTCTGTTACCGTTCAGCTAACCTTTCTTCGATTGCGTGCGCTCGAAGGAGTGCGCGCAGTGACCCATCCGGGGGACTGGGCGAGGGGGCAAATATGAAGGGGAAGCGGTCCGCATGAAACACGATGCACACACAGCAACCTCCTGGTGGTCGATCGGCGAGTGGCGCCTCGGTTGGAAGGTCGTCGCGGTCCTTGCCGTTCCGATGCTCATCGCCGTCGTACTCGGCGCCTTCCGGATCCAGGCCGAACTGGCCGAGGCCTCCAGGCTCAGTTCCTCATCCGAACGAGTGCTCGCAGTACCCGCAGCCCTCCACCTCGAGGAAGCTCTGTACGACCTCGCAGTCGCATCCTCTTCCGGCACTGAAACAACGACTGCCACAACGGCAGTGAACGATTCGATGCAGGAACTTGTCACCGCCGGCCGCTCGTTCCAGGCCGACGACGTGCTCAACGACAAAGTCACCCGAGCTTTGGAGGACAGCACATCCATCGTCGACGAAGTGGCAGCGGGCGCAGTTGCACCGGCACGGCTCGTCACACTCGTCAATGAAGTGTCCAGCAACATCTCGAGCGCATTCACCGACGTCATCAATACATCCCAGCGCCCCATTCTGCGTCAGCGCGGCGGCGAGTTCTCGTCCCTGTGGGAAGCACGTCGGGCATTGTCCGATCAGCGCGTTCTGTTCGGCTCCGGCCGCCTCGATCAACAAACACGCACCGCGCTTGCCACCACCGCCGGCGTGGAGCTAGCGGCACTCGACAAGGTGCTACCACCAGACGAATCGGACAGCTCACCGACCGCAGTGGCCGTCAACGCGCTGCGTTCGTCCGCACAGAGCCGCATCGCCGAAATCGGCGCCACCTCGTCGTCGTCCCCGCTCAGCAGTCAGGTCGATATCGGACTGCAAACCAGTAGCGACCAGTACGACGAGGTCACCGACGCAGCCGTCGAACAGTTCGGCACCAGCGTGACCGCCGAATCCAACACTGCCCGAACTGCAGCTCTGCGCGACACTGCCCTGGTTCTCGCCGCTGTCCTCGCCGCACTCGTGATCGCGTTGATCATCAGTCGCTCGTTGGTCGATCCCATCCGACGTCTCCGGTTCGCGGCACTGCAAGCATCACGACGCGGACTGCCCGAGGCCATCGAACGAATCCGCTCCGGCGAAAAGATCAGCGACCTCGAAATCCCCCGTGTACCCGTCCACACTCACGAGGAAATCGGACAGCTTGCCCGCGCAGTCGACGACATGCACGGGCAGGCCATCAGCCTGGCAGGCGAACAGGCAACCCTGCGACGCCAGGTCAACGACATGTTCGAAACGCTGTCACGGCGCAACAAGTCCCTCGTCGAACAGCAACTCGGCCTGATCGAGCAACTCGAGCAGGACGAAGACGACCCGAAGCGCCTCGAAAACCTATTCCGCCTCGACCACATCGCGGCCCGAATGCGACGCAACGGCGAGAACCTTCTCATCCTGTCCGGCACCGAAAGTCGACGCGGTCGAACCGCGCCGATCCAGCTTGCCGACGCTCTGCGAGCCTCCGTCTCCGGAGTCGAGGACTACCTTCGCGTCGGGCTCGGTCAGATTCCGTCCGCCGTCATCAGCGGACAAGCCAGCGCAGACGTCGTACACATTGTTGCCGAACTCCTCGACAACGCACTGCGATACTCACCGCCCGAGTCGACCGTGACCATCAACGCGGCCCGCACCAACGACGGCTCCATGCTCGTGGAGGTCGCCGACCTGGGACTGGGAATGTCCACCGCGGATCTTGTCGACGCCAACGGGCGCCTGGCTTCGGGCGGCGAGATGACGCCGGACACTGCCCGGCACATGGGACTGTTCGTCATCAGCCGGATCAGTATGCGACACAACATTTCCGTTCGACTGCGGCCCACCGGCAATGCACCCGACCGCGCCGGCATCACCGCCTCGATCCTCCTACCCGCGGCACTGCTCGAAGCGCATCCGTCTGACACAGTGACTGCACCGTTCACTAGTCCGGCCCACCAGGGTGCTCCGGCCAGGAATGCTGCTCCCGTTCAGGCACCGCCGCTATCGGCTCAGCCTGTGCGCGCTCCCGAACCCACAGTGGCCGAGACATATTCGATGGGCGCGCAAGCACCCACCATGTCCGCTGCGGGACTTCCGCAGCGTCAGCCTGGTAACACCGTCAGGGCGGTCCTGCCGACGCCCGTCGGAGGCGCTCCCACAACTGTGACCGCGCAACTCGGCGCCAGCGCCCCTGTCGAACCGATCGGGCTGCCGCGTCGCACACCAGGTGCCAGCGGGGCAGCCGGAATCGGCGATCCCGTCACAGCGGCGCCGACGCCCGAACCGAGTGCATCACCTGCCGAGCATTTCGTCGCTCCGGCGGAAACTGTTGCCCCGGAGCCAATCACCGAACCGGCACCGAGGCACCGACTCAACTCCACCGCCCCGACCAACACCGCGGCGTTCTTCTCCTCTCGAGCGCGCGACGGTTTCCCACCACGTACCGGCGCACGCGCAACGGAACCTTCCGATGCGCCCGTCTCCGCTCCCCCGGCAGCATCACCGATCTACGCCCGCATGGTGTCCGAGTGGCTGGTCGACCCGACAGCGGGGACAGCTTCTGCCACAGGTGAAGTCGCCTGGACAACAGAAGCCGACCAGGGGTGGCTTGCGGCCCGGGCGTCGTTCGAATTGCCTGTCACCAGAATCGCCGACTCCGGTCTACCCATCCGTGATCGTGGTGCGAGGTTGGTTCCCGGCACTGTCGGCGGCACCAATGCACCATTGCGCTCGGGCACTCACCGCCAGAGCACGGATCCGGAGAACGTCAGACGCGGGTGGAGCGACTACCAGTCCGGCGTCAGTCGCGGACGGCGTCGTAGCACCGAGAATACTGTCGGGTCGACCACGCCCAGTGGTGCGAATGTGCGCAACGATGAAGGAGAACAGTGAATTCAGCCGGAGCCCAAGAGACTCCTCGCTCACTCGACTGGTTGGTTTCGGGTTTCGCCCGCGACGTACCGGGAGTGAGCCACGCGATCATCGTCTCGGCCGACGGACTGTTGAGTGCTGCGAGCACCCACCTTCCGCTCGATCGAGCTGACCAATTGGCCGCTGTGACTTCGGGACTCGCCAGCCTCTCCGCCGGTGCGTCACGGTTGTTCGACGGCGGAGCGGTCCTGCAATCAGTTGTCGAGATGGAGAACGGTTATCTACTGCTGATGGGCGTCGGCAGCGGCGCCTACCTGGCCGCGCTGGCCGTTGCGGGATGCGATATCGGTCAGATCGGGTACGAAATGGCAACTCTGGTCGACCGAGTCGGCCCGACGATGGACATTGCCGCTCGTTCGGGTCGGGATTCTTGATACTCATGTCCAATCACCCCGAACGCGTTGACCCCGAACCGAGTCTGGTTCGTCCATACGCGCTCACCGAAGGTCGGACTCAGCCGTCCATCGACCTCCCCATCGAAGCGATTGTCGCGACGATGGAGGATGCCGTCGCTGGGCGCCTTGCACCTGAAGACATTCGCACCTCGATCGTCTCCCTCTGCGAGCAGCGGATCTCCATCGCGGAAATCGGTGCACACCTTGGTGTTCCGATCGGGGTGGCCCGAGTCCTGGTGGCGGATCTGATCGTCGCCGGGGCATTGGAAGTACAAGCCACTCTGCGAAGCGATGCGACTGCGGTCGAGCGCCGCGAATTGATCGAAAGGACCCTCAGTGGACTTCGGGCACTCTGACGCATCATCTCGCGTCACCTCGACGAAAATCGTGATCGCCGGCGGCTTCGGTGTCGGAAAGACCACCCTTGTCGGGACGGTCTCCGAGATCGTGCCGCTGCGCACCGAAGCATTGGTGACAGACGCCAGTGACGGCATCGACCACCTCGGCGCGACACCGAACAAAGACACCACAACAGTTGCAATGGATTTCGGCCGCATTACGCTGGCCGACGATTTGGTCCTGTACCTGTTCGGCACACCGGGTCAACGACGGTTCTGGTTCATGTGGGACGACCTCATCACCGGCGCCATCGGAGCGGTCATCCTCGTCGACACACGTCGCCTCGAAGACAGCTTTGCTGCTGTCGACTTCTTCGAAGCACGCGGATTACCGTTCATCGTGGCAGTCAACCGTTTCGACGGAGCTCCGATCCACGCCGCGAGTGATCTTCGTCAGGCTCTCGCGCTGCCCAACCGCGTCCCGATGATCGAAATCGACGCGCGTAACCGGGAATCTGCGAAGCAGGCCTTGATCACGATCACCGAGTACGCGCTCGAACGTATCGCGGCCGCAGCACTGTACTGACACCTCTGACAACAACAAACCTAAGGAACTGGCATGTCGGATGAAATGCACCATTTCTCGATGGGAATCTGGCTGCTCGGACTGGCGTTCGCCGTTGCAGTCTCGGGATCGGTCATCGGATTGGCATGCACCCGACACGGCGCGGCGGCCACCCACCCGGCAGCTCGCTTGCGCTGGTTGTTCATGGGCGCACTGTCCATCGGCGGTGTCGGTATCTGGTTGATGCACTTCATCGCAATGCTCGGGTTTGCCGTGCCCGGCAGTCCCATTCGCTACAGTCTGACCTGGACGATCATTTCGGCGCTGATGTCCGTGACCGCAGTATTTGTCGGCTTGTTGATCGTCGGCACAGAATTCCGCTGGTCTCGGCTCCTGGCCGCCGGCTTCCTCGTCGGCATCGCGGTCAACATCATGCACTACACGGGTATGCGGGCCTTGCGATTTCAGGGTGAGATCAACTACAACATGTACTTCGTCGCACTGTCACTGGTGATCGCCGTTGTGGCCGGCACCGCCGCGTTGTGGTTCACGATGGTGATGGAATCCACCGTCATGCGATTGATCGCCGGTGTGATCATGGGTGTCGCCGTGGTCGGCATGCACTACACCGGTATGGCAGCGGTGGAGGTTGTCCACGACACGTCCGCCCCCGCACCCGTCGGGCTCGAGGTGTTCGCGTTCCTCTTCCCCGTCTTTGTCATCGGACTTCTTGCGATGGCAGTGCCGATCGTCGCCGTCCTGACGGTGCCTGATCGCGAGATCGCCCGCATGGATTCCGCTGCAGACGATCTGGCATTCGAGGCACGCGAATTCGCAACTAGGGACTGAAGTTCGTACGGCCCCGACTAACTGTGGCCGTACAGCTTGTCGTATGCGGCCTTCTCGGCGTCGTGACGAGTGACCTTTTTCGGGTTTTCCAGATCCGCGGGCAGGCCGTGGCGTTCGAGTCGACGAGACCTGTTCTGCGCCATGTAGGAAACGGAATAGAACAACGCCAGCAATACTCCGAGAAGCACCATGGACGCTCGCAGCGCCCACGGACCCGGGAACAGCATGAAAACCGCAAAAACCGGCAGGAACGGCACCATGCTGCGGACGAGGTGACGTGGCACCGCCCAATCGCCGATCAGATCGTTGCGCACCCATTCCTGCATGGAATCCGGCAACTTGCGACCGAACGAATAGCCAAGCCACTGAATAGGATTCGGTGACGTGCGCTGTTTTCCTGCGGGCACGGTAGACATATCCTTACCTTTCATTGGTCTAGTGCTCCAGCACGCAACGCGGCTTCATTGACACGCGTGAGCACCGTGTGAAGTTCTTCGAGTTCAGCTAGTCCCACACCAAGCTTCTCCACCACTGCCGGCGGAATCTTCTCCGCCTCGCTCCGCAAAGCTGCACCAGCTTCGGTGAGATCGACGTCGAGTTGGCGCTCGTCAGCCCGGCTCCGCGTTCGCGTGATCAGCCCGGACGCCTCGAGACGCTTGAGCAGCGGTGACAGCGTCGGCGAATCGAGTTGCAATGCTTGCCCGATTTCCTTGACCGCCATCGGGGCCTTCCCCCACAACGCCAGCATCACGAGATACTGGGGATGCGTGAGGCCCATCGGCTCGAGCAACGGACGGTACACGGACAGCACGGCCCGGTTCGCAACGGCGAGCGCAAAACACACCTGGCGGTCGAGTGCCAGCGGATCGGTGAGCGACTCCTGCGTGGTCATGAGTACACCGTAGCAGATTAGTTAGTGCGATAACTAATACTGCACTAACTAATATCGACTGCCATCACCCGGAATAGTCGTCGAGGCCGCCACGTTGAACAGACCTGTGACTCTTTCCCCCACTTCGAACGCCCCCGAGGCCTCCGCGTTGCGCGGCCTCTTCCAGCCCTTCGAGGTGAAATCACTCTCGTTGCGTAACCGCTTTGCCATGGCCCCGATGACCCGCGCGTTCTCGCCCGACGGAATTCCCGGAGCCGACGTAGCCGAGTATTACCGTCGTCGGGCAGCCGGTGGTGTCGGCCTGATCATCACCGAAGGCACGTACATCCCAGACCCCGCCGCCGGCCCGCATACCCGAGTTCCGCGCATCTACGGCGACTCGAGCCTGGACGGCTGGCGCTCGGTTGTCGACGCCGTCCACGCCGAGGGCGGATCCATCATTCCGCAACTCTGGCATCTGGGTGTCGAGCGCGGCGAGAACTCCCGCCTCAATCCCGAGGCCGAGACCGTCAGCCCGTCCGGTTTGGCGCTCGACGGCACGCGCTTGGGACGAGAATTCACCACGTCTGATCTCGAAACACTGAAGCAGGCCTGGGTAGATGCCGCCCTCAACGCACAGAGCACCGGATTCGACGGCCTGGAACTACACGGCGCGCACGGCTACCTACTGGACGAATTCCTTTGGGCTGGAACAAATGTCCGCACAGATACATATGGCGGATCGCTCGAAGCCAGAACTCGCTTCCCGGCTGAGGTTGTCGCTGCCATCCGAGAGGCTGTCGGAAACGAGTTCGCGATCGTCTACCGTTTCTCGCAGTGGAAGTCCGGTCAGTACGACGCTCGGATCGCCCAGAGTCCGGCGGAACTGGGGCGCATCCTCGCTCCGCTGGTCGATGCGGGAGTCGATGTGTTGCACCCGTCGACGAGGCGACACTGGGAGCCGGCGTTCGCCGAACTGGGCGGTGACGACAGCAAACTTGGACTCGCCGGCTGGACGAAGAAGCTGACCGGCCTGCCCACCATCACAGTCGGATCCATCGGGCTCGATTCTGTGTTCACCACGGCCTTCACCGCCGACGCGGCATCCGATGTCACCGGACTGGAGCGTCTCGAAGCTCAGTACGAGGACGGCGAATTCGACATGGTCGCCATCGGGCGCGCACTTCTCGCCGACCCCGAGTGGGTGGAGAAACTCCGCACCGGACGCACCGATGAACACATCGCTTTCACCGCAGAGCACCGCACACATCTGAACTGATCCGACACGGCAACGGCACTCCCACTCGATAGTGGGAGTGCCGTTGCCTTATTGCAGGTATTCGTTGATCTAGCTCCCGAACACCGCCGGGTTCGGACCGATTCGACCGGCCGGATCATCAAGTGATCCAATAGCATTGATCTCGTCCGGCGTCAATGCAAATCCGAAGACGTCGAAGTTCTCCTTGATACGCGACGGTGTCACCGACTTGGGGATCACGACGTTGCCGATCTGCAGATGCCAACGAATGACAACCTGAGCGGCGGTCACGCCATGGGCGTCGGCGATCGCGGTGATGACGGGATCCGTGAGCAGAGTGCCTTGGCCGAGCGGACTCCACGCCTCGGTGGCAATTCCCTTGCCGGTATGGAAGGCGCGAAGTTCGGACTGGTTGAACTTGGGGTGTAATTCGATCTGGTTGAGGACCGGCACCTCACCCGTCTCCCCGATCACCCGTTCGAGGTTGTCGACGGTGAAGTTCGAAACACCGATCGACCGCACCCGACCATCGGCCTTGAGCTTCTGGAATGCCTTGAACGTGTCGACGTAAAGGTCCTGCGACGGCACCGGCCAGTGGATCAGGTAGAGGTCGAGGTAATCGAGGCCGAGTCGCTCGAGGCTCGCGTCGAATGCCGCCAGCGTCGACTCGTATCCCTGATCGTCATTCCACAGTTTGGTGGTGATGTAGAGGTCTTCGCGGTTGATACCGGACTCGGCAATCGCCTGCCCGACACCGGCCTCGTTTCCGTAGATCTTGGCGGTGTCGATACTTCGATAACCAGCCTGCAAGGCGGTTGATACGGCGTCTCGAGTTTGGTCGTCCGGCACTTGGAAGACACCGAATCCCAAAGCGGGTATGGCCTTGCCGTCGGCCAACACAATGCTCGGAACAGTGGTCACGTCTTGTGGTTCGGTCATACCCAGTCAACGCGGCAAACCGGTGGAGTGTTCCCGCGCATGCCCCCTTGTCCTGCCCGAAAACCCCGTCTACCTTGGAAGACACGCCTTGAAATCTCCTCGAGGGAAAGGGACGGCGATGAATCTTCCCTACCATCTCGCCTACAAAGTGGGAGTGACTCCGTGGGAGCACACCCGGCGAGGTTTTGACACCCAACTGTCCGCTCTACTCGACTTTATCCCCGTCCCCGACAACGGGCGCGCCCTCGACATCGGATGCGGAACCGGAAAGCACTCCATCGACATGGCAAAGCGTGGCTGGCAGGTCACCGGAGTCGACAACGAGCAGGAAGCTCTGGACAAAGCACGGATCCGGGCCCGCGAGGCCCACTCGAACATTCGGTTCCTGCATGAGGACGCAACCGATCTGCACATCGCAGTCGACCCGGGTCACATGCTGGTCCTGGACATCGGATGCTTCCACGGGCTGAACGATCACGAGCGCGGTGAATACGCGGAGTCCGTCAATGCCGTCACGGCACCGGAAGCGTCGTTGATCATGTTCGCCTTCAGTCCAGGCCATCGATGGCCGATGCCGCATGGCGTGTCGAAGGACGACGTCGCCCGAGCTTTCGACGGCTGGACCATGGTGTCGAGTGATCCGGCCGATATGGCCGATGCGCCGTTGCCTGCCCGTGCGGCCCATCCGTGCTGGTATCACCTGGTGCGACGCTGACGCTGTGCGCAGCACAGGGGATACTTCACCTGTGACTGCAACACTGCGCATCAGCGGACTCTCAGCTTCCCGGGGAGAACGCACCCTGTTCTCCGATCTCGATCTCACCGTCGCCCCCGGCGACGTCATCGGCCTTGTCGGCGCCAACGGCGCGGGCAAGTCGACGCTCCTGACAGCGCTGGCCGGAACCGGAACCGCTGATGTGGAGGGGTCGATCACCCTCAGCCCACCCGACGCCGCTGTTGGCTACCTGGCGCAGGAACCCGACCGCATCGCAGGTGAGACCGTTCTCGAATTCTTGGGCCGACGCACCGGAGTCACGCACGCCGAAGACGTCATGAATGCCGCTGCGGAAACCCTCGCGGATTCCGCGGAAGACCTGTACTCGCCGGCGCTCGAGCGCTGGCTCACACTCGGCGGCGCAGACCTGGTGGAACGCGCGGAGAAAGTTGTCGACGAACTGGGCCTCGGAGTTCCCCTCGATGCACACATGACGGCACTGTCCGGTGGTCAGGCGGCTCGCGCCGGCCTCGCGTCGCTGCTGCTTTCTCGCTACGACATCCTGCTGCTCGACGAGCCCACCAACGATCTCGATCTGCGTGGCCTCGAGCAACTCGAACGCTTTGTCGCAGAAACGCGAGCGGCCCTGGTTGTGGTGAGCCACGACCGCGAGTTCCTTTCGCGCACCGTCACCGGAATCGTGGAACTTGATCTGGCACAACAGAATATCGCCGTCTACGACGGCGGGTACGAGTCGTACCTTGCTGAGCGTGAGATTGCTCGCCAGCACGCCCGCGAGGCGTTCGAAGAATATGCGGGCACCAGGTCCGAACTCGAAGATCGCGCCCAGATGCAGCGCAACTGGATGGAACACGGCGTACGCAATGCGCGCCGTAAGGCCAAGGACAACGACAAGATCGGCCGCGGATTGCGTACCGAGTCGACGGAAAAGCAAGCGGCCAAAGCCCGTCAGACTCAGCGCCGCATCGAGCGCCTCGACGTGGTGGAGGAGCCTCGCAAGGAATGGGAGTTGCGCATGGAAATCGCGGCCGCTCCCCGATCCGGATCTGTGGTCGCAACCACCAACGGCGCCAAGGTAACCCGCGGCCAGTTCACCTTCGGACCCGTCACGACGCAAATCGATTGGGGTGACCGCATTCTCATCACCGGCGCCAATGGCGCCGGTAAGACCACCCTATTGAATGTCCTGCTCGGCAAACTCACTCCGGACGAGGGAATCGCTTCCCTCGGATCCGGTGTCGCTATCGGCGAAATCGATCAGGCCAGAGGGCTGTTCGAGGGTGATCAGCCGGTGGTCGAGGCTTTCGGTGCCCAGGTTCCGGAGTGGCCCGACGCCGACGTCCGTACTCTCCTCGCCAAATTCGGTCTACGCGGGCATCACGTGCTGCGGTCGGCAGCGTCCCTCTCCCCCGGCGAAAGAACCAGGGCGGCACTGGCTTTGCTCCAGGCCCGCGGGGTCAACCTGCTCGTGCTCGACGAGCCCACCAACCACCTCGACCTGCCGGCGATCGAGCAGCTCGAGCAGGCAATGGAATCCTTCGAGGGCACGTTGCTTCTTGTCACTCACGATCGCCGGATGCTCAGTTCCACTCGCAGCACCCGGAAGTGGCGTATGGACGACGGGCAACTTTTCGAGGAGTAGCAGTCCCGCGCTTGCGCAGACAACACGCGTGTGCAACTATTTATCCGGCGCACGCAATAGTTGCATGCGCGGCATAGGTCGCTGCGGCCCAGAAGGCCGTCACTGCACCTCGAGTCTCGAAAGGCACCCACGATGTTGTCGATACCCGACCGCACACTGACCCACGGAACCACCGGCGAACCGATCACCATTCCGCAACTCGGATACGGCGTGTTCCAAGTTCCGGACGAGCAGACCGAGGATGTCACCGCTACCGCCCTCGACCTGGGATATCGCCACATCGACACCGCGTCGATCTACGGAAACGAAGCCGGCGTCGGCCGCGCAATTGCAGGCTCCGACATCCCCCGACAAGAACTGTTTGTCACCACCAAGTTGTGGAACGACGATCAGGGCCGCGACCGCACGCTGGCAGCGTTCGACACCAGTTTGAGCAAGCTCGGCCTGGACTACGTCGACCTGTACCTGATCCACTGGCCGGCGCCGGGCAAGGGCCTGATCGCGCAGACCTGGGCGGCGTTCGAGGAAATCCTCGCGTCCGGACGTACCCGAGCAATCGGCGTCTCCAACTTCCTCCCCGAGCACCTCGATCTACTGGCAGAGCGCAGTTCGATCACACCCGCCGTCAACCAGATCGAGCTGCACCCCAGGCTGGCACAGCACACATCGCGGAAAGATGCACAAGACCGCGGTATCGAGATCGAGGCGTGGAGCCCGCTCGGCCAGGGCACCATCCTCGATGATCCGACGATCGTCGACATCGCTGCGGCACTGGGCAAATCGCCGGCGCAGGTCATTTTGCGCTGGCACATCGAACAGGGCCACACCGTACTGTCGAAGACAGTGACACCGCAGCGCATGCGCGACAACGCCGATATCTTCGACTTTGCTCTGAGCGCCGATCAGTCGGCAGCAATCGACGCGCTGAACACGGACACTCGAGTCGGTCCAGATCCGCTCGAATTGAACTGAGCCGAAAAAGAAATCACGATTCTTCGCGCGGTGCCAATGTGAGCAGGACCGTATCGACCGCCTGCTCCGCAAGGTGCACGTCCAGGGGTAGATGCCGGAACAGCGCCCGGTAATAGACTGGTGCTGCGAGTGCGTCGAGCACAAAACCCAGGTCGAAGTCCTCACGAATCTCGCCCCGAGCGCGCGCCGATTCCAGCACTGCCGCAGTGGAATTGCGTCGCGGCTCGAAGAAGGACTCACGGAAAGTGCTGGCCAGTTCCGGGTCTGCCGCCAGGTCCGCAACCAGCGCTGGAAGCACGGAGCCGACAACGGTGTCCCGCAGTCCCACAACCACAGTCGTGATGCCGGCGATCAGATCGGCGCGAAGATCGCCGGTATCCGGCGTCGGATGGATACCGATCTGTCCGACAACAACATCGACAACCAGATGCCGCTTGGACGGCCATCGCCGGTAAATCGCGGGCCTGTGAATACCGGCTCTCGATGCGACGGATCCGATCGACAGCTCGGCATAACCCTTCTCTGCCAACAACTCCAAAGCTGCGGTAATGACGGCGTCGTCGATACGGTCGTCACGCGTGCGCACCATTTAGAGCACCGGCCGCGGCATGAGGACCAGGCGCCATCCGTCGGGATCCTCGAAGGTCATGCCGCCGTTCTCGATCCAGTACGGGTTCTCGGACTCGACCGGTTCATGCCCGGCCTCACCCAACCGCTGCACCACCTCGTACATCGCAGACTCTCCGGTGAAGTACAGAACCAGCAGATTGTCGCGGGTGGGCGCCGGACATGGACTGCCATCCTCGTGAGTAGTGAATTCGAGGTGATAACTCGCATCCGGCAGCCCGAGCATGATGCCGTCGTATCCCGCATGCCCGGCAAATCGATACAACTCGGCAAAGCCCACACAATCGCGATAGAAGGCAATTACCTCGGCAAGCCGATCGGTGGGGCGCGCAATGCGCAGTTGAACAACGGGAAGTTCTGCGGGCCAGGACGTCATATTCTAAACGGTACAGTACGTACCGTAACAATCTACAAGCGATCGTTCTCCGGGAACGGCGCGTTGGGCATGAACCGCGGACGAGCAAAGAGCACCGACAAGTTGGTCGGCTGAGACTCCACCGGACGATCCGATCGATAGAGCAACGCCCGCTGCGGCACACTCACCCATTCACAAACGAAGATGTCGCCGATACGCAGTACCGGAACGTGGGAACCGTCCTCGAGGCGAACCGTCACGTCGGCCTGCGGATCGGATTGCCCGTACACCACCCACCACGATTCACCCTCGACGTCGCCGGGCGTGTGCTGCCCGATGCCGACGACGGCACCTTTTTCCATCGGCGCGTGCCAGACCTCGTCCCGGCCTTGCGACCCCACGCTGTAGCTGCCGTCCTCGAGCACCTGAATCACAACGTGGGACTTCTCCAGCACCAATTCATCCGTAGCCATATCGCAAACCCTAATCCGATCGGCACATGCCGGCATGACTTCTGGATGCAGAATCCTTGACAAAACGTTGGGTTTTTACAACACTTTGATGCATGAGCCCAGTCCGGCGGGGAGCCTCGCTCCCCATCTTCAATCGCATCGGTGTACTTCGTGCCGAGCGAAAGATGACTCGGGCGCAGCTGGCACACCTTGTCGATGTAAATCCCCAGACCGTCGGCGCGCTCGAGCGCGGCGACCACTACCCCAGCCTGGATCTCGCGTTCCGCATCTGCGACGTGTTCGACCTCCCGGTGGAAGCGGTGTTCTCCCGCGCGGAGTTCGGCCCCCTGTCCACCGAGGTCTACCGACCGGGCCGGATCACCGAAGGGAGCGAAAAGACCAGTGTCCCAAACGAATCTGATTGAACTAAATCTGATCGACCGCTACCAGGCGCGCCGCACCAGACAGTTCCTGCAGCAAGAGGAAACTTTCCGGCATTGGTTGCCGAAGTGGCGAACCCGTCGGCGCCGACGGGTGCTCGTGACCGCGCTCGGCGTCGTATTCACCGCGATGATCGTCTTGGCAGTCGCTTTTCTTTTCAACACCACGGTGGCTCCCCTGCTCTGGGTGCCGCTTACATTCATATTTCTGCCCCTGTGGACATCTGTGCAAGTGGTCTCAGGGCGTCAGGGCGACGCGCCACGTGATGCGCTGGACGAATGGGAGATCCAGCAGCGCAACAGTGCCCGCTCGATCGCGCTGACCGTAACCCAAACGTTGGTCTTCATTGTCGCGATATTCCTGATTTTCACCTCGACAGTGGGGTGGAATGTAGAGAGACTGGCGTACTCGGGAGGTGGGATGGCAATCACCGCGATGCTGATCGGTGCATGTACACCGGCGATGATCATTGCCTGGACGCAACCCGATCCGGAACCTGGCGACACAGACTGACCGCAGTAGAACATTTCGACCGATGGGAAGGAACCATGCCAGCCACCCTCACGATCGACGGCATTTCGAAACGCTACGGCGACGTCGTTGCGCTCGACAACCTCAGCTTCGAGGTGCATCCAGGGGAGATCTTCGGGTTTGTCGGCAGTAACGGCGCCGGAAAGACGACGACCATGCGCATCGCCCTCGGTGTGCTTGCGGCCGACTCCGGGGAGGTCCGGCTCGGCGGCAAACCTGTCGACCTCGATGTGCGCCGCACCATCGGGTACATGCCGGAAGAACGTGGGCTGTATCCGAAAATGAAGGTGGGCACCCAATTGTCCTACCTCGCAGAATTACACGGCCTGTCCAAGGCTGACGCACGGGCGGCGACAGAGCGCTGGACGGAACGCTTGGACATCGCCGGTCGAGTCAAGGACACCGTCGACTCGTTGTCGCTGGGCAATCAGCAACGTGTGCAACTCGCCGCCGCACTGGTTCACGATCCCGCGGTACTGGTGCTGGACGAACCCTTTTCGGGTTTGGACCCGGTAGCTGTCGACGTCATGAGTGAAGTCCTGGTCGAAAAGGCGCGCACGGGCGTGCCCGTCATATTCTCCAGCCACCAACTCGAACTGGTGGAGCGCCTGTGTGATCGTGTGGGCATCATCAGCCGGGGCAGTATGCGCGAGATCGGAACAGTGAACGAGTTGCGCGGTAAGGGAAATGCCCAGCTCGAAGTGCATGCGCCCGACGCTCCCGCCGGCTGGGCCGATCACCTCATCGGCGTCTCGGCAATCAGCCACGGCGGTGGACGGACGCTCCTGAGCGTCGACGCCACCGCTGACGATCAGCAGATCCTGCACGCTGCTCTGAAAACGGGCCCGGTTCACGAATTCACCCGTCGACGCCCGTCGTTGACCGATCTGTTCCGCGAGGTGGTTGCAGCGTGAGTACACAGTTGAGTGGGGCCCGCGCTGTGGGGTTGGTCGCGCGGCGCGAATTCACCACGCAGATAGCCAAAAAGAGTTTTCTGATCAGCAACATCATCATTCTGATCGCGATTGTCGGTGGCATCATCGGCATCTCGCTGTTCTCCGGCGGTGACGACAGCAAGTCTACGATCGGCGTGGTGGGCGATCAGTCGCTCTCACAGACTCTTGTCACCACCGGCGACGCGATCGGAACTCCGGTCGAGGTGAAGGAATACAGCGACGAGCAAGCCGCCCGCACCGACGTGAAGGACGGAAACCTCGACCTCGCAGTCGTACCGGGCGACGGCGGTAGCGTCACCGTCGTCACGAACAAGGAAATCGACACCAACCTGCGAGTGGTTGTCGAGAGTTCCGTTGCCCAGCAAGCGCAATCGACCGCGCTGACCGAGGCGGGAGTCGATCCGGCGCAGCTTGCCAACGCCACGGCAGCCGCCACGGTCACCGTCGATACTCTCGATCCGCCAGACCCCGAGCAGGGTCAGCGCATCGCGCTGTCCGTTGCAGCGGTGGCGCTGCTGTACATGCAGATCATGTTGTTCGGCACCTACGTCGCAATGGGTGTCGTGGAGGAAAAGTCGAGTCGTGTTGTCGAACTGCTACTTTCGACGCTTCGGCCGTTGCAGTTGCTGTGGGGCAAGGTACTCGGAATCGGTGCGGTGGGACTACTCCAGCTGGCCGCGTACGCGATAGCCGGAGTTGGCACGGGCCTGGCAACCGGGCTTCTGACTGTGACCGGAACCGCGATCGGCGTGCTGATCGGCACCATCGGCTGGTTCATTCTCGGGTTCGCATTCTTTGCCGTTCTCTATGCCGCCGCGGGTTCCATGGTGTCGCGGCAGGAAGACGTCAATGCCACGGCCGCACCACTGGTGATACTCATCGTGGCGATGTTCGGTATCGCGTTCTCCACCGTCGGAAATCCGGACGGAACTCTGAGCAACGTTCTCAGTTGGATTCCGCCGTTCTCCGCCATCCTCATGCCGCTACGGATCGCTGCGGGTGTGGCAACGCCATTCCAGATCGTGGGCACCATCGTGCTGATGGTGACTGTGACCGTCATCTTCTCGATGATCGCGGCAAAGATCTACCAGCGCTCCATCCTTCGCATCGGCAAGGTCGTCTCGTGGAAGGAAGCCTTCGGCCGCTGATCCGGTTTCACACTCACGCACTTCGCCCCGTAGGTTCGTCCGCAGCGAAGGTGCTTACCTGATACGGAGGGTGTTGTGCGAATCTCGGCCGAGGAATTACTGGCGCAGGTACTCGATCCAGGGAGCTTCGCCTCCTGGGACGTGGCGCCGCTCGACGTCCATCCCGGCCCGGAGTACGCCGCAGACCTTGCCAAAGCTCGGGAAAAGAGCGGTGCCGACGAGTCGGTCACTACCGGCGTCGGCACCGTTCGTGGGCGTCGGGTCGCGGTAATCGCCTGCGATTTCAGCTTTCTCGCGGGCTCGATCGGTGTCGCCGCAGCGGAACGAATCACGGCGGCCGTCGAACGTGCCACGGCAGAACAACTTCCGCTCCTGGCCTCCCCCACGTCCGGCGGAACCAGGATGCAGGAGGGCACCGTTGCCTTCGTGCAGATGGTCAAGATCGCTGCGGCTGTTGCACTCCACAAGGGGGCACATCTGCCGTATCTGGTTTACCTGCGCAACCCCACCACCGGTGGCGTATTTGCCTCTTGGGGATCGCTTGGTCACATCACCATTGCCGAACCCGGCGCACTGGTGGGCTTTCTCGGACCACGTGTCTACGAGTCGCTGTACGGCGAAAAGTTCCCCGAGGGCATTCAAACGTCGGAAAACTTGTACCGCAACGGCGTCATCGACGGTGTGGTGCCCGTCGAACGTCTTCGCCTGCTGGTCAATCGAGCACTGTGTGTTCTCAGCGATCCCCCGGCGCCGTCAGCACCCGAATCCGCAGATGTTCCCGAGATCCCCGACGTTCCGGCCTGGCAGTCGGTGATGCTGTCCCGCCGCGCAGACCGTCCGGGTATCCGGCAACTACTGCGCCATGCTGCCACCGAACAGGTACCGCTCAGTGGCACGGGCCAAGGTGAGACCGACAAGACGATCCTGCTCTCGCTCGCCAGGTTCCGAGGTTACCCCTGCATCCTGCTCGGGCAGGATCGCAGTGGGCAGTCAACCCAGAACACCATGGGGCCTGCGGCCCTGCGTGAGGCGAGACGCGGCATGAAACTGGCGGAAGAACTACAACTTCCCTTGGTGCTCGTGATCGACACGCTCGGAGCATCGCTGTCCAAGGAGGCTGAAGAACGCGGACTGGCTCCCGAAATCGCCCGCTGCATAGCAGATCTCGTGATGCTGAAGACGCCCACGGTTTCGGTGCTTCTCGGTCAGGGCACTGGCGGCGGCGCATTGGCGCTTCTGCCGGCCGATCGGGTGTTGGCCGCACAGAACGGTTGGCTCGCCCCACTGCCACCCGAAGGCGCCAGTGCGATCGTGCATCGCGACATCACCCACGCTCCGCAGATGGCCGCGGCCCAGGGAATTCGATCGTCGGACCTTCTACGTGACGGCATCGTCGACGCCATCATCCCCGAACGGCCCGATGCGGCAGACGAACCCGTCGAGTTCTCCAAACGCGTCGGGGCGGCAATCTCGCACGAACTCGCCTTGCTGGCAACTGAATCCACCGTCGACAGAACTTCTGCGCGGATCTCTCGCTATCGTAATTTGGGGGTACCCCGGTGAATCCGAAGGCGACCGATCCGAGCGTACTGACGCACAGCTACGACCGCGCCGCGCTGGCGCGCTTCGAAGTGTTCCTCTTCGCCTCGATTGCCACGGTGCTCATCACCCGTGCCTACCTCGCTGCCATGGGATATCCCCAGATCGGCGGCGGTGCACTGCATATCGCGCATGTTCTGTGGGGCGGACTACTGATGGCGGTCGCGATCGTCATGACAGCCATCACGGAAGGCAGTCGAATCCGCGACCGCGCATCGCTGATCGGCGGCATCGGATTCGGGTTGTTCATCGACGAGATCGGCAAGTTCGTCACGTCCGACGTCAACTACTTCTACCAACCCGCCATTGCCATCATGTACGTCGTCTTTGTTCTGTTCTACCTGGTAGCGCGTGAAGTGGTGATCCGGCGCGGCATGAACGACCGCCATCGACTGTCCATCGGCGCCCGAGCACTGTCGGATCTTTCTCTCGGACAACTGGATACCGTTCATTACAACCATGCACTGCGCGTTCTCGACGGAGTCCGCGACCCCACGCTTGCCGACTTGGCCGGGTCGATCAGGGCTGGTCTGCACTCACACACCCCCACCGGCGACGGTATCGAATCGCGGATCACACAGTGGCGCAACTCGGTCTCGGCCCGCCTCGACGCCTTTGTCGGCCATCGAATAGTCCGTCGCGTCGTGCTGGCAATCTTTGTCCTGGACGCACTCAGCGCAGTGATCAGCGTCGTCGTCGCGTTTGTGACCGACGAGGAGATCATCGCGCAGGACATCTCCGATCTTGTGGTTCTGCTGTCGAGTATTACCGCCGGAATCCTGGTCATTCTCGGGGTGTGGTTCCTGTTCCGCGGACGCTACCTACGCGCGTTGCGACTGCTGCGGGCTTCCATCGTCGTCAACCTTCTCGTGACGCAGGTGTTCCTGTTTGCCCAAGATCAGTTCGGCGCCCTCACCGGATTTGTTCTCTCACTGTTCCTGCTCGCCGTACTCCGCGTCACGATTCGACGCGAGGAGGCAGAACTCGCGCCGGCTCCTGACCCCGCGCTCGAAACCCGCCACTGACCGACAAATCGAGCCCGTCCAGCGCAAAGGAACCTTCCCGGCCATCCTCAGCCCCAATCTGTCCCCTACCTGGCCTAAGGTGTTTCCCGTCACAGATGTTCCGAAGTTGAGGAAAGGACCCACATCGATGAGCGAGAGCCAGCCGGCGTCCCACACCACCTATGCCGACGCGTACCGCGAGAGCATGGACCAGCCGGAAAAGTTCTGGCTCGACGCTGCGCAGGCAGTCGACTGGGATGTGGCTCCCACTTCAGCTCTCGACGATTCCGCGGCGCCCGTCTACCGCTGGTTTCCGGGTGCGTCGCTGAACACGAGCTTCAATGCTCTCGATCGCCACGTCCGTGACGGCCGCGGCGATCAGACCGCACTGATCTTCGACTCCGCGATGGTCCCCACCAAGGCCACGTACACGTACTCGGAACTGCTCGAGCAGGTGTCACTGTTTGCCGGTGTGCTTCGCGACCAAGGTGTTGTGGCGGGCGATCGCGTCATCATCTACATGCCGATGATCCCCGAAGCCGCAATTGCGATGCTGGCCTGTGCGCGCATCGGCGCAGTGCATTCGGTGGTGTTCGGCGGTTTTGCCGCGAAGGAACTCGCAACTCGTATCGACGACGCCGGCCCGGTTGTCCTGGTGACCGCGTCTGGTGGCCTCGAGCCGGGCCGCACCATCGAATATCTGCCGATGGTGGAGAAGGCTCTGCAGCTTTCCGCGACACCGGCGCACACCGTCATCGTGAAAAATCGTGAGCAGATTCCGGGTTCGGCGGCCGATTACAAGTCCAGTGGCGCAGCGTGGTTCGACTGGGACGAGCTGATCTCCGACACGACGCCGGCTGCTCCGGTCTCTGTCGCCGCTACCGATCCGCTCTACATCCTCTACACCTCGGGCACCACGGGTAAGCCCAAGGGCGTTGTGCGCGACAACGGCGGACACGCTGTTGCCTTGACCTGGACGATGAAGAATCTCTACAACATCTCCCCTGGCCAGGTGTGGTGGACCGCGTCCGACGTCGGCTGGGTGGTCGGCCACTCGTACATCGTCTACGGCCCGCTGCTCGCGGGAGCCACGACGGTCATGTACGAGGGCAAGCCCGTCGGAACGCCGGATGCCGGCGCGTTCTGGCGCATCATTTCCGAGTACAAGGTCTCGGCGCTGTTCACCGCTCCGACAGCAATCCGCGCTGTCCGCAAAGCCGATCCCGACGCGAAAGAGATTGCCAAGTACGACATCTCGTCGCTCGATACCCTGTTTGCCGCCGGTGAGCGCCTCGACCCCGACACGTACGAATGGGCGACCCGCGTTCTCGACCGGCCGGTCATCGATCACTGGTGGCAGACCGAAACCGGGTGGGCGATCTGCGCAAACCTTCGTGGCCTCGAACCCATGGCGATCAAGGCCGGTTCCCCCACCGTCGCGTGCCCCGGCTATCGCGTCGAAATCGTCGACGGCAAGGGCGAACTCGTCGAGGCGGGCACCGAGGGCAACATCGTGATCGGTCTCCCCCTGCCTCCCGGCACACTCGCCGGACTGTGGCGCGACGACGATCGCTACGTCAAGTCCTATCTCTCCACCTTCGACGGTTACTACCTCACCGGCGATTCCGGCTACATCGACGAGGACAACTACGTATTCGTCCTCGGCCGCAGTGACGACGTGATCAACGTTGCGGGCCATCGCCTCTCGACCGGCAGCATGGAAGCTGTTGTCGCAGGCCATCCCGCAGTCGCGGAATGCGCCGTCATCGGCATCCACGACGAACTCAAGGGACAGCGTCCCAGCGGCTACGTCGTACTCAAGTCCGGCGTCGACATCGATCCAGAGACGCTGCGCAAAGAACTGGTCGCCCGGGTCCGCGATCAGATCGGTGCCGTCGCCACGTTCCGCGACGTAACAGTGGTGGGCGCCCTACCGAAGACTCGTTCCGGCAAGATTCTGCGCAAGACCATGCGCCAGATCGCCGACAACGAGGAGTACACAGTGCCATCCACCATCGAGGACGCGACCGTCCTCGAAGATCTGACGAAACTCCTTCGCGGATAACAAATTTTCCGGTTCCCCTGCCCGGCACCGCCAGAACCCGCAAGATGAACATGTTCTAGGTTTCAGGTAGTCACACGGGCAGGGGAATCAACATGGGCACATTGGACGGACAGGTCGCATTCATCACCGGAGCGGCCCGCGGTCAGGGCCGCGCACACGCCGTGCGCCTCGCGTCCGAGGGCGCAGACATCATCGCGGTGGATCTGTGCTCACCGGTCGCGACAGCCGGATACGACATGGCTACCGAGGCGGACCTGGCTCAGACCGTCAAATTGGTAGAGGCGCAGGGCCGACGCATCTCCGCCTCCGTCGCCGATACCCGTGATCATGACGCGCTCAAAGCAGCGGTCGATGCCGGTGTCGAGAAGTTCGGCCGACTCGACATCGTCATCGCCAATGCCGGTATTGCCGCATCAGCGAAGTTGTCGTGGGATCTGAGCCCGGAAGAATTCCGTGAATTGATGGACATCAACGTCACCGGCGTCTGGTTGACCACAAAGGTCGCAATCCCCCACATCATGAGCGGCAACCGAGGCGGATCAATTGTGCTGATCAGTTCCATGGCGGGCCTGCGGGGCGTGCCGGGCATCGCCCATTACTCCGCGTCCAAACATGCCGTCCGCGGATTGGCGAAGTCATTGGCCAACGAGCTCGGCTGGGCCGACATCCGGGTCAATTCAGTGCACCCGGGCAACGTGCGCACCACGATGATCGACAACGAACCCATGGTTCGAGCATTCCGGCCAGATCTGGAAAACCCGGTTCTCGAGGACACCGCGCCCATCATGTCGAAGCTGAATCTCCTGCCGCATCCGTGGGTGGATCCCGAGGTGATCGCCGACGCGGTGTTCTATCTGGTGGGGCCTGCCGGACGGGGAATCACCGGAATCGCATTGCCCATCGACCTGGGCACGTCGGAAAAGTTCGCCGGCGGATAGGCGGCTAGATCACACAAAATTGCCCCTGCCGGATGGGTCTCGAGCACCATCCGGCAGGGGCAATTCTCGGCTTGATCAAGCCTTCGTAGCAACAGAACAAGTAGTCGGCAACCTCATAGGCGCTCCTCGTCTGAAGTAGGAAACTCTTGTGTGGGATGCGCAACAAACCCAAGACCAGGATAGAAGCATTCTCGGAAAAGTGCGCGCCAATCGGCGGTATTTTTTCAGATTCGGACAAACGCGGCAAGCCTCTCACCACCTATTATCGAACCGGATCGGATCTTTTACCCATCCCGACCGTCCCACCCTTACAGCAGGTGGATCACCAACAAGATCACTGCGATAGCCGGGAACAGCATCTGAACGACCGCGGCGCGCGCTTTGTCCGGCGAAGACAGGATCAGGACAAGACCCGCCGCAACCATCGACCCGGTTCCCGCGAGAACAAGCGCGATTCCCACTGACGCCGAACCTGTTGCTGCGACGACAATGCCGATCACCGAGACGATCGCCAGGAAAAGGTTGTAGAAGCCCTGGTTGAACGCCAGCGGCTTTGTTGTCAGCGCTTCTTCCTCCGACTTCACACCGAATGTGGCGCGGGTCTTCGGCGCCGTCCAGAGGATCGATTCGAGGACAAAAATGTAGACGTGCACAACTGCGGCCAGTGCGGCGAAGATGTAGCCGGCGACGTTCATCGGTGGACTCCTGAGTTTCGGTGAATTCTGTATCGTTCGGTCCAATATATACTGGACCGAACGATACAGAAAGGGGTGGCTTTTGATGGCCCGGTCACAGGAGTTCGATACCACCAGCGCGATTGCCGCAGCGTTGGATGTGTTCTGGGCTCGCGGATACGAAGGAACGTCGCTCACCGACCTCGAAACGGCAACCGGCTTGAGTCGGTCGAGCCTCTACAACTCGTTCGGCAACAAGCGCGGCGTATTCGACGCGGCGGTGCAGATGTACCTCGAACACGTCATCCGCCCGCGCCTGCGCGGCCTGACCGACAATCCGACGCCCGACGCGGTTGAGCGCTACCTCACCTCCCTGCACGGCGCCATCACAACCATGACCTCTGATTCACCCAGACGCGGGTGCCTGCTACTCAACGCAGCAGCGGGCATCGGCGCGCACGACGACGCCGTCGCGGCTGTGATTCGCAGCTACCGGCAAGAACTCTCCGATGCGATCGGCAGTGGACTACAAGCGTCATTTCCGAACGCTACGGCCGCCACACTCGCGGATCGAACCCGAATTCTTCTCTCCTGCACCGTAAGCGCGCTCGTTCTGGCCCGGGTCGATACCGCACAGGCAAGTGCAACCCTGGAGTCTGCACGCCACCTGCTTGTCGAATGGAGTTAGCAGATTCTTCGAAGATCACTCAAACCAGCTCACTCCGTAGCGACCCGCGCCTCGAGGGCAAGCGCCTGGTCTACCAATTCCGCGACTCGTTGCGGCGAGACCGGCTCGAGGTCGAACAGAATTCGGTAGATGATCGGCGCCACTACATGATCCACCACCGAATCACCATCCACTGCAACAGCTTCCGGCCAACGCGCGAGTATCACATCGATCTGCGTACGGCAGAAGAAGGCGCACTTGAATTTCTTGGTGCCATCTGGTGCGTGCGTTTGATCGTCGCTCATGAGCACATCTCGCAGCGACGCACGACCGACCGGCGCGGACATCTCCTCGAGGTACTCCTGCGCCCAGACTGTCAGATCTCCTCGGAGTGAACCCGTTTCACGCGGGTCGGCATCCGGGCGCAGTCTCTCGATCGAGACGTCCGCAAAGACTTCGTTGATGTCGCCCCACCGCCGATAGATGGTAGACGGGGTCACACCCGCGTCGGTCGCGATCATCGGGACCGTGATCTCTGCTCGATCGCGCTGTTCCAACAACTTGCGCGCCGACGCGTGCACAGCCTGTTGGATGCGCGCGCTGCGGCCTCCGGGGCGCGGACCTGTGGACGGACTCATGAATCAATCCTAACGCAAAGATGTTGCATTAGGACATTGCCAGGCGTAGCGTCCCAAACGCAAAGTATTTGCGTTTGAGGTCTTCACCACCCGCACGGGAGCGCTATGACAACGACCGTTTCACCACCGACCGAGAGCACCGCACGCCCGCGCCTGGGTCGGGGAGCAGCTTTCACACTGATCGCCGTCATCATCGCCACGTTCCTGGGCGCGTCCGCGACCCCGACGCCGCTGTACGAGCACTACCAACAGATGTGGGGATTCTCCTCGCTCGCGTCGACGCTCGTCTTCGGCATCTACGCCCTCGCACTGCTCGCCACCCTTCTGACCGCCGGGTCCTTGTCCGATCACATCGGCCGACGTCCGGTCCTGCTCGGAGCGCTTGCACTCGAGGCAGTCTCGCTCGTGTTATTCGCCTCGGCCGACGGCTTGGCGATCCTGCTGATCGCCCGCGTCGTGCAGGGAGTTGCCACCGGCGCAGCAATCAGCGCTTTGGGTTCTGCGTTGATCGACCTCGAACGCACTCCCGGCCGCGGGTCCATCATCAACAGTGTCGCTCCGACAGTCGGCCTTGCCGTCGGCGCGGTGGGTTCGAGCCTCATCAGTGAGCACCTCCCCCGACCAACGAGCACTGTCTACCTGGTTCTCCTCGTACTGGTCGCTCTCGAAATCCTCGGGGTATGGGCCGCGCCGGAAACCTCGGGCGGACGGCCAGGAGCCTGGCAGTCGCTACGCCCCACCCTTGCCGTTCCCCGCCAAGCACGCACGATGATCGCGTTGACCGCACCGTGCCTGATCGCGGTTTGGGCGTTGGGCGGGTTCTACCTCTCACTCGGACCGGCGTTGGCGCGCAACGCACTCGAGGTTCACAGCTCTCTCATCGGAGCCATCATGGTCGCAACGCTGACGGGATTCGGAGCGGCCGCAGTGCTCACCTTCCGCACACTCGGTGGCCGGACTGTGATGCTGATCGGAACCACAGCACTGGTGCTCGGGGTGGCCGTCACACTCGTCGGCGCTGAAACATCCTCTGCGGTACTGATTCTGGCCGGTACAGCCGTTGCGGGCATCGGCTTCGGAGCGGGGTTCCAGGGAACCATCCTCACTGTCATGCCGCTCGCCGAGAACCACGAACGCGCGGGTCTGTTGTCCACCGTGTACGTCATCGCATACCTGGCCAACAGCCTTCCGGCATTGCTGGCCGGCTATCTGGTCGGCAAGGTGGGCTTGGTGGATACGACGCGTGGTTACGGGGCACTTGTCATGATTCTCGCGGCCGCCGCGCTGGTCGGACTGTTGATGACCGGAGAACGCAAAGTCTCGAAGCCATCCATTCGCGAGTAGATTTTCTCCCTGCTGATTCTTTCGGCAGCGATCGATCGACGGTTTCACTCCACCTTGATTTCGCCGTATCGGCGCAAGGCTTCCTCGCGCTCGTGCGCATGGTCGACGATCGGGTCCGGATAGTCGACCGGGCGCATCGCTTTCAGTGAGTGGACAGCTTTACCAGGAACATCGCGGAGTTCGGGGACCCACCGACGGACGTATGTGCCGTCGGGATCGAACTTCTCTCCCTGCGTGATCGGGTTGAAGACGCGGAAGAAGGGCGAGGCATCCGTGCCCGACCCCGCGGTCCACTGCCACCCGTGCTGGTTGGACGCCAAGTCACCGTCCACCAGATGCGACATGAAGAATCGCGCGCCACGCCACCACGGAATGTGCAGGTCCTTCACCAGGAAGGACGCGACGATCATTCGCACCCGATTGTGCATCCAGTGCTCGGCCGCAAGTTGGCGCATCCCCGCGTCCACGATCGGGAAGCCGGTTTTCCCTTCGCACCACGCTCGGAACGCCTCATCCGCAGACGCTCCGCTGTCCTGGCGCAACCGGTCGAATTTGCCGTCGTAGTTGCCCCGGGCACTGTCGGGTCGCTGAAACAGGATGTCCGCGTAGAAGTCTCGCCAGGCCAGCTGGCGACGATAAGCCTGAGCGCCGTCGCCGAGTCTCTTGGAAAGATCTGCCAACATGGTTCGCGGATGGATCGTGCCGTACTTGAGCGGAATCGACATCCGGCTGGTGGTGTCGAGATCGGGCCGATTGCGTTCGTCGTCGTACCGGTCAAGATCGTTCTCGCAGTATCCTTTCCACTGCTCTTGCGCACCGGCCTCACCGACGAAATCACTGGCGGAGCCGGATGGCACGGGAATCTTCACCCGCCGCGGACCGCCGTCCTTGTCGCCGGGATCAAACCAGCGGACGGTCCGCGCATCGGTTGCTGCCGGACCACGCCAACCATGCTGCATCCACTGACGGAAGTACGGCGTGAACACCTTGTACGGATCACCGTCGGCCTTGGTGACGCGTCCGGGCGCCACGGCATACGGAGATCCGGTGGCTATCAACTCCACCTGCTCCGCCACGGCCGCGTCGCGCCGTCGGCCGTAGGGTCCGTAGTCGGCACTGATGTGAACTTCTTCGGCGCCAACGGATTCCGCTACACGGGGCACCACGTCCACCGGATCACCTCGAACAACCATCAGTCTTCCGTCGAGTTGATGATCGAGCGCCGTCAAGTTGGCGAACAGTTGATCCTGACGGGGTGAGCCTGCCGGTCCGAGCAGGTTCTCGTCGAGAACGAACAAACCCAACGTCTGCCCGCCGGCATCCGACGCTGCACTCAGGGTGGGAAGGTCACCTACCCTCAGATCACGTCGAAACCAGACCACAGAGTTACTCACCCCGTCGAGCCTACCGATCAGATCCCAGAACGCATCCCACCGCACGAACTGCAAGTTGCGCAGCTCTTTCTGCTGTCGGTTCGGGAGCGAGCCCGAGCAGTCGCTGCCGGTGCTCCTCCCCGAGCAGCAACGTGTACAACTGATCCGCGCACAGCGCAGCCTCCTCACCGTGCTGATCCAGCAATATCTTTTCCAGGAAGGCAATCGACTTGGCTGGGCCGGATTCGTAGAACGCTGCCGCCAGGTCAGGGAACTGCAATGCCTCACCGATCATCATGCGGTGCAGTGCAATCGAATTTTCGCTGTGCAAGGCGACGACGATATCCACTGCTGCTGAGAGAAGGTCGGACTGGCCACTGCCTGCATTCTCGACGTACGAGTGCTGACGTGCGACGGCAGCTGCAAACACCGCAGACTTGTCGCCGAAGTAGCTGTACACGGTGCGCTTGGCGACGCCGGCCGCCGTGGCAATGGCGTCAATGGTCGTTCGAGCGAACCCGACTTCTCGAAACGAGTCGACCGCGACGTCGAGAATCTCGTTGCGTCGATCAGCTCGCTCCGCGTCGCTGGTTCTCCCACGTCTACGAGATTGCTCCATCAAGTCCCCTACTACCGTGCCACTGAATTAATGCTACGTTGACGTTTCATTATTTCGAACACTACAGGAGCACTGCATGACCGGACAACGACTCGTCCACGTCGCAATCGCAGACGATTGGGAAGCGTGCAAGCGCTTCGGTGAATATGAGGTCTCCACTCGCGGAATCAGTTACGACGAGGCGGGATTCATCCGCGCAACCACCCCGGACGCACTCGCTTCGGTGCTCGATCTGGTGTTCGGCGACCTGACCCTGCCGCTGATCGTCGCCGTCATCGACGAGGACGCTCTGACCTCCGCGGGCATCGACGTCGAACGGGAGGCCGGAAAGCCTCGAATTCTCCGACCTCTACCGATGGACGAGGACACCGTGGTCGCCGAACTCGCCGTGGAACGCGTTGACGGGGCCTGGCCGATTCCCGACCTGACCCCGTACGCAACCCACGCCCGCTAGACCAGCACAGCCTCTGGTTCGGCTACCGGCGTCGACGACTTCTTCCGGCCGGCGGCAACGCACAGCGCAATCCCCGCAGCAATCCAGCACAACAGCACCAGTAGTGGTGTGCCTGCTCCATTGCCGTCGAAGAAGGCCATCGAGCGGACTGATGCCCCTGCGGCGCCCGGCGGGAGCAGTTGCCCCAACGCACCCCAACCCGCAGGCAACCACGCCGCCGTTGTCGCCATCCCCGAGAGCGGATTGCCGACGAACATCATCGTGACGGCGCCTAACGCGAATCCCTTCATCCCGAGCAGCGATTCGAGCCCCAGAATGGGGAGCGAAATAGCCGAAATACCCACGGTGAGCGTTAGGGCGGTGAGCAGGTAGTTTCCGTCAAGGCTGTTGGTGCCGAACTGCAGAATGGCAGTCAGTGCAAAACCAGCGACAACCGCGACCCCGACGGCGCCCAGCACTCGCTTGACGATACTGCGCGGAAACAGTTGCACGAGAACAACAGCAGGCATGATTCCTCCGAACACCAGAGGCAGGGCCAATGCCGTGAGCCCAGCACCAGTCGGATCGTCCGCCGTCAGCGGCACAACGTCTTCGACGGGCACCTGTGCCCCCGAAGCCTCCGAGAGGCCGTTGGCAACCCCGGTCAGCGTTTGAGCGATCGGCGTACCGCCGGCGGTCGCGATCAGCACGTGAGGGCCGGTCGCGTCGACGGCGATTCCGCCGACCACGTCTCGATTGCGAATCGCGTCGCGAAGGGAGTCGACATCGGCGAAGTTCTGGGTGTCGAAGGCACCCGGCTTGGTCGCCGCGAGCGAGGCGCTGATCTGCGTGGTTGCCTGGACTGGACCGGTGATGCCCAACTTCAGTTCGTGCGGGCCACTGTTTACCGAGGGCAGCACGAAAGCGAGCAGCATCAGCCCGATCACGGCGGACAAGCCCAACACCACGGCCACCAGCTTCTTGCGATCCCGTGCTTCAGCTTCGACGTTCATGATCACCTTCCCTAAGTGGAAGTTTTTCCTCCACTATTTGTGGAAGATATTCCTCCGGTTATGATGAACTGTCAATACCGGAGGTGAATGTGCGAGCCGATGCACGCGAACGCAGGAACGCAATAGTCGACGCCGCACGAGCGGTGTTCACCGAGCGTGGGCACGACGCCCCCCTCGACGCGGTCGCAGAACTAGCGAAAGTGGGGATAGCCACGCTCTATCGCAATTTTCCGACGCGCGAGGACCTGGTGACCGCGGTCGCCGTCGCGACGCTGACCGACGTCCGAGAGGCTGCGGACATCGCCCTCACAGCGATGCCAACCGATCCGACAAACGCGTGGCACACGTTGGTGGATCGGCTCGTGGAACTGCGCCTGGGTGCGCTCATTCCTGCCCTGGTGGAACATAGTTTCACCGAGTTGGCCCCCGAAGTTCTGGCAGTGCGCGAGGTGACGAAAGCGAAGATGACCGCGACAATCGGCGCCGCTCAGAGCGCCGGACTGGTCCGCGCCGATCTTCAACCCCTCGAATTTGTCATGGCCCTGGCCAAACTGACCCGCCCACAAATCGAACTGTCCGACGAGGCCATGCCGAACCTGGTCCCGAGGTTGGTCGCGGTGTTCATGGCCGGTCTACGACCGGACGGCACCGATTTACCGGTCTGATCCCCAAATCTGACAATCCCGCGGGCACAATAGGGCGGTGACCGACACTCCGCTCATCCTCGTGGTCGACGACGACGCCGACGTCCGCTCTTCCCTCGAACGCGGATTGAGGCTTACGGGATTCACCGTCCTGACGGCGGTCGACGGCGCCGACGCCCTCCGTGTGATCGCGAACAAGCATCCTGACGCGGTGGTTCTCGACATCAACATGCCGGTACTCGACGGCACCGGAGTCGTCACCGCGCTACGCGCTGCAGGCAACGAAATCCCCATCTGTGTGCTGAGTGCCCGAAATTCTGTCGACGACAGGATTGCCGGACTCGAATCCGGAGCCGACGACTACATGGTCAAACCCTTTGTCCTCGCCGAACTGATCGCTCGGATCCGGGCAATGCTGAGGCGGAGCAATGCCCCGGCCAGTGACCGCGGCGAAGGCGCCAACACCTTGCGCGTCGGCAATCTCGACATCGACCTATCCGGACGACGCGTTCGCGTCGACGGCAGTGAGGTCCCGTTGACCAAACGCGAATTCGAGTTGCTCGAAGTGCTCGCACACAATTCCGGCATCGTTCTCACCCGCGAACGCCTCCTCGAACTTGTGTGGGGGTACGACTTCGTCGCGGACACCAACGTCGTTGACGTGTTCATCGGATATCTTCGCCGCAAGTTCGAGTCGGGCGGCTCGCCGCGACTGCTGCACACCGTGCGCGGTGTCGGTTTTGTCCTGCGGGAAAATCCGTGAAGCCTCGGCAATACTCACTCCGAATCCGAGTAGCTGCCGCTGCCGCGTTGGGGGCCACGTTCATCGTCCTCGCACTCGGGGCTGTCGTGGCGTTGGCCATCGCACGAAACAACCTGGCACAGTTGGACCGTCGCCTCGAAACCGCGTCGACGGTACTCGTGGCCAACGCTGCGACGGCCGGCCCGTTCCTCGGAGCGTTCGGGGACGCCGGCGCGTTCTCGGTGACGATCCGCACCGCCACCGACGGAACGGTCATGTCGAGCACACCCACCCGGTTGCCGGAACTGCCGCCGGGTTCGGAAACCGTCGAAGTCGACGGAACCAAGTACCGCGCATACACCTCGAAAGCCGAAGGCATCAACGCTCTTGTCTCACTGGCAGTTCCGTATGCAGAAGCTCGCGACATCACGGTCGAACAGCAACGTCAGGTTGCCTTCTTCGGACTGGGCGCCGTGGCCGCTGCCGCCGCCCTTGGGTGGTTGTTCGGCGGCCCCGCTGTGCGTCCGCTGGTGGAATTGACCCGCCGGATCGCCCGACGCGACCCGGACCTCGCGACGCAGGTTTCCGGCATCCGAGAGGCGGACGAGCTTGCGGCAGCAGCAGAGTCGATGCTCAAGGACGTCGCCAGCGCACAAGCTGCCACGACGTCGGCGTTGGCAACTGCCCGCGACTTTGCCTCCGCTGCCGCACACGAGCTACGCACTCCGCTGACAGCAATGCGCACAGATATCGAAGTGCTGTCCACCCTTGATCTGAACCAGTCTCAGAGACAAGAGATTCTGGTTGATCTCGCCCGCGCTCAAGGCCGGGTGGAATCGACCCTGCGAGACCTCGAGCGACTTGCGAAGGGCGAACTGTCCACGTCCGAGGACTTCAAGGACACCGATCTGATCGAAGTGTGCGATATCGCCGCCGAGGAGGCGATGCGCCTGTATCCGGATCTGCGCGTGAGCGTCGACGCCGCCGATTCGCCTGTGCCGTATCGCATTCACGCACTCCCAGGTGGAATTCGTCTGATTCTCGACAATGCCATCACCAATGCCGTGCGGCACGGCCGTGCCACCGAAGTGCGTATCACGCTGAGTTATCGGGCCGCCGCACCCGCCGAGTTCACCATCACCGTCGACGACAACGGGGCAGGTATCCCGGTAGACGAGCGCGAAGCAGTGTTCGGGCGATTCACCCGCGGGTCCACTGCGAGTCAGACCGGTTCCGGGTTGGGGCTTGCACTGGTAGCGCAGCAAGCCTCCATACACGGCGGCAGCACATCGTTCCACGACAGCCCGTTGGGCGGTGCACGACTGCTGATCGAACTCAAGGATCTGTCAACGCACCACTGAATCGAAGGCAGGAACAATGTCCGAACCGTATGTCGCGCAGCCCGATCGCTACAACACCATGCCCTACCGTCGTACCGGCAAGAGCGGGTTGAAGCTTCCCGCCATTTCACTGGGCCTGTGGCACAACTTCGGCGACGACGTCCCCATCGACCGCCAACGGGCCGTGCTACGACGCGCATTCGACCTCGGCATCACCCACTTCGATCTGGCCAACAACTACGGCCCGCCGTACGGCAGTGCCGAAACCAATTTCGGACGGATCTTGCGGGAGGACTTTGCATCCCATCGCGATGAGTTGATTATCTCGTCGAAAGCCGGGTGGGACATGTGGCCGGGCCCTTACGGTTTCGGCGGTTCACGCAAGTACCTGCTGGCTTCACTCGACCAGTCGCTGAGCCGCCTCGGTATCGACTACGTCGACATCTTCTACAGTCACCGCCCCGACGCGGAGACCCCGATCGAGGAGACTGCCGGAGCTCTCATCAGCGCCGTCCAGCAGGGCAAGGCGTTGTATGCGGGGATCAGTTCGTACTCCCCCGAGCGCACCGGCGCGATCGCCGCACTACTCGAAGCAGCCGGTGTTCCGCTGTTGATCCACCAGCCGAGTTACTCGATGCTGAACCGCTGGATCGAACAGGATCTACTCGCCACTGTCGACGAACTCGGCGTCGGCGTGATTGCGTTCTCCCCCTTGGCCCAGGGAATGCTCACCGACCGCTACCTCGACGGCGTCCCCGAGAATTCACGTGCGGCACAAGGCAAATCACTCGACCCGTCGTGGCTCACCGACGATGCTCTGACCCACATCCGGGCCCTCGACGCCATCGCCCGTGGTCGTGGCCAGTCATTGGCGCAACTCGCGCTCAGCTGGGCGCTCCGCGATTCGCGCGTCACCTCGGTGCTGATCGGAGCATCCAGTGTGTCGCAGCTCGAAGCCAACGTCGGAGCACTCGACAATCTCGAGTTCAGCGCCGACGAACTCGCCTCCATCGATCGACACGCGCGTGAGAGCGGCATCAATCTGTGGGCGGAGGCCAGTTCGATCTGAACAGGCGAACCTAGGCCAGGGTCGGCAACTCGACGTTGACGTGCTCGCCCTCTTCGAAGACGGCTGACGCCGGTCCGACGATCAGGGGATCCGGGATTCCCACAACCCGGTGATCCTTGTTGGGGTATTCGAAGGAGGCGAGCACGTGACGCATCGCCTCGAGCCGAGCGCGTTTCTTGTCGTTGCTCTTGATCACCGTCCAGGGAGCGTCGCCGGTGTCCGTGTAGAAGAACATCGCCTCCTTGGCCTGGGTGTAATCGTCCCACTTGTCCAGGGAGGCAAGGTCGGTGGGCGAAAGCTTCCACTGACGCACCGGGTCGGTTCGACGGGCGGCGAACCGCGCCAACTGCTCCTCACGGCTCACCGAGAACCACAGCTTGTGCAGGTGAATCCCGGAGTTGACGAGCATCCGCTCGAAGTCCGGTGCTTCCCGCATGAATTCGAGATACTGCGTCGGCGTGCAGTACCCCATCACACGTTCGACGCCGGCGCGGTTGTACCACGACCTGTCCATCATCACGATTTCGCCGCCACTCGGAAGATGCGCGACGTACCGCTGGAAATACCACTGTGTGCGCTCGATATCGGTCGGCTTCTCCAGGGCAACGACGCGCGCGCCACGCGGATTGAGATGTTCTGTGAACCGCTTGATGGAACCACCCTTGCCCGCCGCGTCTCGCCCTTCGAAGATGATCAGAATCTTCTGACCGGTCTCCTTGGCCCACAACTGCAGCTTGAGCAATTCGATCTGGAGGCGGCGCTTCTTACGCTCGTACTCCCGCCGCGACATCTTCTTCTCGTACGGGTACCCCTGTTTCCAGGCATCCGCGTATTCGGCAGGCTCCAGCCCACCGAGTTTGTCCGTCAGGTTCGCAATCTCGTCGATCTCGTGCGCGTAGTCCTCGGTCACGGAGATTCTGGCGCCTTTGACGGACAAGTCTGGAACCCGACCGTCGACACCGTTCGACTCAGGACTCATAAGTGGTGCGCTCCTTACCGTCGAGCATCCGGAATGTGAATTTTACGCTCTGATGTCCGGCCACGTACGATCTCTGCTGCATTTACCGCGAACGCGCGGCAACACGTGCTTGCTCGCGGATGGACAACACGTCGCTGCCTTGCGGCGCACTGACGCCGGCACGGTACTTTGAGTCGAGGTAACCACAACGGCTGCCGATACCTGCATGAGAAGAGTTCTGAGGATATGCGTGTTGACGGACGGGACATCCCGGTAACGGGAAGTCTGCTGCCGCCGCTGCAACGCAGAACCAGCGACATCATGCGCGTCGTATTTGCTGCGGTAGTCCTTGGCGGTGTGATCGCCGGTTCGCTGATCACTCGTAGTCAGTGGGACGCCCTCGAGACCTCCGTGTCCAACATCGTCGGTGTTCTCTCGCCCAGCCTGTCCGACACGGTGTACCTGCTGTACGGCCTCTCTATCCTGGCTCTGCCGTTCGCGATTCTCATCGAACTGATCGTCGGCAGACGCTGGAAACTGTTTGCCGGATATGCCGCGGCGGCGATGTGCGCGCTGGTGGCGCTGTCCTTCACCGGAACCGGCCTCTCCGCCCCGAAATGGCACCTCGACGTGCCCGACCGCCTCGACGCCACCTTCCTGTCCCAGTTCCTCGACGATCCCCGCTGGATCGCGATGCTGGCCGCCGTTCTGACCGTGTCCGGACCGTGGCTGGCAAAGAAGTGGCGACGAGTCTGGTGGACCTTGCTTCTGCTGTTCGCGCCGATCCACCTCGTCGTCAGTGCGATCGTGCCCGCCCGGTCGATGCTCGGATTGGCCGTCGGTTATCTCATCGGTGCCGTCATCGTCCTGCTGGTCGGCACACCCGCTCTCGAAGTTCCGCTCGATTCCGCAGTGCGTGTGCTGTCGAAACGCGGCTACCGGGTCACGGCGTTCCGAGTGGTCAGCCCCTCAGGTCTCGGTCCACTCGTACTGTCCGCAGCCGTCGACGAAGTCCCCGACGACGAACTCTGCGAGGATCTGACCGTCGAACTGTACGGACAGAATCAGCGCAGCAGCGGCGTGATCCGGCAGACTTTCCGCTGGATTTCCCTGCGCAATCGCGAGACTCCGCCGCGTCATGCGTCGCTCCGCCGAGCCGTCGAACATCGTGCGTTGATGGGAATCGCGTTTGCCGACATCGGACTCGCAAGTTCCAAGGCAGTGGCAACCGCACCACTCGATCGTGGCTGGGAAATGTACGCTCGCCCCACTCCCCGTGGGATCCCACTCACAGTCGCTGCCCGGGATCAGAAAACCGAGGATCTCGACGCGGACGGTCCGTCCACCAAGCTTGTCGACACACTGTGGCAGACACTGCACACGACGCACGTCCACCAGATGGCACACGGCGACCTCCGCGCATCCGAGATCCACATCGACGGCGGCGGAGTCCTGTTCGGCGGTTACGCCTACTCCGAATTCGGCGCTACCGACGTGCAGATGCAATCGGACAACGCACAGCTGCTCCTCACCACGGCAGCACTGTTCGGCGTCGAGTCGGCTGTGGACGCGGCTATCCGCACCCAGGGCGCGGAAACAATTCTTGCCGCTTCCGGACGATTGACCGCCTCAGCTATGCCGAACCGAATCCGCAAGGGAATCCCCGATTCCACCCCGCTGATGACCGAGATCCGCGACGAAGTCGGCGCCAAGAACGGCATCGAGAAAGTCGCCCCGGCACAGGTCACACGATTCAGTCGCAATCAGATCATCCAGCTGGTGCTCCTCATCGGCTTGGTCTACGTCGCTTACCCGTTCGTGGTTCAGGTGCCGACATTCCTGTCCGAACTCGAGACCGCCAACTGGTGGTGGGCACTGCTGGGACTCGGAGTCTCAGCACTGACGTATGTCGGTGCCGCCGCAGCGCTGTGGGCCTGCGCGTCGTCGATGGTCAGCTATCGACATCTGCTGATCATGCAGGTGGCCAACACGTTTGCGGCCACCACCACGCCGGCCGGTGTCGGCGGCCTGGCACTGAGTGTGCGCTTCCTCCAGAAGGGTGGACTCGGAACCGTCCGAGCCACAGCTGCAGTTGCGTTGCAACAGACGGTTCAAGTAGTGACCCACGTGGGTCTGCTGATCTTCTTCTCCGTCGTGGCCGGCCGAGATGCCAACCTGTCGCACTTCATCCCCGGAACGACAGTGCTGTCCCTCATCGGCGGCATCGCCCTGGGAATTCTGGGCGCATTCATGTTCATCCCCAAACTGCGGCGCTGGCTCAACGAGGACCTCAAGCCGCAGATCACCGAGGTTCTCGGCGAACTGAGTCAGCTGGCACGTAACCCCACACGCTTCCTCATCATCGTCGGCGGAAGTGCGGCAACAACTCTCGGCGCAGCATTGGCACTGTGGGCCAGCGTCGAAGCGTTCGGCGGCGGAACAACGTTCATCACCGTCACGATCGTGACCATGATCGGCGGAACGCTTGCATCTGCCGCCCCGACACCCGGCGGCGTCGGCGCCGTCGAGGCCGCCCTCATCGGCGGCCTGACGGCATTCGGACTCCCCGCGAGCATTGCGGTCCCGTCGGTCCTCCTCTACCGCGTGCTGACCTGCTGGCTGCCCGTCTTCTGCGGTTGGCCCATCTTGCGATGGCTACAGAAGAAAGACATGGTCTGAAAGAAGCCGCTACGTGCGAACAACGTGGGCTTGCAAGGCTTTTCCGTCCTCGTCTATCCAGCCCTTACTCTTGGCGTAGTCGATCATCTCCGCCACGCCTGCCGCAGCGTTCTCGATTCGCTTCGTGAGAATGAAAGCGCTTGCACCGCGCGCATAACCGAAATCCCGAGCGCGCAGCACCTCGTCGAGTTCACGCTCGGTCATGTCCGACGGCACCTCGACATGGAAGTCCCGTAGGTTCCCGGCATCCTCGACGCTGACCCGGCCTTCCTCGACCCTGATGTACACGTCAGGCCTTGTCTGCGACCTCTTGGGCGTACTTCTTCGTCATGTGATCCACCGCGTCGAGTTGTGCCTTGGCATGTCCCTCCCGGACGGCCCGTGCATGCTGCGCTGCATCCAACGTGGCCTGCGCCTGCCCCTGGAAATGGGGAAAGACCTCCTGCGCGAACAACTCTGCCGAACGACGCGTGTCCTGCGGATTCGCCCAGTCATGTCCCATCTGCAGCATGCATCCGAATCCACCGGACTGATCCCACAGTCGTTGCACTTGACGCCGAGCCTGCTCCGGCGTGCCGATAACGCCGATTCCCGCCTCGTTGACGAAGTCGATCATCTCGTTCAAACGAGACCCCGAGACCGCCATCTGAGGGAAGGCCGCGACGTGCTGGAAGTAGTCGAACCACTCCTCGATTCCGTACTCCACCTGCTTGCGCGCTTCCGCCTCGGTTTCCGCGATGTGGAACGGCCCCGCCAGAGACCACCTGCGACGGTCCACCGTAGTGCCGTTGGCTTCTGCGCGCTCCTCCATCACGTTCCAATGATGTGCCAGCGCATCGAAACCGTCGGCGGACAGGGTCGCACCGATGGACAGCAAACCCAGACCATGTGTGCCGGCCAGGCGTGGCCCGGTCGGGGAAGCGACTGCGGCAACGGTTATTTCGATACCATTCTCCGAATACGGGGCAAGTTGCAGCTTCGCGTCGAACAACTCGTGAGTGCGCGTCTTTGCCGATACCGTCTCGCCACGGAGCAGCCGAACGACGATGTCGAGATTCTCCTGCAACAACTCTCGCGTGTCTGTCGGATTGAGTCCGATCATCGCCGAGTCGGTGGGCAACGATCCGGGCCCGACGCCGAAGATCGTGCGACCGTGAGTCAGATGGTCCAACTGCATGATTCGATCAGCTGCCCACAGAGGATTGTGATACGACAGCGACGTCACGCCGGTTCCGAACCGGATTCGCGGTGCCCGCTGCGATGCCGCGGCAATCATGATTTCCGGTGATGCAATGATTTCGCTTCCGGCGGAGTGATGTTCACCGAACCACGCCTCGTCGTAGCCCAACCGGTCGAGATGTTCGACCAGTTCGAGATCGCGCTGCAACGCTGCCGTCGGATTACGTCCGGGGACGTGGAACGGTGCCATGAAATACCCGAAGCGAAGCCTGCTCATGAGTTTCTCCTTGTGCCGTGGTCCAATTCTTGGCCGTGCACACAAAGGCTATCCATCGAGTGACGCCAGTCACAGTGCACGAAAGTGGATAATTTCAGGCCTGCTGGTCGGCCAATTTGTGCTGGTAGACCAACTTCACGAACTCCGCCCGATTGCGCACGTGCAGCACAGCGAGGATCCGGCTGACGTATTTCTTCACCGTGTCGGGACTCAACGACAAGATCACCGCGATCTCGTCGTTGGTATGGCCGTCGGCCAACAGTTCGGCAAGATCACGCTGCCGCCGCGTCAACTTTTCCTGCCAACTCGGACTCGACTGACCGGGCAAGGTCTGACACAACAGTGATAGTTGCCGACCCACTATCCCCAAGCCCGCCACGTCGGTCGCGGACAGATCCTTGCCCTCCGAATCGAAAATCCCGACCAATCCGTGAACGCCATGAGCCAGTTGGAGGTGCATGACCGCTGCGCTGTGCAAACGCTTGCGATAAAGAAAATCGCTGAGGTACGTCGCCGATTCCGATGGCACATCCAATAATTGAGTGTGGGTGATGGCCGGGGACGACATCAATGTTGCCCGAGATTGCGCTGTCGCGAACACGTCATCGGGATACCACCGCGCTTGATACTCGTCGAGAATCGGAGTAATCCGACCCGTGGTCACCGGATTCGGGTCAGCGAATGCCGACGTGAATGTGGGACCGACGAGGAAGGTGGTGTTGGGGCAGCGGTAGTGATCGTGCAACGCGACCATGAGGAGGTTCTTGAGCTGATCGAGCGTTCTCGCGGCCGAACAGTAGTCGAGGATCGCAAAGACACGGTCGTAGTCCGCAGCGGACAGCGCGAGGTTACCGCTACCGTGCACGTCGACCACCTCACCCGAACTATGATCCAGATCACTCAACGGACAGCATAAGCACAACTTCGAGAAAACGGACAAGTTCGCTGCCTACCAGCACGGTTGATGCCGATAACCGATACTGAGCTTTATGTCGGAACTCGGAAATGAACCGGACTCGAAGCAGAAGGCGGTGCTCGAGCGACACGCGTCATGGATCGAATTGTTCTTCGACCTGGTCGTGGTTGCCGGTATCGGTCAGTTGGCTCACCTGCTCCACGGTTCGCCGTCGTGGTCGGATGTCGCGCTCTACGCATTGCTCTATCTCGCGTTCTGGACCGCGTGGGCGACGTTCACGATGTACGGCAACATTGCCGGCGACCGCGTCCGAATCCCGAGCATGCTGATCGCCATGTTCGGACTGGCCGTCATGATGGCGGCCGTGGCCGGCATCCACGACAACCATGCGCTGGCCTTCGCTGTCGCCTACGTGGCCGTACGTCTGCTCGCGAGTCGGGTGTGGCACAACGGCCAGATAGTCGTGGACTGGCCGATCGCCCAGATGTCTCTCGGCGTGATTCCGTGGATCGTCTCGTTCTGGTTCGAGGGCGAAACTCGGTTCTGGCTCTGGACCGCCGGTGTGACCATCGATCTGCTGATCATGTTCATCGTCTCCGGCACCGCGATCATGGCAGACGCGCAGGAAAAGCTCGACCGCATCATCAAGATCCGTGGGTTCAAGGACGATCGGATGCCCGAACTCGAAGCCCTGCACTCCGAACGGGCTCACCTTGCAGAGCGGCTAGGCCTGTACGTCATCATCGTGCTGGGCGAGGGTGTGATCCTCGTGATCTCCGCGGCCTCGAAGCTCACCTGGGACTCAACGGTGGTCAGCCTCGCCGTCGGGTCGTTTGTCCTGCTCTCGGGTATGTGGGCGCTCTCGCTTCTCTACGGTCACGCCGGCGTTCCGCACCTGCAGCCCGAGAAGTTTCCCGCTCGCATCGACATGGCCATGCACTGTTTCACCACCGGCGCAATCGCGGTTCTGGTCGCAGGACTCGGAGCGGCAACCGAACACGGTGCGGAGCATACGCCCGCGAATCTGCGGTGGCTGTTGTGCGGAAGCATCGCAGTCTATTTCGGAATCAGCACGGTGGCAGGGCTGTTTGCGCGGTCGGACCGACGGTGGCTGCTCGGCTGGGCGATCCCCTGCACCGCGATCCCCATCGTCATGGGCGTCGTCGGCACACATATGAGCGCGACATGGATCATCTGGGTGCTGGTGGCCACCGTCGCCTGGCAGAACGCCTACGAGTACGCGCAGGTACGGCGTTCGCGCCGCTCTGCTGTGCGCCTTTATTAACCCCCGCGCGGTTAATAAAGGCGCACAGCGGAAGTCACCCTACGGTGACGCCCGTGCGAACGTCCGGTGCACCCAGGCGCGCCGCATCAGCCGTCAGATCGTCGGGCTGCTCCTGAGATTCCCGCTCGGCTGCAACGCGCAACCGGTAGTGCTCGATCTCCTCGGCAATGTGCTCGGGGGTCCAACCCAACACCGGCGCAACCAGTTCGGCTACTTCCGCGGCTGCCGCGTCGCCGCGGTCCGTGACCTCGATCGATATACGAGTACGGCGGGTCAGGATGTCGTCGAGATGCTGCGCACCCTCGTGACTCGCGGCGTAGTGAATCTCCGCCTCGAGGTACTCGGGGGCAGAGTCCAACGGCCGTCCCAGTTCCGGCCTCGCTTCGATGAGTTCGAACAACTCGTCAGCCAAAGTGCCGTAGCGACCCAGCAGGTGTTCGATAGTCGAAACGTGCAGTCCGGTGCGCTCAGCGGTGAGGTGCCGGTTGTTGTACGCGGCAAAGTAACCGTCGGCGCCCACCAACTGAATACGCTCGGTGCACGACTTCGGCACCTTCTGCTCGAGTCCGTGCACCGCGGAATCGACTGCGTCCTTGGCCATCACGCGATAGGTGGTGTACTTGCCACCGGCCACCACCGTCAAACCCCGAACCGGACTCGACACCGCGTGCTCACGGGAGAGAGTGCTGGTCGAATCCGATTCGCCGAACAGCAACGGACGCAGTCCCGCGTACACACCGACGACATCCTCGTGCGTCAGCTCGTCCTGGAGGAGCTTGTTGACATGACCGAGGATGTAGTCGATGTCGCTTCGGCTCGCTGCCGGATGCGCGAGGTCGAGGTTCCAGTCCGTGTCCGTCGTACCGATGATCCAGTGGCTTCCCCACGGGATCACGAACAGCAGACTCTTCTCGGTCCGCGTGATGATTCCGGTTGACGAGTTGATGCGGTTGCGCGGGACGACCAGGTGAACGCCCTTGGACGCGCGGACCTGGAATTGTCCTCGCCCACCGACCATTTCCTGAATCTCGTCAGTCCACACGCCTGCTGCGTTGATGACCTGGCGAGCCCGGATCTCGAACGCGCGACCGGTTTCCAGATCCACTGCCTTCACACCGACAACCCGGTCCTCCTCGCGGAGGAAACCGACGACGCGCGTGCTGTTGACGCACAGCGCGCCGTACTCGGCTGCCGTGCGCGCCAGCATCATCGTGTGCCGGGCATCATCTACCTGTCCCTCGTAGAACTTGACCGAACCGCGGATGGCAGAACGCTTTCCGGAAGGGAACGATTCGAGGGTCTTCTTCTTTCCCACATGCTTGTGGTGTGAGGGAACCCCACGGCCTGCGCCCATCACGTCGTAAACGCCGATGCCCAGACCGACGTACGGCCGGTCGATCAGCTTCTCGAGCGGGTAGATGAACGGCACCGGCTTCGCAAGGTGCGGACACAGCGAGTTCAGTACCAGGGACCGCTCACGCAGTGCCTCGAACACGAGCGCAAAATTGAACTGCTCGAGGTAGCGCAGTCCGCCGTGGAACAACTTACTGGACCGGCTCGAGGTTCCGGACGCGAAGTCACGTGCCTCCACCAAGCCCACCTTCAGACCTCGAGTTGCGGCGTCGAGTGCGCTGCCCGCGCCGACCACGCCACCGCCGATGACCAGGACATCGAGTTCGGTTTCTTCCAACTTCTTCAGCGACTCCGCCCGCGAGGACGGACTCAATGCTTGTGCTGTGCTCATGAAAAGGGTTCCTTCACTTGAAAATAGGTAGAAATTGGGGACGCAGGATCAGTCCGCGTCGACCCAGTCCAGGGTCCGTGTGACGGCCTTCTGCCAACCTGCGTACAACCGGTCACGCTCGGCCGAATCCATCGAAGGCGTCCAACTCTTGTCCTTCGCCCAGTTGCTGCGGATATCGTCCTCGCTGTCCCAGTACCCGACTGCGAGACCGGCTGCATACGCTGCGCCCAATGCCGTGGTCTCTGCAACCACCGGACGGATCACCTCGACATCGAGCAGATCGGCCTGGAACTGCATGAGCAGTTCGTTCGCGACCATTCCGCCGTCTACCTTGAGAACCTTCAGATCGACGCCCGAGTCGAGGTTCATCGCATCGATGACCTCACGGCTCTGATACGCGGTCGCTTCGAGCACCGCACGGGCAAGGTGGCCCTTGTTCACGAACCGAGTCAGGCCGACGATGGCGCCGCGGGCATCGGCACGCCAGTGGGGAGCAAAAAGACCCGAGAACGCGGGCACGAAGTACGCTCCGCCGTTGTCGTCCACCGAACGCGCATCCACCTCGATATCTGCTGCACTGCTGATCATTCCGAGGTTGTCCCGCAACCACTGAACCAGCGAACCGGTCACGGCGATCGATCCTTCCAACGCGTAGATCGTCGGTTGGTCACCGATCTTGTAGCAGACCGTCGTCAGCAATCCGTTCTTGCTCATCACCTTTTCGGTGCCGGTGTTGAGGAGCACGAAGTTGCCGGTTCCGTAAGTGTTCTTCGCTTCGCCCGGTGAGAGGCAGGCCTGACCGAAGGTCGCTGCTTGCTGATCGCCAAGAATTCCTGCAATCGGCACTCCGGACAGCGTGCCACGCTCACGAACGAATCCGAAGATCTCGGACGAGCTACGGATCTCGGGAAGCATGGATTCGGGAATACCCATGTCGGCGCAGATCGCCGAATCCCATGCGAGAGTGTCGAGATCCATCAACAGAGTGCGCGACGCGTTGGTGGGGTCGGTGGCGTGCACTCCGCCTTCGACACCACCGGTCATGTTCCACAGCACCCAGGTGTCCATCGTGCCGAAGCACAACTCGCCTGCTTCGGCCTTCTCGCGAGCACCCTCGACATTGTCGAGTATCCACTTGACCTTCGGACCCGAGAAGTACGTTGCGAGTGGCAATCCAGTGACCGTCGTGTACTTTTTGGGTCCGTCATCGCCGGCAAGAGCCGTGCAGATCCGATCGGTACGCGTGTCCTGCCAGACGATTGCGTTGTAGACGGGTTTTCCGGTCGCGCGTTCCCACACCACCGCCGTCTCTCGCTGATTGGTGATTCCGACGGATGCGATATCGGCCGCGGTCAGGTCCGCATTGGCCAACGCGCCCGCGGTGACGTTGCGGACGTTGTCCCAGATCTCGATCGGATCGTGCTCGACCCACCCTGCCTGCGGAAAGATCTGTGTGTGCTCGTGCTGTTCGACGGCAACCACGTGCCCACTGTGATCGAAGATCATGCAACGTGTGGAGGTGGTCCCCTGGTCTATCGCGGCTACGAACTGCGCCATCGTGCTACCCCTTTGGTATCGAGAGAAAGTGCGAGAGATTTACTCAGAGATGTTGATTCGCGATCACGCCGGTATCGTCGCCGGCTCCTCGATCGCCTTCTCTGCAGACTCGTCGTCAGGCAGGAATCGTCCAACCAGCTTGTCGTAGAGGAACACTCCGATCGGAGCGCCGATCAGAGGTCCCACGATGGGCACCCAGAAATACAAGCTCCCGTACTGATCCCGCCACGCACTTCCGTAGCCGGTGAGATACGACGCCAGTCGCGGGCCGAAGTCGCGCGCCGGGTTGATGGCGTAGCCCGCGTTGGTCGCCCAGGCGAATCCGATTCCCACCACGATCAATCCGACGACGAACGGCGCGAGATTCGCGAGCGGCGGAGTTCCCCGAGAATCGGTGACTGCAACGATGAGGAACAACAGGATGGCGGTGCCGATGATCTGATCGATCAGCGCCGAGCCGAGGCTGACCGGGAGCGTTCCGTTTCCGGGCATGGTCGAGAAGATCGTCTGAGTGGCGGTCGTGTGTCCGGGATCAATTGCATTGAGCATGTCGTTGTAATTCCAGCGGACGATCAACGCGGCGACGAAGGCTCCAGCGGTCTGCGCCAGGGTGTACGGCAGTACCTTGCGCCAGGAGAATCCCCGGAAGATCGCGAAGGCGAACGTGACGGCAGGGTTCAGATGAGCACCCGTCACCCGGCCGGCGACATAGATTCCGAACATGACACCCAGGCCCCAGGCCCACGCGATGCTGTCATGCCCACCGAGCCCTCCGCCGCTCCCGCCGGACACCACCTGCGCCACAACTCCGACGCCGAACAAGATCAAGATCATCGTTCCTGCGAACTCGGCTGCCAACTCGCCGGGGAGCCCTAATCGCTTGGCTTTCTCCATCCCACCCTCACTCAATTGTGATGCATGTCATAGTTTGGATTGCTGCATCCGTAGCCTAAGGCCAGTTGCACATTCATGCATAGCCAGTGCACATACGTGCAAACCGGGCATTTCCGCACCGTAATGCGGGTAACAGATACGTTTCAGGAAATTGTCGCGCGGGAGTGCGGCGGCCAGGTGCTACTCCGATAAGATTCGGTTCAGCGCTCGTGCACGAACGTGCAGACAGGACAATGCCATGGAATCCCCGACCTCCGACTTCCCGACCTCCGACCCCGCGGACCCTCGCATCTCCGACGCCGTCCAGGCCGCGCGCCTCTACTACTTCCAAGATCAGACGATGGCCGCCATCGGCCGCGACATGGGCGTATCCAGATCCACGGTCTCGCGACTGATCACCTATGCGCGCACGTCCGGACTCGTCGAGATCAAGATCAGCACCCCACACGGCCAAGCACCCCGCATCGAGCGTGAGTTCTCGGAGCGATACAGGGTACGTGCCCACGTGGTGACAGTCCCGGAACTGGTGGGAGATCTCGAGCGCCTCGAGAAGGTCGCGACTTTTGCCGGCAGGCTACTGGCGTCGTTCTTCGACAGCGACATGGTGATGGGGATCGCCTGGGGAACCACTCTCAGTGAAGTCAGCAAGCACCTTGCCCCCAAACGCACGTACAACTCGTACGTCGTGCAACTCAACGGCGCCGCGAATACTCGGACCACCGGAATCTCGTACGCCAGCGACATCATCAGAACCATCGCCGACGCCTACGGCGCTCTCCCCCAAGGATTTCCGGTCCCCGCATTCTTCGACTACCCGGAAACCCGGGAGCAGTTGTGGCGCGAACGAAGTATCAAACGCGTACTGGACATGCAAAAGCGAATGGACCTGGCAGTCTTCAGCATCGGCGTACCGGGCGGCAACGTCCCGAGTCACGTCTACACCGCCGGATACCTCGAACCCGATGAAGCAGAAGCACTTCGACGCGACGGAGTAGTCGGCGACATCGCAACCGTGTTCTTCCGGTCAGACGGGAGCTACCGCGGAATCGAACTCAACGAGCGCGCGAGCGGCCCACGACTGGACCTTTTCGAGAAGGTCGCCAGGCGCGTGTGCATCGTCGCCGGAACAGCAAAACTGCCCGCGCTGGAGGGCGCACTACGAGGTGGGCTGATCACCGACCTGATCATCGACGACGTCAGTGCCGCCGCGCTGGTGTCCTGACCGCTGCACCAGCTTCTCGATTCCGTCAAGAAGGAGGCCCAGCGAGAAACCGAAATCGAAAGCGTCATCGCCGGCTGCTTCACCCTCCGGGCTGCCGTCCTCGAAACCACCCTCCTCGATTGCGGCACTGAGGTAGGGAAAGTCCTCGCGATTGATGACACGAGCAATGAGAGCACCGTATGCGACGTCGTCGTCTGCCGATTGTGCCGACCGCGAGGCCAGGTCGGCCGAGAATCGGGCGCGGCCGATGACGAACAACGACACGTTGGTCACCACCTGAAACTTCGACGCAGCACTCAGAGCGACCCCGTCGAGCGCGCTCAGGCCCGCATCGAGCCACGCCATGTTGTTGGGCCCGGTCGGTGGAGCCGTGATGGGCAGCTTGAGCCACCACGGTCGACTCAGCATCGTGGCGTACTCGTGGTTCGCCCACACTTCGAGCTTGGCGCGCCAGGACACTCCGTCGGGAATTACCGGCGGCGGGCCGATCACTCGATCCGAAATCAGTTCGATCAGTTCGTCTTTGCTCGCTACGTAGCGATAGAGCGACATGGTCGTGAATCCGAGGGACTTGGCCACCCGGCCCATCGACAGCGCCGTGACACCTTCAGCGTCGGCAAGCTCTATCGCGGTGTCGAGAATCTGCTCGAGACTGAGCCCTTTCTTGGGACCCCGCGTTCCAGGCTGATCCAGTCCCCAGGCCAGTTCGACCGCCCTCGGTAGCGCGCCGCCATCCATACAGCTCCCACTCTTTGCTCTTGCCCTCATCCTAGAACTGTGTACGCTATAAACACGAGTTTATGCCATACACAGTTCTCACTTGGAGGTCTCGATGTCAGGAACGATCCCCGCAATCTCGGTCCGCGGACTTCGCAAGCGCTACGGCGATCAACAGGTTCTGGGCGGACTCGACCTGTCGGTCCCGGCCGGATCGGTGTACGCGCTCCTCGGCGCGAACGGCGCCGGAAAGACAACGGCCGTAAGAATTCTCACCACCCTCATACCCTTCGACGCCGGCGAGGTCACTGTGGCCGGTCATTCGCTTCCCGGCGATCCACGGAACGTTCGCCGACGCATCAGCGTCACCGGGCAGTACGCGGCCGTCGACACACTGTTGACCGGCTCCGAGAACCTGACCCTCCTGGGCGAGCTGAATCACCTGGGCCGGAAGAACTCTCGAAGACGTGCCGACGAACTACTCCACCAGTTCAACCTGACGGACTTCGGTGACAAGCGAGCGGGCGACTACTCGGGCGGCATGCTCAGACGACTCGACATCGCGATGAGCCTTGTTGCACGACCGGACGTCGTCTTTCTCGACGAACCCACCACCGGCCTGGACCCGCGAAGCCGCCACGAAATGTGGTCGATAGTTCGTGGTCTCACGGCTTCAGGTGTCACGATCTTCCTCACCACCCAATACCTCGACGAGGCAGACGAATTGGCCGACACCGTCGGTGTGCTCAGTGGCGGTCGTCTGGTCGCCGAGGGAACACCGGACGAACTCAAACGTCTGGTTCCGGGCGGCCATGTCGCGCTGCAATTCGAGAACCTCGCTCAACTCGATCTCGCCGCGGCGTCACTTCCGCAAGCACATTCGAATGCCGAGATTCTGACCCTGCACATCCCTTCCGACGGGACGGTTCCGTCGATCAAAGCCATCCTCGACTCGATTGACGACCCGTCGATCACCGTCGAGAAGTTCTCCGTTCACACTCCGGATCTGGACGACGTGTTCTTCGCACTCACCGGATCGGGCCAACCCGAGATTGCGAGCGTTCGATGACCTCCACCATGACAATCGACTCCTCGGTGATGCTTCGCCGAAATCTCAAACACGTTCTCCGCAGCCCTGATTCGATGATCACCGCGATAGCCCTGCCGGTCATGCTCATGCTGCTGTTCGTCTACGTCTTCGGCGGCGCTATCAATACCGGCACCGAGTACATCGACTATGTCGTGCCAGGCATCATTCTGCTGTGTGCCGGTTTCGGTGCCTCCACCACCGCCGTCAGCGTCTCGAGCGACATGAAGGACGGGATCATCGACCGTTTCCGGACGCTCGCGATCTCACCATCGTCCGTCCTGACCGGGCACGTACTGGCCAGCGTCGTCCGCAACGTCCTGACGACGGCGATCGTGATCGTCGTCGCTCTGATCATGGGATTTCGGCCCACCGGCGATCCGTTGCGCTGGCTCGGCGTCGCCGCCGTGATCGTCGCCTTCGTATTCGCCATGTCGTACCTCTCGACGGCATTGGGGCTCCTGGCCCAGAACCCGGAGGCAGCAAGCGGATTCACCTTCGCCATCATGTTCCTGCCCTACATCAGCACTGCCTTCGTACCGGCCGAGACCATGCCGTCCTGGCTACAGGGGTTTGCCCGTCACCAGCCGGTGACCCCGATCATCGAGACGGTGCGCGGACTCCTGATGGGCACGCCGATCGGGAACAGTGCCGTGATCGCGCTCGCGTGGTGCGTGGGCATCGCCGCCGTGGGATTTGTGTGGTCGAACTGGCTTTACCGACGAAAGACGGCGCACTGACCACACAAGAAAGCCCCACACCTGACGGTGCGGGGCTCTTGTGCTGTGCGCCTTTATTAACCGCGGGGGGTTAATAAAGGCGCACAGTAAATTACTTGGCGTCCAGCAGATCGATCACGAAGACCAAGGTCTTGCCGGAAAGCTGGTGTCCTGCACCGGCCGGGCCGTATGCCAGCTCCGGCGGAATGGTGAGCTGGCGACGTCCGCCGACCTTCATGCCCGGGATGCCGTCCTGCCAACCCTTGATCAGGCCACGAAGCGGGAACTGAATGGACTCACCACGGCTCCAGGAAGAGTCGAACTCTTCACCGGACTCGAACTCGACACCGACGTAGTGAACGTCGACGGTGCCACCGGGAACGGCTTCGGCGCCTTCTCCGACAACCAGATCCTTGATGACCAGATCGGTCGGCGCGGGGCCTTCCTGGAACTCGATTACGGGCTTGCTACTCATGGGTCCTCCTCGTTGAGGCGAAAATTGTGGGCAGGGGCTAGCGGGTGGTTATATCCCGATAGTCACGCTCGGTGTAGCCGGTGTAAATCTGGCGCGGGCGGCCGATCTTCGTAGCCGGATCCTCGTGCATTTCACGCCAGTGCGCAATCCAGCCGGGCAGACGGCCCATGGCGAAGAGCACGGTGAACATGCGGGGCGGGAAGCCCATCGCGCGGTAGATCAGACCCGTGTAGAAGTCGACGTTCGGGTACAGCTTGCGCTCGATGAAGTAGTCGTCCGTGAGGGCGGCCTCTTCGAGCTGCATGGCGATATTGAGCAGTTCGTCGTCGCCGCCGAGCTTGCCGAGGATGTTGTGCGCGGTCTCGCGGACCAGCGCGGCGCGCGGGTCGTAGTTGCGGTAGACGCGGTGCCCGAAGCCCATGAGCTTCACGCCGTCTTCCTTGTTCTTGACCTTGCGGACGAACTCGGCTGCGGTGCTGCCGTTTGCCTTGATGTCGTCGAGCATCTCGAGCACGGCCTGGTTGGCGCCGCCGTGCAGCGGGCCCCACAGTGCGTTGATGCCGGCGGACACCGAGGTGAAGAGGTTCGCGTCGGAAGAGCCGACCATGCGCACGGTGGACGTGGAGCAGTTCTGCTCGTGGTCTGCGTGCAGGATGAGCAGCATGTCGAGTGCCTTGGCGATCTCGGGATCACCCTGGTACGGCTCGGCCGGGAAACCGAACGTCATGCGCATGAAGTTCTCGACCAGGTTCAGCGAGTTGTCCGGGTACAGGAACGGCTGTCCGACGGACTTCTTGTATGCGTAGGCCGCGATGGTCGGCAGCTTCGCGAGAAGACGAATGGTGGAGAGTTCCACCTGTTCCGGATCCTCGGGATCCAGGGAATCCTGGTAGTACGCGGAGAGCGCGTTGACTGCGGAGGAAAGAACCGGCATCGGGTGTGCGTTGCGCGGGAATCCGTCGAAGAACCGCTTGAGGTCTTCGTGCAGAAGAGTGTGGCGACGGATGCGGTCCGTGAAGGACTCGAGCTGTGCATCGGTCGGGAGCTCACCGTAGATCAGCAGGTAGCTGACTTCGATGAAGGTGGACTTACCTGCCAACTGCTCGATGGGGTATCCGCGGTAGCGCAGGATTCCCTTCTCGCCGTCGATGTAGGTAATTGCGGAACTGGTGGATGCGGTGTTCACAAAGCCGGGGTCGAGGGTGGTGTACCCCGTATCGGCCAGCAGCTTTCCCAGTTCGATGCCGTCATTGCCCTCGGTTGCCCTGGCAATGGACATCGTGTGCTCACCACCGGGGTAAGTAAGCGTGGGCTTTGTGTCATTGTCAGCGGGCACGAAGGATCCCTCTCAAGCTCAAACCAACGAGTAACTACATACGATCAACTAGAAACTAGTCGCACCGAACACAACGCGCCCAGGGAGGGTCGCTCCACGGGGGTTTTGCACGTCGATCAGTGTCGGACATATACCCCGAAACTGCAACAGGTTTCAGAGCGCCGAAGTACTGTGCTCCAGCTCGCATTTCAGGATTCGCACATGGCCTTGATCTGGACTTTCCTTCTCGCGCAACGCCTCACAGATCCAGCCCCACCGCGCAAAATGTGCCGCCGAATCGAACGGTGTTCGGCAAATCGCGACTATCGAGACTTCGCAGCCGTTTGTTACAGCCTCCCACTATCTGGGATACGGATCACAGTACCCAGTGCTGGATCCCAAGATCACAGAGCACGATCCTCCGGATCAAAGTGCACGGATCCCCCACACGCCGGACCACGTTTCGCCTGGGCCGAGAATCAACATGTCGATTCCCGAGTTGAAGGCGTCCGGCGGGCATGTCATCGGTTCGAGCGCCAAGGCCCGACCACGGTCGGGATAGCCCTTACCGTTTGCGGGATCAGCGATGAAGGCCTGAATCCACGGAAACTCGCGCGTCGTCCACAGTGCGGTCCCGGTCCCGTCCGGCGCAAGCAATTCGTGCTGTGTGCGGCCACTACCGTCGACCACGTCCAATGCACTGAACGGCGTGTCCAGCTGCACACCTTCGAGTGGGCGCGGGGTTCGGAAATCGAAATCCGTGCCCTCGACGGCCTGCGAATACGCGTTCGGCAGCATCCGCTCCGGATCGATCGGCAATCGTGTTCCCGCTGCCAGGTGCAGTGAGCACTCGTCGAGTGGGACATCACCGACGCGGATGAACGGGTGCGTGCCAAGTCCGAAGGGCGACGGAGTGGCGCCCTTGTTGGTCGCGGTGTGGGTGACCGTCAATCCTGTTTCGTCCACTGCGTAGACGATCGACAGCGCAAGCGGATACGGCCAGCCCTTGTGCAGGCCCACGTCGACCGACAGTTCGACGCGATCGAAGGTGTGATCTACGAGGCTCCAATTGCGACGACGCACAAACCCGTGACTGGCGTTGTTCAGGGCAGGTTCGGTGATCTCGAGTTGATGCTCGATACCGTCGAACATGAAGTGCCCGTCCCGAATCCGATTGGGCCATGGCGCCAGGACCAAACCGGCCGACAGCGGCGGCTTCGATCCGAGTTCCCAGGTTTCGGTGAGCGCACGTTTGCCGGACGGCCCCTCGTGATCAAGCAATCGCAAACCTGCACCGGCTGCCGCGATTTCGGCGCGATAACCCCCACCACGGATCTCGAAGCCGCCCTTGCCCGTGCTGTGCGGTTGCGTCATGGAATCAGTTTCCCCCACAAACCGCCCACATACTAGGACGTCAGACGGCGCGTCCCACCCTGTAAGCGACGAATGTCGGGAACATGATCGCCGACACGACGACGCCGATTACCACCAAAACGCCACCGCCTGCCGCCGCCACCCCCGTTCCGAACAGGAAGGCAGCAGCGCCGTGCACCACGTCGCCGATACGCGGACCACCCGCGACAACCACGATGAAGACGCCTTGGAGTCGACCACGCATGTCGTCCGTCGCGACCTGCTGGAGCATCGTGCTGCGGAACGCCGCTGAAATCATGTCCACGGCGCCACCGACCGCGAGGAACGCGACGGCCACCCAGAGCAGAAGCACGCTGGATCCGGGACTGGCGTAGTACACGGCCACACCGAAACCGACCATCGACAGTCCCCACAACGCGATGCAGATCAAGACAGCACGCCCCTGGTACTCCACCCGCGGTAGCCAGCCCGAGAACACGCCGCCCAGAACGGCTCCCGCCGACATCGCGGCGAACAACAGTCCGAGGGCAAAGCCTCCGGTGACGGGATCACCGAACGATTCGTGCGCGATTTCCGGGAACAGTGCCCGCGACATCCCGAACACCATCGCGATGATGTCGACGACAAACGACGCGAGCAGCACCTTCTGCGTGGCCAGATAGGCAAAGCCGCCAAGGACCTCGCTCAGACCGGCCCGTCGCGACGTGCCTGTCGGCGGAATCGCCGGCAACTTCCACACCGCCCACAGTGTGGCGAGCAGGAAGATCGAGTCGAGCAGGTACAGCAATTGCAGCCCAGCAGTCGGAATGAGCACTCCGGCAAGCATCGGACCAGCGATCGCGCCGAACTGCACAACCGTCATGTTCAGCGAGTTCGCAGCAGGCAGCTGCCTACCCGGTATCAACCTCGGAATGATCGCCGCGCGTGTCGGCTGATTGACCGCAAAAAACGCTTGCTGCACGGAGAAAAGCACAAGCACGAGCCACACGTTGTTCACACCGAGCGCCGCCTGTATCCACAGCAGCACCGACGTGACGCCGAGTCCGATCGACGTGATCATCAGGAGCCGTCGCCGATCCATCACGTCGGCGAGGGCACCGCCCCACAACCCGAAAACGATCAGCGGGACGAGACCGAAGATTCCGGTCAGACCGACATAGGCCGAACTGCGCGTGATCTCGTACACCTGTTGCGGAACAGCCACAACACTGAGCTGGGCGCCGATAACGGTGACGATGCCGGCGGTCCACAGGCGGCGGTAGTCGAGATTTTCGAGCGGAGTCGTGTCCGCGAGAACCCGCCTCACGGTTGGAGACGAACTGCGGACCACTGACCGTCGACGACGGTGGTGCGGACCCGATTGTGCATACGGTTGGCGCGGCCCTGCCAGAACTCGACGGACTCCGGCCGGATCAGAATCCCGCCCCAGTGCGGCGGCACGGGAATCTCTCCGTCGATGCCGAAGCGTGCGGCCACCTCACGGAGTTGTTCGTCCAAGACGGCGCGTGATTCGACGGGCTGCGACTGATGGGACGCCCACGCTCCGAGCTGCGATCCTCGCGGACGGGTTCGCCAATACTCCTGCGTCACTTGCGGACTCACATGCTCGACTGCACCTCGAACAGTGACCTGGCGAGCCAGGGTCAGCCAGGTGAAATTGGCCGACGCATACGGATGGGCGTCGAGTTGCCTGGCCTTGTCCGAACCGTAATTGGTGAAGAAGAGGACCCCCTCCTCGGAGAGCCCCTTGCACAACACGGTCCGCGACGCGGGGTGACCGTCCTCGCCGAGAGTCGAAAGCGTCATCGCATTCGGTTCCGGCGCATCCGCCTCGACGGCATCCAACAGCCACTGACGCATCAGCGGCAACCAACCGTCGGCAACCTGACTCACGTCCAACTCGACGCGCATCCGATCGTGCACGGCCTCCGATTCACTGCCTGGTTGCGGGTACCCCACACGCATCGCAGCGAGTTCACTGTTCACCACCACCGGGTCCTGACGTTCCTTCGACACAGCCCAGAACGCTACTCCCGGGTACCAACCGGCCACCGACTACTCGGGACGCGCTAAAGTTTGCCGTGGCTAGACCCGATCCGAACCGCGAGCCGCACCAGCGACAGCAGCCGAATCGGGACCAGACGATTGCGCAGTACGAAACACGGTGCGTGCTCATCCCTGCGAGCACCGAGGCGCAGTCACGGAAGCTGAGGCAGTGCGACTGAAGACCTGGCGCACTCGAACGAGGAGAGTCCACGAGAATGGCAGCGAGCGCAGCAATACCGGACGATTTTGTGAGCGGACTCGAAGGCGTCGTAGCCTTCACCAGCGATATCGCCGAACCTGACAAGGACGGCGGCGCACTGCGTTACCGCGGCGTCGACATCGAAGACCTGGTCGGCCAGAAGGTGACCTTCGGCAACGTCTGGGCACTGCTCGTCGACGGCCGTTTCGGCCCCGGCCTGCCGCCGGCCGAGCCGTTCCCCCTCCCCATCCACACCGGTGACGTCCGTGTCGACGTCCAGGCCGGACTTGCGATGCTGGCCCCCATCTGGGGTTACGAGCCGCTCCTCGACATCGACGACGACACCGCTCGCGATCAGCTCGCCCGCGCGTCCGTCATGGCCCTGTCTTACGTCGCGCAGTCCGCTCGCGGCATCTACCAGCCGGCAGTTCCGCAGAAGCGCATCGACGAGGCCAAGACGGTCACCGAACGCTTCATGGTCCGATGGAAGGGTGAGCCCGATCCCGCGCACGTCGAGGCAATCGACGCGTACTGGGTTTCGGCAGCCGAGCACGGCATGAACGCGTCCACCTTTACGGCCCGCGTCATCGCGTCCACCGGCGCCGACGTCGCCGCTTCACTGTCCGGCGCCATCGGCGCGATGTCCGGCCCGCTGCACGGCGGCGCACCGGCCCGCGTGCTCCCGATGATCGAAGAGACCGAGAAGACCGGCGACGCCCGCGCACTGGTCAAGGGAATCCTCGACCGCAAGGAAAAGCTGATGGGCTTCGGGCACCGCGTCTACCGCGCCGAAGATCCCCGCGCCCGCGTGCTCCGCGCTACCGCGAAGCGCCTCAATGCTCCCCGCTACGAAGCTGCCGCAGCTCTCGAGCAGGCAGCGCTGGCAGAACTGCGTGAGCGTCGTCCCGATCGCGCGATCGAGACCAACGTCGAGTTCTGGGCTGCCGTCATCCTGGACTTCGCCGAGGTTCCCGCGCACATGATGCCTGCCATGTTCACGTGTGGCCGCACCGCTGGTTGGTGTGCGCACATCCTCGAGCAGAAGCGCCTCGGCAAACTGGTTCGCCCGGCAGCCATCTACACCGGCCCGGCACCGCGTACTCCCGAGTCCGTCGAGGGCTGGGATCAGATCAGCCACTCGTAAGTTTCTCCGCAGCACAATTCAACCGGCCGGGTACCTCGCTACGAGGTACCCGGCCGGTTGAATTATGTCGAGTTGCTGCCTAGGACAATGAACGTCCATCCTTCACGGCCGGAATCTGCTGGAACAGAACGTTGTTCCACGTCCGTGGTCGCCATGTAGATCGGCAACGAACACGGGAGTTACCCGTGGTGCCGCCCCTCATCGGCGGCCTCTGCGACCCCCAGAATTCGCCGACTTTCTTCGCGCGGCGTCCGCTCCCCGGAGGTGTCGGGCACGTCCTTGACTAAGACCACGAGTTTCATGCCCCCGTCAGATGCACACGCCGACAATGTCGCAATCAGACCAGCACTCAAGACGCCTGCAACGGCAACCTTCGTAGCGACTTTCCTGACGAAATCGAGCTCGTGGGTCACGAGCACCATCGTCACGCCGCTCTCTGCCAGCTCCGAAACCACCGACCCCACTTCGATGCGCAGCTCCGGGTCGATGGCCGAGGTGGGCTCGTCAAGGAGAAGGACTTTCGGATCGAGTGCGAGTGCGCGGGCGATCGCGACGCGCTGTTGCATGCCTCCTGAGAGTTCGGACGGCATTCGGTGCATCGCGTCCTTCAGTCCGACTCGCGTCAGCAGGTCCACTGCTCGAGCCTCTGCCTCGGCGCGGCTACGCTCGAGCCCCCGTACTTGGGCGAGCACCACGTTTTCGAGCGCATTCATATTCGGGAAGAGATTGAAGTGCTGAAACACCATCCCCAGTGACCTGCGAAGCACAATGAGCTCACGCGCGTTCAACAGCGTGCGCTCTTTGAAGAGCGTTTGGCCGGCAAGCTGAACTTCGCCCGAGGAAGGGATCTCGAGTAGGTTCATGCACCTCAGAAGGGTGCTCTTGCCGGTTCCACTCGGACCGATGAGTCCAAGAATTTCGCCCCGGCTCACCGAGAGGGTTACATCCGAGAATTTCGGCTGGTTATCAGCCGAAATGTTTAGCGTCCAAATACCGTTCCACCGTTAAGATGGATAACCTGCCCGTTGACCAGGCCCCCTGCCTCGCTGCAAAGCCAGAGGATCGCTGCACCGACATCGGCGCCACGACCGAGCCTGCCGATCGGAATCTGACGGATCATCCTCTCCAGCGCAGGGTCGTCAACATCACCGAGCCCCTCCATCATCCCCAACGCCAACGCATTCGCGGTTACTCCGCGCGAACCACACTCGACACTGAGGTGTCGAATCAACGCTTCCGAACCTGCTTTGGCGGCACCGTACGCCGAGACCCCGATGGAAAGACCTCGCGTTGATGCACCCGAGGATATCTGAATGATGCGGCCCCACTCGTTCGCGAGTTGACCAGGGAGTACCGCCTGGACGACTCGCATCATCGCAGACAGGTTGAGGTCGATCTGCCGCTGCCAATCCGCCTCCGGCATGTCGACAAATTGATTCGGGCGTGCGCCAATGTCAGGGATGCCCGCATTGTGAACAAGAATATCGACGGAGGCCCCGTCGTCGGCCAGCGCAGTTATCGCCTGCTCCACTGCGGCGGCGTCTGTCACGTCAAACACCGACGAAAATGCCGATCCTCCGCTGGCGATGATGGCATCGGCGACCGACTGAGCCCTGTCGGCGTGTAAATCGTTCACTATGACTGTTGCTCCGCAGGCTCCGAGAACACGGGCGATACCTTCTCCTACCCCTCGGCCCGAACCGGTCACCAAAGCAGTGCGCCCATCGAGTCGAAATTGCTCCACACTCAGGTCCACAATGTCCTCTCGGTCGGGTCAGCTGATTACGACATACTCGTCCCGCAACTGAACGACCAGACGCGCCATCTCGAAGAACGAGATATCGCATCAGGGACTCGCATCAACATGTGCGCCTGCACTGCGTCTGCCCAAACGGGTTAAACCCGTGGCAACGGTCCCGATGGGCCTTGACCCGCGCCCCACGTGCGGGTCAACGCCCCTCAGCCCTGCTCCATCTCGATAGTCGAGATGCACCGACTCTCCAGCCACAGCCTTTGGCTTACTGATTCGAGTACGGCTCACTGCCACACGACAAAGAGGGACCTTCATGGACGAATTCGAAGGCAAAGTTGCACTGATCGCCGGAGCCACACGAGACCAAGGGCGGCCTCACGCAGTGTCTTTTGCCGAAGAGGTGCCGACATCATCATTGTCGATCGGTGCGAAAACCGTGAGACCGTCACGTACCCGATGGCAACAGTCGAGGACCTCGACTGACACCATCAACCCTGCACCAGAGAGCTGGCTGGAAATTGAGTAACTCCGCCACTGAGATAACGAACCTCTTGTACCGATACGCCGAGAACATCGACCGGGGTCGACTCGAAGAAGCCGCGGCGCTATTCCGGCACGCGACCATACGTACCCGTAGCGGCGACGCACTCGACGAGTCCGGCCTGCTGAACCTGTGGCGTACCAACATAAAGATCCATGCCGACGGTACGCCGCGCACCAAACATGTCATCACCAATCCCATCCTCGAGATCGACGACGAGGCCGGGCGTGCGACGTGCCGTTCCTATTACACTGTGCTGCAAGCAACTTCGGCACTGCCGCTGCAGGTAGTCGCCGCCGGGCGGTACCACGACGAGTTCGAGCGCACAGGCGGGATATGGCGTTTCACGTCCCGCGACTACTCGCTGCTCGATTTGGTCGGCGATTTCAGCGGCCATCTCATGACCGCACCGGCAACCCCGGAAGGGCACGAAGGTGGCTCGCTATGACACAAAACAAGGCGATCGAACCGTTCATGCAAATTGGGTATCTCGTGTCGAACCTGGACGAAGCGGTACACGCCTGGTTCGAAGAGAGCGGTGTCGGACCATGGCAGATCTATCGCAACCTCGACATGGCAGGCAACCATCGCGGTCAAGATATCGACATCGTCATCAACGCGGCCTTCGCGTACTCGGAAGCACTCAGGTCGAGTTGATCGAGGTACTCAGCGAAGGTCCCTCGCCCTACCACAATGCCGACGGTACGAAATTTATCGGCTTGCATCATGTTGCGCGATTGACCGACGACTTGGATGCGGAGTTGGCCCAAGCCACCGAGCGTGGATTGTCCGTGGTTTTCACCGGGGCTACGTCATCCACGAGCGTGGCCTACATCGAGTCCGCGGCTATGCCGGGCACGATCATCGAGTACATCAAGAATCCGAGCATGCCGGCGATGCTGGCCGAGGGCGTGGAGTTCACTCGAAACTGGAATGGCCTCAATCTGATTCGCTGAATGTAGGAACACTTCCCCTGGACGACGGTTCTCATTTATTGGGAGCGCGATGCTCTCTGCGTGTCAACGGCATCTGAAAATTCAGATGCCGTTGACATTCCAGATCGCATAGCAAAGGAACAAGTTTTCGCCATCCGGCTTGTACTCGAGCTTTTGTTTCATGCGTGGTGGGGTCTCATTTTGCGGACCCACGAAGCGTTTCGACACTCGCCGCAGCACCTCGACCGTCCACTACGACACCGCAGCCGTCTAAACTAACCCGGCAAAGGTTCCTCGACGTTTAGGACGCACTGACCAATGGCTGACGCTACCGCCCCGATCATCCCCGCCGATCTCAAGCCCGCTGACGGACGCTTCGGCTGCGGTCCTTCCAAGGTTCGCCCCGAGCAGCTGCAGTCCCTGGTCGACGTGGGCGCTTCGGTCTTCGGCACCAGCCACCGCCAGAAGCCGGTCAAGAACGTTGTCGCCAGCGTTCGTTCCGGTCTCGCCGACCTGTTCTCCCTCCCCGAGGGATACGAGGTTGTCCTCGGCAACGGCGGAACCACCGCGTTCTGGGATGCCGCTGCATTCGGCCTCATCCGCGAGAAGTCGCTGCACCTGACCAACGGCGAGTTCAGCTCCAAGTTCGCTTCGGTCGCCAAGGCCAACCCGTTCATCGGTGACCCGATCGTCGTCTCCGCTGATCCGGGCAGCGCACCGGCACCGGTCTCCGACCCGTCTGTCGACCTCATCGGCTGGGCACACAACGAGACCTCGACCGGTGTTGCGATCCCCGTCTCCCGCCCCGCCGGTTCTGAGAACGCCCTGATCGCCATCGACGCCACCTCGGGCGCCGGCGGACTGCCCGTCAACGTCGCTGATTCGGACATCTACTACTTCGCTCCGCAGAAGTGCTTTGCATCGGACGGTGGGCTGTGGATCGCACTGATGAGCCCGGCCGCCCTCGAGCGTGTCGCAGAGATCAAGGATTCGGGACGCTGGACCCCCGACTTCCTGTCCTTACCCATCGCCGTGGACAACAGCTCCAAGGATCAGACGTACAACACTCCGGCACTGGCAACGCTGCTGCTCTTCGCCAACCAGATCGAGTGGATGAACAGCAACGGAGGCCTCGACTGGGCCACCGCACGCACCGCCGACTCGTCCTCACGCCTGTACAACTGGGCCGAGGCCAGCGAGTTCGCAACGCCGTTCGTCGCTGATCCGGCACACCGCTCGCAGGTTGTCGGCACCATCGACTTCAACGACGACGTCGACGCAGCCGAGGTTGCAAAGATCCTGCGCGCCAACGGAATTGTCGACACCGAGCCGTACCGCAAGCTCGGCCGCAACCAGTTGCGCGTCGGCATGTTCCCGGCCATCGACCCCGAAGATGTCACCGCTCTCACCAAGAGTATCGACTGGGTCGTCTCGCAGCTCGGCTGAGCCACGCCTGTAGTTCTCGTATCACGCCGCCGGCCTCGACTCCATCCGCGAGTCGAGGCCGGCGGCGTGATTGCGTTGATATCCGTACGCGACCGGTCTGCCGGGAGTGTCCTGCCGGGCTGGTCATCACAAATGAATTACAGTTGACTGCGGCGCAAAGTCGCGAGCCGGCGCGATAAGGGAGGTCAATGTGCGAGAGCTTCGAGTGATCGGACTTGAACCCGATGGATCGCATGTGGTGTGCGCCGACGCCGAAACCGGCCAAAAATTTCGACTCCCTGCCGACGACAAACTGCGCGCAGCGTGCCGGGGTGATGTAGCTCGACTCGGCCAGATCGAGATCGAAAACGAAAGCCAGCTCCGCCCCCGCGAAATCCAGGCCCGTATCCGATCCGGCGCTTCCGTCCAGCAGGTCGCCAAGGAAGCCGGCATCCCGGTCAGCAAGGTCGAGCGCTACGCATACCCCGTCCTTCTCGAACGCTCCCGAGCAGCAGAAATGGCGCAGGGTGGGCACCCGATCCGTGACAACGGACCCACCGTGCCGACGCTCGCAGAAATCGTGACTCACGCATTTCGTGCCCGCGGCCACACCATCGACGACGCCACGTGGGATGCCTGGCGCGACGAGGACAATCACTGGGTGGCTCAGCTGCAATGGCAGGCCGGGCGCAGCACCAACGCCGCACATTGGCGCTATCAGCCGGACGCGCACGGTGGAACCATCGTCGCGCTCGACGACACTGCATTCGACTTGATCGATCCGGATTTCGGCCGCCCACTGCGCGGTCTGGCACCGGTGGTCTTCGAGCGTCCCGAACTGTCACGGATCGATAACAACTTCGAACCGGACGAAGAAGTCAACCCTGAAGCCGAGACTCACGACGCTGTCACGGTTGTCACCGAAATACCCCCAGTCGCGGAAATCCCGGCTCGGGTAGACACTCCGACTAGCGTAGAGACGCCGGCTCGCATGGAGACTCCGACGGTCAAGGCAGAGGTCGAAGCCGAGCCCGAGCCGCAGATAGAAGAAGAAACCCCGGAACCTGCCGAAGACGTCACGCCCAAGGCAGCGCCGCAACAATCGTCGACCAAGGACAAGCGCGGAAAGCCCGCCCTTCCGTCATGGGACGACGTTCTCCTCGGTGTGCGTAGCAGCGGCCGCTGACGCTCCCGCCCGGAGCGGACCGGAGGCAAGATTACCGGCCGATTCGTCGTATTCTTCTAAGCAGCGAGGGTTCAGGAGAGAGGGCGATCGGTGGCTGCACGTGTATCAACAATTTGGTTTGTCGACAACAATGACGTTCGCGCTGAACTGAGTTTGTACCCGCAGCCCGACCAGGCCGCGGCACTCGCGATCGCGCAGCGACTACACCCCGGCAAAGAGTTCGAGTCTCTCGGCCCACACCCGCTGTCGATCGCTGCGACCGTACAACCCGGCTATCTCTTCATCGGCACCTACGAGAACATCAGCGTCGTCGCCAGCGCAGAGTTGAGCGCGTGCCTTCCGTCGGAACTTCCTGAGTCCTGGCTACTTTCGCCGCACGCGCCGCTCACCTTCCTGGTCAGCTCGTCACCCGACCGCGCGCAAGGGTCCTTTGCCATCTGGGAAAACGGCCAACTGCGACGCTCGTTCAGCGCACTCCCGATCGACATCGTCGAGAACATCGGCATCCCACAGACTTGGGAGTTGCCCTACTGGTCGGGCAAGCACCCCTTGCGTTACCCCCCAGGCATTTTGCCCGATCCGCAAGCACTGCCGTTCCACCCCCAGCAGTTCGCCGAGGCCGCCAACGCGGAATGGCTGGGATTCCGATACACGGGTGCGCCGCACGAGGGCGATCTCGACAAGACTCAAATCCTGTTGTGGGGATTCAAGATTCACCAGAAGTCGGAAGCCCCGAAGGCGACGGTGCCGACAACCGAGCAGCCTGAGCAGGCTGAGCAGGCGCAGCAGGCAAAGCCCAAGCCTCCAGCACCAGAGCCAGTTGAGATCCCACAATCAGCTCCGACACCCGTTCCGCCGGCAAAACCGGTTGCTGTTGCGCCCGAACCAGATCCACCGATAACAGAACCGAAGGCAAGGGAACCGAAGCCCCCGACACCCGTCGCAGCTGAGCCCCCTCAACCTGATTTCACCGACGCGCCGGAAGTCCCCCGGGCTCAAATTCCTGAGGCTCCAACTGCTGAGGCTCCAACTCCCGAGCCGAAGAAGCGAAGCCGACTGGCCCGATACTTCGGCTTCCACTGAGTACTCAGGCGATCGCGGCTATCCACCCCAACGGAATGCCTACTACCGCACCGTAAACCACCCATCGCCAGATGGGGACGGCCCGCCACCGCCACACGGTGGGAGCCAAGCCGGCCACCGCGATGACGTTGACCGCAACGGCAAGAAACACGTTGACGTGTGCCAGGCCCTGACTGAACGCGCCTACCGCGGCAGTGGACAGCATTGCGGCAAAAATCGATACCACAACACCGGTGAACCAGGGAGTTCCGGTCGGCATTACTGCCGGGTCCTGACTCGTTCATAGAAGGCCATTGCGGCGGCGGTCGCGACATTGAGTGAATCCGTACCCGGCGCCATGGGGATTTTTGCGCGAATATCCGTCGCACGCATGGCATGTTCGGTCAGGCCAGGACCTTCGGCGCCGAGCAACAGGGCTACCTTGTCTCCGGTCATCGCTTCGGCCAGTGTCACGGCCTCCGGATTGGGCGTTAGCGAGATGAGCTGAAACCCGTTGCTGCGCAGCTCTTCCAGGTCGTAGGGCCACTTCTCGACATGGGCAAACGGAACTCGCAGTACGTGCCCCATGGACACGCGGACCGAGCGGCGGTACAGCGGATCGGCGCAGCCCTTTCCGAAAAGTACGGCGTCGACTCCGAGTCCCGCGGCGTTGCGAAACATCGAGCCGAGGTTTTCGTGATCGTTGACGCCTTCGAGAATGGCAATTGTTCGGGCGTCCTGCAGGATGTCCGAGACAGCCAGCGGCGTCGGCCTGGCAGCTGCGGCAAGCACTCCACGGTTGAGATGGAATCCGACCACTTCTGCCATCACCTCCGCACTGGTTCGATAGAAGGGAACATCAACACCGTCGAGGTCCTCGGCAAGTTCCTGCAGTCGGCGATCGACTCCGAGGAGACTGATCGGCTCGAAACGCGAGGTCAGCAGTCGCTGGGTGACAAATACCCCCTCCGCGATGACCAAACCCTTTCCTTCGGGGAGGTCGGGTCGGCGATCGGAGGAGTTGAGATCGCGAAAGTCATCCAACCGGGAATCGGCTGGATCTGAGATATCGATGACGTGAACCACGGCTTCTATGGTGCCGTATCGGATGCCGTCCTCAGTCACTGCTCCCGGCTGCGGTGATCAGCGAATCGAAATGGGCGTCGAGCACTTCGGTGATTGCGGCCGGGTTCACCCTCTCCGGATTGTTGACACCGTGCGCGGCAAGCCCGTCGACCAGCGCGTGCAGGCGCATTGCTTCGCTGTCGATGGAACTGCCGGACCGAAGAAAACCTGAATCACTCAACGCCTCGACGAACTGGCGGAAGTGCCCGAACAGAGTTCGATCCGTCCGCTCCCGGACCACCGCCAAGTCCGGTTCTGTTCGCGATGCCGCGGCGAATGCCTCCCAGACCTGCATCTCTTCGCGGCGGTCGGCGTCGAGGGGAACAAATTGTTCGGCAAATTGCCGTATCGCCCGCCTGATGTCGGGATCGAACTCGATGCCTGCGATTCGATTCTCGACGCGGACGGAAACCAATTCCATGGCAAAGAGCAAGAGCTCGGATTGAGTCGCGAAGAAGTGGCGCAGGGAGCCCGTGGACATGCCCGCCTCGTCGGCGACGGTACGGACACTGGCGGCGGCCATTCCGTCGCGTCTGATCACACGCCAGACAGCTTCCGCGATCTGTTCACGGCGCTCTTCGGAACTGGGTCGTTTCACCACTTCACAAAATTAACACAGCTGTGCTAGTTTCCAATTACTAACACAGTCGTACTAGAAACGAGTTCCCATGATCGTCACACTCATCGTTGCCTGCGAGATCATGTTCTGGGTTTTCATCGCCGCAGGATTGACTGCTCGCTACCTGTTCCGGAAACCCGGCGTCGGCGCTGGCCTCTTGATCTGCGCTCCCCTGGTCGACGTCGTACTTCTGGTCGCCACAGCCCTCGATCTGCGCGGCGGCGGGCAGGCAAACGCCAGCCACGGACTGGCGGCCGCCTACATCGGTGTATCCATTGCGTTCGGGCACAGCCTCATCTCGTGGGCCGACGCGCGATTCGCCTACCGATTTGCCGGTGGACCGAAGCCCGTCGCGCCTCCGAAATACGGGACGCCGCGAGCGATCCGAGAGTGGCGTGAATTCGGGAAAGCAGCATTGGCCTGGGCCATCTCGTGCGCCCTGCTCACCGCCGCGATCGTCCTTGTCGGCGACGCCTCTCGCACCGACGCACTGAGCAGTTGGGTCCGCACACTCACCGTGGTTCTCGCAGTGTGGGGCGCAATCGCCCTCAGCTACACCGTTTTCCCGAAGAGAGAAAAGCTCACGGTGCGCGGTTAGCTTCCACCGCTTGCTCGGTCGCATCACAGACGACGGCAGGACGCAGGTCGAACACCGGCAGGCGTCCGCCGTCGTCGGGCATTTTCAACCGAAGTTTGAGGCCTTCGCTGCGCAGGAGATATACCCCCGCCAGGGAGGCGGACACCAGCGAGATCGCGCCACCGATGATCAACGGTGCCCGCGGATCGACGGCGTCGGCCAACCAGCCCAGCATCGGACTGCCCAGTGGGGTGCCACCGAGGAAGCTGAGCATGTAGATACCCATCACCCGCCCCCGCATCTCCGACGGCACCGACATCTGCAGGATGTTCATCGCCGACGTCGTGAAGGTCAGTGTCAGTGCGCCGGTGGGAATCAGCATCAACGCCACCAGCGGGTAGGTGGGCATCAATCCGACAGCAATTTCGAAGAGACCGAACGCCGCTGCCGCGCTGAGGAACGTTCGCAGGCGCGGAGCGTCCTTGCGTCTGGCTGCATACGCGGCGCCGGCCAAGGTACCCACAGCGAGTGTGGTGGAGAGCAATCCGTAGGCGTCGGCGCCGCGATCGAACGTGGTACGCGCCATCACCGCGAGGCTGATCGGAAAGTTCAGGCCGAACGTCGAGACCATGAAAACCGACACCATGATGACCCGCAGGTCCTTACGGCCCCACACGTATCGGAATCCGTCACGCACCTGCCCCTTGGCACGCGGCGTGGGTTCCGACGGGATCAATTCCTTCGCATTCATCAGCGCCAATGCGACAAGCACACCACCGAATGTCGCAACGTTGAGCAGGAAAACCCAACCCGTACCGATCAGATTGATCAGCACCCCGGAAATGGCCGGACCGATAATGCGTGCGGTGTTGAAAGTCATGGAGTTCAACGCAATTGCGTTGGACAGATGCTCTTTACCCACCATTTCGATGGTGAACGACTGGCGTACAGGCGCATCCACCGCCGATACACAGCCAAGGGCAAACGCGATCAGATACACGTGCCACAGAGCAACAAACCCGCCGACGTCCAGGACACCCATCACCAGGGCACACAACGCGCTCGCCCACTGCGTGAAGATGAGAATGCGCCGCTTGTCGTACCGGTCGGCGAGGACACCGCCCCACACCGAGAGGAACAGCGTCGGTCCGAACTGCAATGCCATGACGATGCCGACTGCCAGTGCATTACCGTCGGACAGCGTCAGAACCAGCCAGTCCTGAGCGATGCGTTGCATCCACGTTCCGACCAGGGACACGATCTGCCCGGACGCCCAGAGACGGTAGTTTCGGTTGCGGAGTGCGGCAAACATGCCGGATTCGGGGTCACGGGGCACTACCCCATCTTGCTCCTGCGATCATTCGCGTGAGCAACTACCTCACCGCGACACCATGGAAAGCGGTTATTCGGAGGCGCTGACGATCTTTGTGATGATCTCGACAGCACCGCGAAGTGTTGCCAGATCTTCGGCGCTCAAGTCGGAAAGTCGCTCGTTCATCCAAGCCTCACGCGCGTGGGTCTCGTCAGCGAGTAGCGCATTACCTGCGTCGGACAAGCTCACGATGATCTGACGACCGTCCGTGGGATGGGGTGAACGCTGCACCAACCCCAGTTCTGCGAGGGACGCCACCACCCTGGTCATCGACGGCGGCTGCACCTTCTCACGCGCCGCGAGTGCACCTGGGGTCATTGGTCCCTCTTGCGAGAGTGTCGCCACAGCCGAGAGCTGTGTCAGGGATACCTGCGCGTCGGCCCGTCGTCCTCGCAGATGCCTGCTCAGACGCACAACCGCCAATGACAGATCACTGGCGAGCGCTCGAGTTTCGGTGGTCACGCGAGAACAATACGTCAACAACTGGCCGGTAGCCGGGTTATCGGTTACCAGCCAGTTGCAGGTTTACGTCAGTGCGTCGGTAATCGGCCCGACAGTGAAGTACGCGACGAACAGTGCCGCAACGATCCACAGCAACGGGTGGATCTTCTTGGCACCGCCGGTAGCAGCGTGCAGAACCACCCAGGAGATGAATCCGACGCCGATGCCGTTGGCGATCGAGTAGGTGAACGGCATCACGATCATCGTCAGGAACGCGGGAAGCGCAACCGAGAACTGCGTGAAGTCGATGTCTCGGACCTGACCGATCATCAGTGCGCCGACGATGACGAGGGCCGGCGCTGCGGCTTCGATCGGCACCACCGAATACAGCGGTGTCAGGAACATCGCGACCAGGAACAGTAGACCCGTCACAACATTTGCCAGGCCGGTCCGAGCGCCTTCCGCGATACCAGACGCCGACTCCACGAACACCGTGTTCGACGACGCAGACGCGCCACCACCGACGATGGCACCGGCGCCTTCCACGACGAGCGCCTTACCCACATTGGGGAGGTTGCCGTCCTTGTCCGTCAATCCGGCTTCCTTGCCGAGTCCCGTCATCGTGCCCATGGCGTCGAAGAAGTTCGCGAGAACGAGTGTGAACACGAGCAGGCTGGCTGCCAGAACACCGATTCGGGTGAACGCGCCGAAGAGACTGAAGTCCCCGACCAGGCTCAGGTCGGGCATGCCACCGAACATGTCGGGGATCGCGGGAACGCTGAGGTTCCAGCCCTTGGGGTTGGTTCCGAGCGACGGTCCGACCTCTGCAACCGCTTCGATGATCGCAGCCAGGATGGTCGTGGCGATGATGCCGATGAGCAGGCCACCACGAACCTTGCGCACCACGAGCACACCCATGATGAGAACACCGAAGATGAAGACCGCAGTCGGCCACGACGCGATGGAACCGTTGATACCGAGCCCGACGGGGACCGTCGTACCTGCGGCGTCGGGGATCCGACGGACGAATCCGGCGTCGACCAGACCGATGAACGCGATGAACATGCCGATACCGGCGGCAATGGCCGATTTGAGTGCATTGGGAATCGCGTTGAACACGGCGGTCCGGAAACCGGTGAGCGCCAACACGACGATGATGATGCCGTCGATGACCACCAGGCCCATGGCTTCCGGCCACGTGACCTGCGGGGCGATCGTGACGGCGAGCAGGCTGTTGATACCGAGGCCGGCCGCGATCGCAAACGGATAGTTCGCGATGATGCCGAACGCGATGCTCATCAGACCGGCAACCAGGGCGGTGACCGCAGCCACCTGGTTGACCGGCAGAATGTTTCCGAGGACGTCGGTCTTTGCGACGGCGTCATCCGCCGAGAAGCTACCGAGGATCAGCGGGTTGAGAACCACGATGTACGCCATCGCGACAAACGAGACAACACCGCCGCGAACCTCCGTGGAGATCGTTGATCCGCGTTCACTGATCTTGAAATACGTATCGAGAATTTTCCCGGGTGCCGCCATCTTTTTCCCATCGCTGTCATAGGTCGCCGGTGTTCTTGCGCCGCCGTGTGCCGGCGTACGAAGGCCGGTCGCATAAGGGAGAGTAGGGCACAGGGGTACGGGTAGCGTTAATTTTGTGAACGAGACGCCCAACACAACAACCGTTATCGACCGTTTGTCCGCACCGGCGCCGGCTCTCGTCGTCGGCACGCTGGCGTGGGTGGTCGTGACAGCCGTGGTCCTCCTCAGCGGTGATCGCTGGTCGGGAGCACTGCCCATCTGTTACGCCGGGATCGGCGTCGGATTCCTCGGCTACAGCCTCTTCTGGCTCCAACGCCGCGCTGCCCGCCGAGGCCGTCGAGGTGCCCAACAGGGCGCCGGACTGCTCTGAGAAGCGATCAGACCGGCTGTGGTTCGCGGCGGCGCTGTCGCGAGCGAGAGGTTCCCAGGATCCACACACCCGCCCAGATGACACCGAACGCCCACCCTGCCAGGACGTCCGTCATCCAGTGCGCCGCGAGGTAGACGCGGGAAAACCCGACAGCGACGGTGTACAGCGCGAGCGAAACAAGCATCGTGACTCGAACGAGCGACGGCAACGTCAGCCGAACGATCACAGCAGCCACCACCGTCGCAAGAATTGCCGTCATCATGGCGTGCCCGGACGGGAAAGAGTACGAGTCGATCTCGATCAGGCGCTCCGGAACCGGTGGACGGGTTCGCGTGAAAATACGCTTCAACCCACTCATCACCAGCAGTCCGGTCAGCATGGAGCCCGCCACGAGGAGAGCGTCGATGCGCCGACCGCGCATCAACAAGGTGATCGTCAGGACCGTCGAGATGATCCAGGCGGCCAAGGTTCCACCGCTGTCGGTGATGACATCCACCACATCCACAAGCCACGGCGTCCGTTGGTCGACTGCAGAATCAAGTACCCACTGATCGAACGACACTGTTCCCCCCTCATATCCCCTGCGCAGCTGCCCACACACGCATCACGTGATGGATACCGTCACCGTCCACCCACCACGGCACACTCACCGTGGCCTCCACGGCGCCGGTCAACCGGACGGAGAGTTCGTGATGAATCACTACCTCGCCGCCGGGTACTTCCCGTCCGAGCGCCGCAAACATCAGGACCGCGTGCGGCTGCGCCGCCCATGAGCTTCGCACGCCCGTGCTCACGACCTGACCGCCTACGACAGACGATGCCGTCGCGACATCGAGCAAATCCGCCAATGCTTCCGCCGTCTCGAAGCTACCCAGAACAATTCGCTGTGTCGGCAATGCCGGACCGAGCCACGGCCGATCGAGAACCAATGCATCACCGGGGTCGACAAGTTCACCGGACAGCCCACGAACGAAGCTCGGCAAGCTCAACTCGTCCAGATCGAGGACGCGCCGCCGCGAAGCGTCGGCCAGCAAGTGGTGGGTTCGGGCGATGACGGCCGGTGCGGGCATGCGCAGTGGATCCGCGAGCCGATCGAGCAACAGCTGAGCCAGTTCCGGATCGTCGACGGTATCGGACGCCAAGACGGAGCTCAGATACTCGCTGCCAGGATGGTCGGCGACATCGAGGAGATCCTCGAACGTGCGATCGTGTGGTGCGCGCAGCAAACCCAGTATCTCGCCGCCCAATTCGGCGTGCGAGCGCAGCCACCACGCCGTGTATCCCCGACGGTCCTCGAGCAGGGTTCTCGTTGCCGGTGACTCCAGCAGCAGGGTCAGCGCATCTGCCCATCGGTTCTCGTCGACCAGGTCGAGGTCACGGACCGCCTCGATGTACTCGGGGTCCTCCCCCAACGTGTCCCACCACTGACCCTCGGAATCGAGATCGTGATCGGGTCCGGACGGCAACTCCTCACGAAACACGGTGAAACCCCAGCCGACGCCGACGACGCGCAGGGCCTGCTCCCCCACCTGTTCGACAAAGCTCGGCTGCACTGTGCCAAAAGGTGAGTCGTCGACCAGGACAGTCGCCAGTGGTGCGCCGGGCAGGAGCAACTGGTCCGCGGAGCACAGCTCTCCGTCCGAATCCGGTAGCAGCACTTCGCCGATCCATGACGGCGCGGCGCCAGGCGCGACATGCGCGGCGAGCGAAAGAACCGTCGACGCCAATTCCGTTGCTACGGAATCATCTTGGTCGGCAGCATCCTCGATCAGCGCGCGCAACGCCGGGTCGGACAACAGATCCGTCGCCGTCGCGCTCGTTGCGCCCAAACGCGAGAGCAGGGGGTGCGATGCCTGCGGGTGTACAAGCCGGGTCCAGGGCACCGGCGGCACCGAATCGCCGAGTTCGGTACCGAGAACCACCGTTCGCGGACCGGTGACAATTCGTCCGTCCGACAGCGGAACCGGTAGCGTACCAAGCTCTTCCACCGCCAGAGCATCGACGACCAACGGCTCGAGCGCCGCGTACAGCCGGTACCACCACGACGGCTCCTGATCGAGTCCGCTGAGCAGTTCCGCGATGCGCGCCAACCCGATCCGATGTGTCGACACCGCCGCCAAAGCCCGCTCATGGCGAGGTCCGGAAAGTTCGGGAACAACCAATCCGCCGATGACGTCGGTGAGCAATTCCGCCAAATCGTCGGTGAGACCAGGAACAACCGATGCCCGCTGCGGCGCCCGGTCAGGTTCCCCCACAACCGGAAGCCAGGCGTTTTCCTGAAGTTCCTTCAGAAGCGCTTCCCGCAGAAGGGAATCCACTTCACTTCGCGCAAAAGCCGGAACGGGCACAAGCGCTGTGCGCTGATCAGTCGGCAACGCACCGACAAAGTTCGCGTAGCCCTCGGCCAGCGCGGCAATCGACGCGCCTGGCAGTATCCGTCGCCGATCCGGTTGCATTGCAATATCCGCGACGACAAGCGCCGGGACGGACAACTCCTCGTCGGATCGCGTCGGCGCCCGCAGTACGTCTTCGGCGACCGGTGCGACTACTCCGTTTTTCACCGGAACTATCCAGCGGGCCTTGGCACTCTGGTACTGCCACCACACCTGCGTGCCGATCGAGATTTCGATCAGCCCGGAGTCCAGTAGACGCTCGGTACGCTCAAAGATTTTGTTGCCCAGCCGAATAGACGTCAAACCCGGTAGCTCGAGGAGCAGATCCACGGCTTCACGTGCCATCCGAGACAACAGGGCGCCGCCGTCGACGTCGTCGCGGAGCGTGAGCACTACCTCGGAATCGGCACCGGCGCGTGGCGACGCCTCCGACGGCCACACCAGACGCAGGGCCGGCACTCCCGACTCCGGAACCTTCAGACCGGCCTTCTCGATCTCGCTTCGAGTTTCCTTGGCGGAGAATCGAATCGAACCCGAAGTCGACCGCAGCTCGAGCTCGTCACTGACCGAACGAACGGCGGAAAATCCGACGCCGTAGCGCCCGACAACACCATCGGTGGAATCGATCTTGCCCGAAGCACGAAGAGCAGTCAGTGCATGAACACCGTCCTCGTCGAGCGGTCGACCGGTATTGGCAACAGTCAGCACCGAACCGTCGAGATCAACCCACAAGGAACCAGGCGCCCCGGCCCGCAGCGCCGCGTCGGCAGCGTTCTGTGCCAGTTCTGTGAGCAACCTGTCGCGGTAACCCGCTGCAGCCAAATCCGATTCAGTGGCCGCGTCCTCGCGCAGACGCGTCGGCGATTCCGCCCACGCGCGCAGCGTGGCGTCGCGGAGCGCGCCGGTCCCGAACGGATCCCCTACTCGGTGGATACCGAACCCGAATCTTCGGTGCCCGCGGCAGACGTGCTCGACATCTCGACGGCTCCGTCGTCGTAGGCGTCGAAAGCCGGAGAGCCGGCGCCGAGCGGAAGGCTGGTGTCGGAATGCGCGCCGCAGCCGTAACTCGCGTGGACGACGCGGCCGTCAGCGGACAGTTCGTTGCCACACACGCCGAACGCGGCGTGCAACGAACCTGCCAGCGGAAGATAGAAGCCGCACAGCCCACAGGTCGACGGCGCTGCCTTCGCCATGTCGGAGTCTGGTCCGAACTCTCCCTCGGACCATCGCGTAGCCGCGTCGAGCCGGCCCTCGAGGCTCATGACCTTCTTGCGTCCTAAACCCAGTTCCAAGGCGACGTCGTCGACCTCCGGGTCGCCGTTGGCGACGTAGCCGGGAACCAGTCGCGGATCCTGCGCCGGCGGAGCCAGCAGGTCGCCTGGCGACAGGTCTCCGGGACGAATCCGCTGATCCCATGGAAGCCACTCGGGCGCAACCAGTGCGTCCGGTCCGGGTAGCAACGCCAGCTCGCTGATGGTGGCGCGAGTATCGTCTGGACCTGCGGCAACAACAACAGCCCACTGCCACCCGCGGTAGCCGGGAAGGTCTGCTGCAAAACGATGGGTAGCGGCGAATTCATCCTCCGACGTGACGCCGAGGTATGCACCGACTCCGCCTTCGCGCAGCTCTACTACAGCTGCTCGGGCAAGATCGACGGCATCGGCCAGTACGGGGCGCGGCACTGCACGCTCAGGAGAAGTAGCAACACTCACTCCTCCAGTTTGCCGCACCACCACAAGTACGCAACGCACAGGGCTGCGATGCTGGACGGATGAGTAGGTCACGCGCCGGTTTCGTCAGCATCGCCTCAGCGCTCGCAGTGATCACATCGGGTGTTGCGGGGTGCTCGACAACGGATGAGGGAACGCCCGATTCCGGGGCCGACAACTTTCCTCGACAGCTCTCCGCCGAGGTGATCGAGGTCTACGACCACGACGGCGGAGCCTTCACCCAGGGGCTCGAGATCGACGGAGACAGACTGTACGAAAGCACCGGGCGCATCGGAGAATCGTGGGTGCGCTCGACGCAGTTCGACGGCACCCCGGTCTCCGGACCCGATATTGCCCGCGCCGAGTTGCCGCCGCCACTGTTCGGTGAGGGCATCACCGTGATCGGGGACGACCTGTGGCAATTGACGTGGAAGAACGGCGTCGCGATTGTCCGCGACAAGGACACTCTCACCGAGCGCGGCCGATTTCCGCTCACCACCGAGGGCTGGGGGATCTGTGCATTCGAGAATCAGTTGGTCACCAGCGACGGCACGTCGACGCTGATGTTCCGCGATCCGGACACATTTGCGGTCACCGATTCGGTGGAGGTCACTCGCGGCGGTCAGCCGGTCGCAGATCTGAACGAACTGGAATGCGCCGACGACGGAACCATCTACGCAAACGTCTGGCAGACCGACACAATCGTTGCGATCGATCCAGCTGACGGGCACGTGAGCGGCGTGATCGATGCATCACCGCTGCGCAGCCGCCTTGATACCAACGGATCCGCCAACCCGGTCGACGTCCTCAACGGAATCGCCCAGATACCCGGAACCGACCGTTTTCTCCTGACCGGAAAGTATTGGCCACAGATCTTCGAAGTTCGATTTGTCGAGTGATTTCCAACTTTCCCCTCGACTCGTCAGGGGTGTGCGTGGTCGCAGATCACGGACTAGGACAGAATTGAGTAGTGACCGGACCGCGCGAACCCTACGACCCCGATACCCGGCGAATTCCCGACGAATCCGCAGGGCAGACTTTGCATCCCGGTTACGACAATTACCCACCGGCGACGCGGCCGTCGGCGCGTCGCGCGCCGTTACCTCCGCTTCACCCGATCCCCGGCTCCCGTGACGACGCCGGCGATGGTGACGAGGCCAGAAGTTCGGGCTCGAAGAGCAGTTCCGACGCGCCCAAAGCCCCGCCAATGCCCCGCAAGCTCACGGTCACGCGAGTGGCCGCGATGCGCAGCCGGGAACTGACGAACAAGGGCATCGCTACGTTCCAGCGCGCCGCAAAAGCCGACGGCGCGGACAAGTCCGGCCTCACCGCGTTGACGTACGCGGTGATGACCAACAACGCGACCGACGCGGCACTCGCGGTGGCCTTGGCAAATACCCTGTTCTTTTCCGCTGCCACTGGCGAGGACAAAACGAAGGTCGCGCTCTATCTCCTGATCACCATCGCTCCGTTTGCGGTTATCGCTCCCCTCATCGGACCGATGCTCGACCGATTGCAGCGGGGCCGCCGAATCGCACTGGCGGCGTCGTTCGGACTTCGTACCGTGCTGGCGCTGATCCTCGTGTTCAACTTCGACAGTTGGATTCTGTATCCGGCTGCCCTCGGCATGATGGTGCTCAGTAAATCGTTCTCGGTACTCAAGAGTGCGGTGACTCCACGTGTACTGCCACCGGAAATAGACCTGGTCAGGGTCAATTCGCGGCTCACCGTGTTCGGGTTGATCGGTGGAACCATCGGTGCGGGCGCTGTGGCCGGCGCACTCGCACTCGCCTTCAAATCGCCTGGTGCCCTCTGGTTCGCCGTGGTCGTGACGGTGTTCGGCGCCTACCTGAGCATGCGCATTCCGTCGTGGGTCGAGGTGACCGAAGGCGAAGTTCCCGCCACCATCACCTATCACCCGGACGAACAACACACAGGCGGCGGACGCGCTTCGGGCATCAAGAGCGCAAAAGTGCGTCAGCCGCTCGGACGCGCGGTCATCATCGGGCTGTGGGGCAACGGCACCATTCGCGTTCTCACCGGCTTCCTCACGTTGTACATAGCGTTTGTCGCCAAATCCAAAACGGACCACGAGCCGTTGCAGCAAGCAATGATGCTCGGCCTGGTCGGCGCTGCCGCAGGGCTGGGCAACTTCGGTGGCAATGCTGCCGGTGCGCGACTCAAACTGGGGCGACCGGCCCTCGTCGTCCTTCGGTGCACCGCGTCGGTGTGGATCATCGCCGTCATCGCGGCTTTGACCGACAACTTGCTGACGGCCGCGCTCGCGACACTGATCGCGTCCGCGGCGAGCGCCTTGGCCAAGGTCTCTCTTGACGCGTCGCTGCAGCACGATCTGCCCGAGGAATCTATTGCGTCCGGTTTCGGTAGATCCGAAACCGTCCTCCAGCTCAGTTGGGTGCTGGGCGGGGCGTTGGGCGTTCTGCTGCCTACTGAATACTGGATCGGGTTCACTGTTGTCTCGGTGTTCTTGACGATCGGTCTGCTGCAGACGTTCCTGAGTTACCGAGGCAGCTCACTTCTGCCCGGGCTCGGTGGCAAGCGGCCTGATCTGGCCGAGCAAGAAGTGACCGAAGTGATCTACACCGGCAAATCCGATCGAGGACAAGGAAGTACTCCGCAGTGATCATGCGCGCAAGAACAAAGAAGATCGTGGCAGCGGTCAGTGTCCTGATGGTGGTGGCGCTGGTTGCCTACGTCTCGGTTCTGGTCGTGATCATCAAGAACATCAACGACGAGCCCGATGGGCTCCCGCAGATCACCGCGTACGCGCACGGTCGCACCATCGAGACTCAGCCTGCCGGGTTCTGCACGATCGACCTGTCACAGTGCGCGCAGATCGGCGATGTGTACGAACTCGACGTGCCCGAGGGATACCCGTTGCAGTTGTCGTTGTCGAAGGAAGTCTCGGACGCCGAGTGGGCGATGCTGGCAGTCTACGAAGACGCCGACGGCAATCAGACCGGTGAGCCTCGCTTCTTCGGGGCCGGTGAATCGTTGGCAGTCACCGTCGAAGCCGAACCCGAGAAGCAACTGGTGGGAGTGGAGATCCACCTTGCTGTCGGCGAAGGTAGCGAGCAGGGGCTACTGATCTGGTCGATCAAGACAGCCTGACCGCTGACATACAAAATGCCCTGCACGTCCCGAGAGGAGTGCAGGGCATTTTCTTGTCTCGTACCGATCAGCTGTCGAGCTCACGCGCCACGGCGCGGACAACCTCGGAGATCCGCTGCGCGGTCTTGCGGTCGGGGTACTTGCCGTTGCGCAGGTCAGGCTGAACCTTGGCCTCGAGCAGCGTGATCATGTCTTCGACCATGCCGTGCAGTTCGTCCGGGGTGTGCTTGCGGACAACCGGCTCACGTCGCTGCGCCGATGCGCCGCGCAGCGACGGGGCAGGCTCGAGCACCTTCAGACTCAGCGCCTGCGGACCGCGTCGACCGGCAGCCATACCGAATTCGACTTTCTGGCCTGCTTTCAGACCCTCCACACCTTCGGGAAGGGCAGACGCACGTACATAGACATCCTCCCCCTCCTCCTGCGACAGAAAGCCGAAACCCTTTTCGACGTCGTACCACTTCACCTTGCCGGTTGGCACCGCGTTCACCCGCTCATCACTCGTCTGGGACTGGCGTCCCACTACTTTCGGAAGGCTCGCGTACGAGCCTCGATGGTCCTGCTCGCATCACCCCGGACGAAGTAAACGACTCCGGTCGAAGAATGCAAAAGAACGCGCCCCGAACTTGCTTGACGGGACGCGCAGTCGCCTCACAGTCTACCTGTGACGAACCGGTCTCGGCACCCACGTTTGCTGGGCACTACCCTTGTAGATGTGGACACTCAACCGAACCCGAGCACTTCCGGCACCGGAAACGGCTTGTTTCGAGTCGCGATGGGGTTGTTTTTCATCGGACTCCTCGCACTCGTCGCCATCTTCGCGATCAACATCTTCAGCGACACACCGCCGGGGTTGGCGCTGTACTTGATCTCCTTGGCGTGTCCGGTCGGTTTTCTGCTGGCCATCGTCTACACCTTGAGGGCGGGTCGTCGCGCCCGCTGATCTCCCGTCACCCCAACCGAAAGGTCACCGACCATGAGACTTCTCCTGAACGTAATCTGGCTGGTCTTCGGTGGATTCTGGTTGGCCTTGGGTTACTTCGCGGCAGGCATCATCTGCTGCATTCTGATCATCACGATCCCCTTCGGTATCGCCGCGTTCCGAATCGGCATCTATGCCCTCTGGCCGTTCGGTAAGACCGTCGTCGACAAGCCGACTGCTGGTGTCGGTTCAATGGTCGGCAACGTCATCTGGGTGATCATCGCCGGTATCTGGCTGGCGATCGGCCACATTGTCACGGCGGTGGCAATGGCAATCACGATCATCGGCATCCCCTTGGCCGTCGCGAACCTGAAGATGATTCCGATCTCGCTGATGCCTTTGGGCAAGGAGATCGTCGACGTCAATCGCGTGAACTACGCATAGCTTCCAATCCTCCACCGATAACGGTGTGACCTTCATCACATTACGGGTGGATAACGGAATAGCCACAAGAGAACCTTCGCTGCGGAATCCTTCACTACCTGGGAAGAGTCCCCTGCGCTTTCGCGGCGGGTTTGTATCCCATTCGGCGCGCCGCGTTATCAAATGGTGACATGAGCGGTGAGAGCCGTTACCGTGAATTCCGGCCGGGAAACTCCGGCCACCTCCGGCCCGCCGCGCCAAACCTTGTCCCGCGGGTACCGGAACTTCCCACTTTCGAGCATTCCAGGGACAAGGACGGGGGACCCAAAGTCCTCTGTGAGAGCAGAAATGTTCTCCACCTGACACCGGTTCGACAAGCAACACATTCGAACCTTGGGGTGAAGCCAGACCCTTTCCAGCCAGGAAAGGCGAGGCCGGGCAACCTCTCAGCCCGAACCCGACAGCTGACCTCGCAGGCGCGTGTGGAGAGGAAATTCACGATCATGAGCGGACGCCATCGCAAGCCCACCACCGCAGGCCGCACTGTCGCCAAGGTCGCCGTCACCGGCGCCATCATGGGTGTAGCAGGAATCGCAGCCACAGGTACCGCCAGCGCTGCCCCCGATTCCGACTGGGATCGCCTCGCACAGTGCGAAGCGGGCGGCAACTGGGCCATCAACACCGGCAACGGCTACCAGGGCGGATTGCAGTTCTCCCCCAGCACGTGGAACGCACACGGCGGCGGCGAGTACGCAGCCACCGCAAACAACGCCACTCGCGAGCAGCAGATCGTTGTTGCCGAGCGCGTCCTGGCCAACCAGGGATGGGGCGCTTGGCCGTCCTGCTCCTCGAGCCTCGGCCTGAGCAGCGGCGCAACGCAGCGGTCCGCTCCGGCCACGACGCCGGCCGCACCCGCCGCACCGGCACAGCAGGTCGCTCAGACCGTCGCACATCCGGTCTCCGACGCAATCGATCAGGCCATTGCATTCGCCGAGGCCAACGGCATCGTCGTCGATCCCCAGATCCTTGCAGCAGCAGACACCGCGAAGTCTTTCCTGAAGTAGGACTGCGAACTGCGCGTTCCGCTCGAACGCACCCAGCTACGAAGAAGGCCCGCACCGATTCGGTGCGGGCCTTCTTCGCGTAGTGGATCTAGCGATTGATGACGGTGTACGGATGGATGTAAGGAAGTGACTCCACCGGTAACGGGAAGGTGGTGTCCTCGCCGAACGGTGAAAGTCCACCGGAGCGGGTCGATGACAATTCGGTCACTGCGTGATCTCCGTCTGCAGTTTCCGGCCATCCTGGATCTACATAGTGCTGCTTCGAATTGTTGGCCACGAAGCCATTTTGACAGGACTCCGTTACGCCGTACATACCAGGTCTCTAATCTGATACCTGATGACCGAAATACGTGGCACCCAGGCGGGCACTTCCGGAGCCGACAGTTTGACCGAATGGCTGTCGGCGCGCACTGACGCCGAGCTGACGGAACTACTGCGTTTGCGGCCGGATCTCGCTGTGCCGCCGCCGAGCACGATGGTGGTGCTCAGTGGACGCGCACAGCAACGCGCGTCGGTCGGTAGAGCAGCCGACGAGCTGGACACACTGGACTTCGGACTTCTCGAACTGCTGGCGCTCGCCGGCGCCGAGGAAACCCCCATGACGCGCGCGGAATTGAACGACGCGCTCGCTGCCCGCGCCCTCACCGGTAAGGGCAAGGTCACCAAGAAGGCAGTCGATGCCTCGCTTGCGAAGATGCGGGCCTATGCGCTCATCTGGGGCACGGATCCGATCAGCATCGTCCCCGCTGCCATCGACACCATCCCTTGGCGACTGGGCCGCGCCCTCGAGCCCGCCGAGTCCATGTCGGAAGCCGAGATCACCGCGGCGCTCAATTCGCTCGGCGAACGTGAACGCGGTCTGCTCGAGACGCTGGCCAACTCGAGCCCCATCGGCCGAACCCGCGACGCGGCTCCGGAAACGCCAGCAGATCGTCCTGTGCAGAAACTCTTGGCGGCCGGCCTGCTCCGGTGGTTGGACGAGCAGACGGTGGAGTTGCCGGCGACGGTACGTCAGGTTATCCGCGGCGAACCAGTCTTCGATCCGACAACGCTCACCGCGCCGGTGATCACCGGCGACAAACTCAAACCTGCCGACGTCAATGCGGCGGCCGCGGGCGAAGCCCTCGAGTTGGTTCGCCAGAGCGAAAACGTGATCGCCGTTCTCGGGGCCGCACCTGCCCCGGCGTTGCGCGCCGGTGGACTCGGAGTGCGTGAACTACGACGTATCGCGAAGGCCGCGGACCTCGACGAGAGTCGGCTCAATCTTGTGGTCGAACTCCTCGCCGCCGCCGGATTGATTGCCAGCGGCACCCCCGACCCCGCCCCGGCGTCCGACACCGCGGACGACTACTGGACCCCGACGATAACGGTCGACGGTTGGCTCAACGCGACCACGGCCCGCAAATGGGAGGTCTTGGCGTCGGCGTGGATCGATGTCCCCCGAGTCCCCTGGATGATCGGAATGCGCGATCCGTCCGACAAGCCGATCGCCGCGCTGGCGGAGGAGGGCCGCGCACCGTCTGCACCGAGAGACCGGGCGTCGATTCTCGGACTCTTGGCCGAACTCGACAGTGGGCAGAGCGCCTCGCCCGCCGAGGTGAGCCGTTCACTTGCGTGGCGTCATCCCCGACGGAGCGGCCGGCTTCGGACATTTGCAGTCGAAAACACACTTGCGGAGGCGTCGGCTCTCGGATTGGTGGCGCGGGGCGCACTGAGTTCACCTGGGCGGGCGATGCTGCACGGCGGCGACGCCGAAGCCGAAATGGCGGCGGCGCTGCCGAAGCCGATCGACTACATCCTGGTTCAGGCCGACCTGACGTTGGTCGCACCCGGCCCGCTGGTACCTGACCTGCTCGAGCAGGTGACCTTGGTAGCCGATATCGAATCGGCCGGTGCGGCGTCGATGTACCGCATAAGCGAGAGCAGTATCCGCCGAGCACTTGATGCCGGATTGACGGCGACGGAACTGCAGACGATGTTCAGCACGAAGTCCAAAACTCCGGTACCACAATCGCTTTCGTACCTCATCGACGACGTTGCACGCCGGCACGGCCGGTTGCGGGCGGGCGTGGCCGCGTCGTTCATCCGATGCGAGGACGCATCCCTCTTGGCCGAGGTTCTCGCTTCCCCCGTCGCGGAGCCCTTGGCCTTGCGCGCCCTCGCCCCCACGGTGGCGGTGTCCCAGGCACCGCTGCGGGAAGTTCTGGCCGAACTTCGCGCTGCCGGCTTTGCGCCCGCAGGCGAGGATTCGTCGGGTGCCCTCGTCGATCTGCGCCCGCGCGGGGCTCGAATCCCGAACCGTCGCTTGCGGCACGCCACCCGAACGCCGTCGAGTCCGTCGCCGGAACAGCTCGACGCACTGGTGCGAACAATGCGAGCCGGCGACCGCGCTGCCACACCCGGCCGGGGCGGGGTTCGCGCCGACGGATCGCGGGAAAGCAATGCCGCCGCCATCGCGCTGCTCTCGTCCGCAGCCCGCGAGGGAAAGAGCGTCAACATCGGCTACGTCGACGCTCAGGGGGTGGCCACGCATCGCATCGTCGATCCGGTCAGCGTGGGCGGCGGGCAGTTGGACGCATTCGATCCGGCGAGTGGCGCAGTGCGCCGATTCACCTTGCACCGCATCACCTCCGTCAGCCCTGTCGAGTCCGGAAAAAAGTGATCGGAAAAATGCAACTGGCTTTTTTCTGTAAATGAAGTATGGTCGAGGTCAGTTTGTGATTGCCACTTCGAAAAATGAGGAGCGACAATGGCTGACAAGGCGCCGGGTAAGAACATGAAAAAGCCCGCCCAGTCGATCAAGGAACGCCGCGCAGAAAAGCGTGAAAAAGCAGCGGATTCTTCGGAATTGATTCGCAAGAGAAAGCGGAGCTGACGGAAAATACTTTCGTTCTTCTCTCGAGAAGTTTTCATCATGCAAGCCGAGACCGATGCACTCGACTACCTTCACGAGACGTTCGACCAGTTCAGGTCCAGTAGCAGAGGCACAGATCCACGGTCCCGCGGATATGTTGCCGGGATGACACTGGCCGCGGTCTGCGTCCTCGACGAACACGCTCGTCGACCCGGAATTTTGTTATCGGGTCGTTCGTAAAACAAAGGACCCACCGTGAAAAGAACAATCCATGCGCTTGATCGCATTCAAACCAGACTCGAATCAGAACTTGATTCAACTCCCGGTGACAGCGAAAAGAATATCGGTTATCGCTCCGGAATTTCCGAAGCGATAACTCACGTCATGGAAATGCGAAAGTCTGCGGTGGCGCAGAAATAAAAAGTTTCCGCGTCTCCGAAATACGGGGTCAGGAATAGCCGTCAACTGTGCCACGTTGACGTAGGGGTGCCCAAGTGTGGGCACCCCTGTTTGCGTTGTGTATTGCCCGTCACTTGGCGTATTCACCGCGATGGCAGGACAATGGCAGGGTTGCCGCGACACTGCTGCATTCGCTACACGGCTGCACCATCGCATTCGCTACACCAGGAGGACTTCGTGACCGACGGACCGTTGATCGTCCAATCCGACAAGACGCTGCTGTTGGAGGTCGATCACGAGCGCGCCGGCGATGCCAGACAGGCAATCGCACCCTTTGCCGAGCTCGAACGGGCCCCCGAACACGTCCACACGTATCGCATCACGCCCCTGGCCTTGTGGAATGCCCGTGCCGCCGGACACGACGCCGAGCAGGTAGTCGACGCACTGGTCTCGTTCTCGCGGTTCGCCGTCCCGCAGCCCCTGCTGGTCGACATCGTCGACACCATGGCCAGGTACGGACGCTTGCAGTTGGTCAAGAGTCCGGTTCACGGCCTCATCCTGGTCAGCCTCGACCGCGCAGTGCTCACCGAAGTGATGCGGCACAAGAAGATCTCACCGATGCTCGGCGAGAAGGTCGACGACGACACCGTGATCGTGCACCCGAGTGAGCGCGGTCGCCTCAAGCAGATGCTGCTCAAGATCGGCTGGCCGGCCGAGGATCTCGCCGGTTACGTAGACGGCGAAGCGCACCCGATCGATCTCGCTTTCGAAGAGGGCCATTGGGAACTGCGTGACTACCAGCAGATGGCGGCGGATTCGTTCTGGGCCGGCGGCTCGGGCGTCGTCGTGCTGCCGTGTGGCGCCGGTAAGACGATGGTGGGCGCGGCAGCCATGGCAAAGGCCAAGGCCACCACACTCATCCTCGTCACCAATACCGTTGCCGGTCGTCAGTGGAAGCGTGAGCTCATCGCCCGCACGTCGTTGACCGAGGAAGAAATCGGCGAATATTCCGGTGAGCGCAAGGAAATTCGACCCGTCACGATCGCGACGTATCAGGTGATCACGCGTCGTACCAAGGGTGAGTACAAGCACCTCGAACTATTCGACTCTCGCGACTGGGGCTTGGTGATCTACGACGAGGTTCATCTGCTGCCCGCGCCGGTGTTCCGCATGACTGCCGATCTTCAGTCGCGTCGTCGCCTCGGCCTCACAGCAACATTGGTCCGCGAGGACGGCCGCGAGGGCGACGTATTCTCGCTCATCGGCCCCAAGCGTTACGACGCTCCGTGGAAGGACATCGAGGCGCAGGGCTGGATCGCGCCGGCCGATTGCGTCGAGGTGCGAGTGACGATGACGGACGCCGAACGCATGTCCTACGCGGTGGCGGAACCGGAGGAGCGCTACAAACTGTGCTCGACGGCGCACACCAAAATTGCTGTCGTGAAGTCGATTCTGGCCAAGCATCCGAATTCGCCGACCTTGGTGATCGGTGCGTATCTCGATCAGCTCGACGAACTCGGTGAAGCCCTGAACGCACCGGTGATCAAGGGATCGACCAAGAACAAGGAACGCGAGATCCTGTTCGATCAGTTCCGTAACGGCGAGATCCAGACGCTGGTGGTGAGCAAGGTCGCGAACTTCTCGATCGACCTTCCGGAGGCGTCTGTCGCCGTTCAGGTTTCGGGAACCTTCGGATCGAGGCAGGAAGAAGCTCAGCGACTCGGGCGCCTCCTGCGACCCAAGCACGACGGCGGTCAGGCGCACTTCTATTCGGTGGTTTCCCGCGACACGCTCGATGCCGAGTACGCGGCACACCGTCAGCGGTTCCTCGCCGAACAGGGCTACGCGTATCGAATCACCGACGCGGACGACCTGTTGGGCCCAGCCATCGGTTGAACACATTTCTATAACAAGTTTCACTAATTAGCTGGACGGACGTCCATATCGCGATAGCGTGCTCCCTGTCACACTTGTGCCTATCGGGGAGTCGCGCATGTTGCGCTCGGTTACACGTTCACGCGGTCGTCTCGGCGCCGCAGTTGCGCTTCTGACAGCGTCGCTGCTGTCGGCAATCGGAGTGGTTGCCACCACCGGCGTCAGTTCGGCGACTCCGGTCGCCCCAGGTACAACGGTGTATCAGCTTGCGAACGGCTGCTACGCACTACAGGGTGCCGACAGTGCGTTCGTGAACCGGGACGGAAGCGGCTACCGCAGCGGCGGAACAACCGTCGACGACGCCGAATCATTCAGGCTCCATGCGGCGCAACTCGGCCGGTTCATGTTCTACGGCACCGACGGATCGATGCTTGCCCATGACGGCGCCGGCGGCGTCGTGGCAACGCCAATCGCGACCCCGTCGACGGACTGGACAGTGATGTCGAGCGGCGACACATTTGTTCTCACCGCCACCACAAACGGTCGAACACTGGTCAGCCACGATTCCACCCTGTCGCTGGCCGAACCCGGCGGCGCACCGGATGCCGCCTCGTTTGCCCTGATCCCCCGCACCGGATGCGCCGATTTCCCGGAAGCCGAAGTGAACGCTACTGGTACGCCGTCGGAGATAGGCCCGGGCGGCGAGGTCACCGGATTCATCGATACGCATGTCCATATGAATGCGTCCGAGTTCATGGGAGGAAATCTGCACTGCGGTAAGCCTTTTGATCCCCAAGGCGTCACTGCCGCGCTGGTCGACTGCCCGGACCATCAACCCAACGGCATGCCGGCGCTACTCGAAAACGTTCTCTCCTTCGGCGATCCATTCGCAACCCACAACACCGCCGGGTGGCCCACTTTCCCCGATTGGCCGGCTCACGATTCCCTGACTCACGAGCAGACCTACTACACGTGGGTGGAACGCGCGTGGCGCGGCGGTTTGCGCATCTTCACCAACCTTCTTGTTGCCAATCGTGTTCTGTGCGAGCTGTATCCGACCAAACGCAATCCGTGCGACGAAATGGAGACGATCCGGATCCAGGCCAAGCAGACTCGTGAGATCCAGGATTACGTCGACGCACAGTACGGCGGCCCTGGCCGTGGCTGGTTCCGGATCGTAAGCTCACCGGCCGAAGCCCGGCAGGTGGCGGCCGACGGAAAACTGGCCGTCACGCTGGGTATCGAGGTGTCGGAACCCTTCGGGTGCACACTGCGAAACGATGTGCCGCAGTGCACGACCGAAGATATCGATCGCGGTCTGGACGAACTCTACGATCTGGGTGTCCGGCAAATGATCGTCACGCACAAGTTCGACAATGCCTTAGGTGGCACGCGTTTCGACGGCGGCATCACCGGGGTGGCCGTCAACATCGGTAACTACCTGGGTACCGGTGAGTTCTGGCAGTCCGAACCGTGCACCGGCGTCGCCGAGGACAACGAGCTGCCCACCAAGGTCGACGGTGCCCAGAATCTCCTCGCCGTACTCCCACCCGGCGTGACGCTTCCGGTGTATCCGGCCGGTGCGCAATGTAATTCACGTGGATTGAGTGCTCTCGGTGAGCACACCATCCGCGGGTTGATGGAGCGAGGCATGATCATCGACATCGACCACATGAGCGTCAAGGCAGCGGACGCGACACTCGGTATCCTCGAAACCGCCCAGTACTCCGGCGTTGTGTCGAGCCACAGTTGGAGCGACGAAAGCTTCTACCGGCGGATCTATGCACTCGGTGGTTTTGTTGCGCTGTACGCGGGCACACTCGATGCTTCCGACGGTAAGCACGGCGAGACCGGATTCATCGACCAGTGGCGCGAAGCCAGGGAGATGCGAAGCGAAAACTACTACTTCGGATTCGGCTACGGCGCCGACACCAACGGATTCGGTCCCCAGGCCGCGCCGCGCAGTGATGCCGACGCCAATCCTTTGCAGTACCCGTACACCGCCTTCGACGGCACAGTCATGGACAAGCAGCGTGCCGGCGACCGCGTCTTCGACGTCAACGTCGACGGTGTGGCTCAGTACGGAATGATCCCCGATTGGATTGCGGACATGCGTATTGCCGCGGGGCCGGATGGAGATCAGATTATCGACGACATGAGCCGCGGCGCGGAGGCCTACCTGCAGATGTGGGAGCGCGCGCGGAAGTAGCTACCCTGGTGGAGTGGCTCCTGGAGTTTTCAGGAGCCCTCGACCGAGTACACCCGCCCGCCACCTGCGAAGGAACACACCAGTGGCTGATTTCCAGTTCACCGTCGACAAGGCTCACGCGAAGTCCGTCAACGACACGTTGGCCGATGTCCGTCGTCTGCAGGTTTCTGCCGTGATCTTCGCCCTCATCCTCGCTGCGCTTGCCGCCTGGCTCATCAGCATGGGTGCGGTGTGGTCCACCATCGCCGGCGCTGTTCTCGCTGTCGGCGCGATCAGCTCGCTGGGTGTGGCCGTATGGGCGCCGCGCAAGGTGGGAAGCATCGAAAAGTTGTACAGCGAAAACCCGTTGGTCCCCACGATCGTCTCCGAGATTCACCCTCGCGCCGCGACACTGACCGCGTTGATCGACGTCGCGAAGCCGTCGACGCAAGGACCGCGATACGCGTTGGTCAGCCGAAACGTCCGACTCAACCCTCATTGGAAGGTCGGCGATCGTGTTCCGTCGGTCGCCCTGCGGTCGGACCGCTCCACACGCAGCAAGGACGACGTCTGGCAGATGGTCAACCCGATGCCCATCGAATGGGGCACCAAGGACGCCCGAGTCCTGGCCCGCGCCACCGCAGCGATCAGTGCAAGTGAGTGGAACTTCCTTCAGAGTCGCCTCGCTGACTCGAAGGAAGTTCGCACCCACCCGGAACGCCGCGTCATGATCGAGCCGGCTGACCTGCCCGACAACCTGCGCTAGCAACTGCCGCTGAGGCAACTGCTCTAGCGCAGTGCCGGCAATACCTCACGTTCGAACAACTCGATGCCCGAGGTGTCGTACGCAGCTTCGGGGAAGTAGAAGATCCCGTATTCAAGCCCCTGTGACTTGAGAGCTGACAGGTTTTCGATGATCTGTTCCGGAGTTCCGACTGCGGGCATACCGCGGAACGCGTCCAGCGACGCTTCGGCAGCAGCTTCGCCCACCAGAGGCGTCAGCCGGTCTTTGACTACCCGAAGCCGCTCGGCCACTTCGGCTTCCGTCGATCCGATGGCAACGTTGTAGTTTGCGGAGCGGACGATGGCGTCGAAGTCGGTGCCCACCGTATCGCAGTGCTTCTTCAAGATCTCGGACTTGCGCTCGAATCCTTCGGGTGTGCCGTCGAAGTTGGTGTACTGCGCGTATTTTGCCGCAATCTTCAGGGTGACCTTCTCGCCGCCGCCCGCGATCCACAACGGGATTCCCTTGTCCTGAAGTGGAAGTGGTCGACAGATAGCGCCGTCGACCTGGTAGTACTTGCCATCCAGCGTCGCGCTGCCGGTCGACCACGACTGTCGCATGATCTGGATTCCCTCGTCGAGACGGCCGAGTCGCTCACCGGCAGAAGGGAAACCGTAGCCGTAGGCGCGCCATTCCTGCTCGTACCAGCCGGCGCCGATACCCATTTCGACACGACCTCCACTGATCAGGTCGGTGGTGGCCGCAATTTTTGCGAGATAGGCCGGGTTGCGGTAGCTGATGGCGGTACACATCTGGCCCAACCGGATACTCGACGTCGACGCGGCAAGGGCCGACATGAGGGTCCATGCCTCGTGCGTTGCTTCCTCCGTCGGCGCAGGAACCGTATGAAAGTGGTCGTACACCCACGCCGACTCCCACGGTCCCGCTTCCGCCCGCAACGTGAAGTCACGCATCACCTCCCACTGCTGTGCAGGGTCGATGCCAACCAGGTCCAGGCGCCAGCCTTGAGGAACAAAGAGTCCGAATCGCATCATGCGAGCCTACCCAGACCGTCCGCGATCCGCCTGCGCCGCCACGGACGGCGAATAGCGCGGAATATATCGATGCATCACCGCTGCGCCGGCAAAGGACGTCGCTCCCAGAACCGCAAAGGCCCAACCGAGTGGAACTGCAGCAGCAAGCACACCAATCGCAAGAGGTCCACCGAACATCCCCGTGTCATGGGTCAGGCGCCAGGCTGCGAGAAACTCGGCCCGCTCGTCCGGTGGAGCGATATCCGCACCCAACGTCATGATGACTCCGTTGCCCAACCCGTTGCCGATGCCCATGACAACGGCAACCGCGGTCAATCCCAATGCTCCTGTCGACAGCGGCAGCAGAAGATACGACACTCCGATCACAGTGAGCGACGGGACCGCCACCAATCTTCTGCCGTAGCGGTCCATGATGTGCCCGGCCGGATACGAGCACAGGAGATCCACTGCCGCGCCCACACCGAAGATCACACTGACCTGGGCAGCGTCCAACCCGAGATGCAATGCCCACAGTGGAAGTACCGCTTCCCTCGACGCCCGAGCGGCGCCCATCAGGACAGATCCGATGCCCAGTGTCGACAGCGGTGCGCGATGTCGACCGAGAATGTCGGTCAACGTGACGAGTCGGTGTGCGCCGCCGCTCGCGTCGACCGTGCGCGGTGGATCGGAAACGCGTGCCATCAGAGCCCCGGCGAGTACAACACCGACCAACTGAACCAGGAAACCGCCGCGGGTGCCCATCATCAGAATCACCCCGGCGCCGATCAGTGGTCCGAGAAAGAATCCCAGACGCCACATCGCCGCGAACGACGACATCGCCCGGGCTCGCAAGCTCAGCGGAACCGTCTCAGCGAGGTAACTCTGCCGAGCCAGGCCCCACACCGCATTTGCCAGTCCGGTCAGCAGGGCTCCGATTCCCAGTACCCAGGGAGTCGCGGCGAACAGGCAGATCACCACTCCTGTTGCACCGAGAGCACTTCCGCCGATGATGGACCGACGCTCGCCGAAACGCGAGACTATCCGGCCGGCCGGTAGATCACCGAGAACAGCGCCCAATCCGCCGAGCGCAACGATCAGTCCCGCAACGGTGATCGACGCCCCGAGGTCCCGGGCGGTCACAGCCATGATCGGCGCCGCCGCGCCCTGGCCGATTCCGAAAATCGCAGCCGGGACAAAAACCGTTGTCACCAACGGCTTCAGCGCGCCTACTCCTGGCTGCGCTCGGGGAACTGTTTCCGTCACGCGCTCACTTCTACGGCCACCGTAGCCCGCGAGCGCTTACCGACCGACTCCGCAAGCCCGTAGTGGCCACGCAACGTGGATTCGGTGTACTCCGTACGGAAAAGCCCCCGGGACTGCAGAATCGGCACAACCCGATCGACAAATATCTCGAGCCCACCCGGCAGGTACGGCGGCATGATATTGAAACCGTCGGCTGCACCTTTGTCGAACCATTCCGTCAACTCGTCGGCAACCTGCTCCGCCGTCCCGGCAAAAGTGCGGTGTCCCCGCCCACCGCCAAGTTTGCCGATCAGCTCACGGACCGTGAGCTTTTCGGTCTCAGCCAAGTCCTTGACCAATTGGTATCGGCTCTTGTTGCCCTGGATGTGATCAAGATCGGGCAACGGCGGAAGAGGTGCGTCGAGCGAGTGCTCCGTGAGGTCGACGCCCACCATGTTCGAGAGTTGACGCAACGAGTACTCCGGCGAGATCAGATCGGTGAACGACTGCTCGAGCGCTTTTGCTTCGTCTTCCGTGTCTGCGATGAAGGGAACGATTCCCGGCAGCACTTTGAGGTCGTCCGGGTTGCGGCCGTACCTGATCAATCGGGATTTGAGGTCGGAGTAGAAGTCTTGGCCCTGTTCGAGTGTTCGCTGCGCAGTGAAGACGGCTTCGGCATATCGCGCCGCGAAATCTTTACCACTTTCGGAGGATCCAGCTTGCACCAGTAGTGGCCGGCCCTGCGGCGATCGCGGCGAATTGAGCGGCCCGGCCACCGAGAATCGTGGACCGTCGTGGTCGATGCGGTGTACTCGGTCCGGGTCGGCAAACACGCCGGTCTCCTCGTCCAGGAGGATTGCGCCCTCTTCCCAGCTGTCCCAGAGGTCAAGCGTCACATCGACAAACTCTTCGGCCCGCTCGTAACGGTCACTGTGCGCCGGCACTGCACCCAGTCCGAAGTTTGCGGCTTCATCGGCGCCGGCCGACGTCACGATGTTCCACCCGCCGCGGCCACCGCTGATGTGATCGAGCGAAGCGAACTTCCGCGCGAGAGTGTACGGATCGCCGTAACTGGTCGAAGCCGTGGCGATCAGGCCAACCTTGTCTGTCGCTGCCGCTATCGCCGACAGCAAGGTGACCGGCTCGAAAATCGCCTGGGTATTGTGCTTGACGCGCGGACCGACGGCCAAACCGTCGGCAAAGAACACCGAGTCGAGCTTCCCGCGTTCCGCGATGCGGCCCAGATTCTGGAAATGCTTGACATCCAACAAGTTAGCCGCATCAGTATTCGGATGACGCCACGCTGCTTCGTGGTGGCCGACGCCCATGAGAAATGCGTTCAGGTGAAACTGTCGTTCGGACATGATAAAAGAACGTTCCTTCCGATGAGTGAGTATCAGGTGGCGGGACGCCAGCGTGAGAGCCGGCGTTCGATCAGCACCAGGACACCGTTGAGACTAAGACCGAGCAAGGAGATTGCGATGATGCCCGCATACATGTTGGGAATCTGGAAATTCAACTGGGAAGCGGTGATCAGATATCCGAGACCAGCTTTGGCTCCGACCATTTCGGCTGCAATCAGCACGAGGATCGACGACGCGGCCGACATCCGAATCCCGGTGAAGATCGTAGGAACCGCGGCCGGGAGGACAACCTTCTGGAACAGCCTGATCGGGGAAAACCCGAGTGATACAGCGGATTTGACGAGCAAAGGATCAACGCTGCGCACTCCGGAGATCGTATTGAGCAGGATCGGGAAGGTGCAGGCATAGATCACCAGCGCGATCTTCGACTCTTCACCGATTCCGAGTATCAGCACGAATACGGGCAGTAGCGCCAAAGCCGCTGTGTTGCGGAACAGTTCGAGGATCGGGTTGAGGAAGTCCGAAACGGGGCGGTACCACGCAATCGCGATACCCAACGGAACCGCGACCACTACTGCCACAAAAAATCCGGTCAAGGCACGAGACAAGCTTGCGGTGACGTGTTCTTGCAGTTGGCCGTTACCGACCAGAGTGAAGAACGCCGACACCACTTCACTGAACGGTGGGAGAAAAACCCTGTCCACCAACCCGAAGCGTGGTGCTAATTCCCAGATTCCGAGTAGCACAGCGATGGCAATCGAAGGCTTTGTGATGCGCCATGCCGTCGATCGCACGTAACGTGCTGCGGCGCCGACCTGATCGGCCGACTTTCGGGTCACAGAGCCGACCCTCCGCTCTGATGTCGGTTCCGGCGCGGTAACCAATTCCGGGATTGCCAGTGCGCTAGACATTCGCGGCCTCCTTCGTCGGATCGAGCTCATCGGTCCGCGCACGTTCCACTTCACCGTGCAGAAGGGTCCAGATCTGGTGCCGGAAATCGCGGAATTGCTCACCGGAGCGCACATCCGCGGCGGTCCGATCGATGTCGATATCGACGATCGTCTTCACCCGGCCAGGCCGGGACGTCAAGACGGCCACGCGTTGTCCGAGATAGATGGCCTCGTCGATACCGTGAGTGATGAACAGAATCGTCTTGCCTGTCGCTTTCCAGATCCGGAGCAACTCGCCCTGCAACGATTCCCTCGTCTGTGCGTCCAATGCCGCAAACGGCTCGTCCATCAGCAACACTTCCGGGTCGAAGGCAAGGCTGCGAGCGATGGCGACCCGCTGCTTCATACCGCCGGACAGCTCGTGGGGGTACCGATCGGCGAAGCCCTCCAAGCCGACCAACTCGAGGTAATGATCGGCAAGTTCGCGTCGTGTGCTCTTCTTGACGCCCTTGGCCTCCAATCCGAACTCGATGTTGTGACGAGCAGTGCGCCACGGCAGCAGAGCATACTGTTGGAAGACAATTCCGCGATCCAGCCCCGGACCGGTGATCTGCTTGCCGTCCAAAAGGATTCGGCCTGATGTCGGAGAACTGAGCCCGCCGAGCAGATCGAGCAGAGTGGACTTGCCGCAGCCGCTGGGGCCGACGAGGACCAGAAACTCGCCCGGTGCCACGTCGATGTTGATGCCCTCGACCGCCGTGAATTTTTCACTCGTCCCGCGAATGTCGAATTCCTTGGTGACGTCCTCTAGCCGAAGTTTCGGTTGAGTGCTCATTTTCCGACCTCCAATGCCTGTCCGTCAGCGCCACTTTCGGGTGTGTACGTCCCGTTGGCGTACGGGTTGAATGTGTTGGTATAGATGTCCGCCGGAGTCAGTTTCCCTTCCTCCAATTCACCGTTGCGGGTCAACCAGTCGATCCAGGTACTGATCTCGACGTCCTCAATCACTCCACCGGGTCCGGCGACTCCCGGGCTCTTCCAGTAGCTGATCAGCTTCGTGTCTTCGTTGCGTCCCCGAGAGTTGATGATCGAGGTAAATTTGGCGACTACTTCATCGCGCGAGTGCGTCTGCGTCCAACGAATGGCGCGTGCTGTTCCCTGCACGAAGTCAGCGACTGCATCTTTGTTCTGCGCGATGTAGTCGTCGCGGAATACCAACGTGCCGTAGGTGAACGATCCGAACAGCGATTCGTCCGTGAAAAGCTCACGCAGACCTCCACGTTCGAGAGCCGAATCTCGGAAGACCGATCCGAGGGTTGCGACGTCGATCTGACCCTGGCGTAGTGCCTGTTCCGTGTTGACCGGAGGAACAACGATCAGTTCCACCTGGTTGATCTCGTCCGGCGTAAGACCTTCCCGCGCAAGCCATTCACGGACGACAAACTCGTGGTGCGCCCCGAGGGTGTTCATTCCGACCTTCTTGCCGATCAGGTCCTTTGCCGATGTGATCGGACTACCGTCAAGTACGTAGTACCCATTGAAACTCTGCTTGTCCGAGCCGTAGTAACCGATGACCGAAGTGATCGGAGATCCGGCAGCAGCCAACTTCACGATGGCTCCGTTGAAGGCTCCGCCGAAGTCGGTCTGACCGGTGGCTGCATTCTGGATACTCTGCGGACCACTGGTGGTGTCGCCGATCCAGTCGAGTTGCACGTCGTTGAAATACCCGAGGTCGGCGGCAAGTTCCGGGAACAATACCTGACCTGCACTCCCCTCGTAGCGAAGGACGGTCTTACCGTCAGCGGTCTTGACCACTTCGTCGGAGGAACCGGAGCATGCGACGGCGAGGCCGGCTAGAGAGACAAGTGCGAGGGCCGCGGCGACAGAGCGCGCGAAACGGGGGCGAATCATGAAGGTGCTTCCTGTAGAAGATGATTTGTGCCGTGATCGGCTACATCGGCCCTCGGCTGTACCGAAACGTCATGTCCTGCAGAGAGCGCTCGACGGGTGAAGTTCACGCAGCGTCGTACGATGTGCTCTGCGGAGGCAGATGCGGGTGGTTGTCGGTTCAGCGACAACAGCGACAGGACGAGAACACGTGGGACTCCAAACGTGGAAGGCAGTACCTTGGCTGGTAATACCGTCGAAGGCAGTACCTTTGTAGGCAGTGCCGACACCATATGTCGGCGCCCCCCACGTGCGTCAACGATTTATTCACGCCGGATTTTAATGTGTGAAGACCACCGAAACGGGACATGTAGTCCGCTGTTCGGTCAGCTCGATCGGCACTGCAAGTAGCTATCGGGCTGCATCATTCTCAAACACTGAATCCACCGAGCATTCCGACAGCCGCAAGTGTTGCCAGGGCGGCAACAAAGATTACCGAGTAAAATACTCGGCCGTCGAGGATAAGTGCTGGTTCGCCTAGTTCGTACCTACGTTCCGCTGAATCATCGTCAAAGTCTGAATCATCGTCAAAGTCTGAATCATCGTCAAAGTCTTCGGTGTTCGAGGATTCTTCGCTCACGGTTTCCACCCGAAAATGCCGAGATCGTTCTAGATCGCTTCGCCGATGGCCGCAACGAACAAAAGTGAAGTTGCCGCCGTAGTAACGATTGCAAAGCCTTGCCGGACAGCGTGGTTGGCTGGAGATGTCTCTGCACTTGTCATGATGTCTCCTTCTGCGCAACATCGTCGTGCGATCAGTATCGGAAGTATCCGGTCTTCTGGCATCACCCCGAAAGGATGAGCGCTCATCTATTCCGGGTGATGACAGCAAACAACCTCCGGTGCAATTCTTTTCCGGACACCATCGCGATTCGTTCGGAGGAGACCATGACGCAAGAACTCGAATCGGCCGAAGGTGCGCCAGTCCCATCACAGTGGTTGTTGCCGCGCGGCCTCATCGTGTTGCTCGGGCTGACCGGACTGGTTGTCACTGTCGCAGGTACAAAAGCATTCTCCAGTATCCTCGGGCCGGTCTTTCTGGCCCTGATGCTGACCGTCGCCGTTCATCCCGTACCTGATTGGCTGCAGCGGAAGGGATTACCCCGATGGCTTGCGACCCTTACTGCTCTGGTTGCGGTGTACACCATTCTCAACACTCTGGTCTTCTTTCTCATCTATTCCGTCGCGAGATTGGGGACACTGCTCCCTGCATACGAGGAGCAGTTCGATCAACTTCTCACGGACGCCAAAAGCCGGCTCGGCAATCTGGGGATCGGGTCGGATCAGATTCACAACATGCTGTCCTCGGTAGATTCGGGAACTATCACCCGTGTGCTGACAGGGCTTTTGGAAGATACGCTCGGACTGCTGTCGAATCTTGTGTTCCTTGTCGTGTTGCTACTGTTCATGGCGATCGACGGCAGCGGTTACTCGCAGCGGATGCAGGTGCTCGTGAGATCGCGCCCGGACATCGCCGGAGCGTTCATGTCGTTCTCGTCGGGAACACGAAAATATCTTGTCGTATCAACAGTTTTCGGCGCTATTGTCGCCGTACTCGATACTGGGCTTCTGTGGGCGCTCGGGATACCACTCCCCATCCTGTGGGGCGTGCTCTCCTTCATCACGAACTACATCCCGAACATCGGATTTGTCCTCGGCCTCGTCCCACCCGCGCTACTTGCCCTCCTCGACGGCGGTGTCGGTCCGATGCTGACGGTCATCGTTCTCTACAGTGTGGTGAACGTGATCATCCAATCGGTGATCCAACCCAAATTCGTCGGCGACGCAGTCGGACTCTCGGTCACGTTGACATTCCTGTCGCTGGTCTTCTGGTCATGGGTCCTCGGCCCACTGGGCGCAATTCTCGCAATCCCGTTGACATTGATGGCCAAAGCGTTCCTGGTCGACATCGACCCCTCGACCCGCTGGGCCGACGTTCTGCTGAACGAATCTGACCCCACCAGTACAACGGTCGCATCGGAAACCGAGCCAGGTACTGGAGTGTGCCGCTGCGATCCTGATTCCTCACTGGGCACCGGATCATCCGTGCCGGGTGATGTGTTCGGGAGAGTCGAAATCGAGGATGGATCGGTATCGAAACGCAGGACACCGCTCACCGGAACCGCATCTCTACCGTCAACTTCGGGGAAATCTCGGCAGATAAAGGAGTAAATGAATGAGTGCAACCTTGACGGTGTGGAAGTTCCCGACGCCCTCGGGCGCGGATACCGCGATCACCACACTCGAAGACCTTCAGAGACAGGAACTGATCAAGGTTCGCGACGCAGCGCTTGTGTCGTGGCCCGAAGGGGCAAATAAGCCCAAGACTCGCCAGCTCAACAACGTCACCGGTGCCGGCGCACTCGGAGGCGCATTCTGGGGACTGCTATTCGGGTTACTCTTCTTCATCCCGCTACTCGGAGCTGCGCTCGGGGCCGGGATCGGCGCGCTCGCCGGTTCTTTGACGGATGTGGGAATCGACGACGAATTCATAGCCGGTGTCCGCAAGAACGTCACCCCCGGAACTTCGGCACTGTTCGTACTGACTTCGGACGCCATCATCGACCGGGTACATGAGGCATTCGACGGTCAGTCCGGTGAACTGGTGTCGACGAACCTCAGCCACGAGCAGGAACAGCAGCTACGGAACGTGTTCGCCGAGTAGTACTAACAGTGGATTCGGTCAGCTCGATCGGCACGCCGCGTAGCGTCGTTCCCAGTTCTCGAGGTGCGAGCGCGACACCGTGGTGCCGAACGACAACCGGTGCAGCACATCGGATCCAAGGTGATGCAACTCGGTGTGCGCTGCCCACTGCTGTGTTGCCCAGTCCGGTTCGTTGTGCGCTGCATCGATTCCCGCCATGGCGGCGCCGCGAAGTTCGAACTCCAGATCTCGACACAATTCTGCACTCGGCGCACGCTCTGCCGCCCGAATGTCGGTGAGCAGCACGCCGAGCAGTCGCGCCACGCGCCCGTCGACCCACTCCAAAGTTCGGCGATGAGCACGGCGGCCCACAGTCCACAGCACGATCAGTGCGACCACAACGCCGACTGCTGTTTCGATCATTCGACTCAGGACAAGATGCTGCACGGTGCCGTGTGCGCCACCGGCGGCACCCAGAAGGATCGCCATCGGCGTGATGAAGATGACGGCGACTCCGTAATTGCGCACCAGGAACAGCTCGATTCCCAACTGCAGCACAGCAAGTACCGCCACCATGGCAAGGCCGGTCGGGCTCCACAGATACACCCCGCCGAGCACGAGTAACCCGAGAACGGTCCCGCCGATCCGGTGAATCCCCCGATAGGTTCCCAGAATTCGATCCGGCCCCTGGTGGAGAACCATCGCGGCTGCGATCACTGCCCAATCCGGTCGGTCGATTCCGAGAAGAACCGTCAGGCTTCCCGCTGCGATGCAGGCAAGAAGTAGCCGGATTGCAGTGATCGTCGCTCGACTGGACGGATTGCAGGCCCGCAGAAATCTGTACCGGATCGTCGGGTCGGGCAAAGGCGGATACACACCTACCTCGTCGATGTCGAAAGCTGCGTCCGCCATCAACTCCGGGTCGTGATCGTCGGCCAGTGCTCGCGCCATCCGCATCTGCGCGCGCTCCAGCTCACGAGTGAGCGGATGATCGGTACCGACAATCTTTCCGCGGTACAGGCATTGCCATGCATCCTGAAGTCGCAGCGCGGCAGCGTGACGGTTCGCTTGATCTGTCGCCGCCACGTATTCGTCGACGGCCGACACGGCCGCGTCGACGGCAGCGTGTTCCACCGCTCTCGGCGCCCACAGTATCCCCGTCATGGATACGAGTAGTGCGCTCGCTCCGCCTACGGCCGTCCACAGAGCAACCTCTGTCGGCGGTTGTCCCGGAGTGGCGATCACCGAACTGATCTCTGTCGTCAACAAGAGGAAGAACGCTCCTGGTGGCCCCAATCGCAACGCGTCAACGGTGAACGCACAGGTCGACACCACGACTGCCATGACCAGAATGACGAGTATCAGGAGAGCCTCGGGGGCCCCTTCGGAAATAGCCCGGTGGATCGGTTCGCCCACCGATGCGCCGATGAAGGAGAGAACCGTCAAGGCCAACGCGGCAATGCCGACGGCTTTCCACCGGCTCCGGTATGGCCGGCCTTCACCGTAAATCGAGGCGAAGGCTCCCAGCCCGACGAGAAGCGACGCAGAGCCGTATCCGAGAAGCGTCGCGATTGTCGCCGGAATCGCGAGGGCGAGCGCCACCCGAACGGCTCCTGGAAATCGGTTTCCCACCGGCGGCAATCCGAGCAACACACTCCGCGCAGGCCGTGGTGCGGGAACAACGGCAGGCTCCCCTGGTGGTGCGTCCTCGGGGTTCACTACCCATCCTTCGAGCCGAATATCGTGTGAGACGTTACTGAGCGTAGATCAGCGTCTCTGTCGCTTTGACAACGAAGGTCACCGTCGCGCCCGGTACGAGATCGAGCTCGGCCGCCGCTGCTGTCGTGATATCGGCTGAAAGTCCCGGCTGTCCCTCGTCGTCCTCGGCTCGTACCCGAACCGTCGAGCCTCGATTCTCGATCTCGGCAACGGTGACGTCGAACGCGTTGCGAGGGCTTCCGTGCGGCGGATGGAGATACACCGACACAGCACTGGGTTCGAACATCGCAACTGCTGGGCTACCCACTGGCACAGCCACTTCGGCAAGGCCGGCGATGGCGGTACCACCAGGAGTTCGGATCGCGCAGTCCTCGATCATGACGCCACTACGCAGATTGATTCCGGCAATCCTGGCGGCAAACGTACTACGAGGACGCGTCAGAACCGTCCGGACATCTCCACGTTCGACGACGCGTCCACCATCCATAACCACGACGCTATCCGCGAGCGCCAAGGCATCAAGCGCATCATGAGTCACCAGAACGGCTGTGCGGTTACCGGTTCGCAGCACTCGTCGCAGCAAGGAACGCAGCGCCGGGGCCGACGATACGTCGAGTGCTGACATCGGTTCGTCGAGGAGCAGTAGTTCAGGCTCAGCCGCCAGTGCTCGCGCCACTGCAACACGTTGTGCCTGTCCCCCGGACAGCTGCGACGGTTTCCGATCCGCCAACTCGCCGGCGTCGACGGCGCCGAGCCAGTGGCGGGCCGCCTGCGCGGATTCACGACGAGACCGCCCGGCACTGCGCGGTGCAAACGCGACGTTGTCCATGGCACTGAGATGAGGAAAGAGCAGTGCGTCCTGAGCGAGCAGGACCGTCCCACGTTTATGCGGAGACACGCAGACTCCGGCAGCGGTATCGGTCAGCACCCGTCCATTGAGTTCGATTCGCCCACGATTCGGATGATGCAGTCCCGCAACAGCAGCCAGCACCGTCGATTTTCCGGCGCCGTTCGGACCGAGTATCGCTGTCACCTCACCGGCGGCAACGTCGAACGAGGCGATCACGTCGCGTTCGGGGATTTCGACATCCACGTGCAGGCCGCTCACAGTGATCCCGCCGATCCGCGCCCACGGACGGCGACGACGATGACCACGGCAACAACAACCAGAACCAGCGAAAGTGCCACGGCAGCATCGGGATCGCTCTCACGTTGCAGGTAGATCTCCAGCGGCAAGGTGCGGGTGACTCCTTGTAGGCTGCCGGCAAACGTCAGCGTCGCACCGAACTCCCCCAACGCGCGCGCAAAGGCGAGTACGGCTCCCGAAACCAGGCCGGGAATCACCAGAGGCAGAGTGACGCGTCGTAGCACCGTGGTCGGCCTGGCTCCGAGCGTTGATGCCACGGCCTCGTAACGAGTGCCTGCCGTCCGCAGTGCCCCTTCGAGACTGACCACCAGAAACGGCAGCGCGACAAACGTTTGTGCCAGAACAACGGCGGTCGTGGAGAATGCGATCTGAATTCCGAGCACTTCCAACTGCTCCCCGATCAGCCCTTTGCGGCCGAACGTGTAGAGCAGCGCGATTCCGCCCACGACCGGAGGCAGGACCAGCGGCAGCAAGATCAGTGACCGCAGTACCGACAGTCCGCGGAAACTGCTGCGCGCCAGCACCACAGCCATCGGTACCCCGAAGAGAATGCAGAGCACTGTGCTCATCGCCGCGGTCTTCAGGCTCAGCTTCAGAGCCGCTATAGACGACTCCGAGGTCACGAGTTGCCAGAACTGCGACCATTGCACCGTCTGCAGCATCGCGAGCAACGGAACTATCACGAAGGCCCCGCCGATCACGGCAGGGAGATAAATCCATACCGGCAGCCCGAGCGGAGCACGGACTGCCGGTCTGATTCGCATCACGGAGCGGCAAATCCTGCATTCGTCAGAACAGCCAGACCCTTCGGGCCACTCACGAGATCAACGAACTTGGTCGCGGTGGTGAGGTTCTTCGAATCCTTCAGTGCTGCAACCTGGTACAGGTTGACAACGGAAGCGGCCTCGGGGAAGGCGATGGTCTCGACCTTGTCGCCCGCCGACTTCGCGTCTGTTACGTACACGATGCCGGCATCTGCCTGACCTGAGGTGACTTTGTTCAGCACGTCGGTTACCGAGGACTCCTCACTGACCGGCTTCAGGCTTTCACCGCTCGCTTCTTCGACCTTCTTTGTGGCAGCCCCGCAGGGAACCTGGGGAGCACAGATCACCAATTGTGTTCCCTCCTCGGCCAAATCGGCGAACGAGATGATTCCCTTCGGGTTACCTGGCGGCACCACGATCGTGAGGGTATTGCTCGCAAAGTCGGAGGGCGTACCTGCAACAACTCCAGCGTCGGTGGCCTTCTTCATGTTTGCCGCATCAGCCGACGCAAACACGTCCGCGGGAGCGCCCTGGATGATCTGCGCAACCAGATCCGACGAACCAGCGAAACTGAAAGTAACTGTAGTTCCGGGGTTTTCGGCCTCGAATTCCTTGCCGAGTTCGGTAAATGTGTTCTTCAGCGATGCCGCCGCAAAAACGGTGATGTCGCCGGTCACGGTTGCCGAAGTACTGGCAGCCGCCGTCGACGTCGAAGGTGACGAGCTGTCCGAGCTACTGCAACCGCTCACCAGAGCAAGCGAGAGAACACCTGAGGCAACTATTCCGATCGCTTTTTTCACTGATTTCCTCACTGCGTTTTCAACGTTGACGGGGTTTCCACGATCACGGTTGTGGCTTTGACTACGGCAACCGCGATGCTGCCGACTTCCAATCCCAATTCACGAACGGCGTCGGTGCTCATCAGCGAGACCACGGTGAACGGACCGCACTGCATTTCGACCTGCGCCATCACCGTGTCGGTGACAACCTTGGTCACGAGGCCGGCAAACCGGTTGCGGGCCGACGTCCCGGTACTGAGCGGATCCACGGGAGCGGGAGCCGCGTTGGATCGCGCAAACGCAGCCAGTTCGGCGCCGTCGATCACCTTGCGACCCGAATCGTCGGTTGCCGCGCTCAGCTGCCCGCTGTCGATCCATCGACGCACGGTGTCGTCACTGACACCCAGTAGCCCGGCCGCTTCGCGTATTCGTATGTTGGGCACCTCATGATCGTAGGGCTCGCAGCAGCCCCGAACAAGCCAAAATGTCCGCAAGTGCGTTAAAGATAGATCAATTCATCCGCTCTTGCGGAGTTCTACTCTTGAGACCACGGAACTCGGCAGGAGTCGGTACCGAATCCCTGTTCCGTGATTCCCAACGCGGAATACATTCGCGAGCGCATGTTCTCCAGCCCGATCTGATAGGTCAGCTCCACCACGCCTGCCCTACCGAACCGACTCTCGAGGTCCGCAACCTGCTCGTCGGTCACTCCGTGCTCACCGTGTGGGTCGCCTGTCATCGCGTCCGCGTACGCGATGGCTGCTCGCTCGTCCTCGCTGTAGAGCGGCGAGTCTCGATAATGCTCAATCGCTTTCAAACGCTCGACGTCAAGGCCGTCCAGACGCGCGAGCATCGTGCCGAAGTCGACGCACCACGAACAGCCCACGGTAGAGGCGACTCGGTAGACCGCCAACTCCCGGACACTCACCGGCAGAACTTTGGACGCTTTCTGCACTGCCATTTCATGCCCGGCGGCCGCCAGAAACAGCTTCTTGTGGTTCGCGAGCACGGCAAACGGTTCAGGGACCTCGTCGAACTGCCGGGCGGCGAACTTGTACGCCACTTTGATCAGTGGTCCGCCGTCACCGGGCGCCACTGCGGGTATGCGGGGCATGACAACCTCCGTAAGTCTGCGGCACCACAATCGGTGTCACTTACAGAGTGGAACGAATACCGCGTTCTAAACGTGATCGTCTCATCGAGGAGCCTTATCGCCGGAAAGTGCCGAGTCGATTCCGCTGATCTCCGTAATCTTCCAGTCGTCTCCACTGTCGATGGTGAGTTTGTACGTCGCTGTCGACATGATTCCCTCGGGAGCTTGACTGTTGGTGGTCATGACACTGACAAAGCAGTCCACCGAATAAATACCGCCGTCACCCGCTACGGCCTTTGCGGATATCGGTTGCGCAGTGGATGTCCACTGGAGCGGCGAGATGATCTGCTCCATCGACGACGACGCTTGTGTCAACCGGTTGGAGAGTTCCGCACTGGTTCCCTGGGTCAATCTCGCTCGCCAGGCCGGCAGGTCCCGAAAGTCCATCTCCGCGGCCCCGGTCGCATAATCCAAGGCGATCTGTTCGGCCTGTGCTCGACCGGCTTCTGCCGAGTGGATCGCGGAGAGTTCATCCGACTTGGACCGAAGCTGCCACGTCACCGCCGCAAGACCGATCACCAGAAATGCGACGACAAGACCGAGTACAAGGGGTTTCAACGCCACCGTTCGAGGTACCGCGCGACCGGAATCGGTTGACGATTCGGACGTTCGGGTATCGGTATCGACTTCAGCAGCAGTTTCGGTAACGGCGGTATCCTGCATGATTTTTGCCTTTCGTTGCATCGTGCCTTGGTGATGAACAGTCAGCCCGGAATTCGTGCATGAACGGTCAACGCGTCCCCGGATGCGGTAGCCGCAAGAATGTTGTCGAGCAAGCGCCCGATGTCGACGGTTCGTACGGAGGCGGCGCCGGCTTGTACTGCGGGAAGTAGATTCACTCCGATCGCTTCGATGGACGGAGCGGTTTCGTCGAGGAAAGTCTGCAACTCACCCAGAAATGGGCTGACACCTTCCGCGATACCGTCACGGAGAGGTCCCTTCACCACCGCAAAATGAATTCCGGTCAGAAGGTCGTGGAATCCCTGGCCGAATTCTGCGACCTGAGGAGTTGAGTCTCGTAGTCCCGCTGGCAGGGTGCCGCTCTCCATGAGAAGGGGTTGCAAGGTCTCGAACAGCGTAGTGACGTTGTCGGATTGCTGGGCCAGTGTGGCAGCCAACAGCTCTCCCGCTCGGCTGAGATTGTTCAGCACAGCAAAGTCGTCGGGCAGCGCGATGTCCACGGTCTCGAAAATCTGCTGTACCTGAACCGGATCCACCTGCTCGAGCAGCCTGGTCAACCGTTCGGACAGTTCCTTGAAAGTTGTCGGCACCACGACCTGGGACTCCGGAACGCTGTCCCCGTCCTGCATGAACGGCCCGGATTCCGATGGCGGAAGAACCGAGAGATACGACTCGCCGAGCGCAGAAAGATTGTCGACGCGAAAGACGCTGTCGACTGGAATGCTCTGCCCACGTGTGTAATTCCATCCAACTTCGATGCTGTCCGCTGATGCGCTCACTTCGCTGACGTGCCCGATTGCCACCCCTCTCAACAGCACCCTCGAACCGACCACAAGACCGTTGGTGTCGCGGAGCTCCATCCGAGCAGAATTCACATTTTCGAACGCACCGAACTGCAGACCCGCCTTACCCATGTACACGAATGATGCTGCCGCGATGGCAATCATCCCGACGACGGACATCAGTGTCTTGCCCCTCATTTCAGTCTTGCCCCTCATTTCACTGCTCCTAGTAAACGAAGGACGTTCTCGGCGTCGGCGATCACTTGGTCGCCGCCTGACGTTTCGACGGACTTGACGTCGATCGAAGGGTTTTGCGCAAACGGAATCAAGGTGGTGCGAAGGAAATTCGCTACGGTCACCGATGTCCGTGGCGCTTCTACCAACGTTTCACCGATGGAATCCGCCGAGTCGGCCATGGAGTTCAACATCGGCACCATCCACAGTCCGCCTTCGTAGACACTTCCGACGGACGGAAGGATCTGACCGATGTGCGATACGACGGAAATCGCCACACGGCGCCAGTAATGGACTGCTGACGGGTCGAATATCGTGGCCAGTTGTTCCCCACGATCCGTCATCGAGAGCGCCGTTGCATTCAATCCGTCCAAAGTCCGGTCGATTTCACCGGTGCGACCTGCCAGGTCGTGCATGTCCACTGCCACGATCGACGCAAGGTCGTCCACTGCGGCCTTCGACGGCATCACACTGTTCACCCGGCCCATGACGTCTTCGATCTTCTGGATACTTCCGCCGTTCACGAAGTTCGCCAGAACTGCGATAGTGTCCTCGAGCTGCGGCGGAGAGATGGTTCGGCTGACCGGAACGATGCCTCCGGGTGGGATTGTGCCACCGGGAATCTCGGGGTCTCGGGTTATCGCGATGTAGGTGTCTCCGAGAAGCGTGTCCTGGCGGATAATGGCACCCGCATTCGCGGGGACCCTCGTATCGGTTCTGATGCCGGCATGAACGGTCACGATGTTGTCGGACACTTCGAGTGAGCGCACTTCGCCCACTCGCAAGCCATCCATTATCACGTCTGCGCCGGTCGGCAGGTTCATCACACTCGAGAATTCCAGCATCATCTCGTAGCCCTCACCGATACCGCTTCGCGCCGAGGGCAAATCGTCCGGCCCGAGCGAACAAGCCGACAGGCTCGACAGGGCTGCACCACACGTGATGATGCACAGTAGCTTTCGAACTCCGGTGATCATCACATCAGTTCCCTTCCAAGAGAACAAGGTCGAGCAGACTGACTACTGGAACGTCGGTCGCGGAATCCAACTTCACAGTCGCCGGCTGGTACGCAAAGCTGACCTCGTTCTGGTTCGACGCCTGCTGGGTGAGCAGCGGGGCAACAGATGGAATCGAAGATATTAGTCCGGCAAGATCTTTCGACTGAGTTGCCGCCAGTTTTATCGACGCTGTGGCGTTTCCGTGCATGAAGGACCAAATATCGGCGCCGTAACTCTGCTGGATGTCGTCCAGCGTCGCGACCAGCCAGCCGATACCCTCGCACACTGCAATAACTCCTGGCCACAGCGAGGGCCCCGCTGCAACGATGTCGGGAAGTTGCTCGACAATCGACCGGATCGAACTCCAATTCTGCAGCGCGTCTTCGGAAAGCGGGGCCATGTTCGCAATAGCCGAACCGATATCGGCAATGAGTTTGTCTGGATTCGAGGCAGCTGAGGCGGCATGTGTCATCAACTGCCGCGCATTCTCCCCTTGCCCCCGAAGTGCTTCTTCAAGTCCAGCCACCGTGGCAGCGACGCTCTGATTTCCGTCGTTCGGCGCGATTGCGTCGATGAAATCAGCAGCCGAACCAGTAATCTCGGAGATACTCTTCGGAGTGTAGCTGTGCTCCAGCGGAATACAGCTCCCCGAAGCCAGCTCCGGACCCGTGCTGTAATTTCCCACCAGTTCGAGGGTGCGATCGGCCAGGATCGACTTCGATCGCGTAACCGCGCGAACATCTGCCGGATACGCTCGTCCGGAAGCCAACGAGAAGGTCACCTCGACATGGTCTCCCCGGGGTTCGATGGACTCGACTCGACCGACCTCGTATCCCATCTGTGTCACCGGGTTCCCGGTATACAGACCAATTGCGTCGGGCATCTCCGCGCAGAATTGCGAACGGTCCTCACTGGTGACAGCTGTGGCCGCAGCAACGCCGGCCACCGTGACAAGAGCAACTCCGACTAGGGCACCCACAGTCAGGAACACACGTGAATTCTTGGTCATATCAGCACTTCCGTCCGGGAACCGGAACACAGATATCGGATGCCATGAGTTGACCTCCCGCAATGGTGGCCAGGCCGTCAGGTGTCAACCAGGCTGCGAGTTGCGACCTCATCGTTTCGAGATTGGTGATCGTCGGTCCGACCGTGGTCTGGAAATCCTCAATGACGGACTTCGCCTGGTTCACTGCGCCGAGCACCTCTTCCTTGTGGTCGAGGTAATACGACTCGAAGGGCGCAAGTGTCATCAAGACCTCGCCGAGCAAACGATAAGCCTCGTTGAATCCCACGTGAGTGGTGTTGTACGTGGAGAGGACGATGTCTATCTGCCGGATGAGATCGAAGACGAATTCGCGGTTGGCATTGAATGTCTGGGTGTACTCCGCGGCGAGCGCGGCGACGGTACGGACTTGCTCACGTTGTTCGTCCATGATTCGGGCGATACTCGTCATTCCCGAGATGACCGAACCGACCGAGGACGGGTTGTCGCCGAGGGCCCGAGCGACCTCGTCCAAGTTTGCGTCGACCGTCTCGCCCTTGACGTTGTCCGTCGTATTCGGTGCAGCTTGAAGCACGTCGCCGATGGAGTAGGGAACCTGAACCTGCTCCATCGGAATCGGTTGGTCGCCGATGGGTATTTCGCCGAGAGGAATCAAGGTGATGGCATACCCGCCGACCGGCGTGAGCATCCGCACTTCGATGCGGGAGTCGGACCCGACCAGGACGGAATCTTCGATCTCGGCTTCCACCACTACCGAATCCGCCTCCATCGACACCGCGGTCACCGATCCGACGCCGATCCCGGCGACACGTACGTCCTGACCGACGGTAATCGCCGACGCGTCGGTAGTCCTGAACGAGAAGGTCTTCCGTCCGAGCGGGTTGAGGTAGAACACCGTCGCGAGGACGATCACAATCACCAAAGCCAGTACAACTACCGAGCCGTAGGCAACCTGTCGCCTCACCTCCGACTCCGGTCCGGGCGGCATGCGCTTTCGAATTCTGGTCAAGGGTTGCATACGACCACCTCGATACCTCTCAGCAAAACCTTGACCTCACTGGGCAATTGAGCAATTCCGTTGCTGCACTGCAATGCATCGGGACCCTGTGGTGCGGCGTTGGGCAATTGAAGGCCGGCAAAGGCCACGGGCAGAAGTCGCAGAGCCTCCGCAGCATCGGGCATCGACGAGAACGCGTCCGACATCATCTTGTCGACGTCCATTCCGGGGTGGAGCCCCGAACCGTCGATGAGACGCTTTATCGGAGTGAGAAACTCGGGTCCGAACTTCGCTGTCTTCGGAAACTCGTCGAGCACCGACATCGCTTTTGCAAGCGGAAAACTGACCGACTCCAGGAACTCCACGACTTCAGGCGAACGACCGCCCATGCTGTCGGAAATACGAGCGAGATTACCGGTGAGTGTGGACAACACCTGTTCGCGGTCGTGCGCGAGATCAGCCAGCTTCTGGGCGTCGTCGAGCATAGGAGCCAACCCGCCGCCGTCACCTTGCAAGAGCGCAATTGCGTTCTCGGTGAAGGTATTGATGTCGTCTGTGCTCATCGTGGCCAGCACCGGTTGCAGTCCGTTGAACAGCGTCGTGATGTCGAAGGACGGATGTGTCCGGTCGGCTGAGAGCGACTCCACCGAATTGCCCGCAAGTGCCGGGAATTCCGCATCGATATAGCGCACGCCGGTAAGGTTCTGATACTTGACTGCCAGGATTGTGTTCTCGGTCAGGTCGTAGTCGGTCTCCATGGTGAAACGGACTTTCGCAACGCTGCGCCCATCTTCACGAACAAGATCGACACCCTCGACCTTTCCGATCCGAACACCTTGTGTCCTTACGTCCCCATTGATGCCCAAACCCGATACGTCGGTGAATTCAGCACTATAGCTTCGTGTTTCACCGGACACCGGGTTCTTCATCGCGCTCACCACAATGACGAACAGCAGTGCCGAAATCAGTACCGCGACGGCAAGCTTGATCAGCGTGACGGCATACTCCGAACTGATTCTCACTCGCCTGCTCCTTCACCGAGGGGCGCGGACGCGCGTGTGATTCCGAGAGGTACCGCCAAAGACGGAATGTCGTCGAGGACGATGCGCAGATCGAGGCGCTTACCCGTATCCGTGTCGGAAAACGCACTGTCGAGGCTTTCGATCGCTGCTCGTAGTCGCTCGGGCCGCGCGCCGTCCTCCCGAAGGTGCGGGATCATGTCCGCGATCGTCGCAACCACCTGGGTTACCGGCGTCAATTCTTCTCCGTGCGAGGCCAACAGCGCGCCGGCTTGTCCGAACAATTTGGTTGCCGCCAATGCAAGTCCTTGATCTGCCTCGTCCAAGAGCGCGTCGTCGACTCCGATCGATCCGTCCGGCTTCACGTTGAACACGCTGTAGTAGATGCTGGTCAGTGCGTCGATCGCCGATCGGTTGAACGCCGGCATCTCGTCGAGAACGTCGTTGAAGTACCCGAGGAGATCGCTCGGCAGCTCTTGCTGAGTCTGAGCGACCCGGTCGGCCACAATCAGTCCGGCGTCGAACAAAGGAGTCAATCCGTCGGTATAGCGGATCGTCTTGTTCAGCGTGGTGATCATGGAATCGGTCAAGGTGCCGTCAATCGTCAACGAGCCCTTCTCGATCATGGTGGACATCGTGAAGTCGCCGAGGGGAAGCCGCTCGAGTGTCGCCCCGGACGCCAATGCAACACCACCGGAACGGCTGACCAGATTCACGGCCGTCGAGCCGAAGTAGTTGCGGGGCCGGAAGTCGACGTCGAATGTATCTGTGAGTCCGCCGATTTGGTTGTGATCGAGCTCCAAATCCAAGCGAACGGATTCCGAATCCGTCCGCTCGAGACGGACCACCTCCCCGACCTCGCCACCACGCAAGATGACTTTGGTGCCGGTTGTGACACCCGGTCCCACAAACGGGACGTCGATGCTGATCGGCATCCCACTGGGTTCGTCGAACTTCGGAAGGATCCAGACTGCGGAGACGACTATCGCACATGCCGTTGCGATCACACCCAGTCCCGCTGACTGCAGAACCTTGGCTTGCCGCCTCGGCACCCCACGCAGGAAGTCCTGACTGCTCGATCTGCTCACCGCATCATCCTTTGAACGCCAACTCGGGGCTGAGGCCCCAAATCGCCACAGTCATGAGAAAATTGAGAACAACAATTGCGACCAAACTCGCCCTGATCGCCTGCCCAGACGCAGCACCGACGCCGGCCGGACCGCCGCTGGCAAAATAGCCGTAGTAGCAATGGATCATCGTCACGACACCACAGAAGATCACGGCTTTGAGTACCGAGGCCGCCAGATCGGGAACACTGAGAAATTGACTGAAGTAGTGATCGTAGGTGCCCGACGGTTGGCTGTGAAAAGTCTTGATGATGAAACCACCGGTGATGAAGCTGACCACGAGTGCCATCAGATATCCCGGAATGACAATCAGCATGCTGCCGATCAACCTGGTACCCACCACAAACGGAATTGCCTGTAAACCCATCGATTCCGTGGCATCGATCTCCTCGGAGATCCGCATGGCGCCGATCTCCGCTGTCATGCGGCACCCAGCCTGCGCTGCGAACCCGATACCGGTGATGATCGGCGCGATTACCCGGACGTTGCCGAAAGAACCGATAATCCCGGTAAGTGCTCCGAAGCCCAACAGATCGAAAGCCATGAAGGCCTGAATGGCAACTACCGCTCCAACTGCGACACCGAGGAAGAACATCAAGCTCACGACGCCACCGTCGACGATCAGAGAACCGTTGCCCCACGCCATGTTGTTCATCGTGGTCATCGTCTGTTTCCGATAGTGCCGAACGGTTTTCGGCAACAGCGAGATCGTCTTGGCAGTGAACACCGCGGCTTGGCCGACTTCCTCGACACCGCGTGATACCGCTTGCCCCACGGCGCGAGCAGGACGCAACAGCACTCCGCCGCCCGTCATGCCAACCTCGCCGGGAAGAACATCATCTGCAGCTGACTGACACCCAAATTGGTCATGAAGATACAGAACACGCTCAGGACAACCGAGGCGTTGACGGCATTCGCCACACCCTTGGGTCCACCCTTTGCCTCGAGGCCACGCAGGCTCGCGATCAAGACCACAATGGCCGCGAACAGTACCGACTTGAGTACTGAGAACACCAAATCCGTTGTCGTTGCGAATGAACCGAACGACTGCCAGAAACTGCCGGGGACCACGTTGTTCACATTTGCCGAAATAATAAGTCCTGCAGCAACACCGGCGGCAATAATCGAAACGCACAACATCGGGGCGATGGCGATCATCGCGATGAATCGCGGAACCACCAAGCGCTGGACAGGGTCGATTCCCATCACTCGAATAGCTTCGATCTCTTCGCGAATGGCACGCGCGCCCAGGTCCGACGCGATAGCGGACGCTGCGGCACCACTCATCAGCAAACCGGCTGCCATGGGTGCACCCTGACCGACAACACCCAAACCGCTTGCGGCACCGGCAAGCGAATTGGCGCCGACCTGATTCATGATTCCGCCAACCTGGACCGACACCTCCGCACCGATCGGCACTGCCATCAGCAATGCCGGCAAAGCTGTCACTTTGAGCAACTTCCACATCTGCTCGGCAACTTCACGGACAGGAAGCCGGAACGCCGCGATGTCGGTGACGGTATATGTGAGGATCTCTGCCGCCAACTGAGCGGAACGTCCCAAGGTAGCCAAGCTCCGCATCGGGGTTTCTGTCAGATAGGTACGCAGCCTAGCGATCATGACGTATGGCTGTCTCCGCACGGGTTTGTGCGACACCGTCGCCGACTCGTGGGGCAGCATGTCTGTTCCTGTTGTCATGACGATACGAACCAATCGTCTTCTACCACGGGAATCTCGCCGGTCACAGAATCGTCGTAATACGGTGCCGCCACGTCGGATTCGAACGACTCCGAGGCAAGACTTTCCCGAATGGCTTCCTGCGCGAGCGGTGGGAGGGTGTGCATGATCTGACGGACCCGCTCCTGACGACGACGAACAGCCTGCCGCTCCGGATTACCGGGCGTCGCCTTCATCTGCGGCACGATGCCCTCGACGTCGTCGACACCACCGGCATGGTGACCGGCATCCACGAGCGCCTGCTCGTGCGCCATCTGAGCCTCGTCCTTCTCCTCCGACATACCGATCGGACCGATCATCGTGCCGTTGAGGAACTGCTTGACCACCGGCTCATCCGAGGTGAGCAACACCTCACGAGGACCGAACATCACCAACTGACGGCGGAACAGCATCCCGATGTTGTCCGGCACCGTACGAGCAAGGTTGATGTTGTGCGAGACAATGAGAATCGTCGCATCGGACTGAGCATTGATATCGATCAACGTCTGACTGATGTACGTCGTACGCACCGGATCGAGACCCGAGTCCGGCTCGTCGACCAAGATGATCTCCGGATCGAGCACCAACGCGCGAGCCAGACCGGCACGCTTACGCATACCACCGGAAATCTCACCCGGAAGCTTGTCCTCCGCACCGACCAGACCCGTCAGATCGAGCTTCTCCATCACGATCTTGCGGATATCGGATTCCGACTTCTTCGTATGCTCACGGAGCGGAAACGCGATGTTGTCGTACAAATTCATCGAACCGAACAACGCACCGTCCTGGAACAGCACACCGAACAACTTCCGAATCTCGTAGAGCTCCTTCGAGGAACACTGCAAAATATCCGTGCCGTCGATCACGATGGAACCCTGCTCGGGGCGGAGCAAACCGATCAAAGACTTCAAGAACACCGACTTGCCGGTACCCGAGGGCCCCAGCAATGCGCTCACCTCACCAGCGGGAAGCGTCAACGACACGTCCTGCCAAATCCTCTGCGACCCGAAAGACTTGGTCAGCCCTTCGACTACCACTTCAACACCCATACCGAATCCTTTTCTGTTTGTCGCACCGCTCTTCAGCTCGGAATTTCGATGTTGATCGAATCTCCGATGCTGGTCGATGCTTGGCAATCGAGAATCGGGAATAGCCTGCGCACTACTGTCTTGTGGGGCGGCAGACAATCGGACGAGCTACCTGCTCGTCTTGGAAAGATCGCACAATGCGCTCTGGCACATCAAGATCCGGCGTTCTGTAGCAGCGAGAAGAAGCTGCGATACTCACTGCCGGCACCAGTTGGTTCAAATCTTAGGACCTTAGCCCCTACCGAGTCAATGAATTTGGCCAATAAAACTACAAATTGTAGGTAAATTATCGCGCGACGCGCGCCATACCCCGTGCTACGTCGACCATCTCTGCCACGTCGACGATCTTCAACCTCGGCCGCCCGTGAACCTTGCCCTGCTTTCGTTCATGGGCATCGATCTTCTTCCAGCCCTTGAGATCTACCAATTCAGGCTGGCGGCTGCCGACCAGTTCCATGAAGTCTGCGGTCGAATGACGTGGGGCCTCGAGCCTCCCCTCCAGATAATCGCGAACAATGTGTTGTGACGTCTCGATCGAACACGGCCGATTCGATCCGATGACTCCCGACGGCCCACGTTTGAGCCAACCCGCCGTATACACGCCGGCAACAGGTTTACCCGTTGATGGATCCACCACAGCGCCGCCCTGATTCGGCAACACTCCGCGCAGCTCGTCGAACGGCAAGCCTGCGATGCGAACACCCCGAAAGCCTATGGACCGCACGAGTAATCCAGCCTCGATGTTCTCGAACTCTCCCGTACCGACGACAACAGGTTCTCCGCCCGGCGAGTGAACGGTATTTCGCTCGACACGGATCCCGCTCACCCGCCCGTCGCCGAAGAACGACACCGGAGTCCGATGGAACTGCAGGTGAATGCGGCGGGTACCGGAGGACGGAATTGTACGAGCGTAGTTGTCGACCATGGACGCTTTGATCCGGTGAAGTGCACGCGACTCCGGTTCGCCCTGCTCGAAGCCTGAAGCCGTAACCTCCACTCCTGGTATCTGCGACAACCCGAGCAGTTCCGGAGTACTGAACGCCGCGCCGCCCACACCGCGCCGCCCCAGTACGATCACCTCACGAATCCGACTGGCAGCAAGCGATTCCAACGCATGGTCGGCGATGTCAGTGCCAACCAGTCGAGCTACATCGCTGGTGAGCACGCGTGCGACGTCGAGCGCGACGTTGCCGTTACCGACCACGACGGCCCGCTCGCCCGAGAAGTCGAACTTGCGCTCTGCATGGTCGGGATGACCGTTGTACCAAGCCGAGAACTCGCGCGCGGAAACACTTCCCGGCAGGTCCTCCCCCGGAATACCGAGTGAATGATCAGCCGGCGCACCGGAGGCATAGACCACGGCGTGATGATGAGCGAGTACCTCGTCATGCGAGAGATGCTGACCAACATCGACATTGAGAAGAACAGCACAGTTCTTCCGCGAAAGTGTCCTTGAAAACGCTGTTGAAATCAGCTTGGTCTTTGCATGATCGGGGGCCACGCCGTATCGAACCAAACCACCTGGCGTCGGAAGGCGTTCGAGAATTGTCACTTCGACGTCGATTCCGGCGCTCGACGACAACTCTTCGGCAACATAGCAGGCGGAGGGACCGCTCCCGACTATCGCAACGCGCAGTGGGTCTCGCGCGGCGCCTACTGACACTGCCGCCACGGGCGCCTTCGCTACTTCTTCCACGACGTCCGGCGTGATGTCCTCGTAGTACGCGGCATTGATTGCTGCGAATACCTCAGTTTCCGGGGTGAGGTCCTCGGGAGGGACTATCGCGTCAACGGGGCACTCGTCGACGCACGCACCGCAGTCGATGCACGCAACAGGATCGATGAACAACATCTCGGTACGAATGTAGGCCCGCTCCGCCGGAGTGGGATGGATGCAGTCCACCGGGCAAACGGACACGCAACTTGCATCATTGCAACAGGATTGGGTCACGACGTGGGCCACTGGACACCCAGCTTTCTGCTTTGTTTGCGCGAGACGACCAACATCTCGACAAATGACGTAATACAGAGAATGTAATCTGTATCACGTGGCAGGTCAACTATTTCGGGAAACTAGCCGAAATGGCTGATCGTCCAGTTCCGTTGCTCATCAATACATTCCAGCTTGCAGAACCGAGTCCTCGATCGCAGACATACAAAACAGCCCCGCATGCGTGAGATCCGCATACGGGGCCGGTAAGCCGTCAACCTGGATTATGTAACGAGTCGGGCGTCCGCGGCCGATGTATCCGTCACGATGCCCGGAAGGAGAAAGGTAGTCAGCATGCGTCGGTGCTCAGGGTCGTCGCTGGACCCGAAGTCCATGCGCCCCACAAGAATAAGCTCGACCAATGTAATCCACTCGCAAATCTGCTCATCGGTGAGACCGTCGCGAATCTCTCCGCGTTCTCGCGCCTCGTCGATCAGCGGCTCCCACATTTCCAAGGTCAGTCTGGTCGCCAGACCTGAACTCCCCAGCAGGGCTGTAGCCATGTTCATGTGTTCCGGGCTGACAATCAGCCGGATCAAGTCGTCCTTGCGGCCTCTGTCGACCAAGAAAATCAATCCGTCGACAATCTGCTCGGCAAACGTCGCGCGCTCGCGAAGGTACGCACGAGCCTTGTCGAACAAGCGTCGCGACCGCGTCTCCACCATCGCTGCGATCAAGGTGTCCCGGTCGCGGAAGTACCGGTAGATCGTGGGCCTCGAGACGCCCGCTTCCTTGGCGATGTCGTCCATCGTGGTCTTAGCGATGCTGTACCGCTGAAATGTCGCTTCCGCGGCCTTCAGGATCTGGGCGCGCGCCTCGTCTGCATCCTCACTGAGGACACCACCACTTCTCCGCCGCGCCATACCAACCCCTTCTGGATACTCGGCACAGCGCCGAGTAGTTTGCTTGTCAGGATACAAGAATCGACATTTGTCCGTACCCGTCCCCTTCGCTCTGAACGCAACCGGCCCTGCTGGCGCCTGAGCAGGCGTAGCAGGGCCGGCACAGCCAATCATGACGCCAGAGCGTCACCGTCGTTTCACGAACCGCTCGGCAACGTCGGCGTACTCCGATCGAATCGCCGTCTTCGACAGCTTCCCACTAGGCAACCGTGGCAACGGTTCGTCTCGAATGACGACGTATCGGGGCACCTTGTAGTCGGCAACCAACCGATCACAGTGCTCGATGATCGCTGCCTCGTCGACGTCGCCGCTCACGGTCACGACGGCCGCAGGGGTCTCGCCGAAGCGCTGATCCGCTGCGGCAATAACTGCAACCTCGTCCACCCCGTCGATCTCACCGATGACACGTTCGATCTCGACCGGCGAAACATTGATACCGCCCGTGATGATGAGATCCTTCAGCCGATCGACAAAAGCAACTCGGCCTTCTTTGTCCCGTGTTCCGAGATCGCCACTGTGCAACCACCCATCACGCAAAGCGGCAGCGGTTGATTCCTCGTCGTTCCAGTATCCCGGCGTAACTCCGGGACCACGCAGGAGGATTTCACCCTGCTCGCCGGGATCCGCCTCGGTACCGTCCGCACGCACCACCTTGACCTCGGTGAAGATCGAGCCGTTCCCGCACGAATCCGGATGATCGAATGCTTCTGCCACCGGTGTTGCAGTTGCGACTCCGCCGGCTTCCGTCATCCCGTAGATCTGCCGTAGTGCAACACCCTTGTCCGCCCAACGCGCTAACAAAGCGGGCGCGACGGCGGCTCCTCCGACGATGGCGGTCCGCAGTGAGGATAAATCCGCCTCGGCAAATTCCGGTGACCGAGAGATCGCGTCGAAGATCAGTGGAACGCCGAAGATTGCCTGAACCTGGTGCTCACCCAACAACTTTGCCGCACGGCCTGGAACAAATTCTTTCTCGATGACAATCGTTCCACCGAGCACAGTGGTCATCAGCAGGCCCCAGACAAGGCCAGGCGTGAACACGAGGGGCAGAACCAGCAGCGACGTCGAACCCGGTCGAAGACCTTCCTCGGTGAGAGAAGCTTCGAACACGATGTTGAGCAACGTGCGGTTGGTGCAGATCACGCCTTTCGACAGACCTGTCGAGCCACTCGTGAAGATCAGCGCTGTCGGGTCCTCGGGCTCCGTGTCGATCCGGTAATCGTCGACAGCGCCGTTCCGGAGCGTGGTGAACTCGCCGAAGTCCCTGATGCCGAACGACGCGCCCAGCGCCTTGGCCGCCTCGACGCCGTCTGCGAACTCCGCCGGCGTAATGACAGTGATGGCCCCCGAATCATCAACCACCTTGCGCAGTTCGGCAGGCTTGAGCCGTGGGTTGAGAGGGACCAGGACAGCTCCGGACTTGATGACGCCCAATGCAATTGCCGGCCACTCCATCGAGTTGGGTCCGAGAAGCCCCACTCGATCGCCTGGATTCACACCGGAGTTCGACAGGTCCCGTGCTACGCGACTCGACCAGTCCTGAAGCTCTCGATACGTCAGCGACTCGTCTTCGATGACGATTGCCGCGCGATCGCCGGATGTACGAGCCCACCACGCCAGCGCGGAACCGATAGTTGCGGACATCTCACGTCTCCGGGGTGAATCGAATCGGCAGACGCGCGCAGCCGCGAACCTGGCTTGAATGCAGAATCGGCGGGTCGGAGTCGACGAGGTCGTAATCCGGTATGCGACGGTGCAATTCCTCCAGCGCAATGGAGAGTTCGATCCGCGCGAGGTGCGAACCGAGGCAGCGGTGAGCACCTGATCCGAACGAGAGATGCCGGTTGGGATGACGTTCGAGATCCAGTTCGTCGGGATCCTCGAATTCCGCAGAATCGCGGTTGGCCGAGCACAGCATCAGAATGAGCTGATCACCCTTGTGGATGGTCACGCCGCCCAATTCGACATCCTTGGTGGCGCAACGGCCGGGGACCACGGCAGCTTCGATACGAAGGATCTCCTCGACCGCTGTGGAAATCAGTGTGTCGTCGTCGATCAGCGCGTCGCGCTGCGCCGGATTGTTCACCAAGTGAATGATGCTCCACGCCAATGATCCCTGCACGGTGTGCAGTCCAGCGATCAACAGCAGGAAGAACATCCGGTTGAGCTCTTCGTCGGTAAGCAACCGCTTTCCGTCTTCGAGTTCCACTTCCGTGTGAATCAATGTCGAGGTGATGTCGCTTCCGGGGTTTGCACGACGCTCGTCCACCATCTTCTGGAAGTATCCCAGCATCTGCATTCCGGCCATCGCCCGTGCCTGTTGGGATTCTTCCTCGCTGGCACCCGGCTTTCCGGTCAGAACCGTGTCCGTCGCTTCGGTGAACAACGGGGCATCCTCGACCGGCCAATCCATCAGCGCCAGAAAGACTCTGGTGGGAAGCTCGTGCGCAAAGTCCGCGATGAACTCCGATTCTCCGGCTCCCGCGAACTTGTCGATCAGTTCGTTGACGAGTTCGCGAATCTGCTCGGTGAGCGCTTTCATCCGGTTCGGGCTGAAGAGCGGCTGCAGCGCGAGGCGGTATCCGGTGTGCTCCGGCGGATCAAGTTCGATGGGGATGAACTTGCCCATTCCACCCGGGCCGGTGACAAGGTTGTTGGGGTAACTCGAGAACGTCTCGGGATCTCGGAGAACCTCGTGAATTTCCTTGTAGTGCGTGACAATCCAATGTCCGCCATGTGCGGTGGAGTAGACCACCGGACCTTTGCCGGCCAATTCCGCCACCCGCTCCTGCACGGTGTCGACCGGCTGGGCGAGCGACGGATCGTAAATGTCGAAATCGACCACCAGATTCGTGGGCGCCTGTTCTGTTGTTGTCATCGAGTCACTTTCTCGAAAAATGGGGGAATTCCACGGTGCCGGCATTGATCCGGGCAGGACTGGACTGCGAGAGTGCGTTCAGGACTGGACTGTCAGGGCGCGTTCCGGGCAGACGATGACCGCGGCATCTGCCGCACCGATGTCGTCAGGAGTCAGCGGGTCACGCAGAATTACCGGATTGCCCTGCTCATCGCTGTCGAGGAGGTCGGGCGATGCCGAGTAACACAATCCGTGGCCGGCGCACGCAGACCGGTCGACCACCAAATGCGTTGCCTCTTGGCCTGTATCGATCATTAATCGTCTCCAACTATCTTGTCGTACAACATTTCACTGTGGGTGCAGGATCGCGAGAGCTAGGCGCTCGCGTCGAGGGTCGGGGTGCCTTCGTCCTCCGGGAACCACATCCCGACACGCGAGAGTGTTCCGCCGTCGGTGGTCGGAAGTGTCACGCCGGAGATGTACGCCGAATCGTCGGAAACCAGGAACAGCGCCGCGCGCGCGTTGTCCGACAGCGACGGAGGACGATTGAGTTTCAGCGGAATAGGCGAGATACCCGGGTCCCAGGGACCGGCAGTCTCCTCGTACGACTGTCCGACGACCGGCGATCCGGCCGGCAATAGGAAGTTGGGTGACATTCCGTGAGTCGGGGCGATCGCATTGACCCGAATCCCATATTTGCCGAGGTCAAGGCTCAATCCGCGTACCAAACCATTGACCCCGGCTTTGGTAGCCGAGTACATGGCGATGCTGTGGTACGCGAGAAACGATGCGGCCGAAGAGGTTGCAAGAATCACGCCGCCGCCATTCGCCCTTAGTGCAGGTACCGCTGCCTTTGCGGTGTAGAAGACCCCACTGAGATTCACCCCCAACACCGCCTGCCAATCGGCATCCGTCAGGTCCTGGAAGTCGACAACCTCGCCGCCCGCGACGGACGGAACTCCGCCGCGCGAGACTACGCCGGCATTGGCGAAGACGACGTCGAGTTTGCCGAAAGCGTCAACCGTGGCTGCAACTGCATCCACCACCTGAGCTTCGACACTGACGTCCGCTGTCAGCGCTATCGCAGTTCCCCCCTGCTGCTCAACCAGTTTCACGGTCCCTTCGGCCCGATCCTTGTCGATGTCGACTACTGCAATCTTGGCGCCTTCCGAGGCAAAAAGTTGTGAGCACTGACGACCGAGACCTGAACCGCCGCCGGTGATCAGAACAATCTTGTTTTCGAGTTTCATGCAAACTCCTTCGACTGAAGATGTGCCGTGGTGAGGAAGTGAGGACTCGGCGCGCGCAGCGTGTGCGCGCCGATCTCGAAGATCGGGTCCGAGGACCAGATCAGAACTGTCGACAAACCAATCGGACTGCGTCGTGTCGCGTTCTCGAAGCAGTGTGTGACTCACATTACTCATACTGACAACTGACGTCAATCGATATTTGTCAGTTGATACATGAACTTGTTTTCCGGGGCAGTTGATCTGCGCCGATTCAGGGCCCAGGCAGTGATGCGAAGATGCAACTACTGCCGACTAAGCTGGAAGGATGCCTTCGACGCCCCGCAATCGCACCGTTTCGCGCCTGCAGCCTTTTGCGTCCACGATCTTCGCCGAGATGACGGCCCTGGCAACTCTTCACAACGCCGTCAATCTCGGCCAAGGATTTCCCGACACCGACGGACCCGCCGCGATGCTCGACGTCGCGCGCCAAGCCATCGCCGACGGAGTCAACCAGTATCCGCCGGGCCCGGGTATGCCAGTTCTACGCCAGGCCGTTGCCGCCGACCGGATAGCACGGTACGGCTTGGAATTCGATCCTGATTCCGAAGTACTGGTGACCGTCGGAGCCACCGAAGCGATCAGCGCTGCAATTCTGGGTTTGGTCGAACCCGGTGAGGAAGTAGTACTTATCGAGCCGTACTACGACTCGTACGCGGCTTCCGTCGCTCTGGCCGGCGCGATCCGTCGTACCGTCCCGTTGGTCGCGTCGGGTGACAAATTTGTTGTCGACATCGATGCAGTCAAGGCAGCGATTACCCCCAAGACGAAGATGCTGGTGGTCAACAGTCCACACAACCCCACCGGGACGGTGTTCACCGATGACGAATTGCGCGCACTTGCAGAAATTGCGTGCGAACGCGACCTGATCGTGCTGAGCGACGAAGTCTACGAGCACTTGGTGTTCGACGGCCTCACGCATACACCGATGGCGTCGCTGCCCGGAATGCGTGAACGCACCGTCACAGTGTCCAGCGCCGCAAAAACTTTCAATGTCACCGGCTGGAAGACCGGCTGGGCGATCGGCCCGCGCGAGCTCATCGACGGCGTGCGCGCGGCCAAACAGTTCATGTCCTTCGTTGCCGGCGCGCCGTTCCAGCCGGCTGTTGCGTACGCCCTGACCAATGAGCAAGCGTGGGTCGCGGATCTGCGATCGAGTCTGCAGTCCAAGCGAGATGTGCTTGCCGACGCGTTGACCGACGCGGGACTCCACGTGCATTCGGGCGGTGGCACCTACTTTCTGCTTGCGGACATCCGGCCACTGGGCGAATCCGACGCGGGAGATTTCTGCCGCGCGTTGCCGGAACGCATCGGAGTCGCAGCCGTCCCCGTCGACGTATTCGCCGACAACCGTGACAGCTGGAAGCACTTGGTGCGGTTTGCATTCTGCAAACAGGACCACGTACTTGCCGAAGCAGCGAGACGCCTCCATCTGCTCCGGGGAGCCGCTCACCCATGAATGCTCGCACCATCCCCACTGCATTTATTCAGCGTTATCTCATGTTCTCGCCGGACAACAATGTGGACTTGTCGGGTGCCTTGCGGGCAGCGGGAATCGATCTCACCACGCTCGCGGACCCACGTGCCCGGCTCACCCCCACACAGGTGACTACCTTCATCCAAACCACCTGGCAGATCACGAACGACGAATTGTTCGGTCTCGGGCGCGCCCCTGTCCCCCGCGGCACCTTTCGGCTGATCTGCCTGACGTTGATTCACTGCCCCGACCTCGGTAGCGCTTTCGCTCGGATGGCAGATGTGATCCGTGCACTGCCGAGTTTGGCCCCATTGACGATTGAAGCGGGCGAGGAGAGCACACGCATCAGTTTCTCGGGTCACCCGCGGGAAGGAATCTCCGAACCCGATATCGCGGCACGCGTGACAACGGACTTCATGCTGATCCTCCTACACCGATTTGCCGCGTGGTTGATCGGCAAGCGGGTCCGGCTTCGGGCCGTCGAGTTCCCGTACTCGGCGCCGGATGCGCGGTTGGCCCAAGACTACGACTACATCTTCGGCGTCCCGGTTACGTTCGATGCGCCCTGCGCCGCTTTGGATTTCGACAATTCTGCGATGCGAGCGCCGATCATCCAGACCGAGGAATCCCTCGAGGAGTACTTGCGCGCGTCGCCTATCCAGCTGATGTCCGAGCGCGATTACGACAGCACCGCGTCAGCCCAGGTACGCCGAGTTGTGGAGTTAGGCGTGAAGGGGCGCACCTCGACAGCGGAAGAGATTGCCGAAATGCTCTCGATCAGCGTGCCGCACTTGCGACGGTTGCTTCGCCGCGAGGGCACGTCACTGAATCAGCTACGCGAAGAGGTGCTCCGCGACGTCGCGATCGCCGGCCTTGGCCGGGGCGAGTCGGTAGACGTCCTGTCGGCTCGCCTCGGGTTCTCCGAGCCCAGCGCGTTCCGCCGCGCGTTCAAACGCTGGACCGGAGATACTCCCAGCTCGTACCGCTAACTGACACAGAATTCGTTGCCCTCCGGGTCGGACATCGTGATCCACACGCTCGGGCCTTGCTGACCTCGGTGAAGTATCGTCGCGCCGACCGCCTCGAGATGAGCGGCTACGTCCTCACGGTTGTCTCCCACTCTGATATCCAGGTGAAGTCGGTTTTTCACCGTTTTCTTCTCGGGTACCAGCTGAAACAGAACTCGCGGACGCTCCGGATGTTCCGGGTCGCTGATGGCTGCACCTTCCCTCCAGACGAGCACGCCTTCAAAAGTGGTTGTGTCGGATTCTTGCGCGTGCCCAGCTGCGACGAGACCTCTGATGAAATCCTCATCGCTCGGCTCGACAGCCCAGCCGAGTGCGGCCGCCCACCATTTTGCCTGTTCATGTGGTTGCGCGGAGTCCACGGTGACTTGAAATTCGTATCCCATGTTCCGACGTTAACGCCACCTACCGACAAAAATCTCAGTCCACACTCTTGATGGTTTTCATCGTGATGAGCGAGGTCACCCGTGACACAGCGGGGAGGCCACTGAGTTTGGTGGCCATGAATTGTTCGTATGTCGCGAGATCCTTCACCGCGACGCGAATGAAGTAATCGGGGATCCCGAAGAGCCGTCGACATTCGATCACTTCGTCGAAAGCCGCGACGCGTGATTCGAAGTCCTCGATGGTCGCCTGGTCGTTGACGCCGATCTCGGCGGTCACGATCACCTGAAATCCGCGGTCGAGCGCCTCGGGGCTGACGATTGCCCGGTAACCGGTGATGACTCCGTCGGCCTCGAGTTTCTTGACCCGGCGCAGGCACGGCGACGGCGTCAGCCCCACCAGATCAGCCAATTCGGTGTTGGTCAGACTGGAGTCCTGACGGAGGTGGAATAAAATTGCGTCATCCATGGCATCCATGCGGATATTATTGCGCAAAGTCTGAATTCCGCGCATTCTGGGCAATCGTCAACCGCGGACTTTGTACTACATTTCTGTGGTGATCGAATCTTCAACATCAGCGGATGCAACTGCCGTCGATGCCGCGCGCCAGAGCCCGGCGTGGCGACGCGCCTTTGCATTGTCATTGCCGGTCGGCATCGGACTCCTGCCACTCGGCATCGCCCTCGGGGTGCTTGTTGTGCAGCAAGGCCTGAACCCTTGGTGGGCACTGGTTTTCACTTCGTTGATCTATGCCGGATCGCTCGAGTTCATTGCCGTCGGCATGGTCGCCGCGATGACTCCCCTGCCTTACGTCGCACTCACCGCGTTGCTGGTCAACTTTCGGCACGTCTTTTATGCGCTGAGCTTCCCACTGAACAAGGTGCAGAATCCGTTTGCACGCTTCTACAGCATGTTCGCTCTCACCGACGAGGCGTATGCCATGTCGGTGACAACCGATCCCAAAGCCCTCTCCGGCCGGGTCATCGTCTTCTCGCAACTGTTCCTGCACGGCTACTGGGTTGGCGGAGCAATTCTCGGAGCTACTGCGGGACAATGGATTCCCGATTCGATCGTCGGAATGGACTTTGCGCTCACAGCCCTGTTCGTCGTCCTGTCGATCGAATCGATGCGAGCTCAAAGCGGCTACACCGTCCCAGCGGCAGCGGTCACCTGCGCACTGGTGGCCCGCCTCATCGCACCCGAACATGTCCTACCGATCGCCATGGGCGGGTTTGTCACCTTCCTGATCATCCGATACTTCGCCACCTCCCGAAAAGCAGCAGTAGATGCCTGACACCACGTACATCTTCAGCGCCGTTGCCATCATGGCCGTCGTCACTTTTGCGTTGCGCGCCATACCCTTTGCCGTCCTGAAGCCACTGCGCTCGTCGGCCCTCGTCGCGTACCTCGGCATCTACATGCCGGCGGGAGTGATGCTGATCCTGGTGATGTACTCACTGAAGAACGTCTCCGTCACCGGGCCCTCACACGGATTACCCGAACTGATCGCCGTCTCGGCCACCGCCGCAATCCATCTGTGGCGAAAGAACGCAGTGCTGAGCATCGTCGTCGGGACCGCGATGTATGTCGCATTGATGAACACGATCTTCGCCTGACTTTCCCATCAGGCAGCAAAGCACCTTTACTCCCTGATGGGCAATCTGTAACAAGAACGCCCTTATCTGAACAGTTGAACACTTATACGATTTATCTATGACATTTTTCCGTGTCAGGCCCGCCGACCCTCCACACGAAATCGGTGACGTTCGATGACGACGGATACACACTCGACCGGAAACAAACTCGTCGCAGCGTGGACGAGCCTGGACCGCTCCCAGCGACGCAGCATCATCGGAATGACGGCCACGGTCGTCACGCTCAACGTCGTCGGCTGGGCAGTGCTGCTCGGCCTGGTCGTTCCCGGGCACTACACCGTCGAGGGCAGCGCGTTCGGCGTCGGACTGGGCGTCACCGCCTACACGCTCGGAATGCGACATGCCTTCGACGCCGACCACATCGCCGCCATCGACAACACAACACGCAAGCTTGTTGCCGATGGCAAAAAGCCCATGTCCGTGGGGTTTTGGTTCTCACTCGGCCATTCGACCATCGTATTTGTCATGGTTGCACTGCTCGCGCTGGGCGTACGACGGCTAGCGTCCACCCTCTCTGACGAGAATTCCGACCTGGGGAAATGGGCCGGATTGTTCGGAACCACTGTCTCGGGCACATTCCTGATCCTGATCGGCCTCCTGAACCTTGTGTCCCTCATCGGAATTCACCGGGTCTATACAAAATACAAGGCCGGAACGTTCGACGAAGAACAACTCGAGAAGGAACTCGACAGCCGCGGCGCGTTGAACAAGATTCTGGGGCCGGTCATGAAAACGGTCCGCAAGCCATGGCACATGTATCCAGTCGGATTACTGTTCGGCCTGGGGTTCGACACCGTAACCGAGGTCGGCTTGCTCGTCATCGCCGGCGGCGCAGCTGTGACGGGATTACCATGGTATTCGATTCTCGTTCTGCCGATTCTGTTCTGCGCCGGGATGTGCCTCTTCGACTCCATCGACGGTTCGTTCATGAATTTTGCCTACGGTTGGGCGTTTGCGCAGCCGGTCCGAAAGATCTACTACAACATGGTGATTACCGGCTTGTCTGTTGCCGTCGCCCTCATCATCGGAGTGCAGGAGATCATCTCGATCTTCACCGAGAAGCTCGAGATTCACACCGGAATCCTGGGCACGATCGGCAGCCTGGACTGGGGCGCGATGGGCTTCATCATCGTGGGGCTGTTTGCGATCACCTGGCTTGTTGCGATTGCCGTATGGAAGCTGGGACGCGTCGAAGAGCGGTGGCAGGCGCAATCTGCCGCGGCGGCGGGGCAAGAAGCGACGTAGGCGTGTTTCGCGAGCAGCCTTCCGGGGTATTGACCGATTGCGGCGGAGATTTCGGAGCGAGGGGTCAGCCGCAACAGGCCTGCCGCCCGGCTGTCACTCGCCGGGAGGTGGGCCGCCTAATTTGATGGCCACACGTCATTCGAGAATTCGAACATATGTTCTAGCTTTGGGTGTAGTCTGATCTTCATGTCCAGCGCCATGCAACCGTCACTGTTCGACAATGTCGACCTGGGTGTTTCCTTGGCTGACCTCGACAACACCCTGCAACGACGGACACTCACCGCGGGCGCGTGGGTCGACCACAGGCCGGCTTGGCTCACTGGATCGGAGGCCGTGTTCGATACCCTCGAACGATCGGTGCCCTGGCGTGCCGAACGGCGGCAGATGTACGACCGCGTGGTCGACGTTCCGCGACTGGTGTGTTTCTACAACGAGAACGAGCCACTACCGGATCCCCTGCTCACCGAGGCGAAGGACGCTCTGAGCAGCCACTATCGCAGCGAACTGGGCGAACCGTTCACCACGTCCGGCCTGTGCTTCTACCGCGACGGCAGCGACAGCGTCGCGTGGCACGGCGACGACACCGGGCGAAGCCGCACCGAGGACACGATGGTAGCCATCCTGTCGCTCGGTGCTGCCCGCCCGCTACTTCTTCGTCCCCGCGGCGGCGGTGAGTCCATCCGCTTCAACCTCGGGCACGGCGACCTGCTGGTCATGGGAGGTTCGTGCCAACGGACGTGGGAGCACGCTGTACCCAAGAGCGCTCGCGCCCTCGGCCCGCGGATCAGCGTGCAGTTCCGCACTCGCGGAGTCCGCTGAACCGTCAGACGAGCAGTTTTGCTCCGGTGGCGGCAACAACGTCGTCGACGCTCACTCCCGGCGCCGTTTCGACCAGGCGAAGACCGTCGGCGGTCACGTCGATGACCGCCATGTCGGTGATGATCCGCTGCACACAACCCTTGCCCGTGAGTGGAAGGGAGCATTCTTCGACAATCTTGTGCTCACCCTTCTTCGACACGTGCTCCATCATCACGATGACGCGCTTGGCGCCGTGGACCAGGTCCATCGCGCCGCCCATTCCCTTGACCATGTGACCGGGAATCATCCAGTTCGCGAGATCACCGGTGGCGCTGACCTGCATGGCCCCGAGGACAGCAACGTCCACCTGGCCACCGCGAATCATGCCGAACGACGCGGACGAGTCGAAGAACGACGCGCCTGGCAGCACCGTGATGGTTTCCTTACCGGCATTGATCAGTTCGGGATCGAGTTCATCCTCGGTCGGATACGGCCCGACACCCAAAACGCCGTTCTCCGAATGCAATACAACGGTGATGTCGGTGGGCAGATAGTTCGGAACCAGCGTCGGCATGCCGATGCCGAGGTTCACGTACTGGCCGTCTTCGAGTTCGCGAGCGACCCGCGCAGCCATCTCTTCACGGGTGAGTTTGGTGGGAGCTTGGCCCGCCTCGTTTGTCAGTGTCATGCTCGTACCGTCCGATTCTCGATGCCGACCGTCACGGGGCCGACGTGGACAACTCGCTGGACATGGATGCCTGGTGTGTGGATCTCGGCGGGGTCGAGTTCGCCGGGTTCCACGAGGTGTTCCACCTGAGCGATGGTGATCCGACCGGATGTTGCCGCGGCCGGGTTGAAGTTCTGAGTGCTTGCTCGGTAGACGAGATTGCCGTGCCGGTCACCTTTCCAGGCGTGAACCAGGGCGTAGTCGGCGACGATACCTCGTTCCATCACATAGGTGACGCCGTCGAAGTCACGAGTTTCCTTGGGCGGGCTAGCAACTGCGATGCCGCCGCTTCCGTCGTAGCGGAGCGGCAAGCCGCCGTCGGCGACCTGGGTGCCGACACCAGCGGGCGTGAAGAACGCGGGGATACCTGCGCCACCGGCGCGCATGCGCTCAGCGAGGGTGCCCTGCGGAGTGAGCTCCACTTCCAGTTCACCGGCGAGATACTGGCGAGCGAACTCCTTGTTGGAGCCCACGTACGAGCTGACGGTCCGGCGAATCCGCCCCTTCTCGAGGAGCACCCCGAGGCCGAATCCATCAGTGCCGCAGTTGTTACTCACGGTCTCGAGTGACGTTGCGCCTTGCTCGAGCAGAGCGTTGATGAGGATCTCGGGCACTCCGACGAGCCCGAATCCTCCGACAGCGATCGTGACGCCGTCCGGCACGTCCGCGACGGCCTCGGCTGCAGTGGGAATGACTTTGTCCATCATGTCGATCACAGTAGCGCGCGCCGTACGTATTGTGAACCCCTGTGCGGATCACGAACATTTCTCGCCCCCGGCATTGCCTGGGTCACAACAACGAACTAGTCTGTTCGCAGAGCGCATCACCTGTACACATTGCGAACACGTAATCGAACGACGAGGTTCCCCATGCTGCATTTACCGCCGAGGTACCAGCGGCCGACCGGCGTCAACGCCCCGGCTGATTTCGCGGACTACAAGACCACCTCCCTCCGCCACCCCAAGCAACCGCTGAAGCTGCTCCCGCAGCGCCTCACGGAATTGACCGGGCCGGTTTTCGGTGAGGACCGCGTCAGCGCTGGTGAAAACGATCTGACCATCGCCAACGGAGGCGAAGCACAAGGGCAGCGCATCGTGGTTCACGGCCGTGTCCTCGACGGTGACGGCAAGCCAGTCCCCCACACCCTTCTGGAGGTGTGGCAGGCCAACGCCGGCGGACGCTACCGCCACACGGGTGACAACTGGCCGGCTCCACTCGATCCGTTCTTCAACGGTCTCGGCCGTTGTGTGACGGACGCCGACGGCCACTATTCGTTCACCACCATCAAGCCAGGCGCCTACCCGTGGATGAACCACGACAACGCGTGGCGCCCGGCCCACATTCACTTCTCGCTCTTCGGTACGGCATTCACGCAGCGCCTGGTGACGCAGATGTACTTCCCCGACGACCCGATGTTCTTCCAGGACCCGATCTACAACGCCGTACCTGAAGAAGCGCGTCATCGCATGGTCAGCGTCTTCGACTACACCGCCACAGCACCCAACTGGGCTCTCGGGTTCCGCTTCGACATCGTCCTGCGCGGACGTAACGCTTCCGTATTCGAGAACGAGGAAGACCACGATGACTGACAAAACTGCGAAGCCTGCACCAGCCACATTCCCCGTCGCTTCGCTCGCCCCGACATACCCTGTCGTCCCCGGCGATTTCACCACGGCACCTTTCGGAGTCACGCCGTCGCAGACTGTCGGCCCGTACTGGCATATCGGCCTCCCCTGGACGGACGGACCCGACGCGGCCCCTTCCGACGCTCCTGGCCGAATCACGCTCGCCATCACAGTGATCGACGGCAACCGCACACCAGTGGCTGACGCGATGATCGAGACGTGGCAGGCAGATACGCTCGGGCGCTTCAACCATCCCGACGATCCCCGCGGCGCAGTCGAGCTCACCCCGGCAGGCTTCCGTGGGTTCGCCCGCAGCGCAGCCGATCCCACCGGAACTGCCCTGGTCCACACCGTCAAGCCCGGCGCGCTGCCCACCGAAACCGAGGTTGACGAAGCTCCCCACGTCAACGTCTCGATTTTTGCCCGCGGCATGCTCGATCGCCTGGTCACTCGGTTGTACTTCCCGGAAGACGCAGACGCGCACGCGACCGATCCGGTGCTGAGTTCGCTGACCGAAACCGAACGCGCCAAGTTGGTTGCAACAAAGGTCGACGGTGGGTACTCCTGGACGGTCTATGTTCAGGACGACAACGCCGACGGCGTCGAGACGCCCTTCTTCGAGCTGTAAAGAGGAGTACACATGTCCACTCGCGGCGCACTGTTCGATCCGGTGTTCGGTGCCACCCTGGTATCCGAGCATCTGTCAGACCAGGCGTGGGTGACCGCGTTGCTCGACGTGGAAGCCGCACTGAGCTGTGCGGCGGCCACGATCGGGTTGGCCGACGGTAACCAGTGCGCCGCTGTGGCGGCTGCTGCCGCAGAGCTGTCCAAACCCGGTGGGCTCGACATCGTCGCACTGGGTCGCGCCTCTGCCTCGGGTGGTAATCCGGTGATCCCGCTCGTGAAGATTCTGCGTGAACGTGTTGCTCAGGACGGTATACCTGGCAATGTTGTTCACCCGGGCGCCACCAGCCAGGACATCATGGATTCCGCACTCATGCTGCTGACGCGCCGCGCAGGCTCTGTTGTACTCGCAGATCTGACCTGGGCTGCCGACTCTGCAGCTCACCTCGCCCGACTCCATCGCTCGACGCCGATGGTGGCGAGAACCCTGGGGCAACAAGCACTTCCGACCACCTTCGGGCTACTGGCAACAAGCTGGTTCACCGCACTCGACGCCGCTGCCAATCGACTCGAGACCGTGCTGTCGACATTGCCCGTTCAATTCGGCGGTGCCGCAGGCACACTCGCCGCGTCGTATCCGAACGGTCTCGCACTCGCCGACGCTTTTGCCGACGAACTCGGCTTGGCTCGGCAGCTTGTTCCGTGGCATACCGATCGCGTGACCATCGCCGAACTGGCAACCACCCTCGGCATCGTCGCTGGGGCCGTGTCCAAGCCGGCTACAGACATCACAGTCATGGCATCGACGGAGCTTTCCGAAGTTGCCGAGAAAACTCCAGGCGGCTCATCCGCCATGCCGCACAAGCAGAATCCGGTTGCCGCCGTTACCGCCCGTGCGGCGGCGCGGCGTGTTCCCGCACTCGTCGCCACAGCGCTGTCCAACATGGATCACGAGTTCGCGCGGGCGGCCGGTCCGTGGCATGCGGAGTGGGAAACCGTCACAGATCTCCTGCGTCTGACCGGCGGAGCGGCACATCAACTGTCCGTCAGTCTTGCCGGCTTGCAGGTGCATACCGATTCGATGGCACGCAACCTCGACATCACCGGTGGTTTGATTCTTGCCGAACGGGTCACGAAGGCACTCTCGGCGCATACCGATCGTGCTCGTGACATCGTCACCGCCGCAGCCGCTTCCGGCACGCGTTTGGACCGCGACCCGGCAATCACGGAACACCTGACCGCTGCCGAACTTACCGAACTTCTTGATCCAGCACAGTATCTGGGCCACGCCACCGACCTGGTCGACCGAGCCCTCGCCGCACGCCCCACAGGAGGACCCCGATGAGCGTCGCGCTCAACTTTCACCAGACCGGCAATCCCGACGCTCCCGCAGTTGTGTTCCTCGGCTCGCTCGGATCCGATCTCTCCATGTGGGCGCCGCAGATCCATGCGCTGTCGAACCGCTACCGCGTCATCGCCGTCGATCATCGTGGTCACGGTAAGTCCCCGGTACCCGCCGGCCCGTACACCGTCGCGGACCTTGCCGGAGATGTCATCGCACTGATCGATTCGCTCGAACTCGAGTCGGTTCACCTGGTCGGACTCTCCCTCGGCGGTGCAGTCAGCCAGTGGATCGCCGCGCACCATCCCACTCGCGTCGACACCTTGACATTGCTGTGCACGTCCTCGCAGTTTGCCCCGGCCCAGCCGTGGATCGATCGAGCGCAGACCGTCCGCACCGACGGCATCGCGTCCATTGCCGCAGCTGTTGTCGGCCGCTGGTTCACACCCGGACTTGCCGAAAGCGATCCGGAACTTGTCGCGCGGCATGTGGCGATGGTCGAGGCAACACCCGACGAGGGATACGCTGCCTGCTGCGAAGCACTCTCCGTCTGGGACGGCCGCGGCGACCTCGCCCGAATCGTGGCTCCGACCCTCCTCATCGCGGGTGAGCAGGATCCGTCGACTCCCCCGGCCACCCTGGCAGCGATTGCCGACGGTATTGCCGACTCCGTGATGCACGTCGTCGATCCCGGAGCGCACCTCGCCAATGTCGAGCAGGCCGGACGCGTCACCAAACTCCTTGCGGCGCATATTTCCTCGCATACACCCGCGGTTGCTCAACGCAGCGCCGCGGTCGCGGCCGGGATGACCGTCCGGCGCCAGGTTCTCGGTGACGCCCACGTCGATCGGTCCATCGCCGGCACCACCGAGTTCACCGCGCCGTTCCAGGATTTCATCACTCGCACCGCCTGGGGCGACGTTTGGTCGCGTCCCGGACTCGATCACCACACACGCAGGCTGCTGACTCTCGCGATACTCACCGCAGTCGGCAACGAGCACGAACTAGACATGCATATCCGCGCCGCACTGCGCAGCGGAATGGATCCGGATCAACTCGTGGAAGTATTTCTCCATACCGCGGTCTATGCGGGTGTGCCGAACAGCAATCAGGCTTTTGCGCTGGGTAAGCAGGCACTCGCGGACCTCACGCCGAAGCCCGAGGAGAACACGACACCATGAGCGAAACCAACAGCGACCAGTCGCCGGGGCCGTCACCCGACTACGTGCAGTCGCTGGCCCGCGGACTGTCCGTCATCAAGGCGTTTGATGGCGAGCACCCCCGGCGCACGCTCAGTGAAGTCGCCCGGACCACCGATCTCACGCGTGCCACAGCGCGTCGGTTTCTGCTCACTCTGGTGGAGCTCCAATACGTACGTACGGATGGTTCGGTGTTCTGGCTGACTCCACGCGTTCTCGAACTCGGGTACAGCTACCTGTCCAGCCTGTCGCTGCCCGAGCTCGCGGGACCGCATCTGGAGGCGCTGTCCGCCAAGGTCCGGGAATCCACCTCGGTCTCCATCCTCGACGGCGACGACGTCGTGTACGTCGCCCGCGTACCGGTCAGCCGCATCATGACGGTTTCCATCACCATCGGCACTCGCTTTCCGGCGTACGCAACGTCCATGGGGCGAGTGCTGCTCGCCGGTCTGCCAGACGATGCACTCGAGCAGTACCTGTCCCGAGTCTCGTTCACACGTCTCACGGGCAAGACCATCTCGACTCCCGAAGAACTGCGGGCCGAACTCGACAAGATTCGCGCCGACGGTTTCTCAGTGGTCGATCAGGAGCTCGAAGAGGGGTTGCGATCGCTCGCAGCACCGATTCGCGATGCCAACGGCGCCGTGGTTGCCGCGGTGAATATTTCCACCCAGGCTGCCCGCTACAGCACCGAAGCGGTTCTCGCTGAACTTGTTCCGGCTGCGATAGCCACCGCCGACGCGATCTCCGCCGATCTCGGCCGTACTCAATCCTCGAACAATCACTCGGCTGCTACGCGCTGATCGAGCCCACTCCAAGGAAGAACTCATGCCTGACGTTGTCATCTGTGAACCGCTCCGCACACCGGTAGGCCGCTTCGGCGGTGTCTTCCGCGACACCGCACCGGAAGACCTCGCTTCCACCTTGATCACCGAACTCGTCTCGCGCACCGGAATTTCCGGTTCCGATGTGGACGACGTGATCTTGGGGCAGGCGTCCCCGAGCGGTGAGGCTCCGGCCATCGGCCGCATTGCTGCGCTCAATGCCGGACTCGGCATCGATGTCCCCGGTATGCAGGTGGATCGGCGCTGCGGATCCGGTTTGCAGGCGATCATCGCGGCAGTCATGCAGGTTCAGTCCGGCGGCAGCGATCTGGTTCTCGCCGGCGGCGCCGAGTCTATGAGTGCGGCCGAGTTCTACGCCACCGGAATGCGTTGGGGCGTCAAGGGTGAAGCCGTGGCGCTCAGTGATCGTCTGGCCCGCGCCCGTGTCACTGCCGGCGGCCGCGATTTCCCGGTTCCCGGAGGCATGATCGAAACCGCAGAGAACTTGCGGGCAGAGTTCTCCATCAGTCGCAAGGATCAGGACGCATTAGCCGTGCAGTCTCATCAGCGCGCAGTCGCCGCCCAGAAGAATGGCATCTTCGCCCAGGAAATCGTTCCGGTCTCCGTACCCCAGCGCAAGGGCGACGCGCTCCTCGTCGACACCGACGAGCATCCGCGCGCCGACACCTCGATGGAATCCCTTGCCCGCCTTCGCCCCATGCGCGGCAAGATCGACCCTGACTCCACCGTCACGGCCGGCAACGCGAGCGGTCAGAACGACGGCGCGGCACTCGCCATCGTCACCACCGCCGAGAAGGCACGCTCACTCGGTCTGCGTCCCCTTGCCCGCCTTGCCAGTTGGAGTGTTGCCGGTGTTCCACCCCGCACCATGGGCATCGGCCCCGTTCCGGCGTCCGAGAAGGCACTCGGCCGCCTCGGCCTCACCTTGGCAGACATGGACGTCATCGAACTCAACGAAGCCTTTGCCGCACAGGCACTTGCAGTTCTGCGCACCTGGAAACTCGAAGCCGACGACCCCCGCATCAACCCCAACGGCTCCGGCATCTCACTCGGTCACCCCGTAGGTGCGACCGGCGGACGAATCCTCGCCACGCTGCTGCGGGAAATGGATCGACGGGAAGCCCGCTACGGCCTCGAAACCATGTGCATCGGCGGCGGCCAGGGACTGGCTGCCGTGTTCGAACGCCTCAGCTGAGAATCGCGCGGCACTTATTGTTTAGCGTCGTTTTGCTGAGCGTCGTTCTCGAACCGTCCGTGCCGTCCCGCCCCGGCAGCAAAGGCCGCCGCTCCGCGCGCACCTTCGGCAGCGACAATCGGACTACCAGCAGCACCTTCCGCTCGCAGCGCTTCCGCGAGCGGAAGGTCGAATGACCGGTACGCCGACACCCGGTCCGCCAGCATACACAGCTGCGGAAACGCAGTGAGCTGCTGCGCCAGTTCTTGCGCTGCCGCCAAGGAGTCACCTACCGGAACAACACGATTCACCAGCCCGAACGAAAGTGCTTCCTGGGCGTCGACGGGCCGCCCTGTCAGGATCATGTCGAGTGCGCGGCCCTGTCCCACTATGCGTGGCAATCGAACGGTTCCGCCGTCGATCAAGGGCACTCCCCAGCGCCGACAGAAAACACCGAAGACCGAGTTTTCCTCACAGACTCGCAGATCGGCCAGCAAGGACAATTCCAGGCCACCGGCTACCGCATACCCACTGACAGCGGCGATCAGCGGTTTCGACAGCGCCAGCCGACTCGGACCCATCGGCCCCGTACCGCCGCCCTCCGGGTCGAGTTCATGCAAGCGCGACGGATCATTCACTGCCGTCAGATCTGCTCCGGCGCAGAAAGTTCCACCGGCACCCCAGAGTATTGCGACGTGCGCAGTATCATCGGCTTCGAAGTCCAGAAATGCGTCACGCAGCTGCGCGGCCATCGGCCCGTCGACGGCATTCTTTCGGTCGGGACGATTCATGACGATGGTGGTGACGCCACCCTCGCGCGCTACATAAACATCGCCGTGTGGGCGATCCGAGTCGGTCACTGTGCTTTCCTCACTATCGGCGGACAGTATCCCTATGTCCACACTGCCACTGTCCACACTGCCACTGTCCACACTGCCACGCAGGAAAATGAATCGTCAGCCGTTCGCGCGATCAAGAACCCGAGAACCAAGAAACAGATACCCGAACCCGCGCATGCGTGTGGGCTTCGCACCGGCTAGCTGGTGATGCGAAGCTCTCACACGGTATTCACTTCCGGTGGAACCGGATTCAGTCTCGGTGAACTGGTCCCTGACGGGTGGTGGAGCGTCGGCGTCGTTGTTTCGGGTCGATCGCAGCTGGTGGGATGAACCACGGTTTATGATCATCGCCCATCTTGACTTCCCAGATACCGCGAAACCCACTGGTGCTGTGGATCAACCGATGGTGATTTCGGCAGAGGAGGGTGAGATTGTCCATCACCGTCAGACCACCGACCGACCAGGGTTTTATATGGTGGGCGTCGCACCAAGCGGGTACGGCATCACAGTTGGGGAAGGCGCAGCCTTTGTCCCGGGCAATCAGTGCGGTGCGTTGTTCCGGTGTGACGAGGCGTTTGTGCGGCGTTGCATCGAGCGGTGCCCCGTTGCCGTCCATCAGGACGGTCGAGAGCATGCAGTCGCAGGCGAGCATCCGGGTCAGGCTCACACTGAGTGGTCCCATCCACGGCATGTATCCCACATCGAGATCCTCGACATCAGGCTCATCGTCATCGAAGGCACTGCCGTAGAACTCGCCATCATCCGATGCGGTATTGCTGCGCATGGTCGCGCATTCGCGATGCTCGGCAAGATCTTTCGCAGTGATGTGCACGTTCACGTGCGGACGCTGACCGCCGTCGATACCGGTCATGGCGTTGTCGAGGTAGCGGCGGATCAGTTCGGTGAAGGCGTCGGCGGTGCGTTTGGCTGCCGATCGCTGATCCGGGGTTCCGTCGGCAGCCGGTTTCGGCATCGACAAACCCGAGAGAGCCGATAACAACATTTCACCGGTCAACGCGTCGAAATCGCCCTTGATCGCGACCCGACCGTTCAACGTCGGCGAAATCCGCAAGACGTTGAGATCGTCGTCCTCACCGGGCGGGGTGTCGTCGGATTCGAATATCCGCTCCAGAACTGCAATCGCATAGCGGAGTTTGATGGTGGTCGCCTCCACGCCGGATGCCGCAGCGAGAAGAGTCTTCATACAGGACGGTAACGCCCTGTCGGGCATTCCTTTTGGTGGGGATTCGCAGAACGCGGCGATCATTGCCGCATGGTCGAGCGAAAGGTCACCGGCCTCGAATTGGGCAGTAATGTCCGGGAATGCCCGCAGTGCGGCACCGAGGGCGGCGATCTTGTTACCGGCCGCATTCTGCAACATCGTATTCGCCGCCAACCACCGACCCAAACCTCGATAACACAGCACCTGCTCATCCGGATTGAGCGCCAACGCATCTACTGCGGCAACCCGAATCGCTTCCAACCGAAGAATTTCCGCAGACACACTAACGGCAACGTCCCGAACCTCAGCCGGACGCAACCGCCACAACCTGCCCCGCACCCCCGTCGCGGAACCAGCGACAACATCCCCCACCGAAACAAAATCGTTCACCGTAGTCATCAGAGCCTCCCCACCCTTGACTCAAGTATACTCGAACACCTTTTCGATTCAAGGGATATTTCGGGCACATTCGGCCGAATATTGCTTGTAGCCAGGAGTATTGATCAAACGAGAGATGGCACCCTACTCCCCCACCGCCTATCGAGGATCCATCCGATAATGCAACGCCATGGCCCGGGCGCGCCACAGACGCAATTCGTGATCGGTTCGCAGAACACCTTCCGAGTCTTCGAACACGTGGAATCGCTCATGGATCGGAATCCTTGCCGCATAGACCTTTCCATTCTCCACGACAGTGACGTATGCCCCTATGTCCCCGAATTCTCCTTGCCCCGAGGTGAGTAGCAGGGAACCGTCGTCGCAGACTTCGGGGTGCAGGAACACCTGAACATTCCCAGACTCCAGCGGGAACGAGACATGGACACAGGGTTGAGAACTGTTCGGCAGAAACGTGATTCGGTAGTACCCACTGAAGAGATAGTCACCTGACTTTCGCAGTGTCCGCAGCCAGGCCGAACCCGCATGCCTGCCGTCGGCATCCGCTACGCGTGTAATCGAACTGTCGACACCATACGCAACTGACATCGGGTTTACGGGCAGCGCAAGTTGCTGCACGCGCCGACCGTAGAACCGCTCGACCAGCGACCCCCACGGCGCAAATCCCGGCGCCCATTGTGTCCACGCCTGCATTCGCCACGTCGAGGTTCGCTCGTAGAAATCACGGATGGACGGCGTCAACCGCGACGGATCAAAATCCGGCCCCGCCAATGCATCCATGCGTGGTAGGAGACCCTCGACCGCTGCCCCCACACCAACCGTGCCACCGATACGCAACGCTTCGGCGTGAATCCAACTGTCTTCCACCGGACCGCGCACCGCTGTCGGCGCTTGCAACCACGTATCTTCGGACAGGTCGATTTTGCGGCCGACTACACGCCAGAACACACGCGTCGCGCGATCTGCAACAGGCCACAGACGTTCACCCGCCATCGACGTCCCCCTCGCCTTGGTGCCCGGTCATCTCCACCTGGACACTAGTACGTTGCACGACCTCCGCTGGCGTCGTACACCGCACCGGTCGAGTAACTCACCGCCGTCGAGGACAACCAGCCGATCAGCTCGGCAATTTCGTCCGACTTCCCCATCCGCGACATCGGCGTCAGACTCTGCGACCGAGCGAGAATTGCGGGGTCGGTGCCCGCGTTCATCGGACTTTCGACGGCGGCCGGAGCCACGGCGTTGACCAGGACTCCGGTTGTCGCGATCTCCTTGCCCAGTGACTTTGTCAGAGCAATGACGGCAGCTTTCGACGCGGAGTACGCACTCTGGTTGGGATTACCGTCTTTTGCGGCAATGCTCGCCAGATTCACAATGCGCCCCCAACCTGATGCGGCCATGCCGGGCACAAAGGCGCGGCACATGAGGAAGGTTCCTTCCACGTTGATTCGGAATGTGCGCTGCCAGTCGGCGAGCGAGACATCGACCAGCGGCGCCGACGGACCCACGATGCCGGCACTGTTGATCAAGATGTCGACCTTGCCGATGCGCGCACGCAACTCGCCAACTGCAGCCGGATCGGTCACGTCGAGACGTTCGTCGGCTCCCTCCGCGATGTCAGCGGTAATTGTCCGAACACCGTTGTCGGACAATAGTTTCGAACATGCGGCACCAATTCCGCTGGCACCGCCGGTAATCAGCGCAACTGCACCTTCTGGATAGCTCTGCATCAGTCTCATCTCCCGGAGATCATGTGCGCTCAGCGCTTAATTTAAGATACAAATAGATATAATCTGCGTCACACTGTGTACGATTTCGAATATATGACGTCGGGCAGAGTCGTCAAAATCAACAGTCGACATCAACGAAGGACACATCGATGGAAATTCGCTGGTTGCACGCGTTTGTCGCGGTCGCGGAAGAGCTACATTTCGGCCGCGCGGCGTCACGGCTGCAAATGGCTCAGTCGCCTCTGAGCCAGATGATTCGCAAGCTCGAGAAGAACATCGGCGTGCAACTGTTCGAGCGCAGTACTCGTACCGTCGCGCTCACCTCCGGTGGGCACGCTTTTCTGCCACACGCCTATCGCGTTCTCGAGAACATGGAAACCGCCCGTCAAGCCACCCGCGCGTCCACCGGCGGCGTGTACGGCCGTGTCGCGATCGGATTCACCGGCGTGCTCAACCACCAGGCGTTGCCGCCGTTGACGCGCGCATTGCGCCAGCGGTACCCCGAGGTCGAATTGACCCTCCTGGGCCGCATCATGACCCGAGACGCCGTGACACAACTCGAGAGCGGCGCATTGGACCTGGCGTTTGTCGGGTTGCCGGTGGCGGCGGCGCCGTTGTCCACCCGCCTGATTCGCCGCGAAGCCTTTGGCGTCGTACTGCCGATCGATCACCGGTTGGCCGCCGAGAGCGAAATCGACCTACGCGAATTGGCCGACGACGGATTTGTCACCACACCCATGTCGGCCGGTTCCGCCCTGCAGGAGACGGCAATGCGGGCCTGCATGAATGCGAACTTCCGCCCGCGCGTGGTCCAGGAAATCACCGACCCCTACATGATCCTGATGCTCGTTGCGGCGGGAGTCGGCGTCGCCTTGATGCCGTCTGGCATGGCCGGCATTACCCCTCCCGGCAGCGTCTTCGTTCCCCTCACCGGCGAACCGACGTACATGAACCACGGAATCGCCTGGTCACCGCGTCACATGACCGACGCGCTCGCAGTTGCACTCGCAACCTCGGAGGAAATCCTCCCCACTCCCGAGATTGAGACGTAATTCGACATTATCTGAGACTCATTTAGTGTTGGACGCGCCATAGTCCTTCATGGCAAGGTCGTCTCAGCCGCCGAAAGGTGAGGGACGTCACCGCAGCGTGACGCATCACGACACGTGCCACCACCGTCGGCCAATCGGGACGAAAGGACTACCCATGGCGCCTCCGCCTACCCCCGCAGTTTCCACGACCGGGACCGACGAAAAGCCGAACTCCAACGCTCGGCGTGCCGCAGTGTCGGGCTTCCTCGGAAGCACCCTCGAGTACTACGACTTCTTCATCTACGGCTCCGCCGCCGCACTGGTGTTTCCCACGATCTTCTTTCCCGGCGGAGGCTCCACCGCCACGCTGCTCTCCATCAGCACCCTGGGCGTGGCCTACGTCGCCCGCCCGCTCGGCGCAGTGCTGTGGGGACACCTCGGTGACCGCTACGGTCGCAAGAACGCACTCCTCGCGTGCCTTCTGCTCATGGGAGTCGCGACCGTCGTCGTCGGCTGCCTGCCGACGTACGAGCAGATCGGCATTGCAGCGCCGATCATCCTCGTCTTACTTCGCCTCCTCCAAGGCCTGTCTGCGGGTGGAGAATCACCCGGCTCCTCGGCACTGACACTCGAACACTCACCGGATCACCGCCGTTCGTTCTTCACGTCGTTCACCATGAGCGGCATCATGTTCGGCATCGTCATCTCGAGCCTGGTATTCATCCCGGTAGCAAGCCTGCCCGACGAAGACCTTTACTCCTGGGGCTGGCGAGTTCCCTTCTGGCTCAGCATCATCGTGACCGTCGTTGCACTCTGGCTGCGACGCGCACTCGACGAGCCTGAGGTATTCGAAGAGCTCAAGGAACAGGACAACACGGCAGGAATTCCCGTCGTCGAGATGTTCCGCTCGCACTGGCGCACCGTGATTCGCATCAGCATGAGTTCGACCTTCGCGATGATCAACACCATCGTCAACGTCTTTGCCCTGGCCTACGCCGTCGAATCCGGCTTCGAACGCTCGACGATGCTCTGGGCAATTGCCACGGCCAACTTCGTTGCCGTACTTACCCAGCCGCTGTTCGGCATTCTGTCCGATCGCTACGGCCGCAAGCCCATCTTCGTCATCGGCGCAATCGGCGCCGGCCTGATGGTCTTCGTTTTCTTCCACTCGATCGGAACCCAAAGCGTTCCCATGGTTTTCGCTTCGGGAATCGTCATGATCGGCATCTTCTACGCGATGCCCAATGGCACCTACCCGGCGTACTTCCCGGAGCAGTTCCCCGCCAAGGTTCGCTACACCGGTATGGCCGTGAGCCTCATGCTCGGACTTCTCGTCGCCGGCTTCACACCGGCAATCGCCCAGGCGATTTCCGCAGGCGACAAGAGCAACTGGACACCGGTCGCGTGGATGTGCCTCGGCTTTGCGGTCGTCTCCGCCATCGCCGCGATGTGCGGTCCGGAAACCTATCGGACGCCGACCGCAGAACTCGGCGAACCGAAATCAGTCACGCTCACGAAGCAAGACCCAGAGCTCACCAGCAACAACGCTTGACCGGACCGGCCCCTCGCGCTGACTTCGCGCCGCGAGGGGCCGTCCCCACTTATGCAGGAGAAATGTCATGCCTACCGAATCCACCCGTCACCGGATCGGCCTTGTCGGCGCGGGAATCACCACCTCACTCTCGCCGGCGCTGCACTCCCACGAAGCGGCAGCACTCGGTCTCGCCGCCTACAGCTACGAACTGATCGACCTCGAGGCAAGGAACGTCTCGGTCGAGAAGACCGGCGAGTTGGTTCGCGCCGCCGTCACCGGTGGTTTCACCGGGCTGAACATCACGCACCCGTGCAAGCAAGTTGTCGTGGACGCCCTCGACGAACTGTCCGACAACGCCCGACTGCTCGGCGCCGTCAACACGGTTGTGGTCGACAACGGCCGTCTGATCGGCCACAACACCGATCACAGTGGATTCCTCACCGCACTTCAACGCGGGCTACCTGACGCCACCTTGGATCGAGTGGTCCTCGCCGGCGCCGGCGGGGCAGGTTCGGCAGTTGCCTACGCGCTGGCGGCAGCCGGTACGACGGATCTCCGCATCGCCGACGTCGACTCAGAACGCGCTGCCGATGTATGTTCACGCGTTGCCTCGGCTTTCCCTGACACGCGCACAACGGCTTTGGCGATTGGTGAGATCGCCGATAACCTGGCGACAAGCGACGGCGTCGTCAATGCGTCTCCGATCGGTATGGTCGGCCATCCCGGAACTCCGTTCGACCCCGCTGCGCTCCACTCCGGCTTGTGGGTCGCGGACATCGTCTATCGGCCGATGCGCACCGAATTACTCGACGCTGCAATCGCTCTCGGGTGCCAGGTGCTCGACGGCGGCCAGATGCTGGTGGCTCAAGCCTCTGACACCTTCACACTTCTGACGGGCATCGAAGCTGACACGGATCGGATGCGCACCCACCTGAGCGACATGATCTCCGAGATGGCCAGCGCATGAGCACAGTCGAACACTCACTCTCGCAAAATGCTCCAGGAGCACCGATGAACGCAACCCAACCATTTGCCGAACCCCTCGACATGGGCAGCGTCCGCCTTCGGAACCGATTCGTATCTGCTCCGATGGAACGCAATTACTGCGAAGTCGACGGCACCATGACGGACGAGTACATCGCATATCTCGCTCGCCGCGCCGAAGGTGGTGCGGCACTGATCTTCACCGAGGCGAGCTACGTGCGCGCCGACGGCAAAGGCCGCATCCGGCAGATGGGCGTCGACGTCGACGAACGGATTCCCGGTATCAAGAAGATGGCCGACGCGATCCACGCTCACGGCGCCCTCGTCGGAGTCGAACTCAACCACGGTGGACGTACGGCGCAAGGTTCTGTCAGCGGGTTTGTTCCTGTTGCCCCGACACCGATTCCGTGTTTGGTGGTCGGCGGCGAGATGCCAGAACAACTCGACGCCGACGACATCGAGCACATCATCGAATGTTTCGGTGAAGCCGCAGCGCGCTGCCAGCAGGCGGGCGTCGACGTCATCTCCCTGCACGGTGGCCACGGGTATCTGATCCACCAGTTCCTCTCCCCTGCTTACAATCACCGCGACGACGAGTGGGCCGACCCCACCTTGTTCGTCAACAAGGTCATCGCCTCCGTCCACGAGCATGCTCCGGGAATCACTCTGGGACTTCGATTCTCAGCCTTCGAAGGCATTGACGGCGGGCTCGACGCCGAGACAACCCGCGCGCGCATCGACGCCATCGACACTGACCGACTCGATTTCCTCGACGTCTCGGCCGGCAACTACGAAGCGGGACAGTGGATCATCCAGCCCGGTGAATGGTCCCGCGGACTCCTCGCACCGTACTCCGAGCAGTACCAGCGCGACTTCGACATCCCGGTGGGTGTAGCCGGACGCATCACGTCGCCGGAGATCGCCGCGCAGATCATCGAATCCGGCCAGGCGAACTTCGTCAGCATGGCCCGTACGTTGCACGCCGACCCGGACTTTCCGAATCGCGCTATCGACGGTGGCCGGTACCGCCCCTGCATCGCCTGCAACTACTGCATCGACAGCCTGGCCGCCGGCCCCATTCCCTGTTCCGTCAACCCGTGGGTCGGACGTGAACTGGATCAGCCCACGAAGCCGGCTGATGCCACCGTACGCGTCGCCGTCATCGGTGCCGGTCCGTCCGGAATGGCCGCTGCCCGCGACCTGGCACTTGCCGGTCATCGCGTCGACCTGTACGACGAACGCCCCAGCCTCGGTGGCGACTTCGCTCTGGCATCGAAGCTGCACGAATATCCCGAATACGGGCGGATCGTGGACTGGTACCTCGCGGAACTGGCCGAACTCGGGGTGCAGTGCCACACCTCGACCAGAGCTGACGCAGCATTGCTCGCAAACAGTGACTTCGACGCGATCGTCCTTGCTGCCGGTGGGCACGGTCCCGTGACTGACCTCCCCGGCGCGCAGACCCGAACCGTCCGTGACGTTCGCGAGTTCCTGGTTTCCGGAGATCCGGTCCCCGAGGCAATCACCATTTTCGGCGCCGACCGCGAGGCTGCTGCCGTCGCAGACGATCTGCTCCAGAAGGGCACCCAGGTCGTCATGATCGGGCCGCAGGAAACCATCGCGCACGACGTCGGCCGACGCGGCAAGATCGTGCTGCTGCCGCGCCTGGCCGCAAGTGAGAACCTCACGACCTACCTGAGCTCGATCGTCACCAAAGTCGACGCCGATCGGGTCACGATCTCGACAGGCGGTGCACTGAGCGAAGTCGACGCCCCCGGCGAGCTGCTGATCTCACAGGGTGTCGAGCCGCGCTCGGAGCTTCTGGCCGAACTACGTTCACTGGCACCACGACTCGGGGTCCATACCGTCGGCGACGCGAGCGGTGACGGCGGATCCATCCATGCCGCACTCGTGACCGCAGCCGACGTTGCCGTCGCCATCACCGCCGCCGCTGCGGCCCGTCAGGAGGTTCACGCATGAGCGCACACACAGCCGCACCGGTGGCAACTGCGTTGCCACCCATCGGACTCGGAACCTGGCCACTGGTCGGTGCCGACGCCACGAAGTCGGTACTCTCCGGAATCGAGGCCGGGTACCGCCTCATCGACACCGCCGCGATCTACGGCAACGAGGACGCCGTCGGCGTAGCGTTGGCGGAGTCTGCTCTACCGCGAGAAGAACTGTTTGTCACCACCAAACTTCGTGGAAACGAACAGGTTTCCGGTGACATCCGCGGAGCGCTCGAGCAGAGCCTGGAACGACTGGGACTGGATCAACTCGATCTGTTCCTGATCCACTGGCCGCTCCCGCGAATCGATCGTTACGTTGCGTCATTCGAGGCGATGCTGGCCTGCCGCGACGCCGGACTGGTTCGGTACGTGGGTGTGTCGAACTTCCTCGAGCACCACCTGCGCCGCGTCGTCGCCGAAACCGGCGAGGCACCGGCAGTCAACCAGATTCAGATGGACCCGTCGCTCGCGCGAATTCCGGTGCGCCGCGCCAACGACGAACTCGGAATCTTCACGCAGTCGTGGAGCCCGCTCGGCCGCGGCGATGTGCTCGACAACGCCGTGGTCGGGGAGATCGCCGGTCGAATCGGTTGCACACCAGCTCAAGTGGTCCTCGCTTGGCACGTCGCGCAGGGTGTGGTTCCGGTCGCGCGATCAGCGAACCCGACGCGTCAGGCCGAGAACCTGGCAGCACTCGACGTGACCCTCTCCGGCGAGGACATCGAAGCACTGAACAGTCTCGACCGCGGCGAGTCTGCGGCGCGGGACGTCGAAGCAGAGGAACATTTCTGATGACGTTGAAAGTCGGAATCGTCGGCTGCGGCAAGATCGCCGGCAACCATGCCCGAGCCCTGCAACAAGTCCCCGGCGTCGAGGTAATCGGCTGCTGCGATCCCGATCTCGGACGCGCCCAGGAGTTCGCGGCAGCGCACGGCATTCCCGCAGCCGTGAGTTCAGTGGAGCAACTTCTCGCCCTCGGACTCGACGCCTGCACCGTTTGCACGCCGCACCCGGTACATGAAGAGGTAGTCGTGGCCGCTGCCGAAGCGGGTGTACATGTGTTGTGCGAGAAGCCCATCGCGGTCGATGTTGCTGCCGCCGACCGCATGATCGAGGCCGCCGACCGCGCCGGTATCACCTTCGGCGTCCTCTTCCAACGCCGCTTCTGGCCGGCCGTGCGTCGTATCCGGGACGCCATCGACGACGGCCGGATCGGACTGCCCACGCTCGGCGAGGCGTCGGTGATCCTGCACCGCCCATCGAGTTACTACTCGGCCGACGCGTGGCGCGGACGCTGGGACACCGACGGCGGTGGCGTGCTCATGACGCAGGCCGTGCACCAGATCGACATGCTGGCCTGGTTCATGGGCGAGGCTGTCTCGGTCAGCGGCTTCATCCGCACCCACACCCACGGTGAGCACATCGAGACCGAGGACAGTGCGTCAGCTGTGATCTCCTTTGCCTCGGGCGGCACCGCCACCGTCACCGCGACTACCGGTGCCAATCACAACCTGGGCAACCGCGTCTCGGTGATCGGGCGCACCGGTGCCATCGCCAGCGTCCTCGAGTTCCCTGAAGGGCACGAGGGTGTCAACGAAATCTGGACCGTGCCGGGCGAAGTGGAGTTCCAGTCGCGGTACTCCGCCGATATCGACGCCAATCTCGATGTGGGAGCGGTCAATGCGGCACTCACTGACTTCCACACCTTGCAGGTTCAGGACTTCGCCGACGCCGTCCTGACCGGGCGCGAACCCGCCGTCACCGGACGAGACGCCCGCGCGTCACTTGCCATCATCGCCGCAATCTACGAATCGTCACGAACGGGCAAGGTTGTCGAGCTGACATCGACACCGACCCTCGCAACAACTGCCAAGGAGCAGAAATGAGTAGCAGTACCCCCCTCACCTACGACGTGGTTGTCGTGGGCTCCGGCGCAGGCGGGCTTTCCACAGCAATTGCCGCAGCACATGGCGGCGCGTCGGTACTCGTTGTCGAGAAGGCCGACACCTGCGGCGGCGCAACGGCCTGGTCAGGCGGGTGGATGTGGACCCCGCGCAACATGTTTGCCATCGCCGACGGGGTTGTCGAGGATCGTTCGGCGCCGCGGGCATATCTGGAGAACCGACTCGGCGACAACTTCGACGCCGCCAAGGTGGATGCACTCCTCGACGGTGCACCGGAGATGGTCGAGTTCTTCGAACGCAAGACTGCGCTGAAGTTTGTTCCCGGAGCCAAGATCGCCGACATTCACGGCGACACACCGGGAGCCGGCACGGGTCATCGTTCCGTCGGACCGAAACCGGTGAGCTTGCGAAAGCTCGGACCCGACGTCGCGGCGCTGCTACGTCGACAGTTGTACGAGACGTCATTCCTCGGTATGGGCATCATGGCCGGCCCCGACCTGCAGGCATTCTTGCACTCGACTCGATCGCCGAAAGCATTTGTGCACTGTGGTGTTCGCGTGACAAAGCACATGTTCGATCTCGCCACCAAGCGTCGTGGCCAGCAACTCGTCAACGGCACTGCGCTTGTCGGCATGATGCTTCGCTCAGCGCTCGATCTCGGCGTCGAGATTCGGGTGAAAACGTCGGCAACATCGCTGCAGACTGACGACGACGGTCGCGTTGTCGGCGTCCGCCTCGAAGGCCCGGATGGTGCGTACTCGGTAACTGCCACGCGCGGCGTCGTACTGGCCACCGGCGGCTTCGCCCAGGACATCGACCGCAGACGTGAAATGTTCCCCCGTACCCCCACCGGAAACGAGCACTGGTCACTCACTCCGAAGACAACCACCGGCGACGGCATCACCCTCGGCGAATCCGTGGGTGGTCGCCTAGACCGCACTCTTGCCTCCCCCGTCGCGTACTGCCCCGTCTCCATCGTTCGCTACCGCAACGGCAAGGAAGGTGTGTTCCCGCACATCCTCGACCGCGGAAAGCCCGGTGTCATCGGAGTTCTCGCGAACGGCAAGCGTTTTGTCAACGAAGCACTCGGCTACCACGACTACACCCTCGCGATGGTCGAGCAGGTTCCCGAGGGAGACGAGGTGTGCTCATGGTTGATCGCGGATCAGCAGTACGTGCGCTACCTCCCGCTGGGCATGGCCAAGCCCCTGCCGATCCCGATCCAGCCGTACCTGCGCTCGGGATACCTGACACGGGGTCACACTGTTCGCGAACTGGCGGAGAAGATCGGCGTTGATCCGACGCAGTTGGAAAAGACAATCGAGGCATTCAATGTCGGGGCCGTGGCCGGTGAAGACCCCGAGTTCGGTCGCGGCACAACGCCGTTCAACCGGGGATCCGGCGATACCGCCAACCCCTGGCCGAACCCGTCGCTCGCACCCTTACAGAAGGGTCCGTACTACGCGGTGAAGGTGGTGCCGGGCAGTTTCGGTACCTTCGCCGGGCTTGTCACCGACTCGTCGTCGCAGGTGCTCGACGACAACGACCGCCGCATCGAGGGATTGCTCGCCGTCGGCGTCGATCAGGCCAGCGTGATGGGCGGGCACTACCCGTCCGGCGGCATCAACCTCGGCCCGGCTATGACGTTCGGTTACCTGGCAGGTCGGGAACTGGCCGGAGCCAAGACAGTTGGAGCGCACGCATGACACTCTCACTCGGACTGGCAGCCCTCACAGTGCTCGATACCGCACCGATGCAGCACGTCGACTTGGCGGAAAAACACGGCTTCGACACCATCGGCATCCGCCTGATGCCCGCGGCACCAGGTACGACGGCCTACCCGCTGCACGAGGACAAGCAGTCGTTGGACGAACTGGTGCGTCGACTGGATGATTCACCCGTTGAGGTATTCGACCTCGAAATCATCCGCCTTGCAGCCGACTTCGACCCCGCCGACTATGTTCCGCTTCTCGAAGCGGGTGCACAGCTCGGAGCCAAGGCCGTTCTGGTGGGCGGCGACGACCGCGACCGCGCTCGGCTCACGGACTCCTATGCCCGCCTCGCGGAACTGTGCGCGAACTACGGCATCGTCGCCTCGCTCGAATTCATGCCGTGGACTGCGGTGCCCGATGCGCGCGCTGCCATCGAGATCGTCTCGGCGGCAGATGGTCCGGCTCGGAGCGTTCTCGTCGACGCATTGCACACCGACCGCTCGGCGACAACGCTGGAGGATCTTGCGTCCATCCCGCGCGAGTGGCTGCACTACGCCCAGATGTGCGACGGTTCGACCCCCGCTCCCACCGATGACGCAGAACTGATCCGTCACGCCCGCGAAGAGCGTCTGGTGCCCGGCACCGGCGGCATCGCCCTGGCCGACATCTGGTCGACATTGCCTGCCGGACTGCCGGTCAGCATCGAACTGCCCAACGAGCCACTGCGTCAGGCCGTCGGCACAGACGCCTGGCTGGAACGCCTGGTCACGGCCACGCGAGAAGTTTTGGCCTAGCGGCCCTGTGCGCCTTTTTGGTAGTTGGCGCTACCAGAAAGGCGCACGGGGGCGTCAGCCCCTACGGCTGGCAACGGCCTGCGCCAGACGGTCCAACTGCGCTGCCGTTGTGGACCAGTCGATGCATGCGTCGGTGATGGACTGACCGTAGGTGAGTTCGTCCGCCTTGCCCAAGGTCAGGTCCTGACGACCGGCCTCGATGAAGCTCTCCAACATGACACCCGCGATTCCCTGCTCACCGGCGGCGAGACGAGCTGCGATGTCGTCGAGGACGATGACCTGACGCTCGTGATCCTTGCTGCTGTTGCCGTGGCTCGCGTCGATGACCACGCGCTCGGGCAGGTTCGACTTACGCAGGCGGGCAAGGGTATCCGCGACCGTCTCGGCGTCGTAGTTCGGTCCGTCGCTGCCACCGCGCAGGATGACGTGGCAGTCGGGGTTACCAGCCGTACGGATCAAGGCAGCCTGACCGTCGAGGTCGGTGCCGGGGAACACATGGCTCGCTGCCGCAGCGCGGGTACCGTCGACGGCTACCTGCACGTCGCCTTCGGTGGAGTTCTTGATTCCGACGGGCATGGACAGTGCGCTGCACAGCTGGCGATGCACCTGGCTCGCAGCGGTCCGGGCACCGATCGCACCGTAGCTGACCAGGTCCGCGATGTACTGCGGCATGATCGGGTCGAGGAACTCACAGCCGACGGGCAGACCGAGGCTCGACACGTCGAGCAGCAACTTGCGGCCGATACCAAGACCGGTGTTCACGTCGTAGGTGCCGTCGAGGTGGGGATCGTTGAGCAGGCCCTTCCAACCCAGCGTGGTGCGCGGCTTTTCGAAGTAGACCCGCATGACGATGTGCAGGTCGTCCCGCAGTTCTTCGGCCTTGGCAGCCAACCGGCGGGCGTAGTCCATCGCAGCTTCCGGATCGTGTACCGAGCACGGTCCGACAACAACGATCAAACGGTCGTCGTCACCGTTGAGGATGTTGATCGTGTCGGCACGGCCGGTCCGCACGGTTGCGGCCGCGACCTCGTCGGGTGCGTGCTGAGCTCGGACGGTCGCCGGCGAAACCAGCGGACTGATACTGACAGTGCGCTGATCGTCGAGGCTGTCCGATGTGGCTGTGGTGTCGATGGTGACAGTCATGGGGTTTCGGTTTCCTGTTCTCAGGCCGACCCCAGAGATGAAGTGAACTCCAGCGAGCCGGTCTGTAATCCGGCTCTTGGGTGGAGGTTGTCAGCGCGTGGTTACGCCGGCAGGCCCACCCGGGGCCGGCCTGCTAAACCAGAAATAGACGCGCTGCATGTCGGCCACGATACCTCGAGTGCTGACGAGGTCAATTCCACCCCTGTGTTTGCGAGGAGAAACCAGCACCTCGTTATGGTTGACGTGGCCGTTCGTGCGGCCACGATCGGCGAGGGAACCTGGTGCAAGTCCAGGGCTGACGCGCAACGGTGACGAACCTTCTCGAGGGATCGAAGTCCGGATACTCGCTGATCGAGCACGGCGAATTCTCGGCTCCGCGATCGAGCCCTGAGCAAGGAGTTCCCTCTTCATGCGTTTTATGCGCTTCACATCAGCAGTTGTTGCCACCTCGGCTCTCGCGTTTGGTCTGGCCGGCTGCGGCGCCTCCGACGACTCCGTCACCGCGAGTGACGCCAGCTCGTCCAACTACCCCCTGACCATCGACAATTGTGGTCGACAAGTCACGATCGACGCACCACCGACACGTGCGGTTTCCCTCAACCAAGGCTCCACCGAGATTCTGCTGTCCCTCGGTCTCGCAGACCGCATGGTCGGCACCGCGACGTGGACCGATCCCGTTCGCGAGAACCTCGTAGCCGACAACAATCGAGTCCCGCGCCTTGCCGACAACAAACCGTCGTTCGAGGTTGTCCTCGACACGGAGCCCGATTTCGTGTCGGCCTCGTTTGCCTCCACGATTGCCGAGGGCGGCGTCGCGAGCCGAGATCAGTTCGCCGCGCTCGGCGTGCCGACGTACCTCTCGCCCACCGACAACGGCTGCGACGGCAAGGTGTCCTCGGCGTCGAATGCGGACGGCGCTCGCACCGAACCGTTGAAGATCGAGACTGTCTACCAGGAAATCCGGGACTTGGCAGCAATTTTCGACGTGCGTGATCGAGGCGAACAGTTTGTCGCCGAACTACAGGATCGATTCGCGAAAGCGTCCGATTCCGTCGACGCGTCCGGGGTCTCACTCGCATTCTGGTTTGCCGACACCATGACTCCGTACATGGCTGGTTGCTGTGGCTCGTCCGGAATTATCACGGAATCTGTTGGCGCGGAGAACATCTTTGCCGATACGACGGACGAATGGCCCCAGGTCAGTTGGGAAACCATCCTCGATCGCAACCCAACGGCCTTGGTGCTCGCGGACCTGAGCCGGCGCAGTATCGACGGTGACGCTCTGGCCAGCAAGATCGCCTTCCTCGAATCCAACCCTGTCACCTCCCGTCTGCAAGCTGTGCAGGACAAGAAGTACATCGTTGTGAACGGCGCCGATCTCAACCCCTCGATCCGCACGATCGACGGTGTCGAGAAGACCGCTACCGCGCTGCGTGACTGGGGCTTGGCCAATTGAGCACGCGCACTGCGCGTCTCGAATCCCGGTCAACGCTGGGATTGCTGTTCGTGATCGGTCTGGCCGTGCTCGCGTTCTCGGTTGCGCTGGCGATCACGATCGGCCCGGCTAATCTGTCGGTTCGCGACGTCTACGCCGTAGTGCTCGAGCATTGGGGTGTCGGATCGTCCGGCGTCAGCCGAATCAAGGACGGCATAGTCTGGGAATTGCGGCTTCCCCGAACACTCTTGGCTGCAGTGTGCGGTGCTGGGCTCGCATTGTGCGGCGTCATCATGCAGTCGCTGCTCCGTAATCCACTGGCCGATCCTTTTGTTCTCGGAATTTCGTCCGGGGCTTCGACCGGTGCGGTGATGATCGCGGTGCTCGGCATCGGCGGCGGCGTTATCTCGCTGTCCGCCGGTGCATTTGCCGGGGCCGTCGTCTCGTTCGGCCTGGTGATGCTGCTTGCTGCGGGCGCAGGCGGTGGCACGTCCCGCGTGGTCTTGGCAGGTGTTGCAGGCACACAATTGTTCTCGGCACTCACGTCGTTCATCGTCATTTCCTCCGCCGACGCCGAGCAGACCCGAGGCGTCTTGTTCTGGCTTCTCGGTTCGTTGGCCGGTGCCGGCTGGACGGACGTAGTTCTGTGTGGCGCAGTGGTAGCCGCCGGAATCCTTGTGTGTCTCGCCCAGGCACCGGCGTTGGACGCCTTCACTTTCGGCAACAACGCCGCCGCGACGCTCGGAATCCCGGTGCAGCGCGTTCGGCTGCTCCTTCTCACCATCACCGCGCTGATCACGGCCGCATTGGTCAGCGCTGCCGGGGCGATAGGTTTTGTGGGACTGGTGCTTCCGCATGCGGCCCGGTTTCTGGTCGGTTCGAGACACAGCCGTTTACTCCCTGCCACGGCGCTGATCGGTGCGATTTTCATGGTGTGGGTGGATGCCATCGCGCGTACTGCGTTTGCGCCCCAGGAGATTCCGGTCGGTGTTGTGACGGCCTTGATCGGCGTCCCCGCATTTGCGGTCATCCTGTTCCGCATGAGGAGAAGCGCATGAGCCTCGCAGCACACGACATCGTGTGGCACCGCGGAAAGAACCTGATCCTCGATCGGGTGAGCGTCGCCGCGCAACCGGGTGACACCATCGGGATCCTCGGCCCCAACGGGTCCGGGAAGTCCTCACTCATCAGCATCCTGGCTGGAGTCACGTCTCCTGACTCGGGCGATGTCACGCTGGGCGGCACCAGCATCAGCAACGTTCGCCGACGCACCGTTGCCCGGAAGATCGCGGTGGTCGATCAGCACGCCCACACCGAGGTCGACATCAGCGTGCTCGACGTCGTGAGGCTCGGCCGCATTCCACACCGCACACTGTTCGGTTCCGGCGAGGAAGCCGACGACGACGCAATAGACCAGGCACTCGCCGATACCGGCATGACGTCGATGCGACGACGCTTGTGGCACACGCTGTCCGGCGGGGAACGCCAACGCGCGCAGATCGCCCGCGCACTGGCTCAGCAACCGGACGTGCTGCTGCTCGACGAGCCGACCAACCACCTCGACATCTCACACCAACTCGACATCCTGTCACTGGTGTCGACGCTTCCGGTGACCAGTTACATTGCGCTGCATGACCTCAACGTGGCGGCGATGTTCTGCGACCGTCTTGTGGTGCTCGAACGCGGACGGGTGGTTGCGTCTGGTACACCGACCGAAGTGCTGACCGAGGAACTGGTCGAACAGGTCTACCGAGTCCGGGCAAAAGTCACGATCGACCCCGACGACGGCTATCCCTCGGTCAGTTATCGTCCGCAGCGACTTGGAGCTGAAAAGATCTCAGACCCTGTGTAACTCCGTTGATCTGTAACTCGACGGAATGAGTACCGGCGTAATACCGCCGCGTGCTGATCGGCTTGAAGGAATGCCGCTTGGCTACCTTCGCGCTGGCACCGGGCTCGAGAGAGCGCGTGGTCAGCTTGAACACCTTCGGACTGGTGAGTCCGTTGGCCTTGACGTGATGGACTATGTAGTCGATTGCCACAGTCACGGACTCACCGCCGTTGTTACTCACCGCAAAACCGAATGCGATGTCTCCGCCCAGATCGACAGCGTCGCGATCGATCACAAAGTCCGAGATCACGATATCCGTGGGTGCCGCAAAGCCCAGCAGAGCCAACGCATCGACGTCGCCGGCTTTCACCAGGCTGCGCAGTGCATGGCGAACCACTTTGGGCGTAGCCGCGTCGGGATCACCGAGCCAACGCTTGGCGATCGATACCGCCATTGCAGCGTCCGCGCGACTGAGGTCGTTGAGATGATTGGCGACAGATCTCCGCACGTATTCCGAGTCGTCGCGGTACAGCGCGTCGAGAATCGAGACCGTGGACTCCGGGTGCTCCGTCAACGCCTTCACCCGCCTACCCCAGGGCAGACGCATCCGGGTGCCCTCACTGGCGAGGCGTCGAACATGCTCGTCCTGGTGATCGGTCCATCCGAGAGCGATCTCCAGCGCTCGCGCGGGATTCGCGTCGAGAAAGGTCCGGATCGCAAATTCGCTCGTCAGACGCGAGGTCAGTTCGGCGAGTAGCGCCATACCGTCGTCGAAATCTGTATTTCGGCCACTGCGCGTGGCGATCACTGCAACAGCTTCCGTGACCGGCCAGATCATCCAGCCCGCAAAGGCCTCGTCGCGCAACGCCAGCCGGATTACCTCGGCAAAGCGCGGAAACTCCTCGGCTAGGTCGGACATCATCGCGTCTCGCACCACACGAGTGCGCTCACCGAGACTGAGGCCGTCAAAGCCGGATGAGCTCTCGCGAACAGCGGCCAATCGCGTGCGTCCCGACGCTTGTTCAAGGCACAGGGCAAGATCGGCGACTACGGAGGCTCCGAGCAGTTCATCAGCGGTGGGCATGCGCGAAGGGTACAACCGGGGTCCGACACGACCGTAGCGTCGGCGCCGGTTAGTGCTGTGCGCATCGGTCCAGTTACAGACGGTCCCGTGTCGACGTACTCGGATCAGGTCCTGAGTTCGGCAGTCAGGGTACGGCGGTCGGTCTCGTCAAGGAAGGTACCGGCGACCGATGCCAACTGGATGTCGTGAAGGTCGGCGACCGTCAATCCGGCGGCCTCGAGCATGGAGTGCTCGGAGGTGAGTGTTGTTCCGAAGTGTGCGGGCGCGTCGGTGGCCGGTGAGATGCGGAGTCCACGGCGCCACATGTCTGCTGGAGCGCCCGCGACCTCGAGACCCCAGGTCTTCAAGAGTTCGGCCGCGCGAGTGCTGACGGTGAAAGTGACACCGGCATCGAGGCATCGCTGTAGGTCGTCGTCGTTGCTCAGTATTGCGTATCCGTGGTCGATGCGGCTGCAGCCAAGCAGGTCGATGCTGTCCAGGATGCTGTCGGACCCGGCGGTTTCGCCGGCATGACTTGTGGCGCGTAGTCCTGCGCGTCGTATGCGAGCGAATGGCTCGATGAAAGTATCTGCGGGGCCCAGGGTTTCATCGTAGTCCAGGCCGACTCCGACCACGAGGTCGTTGTTGCACTCAATGATGTAATCGACCACTTGGGCGGCTTCGGCGGGTGAGCGGGAGCGGTCGATGGCCGGGATCAGGCGACAGTTGACGCCGGAGGTGGAGTGTTCGATGCCGTCGATGATGCCGGCGAGTTGGGTGCGGTAGGGCACCGCGTCGTCGAGATGGACCATGGGGCTCCAGAAGATTTCGACGTATCGGACGGCCTGCTGAGCCACCGAATGCAAGTACGTGTCGACGGCTTCGGCAAAGTCGCCTGCTGTGCGCAGGAGATGGGCGGTGGCGTCGTAGCCCTTCAGGTAGTCGTCGATGTCGGCGACGCTCTGGTAGGCACCCAGCGCCGGCGCAAGCAAGTGGTTCAGTGAGTTCCGCTGCGCAAGAAGGTAGACGAGGCTGATCGGCAGGGCGGCTTCGAGGTGACAGTGCAATTCGATCTTCGGAAGGGTGGCAACGGTGAATGTGCTACTCATGATGTACTGCCAGTGAGGCGAGCGGCCTCCCGGATCGCATGGGGATTCGGTTCCCGCCCCCGGGACCCGCGGAGCTTGGCGGTTATGTGCTCTTTGACCGTCACCGGCTCATATCGCGGTGGATTGCCGGGACCGGTGCAACCCGGCAGGCACGCGATGACCGTCTCGGGGTTGCCGTCGTGGAAGAAGGCCGCCGAGCGTCGCGGCACGAGCCGGCCGTCGACGCGTGGCGGCGCTACCCGGTGCATGGTGGAGATCCAGCGATCGTTGGTCCAGCGGGCCAGCGCATCGCCCAGGTTGACCAACAGTGCCCCGTCGGCGGGCTGTACGGGGTGCCAAACCCGCTGACTGTCAAGTATTTCCAGTCCTGGCACCTGATCTGCCCACAAGACCGTCACGATACCGTAGTCGGTGTGCGCTCCCATGCCCATCTGCTCGGACTCCAAGGTGACGTCGGGGTGGGGCAGTTGATAGTTGTTGATACGCAGTACATCCAGAGAGTGCGTGGTGAACTGCCGAAAGTAGTCGATCGGTAGATGCAGAGCCAGGGCGAAGATGTCGGCCATGGTGTGCGCCACGCGTCGGGCCTCGCCGAACCAAGCGGTAACGGCAGATTCGAAGTCGGTTGTCTCGCTGGGGAAGATGGTGGGCGCGTAGTCGACGGGATCGAGGTCCGGTGAGGCGTGGTCGGCAGGGTCGACGCCGATGTTGAACGCCTCGAAAAGATCTGCGGCGGTGATGATCCCGAGAGAGTTTGCCAACGCCTCGGCTCTCGGTGGGGTGTACCCGCGGTTGATGTGCGGCGGTGTGGAGTATTTGCGTTTGGTGGACTCCGGCAACGCGAAGAATTCGTCGGTGGCCGCGGTGAACCGATCGAGCACTTTCGGTTGGATGCCATGCCCGACCACCTGCATGAATCCGACGGTGGATGCAGCCAGATCGACCTGGCGGGCGATTGATTGCCGATCGATATCCGCCCCGCCTGTGAACGTCGAGATATCGATGATCGGGACCTGGAAGTCGGTTCCGGCGTTGCGGGCAAATGCCATGATGGATGTCGTCCTCGCGTGTTGGGTGGTCTGGGCGTTCGTCAGATGGTGATCGCGGAATACCGGGCGCGAAGGTAGTCCGCAGTCGTGACGGGCTGGTAGGCGTGCGCTCGTCCGATCGGCGGACCGAAAGACTCGATCACCGCATCGTGATTGGCTTCGAAGAAGAAGATCAACGAGATCAACTCCTCGTTGGGGTCGTGCGCGGACGGAGGCAATACCCGGTGCCTGGTCGAGCGCCACCGATCGCCCGTCCAACGAGCCATCAGATCACCGATGTTGATGGTGAAGGCATCATCGACGAACGGTGCATTCACCCAGCTGCCGTCACCGGTATCGACCTGGAGCCCGCCGTAGCCTGCTTGACGGTCGAGTATGGTGATGACCCCGAAATCGGTATGCGGCGCGATCCGGTATTGGCCGTCGATTGCAATCCCGGTCTCGGCCATCGCCGGGTATCGATTGAGGTTGAACGAATGTGGTGCGCGGTCGGTCCGAGAGGTGAACCAGTCGGGATCGAGATTCAGTGCCGAAGCGAAGACGGTCAGCAATTCTGCTGCCAGGGAACGCATCTGCTCGGTGTACGTCGCACACAGCCGCTCGAACTCCGGCACTTCGGTCGGCCAGACATTGGGCGCGAACCATTCGTTATCGACCACGGGGTCACCGGTGGAGTAGTCGTCCCAGCCGTTCGTGTAGGTCTCCTTGAGGTCGGCTGGACCCGGAGTCTCTTCGACGAAAGCGTTGGCTTCGGCACCCGAGGGGATCCACCCCCGCCCACCGACGTGGGTCCGGTATCGATGTTTGGTCGCCGGGCCGCTGGTGAAGAACGCCGATCCGGCGGCCCGAATCTGCGCGCGGAGTTCAGGATCGATTCCATGGCCCGAGATCAACAGGAATCCGGACCCTTGCAGGGCCTGGTCGACACGTTCGCTCAGCTTCGCACGCTGCAAGGAGGATCCGGTGCGCCACTGTTCGAGATCGACGAGGGGAATGGTGTTCATGCGCTGAGCCTTTCGGTGACTGTGCTCTCGTTACGGGTTGATGTGCGTGCCAGCGCCCAGTAGGTCAGCGCCCCGACCACCAGGCCGGCTGGCACACTGAGGTCGGCGCCGTCGAATGCCTTGGAGATGGGGCCGGTGAAGACCGTGGTGTTGATGCAGAGCAATGCCGCGATCATGCCGGCGACCTGGGCAGTGACGCCGGCCGGATTGAAGCCGAGAACCCGGCGATACCGGCCGCCGTCATCGGATAGTGACGCTATGTCGTACCGGCCCGAGCGCAGGAAATAGTCGACGACCATGATCGCCGCCCACGGTGCGAACCAGACGATCATGAAGAGCAGGAAGTTCCCAAGCAATGTGTTGAAGTCGCCGGAGAACGTCACGACGATCGCGACGATCGCGCAGACAACGGCATCGACGACGACGGCTTGCCAACGACTGATTCGAATACCCATCGCCTGCAGTGTCATTCCCGAGGAATAGAGGTTGATCGCATTGAGCGCGGTGAGCTGTAGCAGGACCACAAGAAGATAGGGAGTCAGGAACCACGACGGCAGAGCCGACGGTAGTCCGCTGATGGGATCGACGGCGTCTGGGACTGCAGTGGCGACGGCCGCACCCAGCAGCATCAGCAGGGTTTGCGGCAGAGCGCCTCCGATCGCGGTGCCCACCACCAGGCGAACGCGACTGGTTGACTCGGGCAGATATCGGGCATAGTCGGCGGCGTTCGGTGTCCATCCCAGACCGCTTCCTGACGCCGCCACCGCGACACCGGCGAAGAACAAGGCGGTGCCACCGGAGGCCGTGCCCGTCTGGACATCCACGGAGTCGAACACGAGCACAACCAGCACCGCGAACAGCACAGTGAACGGGATCAACAGGATTCGAATCGCCTTCATGATCACCGACAGGCCGAAGATAGGCAGAATGCTCTGCGTAACCGCCAAGCCCAAGATGACGACGACCTCGAGCGGAGTGCCCAAATCGATCCCGGCCTGACCGAGGAGAACCGACGTAGCCAGAAACATCAACACCAGATCGAGTGACTCGTAACCGATCTGCATTATCCAGTTGCAGAATGCAATCGGTCGATTTCCGTTGCGCCCGAAGGGAGCGCGGCTCGCGGCGAACGTGGTGGTGCCGGCAGCCGGCCCGGGCAGCGAACACAAACCGGTGATGATCCATGTCGCGTTACCGATCAGAACCGCTGCGACTGCTTGCCAGAGGTTCAGACCGAGTAATACGAGGAGGGCGCCGAAGACGATGCCGGTGACGTTCATCATCGCGCCGCTCCACATCAGCGCCACCGATCGCACCGAGCCATGGCGTTCACTCGCCGGCACATGGTCGATGCCTCGTTGCTCGATCGTGAATCGCGAAGATCCGGCTTCCGATGGAGACTCACTACTAACGGGTTGATCGGTGGAGTGAACGGACATCTTTAGACTCCATACTGAAGTGGAAGTGACGAAGCGATAGCTGACAACTATCAAAATGGGCCATGAGTATTTCCTGCAGCTATACTGGGTGTTACGGAGTTGTTAATGACGCAGACCACCGACGATGAGACCGAGTTGGCTGTGGCGATCGGTGCCGCGGTGCGGACTCGGCGAGAGGCCGCGGGGCTCTCGATGAGGGCACTGGCCTCTAGCGCCGGCATCAGCCAACCGTTCCTGAGCCATGTGGAGCGCGGGTTGAGCATGCCCTCGATGGTCACGATCTACCGTCTTGCCACAGTCCTTAACGTCGCCCCCGGAGAGCTCATGCCCAGCCCCTTGGGCTCACCGAGCCGAGTAGCGATCGTCCGCGCCGGAAGCGGTAGCCCCGTGCCGGTGTCGAGCAGGCCCGATGCGGCCATCGGCCACGCGTTGTTGTTCGACCGCAACACGAGTTTGGAAGTTACCGAGTACAGACTCGAACCCGAGGTTCACATCTCTGAATGGTTCCAGTCGAGCGGGCTCGCGGCGGTCTACCTGATCAGCGGAAGCCTTGAAGTGGAGGTCGAAGGCGAAGGTTCGTGGCAGCTCGAGGCGGGCGACTTCATACGGCATGACGCCGACCTTCGGCATCGCTGGTTACTCGTCGACAAAAAGCCCGCACATGCACTTCTCATCCTCAACCACGCCGTTGCGCCGGGCACTCAACAACGCTTTGGTGGTTAATTGCCGGTCCGGACACGAGAATTCGCCAAGCCACTGACCATCCAGAAGGCGAACGGCCAAACCAACACGGAGTACACCTACGGGGACGATCCGTCACCGCACAAAGCCCCGTCTGCGACCACGCAGGATCCGGGCAGTTCATCAGCTGCGGCATGAGCAAAGGGCACAGCTGGGGTCCGACAATGGTGTTTTACATCATGTGTCGAGTGCTGAAGTTCGATCCCAGACCGCGAAGAAACACCTCGGTGGGAAGAGCTCGCAGTACCAGGTCGCGAGCGAGCGTAGCGCCGACGCCGCGAGTGAGGATTGTTCGGGCGGATTGACGCGAACGCTTTTGAAGGCGATGCGTTCTCTTGGTGCGCAGATAGTCGTAGGTCGCCAAGTCATGAGCATGAGCACTGAGCGCGACAGCATCCTCGAGAGCCTGGCATGCACCCTGACCGAGATGCGGCCCCATCGCGTGCGCGGCATCACCCACGAGCACAACGCTGTCTCGAACAAAGGACGGTAGCGCTGGAAGATCTCTGATGTCGTGGCGAAGAATCCGCTCCGGCACAACTGCAGAGATGAGCTCGGGGACAGGTGACGGCCAGTGAAGAAAATCATCCAACGACGGGTCCGGGGCGCCCTTGGACAGCCGTGCTGCAGCAAAGACGTACAACCGCCCGTTCCCCAGCGGAACGATGCCGAATTCTCCTCCTGCGCCGAGGATCCCACCCACGTCAACACTGCCGAAGTCATCAACGATCCACCTCCACGCGCGAACCCCCAGCGACTGCGGCACCGGATACTCAGGGAACATCGTTCGCCGCGTCAGGCTGTCGATTCCGTCGGCGCCGACGATCAGATCGAACTCTTCGAGGCGATCACCACAACGAATCGCTCCACCCACATCGATCCCTGTGACTGCACCGCCGAGCCGTAAGGTCACCGGTTCCGGAAGCGCTGTGCGGAGAACATCGACCAGATCGCCGCGGTGCATGGCGACAAAACTGCCGTGCAGCGCACGGAATCTCTCCTCACTCGTCCGCATCAACCACCGACCCTGGCGATTGCGTATTCCGCCCACCCAACCTGGGGCGGCTCTGCTCCGGATCTCATCGCCCACTCCAAGGTGATCGAGTGCGGCAAGTGCGTTCGGCCACAACGTGATTCCGGCGCCAACCTCGGCAAGAACCGGCGTTTGCTCGAACACCGTGACCGACCAGCCCGCATTCGCAAGCGCCAGCGCCGTTGCCAAGCCTCCGATACCGCCTCCGATAATTCCCGCTGTATGCATCGTCGATCCCTTCAGATTCGATTAGCACGGTTGTCCGGATATACCTGTCAGCCAACGGATTTTCGCGCACGATATGCCGCGACATTAGCCCTGTTCCCACAGTTTCCGGTGTCGCAGTATCGCTTCGAGCGATTGCGCGACAGATCCACGAATACTGCGTCACAATCAGGAGCGGTACACCACTGCAGACGCGAGAACTCCCCAGTGCGGATCAGATCGAGCACACCCATCGCCGCTTCGGCGGCCATCCGATCGACGAGGGGCGCATCGTCCGCCGTGACGTGCAGATGCCACCCGAGATCGTCGTGCCGGGCGAGTCTCGGCTGCGCTCCCGATTCGGCCAGCAGCGTGTTCACCACCGCGACGGCGTCGTCTACTTCGGTCACTTCCCAGAACTGTCGCAGACGTGGACGTAGCGTCCGCACCGCATCGAGTTCGCTCTGCGTGCCGTCGCGTCGCCCGGTCCACTTGTCCGTATCGAGAAATCGAGTCAGTTCTTCCTGATCAGGCAGAAGTTCGCCGCCTCCTCGAGCAGTGTTCACCAACGACGCAGCGAAGACGAGCGCCGATTCCGTGTCATCAGCAAAATTCACTTTGACTCCTGAGCATTGTCAACCTAGTGTCATCATCGTAATCGCTTTTACTCCTGACGGGTGACGACGTGAACTCTCGCAACGGCTTGATCTTCGCTCTACTGTCCGCTGCGACCTTCGGCGTCTCCGGCCCCTTCGCCAAATCTCTCATCGAATCCGGTTGGTCGCCGGGAGGCGCGGTGTTCGCGCGCGTTGCCGGCGGCGCACTCGTGATGATGGTGATTGCACTGGGAACCCAGTGGCGTCGTATGCGGCAAGTGACGGCCCACACGCGAACGGTATTACTGTACGGAGTGTTCGCAATATCCGGAGTGCAGTTGTGTTTCTTCAATGCGGTGCAACATCTTTCGGTCGGCGTTGCGCTTCTTCTCGAGTACCTGGCCCCCATCATCGTCATCGGATGGGTGTGGATCACCAAGGGCGCACGGCCGAGCGTGCAGACACTTCTGGGAGCAGCGATCGCCCTGGTAGGCGCGGCCGTGGTCATCGATGTCTTCGGCTCGGCAGAGATCAGTGCCGTCGGCGTCGCTTGGGGACTGGCAGCAGCTGCCTGTCTCGCAGTGTATTTCGTAATTTCCGAACGGGCCGACGGCGATCTGCACCCTGTTGTGCTCGCAGCGTCCGGGCTGACTGTCAGCGCAGTGCTCATCGGACTACTCGGAGTGATCGGCGCACTCCCCCTTGCATTCTCGTCGTCGAACACCGTCGTGGCAGGCCATTCTGTGGGAGTGTGGCTGCCGATAGTGATTCTGGTCGTCGTCAGTACCGTCATCGCCTATCTCACCGGCATCGCCGCGATCACGTTGTTGGGACCCACAATCGGGTCGCTCGTAGCCCTCACCGAGGTCCTGTGCGCAGTGATCGCAGCCTGGATACTTGTCGGCGAATCCATCACCGTCATCCAAGGCATCGGCGGCGCAGCGATTATCGTCGGCCTGGTACTCGCCCGCCTCGGCCAGCAGCCACCGAAACCCGCGACTGCCAAACCAATGACAAATGTCATGGCCGAAGAATGACGGATCGACGAGGGCTCCCCTGCCGAAAACCGGCAGATTCGAGGTATGACCTCAGCACAGGCACTGCATCCACCCGTTGACGGACGAGCACACGACGCCATTCGATTGACCGGACTTCACAAGCGCTTCGGCGATGTGGGCGCAGTCAACGGCATCGACCTGAGTATTCGCCCCGGTGAAATAGTGGCGTTTCTCGGCCCGAACGGCGCCGGAAAAACCACCACCATCGACTTGATTCTCGGCCTGTCGAAGCCGACATCCGGTGACGTGAGCGTCTTCGGGATGGCGCCGCGCGCAGCGATAGCCCGCGGACTGGTCTCCGCGGTCATGCAGAGCGGCGGACTACTCAAAGAACTGACAGTTGCCGAGACGGTGCAACTGACGGCGAGTCTGTACGCACACCCTCGCCCCGTCGACGAAGTCCTGCGCCGCGCCGGAATCCTCGACATCGCCGGCCGACTCGTCAGCAAGTGCTCCGGCGGGCAACAGCAGCGCCTGAGATTTGCGATGGCCCTCCTGTCGGACCCGAGACTTCTCATCCTCGACGAACCGACCACCGGCATGGATGTCGAAGGGCGCCGGGACTTCTGGTCGGCCATCCGAGCCGACGCGGATCAAGGACGCACCGTTCTGTTTGCGACGCACTACCTCGAAGAAGCAGACGTCTACGCCGACCGCATCATTCTGGTCCGGCAAGGAACTATCGTGGCCGACGGAACCACCGCCGAGGTCAAAGCCATGGCGTCCGGACGAACCCTGCACGCGCGGGTTCCTGGCCTGACCGACGAACTTCTACGCGCGATCCCGCACTCGGATGCCGTCGAACTGCGCGGCGAGGCACTGACGGTGCACTCAGGCAACACCGACGCCGTCGCACGGTTCCTCCTGAACAACACAGCGGCCCGCGATCTCGAAATCGTCTCGCGCGGACTCGAAGACGCCTTCATCGCACTCACGTCGAACAACTCCGAAGGACAGAAGTGATGACCACTGCAACAGAACGAACCGTCGTACCACTGGGCGGGTTCAACACGACCTTGCTGCGTTTGGAACTGCGTCGCCTGACCCGTAATCGGCGCACGATGCTCTTCACACTTGTCATGCCGGTGGTCTTCTACCTGGTCTTCGGGTTGGGGCAAAGCGACGACGCTCATGACATCGGGCACGGCAACGTCGCGGCGTACATCATGATCAGCATGGCGTTGTACGGCGCGATGCTCGCAACCACCAGCGGCGGCGCGATGGTGTCGATCGAGCGAGCATCCGGGTGGAGCAGGCAACTTCGGCTGACACCGTTGACTCCGGTCGCCTACATCGCCGTCAAATTGATCATGGCCATGCTGCTCGGTCTCGCGTCGATCCTCGTTGTCTATGTTGTCGGCTCGTTCACCTCTGCTCAGATGGACGGATCATTGTGGTTCACAACGGCATTGATCGCTTGGCTCGGATCGTCGATCTTCGCGGCCTTCGGCCTGTTCATGGGATACCTGCTGCCGAGTGAGAACGTCATGCAACTGCTCGGTCCCGGGCTCGCACTGCTGGCATTCGGCGGCGGTCTGTTTGTTCCGCTCCAGGATGGTTCGGTGTGGGCGACCATCGCTCAATTCACTCCGATGTTCGGCATCAACGCGCTGGCGCACGCGCCGCTGACCGGCAATAGCGTCCACTGGACGTGGATCGTCAATATTCTGGTGTGGTTCGCCGTCTTCGCTGCCGGAGCGATCTGGCGGTTCCAACAAGATACGGAGCGTGTGTAGTTGTCGGAGACCACTCGCCCAATCGATTCCGCCGCGATGCCGCGACGGAATCGTTTCGGCATTCTGTTTGCCGCCGTGTGGATGATTTTTCTCGGTGGTCCCCTCATCGAGGGATGGAACCTTCGCGACGAATTACGCGGCTGGGCAGGGATTCTTGCGACGCTTACCTTCGGCGCTCTCTACCTCTACACCTTTGCCCGGGTACAGCAGCGCCGTCTCACCCTCAGCGGGGAACCGACAGTTCGCCGCGCGGTACTCACGTTGGCCGGTCTGACTGCACTCGCTGCTGTGATCATCGTCAGTGTCGGGCCGACCGGTCTCGCAACTGCGCCCTACCTCGCGGTCACGGCCGTCACAATGCTTCCGACCGTGGCCGGCGGCATTCTCACCTTGGCCATTGCCGCTTCGGTGGAAATCGTCAGTGTCAGCGCCGGATGGGGAAACTATTCGGGCCTGTCACTCGGAGTGTGCGCCGCCGCGTTTGCCACGTGGGGCGTCATGTCCCTCATCAGACGCAATATTGCGATGGTCCACGAACGAGAAGAACAGGAACTGCGTGCCGTCATGGAAGAACGCGCTCGAATGGCGCGCGATCTCCATGACATCCTCGGACATTCGCTCACCGTCATCACCGTCAAAGCCGAACTGGCCAACCGATTGTTGGACGTCGACGTCGAGCGAGCTCGCAGTGAACTCGACGATCTCGAACGGCTTTCCCGAGACGCTTTGGCTGATGTGCGCTCGGCCGTGGACGGCTTTCGAACCATCTCACTTCCCGTCGAGATCGCCCGTGCCCGGGAGGCTCTCCGTGCCGCCGGCATCGAAGATCATTCCCCGAACAGTACCGAAATGGTCCCGCGACACTTGCGGGAGTTGTTTGCCTGGACAGTTCGGGAAGGTGTCACCAACGTCGTACGTCACAGCGCCGCAACACAATGCACCATCACCATCGACGAGAAGAGCGTCGAAATTGTCGACGACGGGATCTCCGGTGAGAATACGACGATCGGCAACGGGTTGACCGGACTGCGTGAACGCGCCGCAGCGGCGGGAGCCCGCCTGACCATCAACAGCGCCGCGCACCAGGGCTTTTCACTGCAGGTCCATGAACAGGAGAACACGTGAGCATTCGGCTACTACTCGCCGACGACCAGGCATTGGTTCGCGGCGCCCTGGCGGCGCTCCTCGATCTCGAAACCGATCTGACCGTGGTCGCGGAAGTTGGTCGAGGCGACGAGGTTGTTGCGGCAGCTATGGAACACCGCCCCGACGTTGCGCTACTGGACGTGGAGATGCCGGGGATGGACGGGATCGCTGCCACGTCGGCGTTGCTGGAAGCGCTCCCACAGACACGCGTGCTGATCGTGACAACCTTCGGGCGGCCAGGATTTCTTCGCAAGGCAATGCACGCCGGGGCCACCGGTTTTGTCGTCAAGGACACCCCGGCGCGGCAACTCGCCGACGCGGTACGACGCGTTCATGCGGGGTTGCGCGTCGTAGATCCCACGTTGGCGGCAGACAGCCTTGTCAGCGGCGAATCTCCGCTGACCGACCGCGAAACCGAAGTACTGCGCGCCGCGAAGGCCGGCGCACCCGTTGCAGCTATCGCCGCCGAGCTATTCCTGTCAGCCGGCACCGTTCGCAATCACCTGTCGTCCGCGATGGGGAAGACCGGTGGTGCAACACGCGGAGAATCTGCCCGAATCGCCGAATCCAACGGTTGGTTATAAGAAGAGCAGGGTCCCCACATAGAGTCCCGTATCCGGCAATTCCGTCGCAATTAATGCCAATCCCTCTCCCGCCTGCAGTTCTGACCCAAATCTTCACGTATCCTGTTACCTGGTTCCACAGCAACACGTTGCGGAACCAAGTAGCGGAGTACCGACCCACCTTTGGTTACCTACCAGTTATCAGATGGTTGAGCGGACAACACAGGGGGAAGGCTCATGGCGAGATTCAGCCAACGATTGAATGCGCTGTTCGAGTCCGCCCCCAATCACGTCACCAACGCCATGGTTGTGCGCAGCATGACCGAAGACGGTTGTCGCATCTCGACTCCCTACTTGTCGCAACTCCGCACGGGTGTCCGAACCAATCCCTCACCCGAAGTTGTCTCCGCCCTCGCCCGATTCTTCGAAGTGACTCCGGACTATTTTTTCAACCCCGACCAAGAAGTGCCATTTCTTGCAAGCGGCGATTCCGACCATATTCTGCTCGCACAGCTTCACAATGATCGCCTACGCAATCTCACGTCCCGGGTCGTCGACCTTTCTCCGGCATCACAGGCCCTGCTTGTCGAAATGGCAGAAAATCTCCGATCATCGGAAAATCTTCCCCGCGTCCCTCCCGACTCCAACTCGTACTCGTGGCGCGCCTAGCCCGTCGACAGAAGGCATACAGGCACTCCTTTTCCTGCTCCGACGCTCGTGGCCCTATGCTGGGCAACGCAGCTGGTTCGCCCGGCGCGGTCATGAGGAGCCCCGAAGACCGTTCCTGGCGTCGAAGCTCCGTCAGCCCAGGCTGACGGAGCGAGAGGGAACCCGGTGAAAATCCGGGACTGTCCCGCAGCGGTAAGCAGGAACGACCGCCGTCTACATGCACTGGGCATCTTGCCTGGGAAGCGACGGCCAGTAGGTTCGATCACCACGATCGAGAGCCCGCGAGTCCGAAGACCTGCCGACTGTGTCGGGCACGCCGTGCCCGACGGTCCACCGCCTCGTGGAATGGGCGCGTAGATCTCGAGAAGTGGTCGCATGTTTGATCGCGGCCTCATGAGGTGTACCCGTCTGCCGGCAGTGGCCATCAGTGCAATGGCAATCTGGAGAAACTCCGTGACAACAACATTCACCGCGACCGTGCTGGGCTCTCCGCGCATCGGTCCTCATCGCGAACTCAAGCGGGCCATCGAAAGCTACTGGGCGGGGCGTATCGACGCCGACGCCTTGGCGCGAGTAGCTCGTGACCTCCGTCGGCAGGGCTTGGCCGACCTTCGTGACCAGGGTCTCGACTCCATCCCGGTCAACACTTTTTCCTTCTACGACCAGATGCTCGACACGGCAGTGCTTCTCGGGGCGTTGCCCGAGCGGGTCGCCTCCGTCGCCGATCCGTTGGACCGCTATTTTGCGGCCGCACGCGGCACCGACACCATCGCACCGCTCGAGATGACGAAGTGGTTCGATACCAATTACCACTATCTGGTCCCCGAGATTTCACCGTCGACGACTTTCGCGCTCGACGCCTCCAAGGTGCTCGGCGAACTGGCGGAAGCACTCGCCGACGGAATTCCCGCTCGCCCGGTTGTTATCGGACCCGTCACGTTCCTTCTCCTCTCGAAGGCTGTCGGAACCGAAGAACCTCTTCTGACGCGGACCGATGAACTGGTTCCGCTGTACGCGGACCTTCTCGGCAAGCTTGCCGAAGCCGGGGCCACGTGGGTACAGATCGACGAACCGGCGCTCGTCGGCGACCGCACCGACGAGGAGATCGAGGCCGCGCGGTCGCTCTACGAACAGCTTTCGTTGTTGTCGAACCGACCGGCAATTTTGCTGGCGTCATACTTCGGCTCGTTGGGCGATGCACTGCCCGCCCTGGCGTCCACCGCAGTCGACGGTTTTGCGATCGACCTTGTCGCAGGACATGATTCGATAGGTTCCGTCACAGACCTCGCCCGAAAATTGGTAGTCGCCGGAGTTGTCGACGGCCGTAACATCTGGCGAACGGACCTGGATTCGGCGCTGTCCACGCTTGGCGGGCTGCTCGGCAGCGTCGAGAGGCTTGCCGTCTCCACGTCGTGCTCACTCCTGCACGTTCCGTACTCGCTCTCGCAGGAACCTGATCTCGACAAAGCCCTTCGCTCGTGGCTTGCATTCGGCGCCGAAAAGGTGCGGGAAGTGGCAACACTTGCGACCGCACTGACCCAGGGTCGCGAATCCGTCGAGGACGAATTCGGCCTCGCTCGCGCCGCCGCGTCGACTCGCAGGGACGACAAGCGACTCAACGACGCACGCGTGCGTGGGCGTCTTGAAGCCGTGCTGAATTCGGCGACCAACCGCGCACCGGCAGCAGAGCGCCGTAAAGCTCAGGCCGAATTGCTGTCGCTTCCTCCCCTTCCGACCACCACTATCGGTTCGTACCCGCAGACATCCAAGATTCGGGTGGCTCGTGCGGCATTGCGCAAGGGCGAGATCGACGGAGGCGAATACATCTCGCGCATGCGCGCCGAGATCGCGGATGTGGTTGCGCTCCAAGAGAAGTTGCACCTGGACGTGCTCGTGCACGGAGAACCCGAACGCAACGACATGGTCCAGTACTTCGCCGAACAGCTCGAGGGATTCTTCGCGACCGCGAACGGTTGGGTGCAGTCGTACGGAACACGCTGTGTACGTCCGCCGATCCTTTACGGCGATGTCTCCCGGCCGAAGCCGATGACAGTCGACTGGATCACCTACGCGCAGTCACTGACCGACAAACCGGTCAAGGGGATGCTCACGGGACCGGTCACGATTCTGGCGTGGTCGTTCGTGCGTGACGATCAGCCACTTGCCGACTCCGCCAATCAGGTTGCACTGGCGATTCGGGACGAAACCGTCGACCTACAGGCTGCCGGCATCGGCATCATCCAGGTAGACGAGCCCGCACTTCGTGAGCTGCTCCCGTTGCGGGCCGCCGATCAGTCGGCATACCTGGACTGGTCGGTCGGGTCGTTCCGACTGGCAACGTCGGGCGTCGCGGATTCCACGGCGATCCACACCCATCTCTGCTACTCGGAGTTCGGTGCCGTGATCGGCGCGATCGCGGGACTGGATGCCGATGTCACCTCGATCGAGGCGGCCCGCTCGCACATGGAGGTTTTGGACGACCTCAGCGCCGTCGGGTTCGACCTTGGCGTCGGCCCCGGTGTGTACGACATTCACTCTCCGCGGGTGCCGAGCGTCGACGAGATTGCCGGCTCGCTGCGTGAAGCACTCGAGGCTGTCCCGGTGGAACGGTTGTGGGTCAATCCTGACTGCGGCTTGAAGACACGAGGTCCGGTCGAGGTAGAAGCGTCGCTGCGTAACCTCGTCGAGGCGGCAAAGCTGGTGCGAGCGGAGTTGTAGGGGGCTCCGCCCCCCTGTGCGCCTTTTTGGTAGTCGGCACTACCGGAAAGGCGCACAGGCGCTTCGCGCCTTTTTAGTACATTCATATACAAACGTGCCTCTTGATCGCGCTAGAGTGACGCCATGGAAGCCGCAGCAGAAGAAACTCAGGGAACGGCCGGAGAGCTCAATTTTTGGTCGTTCATCGAGTTGGCGAACAAAAGACTGTCCGACGAGCACGGCTTTCGCCACCACCTCGCCACCGAGGTTCTCCTGACACTCAACCGCGCATCCAACGTGGTCACGTATGACCTCGAGTCGTCGATACACCGACCACGCGGCTGGTCGTGGTCATCCTTCCGCCTGATGTTCGTGACCTGGCTGGCCGGGCCGATCGAGCCGAAAGCCGCTGCCGAGCTCACTGGAATGAGTCGGGCGGCCGTGTCGAACCTGTCCAAATCACTGCTGGCCGACGGCTTGATCGATCGTCGCCCTACCGAGAACGACGGCCGTTCGGTGCAGCTCTACCTGACCGAGATGGGCAGAGACGCGATGGTCGAGGCGTTTCGCGAGCAGAACGAGCGCGAACACGCGTGGGTCAGCGTCCTCAGCGAAGCTGAGCAGCGGATTCTTGTGATGCTCCTGGACAAACTGATCAGCAATCGCAGCCAGTTCGACGTGCGCGGACGGAACTAACAACACAACCCGCACCCCCTGAAGGGTTGCACCTGTCACATCATTTTAGTTAATGTGTTTACTATCTGGTCAACGTGAGTCAGACGGAAACAGCACAGAAGGAGGCCGGACATGGCGTTCTACCGACAACTCGGCAATGTCCCCCCGAAGCGTCACACTCAGCACCGTGACGAAGCAGGAAACCTCTACTACGAGGAGTTGATGGGCGAAGAAGGATTCTCCTCCGACTCGTCGCTCCTGTACCACCGCGAGATTCCGTCGGCGATCGTCGACGCCACGCTCTGGGAACTGCGTGACCAGAGCACCACGCCCAATCACCCACTCAAACCGCGGCATCTGAAGCTGCACGACCTGTTCCCGGAAAGTATCTGGGCCGAAACGGATGTGGTGACCGGACGGCGCCTGATCCTCGGCAATGCCGACGTCCGCCTGTCCTACGTCATTGCCGGCGCGGCATCGCCCCTGTACCGCAACGCAATCGGCGACGAGATGGTCTACATCGAATCCGGTGAAGCCACTGTCGAAACGGTATTCGGCGCACTCGAAGCACGCGAAGGCGACTACGTCCTCATCCCGATGTCCACGACGCATCGCTGGATACCCAAGGGCGACAAGCCACTGCGCGCCTACGCGATCGAAGCGAACAGCCACATCGTTCCGCCCAAGCGTTACCTCTCACGATTCGGCCAGTTGCTCGAGAACGCACCGTTCTGCGAGCGCGACCTACACGGACCCACGGCTCCCCTGATCGCCGAAGGTACCGATGTGGAGGTCTTGGTCAAGCACCGGACGTCGGCCGGCATCGTGGGAACCCGCATGGTCTACCCGACGCATCCCTTCGACGTGGTCGGCTGGGACGGTTGCCTGTACCCGTACACGTTCAACATCTCCGACTACGAACCCATCACCGGCCGCGTTCACCAGCCGCCGCCGGCGCATCAGGCGTTCGAGGGCAACAACTTCGTGATCTGTAACTTCGTGCCACGCAAGGTCGACTACCACCCGCTGTCGATTCCCGTGCCGTACTACCACTCCAATGTCGACTCCGACGAGATCATGTTCTATTGCGGCGGCGACTACGAAGCACGCAAGGGTTCCGGCATCGGCCAGGGTTCCATCTCGGTTCATCCCGGCGGACACGCACACGGCCCGCAGCCAGGAGCGTACGAGCGCAGCATCGGTGCAGAGTTCTTCGACGAACTCGCCGTCATGGTCGACACGTTCCGGCCGCTCGAACTCGGCGAAGGCGCATTGGCCTGCGAAGATGACAACTACGCCTGGAGTTGGGCCGGACGGGGGCCTGCACAATGACCGTCATCTCCCCACTTCTGCGTGGTCTGTGCGACGACGCCGCCCTGTTCCCACCCGGCAATGCTCCTCTCGCCGAAGCAGTTCCGTCGCATCAGTCCTACCTCGAAGCCGGCTACTCAGCATTGGTCGGCCCGTTCGTCTTCCCCGCGCCGCGATTGGACGAACTCTCCGCTCACATCTCTGCCGATCATCCTGTGGCACTGAGCCTCACAGTTCCTGCCGGTCCGGACGCCACTGCGGCAGCGGTGGCGAAGGCCCTGGCCATCCCGGGCGTCGATGTCGTAGCGGTGGAGGTTGGAACACCTTCCGGCGTAGCGGCCGATCATGCTTTCGACGAGCTGGCGCGCATTCACGCCGCGTATCCCTACATCGACATCTTTGTCGAGGTTCCCCGCGACGATCGACGCGACAGCTACATTGCCGCGCTGGAAAAGGCCGGTTACAGCGCGAAGTTCCGCACCGGCGGCGTTCAGGCCGAGGCGTATCCCGACGAGAACGAACTCGCTGACGCCATCATTTCCGTTGTCCGCGCTGGTATTCCGTTCAAGGCCACCGCAGGGCTGCATCATGCCGTACGGAACACAGATCCCGACACGGGTTTCGAGCAGCACGGCTTCCTCAACATCCTGTCGGCAGTCGGCGCTGCGGCGACCGGCGCAGATCGGTCCGATGTAGTTGCCGCACTGGCAGAACGTGACGGAACCACTATCGCACACAGCGTGTCCGAACTCGATGACCAGGACGTGCGTCGACGCTTCCTCTCGTTCGGCACCTGCAGCATCTCGGACCCACTGACCGAACTCGAAGACCTGGGACTGATCAACCGGTCCGAGAAGACAGAAGGAACACTCACATGACCATGACGACCATCAACATTCCCGCCGACTCGCTCTTCGGGCTCGACAATCTGCCATACGGTGTGTTCTCCCCCGCAGGCGGCGCTCCGCGTGTCGGCGTTCGAGTGGGTGACTCTGTCATCGACCTTGCAGTGGCACTGGGCGATTCCGTCTTCTCGGAACCGACGTTGAACGCGTTCATGGCACAAGGCCGCGATCGCTGGGTATCCGTGCGCAACCAGATCAGCGAACTTGCAACCGGGGAGATCCCCTCCGACGCAGTCTTTTCCAGTGACTCCGTCGAGATGCACCTGCCGATCGCTGTGGCCGACTACGTCGACTTCTACGCGTCGGAGAATCACGCCACCAACCTCGGCCGTCTCTTCCGCCCGGATTCCGCTCCCCTGATGCCCAACTGGAAGCACCTTCCCGTGGGCTACCACGGGCGTTCGAGCACCGTCGTCGTATCCGGCACAGACATCATTCGTCCCTGTGGCCAGCGCAAGAGCCCTGACCAGGCGAACCCGGATTTCGGACCGTCGCGCCGCCTCGACATCGAGGCCGAGATGGGATTCATCGTCGGAACCCCTTCGAAGATGGGCGATTCCATCACGCCTGACGAATTTGCCGACCACGTCTTCGGAGCCGTTGTCGTGAACGACTGGTCTGCCCGCGACATTCAGGCGTGGGAATACGTCCCGCTTGGCCCCAACCTGGGCAAGAGCTTTGCCACGTCCATCTCCCCGTGGGTCGTCCCGCTTCTCGCTCTCGAAGCTGCCCGCATCGACACTCCCGTCCAGGATCCCGAACCCCTCCCCTACCTGCGCGGCGAGGAAAAGTGGGGACTCGACATCGACCTCGCTGTCGAATGGAACGGTCACGTCGTCTCCCGTCCGCCGTACGCGCAGATGTACTGGTCACCCGCGCAGATGTTGGCCCACACCACCATCAACGGAGCGGTCGCGAGTACCGGCGATCTCTTTGCGTCCGGAACCATCTCGGGCCCCGAGAAGAACCAGCGCGGCGCCTTCATCGAACTGACCTGGGGCGGAAAAGAACCCGTCGCTGTCGGCGACGAGACTCGCACCTTCCTCGAAGACGGAGATGTCATCTCCATCTCGGCCACCGCACCAGCAGCCGGCGGTTCACGCATCGGGTTCGGTGAGGTCAGCGCACGTATCCTCCCGGCCACGCAGGCAGATCGATAAGCACAACCACATAGCTCGACTCGACGCCGCACAGGTCCCCGCTATTTCGGTGGGACTCCTGTGCGGCGTCGTCGTCGTTCCGGTCGCACCGAGCTCTTCGTTCGCCCCTGGGAGATTCCAGCGGGACCCCCTGACAGCTGCCGCATCCACCTTAGGTAAGGTTCGCCTAACTCACAGGGAGTATACAGCTGGTTCCCAGGTCTCGGACGACTGCGCCTGCTGTGCCGACTCCGTTGGCCGACACCGAGAACGGATTGACGATGACGCTTCTCCAGCGCAGTAGGACTTCACTTGCCCGCACGGTTCTGGGTGAGGACAACTACCGCCGTGTGCTCCGAGTAATCAATGATCGGCGACAGAAGCCGCGCGTCGGCAAGGTGCGTTTCGGCGACCTCCGAAGGATCGAGCCGATCTGCCGTGAATACGGTTTCGAGCGTGGACGTCCGATCGATCGCTTCTACATCGAGAACTTTCTCGACACGAACAGCCACCTGATCACCGGATCCGTGCTGGAGATCGGCGAGCGGACCTACACCGAGGCTTTCGGTGAGGGTGTCACCCGTTCGGACATGCTGCACGTCGCAGACGTGGAAGACGCGACCTACGTCGCCGATCTCACCGACGCACCGAACGTGCCGAGCAACACCTACGACTGCATCATCCTGACGCAGACGCTGCAGATGATCTTCGACACGAACGCCGCAGTGGCGACGCTCCATCGCATTCTCAAGCCCGGCGGCGTGGTGCTGTGCACGGTGCCCGGCATCAGTCAGATCGCCGACCCGGTGTGGAACTCGACCTGGTACTGGTCGTTCACGGAATTGGCCGTGAATCGACTGTTCGACGGCCCCTTCCCCCGCGAGAGCGTCGACGTGCGGGCGTTCGGCAATGTGCTGTCGGCTACCGCCTTCCTGCACGGCATGGCCGACCGCGAACTGAAGAGGCAGGAACTGAACGTCTTCGACCCCGAGTACCCCGTCATCGTGACGGTCGCGGCACGCAAGGGCGACGATGTCGAGGCGTGACGCCCTCGCCCGGATGCTCCGGCTACGCACCCGGAAACAACGGCGCCGCGGCGGCATCCTGATGTACCACTGCATCAGCGAGGAGATCTACGACCCCTGGGCAATCTGCGTCTCCCCGAACGCATTCGACGACCAGATGGCAGTACTCGCCCAGGCGCGTGCCGCCGTCGACCTCGCGAACTTTGCGGGCAGCGATGCCTATACGCGCACCGGTTCCCAGTTGGCCGTGACATTCGACGACGGTTACGTCGACAATCTTGTCGCCGCATTGCCGGTACTCGAGCGTTACGAGATTCCGGCGACCATCTTTGTCATCGGAAACGCCGTCGGTCGCACCCGCGAATTCTGGTGGGACGGTTTGCAACGCGCCGTGCCGAGCGGTGAACCACTACCGGATCGGCTGGATTTTCCGTTCGGAAAAGGCCGGCGGACCTTCACGCTGAACGAGCGCCCCGGCGACAGCGCGACGAATGCGCGCTGGCGTGCCGACAGCGGCGAGATCACAACCTCCCGTCAAGCGTTGTTTCGCGCGCTCTGGGACGCAATCGTCGTGCTGGAGCCGACCGAGCAGGACGACGCGATCGATCATGTGCTGGCCTGGGGAGGCAGGACGGCGACGACGCCCACGGCGCGAGTGGCGCTCGACGCGGAACAGTTCGCGCAACTCTCAGATCACCCGCTGATCACCCTCGGCAGTCACACACTCGACCACGTCTCGTTGACAGACCTTCCGGCCGAGCGGCAGCGCACGCAGATCAGCGCCGGACACCGCAAGATCGAGGAGCTGTCCGGCCGTCCGATCACTCGATTCTCGTACCCGTACGGGCGTTTCGACGACACTGCCCGGGCTGCGGTCCGCGAACTCGGCATCGACGTCGCGTGCACCAGCGTGCCCATGCCTGCGATCGGCAGTGACGACCCCTGCGCCTTACCGCGGGTACAGGCCACCGAGATGGACGGCGACCAGTTCACCCGATGGCTGCGCGAAGACTACGGACTTATCCGAGGGCAACTGCTCCAGTAACACGATCGGCCGCAGCCGGAAGTACTTACGGCTCGATCACCACCAGCAAGTCACCACCCTCCACCTGTGCCAACGGGGCAATGGCGAGCCTGCCCACGAAACCGGCGCATGGCACGGTGATCGAGGCCTCCATCTTCATCGCCTCGATCGTGGCAACCGTGTCACCAGCCGAGACCTTCTGCCCCGGTTCGACAGTCAATGTCACCACTCCGGCAAATGGTGCGGGAACGTGCCCAGGAACGCTCCGGTCAGCCTTCTCTGCAGCCGGAACGGTGTCGGCGATGCTCCGGTCTCGCACCGAAACCGGCCTCAGTTGACCGTTGAGGATGCACATCACCGTCCGGAACCCGCGCTCGTCCGGCTCGGAGATCGCTTCGAGTCCGATGATCAATTCCACGCCAGGTTCGAGTTTCACGCGATGTTCCTCGCCGCGGCGCAAACCGTAGAAGAACTGATTTGCGGAAAGCCTCGAGGTGTCGCCGTAATGCTCGAGGTGTTCCAGGTAGTCCCGTGTCGGACCGGGGAACAACAACCGATTCAACGTCGACCGGACTTCCCCGGATTCTCCGTCAAGCGCTTTCGTATCCTCGACGGACAGCTTCACCTCGGGCTTTGCCGGACCACGGCCTTCCAATGCCCTGGTACGGAACGGCTCCGGCCAACCTGCCGGCGGAGTACCCAATTCGCCACGCAGAAAGCCGATCACCGATTCGGGGATATCGAACTTCGCAGGATCTGCAGCAAACTCATCGGCGCTCACTCCCGCACCCACCAGGTGAAGAGCCAAGTCGCCGACCACCTTCGATGACGGCGTCACCTTGACGAGACGCCCCAGCATCCGGTCTGCCGCCGCATACTTCGACTCGACATCCTCGAAACGATCACCTAGACCCAATGCCGTTGCCTGGGTGCGTAGATTGGACAGCTGGCCACCGGGAATCTCGTGTGTGTAGACCCGGCCGGTCGGCGCCGGAACACCGGACTCGAACGGTGAGTACACCTTTCGCAATGACTCCCAGTAGGGTTCCAGGTTGCACACGGCCGCAAGATCAATTCCAGTGTCGTACTCGGAGTGAGCCGCGGCAGCCACGATCGCCGACAACGCCGGCTGACTGGTGGTTCCGGCCATCGGAGCAGAGGCGCCGTCCACCGCGTCGGCGCCGGCCTGCCACGCCGCCAGGTAAGTCGCGAGCTGTCCGCCCGGAGTGTCGTGGGTGTGGACGTGCACCGGAAGGTCGAAGTTGCTCCGCAGTGCGGAAACGAGAGTCGCGGCGGCAGGTGCCCGAAGCAATCCTGCCATGTCCTTGATCGCGAGAACGTGAGCTCCCGCTTCCACGATCTCCTCCGCGAGGCGGAGGTAGTAGTCGAGCGTGTAGAGCTTCTCCGCGGGATTCGACAGGTCACCGGTGTAACTGAGCGCCACCTCCGCGACTGTCGTGCCGGTCTCGCGGACTGCGTCGATGGCCGGTCGCATCTGATCTATGTTGTTGAGAGCGTCGAAGATTCGGAAGATATCGACGCCGGTACGGGCAGCTTCCTCCACGAACGCGGTGGTCACCTTTTCCGGATACGGCGTGTACCCGACGGTGTTACGGCCACGCAGCAACATCTGTAAGCAGATATTCGGAACTGCTTCACGCAACGCCGCGAGCCTCTCCCATGGATCTTCCTTCAAGAAGCGGAGCGCCACATCATAAGTTGCACCACCCCAAGCCTCGATGGACAACAGTTCCGGAGTCATCCGAGACACATGGCCGGCCACCGCGAGGAGACCGCTGGTACGAACCCTGGTCGCGAGAAGTGACTGATGCGCGTCACGGAATGTGGTATCCGTGACGGCCACGGCATTCTGCTGACGCAAGGCAGCAGCAAAACCGGCCGGACCCAACTCCACAAGTCGCTGCTTGGAACCGTCTTTCGGTGTCGTGGTCAGGTCGATTTTCGGGAGTTTGTCGTGCGGATAGCCCTGCGACGGCCGCTTTCCGTTCGGCTGGTTCACCGTCACGTCGGCGAGATAGGTGAGGATCTTCGTTCCCCGGTCTGCCGATACCCGCGACGTGAGAAGCCGGGGACGTTCCTCGATGAACGATGTTGTCACCTCGCCCGCACGGAAGTCCGCGTCGTCTAGAACTGCTTGCAGGAAGGGGATATTGGTGGAAACTCCACGAATGCGGAATTCGGTGACTGCGCGCCTGGCCCGCGAGATGGCTGTGGGGAGATCGCGTCCGCGGCAGGTCAGCTTCACCAACATGGAATCGAAATGAGCGCCGACTTCCGCACCGAGTGTCGTGCCGCCGTCGAGGCGGACCCCGGCACCACCCGGTGTGCGGTAAGCGGTGATGCGCCCGGTGTCCGGCCGAAAGCCGTTTGCCGGGTCCTCGGTAGTGATGCGCAATTGAAGTGCGGCGCCGCGCAGAACGATCGACTCCTGCCGAAGTCCCAGATCGGCGAGGGTCTCACCCGAAGCGATTCGGAGCTGAGCCTGAACCAGATCGACGTCCGTGACTTCTTCGGTGACAGTGTGCTCCACCTGGATTCGCGGGTTCATCTCGATGAACACGTGGTTGCCACGAGTGTCGAGCAGGAACTCGACAGTGCCGGCACACGAGTAGTTGATGGCTTTCGCAAAGGCCACGGCATCGGCACAGATCTTCTCGCGCAGTCCGGCCGGAAGGTTTGGAGCAGGCGCAATTTCTACGACCTTCTGATGGCGTCGTTGCACACTGCAGTCGCGCTCGAACAGGTGGATAACGTTGCCCTCGCCGTCAGCGAGGATCTGCACCTCGATATGGCGAGGGTCGACCACTGCCTGCTCGAGAAATACCGTAGCGTCACCAAACGCCGACTCAGCTTCTCGGGCAGCAGCTTCGATCGATTCCCGCAACTGTGAGCGTTCGGCAACGCGGCGCATCCCCCGCCCGCCGCCGCCAGCGACTGCTTTCACGAAAATCGGGAACTCCATCGACTCCGCAGCTTTCATCAGCGCGTCGATGTCGGTGGACGGTTCGGAAGACTCGAGAACCGGCAGTCCCGCTGTTCGCGCTGCTGCGATTGCGCGGGCCTTGTTTCCCGTCAACTCCAACACCTCGGCCGACGGCCCCACGAACGTAAGACCCGCCTCGGCACATGCTGCCGCGAGTTCAGGGTTCTCCGAAAGAAATCCATAACCCGGATAGACGGCGTCGGCGCCCGCCTTCTTCGCTGCTGCAACCACTTCCGACACTGACAGGTACGCACGAACAGGATGCCCCTTCTCCCCGATCTGATAGCTCTCATCGGCTTTGGACCGGTGGATCGAGTTCCGATCCTCGTACGGGAACACAGCCACCGTTCCGGCACCTAGTTCGTAGGCAGCGCGGAACGCGCGAATGGCAATTTCGCCTCGGTTGGCGACAAGCACTTTGGAGAACATGAAGAAGAAAACCTCGCTGTCGAGTGTGGTTCGGTACCGCGAAATGCGCATAGCCCGCACGGAAATGTGCGGGCCATGCGTGGAGAAGCGTCGACGAGGCCAGGAGACGGTGATGCCAGAACCGAACCTCACCGACGCAGTCTGAAGGTGTCAGGCCACGACCGTTCGCTGCGGCACGCCGGAGTACTGGCTCAGCGGCCTGATCAGGGCGTTGGACTGCCCCTGCTCGATAATGTGCGCCGTCCACCCGGTGATTCGACTCATCACGAAGATGGGAGTGAACATCTCGACGTCGAAGCCCATGAGGTAATAAGCGGGACCCGTGGGGAAGTCGAGGTTCGGCTTGATTCCGGTGGCGCTGACCATCGTCTTCTCGAGGATGTCGTACATCTGCACCCACTTCTCGCCATCGGTGACCGCAGCGACCTCGATGAGGGCGTCCTTCATGGTCGGAACCCGCGAGTCACCGTTCTTGTAGACACGGTGTCCGAAGCCCATCACCTTGTCCTTGGCGGCCAACTTGGCCGACATCCATGCCTCCGCACGATCAGGATCGTCGATCTCGAGCATGTCGTGCATGACGGCTTCGTTTGCACCGCCATGCAACGAGCCCTTGAGAGCACCGATGGCCGCCGTGACAGCGCTGTAGATATCGGACAGCGTCGAGGTCACGACACGAGCCGCAAACGTCGAGGCGTTAAAGCTGTGCTCTGCGTACAGAATCAGGGATACTTCGAAAGCCTTGACGATTGCCTCGTCCGGTACCGCGCCGAAGCACATGTTGAGGAAGTTCTCGGCGAAACCCAGTTCGGACTGCGGCGGGGTGGGATCCTGGCCACGACGACGACGGAAGTCGGCTGCGACAATCGTCGGCAGAACTGCCGTCATTCGAAGTGCCTTCGCAAGATTCTCTGGCGCCGAATTGTCGTCCTCCGCTGGATCTTCGGCCCCGAGATAGCTGATGGCAGTGCGGACCACGTCCATCGGATGACAGTTGTCCGGCATCTTCGTCAGCAGTGACAGAAGTGACCGATCAGCGCGACGGGCCGCACGCTCACGTAGACACAGCAATTCGAGTTGCTCCGGAGTTGGCAGTTCGCCATACCAGAGCAGGTACGCAACTTCTTCGAAGCTGCAGTTGGCGGCAAGATCCTGCACCGCATAACCGCGATACGTCAACGAATTCGTCTCGGGCACCACCTTGGAGATCGCCGTCGTGTCAACGACAACTCCCGCCAAACCCTTGTAGATCGTCGGAATCTGTTCGGTCATGTCCTACTCCCCTCCAAACTGAAATTGAAAATGCCACTGTCGAATTCGTTGTAACGTTCGTACTCGAGAAGCTCGTAGAGACGGCTGCGGTGCTGCATCTCACCGAGCAGGCCTTCCTGAGTGCCTTCTGCATGAATCTCGCGAAGTCCCTTTTCGATGGCGAACATCGCCAGCCGGAGGGTGGTCACGGGGTAGATGACGGCGTTGAAGCCGATCTCTTCCAACGTCTTTGCCGAGATGAGATTCGACTTTCCGAACTCGGTCATGTTGGCGAGCAGCGGAACGTCGACTGCCGCGCGAAACTTCTCGAAGTCGGCCTCGGTGGCGAGAGCCTCCGTGAAGATCAGATCGGCGCCGGCATCGGTGTAGGCCTTGGCACGCTCGATCGCGGCATCGATACCGTCGATTCCCGCGGCGTCGGTTCGGGCGCAGATCACGAAGTTCGGATCGCGGCGCGCAGACACGGCCGCCCGAATACGTCGCACCATGTCCTCGGTAGACACAATTGCCTTGCCGTCGAGGTGCCCGCAGCGCTTGGGGTTGATCTGGTCTTCGAGGTGCAAACCGGCTATGCCGTCATCCTCGAAGATCGTGACCGTGCGGGCCGCACTCATGGGTTCACCGAATCCGGTGTCCGCGTCGATGAGCGTCGGAAGATCGATGACGCGGGCAATTTGCTTGCTGTGGCCGGCCACCTCGGTGAGCGTGGTCAACCCGATGTCGGGAAGCGCCAGTCCGGCAGAATAGGCCCCGCCGGAAACGTAGACCCCTTCGAACCCGATTTCCTGAATGAGCTTGGCCGTCAACGGATTGATGGCACCAGGTAGTCGCTGAATCTTACCGGACGTCAAGCCTGCCCGGAAAGCGATGCGCTTGTCCGCGGCGGACGTCGAGGCTGCGATGAGGCCCGTCATCAGAAGATCCCCTTGGTGACCTTGGGTGCCCGAGCGAGTACGTCGTCGGAGACAGTGAAGGTGAGCTGGTTCAGCTCACCCGCCTTCAGCTCTGCAGTGCGCTGCGCAGCGTCGAGGAAGCGGTCCTGCTCGCCCGGCTCGATGACGCCCTCGGCGAGGGTGCGGAACTTTGCGATGTACTGATCGCGAGCGAACGGACGCGCGCCCAACGGATGTGCGTCGGCCACGGCGAGTTCGTCGATGATGACCTCACCGCTCTCGAGAGTGATCTCGGCGCGGGCACCAAATGCCTTCTCGTCCGGATCGATCGAGTGGTAGCGGCGGGTCCATTCGGGGTCTTCGCGCGTGGAGATCTTGTTCCACAACTCGATCGTGTCCGGGCGCTGTGCACGCTCGCGAGCATAGGAATGCTCGTGATGCCATGTACCGTCTTGCAAGGCCACAGCGAAGATGTACATCACCGAGTGGTCAAGTGTCTCACGCGAAGCAGTGGGATCGAACTTCTGCGGATCACCGGAACCCGTGCCGATCACGACGTGCGTGTGGTGACTGGTGTGCAGGACGATCGACGCGATCTGATCGAGATCGCCTACACGGGAACGCATCCGACGTGCGAGGTCGATCGGAGCCTGGCTCTGGTACTCCGCGGAATGTTCCTTGGTGTAGGAATCGAGGATCGCACGCTTCGACTCACCGGTACCGGGCAGCGGAACGTGGTATTCCTTCTCGGGTCCGCCGAGCATCCACGCAATGACGCCGTCTTCGCCTTCCCAGATCGGCGAGGGGGCACCTTCCCCGCGCATCGCACGGTCAACAGCTTCGACGGCAACCTTGCCGGCCAACGCCGGGGCGTATGCCTTCCAGCTGGAAATTTCGCCCTTGCGGGACTGACGGGTGGCCGTCGTCAGGTGCAGTGCCTGACCGATCGCCTGGTAGACCGTCTCGGTGTCGAGGCCGAGCAGGGTTCCGATACCGGCGGCGGCCGAGGGGCCGAGGTGAGCGACATGGTCGATCTTGTGCTCGTGCAGGCAGATTGCCTTAACCAGGTCGATCTGGATTTCGTATCCCGTTGCAAGTCCGCGGATCAGGTCCTTGCCGTCGCGCCCCGTGTGCTGGGCCACCGCGAGGATCGGTGGAATGTTGTCACCGGGATGCGAGTACTCAGCGGCGAGGAAGGTGTCGTGGAAGTCGAGTTCACGAACTGCGACGCCATTGGCCCACGCTGCCCATTCCGGTGAGAAGGTGCCACTGACACCGAAGACCGTAGCGCCGGGGGTATAGGGACGAGCCTGTGCCTGCGCACGGGCATTGACGACCGGACGGCGCACCAGGGAGGCCGCGGCGACGGATGCATTGTCGATGATTCTGTTGACGATCATGTCGGCAGTCGCATCGGCAACCTCGACGGAATCTGTCGCAACTTCCGCGATCTTCCACGCCAGATGCTCATCCTTGGGGAACTCTTCGGCCGAGCGGCGAGTGCGTACGAGATGCGTCTTCATGATCCTCTTTCCACGTGTTTCGGTATCTATTTGCACGCTACGCAGCGCGGAGGACCCCACAAAAGGGCTTGCATATGCCGATTTGTGCAACAGCGACCTTGCAAAGTTGCGAACGTTGCGAACTTCGCCTCGGTAGTGTGATCTTTCATCAGTACCGAGGAGATTCGATGAAAAAGATGTATGCGGGTGCCCGTCTACGACGCCTGCGCGACGAACGCAACCTGTCACAGTCCGCACTCGCCAAGGTGCTCGAACTCTCCCCGAGCTACGTCAATCAACTCGAGAACGATCAACGCCCGCTGACCGTCCCGGTTCTGTTGAAACTCAATTCCGAATTCGACCTCGATGTCCAGTTCTTCGCGTCGGACTCCGATGCGCGTCTGGTTGCCGATGTCCACGAAGCTCTCGCCGAGACATCGGAATCCGGTGAGGTATCCCTGGCCGAAGTGGACGAGTTGGTAGCCCGGATGCCGGCCGTCGGACGTACGTTGGTGATGCTGCACAGACGATTGCATGCCGCTACGGAGCAACTCGATCAATTCTCGACACAATTGTCCGGTGATGCAGTACCCGAGACCGCCCTGATGCCCATGCCGTACGAAGAGGTTCGCGACTTCTTCTACGATCGCCGCAATCACATCGCAGCCCTCGACGATGCCGCGGAAAAGCTGTTTGTCGACAACAAATTGACCATCGGAGCACTCGATCTTCAGCTGGCTCGACTGTTGCGCGATCAGCATGGCGTCACAGTCCGCATCCGCACTGACGAGCCGGACAAGTTGGGGCCCAAACGGTTCTACGACGCCGACAAATCAATTCTCACCCTGGCCCGCCGCCTCTCCGCCGGGCAACGCGCATTCCAGATCGCGATGCAGTTGGCCTTCTTCACACAGGCAGAACTCATTGATTCCATTGCGGCAGAAGATGAGTCGCTAACCGCGGAGTCCGCTGCTCTCGCGCGCGTCGGGCTGGCCCACTACTTTGCCGGTGCGCTACTACTCCCCTACAGCGTATTCCTGAACTCCGCCGAGACCTTGCGATACGATATCGAACTTCTGAGCCTGAAGTTCGAAGTCGGGTTCGAGACGATCTGCCATCGCCTGTCCACTCTGCAGCGACACGGCCAGCGAGGTATCCCGTTCTTCTTCGTCCGCACCGACCGCGCCGGAAATATATCGAAGCGTCAGTCCGCCACAGCATTCCACTTCTCACGGGTAGGCGGTAGCTGCCCACTGTGGGTGGTACACGAAGCATTTGCCAGCCCGGGCCGCATCCTGACTCAGGTCGCAACGATGCCGGACGGGCGAACGTATCTGTGGATTGCGCGCACGACTCACAGCGGCGGGTTGGGATATCTTGCCCCCGAACGTAATTTTGCCATCGGACTTGGTTGCGACATCACTTACGCCGACCGCATGGTCTATTCACGCGGCATTCAGACGGACGACCCGGCCACGATCGTTCCGATCGGAGCAGGATGCAAGGTGTGCGACCGACCGTCGTGCGCTCAACGCGCGTTCCCTCAGTTGGGCCGGCCGGTATCGGTGAGCCAGAACAGCAGTAGCCATCTACCCTATCCGCAGGAATGATCGTCACAACAGTTTGATTCACGCTGATCCGATGTCCGAAATTCCTTGCCACATCATCCTTAACGGATAAAAATAGGGCTCACCATCTTCGAGCGATCGAGAGTCCTGGCTCCCTGACGTCGCAGCAACCCCCTTTACCGAGGTGTGGGTGCTTTCTGCCAGGTCCGATGGAGGATTTGTGGACGCCGACCGACCCCGTACGTCTGTGAGCGATGCTGCAGTCATCGTGATCGTCGGCGGCGGCCCGCGCGGTACCGGCGTTCTCGAACGCATCCTCGCGCAAGAAGCGGTAAACGCAGACCCGACGCCACTCGAGATTCACGTGGTCGACCCGTATCCACCTGGCGCCGGGCGTATCTGGCGTGGCAGCCAGGCCCCTCTGCTGTGGATGAACTCCACCACCGCCGACGTCACGATGTTTACCGACAGCACCACAATCGTCGACGGTCCGATCGTGCCGGGTCCAACTCTGGCCGAATGGGTCGCCGAGAACACTGAAGAACTTGGTTCATTTCCCGACATTGCCGACGAGATTCCGACCGTCACACCGGCGTCGTTTGCGTCGAGATCCTTGCAAAGCCGCTATTTGCATTGGGTGTTCCAGTCGGCTGTCGACTCTGCACCGCCGCACGTCGTCGTTCGAATTCATCGCCGATCGGTGATCGAAATCGACGACGTACACGGTTCGCAATTCGTCCGTCTCGACAACGGTGACGTGATAGAAGCAACGAGTGTTCTCCTGGCCCAGGGACATCCGGACTCCTTAGCTGCCCCAAGGGAGATTCAACTGAGCGACTTCTCCGCCGAGCACGGGTTGACCTACGTCGGTCCCGGATACACCGCAGACCTCGACGCCGATGTCATTGCCGAAGGTGAGCCGGTGCTGATCGCAGGCCTGGGACTGGCGTTCATCGACTGGATGGTGCTCCTCGCGGAGAGTCGCGGTGGTGTCTTCGAACGAGCCGACAACGGCAACCTCGTGTACTCGCCGTCAGGGAGGGAACCACTTCTGTATGCGGGATCGCGTCGAGGAGTTCCCTACCACTCCAAGATCTCGTACTCGATTGAAGACGCTCGACCGCCGCTACCGAGGTTCTTCACCGCAGATCTGGTGCCTGGCGATGGCCCACTGAACTTCCACGAAGATATCTGGCCGTTGGCCTCGAAGGAACTGGCGGGCGCGCACTATTACGAACTTTTTGCTGCACATCCGGAACGGACCGTGGGCACGTGGGAAGAGTTCGACTCCGAATTTGCCTCACTGAGTTGGGGATCGCCGCGCCTGGACGAATTGATCGAGAACGCCGTGCCGAAAGCGGAAGACCGAATCGACCTGGAGCAGCTCAACCGTCCGCTCGGCGGCGAACGTTACGACGGATTGGACGCAGTTCAGAAACGGATCGGTGAGTACATTGCCGCCGATATCTCGCGCAGATCGGATCCGTATTTCAGCGCCGATGCCGCTGTCTTCTCGGCACTGCTGTCCTCGTACATGACCGTCGGAGAGTTGTTGCGCCGTGGCCGAATTCCGGCCGAATCTGTCGCCAAGGACGTCGAGGGCTGGCTGCATTCCTTCTTCAGCTTCATCGCCAGTGGTCCGCCGCCGGAGCGACTCGAGCAACTGCTGGCGCTCAATGAAGCAGGCGTAGTGCAGTTCCTGGGCCCCGATACCGTTTTCTCCACCGAGATAGATCCGTCGACCGGAGACGGATTGTTCGTCGCGCGCAGCGCGTCCCATACCGACATCGTGGCTACGCGCACCCTCATCGAAGCGCGCTTGCCCGTTGCCTCCATCAGTGCAAGCGGCGACGCACTGCTGCGTTCCCTGCACCGGCGCGGCGAGGCAGTTGAACTACGGGCCACCGTTGACAGCGCAGCAAAGCTGGCCGTGGACGGGACGTCGCGAATCTGCCGCGCCGACAACACAGTCCATCCCCGTCGATTCGCTGTCGGGCCTTGGGTTGCCGGCCACAACTGGTCTGCGGCCTTCCCCCGTCCGCGCACCAATGCGGGGTTCTTCCGGCACAACGACGCGCTGGCAGCGGAGATCTTGGGCGCAGCGCGCCTGTGCGCCTTTCCGGTAGCGTCTACTACCAGAAAGGCGCACGGGGGCGAAGCCCCTAGCTGAACACCAACTCACCCTCGTCAACCGCGACGGTGATGCTGCCGCCCTCTACGAGAAGATCGTCGAGCAGCATGTCGGCGATCTTGTCGTCGACAACCCGCTGGATCGAGCGGCGAAGCGGCCGGGCCCCGAACTCCGGCTGGTGACCGTGTTCGGCAATCCAGTCCACCGCGTCAGCTGTGAACTCGATCTCGATACCCTTGGACTGCAACCGCTTACGACTGTCCTCGAGCAGCAGGTCCGTGATCCGGTGCAATTGCTCGGTGTCGAGCTTGCGGAAGATCACGATCTCGTCGATACGATTGAGGAACTCAGGTCGCATCGACTCGCGCAGCCGAGCCATCACACGATCACGCAGCGGCTTCTCAGCCGACTCTGCGTCACCGGTGATGAAGCCGAGTCCACCGGACTTGCTCGAGATGATGTCCGAGCCGAGGTTGCTGGTCATGATCACGACGGTGTTCTTGAAGTCCACCGTGCGACCCTGGCCGTCGGTCAGACGTCCGTCGTCGAGCACTTGGAGCAAGGTGTTGAATACGTCCGGGTGCGCCTTCTCGATCTCGTCGAGCAGGATCACCGAGTACGGGTTACGACGCACCTGTTCCGTGAGCTGTCCGGCCTCGCCGTAGCCGACGTATCCGGGAGGTGCACCGACCAACCTGCTGACCGTGTGCCTCTCGCCGAACTCACTCATGTCGAAGCGCAGCATCTTGTTCTCGTCACCGAAGAGTGTGGCAGCCAAAGCTTTTGCGAGCTCTGTCTTACCGACACCGGTGGGTCCGAGGAACAGGAAGCTACCGACGGGGCGATTCGGGTCGCTCATACCGGTACGGCTGCGACGTACGGCGCGTGCAATTGCGCGCACAGCATCGTCCTGACCGACCACCCGGCTGTGCAGTTCCTCTTCCAGCCGACGCAGGCGATCCTTCTCTGCCTGAGTCATCTGGCTGGCCGGGATACCCGTTGCGCGAGCGACAACTTCGGCAATCTGCTCCGCAGTCACGTCCGGTGTTTCCTCCGCAACGGGAGCCTGGGTCCCCGCCTTTTCGAGACGCTGTGTGACATTGTTGATCTCGTCACGCAGCTGCGACGCCTTCTCGTACAATTCGTCGGCGACGGCTTTCTCCTTGTCGCTCTCGAGCTGCTCGAGACGTTGCTGCAGAGCAGCGGTGTCCACGGTGGCCGTCTTCAAACGAAGCCGGGCGCCGGCCTGGTCGATCAAGTCGATTGCCTTGTCCGGCAAGAATCTGTCGCCGATGTAGCGAGCCGACAGTTCCACCGCAGCCGTGATCGCCTCGTCGGTGTAGTGCACCTTGTGGTGATCCTCGTAGCGACTACGCAAGCCACTCAAGATCGCGATAGCGTCCTCGATCGACGGCTCCCCCACCTGAACAGGCTGGAAGCGACGCTCGAGAGCCGGATCCTTCTCGATGTGCTTGCGGTATTCGTCGAGCGTGGTGGCACCGACGATGTGCAATTCACCGCGAGCGAGCTTGGGCTTGAGGATGTTTCCGGCATCCATCGCACCTTCGGCGCCGCCGCCGGCACCTGCAATGGTGTGCATCTCGTCGATGAACACGATCAGCTCGTCCTTGTTGGCGGTGATCTCGTCGATGACCTTGGTGAGGCGTTCCTCGAAGTCACCGCGGTACCGAGTGCCCGAGACCATGCTGGACAGTTCGAGCTGGACAATTCTCTTGCCCACCAACGAGTCCGGCACTTCACCGTCGACGATGCGCTGAGCCAGACCCTCCACGATGGCGGTCTTACCGACACCGGCTTCGCCCACCAGAACAGGGTTGTTCTTGGTGCGACGCGAGAGAATCTCGATGGTCTGTTCGATCTCGTCGGCGCGGCCGATCACCGGATCGACGCCGCCGTTTCGGGCGCGATCGGTGAGGTCCACCCCGAACTTGTCGAGCATCGGAGTGTCGGAGTCACTTTCCTCGGCAGGCGCATTGGGATTCCGAACGGCGTTCTGCAACTTCTCCGGCGTCACACCGGCGGAAGCGAGCAGACGACCGGGAACGTGATCCATGTCGCCGGCCAACGCGATGAAGAGGTGTTCGGGGTCGATGTAGGTCGATCCCAGTGCCCGAGCCAACTGATGTGCCTCGAGTAGTGCTGTCTTTACGGCGCTACTGAGCACGGGCGCAGTGAAGCCACCCTGCTCACGACCTTGTGGGAGCCGCTGGTCGATTGCCTCGACCACGGCTTTCGGGTCGGCCCCGGCGCGCTGCATGAGCGTGCGGACCGGGTCCTGCTCCGCCATGACGCGGAGAACGTGCAGTGCATCGAGATCCGAATCACCGCGAGCAGACGCTGCGCGAGCAGCCTCAGCCATGAGTTGCTGGGTGGCCCTGCTCATGAGCCGGGAAAGGTCGATGCGACCGGGACCCTCGGGCCCGAAGAATGCTGGCATTCCGAAGCCTCCTAATAGTAAGTTGAGCGTTCTTGACTCAAGTAACGTGCTCGGAGGCCGATCAATTCCCGAAGGCGTGGATTTCTTTCAACATCGGAAGCAAACTCGAGATTCCCGCTGGACCGACGACGCCGCAGGGCGATTGTGCGGACGCGCGCTCGATCATCCGCGCGGGCGCACATTCGGCGCGCGGGACCGCTCGAGCGAGATGATTAACAAATCAGACTGTCCGGTACCCGCAAATCCTTGTGGTCGTAAAGTGCCCGCATGGCGATGGGATCGTCGGAAGCGCAGACTCCGGCGATCTCGTCGAGCAGCAGGTCGTACTCCGCACCGGTCTTTCCGTCGTAGGCGTCGGTCATGCGGCCCCACTCGTCCCAAGGCAGGGTTTCGACCTTGTTCACTGCGGCCAGATCCTTCACAGCGTTGCCACGGATCTCGGCCGGCCCCCAGTTCTCGGTTCCGTACACCCCGAATTGGGATGCGTCGATCTCGCCGCGCCGATACGCAACCCATGCCTCGCCGCCGCTGAGGAACTCTGCTGGCTGCAGGTCATGTGCGTGAGGAAGTATGTTCTGCCCCAGGATCTCCGAGTCGATGCGGATCCAACGTCCGCGGTCATCGTCCCGATACTCGGTGATCCAATGGTCGACGCCCTGCCCGGGCTGGAAGTAAGTGGCAAAGCCACAGCGGACACGAGCGGCAATACCGCGGTGACGCAGCAGCGCACAACTCATCACAGCAAAGTGCCGACAGGTTCCGACTACCCGTTTGCCTGGTTCCCGGGCAGTGGTCAACGGAGCTGCATCCAGTGCGAGTAGCCGTTGAAACAGAACGTTTGCCGGTCGGATCTGGTTTTCGTCGAATCTGTCCGCGGACAGATTCAGCGACTGCGCATCGGTGGGTTGGACGACCAGGTAGGGAACTACTCGGCAAATGTCCACGGGATCGACGGCGAGCAGCTCGAGCGACGGCACATCCACCCCGTCGAGTCCGGTTAACGGTCCGGGCATCGTGTAGTCAAGGTCTGGTTCCACGAGGGCGAGCCTAAGCGGGGTTTCTCGTTTGTACTCGATCCCACAGCTTCTCGATCGGCGACGAGAGCAGGAGAAGGAACAACGGGAAATACGACGTCGCCGGAACGAGCACACTGACGAGCAGTGCCACCACCAGTATCAGGAAAGTGACAATCTCGGCCGTGAAATTCGGTTTGGCACCCTCCTCACTCAACGACGGCTTGCGGACCAGACCCCACGCGACCACTGCCAGGAACGCAGCGCTGGCGGCCATCGTCCCGATGTAGAGAGCCCTGGTTCCCAGATCCTGCGACGGCGCCGCCACCAACGCCGTCGGGAAGGGCAAGAACACGATGGTCAGCACCCACAGCCCCAATCCGCGCACAACCACCTTGTCTGCGTCGATCACAAAACGAAGCAGCCGATGCTGCGACCACCACAGCCGGAAGATCACCAGAAAGCTCAGCGCGAAGGAGTAGAACTGTGCAGCGTTCTCGTGCAGTAATTCGGACGTGGTGCCATGGTGGTCGGTGGTTAGTTCGACCAACGGTAGAACGAGCAGCGTGATCGCGATGGCAACGATCGCGTCGATAAAAGTGACGTAGCGCTCGAAGTAGCGGGTTCGTTCGGCAAGCTCAGCCATTGCGGAAGCATATGCCTCACAACAAGAAACAGACCGGCGACGCCAAATTCACGCAAAACACACATTTAACGAATCAAATTCGCTAGACTTAGTGGTCGACGCGCCGCTCCCCATACTCGACGAATCGCCTCCATCAACTTCCTTCTGCTGGTCCCGCTCGCCTTGGTATCTCGCCTGTCCGCGCGCACCGAGGGTGCGTATCGTCACCACAGCGCCGCTGTCACCACCGCCGTCATCGCGTAAGGATCACGAAAAGTCATGAATGAGCGCATCACTCACTACCGCAACGGGAAGATTTTCACTGCCGCCGAGGGCGGCTGGGCCGAATCGCTGGTCGTCAAGGATCAGCAGCTCATTTTCTCGGGAGAGTCCGAGTTCGCGGAAATCCTTGCCCCTGACGCCGAAGTGGTCGATCTCCAAGGCGCCGTTGTACTTCCCGGTTTTGTCGACGCGCATACCCATTTGATCATGATGGGATTCTCACTGCAGAAGCTCGATTTGCTCGACGCCACCAGTATTGCCGATATCCAGACCAGCATCCGCACCTTCTCGGAATCGAACCCCGATGCACCTCGTCTGCTTGGACGCAGTTGGCTGTTCTCGGCACTCGGTGGGCAACACCCGACGCGGGAAATGATCGACGCCGTCGTGCCCGACCGTCCGGTGTACCTCGATGCCAACGATCTACATTCTGTCTGGGTGAACAGCGCGGCGCTACGAGAACTTGGCATCGATGCCGACACGCCCGACCCGATCGGTGGTCGCATCGATCGAGACCCGAGCACCGGAGAAGCAACCGGAATGCTGTACGAGACCGCGGTGATGCTCTACGTGTGGCCGAAGCTGGCTGAACTCGCAACCGACGAGGACCGGGACATTGCCCTGGCGCTCGCGTTCCGCCGTTATCTCGAAGACGGCGTAACCGGCGCAGTGGACATGGCACTTGGCCCGGACGAATTAGCTTGTCTGGAAAGAGCATTGGACGCAGGGAACGGAACGCTGCCGTTGCGGGTCGCTGCACATTGGCTGATGACGCGTGAGGACAACGACGCCGATAATGTCAGGCAAGTTCATGACGTGATCGAGCTGCACAATCGCGTCCAAGGTCCGTGGCTCGCCGTCGCGGGCATCAAGATCATCATCGACGGTGTGATCGACAGCTGCACTGCTGCAATGAAAGAGCCGTATTCGGACGGCACCAACGCCGAGCCCATCTGGGACCTGGAGTCATTGATACCTGTCGTGACCGCCGCCGACGCCGCAGGCCTGCAAATCGCCATGCATGCTATCGGCGACGAGGCGTCCGAGATCGGTTTGACTGCACTCGAATACGCGATAGCCACCAACGGGGATATTCCCCGGCGGCATCGGATGGAACACCTGGAGTCGATCACCCGAGACAACGTCGAGCGCCTTGCCCGACTCGGTGTGGTCGCCTCCATGCAACCAGTTCATGCGGATCCTGCTATTCAAGAAAACTGGCGTGCAATGCTCGGCGACTACCGTGTGAATCGTGCCTACCCGTGGCCCGAATTCACCGAGGCCGGTGCGGTTCTCGCCTTGGGATCGGACGCGCCGACTGCGCCTCACCCACCGCTGCCTAACATGTTCATCGCCACCACTCGCATGTCTGCCATCGACCCGTCACTGCCACCCAACCTCCCGCAGTACGCACTTCCTCTCGCGGAAGCTCTCGCACACGCCACTCGGGACGCGGCCTACTCGTGTCGGTGGGAAAACGTGACCGGCCAACTGGTTCGGGGCAAAGCTGCCGATTTTGTCGTATTGAAACAAGATCCGTTCACAGAAGGTGTCGACTCACTCCTCACCACCGAGATCGCGATGACTGTTGTTGCCGGGTCAGTTCGGTACGCCAACTGCGTACAAAACCCGCAGTAGCCCAACTACATTCACGACACCTTCAACAAATTGCCCACCAGATCAGCGGGTTCGTCGACGTACAGACTGATCCTGTCGACAAATCCGCTCCGGCGGTATCGCGGGATCAACGCCGGAAGTTCGACGTGGATCGGTTGTCGCAGAACCACATCGACGTTGGTTCCGTCGAGATTCGGCAACGTCAACCGACTGCCTTCTAACTCCGGTGTTGTTGTGTCGAATCGACGCACACACGCCGCCGACGCCATAGACTCTCGGTCGATCGAAGCGACAACTGTTCCGGATTGTCGCACCACGAACCGTGTGTCCGTCACGAAATGTGGATGAACCCGATGCAGAGCCAGGTAGCCGAACAGCACCACCAACGACCACACGGACGCCACTGCAAGAATCACACTGAGCCACATCCATGGCACAAGAATGTGCAGCACCGCCATTTCGATGACGGTGGCAACGCCGAAAGCGACAGGAAGAACCAATGATCCACCGCTGGATCGAACAACGACGGCGCCTTGCTCCACAACTGCGTCACGGCCACGAATCCAGAGCCACAACGCCCCAAGTTTTGTGTTCGAGAATGTCATCGCCCCTCACCTTCGTCGACTATTCGCGCCACGAGCGCGCGCTGAACCCGCAGTACTACCTCACGTTGCGCCGGGTCCGGAACAACATCGTCGAGCGAGACGGGCATGCCTAGCCCGACGTCTGACTGGGCCCTCAGGTCCGCAATTGTCTGCTCGTCGAATTGGGCCAGGATGCTGCATGCGAGCTGCCCAATCGCGCTCTCGATCGAAACCGGCTCCTTCCCTTCGATACTCGACCAGTCCGACAGCGACGCGAGGTAACGGGAACGCTTCTCGTCATCCGCGATCACCGACGCATAGGAGTGTAAAAACTGCTCGGGAGCACTTCCCGTCATTGCCAGCACCTCGAGAAGATCTCGTTCACGCTCGAGCGCGCGCTGCACTCCCGGCGACGACGCGGTATCGACGGCCTCGGTCAGAGCTGACGCAACGTCCGTAGGCAAGGCAGACACAGTGCGGCCGCTCTCGGCGTCCGCGAGCATCGACGTCAGTCCGACATGCCGACGCGCCAGTTTTGCCTGTTCGACTTCCACTGCCCCGATCAACGCTCGGAGATCGGCAACGGTATCGCTCACCCCTTCTCCCGAGGTGTCTGCGGCGAACAACGCCGCTATCGAACCCAACGGAACACCCCGCTCGGCCAACCAGCGAATGCGGACCAACCGTACGACGTCATCCATCGTGTACTCGCGGTACCCGTTTGCCCGCCGGACGGGTTCCGCGAGCAATCCGAGCCGATGGTAGTGCCGCACAGTCCTCGGTGTGGTCTGAGCAGCCTCCGCTAGCTGTCCTATTCGCATGAACACAGTGTCAACCATGACGTAGCGTCAAGGTCAAGATTCATTGGCAATATCGCTGGAACACAACTGTGCCCCAGCGACAATGTCGCTGGGGCACAGTCATCCCTCGTACCGAGTTAGCCGTTGACACCCAACTCACGCAGGCGCGCCTTGTACAGTTCGACGTTGCCGAGCTTGACGTCCTCGTAACCACGAACCATGTCCGGGAGAGCCGCGATGTCGACGGCGCGGTCGTAACCTTCGGCGCCCAAGGCGCGGGACAGATCCGCGACGATGGTCTCGTACTGGTCGAGCAGTTCACGCTCGACCTTGCGAACGTGCATGTAGCCGAACGGATCGAGCTTGGTGCCGCGGAGCTTCTTGCCCTTCGCCAGAACCTTCAGCGCGACATGCGACTTCGGCCCGAACCCGATCTTCTTCTTGCGACCCATCACCTTGAGAATCGGCGGGTGCAGTTTGTATGTCAGGTTCTCCCCTGCAGGCACCTGGGACTTGACCTCGTCGATGAAGGCGGGATCGACCAGCATGCGAGCAACTTCGTACTCGTCCTTGTATGCGGTGAACTTGAACAGGCCGCGGGCGACCGCTTCACTGAAGTCGGTGCGCTCGGTTGCGGCCCGCTCGGCGGTCCAGACTGCCTGAACCTGATCGATGTACCGCGCAGCGACCTTGACGGACTGGAACTCGATGAGCTGCGCCGCACGCAGTTCCACCAGTCGCAGGGTTTCACCAGCCAAGGTTGTCCCGGCGAACATGTGTGCCGGTGCGACGACCGGTGTGCGGACGGACTTGGCAGGCGTCGTGACGGCCTCGAACGCAATCGTGTCGGCAATTGCCGCGCGGCCCCAGCGGAATGCGGCGATATTTGCTTCCACGGCAACACCGTTGATGCCGATCGCCTCTTCGATGGCCTCAGCCGGAAGACGAAGTCCCCCGCTTTGGTAAGCCGCACCGATGAGCAGGAAGTTGGCTGCTGCCGTGTTACCGAACAACTCCTGGGCCGCGGCAAGTGCATCGAACGAACGCAGCGTCCGCGAGACCTTGTCAAGGCGAGCCAAGAGGGAGGACTCCTCCGGGTAGCGAACATCCTTGTCGTAGACCATGTCTCCGGTCGGCGTCTGCGACGTCGAGGCGATGGAGATGGTCGACTCGTGGTTGCCGTAGTCGAGGTTCTTGTTGTCGGTCGCGGTCAGCAGGTCGAAGGCAACGATGCAATCCGCACTGCGCGGGGTGAGCCGATTGGACGGCTCGAGCGCTCCGGAACTGAAACGCAAGTGGGAGACAACGGGTCCGGCTTTCTGACTGAGACCGATCTGGTCAAGGCTCTCGACCTCGAGGCCGGCGCGCAGCGCTGCTGTTGCCAGCACCTGGTTGACGGTGACGATGCCGGTGCCGCCGATACCTGCGAGGAAAACATTCTGGGTTGTGGTGAGCGGGCCCAGATCAGGATCTGCGACCACTGGCGGGACCGGACGAGCGGCCTTGGGAGCCTTCTTTCCGGGAACCAGTTCGACGGTCACGAACGAAGGGCAATCGCCGTCCATGCAGGTGTAGTCGGTGTTGCACGAGGTCTGGTCGATCTTCGTCTTGCGACCGTACTCGGTGTCCACCGGCTGAACAGACAGGCAATTCGACTTCACTCCGCAGTCGCCACAGCCTTCGCACACCGCTTCGTTGATGACGACGCGAGTGTTGCGGGTGGGCAACGTGCCACGCTTGCGCTGACGCCGCGCGTCGGCCGCACAGTGCTGGTCGTAGATCAGGACCGTGACGCCCTTGATCTCGCGAAGTTCCTTCTGAGCTTCGTCGAGACGATCGCGGTGCCAGAGTTTGGTGCCCTTGGCCAGGGCACGCTTGCTGTGCCGGCCCGGATCGTCCGCACAGATGATGATCTGCTTGACGCCCTCGGTGGTCAGCTTGTGGCTGAGTTGAGCAACGGAGAGGGCACCTTCTGCGTCCTGCGCACCGGTCATCGCCACTACCTCGTTGTAGAGCAACTTGTAGGTGATGTTCACGCCTGCAGCGATGCACGCCTGAACAGCCAATTGACCGGAATGGAAGAAGGTGCCGTCGCCGATGTTCTGGAACAGGTGAGGCACGTCGGTGAACGGTGCCTGCCCGATCCACTGGCTGCCCTCGCCGCCCATCTGCGTCAAACCGGTGACAGCGCTGTCCTCACGGCCGGACATGGTGACGAGTGTGTGGCAACCGATTCCGCCGCCGCCGATGGAACCCTCGGGGATTGCGGTGGAACGGTTGTGGGGGCACCCACTGCAGAAGTACGCGGTTCGCTTGGCGGAGAGCACGTTCAGCGACAGCGGAGCCGGGAGGGTGCGCTTGAGCTCGACGTGCGGCTTGAGTACGCGGCGCAACGGGGCGAGCAACCGGCCTGCGGTGAGCTCACCACTCGCGGGCATGAGCAGACGGCCCTGGCCGTCGCGCTTACCGATGATGCGAGGCGCATCATCGATTCCGTAGAGGATCTCTCGAATCTGAGCCTCGACGAATGCCGTCTTGTCCTCGACCACGATGATCTGCTCGAGCCCGGTTGCGAACTCTCGCACCGACTCCCCCACCACCGGGTACGGCATACCGATACGGAGCAGCCGAATTCCCGCACGATGCAGGGCTGCGTCGTCGACACCCAGGTCTGTCAGAGCCTGACGTACGGAGTCGAATGTGGTTCCGGTAGCGGCGATTCCGATCTTGGCACCTGACGGATCAACCTCGATCACATCAAGATTGTTCGCGGCGCCGTAAGCCTGCACCAGATCCCACCGGGGTCCGTACAAGTCGGCTTCTGCGATGACGCTGTCCGGCGGCGCTGCCATCTGACGCTGCTTGTAGACAAATGGCTTACCTTCGAACTGCACCTCGGGCACCACGATGTCGAAGTCGGCGATGCTGCCGTCAACCGTCCACGCGCCGTCCGCTACGTCGGCAACGATCTTCAGGGCCACAACACAACCGGATGCGCGTGAAAGCGCCACCGCGTGCATGCCCATCGTGATGATTTCTTCGGCGTTGCGGGGGAACAGAACCGGCACGCCCATTGCTGCGAGGGAGCGCTCACTCACTGCAGGTACGGTCGACGATTTGGATGCAGGATCGTCGCCCACCAGAAGGACGACGCCGCCCCTGGGGTTGACGCCGTACATGTTCGCGTGGCGGATGGTATCGGTAGCGCGGTCGACACCGGGCCCCTTGCCGTACCAGATGCCGGTCACGCCGTCGTGGGTCGCGGTTCCTGCAGGAAGGTCTGTTTGGCTACCCCAGACCGCGGTGGCCGCAAGTTCCTCGTTGAAGCCGGGTACGAAGGTGATGTCGTGCTCGGCGAGCACCTTGGGCATCCCGTGGAGCATCTTGTCCACGCCGCCGAGGGGACTCCCCTGGTACCCGGAGACAAAGGTGGCGATCCGCTTGCCTGCGCGGATGTCGCGGACATGCTGTTCGACGAAGCCACGAGCGATTGCCTGAACACCGGTCAGCAACACCGGACCCGATCCCGACCGGTACCGATCGTCGAGGTCATAGGGCTTGGTCTGGGCTACGCCCGACACCAGTTCAGTCATCGTGACCACCGTTCCTGTCTTCAGCACATTTCGTTCTGTTCAGGTGATCGTTATCGAGGTATGAGAAAGCGTCAACAGAGGGCGCTTGAACTATTCAATACGATCATCAAGTGAGCTGGATCACCCTGGTTAGTTCATCGAATCGGTCAGCTGGAGACGCGTTCGTGACGACCGCGGAAATCAGGTGCAAAATTCCCCTTGACCTTGACGTTACGTCAACTTACACAATGGATACAGCGCACCGATAGAGGAAGGGAGTGGAAAACAGTGACCGAATGGTCCATCCAAGAGCTTGCCAAAGCTGCGGGAACCACCAGCAGAACCCTGCGCCACTACGGCGACCTGGGACTACTGAAACCCCATCGAACGGGAGCAGGTGGATACCGCTTCTACGACGACACAGCACTGGTTCGGCTTCAGCGAATCCTGCTGCTGCGTGAACTCGGCCTAGGACTGCCGGTCATAGCGGAGATTCTGGGCGGCGAACGAGACACAACAACCGCCCTGCACACTCACCTCGAACTGCTCGAACAAGAACGCGCCCGGATTTGTCGCCAGATCGATTCGGTGACAACAACATTGAGAAAAACCGAGAAAGGACTACCACTCATGCCTGAAGAAGTGTTCGACGGCTTCGACCACGCTCAATACAAAGACGAGGTGATCGAACGGTGGGGTAGCGACGTATACACCAGCAGCGACAAGTGGTGGCGCTCGATGTCCGAGCAGGAGAAGACGTCTCACCTGAACGCGCACAAAGACATCGCCGCGGCGTTCGGCAAAGCCGCAGCAGACGGGCTCGGACCCGAATCCGACACCGTCCAGGCCATCACCCACCGCCAGTTCACCTGGGTCAAAACCGGTTGGCAGGGAAAGACTCCCAGCGCCGACGCATTTATCGGACTGGGACAGATGTACGTCGACGATCCACGATTCCGCGCCAACTACGACGTCCACGGTCCGGGTACGGCAGAGCTGATCCGCGACGCGATGACCGTGTACGCGGAGACCAACCTACGGTGAGAACCGTTGGCGCACCGGTTCTGCGCCGAGCAAGGAGAGCCGGTGTGCCGCGGCAACCGCCTCGTCACGCGAATGGACACCGAGCTTTCGGTACAACCGCCGAATGTGACTTTTCATCGTGTTCTGGGTGACAAAGAGCTTCCGGGCGATATCGGCGATGGGCAGTCCGTCCGACAATCCGCGGAGCACTTCTGCCTCACGCCTGCTGAGGACCAGGCGTTCGATTGTCGGGGGATACATCTCTACCGCTTCGGATTCGAGAAAAGCGACAACAGAGCTGCTACGTGATGGTGCGCGCGTTTCGAGATCCTCGATCACTCGTCGCGGAATTGTCGAGAACGCGGAAAGAGCACCGGTGCTCTCGACCAATTCACAAGCCCTGGACCAGGAATCGCCGGCATCCGACCACTCACCCAAACTGTGATATGCCGCGGTTTCTACCAGTTTCGCCTCGGTATGCACCCTGGGATAGAAATCTGCGCTCCAGTCGATTGCCCGGCATAGTTGCAGGGCTCGCTCAGGGTTCCCCGTCAGAAAGTAGGCACGCGCCGCCGAGACCTGCACTATCGGCAAGTGGTTCCCGAGAACCGCAGCCTCGCCAATTGCCTTGGCGCCTTCACCGGCGGCCAGGAGCAAATCGATGCGCGCGGCGCTCAGCATTGCGACACCGCTCGAGACGCCACAATTGACGGGCGGTTCGTTTGCGGCGCCGGCACGTTGAAGAGTGACCAGCCCCGCGAAAGGATCGCGCCGAGCCAATGCCCACCGCGTCCGGGCATACGCTTCGAAGGCCCACACGTCGCCAGCCGGCGAGATACCGTCGAGAATCTCGATCGCCGCAGCAGCCGCGGAAAGATCCAACGTATCCAACGCAATCAAGAGCCGGGCGATTGCGCCGCCGATATGGGACGGCGGTCCCAGCCACCCGGGAACGTCGGGTTCTACCCCTTCCGCGAGAAGCCATTGCGACGCCTCCGAAAGTCTGCCGCGCAGAACCTCATTGAGCGCCGCATTGCCGGCTGAATGTCGCGCAACAAAACGTGGACCGCTGTGAAGCGCATCCTGGTATGCGATCGCCAATTGTGTGGCTGCGTCGTCGACATTGCCGACAAGTTGAAATGCGACACCCCAGATCAGACGCAGAGCTGGTAGCTGACTTCTGAACTCGTCGATCCGGCCGACATCCAGATAGTCCGCGATATCGACGAGAGTGCGTGCGACGTCGGCTGATCGCCCGTGCTCTCCCGATGCGCGCAACACGATAACTTGAACCGTTCCGCTGTTCAGTTGGGCGAGCACGTCGGTCATCGCAGCGACGTCCGCAAGTTCCGAGGACTCCGTGTTGTAGGTGTCGAGATCCACGGAGGGTGTACGCAACCGGAACTCCAGCATGTCGCGCCCGACCTGCATGGAACGACTTGCCGACATGATCTCTTCCGGCATGGACCACATAGCTTTTCGGAGCAACCCGGAATGCGCTACCAGGAGATCCGCCCAGTGCCGGCTGAGAATGGCAGCGACCTCCGACCAGTCCTGCGCGTCGATTGCGTAGTGGACCGCATCGGCGATATCACCGTGGTCGAGGCAATACCGCGACAGTAGGAGCAACCGCTCCCTGGAAGCACCGCCGGTTTCGTCGTCGATCCTCATCAGCGCTTCACGAACGGCAGGAGGAAAATACCAATTCTCCCGATGCCGGTCGCGGAACAACAAGGCGGACGATTCGAGCCGATTCATCAGCGGGGCAACGTCGACCCCCGGGACCAACAACTGCGCTGTTGCCACAGTAACAGTCCGCGCCGCAGCGATTCGAAGCGTGAAATTCGACAACTCGGTACGCGCAGCCTTCGGAGGCACCTGGCGCTTTGTGTAGCCGTAGAGCGCCAGATCGATGCGCTGCATAATTATCTCGCGGCTACGGGAGCGCTCCGGAAGCCCGCTCACGACATCCACAGCCACCTTCATCAGCGCGGGTACACCCGCCAACCGCCCGCAGATCGAGTGGACAACATCGGCAGGCACGGCAATACCGGCTCCGGAAAACAGTGCCACTGCTTCGTCCGGTGTGTATCGCAAATCGTCTACGGTCAGGCTCTCCTCGATGCGGACGTTGTCCAGGACCTCCACGGATGCTCGATCTTGCAGTGTGACAATTATTTTCAATCCCGGCACGTCGTCGATCAGGGCAGTGAGCCGCTCACCGAGGCCATGCCCCTCGATCAGATCCACCCGGTTGAACACCACCACGAACGGCACCGTCGATGCCGCAAGATACTCGCGCATCTTGCGTTCGGGGTACGCGTGATTATCCGCGAGCCTCGGAACTGCCTCGCAGGAATCCTGAATGACGGTCAGTGCCTTGTCCCAGTAGTCGATGTGATTTGTGGGCGCATCAGGCGCAGGCACCCACACCACCGGCCGATTCGGCAATGGAGCCGGGGCCGACAACCACAACCCGGCGAGTGCGGTTTTACCAAACCCACGGGGAGCGTCGAGAACAGTCAATCCCGACGGCGATTGCATCAGCTTGACGAGTCGAGCACGGGGCGTCGACGACGCGGCCCCCAGCAGCCTGCGGCGCACGGAGACACGACTTCTGGGCTTGCGGTCGATCGGATCCGACTTCGATCCGGGCACTACGCGAGCCCTACTGCGGGCACGCCCCGAAACCGGGAGGCAAACCCCCGGCCCGAGCAGAAATTCCACACAGATCCGCGCACAGTATCGACCATAGGCCCATGTCCACCGCAGTGTGAATGCGAAGCGTCTCCACTTCATGCCCGTTTTGTCTCACATTGTGGCGCCGATCACTTATCTCTGCTATTTTCCGGAAAGCGCCCCTGACCTGGCCTATTTCACATAACATCCCCCGCGTGCCCATGATTGAGCCCCGGATTGACATATCCACGGGATTTGTGGACGCGGCGGACCGTGACGACTACTGGCGAGCAGCGACTCGGCCCTTCTACGTCACCGAACGCGCCGGCCGAGATGTCCCACTTCACGGGACGATCTCGGGTACTGCCACCGGGACGTCACTGATCGGCGAGACCACCGTCAACAGTCAGAACTACGTGCGAAACCGTCGACTGATCACGGAAAGCGAACTGGACGATCACTACGTGGTCCAGGCGTGGACAGCCGGCGCGATGGGCGGCGACGCCGACGGTGTCGACTTCCTCGTCCGGACGAACGAGGTCTCGTTTGTCGATTTAGGCAAACCGCTTCGCGCGAGCGTCCGAACACACTCGGAGCGCACTGCCCGCACGATCAGTCTGGTTGTGCCGCGTGCACTCGTCGAGGCCTCGTCGCACGGTCGCTCCTTGCACGGCACCGTCCTGACGGGAATGCCCGCGGTAGTTTTCTCGCAGTGCCTGCAGTCGATCTCGGACGCACTCCCACACCTCGACTTCGCTGGCGCGGCGCAGTACGAAAACGTTGTCGAATCGCTGCTGAAAGCCAGTGTGGGGCACGTTGCACCCGAGCAACAACTTCGAGCACCTCCGGAGGGTCTTCGAGCGTGCGCCCTGGTGTACATTCTCGATCATCTCGGCGAGAGTTGGCTCAGCCCTACGACAATCTGCGTTGCACTGGCAGTCTCCCGGGCGCAGCTCTACCGTGCGTTCAACGACGAGGGTGGGATTGCGCAGGTGATCCGCCGTAAGCGACTAGAACATGCGTACCGCGAACTGACGACACCGGATTCCGCCGACGCGTCCGTGGAAGATATCTCTCGCCGTTGGGGATTCACGTCAAAACCGCACTTCGTACGAGCCTTCGAGGCTTACTACGGCACTACTCCGAGCAGAGTGCGACTCGAAGGCCGGCGCACGATCGGGAATCCGTCGATCAACCGCCTTCACCGCCACCTGACATCATTGTCTACTGGAACTGCTTGAGAGCCCTGATCTTGTTCATCACGTCGAGTGCAGCAACCTTGTACGCCTCAGACAGCGTCGGGTAGTTGAAGACCGCATCCACAAGGTATTCCACGGTACCGCCGCACCCCATGACCGCCTGTCCGATGTGGACGAGATCTGTTGCTCCCGAACCGAAGATGTGAACCCCGAGTAACTTGAGGTCGTCCGTGGATACCAGAATTTTCAGCATTCCGTATGAGTCGCCGGCGATCTGACCGCGGGCAAGTTCGCGGTAGCGCGACACCCCGACCTCGTACGGCACCGATACCTCGGTCAAGTCGACCTCGGTTGCGCCGACGTATGACACCTCGGGAATCGAGTAGATGCCGATAGGCTGCAAATCCATCAACTTCGCGCCAGGTTCTTCGAACGCGTGATACGCCGCCAGTCGACCCTGATCCATGGAAGTGGCTGCAAGAGCCGGGAATCCGATGACATCGCCGACGGCGTAAATGTGCTCGACCTTGGTGCGGAAATTCTCGTCCACGTAAATTCGGCCGCGGTCGTCGGCCTCGAGTCCGGCATTCTCCAATGCCAGAGGCGCGGTAAGACCTTGACGCCCAGCCGAATACATGACGGTTTCGGCTGGAATCCGCTTGCCGCTACCCAACGTGGTGAGAGTTCCGTTGGCGCCGACGTCGACGGCAGTCACCTCCTCACCGAATCGAAACGTCACCGCCAGATCCCGCAAGTGATACCGAAGCGATTCGATGATCTCAGGGTCGCAGAAGTCCAGCATCGAGGTTCGTTTCTCCACGACGGTGACCTTGGTGCCGAGCGCTGCGAACATCGACGCGTATTCGATTCCGATAACACCAGCGCCGACCACGACCATGGTGCCGGGAATGGACGTCAGATTCAGGATTCCGTCGGAATCGAGAACTCGGTGGCTGTCGAACGAGACGCCCGCCGGACGCGCAGGCAGTGTGCCCGTGGCGATCACGACGAACTTCGCGGTAATCGTCATCTTGTCGCCGCGCGAAGCATCCTCGACGAGGATGGTGTGCGCGTCGACAAATGATCCGACTCCGACCAGCAGTTCGACGCGGTTACGCAAGAGTTGTGATCTCACCACCTCGATCTCCTTGGTGATGACATGCTGCGTTCGAGCCAACAGATCCGCCGGTGTGATGTTCCCCTTCACCCGGTAGCTCGCGCCGTACAGTTCGCGCTGATTCATGCCGGTCAGATAGAGAACCGCCTCCCTCAACGTTTTCGACGGAATGGTGCCGGTATTGACGCACACTCCCCCGAGCATGTTGCCCTTCTCGACCATGGCCACTCGTTTGCCCAGCTTGGCGGCCGCGATTGCCGCCTTCTGCCCGCCCGGGCCGGAGCCGATGACAACCAGGTCATATTCCGTCGAATCGCTCATCGTTCAGAAGTACCGTCCACACGCGTCGGACAGGTGGCAGGCGTGTCAATACTCCGTGAACGACCGCAGGCGTCCAAGATAGATTTTGCACAGCTAGGTTGTGCACAACTAAACTGTGCGCTACAGTGTTTTTTGTGACCAACCCGCTCGCCCTCGAACACCAACTCTGCTTCGCCCTCTACTCGGCGTCGCGAGCAACCACGGCCGCCTACCGAACCATGCTGGAGGACTTGGGAATTACGTATCCCCAGTACCTGGTCCTGCTGACACTGTGGGAACGCGACGGCCGCGGCGTTCGGGATATCTGCGACGCCCTTGATCTCGACACCGGCACTCTCTCGCCGCTCCTCAAGCGACTGGAAAGCCAAGAGCTCATCGAGCGCCGACGCCTGACCAGTGACGAGCGCCGCGTCGAGATTCACCTGACCGAGAGCGGTTTGGCACTGCGCAGCAAGGCAGAAGACATACCCCGCACGCTCGCCGAGGCAACGGGACTTGATCTCGACGAACTGGTGAAACTCCGGGAAGTCCTGGTCCGGCTAGGCAAGCACCTTCAAACATCCAACGCTGTCGACGGAAAGAAGAAGCCATGAACATCGTGTACACCGCAGAAGCACTGGCCACCGGCGAAGGTCGCAACGGCCACGCCCGCACCTCCGACGGACGCCTCGATCTCGGCCTGGCCATCCCGAAGGAAATGGGCGGCAGCGGCGACGGCACCAATCCCGAGCAGCTCTTTGCCGCCGGATATGCGGCGTGCTTCCACTCTGCACTGCAGATGGTCGCCCGAGCGGAGAAAGCCAATGTTGCGGACTCTGCGGTGGGCGCTCGCGTCGGCATCGGCCCGAACGACGCCGGCGGTTTCGGACTTGCTGTGACGCTTGAAGTTTCACTTCCCCATTTGCCCCATGAACAGGCCGTCGAGCTGACGGAGAAGGCGCACCAGGTGTGCCCGTACTCCAACGCAACTCGCGGCAACATCGAGGTCACCCTCGAAGTAAGTAAGGACGATTAATGAGTTCCACCCCCACAATCAGCCGCGAGATCCACCTTGCATCCCGGCCGAACGGTTGGCCGACCCCCGAGAACTTCTCCACAGTCGAGGTCGAACTTCCCGAACTCGAAGACGGCCAGATCCTGGTGCGCAACATCGCGATCTCGGTCGATCCGTACATGCGTGGACGCATGAACGACGTGAAGTCGTACCTGCCGCCCTTCCAGATCGGCGCGGCTCTCGACGGTGGCGCAGTCGGAGAAGTTATCGCCTCGAAGTCCGCCGATCGCACTGTCGGAGACGTTGTTGTCCACGGCCTCGGGTGGCGCGAGTACGCGATTCTCGACGGGACAGCCGTCACTCCCGCTGATACGTCCATTGCCCCAGCCACGGCCTACCTCGGTGCGCTCGGCATGACGGGCCTCACCGCGTACGCGGGACTGACAGCTGTTGCCGAGTTCAAAGAAGGTGACACCGTATTCGTCTCCGGCGCAGCAGGAGCCGTCGGATCACTGGTCGGCCAGATCGCAAAGCTCCTGGGTGCCAAGCGTGTGATCGGCAGCGCGGGCTCTCCGGCGAAGGTCGCTCGTCTCCTCGAACTCGGCTTCGATGCCGCGTTCGACTACCACGACGGACCGGTCACCGAACTTCTCGCCGCTGCCGCACCCGACGGAATCGACGTCTACTTCGACAACGTCGGCGGTGAACATCTCGAGGCGGCTATCGACGCCATGAATTCTGGCGGCCGAATCGCGATGTGCGGAGCCATCGCTCAGTACAACACCACCGAAAAGCCCACTGCCCCCAGCAACTTGGCGGCAGCGATCGGCAAGCAGCTCACATTGCGCGGATTCCTGGTTGGCGGATACCGCCATCTCGGCCCCGAGTTCCGCACCCACATGGCGGGGTGGCTCGCCGACAACAAGATTGCGTGGGACGAGACCATAGTCGAAGGTCTCGACAATGCCCCGCAGGCGTTCATCGATCTGATGCGCGGCGCGAACACCGGCAAGATGGTTGTCACGCTGTAAGAGCGGAACTGCTGTAACAGTGCAACTGCTGCGATGGCCGCGAATCCCACTGGGGTTCGCGGCCATCGGCGTCACAGTCCGAACGACACTCCGGTCAACTTTTCGGAAAGCGTCCACAGGCCCGCTGCGGTCTCGGTATCGTGCGATTTCTTGTTCGAGCCAACCACTTTCGGGTATCCACGCTGCTCGAACGGACCGTCCGGGCCGATATAGCTGCCGCCGAATGCATCAGGAACGGTTGCCGCATACAGCTCCGGCAATGCGCCCATCTCCGCAGACTGCGCGATGATCCGGTTGCCGATGCCCATGAGCTTGTCGAAGACGGACTCGGTGTGGCCCTGCAGGTTTGTCGACGCATACCCCGGATGCGACGCCAATGCCTTGAGCGGCGAACCCGACGCAGCCAGTTTGCGTTGAAGTTCGTACGTGAACAGCAGATTGGCGAGTTTGGACTGCCCGTACGCCAGCCACCGGTTGTATTTGCGATGCTCGAAGTTGAGATCATCGAGATCGACGGTTCCCAGTTGGTGCAGTGCGCTCGACATCGTCACGACACGATCCGTCAGCTTGTCCTTCAGCAAGCCGGTGAGCGCAAAATGCCCCAGATGGTTTGTGCCGATCTGCATTTCGAAACCGTCGACCGTCCGGCGGAAGGGTATCGCCATGACACCGGCGTTGTTTACCAGAACGTCGACGGCGTCGGTGGCGTCGGCAAATGCCCGCACCGACGCCAGATCCGCAAGATCGAGTTGCCGTACCACTGCGTTGGAACCGATCTCCGCCGCAATGGGTTCAGCCTTCGATGTGTCGCGGCACGCAAGTACGACGGTTGCGCCCGCTTTGCCCAATGCTCGTGCAACTACCTCCCCCAACCCACTGTTGGCCCCGGTCACCACAAACGTGCGGCCGGTCTGATCGACAACGTCTTCTGCAGTCCACTTGGTCATGAAATCCAGCGTACGTGTGTTACCAGCCGGTAGGGAGTGCTGATTGTCGTCACGATTTCCGTTTTGCCTTGGTCGGTTTGGCACCAGGAGCAGGCGCTGTGGACGCACCTGGCGGAATTTGCACATCTGCCTCGCGCTGCTCCGCCGCAATCCGGCCGTACACAAAATGCTGTTGCGCGAATGTCCAGCAGTTGTTGCTCACAAAATAGATCAGGATCGCGACCGGCACAAACGCACCGAAGGCAACCACTCCGACCGGAAACACCCACAACGCGAGTTTGTTCATGATCGCCGTTTGCGGGTTGACGGTCCCGGTGTCCACCTGCCTCGCGATGGATGCCCGCGACGTGAAGTGCGTCGCCACCGCGGCAAAGATCATCAGCGGAACTGCGACCAGAACTATGGACAGCCGGGTCACATCGCCAAACGCCTCCAATTGCGCGGCCGGACTCGAAATCATCGCCGACAGCGGCGCCCCGAACAGCTTCGCATCGAGAAACGACTGCACATCCGAGGCACTGAAAAAGTAGTTGGCAGTGTTCGCGTTGTCGGCGATGGACATGGGTTCGGTAGGGCTGAGGAACGGGACGTGGGTAGCCGCTCCCGTCCGATTGAACGACCGCAGAACGTGATACAAGCCGATGAAGACCGGTGCCTGAATGAGCATCGGCAAACATCCGAGCAGCGGGCTGTAGTCGTGTTCTTTCTGGAGCTTTGCCATCTCCGCGGCAAGCTTCTGATTGTCGCCGGCGTACTTCTTCTGCAATGCCTTGATCTGCGGTTGTAATTTCTGCATCACCAACTGCGTGCGGACCTGTTTGACAAACGGTTTGAAAAGAATCGCTCGGAGCGTGAAGACGAGAAACACCACGGACAGTGCCCAGACGACACCGCTGTCGGGTGCTCCCGAAACCAGGGAGAAAACCTTGTGCCAGAACCACAAGATTCCGGATACGGGGTAATAGATGAAATCAAGCATGATGAATGAACCTCACCAAGAGGCACGCTCGAGCAGAATGCGAGCGCGGGGAATGGTCGTGGGCTGAGCTTCGCTGACCGACCTACGACGGGTTTCTCACCCGCGCAGCGTCAGACTACAGACCGATTCCCGGAGCTCGGGGCTGTGGACGACCAGGGGCGTCCGGGCTGCTCTGCCTGCGGAAAGACCCACGCAGACAACGCTCGTCACGGGCCGGCCCACTCGACGAGCGCGCAAACAGTTGCAGAAGCTCGCTGCGGGGCGACGTCGCCAATGCGGCAACAACAAACACAGCAATCGCGGTTCCCAGAACCGCGGCACTGCCCGATGAACCGAGCGGTGGAGTAGCGAGCATCGCGATGAACGGCAGCAGAAGCAGCAACAACGATCGCGTCGCCGTTCCCTGCCTGTTCATGGATTCGAAGATACACGGTAGTTGGCGGTCAACCGACGAGTTCTGTGGCCGAATCGGAAAGCACGTGCGTCAATAACTGTCCGAACAGTTCGGCGTCGTCGATCAGCCAGTTGTGGTTGCCACGAACTTCGTGAACTCGAGGATCTACGAGGGCGGCACGAATCGCGTCGAAGCTTGCGCGTGGGATCACCTGATCGCCGACGCTCCACAGCATCGACACCGGCATCGCACGTTCTGCCATCGTTTCGAACAGTGCGATGAGATCGGCGTTCCTGGCCAGGTTCGCCGTGCGCCACAGCGAACCGGCATTGCGGACCGCATTGGGAACTACCTCGTCCAGAAGCAACTGCATAGGTCCACGGGCCGGGAAGGTCGCAATGGCTTCAGCTATCGCCGAGCCGCACCAATTCAACAGCGGTCGCTGACGGATCGGGTACTCGCGCCCGGACGAATGTGACCACGCACCACCACCGACCGAGTTCACCAACACCAGCTGGGAAACCAGGGTCGGGCGATCATGTGCCACCGCTGCCGCCACTCCACCACCGAACGAATGTCCCACAACGGTTACCGGACTGTTCACCCCGATCGCGTCGAGAATCGACCCACCCACTTCGCGTAGCCGTCAAAAGTGCGATCGCTCGGCTCGAGTTCTGCGCTGCCGCCGAGCCCGGGAAGTGTGGGCGCGATCACGCGAAAACCCCTATTGACCAGCGATGCAAGCGACGAGCGATACGCACGCGGCGACAAGCCCCACCCATGCAGAAAAACAACCAACTCGCCGTCCCCGCCTGCCGCGAAGTCCACGCTTCGCGAGTCGACCACGGCTGTGTCCCATTCGGTGGACGCATCGGGGTCGGCGGTGTTGACGGGCATGATCGGATCCGGTTTCTCGGTCGGAAAGTGCGGTTGGCACTCGGTCGACCTCGACACTGCCGTGCATCCGACGTTTGAGCGACGGCCGAACTACCTGGATCGGTACCTGGATTTGTACCTGCATTTCGGGCACTGCGGTGACGACCTGGCGTTTTGCAGTAGAAGCCCTCACGGCCGATCTATGGATCGCGCAGCGCCTTGCGATTCCTCTTCGTGTGCGTGAGAAACTGCCCACGCCGCGATCTGCGCCCGGGAATTGAATCCCAGTTTTGTCAGCACATGCTCCACGTGCCCCTGAGCGGTGCGCACCGAGATGAAGAGGCGCTCTGCGATAGCGCGGTTCGTGAGGCCCTGAGCCACGAGTTCCGCAACTTGCTGCTCGCGGCGTGTGAGTCGAATTGCCTCGCTCGACGATGCAGCCTGGGCACTGCGACGCTCGTCGAGTGCATACGCAACGGCTTCCATTTCGGACATCACAACCCCTCTGTGAAACTCCCTGTCGAAAGCACTCTCCCCCAGAGCCTTTCGAGCACTCTTCATCGCCTTGTCGCGGTGACCCGACAACCTCGAGAGTCCGGAGAGCGGCCGCCCGATCTTCTGCCAGTACATCGCCGCGGCGCCAAGCAGAACCGCTGCATGCTTCCAATCACGTTGCGCTGCAGCAGTCCAGGCCAACGATTCAACACGCCAAGCGGCGTTCATCGAAGAATTGTCAGTTCGTAGACTACGTCTCGAATAGTCAGTCGCGTGCGCGAAATCATTCCGAAGCCACGCCACGAGCCCGAGAAACCCAAATGCCTGGCGCCGTACGAACTCTAGCTGCGCAGGACGCCCTCCCTAGGCGGGATGTACAGCCTTCCAGTGCTCAGCAATATCGATCCGACGCGTGATCCACACCTTCTCATGTGACTGCACGTGGTCGAGGAATCGCTCGAGGGCCGCAGCCCGGGCGGGGCGGCCGACTATGCGGCAGTGCAATCCGACCGACAGCATTTTCGGTGCCCCGGCGGTCCCCTCGGAGTACAGCACGTCGAAGGCGTCACGCAGATGCGCAAAAAACTGATCTCCACTGGGAAATCCGGCCGGAGAGGCGAACCGCATGTCATTGGTGTCGAGTGTGTACGGAACCACCAGATGCTTCACCGACTCCTCGCCTCGAGGCACGTTGACCCAATACGGCAGGTCGTCGGCGTACGAATCCGAGTCGTAGACAAATCCGCCATGCTCTACAACCAGCTCACGGGTGTTCGGTGAATCGCGTCCGGTGTACCACCCGAGCGGGGCGGACCCCGTCAGATCCCGCAGGATGTCGACGGCTTCGGCCATATCCGCGCGCTCACGCTCGACGTCCGCCGACTGATATGACAACCACCGCAGTCCGTGGCACGCTATCTCGTGACCGAGTTCACCAAAAGCGCTGACCGCCTCAGGGTTACGCTGCATGGCACGCGCCACCGCAAAAATTGTCAGCGGGAGATTGCGTCGCTCGAAGATCCCGAGAACTCGCCACAATCCGGCGCGAGATCCGTACTCGTACAGCGATTCCATGCTCATGTGGCGGTTCGGAAATGCCTCTGCCGGAGTCATTTCCGACAGAAACGTCTCCGAAACGTCATCACCGTCGAGGACGTTACGCTCGCCGCCCTCTTCGTAGTTGAGCACGAACTGGACCGCAATCCGCGCGTCGCCTGGCCATTGCGGGTGGGGAGGATTCTTGCCGTACCCCACCATGTCACGCGGATAGTTGTTCATGGCAACAACTTTACCGTCATTGCCCGTCGAGCACAGCTCGAGCTGCCGGTGTCAGAGTTCCGAAAACACGCAGTCGAGCGAGCCCGCCGTCCGGGAAGACATCCAACCGTACATCGGTTACCGGGACGTCGCTCTCGATCAGGAAGCGATGACGCGTATCCGGCCGGAACGTGGTGCGCGGCAACAATTCGATCCATTCGCCGCTCGGCGTGCGTCCAGTTAGCGCGCCGGCGCCTGGAGCGTTGCCGAGGAAGTACGACGTGTCGATCTCGACAAAACTCAGCGAACCTTCGCCGGCGAGTTGCACTTGCACCCAATCGTTTCCGTCGTCGCGGCGACGCGCAGTCTCCCAGCCGTCACCCATCGATGCTGCTCGACCGGGGAACAGAATGTTCTGCGGCGAGCTGTAGAACATGTTGGAACAGTCGGTTACTCGTCCACCGTTCTCGAGCGCTGCAAGATCGAGCGGCCCGGCATCGAGGAACCGTGGGTCCGGGCGTGCTTCACCGTGCACACGGAAGCGGGCAACGCCGCCGTCCGGGTAGATGGTGAGCTTGACGTGGGTCCAGCGCTGATCCGAGCTCACGTCGAACGGATTCTCCGAGTCACCAGAGACTGCGGCGCGCTCGACAATCGTCTGCCACTGCGCCGAGAGCGCCAACTCTGCCGGATCCGGATACCCGTCGACACTGATCGCTTCCACCGAAATCTCGGGCGGGTAATTGCCCTTGAACCACGCAGTATCAACCACAACGCCGTGGACGACGCCCGGAACACCGAGTCGGACAATCGCTTCGTCGTGGCCGGCGACGCGACGTCGACGGGTTTCCCAACCGTCGTAGACCTGCCCTTTATGGCCGAATGTCGCGGGTTGGTATCCCGCCTTACCCGGTCGAATCAACGCTTCACGCTCGGCAAATGCTTCGTCATTCGCCCAGATCACAGCGCCGCCAAGCGTCCGCAACGCCAAGTCCGGATAAGCGGTGAAATCAGTGGTTGTCATAGATTCAGTTCACTCCTGTGTTGACAGTGGTTCGTCCCACCAAGCTTCGTAGCGAGGCTGTATCGGCAGAGGGCGCAAGAGCAAGAACGCCGGCCTCGGCAAAGGCACCCGCGTCCAGCCCGCGCAGGACAACGGCAGCCAATGCCTGCGCTGTTGCCGGCTCGTCCATCACACTCCCACCCTGACGATCGAGGTAGGCCTGAATTCGCGGCGCTGCGGCGGTCAAGGCTCCGCGGTAGAAGTTTGTCGTCGCGAGCCATCGCGTCACCAGATGCCCGGGATGCATGTCCCAGCCCTGGTAGTAGCCACGCTCGAGCGATCGCATGACAAGCCGATGATGCCGAGTGATGGCGTCGTGAATCATGTCCGGCGTTCCCACCGGGGCAATCTGCGTGGAACCGTCGCACACCCACACCCCGGTCTGAGCGGCGGCGGCGAGCATCACCGCCTTGGCATGATCTGCAACGGGATGCTCGAGCGATTGAAAGCGCGATGCGATTCCGCATGCGGCACTGTAATCGTAAGTACCGTAGTGCAATCCGGTCAGTCGACCCTCACTGCGATGAATAGCCGGCGCAACTGCGACGGTTCCGTCCGCAGCAATCACAGCCTGCGGACTTTCGATCTGCAGCTCGAATCGCAGGGATCCCGTCGCCAACCCGTGGGCCTTCTCCAACTCCTCGCACAACAGCACCGTCGCGGTAACCTGCTCTACCGCACGAAGTTTGGGAACGGTGAATACAAATCCAGCTGGCACTCCACCGGCGGCGTCCAGAACCAATTCGAGAGTGCGAATGGATCGCCGACGCTCACTCGCCGGCATTCCTTTGAACCTGATGCCGCACCAGCTCGGACCGTTCGGGTCCGCACTGATCGCTGCCAGGGTCCGACCTGCGTTCCGCGCGGCGGCATCCTCTTCCTGGTCCTCGCGTCGCCCGTATCCGTCTTCGAAATCGATCCGTAAGTCCTGGACGGGTGTGCGACCCAACAGAACACGGACATCGTCGAGTGCATTCTCGGTGTCGAGATCGGCAAAAACATCAACATGGGCATCAAGCAGTTCGATTGCCTGCTCACCCCACGACCGCGGAGTATCGACACCTGCGTCGGCAGCACTGACGTACACGGTGTGCACCGGTTGAATCTCGTCGCGGTTGCCGGGGTACTGGCTTGCGAGTCTCGAATCGACGGGGTCGAGCAACTGTGCCAATCTGTCGTGAACAGCTGTGGGAAGGCGAGGCTCGGTCATCGACCAATAGTCGCAGACTGTGGGTTAGCTCGCAGTTTCGTTCAGGTTACGTCGGCACGCTTGTCCGTAACATCAACGCCCGAATACGCAGGTCAGCACTGTGTGGTGTTCGACGTCACAAGCTTGATTCTCGATTACCCACACCCGATCTGTCGTGGATGGCTCGAATACCCGGCCAGAGCGCTACCGTCGAAGATGTGTCTCGATCTCCGCTCCCCGTCCGCGACGGCCTCAACCCCAGCCGCATCCGTCAACCCGACACGGGAACGTGGGAAACCACGCTCGACTATCTACTCGAGCGGTTCCCGCAGGACGCTGTGCGACTGCGGGAGAAAGTTGCCGCCCGCGAGGTTGTTGACGAGAAAGGCGTCGGAATCGACGAAAGTACCGCGTTTGCGCCTCGCCGCTTCGTCTATCTGTACCGCGACCCGCCCGTCGAAGCACGAGTTCCTTTCGAGATCGACATCCTGTACCGCGACGACAACATCCTCGTAGTCGACAAGCCTCATTTTCTGGCCAGCACTCCGCGCGGACGCTACATCGCGGAATCCGCGTTGGTTCGACTTCGCCGAGACCTCGACCTCCCCGAGCTCAGTCCGGCACACCGACTCGATCGCGTAACTGCCGGGCTGCTCCTCTTCACCGTGCACCAGCAGGCCAGGCGCGGCTACCAGACGATGTTCGCCGATCGCCTCGTCTCCAAGGAATACGAAGCAATCGCACGCTACGACGCCGACGTCGCGACGCCTACCGTCGTGCGAAGCCGCATCGTGAAGGAACGCGGAGTACTCAAAGCCCGCGAGATCGACGGCGATCCCAACAGCGAATCGCGTATCGAACTGATCGAAACTCACGGCGAGTTTGCGCGCTATCGACTGATTCCCCATACCGGCAAGACGCACCAACTCCGTCTGCACATGACATCGGTGGGACTACCCATCCACGGCGACAACTTCTACCCGGATTTTTACGACGTTGCTGCAGAAGACTATTCGAACCCACTCCGCCTGCTGTCCCGTGTGCTCGAGTTCGACGACCCCGTCAGCGGCGAAACCCGCCGATTCGAAAGCCGCCTGACGCTCGCATGGCCAACCTGAAAGCGCTCGCCCTTCCCTGCGCCATCGTTACCGACAAGGATGGACGCAGATACATCGCACCGCACAAGGAGATCAGATGAGCAAGACCGATGCAGTACCCGGAGCTGTCCAGGAAGTCGAGCGCAAGTACGAAGCACCTGCAGAGCAGGAAGTTCCGGCACTGGACAACCTGCCCGGGGTAGCCGGCGCACCGGTCCACGACTCGATCCAACTCTCCGCAACGTACTTCGACACCGCCGACTATCGGTTGCTCGCCGAGAAGATCACGCTGCGCAAACGTGAGGGTGGCGACGACGCCGGCTGGCATATGAAACTTCCTGGCGCCGGTGATGCCCGAACCGAAATCCAACTGCCGCCCGACGACGGAACTGTCGTACCCGAAGCATTGTCAACGCTGGTCCGAGCGATCATTCGTGGCAACGACCTGGTCCCCGTCGCCCTGATCATCACCGACCGCGAGCGCACCAGACTCAACGACGCCGACGGCACGCTTCTCGCCGAAGTTGTTTCGGACACCGTAATTGCCTGCAAAGCAGACGGATCCGGAGAGTCCACGTGGCAAGAAGTCGAGGTCGAGCAAGGAGCGGGCGGGCAACCACTGGCCGATGCCATCGAAACCCTGCTGTTCGGCGCAGGCCTCGAGCGCTCGGAAAGCCCGTCCAAGCTGAAACGTGCGCTTGGCACCTCCGTGACACCGCACTCCGCACCCGAAGCCACCACCACGAAGTCACCCACCCCTCGGATACTGCTGCGCAACTACCTGATCGAACAGATCCGCGCACTCACCGACGCGGATCTCGGAACCCGTAGGCGCAGCGAGGAAGCCATTCACGACTTTCGCGTCGCCGCGCGTCGGATTCGCAGTGCACTGCAGTCGTACGCCGGACAGTCACCGCGGACCGATGCACTTGTCGACGACCTACGGTGGTTGGGCGGCAAGTTCGGTGATGCCCGCGACGTCGAGGTGCAGTGGCAGCGACTAGTCGACCGCCTCGGCGAAATCGACATGCCCGAACAGGAAGCCGTACGGGCCCGGATCGACGAATACTTCTCTGCCCGAGCAGAAACCGCCCAGGGAATTGCACTCGACACACTGAATTCCGAACGTTATCTGACCTTGCTCGAGAACCTCGACGCGTACGTCGTCGATCTGGAATTCGACGCGATCGGTCGACGCACCGACAAGAAGATCTCCTCCAAGGAACTGGCGAACACCCTGCAGCATCTCTCGCACAAGGTCGGCAAACGAGTCGACAAAGTCGCCGAAGCGACGTCACGCGCGGACCGCGACGAGAAAATCCATCGAGCACGCAAGGGCGCCAAGCGAATGAAGTACGCGATCGAAGTGATGAAGCCGTCGAACAAGCATCGCGCCAAACGAGCGCTCAAGCATTTCAACCACTTCCAGGATGTTCTCGGCGAGCACCAGGATTCTGTTGTCGCCGGTCACCATCTGCTGGAAATGGCGTCGGAGCACGAGCACACCTCACTCACCAGTTTCAGCTTGGGAATGGTGTACCGACGCGAACTCGACATCGCCGACGAGCAAGCCGCACTACTCGAGAAGACATGGAAGGAAGCAGCAAAATCATCAGCAACGCTGTGGCGATGAGACATCATCGGAACAGTTGACGGATCTCGAACCACCTGAGGGAGTAAGCATGGACACACTTGCCGGACACCAGGACATCGTTGTCGGCGTCGACGGTTCCGAGGCATCGATCGGTGCCGCGAAATGGGCCGCGGCCGTTGCTCAGGTGGTCAATGCACGGCTGATCCTGGCACATGCACTGCCTCAGGAAGGCCCGATCTACAGCCCCGCCGCCGTGATGTTGCAGTCGCAGTTCCTCAATCAGATCCGCGAGGACGGCGAAGCAATCATCACGGCGGCGTCCAGCGCTGTGGCAGAGAAATTCCCTTCGCTGGATATCGAGTCCAACATCGCTCCGGGTCCTCCGACAACACATATCCTCGAATCGGCCGGCACAGCTCGGTTGATCGTCATGGGTTCCACCGGAGCCGGTGCGCTGCGCTCACGTCTACTCGGATCGACCGCCCTCAAGGTCGCCAACCATGCAACCTCCCCGGTTACCGTCTGGCGGGGAACCGTCGAAAACCCCGGGCCTGATCAGAGACCCGTCGTGGTCGGTATCGACGGAAGTCCGTTGAGCAAGAAGGCCGTCGAGCATGCCTTCTGGTTTGCCGACGAGTTCGAAGCACCCCTCATTGCGGTGCACACGTGGCAAGGTGCGTCGACCTTCCGTGAAGGTGGCGCCGGAATCCTCATCGACTGGGAAGCCGTCGAACAAGAGGAGTCCGCATTGTTGGCCGAAAACCTTGCCGGAATGGCCGAGCAGTACCCTGACGTGCCGGTCACTCGAATCAGCGAACCCGGCGCAGCGGCCCCGGTCATGCTGAAATACGCCGACGACGCCCAACTTCTGGTGGTCGGCAGCCACGGCCGAAGCGCAATGGCCGGCGCAGTAATGGGATCGACGAGCCAGAACCTGCTGCACCATGCGCCGTGCCCGGTGATGGTCGCTCGCGCCTGACTGCTGTGCGCCTTTGTCAACCGCCCGCGGTTAACAAAGGCGCACAGCTCAATCGAGCCCGGTACCCACCAACTGGCCGACGCCGTACGTCACGGCCATCGCCAGAGCGCCGCCGAGAACCACCCGCAAGATCGCTCGGGTCTTACGGGCGCCGCCGAGCGTCGCGCTGATCGTGCCGGTCAACGCCAGCGCGACAAGCACCGCGAAAAACGCTATGGGAACCCGGGTTCCCGTTGGCGGCAAGAGAATCGCGATCAACGGAATGGCTGCACCAATGGTGAAGGACACCGCCGACGAGATTGCTGCATGCCAGGGGTTCGTCAGGTCGTTCGGATCAATCTTCAACTCGACTTCGACGTGCGCCGCGAATGCGTCGTGTGCGGTGAGTTCCTCGGCTACCTTGGTGGCGGTCTCGGTGCTCAAACCCTTTGCCTCGTAGTTCGAGACAAGTTCCGCGAACTCCTGCTCGGGCATTTCCTGCAGTTCTCGTTTCTCTTTCTTCAGCAGCGCGCGCTCGGTGTCGCGTTGCGCGCTGACAGAGACGTATTCACCGAGAGCCATCGACACCGCTCCGGCGACCAAGCCCGCAAAGCCTGCGGTGAAGATCGCGGAACGTTCGGTTGTCGCGGCTGCGACACCGATCACCAATCCCGCAGTGGACACGATGCCGTCGTTTGCTCCGAGAACCCCGGCGCGAAGCCAGTTCAAACGGTTGTTGAGGCTGGGGATCTGCGGTTCGGATCCGTCACTCGGCACTTCTCCGGCCACCTGCACGCTATCGGACATAACACTGAGATTAGGGTTCCGCTCCCGTCTGCGATAGCAATCTGAGCCTGTCCTACCCGCGCCAACCAAGCACTTGCTAGGTTGAATGCGAAGACCATCAACCGCGGAACCCGGGAGACAACCATGAATGCAGTGCGCACCGTTTTGATCAGCGGCGGAACCGGCGGTATCGGCTCTGCAATCGCCCGCACACTCGCCGCCCGCGGACACGACGTCGCCTTCACCTATCGCAGTAATGCGGATGCCGCCGAACAGCTGTGCACAGAAATCCGATCACTCGGAGTCCGCGCACTTTCCTACCCGATGGATCTCGATAGCGAATCGTCCATTGCCGCGGCGGCGCGGTCCGCGATCGACGACCTCGGATCATTGACAACTCTTGTGCACGCAGCGGGACCACACGTTCCGATGACCCACCTGTCGCGAGTCTCCCCCACCACGTTCGCCGAGCAGTTGAATCAAGAAGCCGCAGCATTCTTTACCCTTGTACACACGGCCTTACCGGCGCTGCGCGCATCGTCGGGATCCGTCGTGGCAGTCACCACAGCAGCAACCGACCGCTTCCCGGTCCGCGACGGGCTCTCGGCTGGTACCAAAGGCGCTGTGGAACAACTGGTCCGCGGCTTTGCCGCCGAAGAAGGGCGCTACGGCGTTCGCTTCAACGCCGTCGGCCCCGGCATGCTGACCGACGGCATGGCCGAAAGACTCATCGCGTCAGCCGATCTCGATCCAGCCGCTCTCGACATCACCATGAGTCGAATTCCGCTGAAGCGATTCGGGTCCGCGACCGACATCGCCGAAGCCGTACATTTCCTCGCGAGCGATGCCGCCGGTTTCATCAGCGGCCAGAAACTCAACGTCGACGGCGGATACTCCGTCTGACGGACTACCCGCCCAACTTACGAAACACCAAGCGCACGGCAAGTTCCAAGTGCGCCATCACCTGATCGCTGGTCATCCGGCCGGCGACCCACGACACGAGAGAAGACATCCAGACGTCGTTGATGACCTTCACCGCATCCATCTGTTGCTCGGAAATCTCCTCGACACCGATCGACTTCGCGAACATCTCCGTCACGACGTCACCCAGTGCGTTGAGTTCCGGGGTCGCCGACGCGTCCGCAAACATGTACGCGCGAACCAGCGCCTCGTAACGAGGATGATCGGTCTCGAGGATTTCCGTGTTCTTCCTCAACACGAACAGAATTCGATCCGACGGAGTTTCCCCCGGGATTTCGTAGTCGTGGAACCTGTCGCGCAGACCCTCGAACATCCATACCAACGCCACGACCAGCATGTGATTCTTCGACGGGAAGTACCGATACACCGTCCCGATCGCCACGCCGGCCCGCTCGGCAACCGACCTCATCTGGACCGCATCGTACCCACCCTCGGACGCGGATTCCATTGCAGCGTCGACAATCCGATGGAAACGTGCTCTCTGCGACGGCGTCGTACGACGCCCGATCACCGAGCTTCGTTCCACCACAGACTGATCCAGCTTATCGCCACCTGCCATGCCCACAACCTTCTCCGACGCCGATTTCAGATTCCAATGTAGTCGCCTACCGGGGATCTCGACGCCCGACGGTAATCAGGAAGCGCGCCGGGGACGGGTGCCGCCGCGATACTGACGGTCGTCGTCGCCGTCACGTCGGACGGAACGTCGTCGATCGGGTTGACTGCTCCGGCGTGGTTCCGGCTGCGCCGGCCGCCTGCGTTCTTGCTGTGGGGATCGGCGCGCTTGCTCTCCGCGACGTTGCTGCTGCGGGCGTTCGCGCACTCGACCCTGCGGCGCCTTCTTCGGCTTCTTGGCTTCACCGAATCGAGGTTTGCCGAACACGAAGGGCACCCAGCCACGGCTTGCGCTTTCGAGCGACGCGACCGCCTCCGGCTCACGGAACGCAGCGTGCGCGATCAGCCCGAACATCAGCAGTGTCGTGATCATCGACGTACCGCCGGCCGAAATGAGCGGCAGCTGCAACCCGGTGACGGGAATGAGCCCGACCACGTACGCGATGTTGATGAAGGCCTGCATCACGATCAACGTCGTCGCAGTTGCCGTCATGACCTTGAGGAAGGGATCTGTGGACCGCTTGGCGATCCTCAGCCCGACAACGAGGACAGCAGCAAAGAGCGCCACCACGATGAGCGCACCGATCAGGCCGAGTTCTTCCCCGATAACCGCGAAGATGAAGTCGTTGTGTGCCTGCGGAAGATAACTCCACTTCGCGTCGGACTGCCCGAGTCCACGACCGAAGATACCGCCGTTCGCCAACGCATATTTTGCCTGAGTGCTCTGAAAATTCAGTCCCTGCGGATCCAGGTCCGGATTGAGATAGGCCTTGATTCGATCCGAGCGGTAGCCGGCAGTAAGCGCTAGGACAAGGAACGCCACCCCGGACCCCACGGTCAACATGACAAACGTTCGCAACCGGAACAGCCCGAACCACAGCACCGACATGAAGATGATGCCGATGGTGATCGTGGTGCCGAGGTCCTTCTCCAACACGACAAGAATCAGGACGAGAAGCGTCGTGCCACCGATGACCGGCAGAGCCCGGTTGACGTCGATACGTGCGTTGAGGAACGACGCCACCGTCGCTGCCGACCAAATTGCAAGGGCCAGCTTCGCAAGTTCCGACGGCTGGAATGAAATTCCAGCGACAACAAACCAGCTACGCGCACCCATTTGCTCCGAACCGATTCCCGGAATAAGGACCAGCACAAGCAGTATCAGGCAGAAGATCAGAAGCCAGGGCGAATATTTGCGCATCAGCTCGGTCGGAACTCGCACGACGGCCACAAACAGGACCAGACCGATGGCGGCAAACATGCACTGCGGCCAGAACCGCGCGTACGACGTACCGGACAGGACATACGATTCGACGCTCGACGACGACAGCACCATCAGCAAACCGAAAGCCACGATCAGGACGACCAAGCCGACGATCATGTGGAAGTCGGACAACGGCCGACTGGTCCACGTCGTGGCGCGGGCGCGGAACTTCATCGACTCGCGGCCAGCTTTATCCGAGGAGCTGCGCGAGTTAGCTGATTCGCTGCTCCCACGACGCTTCCCTTTGCCATCGCTCCGATCGGTCACCACACCAGTATCGTCCCACGACTTCTAACTCGTGGGTAACACTGGTCTCACAGGCCACACCGTTATCACAGTGTGCTCTTACTTTTCCGGTTACCTCGTCGAGCTAGCGCATTCGGAATGACGACAAAGAGACACTCGAGCACGATTGCAACGACGGCGCCGACAACGATGCCCTGAGTCGCTAACTGCACTACGAGTTCCGGCCACACCCCGACAAGCGACCCGGTGAGCGCCGGCACTCCGAGTCCTGCCATCAGCGCGAGCGGGGCAATCAGATTGTGCGTCGAGTTACCACGATCACGAAACGCTGCCTGCGCCCCGGTAATGACGACCGTCGCGGCCGCGGGTAGGAAGAGTCCACCGATGACCGGCGCCGGCGTCGTGACCAGAACTGCCGCGACTTTGGGAAACATCGCGAGTGCGATCATCATCAACGCGGCAACACGGACCACAAATCTGCTTCCGATGCCGGTAATCCGAACGACACCAAGATTCTGGGCGTACGCGGTCGTACCGAACCCGCCGAACAGAGCCGACAACATCGAGCCTCCTGCCTCGCCCGCCACACCCGCGTTGATCTGTCGCTCCGTCAGAGGGAGTCGCGTCAGACGCGCTGTTGCTTCGTAGATCCCTATCGCCTCGACGACGGCCACGAAGAAGACGATGCACATGGTCACGGTGATGCCGAGATCAAAGGTCAACGATCCGTACGGCAGTAGCGTCGGGAATCGAAGCCACGGTGCCGCCGACACGCCGGAGAAGTCGAGACGCCCGAACGCGAACGCGAGGAGGTTTCCCACGACAAGTGCGATCAGAAAGCAGAATGAGCGAAATTTACCGGTAAACATTCCGCCGAGAACAACAACAGCGGTAGTCACAGTTGCGATGAGAATCGTCGAGGGCGTAGCAAAGTTCTCGGTGCCCGGCATACCGAAGAATTCCTGGATAGTGAACCCGGCCAACGACAGCCCCACCAGCAGAATGATTGTCCCCGTGACAGCAGAACTCAATACTCTGCGAATCTTCCCGAGAACGCCTGTGGCAGCAGCCAACAGAACAATTGCGGCGCCGATCAACAAACCGGTACCCGCGGCAGCGAGGGAACCCGCCTTCGCATATGCGATCGCCAACGGAGAGAAAGCCGACGACGGCCCCTCCACCACAGGTAGTTTGACCAGCTTCGTGGTCTGCAGGAGCGTTGCAACTCCAGCCGCCAGGAGCGTCGCCGTCAGGAGATTGGTGGACAGGGCAGCTCCGAGACCTGCTGCACTACCGATGAACAGCGGATCAAGCCACACGTTCGAGACGAGCAACTGCTGCGCGCCTAAAGCGACCTTCCTCGGCAAGGGAATCGATTGTTCGGTATCGATCGTGAGATTCTGATCGGCACCCTCGACTGACAGGTTGCCGTCCGTACTTTCATGTGACAAAGACATGGGTGATCTCGATTCAAGTCAGGTTTCGTTGCGGAGGACTGAAAAGTGAAGGAAAAGCTGTCGTTTCAGAGAAGCGACTGCATCCGGCGTGCATGAGTGTCGTGCGTTCGTAGAACGCCGGCCACAGCCGAATCGCACAATTGCCCACCGTCGACCAGGACCTTGCCTGCGACGACCGTCGTACCTGCTCGCGCAGGTCCACACCGAAGCCAGGCTTCGACCGGATCTGTCAGCGCACCCGCCAAAGCCAACGGCTCTGCTTCCCACACAACAAGATCCGCGCAGGCGCCGACGCGCAAGTGGCCGATCTCGTCATCCCACCCCAGGCAGGTGGCACTACCTCGCGTTGCCATGTCCAGGACATCGCGCGCAGTCATCGATGCCGGCCCATTCCTGAACCGACCGAGCAACAACGCAGTTCGCGATTCGAGCCACATCGACCCGTGATCAGTGGATGCCGATCCATCACATCCGAGTCCGACCGGCATACCGATACCGCGCAACAACGACGCATCGGCACTGCCACCACCGATCATCATGTTGGAACTGGGGCACTGGACCGCGCTGACTCCGGCTGCAGCCAGACGAAGCTGCTCGGATGAACTCGGATAGATGAAATGCGCCACCCACGTACGTGATCCGGCCCATCCTGTTCGTTCGAGATATTCGACCGGAGTACACCCGTATGTCTGAAGGCAATACGCATGCTCGTCCATGTCCTCGGCGAGATGACTATGCAGCCGGACGTCGTACGCCTCGGCCAGTTCTGCGCTCTCACGCATCAGTTCTTCTGTCACCGAAAATGGTGAGCAGGGAGCTAGAGCTACGCGAGTCAGCGCACCTGGATTGGGATCGTGATACTTCTCGATCAGTCTCACGCTGTCGGCGAGAATCGTATCTTTGTCCTGAACAACAGATTTCGGAGGAAGTCCGCCGTCCACAGTAGAGCGGGTCATCGAACCTCGCGTTGCAAGGAACCTGAATCCGAGTTGGGTGGCCGCCTGAATTTGTGCGTCGATCAACTCTGGTCTCGGATGGACGTACATGTGATCCATCGACGTCGTGCAGCCTCCCAGGAGAAGCTCCGCCATCGCCACATAAGTCGACGCGTGTACTGCTTCCGGTTCGAGTTTCGACCAGATGGGATACAGAGTTGTCAGCCACTCGAACAGAGTGCCGTTCACCGCAGGCGCGAAGGACCTCGTGAGGTTCTGATACATGTGGTGGTGCGCGTTGACCAGGCCTGGAGTGACCAAACGTCCTGCGGCATTTAGCTTCCGATCTGCGCTGGGCTCGGCTGATCCAGTAGGACCGAAGGAATGAACGCGTCCGTCCACAACCGCCAACCAGCCGTCTGTCAGTTCGGTATTGCGGTCAATGTACAGATACGCGTGAGTGATCAGAAGATCTACATGAATGTGTGGCGACATCGATTCGCACCGCTCTTCTCTCGGGACGTAGACAGGGCGCAACGAACCGCGCAGCAGTTGCGCGGGCCGTCACCCTGTTCCTGCGGCTGCGAACCACAGGATCGTCACCGCGTCAGAACCTGAGCGGGCGGGTCGGCCGCAGATCAGCGTCTGCGACTACACACAGTTTCCAGATCGAATTGGTCGGCGGCATTGCTCTCGTGTAAATCCGGCGTTACTCCTTCACCTACGCAGAAAACCCTGATGCGACACTTGGGGTGCGACCCAAAAAGAGCCCCGCCCGACTCGCGTCGGACGGGGCTCTCGGTGTGCGCTGGAACGCTACTTCGCGCCCATCCATGCCTGATCGAACAGCATGATGCCGGTTGCAGTCGGAACCACACCGTGCACGTTCTTCTGCCAAGCCCAGAAAGAAGCCAATCCACCGACCGGTGCCGACGGAACCGTCTCGTTCCACAGGGTCTGGATCTTGCTGATCACGGCAAGCGCCGACGCGTTGTCCTTCGCCTGCTGCAGATCCGCGATCAACTGATCCATAGCGGGATTGGCGTAACCCGCAGTGTTGGACTTCGACGTGCTGTTGGTAGTCGAGTACAGACCGAGATCGGGAATCGACTCGTACAGACCGATACCGGCGTGAGCGAGGTCGAAATCGTTCTTGACGTAGACGTTCTGAACGATGTCGCCGGCATTGTTCGCAAGAATCAGGTTCACCTCGAACCCGACGGCCTGAAGCAGAGACTGCACAGCCAAACCGATCGCATGGTCCTTCGGCTCGCTGAGCACGATGTAGTTGAGCGTGCCGTTGTATCCGTCGGCCTTGGCTTGGCTCAGAAGTTCCTTGGCCTTGGCGGGGTCGTACGCGATACCCGGGGTGTCGACGTGCCACTGAGACGTCGTTCCGAACAGCTCCGAACCCGGAAGCCCTTCACCGTTCTCCGCGCGCTGATCGATCAGCTCTGGATCCAGTGCGTAACCGATAGCCTGGCGGACGCGAACATCCGAACCCGGCCGGCCCTCGCGGTTGTTGATGATCTCAGCACTGCCGGCATTGAGGACATCGATGTAACCGGGGTAGCCGGCGGACTTGGCGGAGTTGATCGCCGACGTCAGACCGCGAATGTAAGCCACGTCCAGCTGACCACTGTTCAGCGATTCGAGATTGGCCTGCGGGCCGTTCAGCGCAACCATGCGAAGCTGCTCGAGCTTGGGAGCACCGCCGTAGTAGGCGGGGTTGGCCTTGAAGATTCGTTCGACGCTCGGGCTGAACACGCCTTCGGTGAACGGTCCGGCGCCAACGGCGGTGAACTTGTCACCCTGTTGTGAGCTGGGGGCGACGATCATTCCATGGCCGAGTGCCAGCATCGAGGGAAAACGCATCCACGGCGTGTTCAGGTTGAATACAACGGTAGCCGCGTCCGAGGCTTCCATCGAGGTGACCGATGCGACCCACAGCTCTGCGCCGTTGCCCTTACCTGCGTTGTACCGGTCGATGCTCGCGATGACAGCGTTGGCGTCGAGTGCGGTTCCGTCGCTGAACTTCACGCCGTCGCGCAGCTTCAGGGTCCAGGTCTTGCCGTCGTCGTTGGTTTCGAGTGACTTGGCCAACTTCGGTTCGAATTCACCGGTCGCCGTGTCGTAGCTCACCAGAACGTCGTACACCGCCGCCAGGGCTTCGCCGCCGGAACCGCCGCGTGCTGCAACCTTGGTCGGGTCCAGCGACGATGCGAGGACCTGGACACCGTACGTCAGGGTGCCGCCTGCAACCGGCGTGCCCGCATCGCCTTGTTCATTGATCATTCCGGTGACGATCGACGCCGATCCGGTGTCACCGTCGGTAGTGCCGCCGTCGTCGTTGTTGCTTGCACAGCCGGCGAGCAGAATGCCGGCTCCGAACAATGCAACCGCTGTGCGGCTGAATTTCCCGACGCGTCGGGACCTCGAGTGAGTCACGTCGACCATCACTTCCTTCTTGCGCAGAGAAGGAGGTCCGGACTTCGCGAAGAATGCCGGACCGCCCGCGGCCCTGGAATGGGCGCTGCGGCTAATAGTGATGCTCGACAAGTAGTGACGCACGGCACGTTCCCGCTGACCGGTACCAAATTCGACCTAATCCGACCGACCAGTTGAAGAATCGAATCGGACAATAGAAAAAGCTCCAGCTTCGTCGTTTCGAGAACGAGAATCTGGAGCTTGATTTATCGAGTTGTGGTGGCCAGGGCCGGGATCGAACCGGCGACCTTCCGCTTTTCAGGCGGACGCTCGTACCAACTGAGCTACCTGGCCGGACGGCACCCGAACCGAATGCCTATCGCACTGCATTGTTCTCAACCGATTGACTGAGAACAATGCTTTGCGACCCTGACGGGACTCGAACCCGCGACCTCCGCCGTGACAGGGCGGCGCGCTAACCAACTGCGCCACAGGGCCTTGCTTTTTCCTTGCTGTGAAACCGTACTACATCTTCTCGCTGCTCCCAAACCACTGTCCTAGCTGGGCATTTCTGCAACTCAAAGCGTGTCGTGCGGGTCAAACCATACTGCATCGTTTCGCTTTCGCAAAACGTACCCCCTACGGGATTCGAACCCGCGCTACCGCCTTGAAAGGGCGGCGTCCTAGGCCGCTAGACGAAGGGGGCGCGCCGGATCACTCCGAGCAAGTACCCCCTCCGGCATTCCGTTGGGAGCTTGGATAGCTTAGGACACACCACGGGAAAAACTCAAATCGCCAGGTCAGCGAGTAAAAATGACCCTATTCCCGCAGGTAGGACTCGACCGTGGCCCAACCCTCGCGATGAAAATTCTCGATCCAATCCGAGCTGGCCATCCCTTCGAGCACTACTTCGAGCGCTTCCTCGAACCAGAGCGCAAGGTCACCACTCTGCGACATCAGATCCGCCATGTAGCGCTGACCGGCAAGGCTTGCGGCCAGGACACGCGTGAACTTCTCAGGCTCGACGCCTTCACGCAACAAACCTTCGGCCTTCGCGCGCGTCGCGAACTCGAATGCCGAGCGTCCCCATACCTGACCGGCACCCGACTTCACGTCGGCATAGAACTCCGGCTCGATAATCAGCCTGAACTCCGCCTGCACGATCACGTTGGTTCGAAACAGCGTGGCAATGTCGAGCACGAGGCCATGAAGAAGCTGAAACGGATCAAGGTCCGTCCGTTTCAACCACTGATCGGTGACGTCCGTGAACATCTCCATCGCAGCGGTCAAGATCGCTCTTGCCAACTCTTCTTTCGATTGAAAATGGAAGTACATCGCGCCTTTGGTGGCACGGGAGCCTTCAAGGATCGTATTCACCGACGCTGCGGCGTAACCGCGCTTGGCGAACTCGATTGCAGCCGCTTCGACCAGGGCGGCGCGGGTACGCCGCGCACGCTCTTGTTGACGTGCCATATGCGGTGTTATGCCTCTCGCCGAGTCGATATCCCAAAGGTGCCGCCTGCGACACCCACAATCCCCCGGAAGCTCACAATATCCCCTCCGGATTCGCCACGTAAGCCTTACCGCGACACCCACCAAAAGTACTAGTGATGTCATTCGATCAGATGACACCGAAAAAGCAAGCACACCCCCGGAACACACCGGGTGGTATCGTTCTGGCCGCTCGGGTGCGGCACAGGGGGTGCGCATCCGAGCTTCTCTGTTTCGAGCCCATGTTCGAACCGATGCCGAAGCACCCATAACACCGAGACTTCGCTGTCAAGCCTAAGAAGATTAAACAACCACAGTTACTATTTGTTCACAATATGTGGACGAAAATCGGACATTGACCGATCAACTACACAGTTAGGTTGCCTAATATTCATGGGCGACCGAGGAGCGGCAATGACCCAGCACGAGATCGACGCTCTAGCGGAGGACCTCGGCGTTTTCGCACGACGCCTGCATAGCGAACGGATTGGGCCCCACCTCAGTGCCACCCACGTCCACGCTCTCGGACATCTCGACCGCCACGGACCCATGACGGCCAAATCCCTCGCGCAACTCGAGCGCGTCACGCCTCAATCGGTCGCCAAAGCGATTGCAACGCTCCAAGCTCGGGGCCTGGTAACCCGGCGATCCGATCCATCCGACGGCCGCGCGCACCTCATCGATCTGACCGACGCCGGCGCGTCCGCACTCCGCGATGATCGACGTCTGAGGAATCGATGGCTTACCGAAGCCATCCACGCCGAGTGCACCGACGCCGAACGTGATCTCCTTTGGATCGCCGGCAGAATCCTGCGACGCGTCGGAAACTCACCTCTCGCACCGCCTGACACGCTTCCATAGCGCTCAGACAGGCTCGGCCACAGCAGCTCTCCGAGGCAATCGCACGTTTGTGAATCTGTCATCAGGATCCCGGAATCACCCATTTGACGGGGGCGGTGTTTTCACCTGCTTCGCGGTCTGGTTAGACTCTGCGCCGCGCCCCTATAGCTCAGTTGGTAGAGCTACGGACTTTTAATCCGCAGGTCGTAGGTTCGAGTCCTACTGGGGGCACCAAACAACAGTCCGGCACCTCTTCGGAGAATGTCGGGCTGTTTTTTGTTTGCCCGCACGACGGAGTGCTGTACTACATTCGCTCGAGATTTTCGGAAACATCCCGTTTGATACTTTTACCTCGTGAGGTCCAACCCCTCGGATTCGCTCTCGACAAGCACCGCAGCCCTGCCCCTCGCAGCGGAAACTGTTGTGCGCGAATGACTCGACGCAAACACCGCAGGGAGCCGGCGCACAGATGTCTGACACCGATACGAGAAATCGGGTAGATCCACAACCCCCGCACTACGAACCCGACGACCGATGGGTTCCAGTAGACCGGCGATGGTTGGGCCTCGACCGTGCCACTCTGATTCCCGCCGCAGTCGTGATCGCGTTTGCACTCGTCATGGCGTTTGTCCTACCCACAATCAACGATTCGGTGTCCTACGACGACGAAGTCGTGGCCGGAGATGTCATGGAACTCGACGGTGGAATAACCTTCGTTCCCGTCCCCGGCTGGGGCATCACCGCAGGAGTTCGCGACACCGATACCCCGATAACCGGCACCTACCCGGATGCCGCGAGGGTGACCAACGGGGCCGTCTCCTTCACCGTCAAAACAGCACCGTTCACCGGCGACGCGCGCGAACTGCTCGAGCAGATCAAGACGACCACCGATGCGCTTGCGTCTGGGGAGTCGTTCAGAGTCAACGGTGAACCCACCGTGATCATCACCGAAAGCGGCCATCGCGGCGTCATGGCTGGGTACTCGAATTCCACCGCTGACGGCGTCATCGCTGCCTTTGTGATCGACGGAGTGGGTGTCAGCGCGATTGCCGTCGGCCCGAGCAACATCGACCCCTCGACCACCGAAGCTATTGCTCGCATGATCGTCAGCATCAGCCAACGACCCGGAGAGGGCTCATGATGACCATGTCCACTGTGCAGTCGACAGGCGATTCGAACGCCACCCGTGTCTCGGCAATCGAAAACTCCGGATGGGGACGGTCGTTCACCTTCTACCAACCGCGCAATGCCGCATTCTGGGTGTACGTGCTGTTGGTGACCACCGGAGTCTTCCAGTTCTTCTCGATGCTGGCCTCCAGTGCCGGCGCCTACGGCGAGGCCATCGGACTCTCCGTCGTGCTGTTCAGCGCGTACGGTGCGGCGTTCTGGTGGTTCACGCACCACATCGACCGGTATGCACGCCAACCGGCAAAACTGATCGTCGTGGCCTTTCTGTGGGGAAGCTTTGCTGCTACCTGGGGAATGGCCGCGCATGCAAACGACGCCATTCTCGCGTTGTACGCCAAGATGTTCGGGCAAGCCTGGGCGGCCGACTGGGGAGCAGGCCTGGCGGCGCCGTTTACCGAAGAGACCGCCAAGGGTCTGGGACTCGTCCTGTTGATAGCCTTGGCCTCCCGCTTCGTGCGCACCGCGTTTGACGGGTTCATTCTCGGTGCGTTCATCGGACTCGGTTTCCAGCTCTTCGAAGACGTTGTCTACGCCTTGAATTCGGCAGGTTCACAATTCGGTGCCAATCAGATCGACGCCGCGATGACGACCATTGTGATGCGGATGGTTGTCGGAGTTGCCGCACACACGTTGTACAGCGCAATCTTCTGCGCCGGACTTGTCTACCTTCTCGGCCGACCTGCCGAGCCGCGGCGACTCGGCCGAGGCATCGCACTGATGGCAACGGCGATGCTTCTGCACGGCCTCTGGGATTCTGCCGCCGCTCTTGCACAGGGCAGCGCACTCATGTTCCCACTGCTCTTCGTACTCATCGTCGTCGCACTTGTCTTGGTGTTGCGGGTGTTTCGGTTGACCGTTCCGCGTGAACGTCATTTCTTGCACGACATTCTGGCACCGGAAGCCGAACATGGCGTGATCACCGGTGACGAGCTCACAGCAGTGTGCGGCAACCACAAGGCTCGCAAGGCTTTCCGCAGATCCGCAGGAACCCGCGCCGATCGCAAACGAAATGGATATGTGCTCGAAGCAACGGCAGATCTCGCCGATGCTCTGGCCTATTCCCGCGGAAACAACACTGACCGAGTCGAATTTGCACGATCCGAAGTAGCCCGGATCAGAAGCGGTCGGCCGTCGATCAAGGCCTGACCTACGCACCGTCAGGAACTGCGAATCAAGCGCCGGACTGCGTCAACGGCAGTCTGCCTTCGCAGGGCCGCCGCTCGCGACGATCCAGGTCTCACGTCACCGCCGCTATGCGGAAGCGCCAGGGTTCTGGCAATTTCGGTGATCACGATCAGCAACTCCGCCGGGTTCCAACTGGGATCGATATGCCCGTCGGCTTGGCCCTGGCGAATCTCCGCAATTTTCGGGCGCAACGTGTTGCGTCGAATGTCGTGGTAACTCACAGTTTCAGGCGCTTCGAGATCCGCCCATTCCTGCAACCGGGCATTCTCGGGGTGCGCGAGGTAGTTGTCGAACAGTCGACCGGTGTACGCAGGTAAGTCGTCTCCACGTAAGGCGGTCTCGGCCGTGGTCTCGACGGTCCACTGCGCCATGACCGCGGAGAAAAGATCTTCCTTGCTCGCGAAGTACGCGTACAGGCGGTCTTTGCTCGCTCGCGCGTCCTTGGCGATGCGGTTGATACGAGCGCCCGCAAACCCGTATCGGGCAAATTCTTCCTTGGCGGATGCAAGAATGCGGTCCCTGGTCGCTTCCCCGGCTGAACGCATGCGCACATCCTAGATCGATTCCACCGTTGCCGAACCACCCGGTTCGGCGTAGCGTCCAGAGTTCACGAACAAATTGGTTCGGGAAAAAACTCTCAACGCCGTTCCACAAGGAGAACCATGAACCTCGACGACGCCCGCAGCGCTTTCGCAAAGCTCCGCGAGCAGGAAAACGATGTCTCCCCCACCGAACTCGATGAAGTGTGGGCTGCTTTGGAGACCGTCGACGCAGCGGACATCCTCGGTGAATGGAAAGGTGACGACTTCGCTACCGGCCACCGTCTCCACGACAAACTCGTGGCAAGCCGCTGGTTCGGAAAAACCTTCAACTCGGTCGAGGACGCAAAACCACTGATCTGCCGAGACGAGAACGGAAACCTCTACTCTGACATCAAGGGCGGCAACGGAGAAGCGAGCCTCTGGAACATCGAGTTCCGCGGCGAAGTCACCGCAACGATGGTCTACGACGGCGCACCGATCTTCGACCATTTCAAGAAGGTCGACGACACAACGCTCATGGGAATCATGAACGGAAAATCGAAGCTGGTCCTCGACAACGGCCAGCACTATTACTTCCTCCTCGAGCGAGTGTGATTCGCCCGGAGAAGAATTCGATGTCCACTCGAAAAATGAGCGCCGCGCTCTCGCACGGCCCCGACTCCCCTTTTGCCCTCGAGACCGTCGAGATCGAGGAACCCCGCGCCGACGAGATCCTCGTGCGGATAGTCGCGACAGGTCTGTGCCACACGGATCTGTTCACCAAGTCAGCGCTACCGAAAAAACTCGGCCCCTGCGTGTTCGGCCACGAGGGCGCGGGGATCGTCGAGGCCGTCGGCTCGTCGATCACCCATATCTTCGAAGGCGATCACGTGCTGCTGAGCTATCGAAGCTGCGGAGCGTGCCGCCAATGCCGAAGTGGGCATCGGGCGTATTGCGAACGCTCACATCGACTCAACAGCTCAGGTGCGCGCACCGACGGTTCGGCGCCGATCACGCAGAACGGCACTCCGATCAGGTCCGCGTTCTTCGGTCAGTCGAGTTTCGCGCAATACGCCATCACCACAGCCGACAACACCGTCGTCGTTGATCCTGCGGTTGATCTGACCGTCGTAGCTCCGCTCGGCTGCGGGTTTCAAACCGGCGGCGGCGCAGTTCTGAATACTCTTCGCCCCGAACCCGACTCGACGTTTGTGGTCTTCGGAGCTGGCAGCGTCGGATTCGCGGCTCTCCTCGCGGCGCGAGCAGTGGGGGTTTCCACGCTGGTTGCCGTCGACCCGGTACCCGAACGTAGGAAGCTGGCCGAAGAGTTCGGCGCAGTTGTTGTCGATCCCGGCTCCGACGACGTTGTGGCAGCGGTGCGCGACGCCACCGACGGCGGATCGACTCATTCCCTCGACACCACCGGAATCGGTGCGGTTGTCAATCAGGGCGTGACATCACTTCGCGGCCGCGGAACACTGGTCGTGGTTGGGCTCGGAGCCCACGACCTCACCGTGAACATGGCCGACATCATGTTGAACGGGAAGACTATTCGAGGATGCGTCGAGGGTGATTCCGACATAGCTACGTTCATTCCCCGGCTTGTCGATCTCTACACCGCCGGACAATTTCCGATCGACCGACTGGTGACGCCCTATGCGTTCGCAGACATCAACAGAGCCGTCACAGATCAGGCAGCTGGAAAAGTAATAAAGCCTGTTCTCTTCTGGTAGTTCACATTTCGGGAGCCGGAGCTTCGCCCTTGCTCTGCGGTTCGTGCTGCTTCAGGTCGCCGCGCATCTTGTCGATTTCTTTGCCACGCTTCTTGTACCTGTAGCCCAGGAACACGATTCCGACGAACAGCGCGACACCGATGATCGCGCCGAGTACCGAGGCGCCGCGGAATCCAGGACCGTCGACGTCGAGGACGCGTTCGCCGGCGTGCGCAGCATTGCTGTTTCCGAGAACGATGCTCAGCGTCAGCAAGTTGGGCAAAGCAAAAATCACACCGAGCACCAAAGCACCGATCTGTATCGGCCGCGCATGTTTCCGTTTCCGCACCTGCCAGATTGCGCGAAAGAAGAGCAGTGGGACCAACGTACACACGAGCCCGAACATCACGCCCCACGCAATTCCGCCACTGAAACTGCCGTCGGCGAGCGACGCAATCCGCTGAGACCACCAGCGTGGGAGGTACGCGGCGAGAATGAAGTAGGTGATGACCAGAACAACGGCCGCCACGCCGATCATGATGGCCTTTTTCGCCCATGGCGGCATGCCCGATGTGGTGGTAGCCGATGGTGCTTGCTGTGTCGTCATGACCAATCCTCGTCTAATCGGCGTACGTGTCGTCACGAATCTATCGGGTTGCCGCCCGCAGCATCCCCGTCGAGCACTATTCGGGCCAGCTTCTTCGGCGCAACCAGGGTGTACGAGGTGTAGATCCATTCCTCGAGCTGATCCCAGTACTCTCCCTCGATCTTGCCACTGAGATCGAGAGCAACCCAACCGTGCCGACCCAACCCGTACCCTGCCGCGGTTGCTCTTGATTCAGTCGCGACCACCGCCTCGGCTTCCGGTTTGCTCAGCTTGATCGTCAGCGACGTGGCATCGGCGTTGCAGAACACGAAGTTCTTGCCACGCACTCGAAAGGTGGGATGCCCGTCCCACGCTTCGATGTCGACGCGCTGCGCTTCGGGAAGGCTCAGCGAGATCTCTTCGAGTCGACGCATATTGTCCGCCATGGTGACATTGTGCATGGTCAACTCAGGCCGTCCAGGAAAAGCCTGTCGAAAGCACGCGCGTCGTCGCTAGGCTCGTAACTCGACCGCGTTAGACGTTCACCGATCCTTCGGGAGAGTGATATGCGCACGTTTGTACATGTGGTTCTGCTGATCTGCGGTATCGCCGTGACGGTCGGCTCGTTCATGTCGATATTGGCCGGAGTGAAACCCGGAGATGTCCGTCTCGAAGACTTACGAGATGGCTTTCCGGTCGGCTGGGCTATCGAGCAGATCGCCGATCAGTCCGTACCGTTCTACCGATCCATGATGATTCTTCTTCTCGGGTCCGGCGTGGCGATCTTGATTGCGGCAGTGTTCGGTTCACGCCTCGCGGCGTGGATCGGAGTGATTGTCGGACTCGCCAGTCTTGGCACCTTCTATTACCGCGTCAATGAGCAATTCGACAACATCATCAGGGAAAACTACTCCACAATCCTGACGAATCAGACAGGATTCATTCTGACCGTCGGCGGCCTCGCACTTGCGCTTCTCGTATGTCTGGTCCCCCGAGAAAAAACCCAACGATGACACCTCCGCAACATCCGAGCTACCGACGGTCTCGAACATTCACTAGTGTCTGCATCAACCGGGTGCTGACAAGTAGGACCCCAGAAAAGTAGGGCATCGAATGGCTTCGCTTGACGACCTTCTCTCACAGATCCCGATCGATCAGATCGCGCAGCAACTCGGCGTAGATCAGGCAACCGCGGAAACTGCTGTGAAATCGGCACTTCCCACGCTGGTCAGCGGTCTCGGCGCCAATGCCGACAGCGAGGCCGGCGCGGCGTCGCTCGAAAGCGCGTTGCAGTCGCACGCCAACACCACGATCCTCGACGACGGCATCGACATCAGCAAGGTCGACACCGCTGACGGTCAGAAGATCGTGGCAAACATCTTCGGCAACAACACCGATCAGGTGGCCAGCACGCTGGGTAGCGTCGGCGGCGGAAACGATCTGGTGAAGCAGCTACTCCCGATTCTCGCGCCGATCGTGCTGGCGTACCTCGCCAAGCAGTTCACGGGCGGCGGATCGGCAGCGCAGACGCAGACTGCCGGCGGTGGCGGCATCGGAGATCTTCTGGGCGGACTCCTCGGCGGCGGAAACTCCGGCGGCGGCATCGGCGGAGCACTCGGCGGTCTCCTCGGCGGCTCCGGTGGCGGCGGCATCGGAGATCTGCTGGGCGGACTCCTCGGCGGCGGCAAGAAGTAGGCGATAACGCCAGTTGCGGCGGCCGAAGTGCCGCCGCAATTGGAATCAGTCAACCCGGGTGGACCGAAACATCTTCAGTGACAATCCCATTGCCACCACAAGCAAACAGGCGACAAAGATGCTGACGCCATTCCAGCCACCTACTGCAAAAGCTGAGCCTGCCAGAACGCCGGCCACGGACGAACCGGCATAGTAGGCAAACAGGTAGAGCGCCGACGCTTCCGCCCGATGGACTCGGGCAAGCCGGCCGACCCACCCACTGGCTACGGAATGCGCGGCAAAGAACCCTCCGGTGAAGAGCAACATCCCCACCAACGTCAGCGCGAGGTTGTCGGGGACGGTCAACGCAAGGCCAAGCGCTGTCACCGATACGGAGCCAAGCAACACCCACCGCTGCCCAACTCTGTCCGCGGCAGCGCCGGCCGCAGTCGATGTCACGGTTCCCGCGAGATAGAACAGAAATACCAGCCCCACCACCGCCTCGGATAGGCCGAAAGGTGCTGCAGCGAGACGAAACCCGAGGAAGTTGTAGACGGAAACAAATGCGCCCATGACAATGAAACCCAGCGCGAAAAGCGTCCGCAGCGCCGAGTTCGCAAGGTGAACGCGCAGATTCGACATTAGCCGTCGCACAGATATCGGCTGTGGCTGGAAGAATTGCGACCCCGGCAGGGTCCTGGTCATGACGATCGCAAAGACCGTCGAGAGCAGCGCGACCGCAAAAAGCGCCCAGTGCCAAGAACTTACGTCGACCACTGCAGCCGGGATCAACCGTCCGATCAATCCGCCGACGGTGGTGCCCGCAACGTAGCGCCCCATCGCTGCGCCTAAATCCTTCGGGTCGATCTCCTCCGCGAGATACGCCATGGCAACCGCCGGAATTCCCGCCAGCGCAGCGCCTTGGAACGCTCGGCCCACCAGCAGAACCTCGATTGTCGGACTCAGCGGCAGCAGGAGACCGATCACGCACGACGTGATTGCCGAGAAGATCATGACGCGGGTCCGGCCGAAGCGTTCGGACAATGCACTCGCCGGAATGATCGCCAATGCCACCATGCCCGTCGTCACCGAAACGGACAGGGCCGAAACCGCGGGCGAGACTCCGAAAGAGTGCGAAAACGCAGGCAGCAGTGCCTGAGCCGAGTACATCGACACAAACGTCGTCAATCCCGCTGCAAACAATGCAAGCGTCACCGCGCGGTATCCGGCGGATCCCCGGCGGTACGACGCGATTCCTGCGCCGACTTCTGTTCCTGCGCTGATTTCTACCGACATGCTCATCGTCACGACCTCCGGCACGAATCTTCCGCGCCCATGACAACAAAAGAAAATGCATTAATTTGCTGTTCTACATACCTCCGAGACATATAGGCTTCCACCTGTGATGTTGTCGGACGATCTCGAGTGGTTTGTCGTGCTGGCTGAAACCCAACAGGTCACGGCGACGGCGGATATCACTCACCTGTCGCAGCCCACGCTCTCTCGCAAACTCGCACGGCTCGAACGATCCGTTGGTGTGCCGCTCTTCGACCGACACGGCCGTCGGCTCACACTCAATCGGTACGGCCGCATCCTCTACGAACATGCAACCAGCGCCCTGAACACACTCCATTCCGCGTTGCGCCAGATCGACGCCCTGGCCGGGCCAGACACCGGAACGGTGCGACTCGACTTCCTCCATTCGTTCGGAACCTGGTTGATTCCGCGCATGATTCGGGCATATCGAACCGAACATCCGGGTGTTCGCTTCGAACTCCATCAGGATCGAGCGCAGTTCCTGAGTGATCGCGTTATCACCGGCGACGCCGATTTGGCGCTTGTGTCGCCGCAGCCGGACAACCCTCGACTCGCATGGACTCAGATAGCGCAGCAAAAACTTGCCCTCGCCGTTCCGCTCGGACATCGTTTCGCGGACCTGCCCGAGGTCGATCTGGCCGACGCTGCGGGCGAGCAATTCATCGGAATGCAGCTGGACTTCGGCATGCGGCGAATTCTCGACGAGATGTGTGCCGCGGCCGGATTCACCCCGGATTTCGTCTTCGAGAGCAGTGAGCTGGCAACTGTGGGCGGGTTGGTGTCCGCATCCCTGGGCGTGGCCGTCATGCCGATTCAGGATCCGCCCATCTGGGCAGAGGGAATCGTGTTCGTTCCCCTTGCCGGCGCAACACGCAAGATCGGGCTTGTCTGGACCGAGAATCGGGAATTGTCGAGGCCAGCGCGCGATTTCCGTGATTTTGTCCGCGAAAATATGTGGTCCTGAAACTCACACGTACAGCCAAACCGGCAGGTATGATCTCGGCAACAAGCGAATGGAACGCATCGGACAATTCAGACTGCGTCCATCTTCCGTCCACGTACGCTGGCTACGACTCGGTAACATTCGCGCAGGGGGATCAGTTCATGTCGATCAGGCCAAACCTACGGTACCGTAGGCTGGAGCGAAGTCGGGCATTCACTCAACACGGAGGCAAATAAATGACGAGGATTCTGACGCAGCTCGAACTGCTGACAGAACTGCAGCCGGTTGCCGAAGAGAACGTCAACCGGCACATCTCCATGGCAAAGGAATGGCACCCGCACGACTACGTCCCGTGGGACGAGGGTCGCAACTTCGCAGCCATGGGCGGCGAAGACTGGAGTCTCGAACAATCCCGGCTCGGCGAGGTCGCCCGAGCTGCGATGATCACCAATCTCCTCACCGAGGACAACCTGCCGTCGTACCACCGCGAGATCGCCGAGAACTTCTCGCAGGACGGAGCCTGGGGCACCTGGGTCGGCCGCTGGACCGCCGAGGAGAATCGCCACGGAATCGTGATGCGCGACTACCTGGTTGTCACGCGCGCCGTCGATCCCGTCGAGCTCGAGCGCTACCGCATGGAACACATGATCACCGGCTACAACCCGCCCATCCCGGACGACGGAGCCGGCGTTCTCCACTCTGTCGCGTACGTCACCTTCCAGGAACTCGCGACTCGCGTCAGCCACCGCAACACCGGCAAGGCCTGCAACGAGCCGATCGCCGACAAGATGCTTCAGCGCATCGCCGCCGACGAGAACCTGCACATGATCTTCTACCGCAACATCTGTGCCGCCGCTCTCGATCTTGCACCTGATCAGACACTGAAGTCCGTGTCGAACATCGTGCAGAATTTCCAGATGCCCGGTGCTGGGATGCCCAACTTCCGTCGCAACGGCGTTTTGATGGCCAAGCACGGAATCTACGATCTCCGTCAGCACCTCGACGAGGTCATCTGGCCCGTTCTGCGCAAGTGGAACATCTTCGAGCGCAACGACTTCAGCGCCGAAGGCGAGAACACTCGCGAAGAACTGGCTGCCTTCCTCGAGACACTTGCCGCCCAGGCGACAAAGTTCGAGGAGCAGCGCGATCGCATGCTCGCCCGCGAAGCCGCCAAGCGTGAACAGCAGGCCTCTTAGTTTCACCAGCTATTCTGTGCCCGGTACCGGATTCGGTACCGGGCACTTTCACTTGTCAGAAATATTTGTTCAGAGGTAGTCATGTCTTCCCTTCGTATCGGTTCACTCGAGCTGCACAGCCCCGTGGTCCTCGCGCCCATGGCCGGCGTCACCAATGTCGCTTTCCGCACGCTCTGTCGTGAACTCGAACTCGAACGTGCAGGCAGCACCTCCGGGCTCTACGTGTGTGAGATGGTCACTGCCCGCGCGCTCGTAGAGCGCCAGCCGGCCACCATGCACATGACCACCTTCGGCCCCACCGAGACTCCGCGGTCCCTGCAGCTCTACACCGTCGACCCAGACACGACCTACGCTGCGGCCAAAATGATCGTCGACGAGAACATGGCCGACCACATCGACATGAACTTCGGCTGCCCAGTGCCGAAAGTCACTCGAAAAGGTGGCGGCTCCGCGCTCCCCTACAAGCGTCGACTGTTCGGACAGATCGTCGCAGCTGCCGTTCGCGCCACCGAGGGCACCGACATTCCTGTCACGGTGAAGATGCGCGTCGGTATCGACGCGGACCATCACACGCACCTCGACGCCGGACGCATCGCCGCTGCCGAGGGCGCCGCCGCAATTGCCTTGCACGCGCGCACCGCGTCGCAGCGCTACTCCGGAACGGCGGACTGGAACGAGATCGCCCGCCTGAAGGAACACGTTCCCGACGTTCCGATTCTCGGAAACGGCGACATCTTCGACGCGTCCGACGCCGCCCGCATGATGGACGAGACCGGCTGTGACGGCGTTGTCGTCGGACGCGGATGCCTGGGCCGCCCGTGGCTGTTTGCAGAGCTCAGCGCGGCTCTCAACGGTCAGCCCATCGCAACGCCTCCGACGCTCGGCGAGGTCACCACGATCATCGCCCGCCACGCCCAGCTCCTCGCCGCACACCACGGTGAGATGAAGGGCTTACGCGAACTCCGCAAGCACGTGTCCTGGTATCTGCGCGGATTCCCGGTCGGGTCGGACCTGCGCGTGTCGATGGCACTGGTCAGCACCCTGACCGAACTCGACGAACTGCTGGCCCAGCTGGACAGCTCCGTTCCATTCCCGAAGGACGCCGAAGGTCCCCGCGGCCGGCAGGGTTCCCCCGGTCAGGTTGCCCTGCCCGAGGGCTGGCTCGACGATCCCGAGGACGATCTGGTGCCGGTCGGAGCGGACATCATGCATTCGGGCGGATAACGCATTGCTGTGAATTCGGGCAATTCGCCAAGTTTCTGAGTGAATAACTCAGGATCCACCAGTAATATGGCTCCAGCTTCGTCAACAGCAGTTGGACGGCGCACGACAAGAGACGCACTGTCCGTATCGGCAGTCAACGACGAGACAGGTTGCATCGGTGGGTGATGATCACGACTCGGGCCCGCCTTCGCCCGAAAGCCGCGCCCCGTGGGAGCGCCCCCTCGCAGATCAGCGATACCGCAATCGTCGTTCGTCTAAACCCGAACCCACTGGCGCGACACAGTCCGACGCCCCGCCGTCAGAGCGTCGGAGCAGTGAACGCTTCGGCCGATTCGGTCGACGTGACGCACCACCGAGCGACAGCATCTCCGTCGCAGAACTCGTCCAACGAGTCGGCGATACAGCCGGCCAGCGTGTAGTCGAACCGCCGGCCCCGAAAAAGAGCAGCCCGGCAGCGCCACCTGTTGACTCGAGGCCTCCCATCAGGCCCCCCGACAAACCGCTGCCCCCCGAAAAGCCGCTGCCTCCCCCACCGATCGCACCGGCCGCGGCCGAATGGATCAGCAGCGACCCGCCATCCTCCGCTTCTCCGCGTGTCGTCAGCGAAACCGGTGGTAGTCGGCTTGCGCTGAACAAGATTCGACGCCGCCAGCGTATGAAGACGATCAGCCGATCCGCGGTCGCATTTCTTGCCGTGATGTCACTGACCATGACCGGCGTCGTCTGGGGCTACCTTCGCACCACCGAAGGAAAGTTCGAGCAGATCGCTGCGCTCGACACCAACTCCGACGACATCGTCGACGCGGGCGGCCAGCTCGGCGACGAAACCTATCTGATCGTCGGCACCGATACCAGGGCCGGCGCAAGTGGTGAGATCGGCGCCGGCACCGTCGAGGACGCCGAAGGCGCCCGGGCCGACACCGTGATGCTGGTCAACATCCCCGCCGACCGCAGCCGCGTCGTCGCCGTCTCGTTTCCCCGCGACCTCGACGTCGACCGGCCGGTCTGCCAGGGCTGGGACAACAGTTCCGGGACGTACACCAGCGAGTCCTTCCCCGCCGCCTCTGGCGACAAACTCAACGCGACCTACGCCCTGGGTGGCCCGAAGTGTCTGGTCAAGGTCATCCAGAAAATGTCCGGACTCAAGATCGGCCACTTCGTCGGCATGGACTTCGCCGGATTCGAGAGCATGGTCGACACAGTTGGCGGGGTCAACATCTGCACCCCGGTTCCCATCGAAGACGGCATTCTGGGCACTGTCCTCGCAAACAGCGGAAACCAGGTACTCGACGGCCGGACCGCGCTGAACTACGTCCGCGCCAGGCATGTCGAAGCCGAGGGCAACGGCGACTACGGGCGCATCACGCGGCAACAGAAGTTCCTGTCCGCGCTGCTGCGCTCGGCACTGTCCAACAATGTGCTGCTCAATCCCAGCAAGCTCAACGGGTTCATCAACGCATTCACGCAGGACACGTTTGTCGAGAACATCGATACAAAATCCCTGGTCACGCTGGGTCGATCATTGCAGAACGTCGATGCGGGCGCCGTCACCTTCCTGACCGTGCCCACCGACGGCACCAACGACTGGGGCAATGAAATCCCCCGGACCGACGAGATCAAAGCCCTGTTCCAGGCAATCATCGACGACGAGCCGCTTCCGGGCGAAGAGCGTGACACAGATACCGACAAGACATCGACCAGCTCAGCGCCCTCCACCGCCACGACGCCGGTGCCCGAGGCAACACTCGTGTCGGCAATGAGTCCGTACAACATCTACATCGACGTTTCGAACGCGTCAGGCGTTTCGGGCCAGGCCGCGACCGCTGCCGACCAACTTGCTGCATACGGATTCCAGATCTCCACGATCGGGAATTTCAGTGCAGCGACGGGACTGGCCAATGTCCAGGCCTCGGCGACTGTGGTGCGGTATGCGGCCGGTTACGAAGCCGAGGCCGCCACCGTCGCATCCGCAATTCCCGGAGCCGTACTCGTTCTCACCCCGAGCATGGGCGACATGGTCGAACTTGTCATCGGCAGCGATTTTTCCGGCACAGTCGTAGCGCCGGCAGATCCGGGAACGTCGTTGTCCGCAGAACCGTCATCGGTGGACACCAGTGTGTCGACGTCACTGCCCTCCGACATTGCCTCAGTCAACGCCGGAGACACAGCCTGCATCTGACGCTGCAGTGATCATCTGCATCTGACGCTGCGGTAATCATTTCGCACGACGCTGCGGTGATCATTCACCTTGCGTTCACCTGTCGCTTGTGACTTGGTCTTTCACTGCACGTAGGCTCTCACCTCATGCGCGTGGCTTACAACGAACAGATGACCGAGCTTGCAGACTTGCTCGGCGAGATGGCAGGACTGGCAGGCACCGCCATGGAGCGAGCCACCCAGTCACTGCTCCAAGCAGACCTGACCCTGGCCGAGCAGGTGATCGGCGAACACGACCGGATCACCGAACTCAGCACACTTTGCGAGGAGCGTGCCTTCGCGCTGCTCGCCTTGCAGGCTCCCGTTGCCGGCGATCTCCGCTCCGTCGTCAGCGGAATCCAGATCGTCGCCGACATCGACCGCATGGGCGCCCTTGCCCTGCACGTCGCCAAGATTGCGCGTCGTCGCCATCCGAACCACGTCCTCCCCGAGGTCGTCAACGGCTACTTCGCCGAGATGGGCCGCATCGCCGTCAGTATCGGTGCCGCGGCAAAGGAAGTCCTCGAGACCCGTGATCCCGAGCGTGCAGCCCGTCTGCGCGAAGAGGACGAGGCGATGGACGACCTGCACCGTCACCTGTTCACGGTCCTCATGGATCGCGACTGGAAGTACGGAGTTGCAGCGGCAGTCGACATCACGTTGCTCGGTCGCTTCTACGAGCGCTTTGCAGACCACGCTGTCGAGGTCGGACGCCGAGTGATCTTCCTCGTTACCGGCAAGCTGCCCGAAGAGCCCGAATCCACCGAAAAGGTCGACAAACTGACCGCCTACCCGGATCTGTAACCACTCCCCGTCACGAGCAGAAGGCGGCCGCGCATGTGCGTGGCCGCCTTTCTGTTGTGTCCCTTCAGTTAGAACCCAGCCATTCGTCCAACGTCGGCCCGGCGCTGATCGAGTCCGCTCCCGGCAGGAGAGCACCGCTGCGCATTGCCTTGCCTGCTCCTGGCATGGATACCGGGATCAGCAACTTCCGCGTGCCTCGACGACGCAGTATTTTCCTCGTCATCTCCGGGATCTCGAGGACTTCCGGACCGGCGAGATCAGCAGTGCGACCCGACGGCCCCTTCTCCGCTGCCTGCACCAACGCCTTCGCAACGGTCTTGGCAGCGACGGGCTTCGATCTCATTCGCGGTACGAGGGCCAACGGGCCGAAACCCATGAGCGACACCGTCTTCTCGCCGAACTCGAACCACTGCGTGGATCGCAGAATCGTGAACGGGATGCCCGACGCGCTGACTGCGCGTTCCTGCGCAGCCTTACCCTGGTAGTACCCGAATGCCTTCAATCGCGGATCGTCACAGTTGACGATCGAGAGCACAACATGGTGCTTTACTCCTGCCGCATTCTCTGCTGCGGCAATGTTCTGCGCCGCGGCCTCGAAGAATGCGACGGCCTTCTTTGCACTGTTGGTGACGTGGTCACTGACATCGACAACCGCGTCGACACCCGCGAGAGCTCCGGCCAGCCCGGCACCAGTGCTGATATCGACGCCGGTCGAGCGGGCCGCGATCACCACGTCGTGGCCCGCCGCCTCGGCTTCCGCAACTACGAGCTTGCCCATCAAACCTGTCCCACCGAGCACTGCTATCCGCATGATGTCTCCTCGACGTTCGCCTCTCCTCATCTTGGACGACAACGGCCTCCAGGTGTGAGAGTCTCGCGCGGAGTCTTACGTCACGGCAGGAATCTAGTCCTCCGTGAACCGACTCGCCACGCGTGCACGCCAATCCAAGCTGATGTGGTCCAAGGCCGCAGACACCTCATGCGCCTGGTCTGCAACAGCCCGGGCCAGCATGCCCGGACCGGCCAGGGGGCTCACATGCCCCTCGGCCGCGTCCGAGGTCTTCATCCCCAGCAACATGGTGGTGCCGATAACCCGATGTCCTCCCAGAACACCGGGACGGGAACGATCGGGAACACTTCGCAAGTCCAGAGTCTCCACCAGAAGCGGCGTCCCGTCGACGGTGATGCGCTGATCCGAACGCAGTGCGCCACCGATCTCACCGGTACGGCCGAACACCACCATCTCGTCGAGCAGGGCAACCGCGTCCGGCTGCAGCGAAATGTCAATTCGCCGAGCGACATCCGCGCCGCCGGCTACCACGAAGGGCGCCGCTCGCCATACCAAAGCGCCGCCGGCACCCACCGTCGCCGAAGCCGTCCACGATGCGTGACCGCCGCGGGCGTTGTACGCCACGGTGCCGGACGGCTCGAGCACCTCGAGGAACGCTCCCGGCGCCACGTCGAACTCGATGCGTAGGTCGTCGCCGGCCAACAGTGTCGCGCTGTGTCCTACCAGGGCAACGCGCACGTGCAACCCGTGAGCACTCACCAGGCGTGGCGCCAGGAAATCCCCGGAGATCAACTCTTTGGCAACAGCGGTGCCGCCCACTCGCTCGACGACGACCCGCGTAGCTCCCGCAGTCATCAGTGAGCGTGAGAGTGACTGTGCCCGTGACCGTGTCCGTGGTCGTGGTCGTGGTCTTCTTCATCGGCGTGGAAGTGCGGTGCCATCGGTCCCGGGTCCTGGGGCACATGATTGCCCTCGCGGTGAGCGGCGATGACCTTGCGCAGCCACGCGCTGAGCTGATCGATCGTGGCGTGGTCCTTCTGGCTGAGCGCGAGGACGGGCAGTCCGTCGCGTGCTGCTGTTGCATCGGCAACCATTTGAACGGCATCGACGTCGACATACGGAGCCAGGTCGATCTTGTTGACCACCAACAGATCTGCGCGCTCGATTCCGGGTCCACCCTTACGCGCGACATCGCCGCCGCCGGCAACATCGATGCAGAAGATCTGCGCATCGACGAGTGCGGGACTGAACGTCGCAGTGAGGTTGTCGCCGCCGCTCTCCACGATCACCATGTCGAGGGGATGAAATTCGCGCTCGAGGTCTTCCACCGCAATCAGATTGGGTGTCACGTCGTCACGGATCGCCGTGTGCGGGCACGCCCCGGTCTCGACTGCGACGATGCGCTCGATCGGCAGGACGTTTGCGGCGCGCAACAGTCGCGCGTCCTCATCGGTGTAGATGTCGTTGGTGACAACCGCGATCTCGAACTCCGACGCGAGCTCGCGGCAGATGGTGGCGATCAGGGTGCTTTTGCCAGTGCCGACCGGGCCGGCAACACCGAGCCTCAAACCTCTTGCGGCAGTTGCGGTATCGGTGGTTGTGTTCAGATTGTCAAGCACGGAAAATCCTCCTGGATCGAGCGTGGTGTTCGAGTGACCATTGTTCGACCAACGGTCCTGTTGTTGCAGGTATAGCCGAGGCACTCTCGACCGCGACGGCTGCCGCGGCGACGGTCTCGATGGTCGGGGCTGCCCGCAGCAGCCATTCGACCGGTTCTGCCGGATCTACCGGCAGTAGTTTCAGTGCCGCCGACGCGACGGTTTGCGCGTCGTCGTACAGGCATGATCGCGCCGCCGCCAGATCGTCCATGCCGGAGACGGCGGTGAACACTCCCAATGCCAACGGCCGCATCGGATGTCCCGGTAGCGCCATGAGGAGTTGCACCGCGGGGTGCCCCGGCCACAACCGCGACGCCAACCTGGCCAGCCCACGTCCGAGCTGGATGGACGCCTCACGCAGCGGCGCGCTGGGCGTGCGAGCGAGCAATTCGTTCGAGATGGCCTCGAGTTCACCTGCACTACCCTCACTTACGGCCCAGCGCCGCGTGATCACCGTTGCGGCGGCTTCGACCAGCCCGACCGTCTCGAGTCGACCTCGAATGAAATCCGGAACCTGACTTTGGTGCAGGCCGGCCGCCAATGCCGGTTCCAGCCCGGACGAGTGCGCGTGCCCACCGGTAGGCAGACGCCCGTCTGCCAGGAGCATCGACGCTATCTCGGCGGACATCATCTCAACTCGCACCGGGCATCAGAACAGCATGTAGCGCTGAGCCATCGGCACTACATCGACGGGATTGGGTTGAATCAGATCACCGTCGACCTTGATGGCAAAGGTCTCCGGGTCGACGTCGATGGACGGTAGTGCCGTGTTGTTCGGCATGTCGGCTTTGGTGAGGTGACGCGTCGGGCGGATCGCGGTGAGCGTGCGAGTGAGCCCGAGTCGGCCTGCCAACCCGTCCTCGATTGCCATCGGGGAGACGAAGGTTGTGGACAGGTGTGGAGCCGAGCCCGGTGCGGACGCCATCGCGGGACGCACGAACACCGGCTGAGGCGTCGGAATCGCGGCATTGGGATCTCCCAGCGGCGCAGCGACTATCGCGCCACCCTTGATGACCGCGGCCGGACGCACCCCGAAGAATGCGGGATCCCACAGGACCAGGTCGGCCATTTTTCCGGCCTCGACCGAGCCGATTTCGTGATCGATACCGTGCGCCACTGCGGGGCAGATCGTGTATTTCGCGACGTATCGACGGGCACGCTCGTTGTCGGCGGGCATCGACGAGCCCAGCTTGCCGTGCTGCGCCTTCATCACGTGCGCTACCTGCCAGGTTCGCAGGGTTACCTCACCGATCCGGCCCATGGCCTGAGCGTCGGACGACGTGATGGAGATTGCGCCGATATCGTGCAGGAAATCCTCTGCCGCAATGGTTGTCGGGCGGATACGAGACTCTGCGAACGCAAGATCCTCCGGCACCCGGGGGTTGAGCGCGTGGCACACGATGAGCATGTCGAGATGCTCGGCAACCGTGTTGACGGTGTGCGGCAACGTCGGATTGGTCGATGCCGGAAGAACATTCGCTTCACCGGCCGTCACGATAATGTCGGGAGCGTGCCCACCGCCTGCGCCTTCAGCGTGGAATACGTGAATGCCTCGACCGGCGATAGCGTCCAAAGTGTGCTGTACGTAGCCGGTTTCGTTGAGGCTGTCGGCATGGAGTGCCACCTGGAGACCGAATTCGTCGGCAGCGCGCAAGGCTGCGTCGATCGCGGCGGGGGTGGAACCCCAGTCCTCGTGCACCTTGAATCCACCGGCCCCGGCGAGCGCTTCCTGACGAAGCGCCTCGTGGCTGACGGTGCTGCCCTTGCCCAGGAGCAACACGTTGAGCGGAATGTGGTCGAGCGCGCGGTGCATCATCGTGAGCGACCACGCACCGGGGGTGACCGTGGTGGCCTTGGTGGCCTCGGTCGGTCCGGTTCCACCGCCGGCAATTGTTGTCGTGCCGGTGGCGAGCGCTTCCAGCATCTCGATCTCACTGAGAATATGAACGTGCGTATCGATCGCCCCAGCGGTGAGAATCCTTCCCTCCCCGGCGATCACGTCGGTGCTCGGTCCGATGAGCAGCTTGGGATGCACGCCGTTCATGATGTCGGGGTTACCCGACTTCCCGATCGCCACGATGCGGCCGTCACGAATTCCGACGTCTGCCCGGACAATTCCCCAGTGATCGAGAATCACCGCATTGGTGATAACCACGTCGAGTGCGCCCTGATCCCGGGTGGTTGTGCCCTGCCCCATGGATTCACGGATGCTCTTGCCACCGCCGAACACCATTTCGTCGCCGGTTGCGGTGTAGTCATGTTCGATCTCGATCCAGATGTCGGTATCTGCCAACCGGATCTGGTCGCCCGCGGTGGGGCCGAACAGCGACGCGTATCCACGCCGATCCATCGTGCTCACTACGCGGTCACCTCGTCTGTGTCGTCACTCTGCGCTGCGTCGTCTGTCGCTACTGCGCCATCCGTGGCCGCGATGTCACTGATGCGAACATTCACCGACGACGCCCGAAGCGGTTCCTCCACCTCGACGCCCGGTGTCCCGAACGGCAACACCGGTTTGGGTTCGCGCGCATGGGTGGGCAGTTGGTCGCCGGATCCGATCTGCAGGCCGGGAACTCGCTTGAGTCCACCGAGTTCGATCAGCGTCACCGTGCGAGAGACGCCGGGCTCGAAACGCACCGAGGTCCCGGACGGAATATCGAGCCGAAACCCGTCGGCCGCTTTGCGATCGAATGTCAGCGCCGGGTTGGCCGCCGGGAGGTGCAGATGCGATCCGATCTGGATAGGTCGATCGCCGTCGTTGACGACAACAAGCGTGATCCTGTGAGCATCTGCGCCGAACTCGAGCGGTTCGGAAGACACCCGCACTTCGCCGGGAATCATCGGATGGGCTCCGTCACGGTGACCAGCTTGCGACCATCCGGGAAAGTGGCCTCCACCTGGATATTTGCAATCATCTCGGGTACCCCTTCCATGACGTCGTCGCGCGTGAGCACCTGGCGACCGGCGTTCATCAGTTCCGCAACCGTCATACCGTCACGCGCCCGCTCGAGAATCCAACACGAGATCAGCGCCATCGCTTCGGGGTAATTCAGAAGTACCCCGCGCTCGCGTCGATCGCGAGCGACCATGCCCGCAACGCTCAACAGCAGCTTTTCGGTATCTGAAGGGGTGAGGTGCACTGACTAGCCCTTCCGGTTGTGGAACGAAAAATGATCTGGCACTGTGCTGACGACGCAGATTCGACAGCACACTGTTGGGCGAGATTAGCATTGCCCGAAGCGTCGCCAGTATCTACGAGATTCACACTGTCGGCCACTCCGCCGCCCGATGGACGCACTTGCGCTGCTCATCGAATTATTCGCGCGCCCAACGATGCTCGGCGCTGCGGGCCGAAGTGGGAACTATCACCACCACCAAAAAGTTTCACCCCCGTCTCCTGTTGGAAACGGGGGTGAAACATGGTCGTGCAGTGTTTATCCGAAGCGGTTTATCCGAAGCGGCCCGAGATGTAGTCCTCAGTGGCCTTCTGCGTCGGGTTGGAGAAGATCTTCTCGGTGTCGTCGATCTCGACGAGCTGACCCGGCTTGCCGGTTGCCTCTAGGTTGAAGAACGCGGTCTGATCACTCACGCGAGCAGCTTGCTGCATGTTGTGCGTGACGATGACGATGGTGAAGTCCTTCTTGAGTTCGGTGATCAAGTCTTCGATCGCCAAAGTCGAGATGGGGTCGAGAGCCGAGCACGGCTCGTCCATGAGCAGGACGTCGGGCGAGACCGCGATGGCCCGCGCGATGCACAGACGCTGCTGCTGGCCGCCTGAGAGTCCTCCACCGGGCTTGTCGAGGCGATCCTTGACCTCGTTCCACAGGTTGGCTCCGCGCAGGGACCGCTCGGCAACCTCGTCGAGGCGCTTCTTGTTGCGCTCACCCTGCAACTTCAACCCGGCGACGACGTTGTCCTTGATGGACATGGTCGGGAACGGGTTGGGTCGCTGGAACACCATGCCGATGGTCTTGCGAACGCCCACCGGATCGACGTTGGAGCCGTAGATGTCCTCACCGTCGAGCAACACGGAACCTTCGACGCGCGCACCGGGAATGACCTCGTGCATGCGATTGAGGGACCGGAGCACGGTCGACTTACCGCAACCGGACGGACCGATGAACGCGGTGACGCTCCGGGGTGGGACGGAGAGGCCGACATCGGCAACGGCGTGGAACTTGCCGTAGTAGATGTTGACGTCCTTGAGATCCAGACGCTTGGCCATTACCGGCTCCCTACTGAGTTGTTAACGCTGTCGAGTACAAACATGTTCTGTGGCCGCGTCACTTGCTGCGGACCTGTGAGAAGTGACCGATCAGCTTGGCGACGATGTTGAGAATCGCGATCAGCAGGATCAAAGTCAGGGCGGCACCCCAGATGCGGTTGGTGCCGGCGTCGGTCGGGTTGTTCATCTCGGCGACCATGAGCGAAGGCAGCGTGCCCATTTCGCCGTTGAACAGGTCGAAGTTGATGAACGGTGCATAGCCGACGAGGATCAGCAGCGGCGCGGTCTCACCGAGTACGCGGGCCAGGGCCAGCATGACGCCGGTGATGATGCCGGGAAGTGCCGTCGGCAGAACGATTTTCGAGATGGTCTTCCACTTGGGAACACCGAGTGCGTACGACGCCTCACGCAGGTCCATGGGGACGATGCGAAGCATTTCCTCGGTGGATCGGATGACGACCGGGACCATCAGCAGCACCAGCGCGAGCGAGACGGCAAATGCCGACTTGGGGAATCCGAACGTCGCGATCCACAGTGCGTAGATGAACAGCGCGGCCACGATGGACGGAACACCGCTGAGGATGTCGACCATGAAGGTCGTGAGCTTGCCGAGCTTGGACTTACGGTCCGCGTACTCCACCAGGTAGATGGCAACAAAGATTCCGAGCGGGATCGAGAAGACCGCGCACACAACGCCTTGCATCAAGGTGCCGACCAGTGCGTGATAGACACCGCCACCGGACGCCGACGCTGTCAGGCCGCTCATCGAGTTCGTGAACCAGGTCGCAGACGTCAACGCGGGCAGGCCCTTTGCGATCACCGTGTAGAGCACCCAGACCAACGGAATGAGGGCAACCAGAACGGCGAGGCTGACCAGGATCGTCGCAGTGACGTCCGTGGCCCGACGCTTTGCTCCGACGCCTTGGAAGGTGGGCGCCTTGACCGGGCGGTCCAGAGTGGTGCTCATGGGTCAGTCCTTCTTTCCGGCGATCACGGCGCGGGCAGCAGCGTTGACCACGAAGGTCAGGACGAACAGCACCAGACCGGCTGCGATGTACGCACCCGCTTGGATGTCGTTGTTGAACTCCGCGTAACCGAGGGCAATCTTGGAGGCGATGGTCGATCCGCCGTCGAACAGAGACCAGCCGAATGCCTGCGAGGTGGTGCGCAGGATCAGGTACAGGGCCATGGTCTCACCGAGTGCGCGGCCGAGACCGAGCATCGATCCGCTGATGTAGCCGGACTTACCGAACGGAATGACGGTGGTGCGCACAACTTCCCAACGGGTCGCACCGAGCGCGAGTGCGGCTTCGATCTGCGAGCGCGGGGTCTGGATGAACACCTCGCGGGTCACCGCGGTGATGACGGGAAGAATCATGACGGCCAGCACGATGCCGGCGGTGAAGATGGTGCCGCCGCCGGTGATGGAACCGCTGCCGTCGGCGAAGAGGGGGAACCAGCCGAGAGTGTCGTTGAGCCACACGGCAACCGGAGTGATCGCCGGAGCGAACACGAGCAGGCCCCACAGTCCGTAGACGATGGACGGGACTGCCGCGAGCAGGTCGATCGTGTAGGACAGCGGACGCGTGAGCCACTTAGGCGAGTACGACGTCAGGAAGATCGCGATACCGAGCGCGATCGGCATCGCCAGCACCAGAGCGAACAGCGACACCAGGACCGTGACCTGGAAGAGGTCGAGAACACCGAACGCCATCGCGTTGATGTCCTGCGTGACCCATTCACGGCTGGTCAGGAAGTTGACCTGGTTGCGGCTCAACGCAGGGACGGCGCGCCAGATCAGGAAGGCACCGATCGCCGCGATGACTACGGTGATGAAGATGGCCGAACCCGAAGCCAGCGAACTGAAGATGCGGTCACCCGGTCGGGTCACGGTCTTGCTGCTACCGCCGGCCGGACCGTCGTCCTTCGGTGGCTGCTCGACTTCTGAAGCCTTGATGGAAGTAATCGTGTCCTCCGTGATGCCGTTCGGACCGCCCACCCCGGCTCCGCTGGTTGCGGAGCCGGAGGAACGAGATGCTGATGTGATGGGCGCGTCGCTCATGTGCGCTCACATTCCTTCACGTTTGAATGTAGATCCATGGGCTTGTCCGTACGAGTCCGCGGTCGAATCAGCCGATGGCTGAGATCGACGCGTTCAGACGGTCCTGCACGTTTGCCGGCAGCGGGACGTAACCCTGCTCGGCAAGGTTGGCCTGTCCCTCGTTCGCGGCACTCGTCAGGAACGACTTCACAGCGGCAGACGTATCAGCGTCGTAGCCCTTGGAGCAGACGATGGAGTACGTCGCGAGAACCAGCGGGTAGGCGCCGGCTTCGTTGGTCTTGAAGATCGACGCGAGGTCGAGCGTCAGGTCGCCGGTTGCGTCCGACTTGAACTTCGCGCCGGAGATCGACGCGGCAGCAGTGTCATTGGTCAGTGCAACAGCTTCGGTGCCCGTGTTGATCTCGGCCATCGACAGCTTGTTCTGATCGGCAAACGACTTCTCGACGTAGGTGATGGAGCCCGGTGCCGTCGAAACTGCCTGAGCGACTCCGGCCGAACCCTTGGCGCCCTCACCGACGCCACCGGTGAAGTCAGAACCGGCACCCGAGGTCCAGGCACCGTTCGATGCTGCCTCGAGGTACTTCTGGAAGTTGTCCGTGGTTCCCGAGGAATCGGAGCGGATCACGGGTGTGACCTTCAGATCGGGAAGCTTCGCGTCCGGATTGAGGGCAGCGATGGCCGGATCGTTCCAGTTGGTGATGCCGCCGTTGAAGATCTTGGCAAGAACCTCGGCATTGAGCACGAGGTTGTCGACGCCGTCGAGGTTGAAGGCCACCGCGATCGGACCGAAAACGAGGGGAAGGTTCCAGGCTTCGCCGCCGACGCAACGCTCCTTGGCCTTGTCCGCCTGCTCGTCCTTGATCGCCGAGTCGGAGCCGGCGAAGTCGATCTGGCCGGCGATGAACTGGGTGCGGCCGTCACCCGAACCACTGGGGTTGTAAGCAACGTTGACTGTCTTGCCCTTTTCCTGGCAGACAGCGATGTACGTGGCGACGAACTGATCCATCGCGTTCTTCTGCGCCGATGAACCAGCCGCAGAGATCTTTTCCTTGCCTTCACATGTTGCAGTCGAAGCGGATGTGTCCACACCACTCGACGATGCGTTGTTGTCGCTGCCACATGCTGCCAAGGTCATAGCACCCACGGCCACTACGCCGAGCAGAGCACCACTGCGCTTGAAATTCACCTTCGGTCCTCCGGAAATAGCTACCGCCGGGCCCACGATCAGGCGGCGACATGAGATGCAGCGCATTACTGCATCAGGCAGCGCGGCGCTGCCCATAGAGAAAAGTAGGGGGGCGCGGTGTCCGGCTGGACCACACAAAGTGAACGGAGCATGAACAGACCGGAGATTTATTCGAGTCGTCCGAGAAAGTCAGGAATTTCGGGCATAGGCCATGTCGGTGTGGAACCTGCCGAAGCCCAATTTCTCGTACGTGTTGAGGGCTGCCGTGTTGTCACCCTCGACGTACAGGAGAACCGTGTCGAGACCCCGATCACGCAGGTAGTGCATGCCGGCGAGCGTCAGAACCCGACCGAGTCCGCGTCCCTGTGCCGCCGGATCGATACCGACGATGTACACCTCACCGAGCTCCGGTTCGTCGCCCTCGGGTGGATGAACCTTGGTCCAGTGAAACCCCAGCAGCGTGTTCGGATCGGTGTCCGCAAACGCCAGGAACAACCCGGCGGGATCGAACCACCCCTCGGCGGTTCGCTCGTCGATCTCCGCCTGGGTCCAACCACCCTGCTCGGGATGCCACGAGAACGCGGCGTTGTTGACCCGCAAGATCTCGGAGTCGTCTTCGCTGCCGCAGTACGTCCTCAACGAAACGCCTTCCGGAACAACAATTTCCGGAAGCTGAGGAGCACCGAGTGGTCGACGCAACTGGAGGAGTTCACGAACGCTGACCAGATCCAGGCTCTTGGCGAACTCCACTGCCGCATCGATGTTTCCATGCGCCCAGACTCGGGTTCCCGGTCGACCTTCGTCGAAAACCGAAGCGGCAAGGCCAGTTCCGATACCTTGCCGCCTGCGAGCAGGATCCACGACGAGTTCCGCCATGTCCGGGTGCTCGTCCGAACCGGCTTGCAGTTGGGCGTATCCGACGACGACACCGTCGTCGAGGATCACGAGGTGCCCGGCCAGACCACGGCCGGCAATCGCGTGCCGTCCTTGCTCGGAGACTGGCGCCTTGCCGTCGAACTCCGTTGCACGGTCGACAAGTTCCGACACCTGCCGAGCCTGATCCGGCGTCAGCACATCGCTCCAACTCATGTCACAACACCGATCCGTCCGCAGCCTCGTAATCGACATCGTCGTCCTCGAATCGAATCGGCGCAGCGGCCCCGTTCTTGGAACGCGTCGGGCGAACTGCCTTGTACCCGACATTTCGGACTGTACCGATCAAGGATTCGTATTCGGTGCCGAGCTTGGCCCGCAACCGACGCACGTGAACATCCACGGTCCGAGTGCCACCGAAGAAGTCGTAACCCCACACCTCTTGCAACAACTGCGCACGAGTGAACACCCGTCCCGCATGCTGCGCGAGGTACTTGAGCAGTTCGAATTCCTTGTAAGTCAAATCAAGGGGCCGTCCACGCAGTCGTGCCGTGTACGTCCCCTCGTCGATAACCAATTCGCCCAGCGTGATCTTTCCTGACGCTTCGGGACTGGCAACGCCGCCACTGCGGGCGAGCAACAACCGCAATCGGGCGTCCACCTCAGCGGGTCCCGTACCGGGCAGGAGAATGTCGTCCAACCCCCAGTCCGCGTTGACGGCAACAAGCCCGCCCTCGGTCAGGACAGCCACGACCGGCACGGCAGATCCCGTACTTCCCAGCAATCGACACAACCCTCGTGCGGCAGCCAGATCGGTGCGTGCGTCGACCAACGCGATGTCGGCCGAACTTGCCTCGAGCAGCGACGAAACCTCAGTGGGAGCAGGCCTAACCGAGTGCGCCAGCAGCGCCAACGCCGGAAGAACTGCATCCGGGTTGGGGTCGGAGGTGAGGAGAAGCAGCTCCACACGGCCTCCTATCTAGTAGCCCGCGCACCCCGGACAGGGCGACGCTCTGGTAGTTCGACCCTTTTGGTCGGTCCCTACATTAGCGTGCGCGCCGTTGGGACCGTCGCACCGAACCTACGAGGGAGTCCGTCACAATGGTGCTGTGCGCAAACTGATCATCGGCATCGTCTTCCTCCTCGGCCTCGGACTGGTCGCCGATTTCGGTGCCGCCGCGTACGCGGAATACCGAGTTTCCCGCGAGCTACGAGCCGGCGCATCACTCGATGCAGACCCCGAAGTCACGTTCAACGGCTTCCCGTTCCTCACGCAAGCGCTGGGCGGCAAGTACGAAGACGTCTACATCCGGGCAACCGGAGTCCAGAGCAACATCGTCGGCGAAGTCACCGTCGAAGCGGATCTGCGGGGCGTCACCGTCCCGTTCTCGGACCTGGTCAACGGCAGGGTGACCGAACTTCCCGTCGACAAGCTCGACGGCAGAATGGGCATCAACGCCACGGACCTCGGCAAGCTCCTCGATATACCTGACCTGCAGGTTTCCTCTCCTCCTGCCGACAAGTCCGACGGTACGGGCGGCAGCGGCGGTACCGGGGCGAGCACCGCGGGCGCGATCGTTCTGAGCGGAACCGTCCCCGTCGGCCCCATCGACACCGCGGTCAGTGTTCAGGCCAACCTCGTGCTCGAGGGAGATCAGGTCAAGATCGTGGCAAGCAATCTCTACTTCGGCCCCGAAGGCGAAGCGAACTTCTCGATCCCGGCGGTTCTCGAGCCGATCGTCCTCGGCATGTTCAGCTACACCATCGATCCACAGTCACTTCCCTTCAATCTGAAGCCGAGCCTCGTCTACGCGGAAGGCGGTCGCATAGTGATCGAAGGCAGCACGGAAAACACAGTCATCAACCTCGCAGATCTGCAGAACCAATGACCGGTATCACAGTTCTACTCATCGCCCTCGTCGCCGTTGTCGCGGTCGGACTGCTCCTCAAATCACGCAGCGGAGCCGTTCGAGCCAGCGGCTCGGGTACCTCCGAAGCCGTCGGCAGCCGCATCGAACTCCTCGCCGCAGCAGGTATAGCGCCCGGCTCCGGACCAGTCGTCCTGCATTTCTCCGCAGACTGGTGTGGTCCGTGCAGCGCCGTCCGCCGCGTCGTCGATCAGGTGGTGACCACAATGGCAAACGCCCCTCATCCACCCGTCGACGTTGAACTCGACATCGACAAGAACCCGGCGCTTGCGCGTGAGATGAGCGTCCTGTCGTTGCCGACCACCTTTATCCTCGACCGAGACCTGGTGGAACGATTCCGAGTGTCCGGGGTGCCGTCCACCGCGGACCTCACAAGCGCGCTCGCGCCCTTCTCAACACCCGGTACCCCAAATTCGCCGTCTGCAGGGTAAACTCCCAACCGTGCAAACCCGCCACGAGCTCATGCTCACCCGACGCCGCGCAGTAGACCTGTGCCGCCTCGGTGGTTGTTGCTGTTCTTGTTGCTGATCACCCAGCGCTCAGCCTTCGCTGAGATTCGAGCCTTTCGCTCACGCGATCACTCTCGCCGATAACGGGCCTTCCAGCCCACATATCTCCGAGCCTGAAGTCTGAGATTCTCGGCCCAGGCAGGCACCATGCAACCAACGCAGGAGCACACCCGATGTCCACCACCACTTCGCAATCCGAGCAGGTCGACGTGCGCGGTCCGCGGTTCGCCGCGTGGATCACCACCGCGATACTTGTTCTGACACTGATCCTTTCAGCATTCTCTCTGCCCGCCGCCACCGCACTGTTGGCACTGCAGGCAATAGTCTTCGCGATCGGCGCCGTCACCGGACCCAAGCGCAGCCCGTACGGACTGATCTTCGGCAAACTCGTCGCCCCTCGCATCTCACCCGTGCGCGAACGTGAACCTGTTGCGCCGTTGCGCTTCGCACAGTTCGTCGGCTTTGTCTTCGCGCTCGCCGGGACCGTCGGATTCCTTGCCGGATCCACCGTCGTCGGCACAGTCGCCACAGGATTTGCCCTGTTCGCTGCTCTTCTGAACGCAGCCTTCGGCATCTGCCTCGGCTGCCAGATCTACCCACTCGTAACGCGATTCCGCACAATCGGAAGAGCAACCACCGCGTGAAAGCGCATCACCGGTAACCCCACCGGACACATACCCCCGCAAGACCATATCGAGCACGACCACATCGAAAGGAACACCATGGCTCGCTCCGACGTCCTAGTCTCCGCCGACTGGGCGCAGCAGAACCTCAACGCCCCCAAGACCGTTTTTGTCGAGGTGGACGAGGACACCAGTGCATACGACGGCGGCCACATCGAAGGTGCAGTCCGGCTCGACTGGCGCAAGGACCTCCAGGACAGCGTCCGCCGTGACTTCCTGAACCAGGAGCAGTTCTCAGACCTCCTCTCGGCCAAGGGAATCGCCAACGACGACACCGTTGTCCTCTACGGTGGCAACAACAACTGGTTCGCCGCTTACGCCTACTGGTACTTCAAGCTGTACGGCCACAAGGACATCAAGCTCATCGACGGTGGCCGCAAGAAGTGGGAACTCGACGGGCGCGAGCTGTCCAAGGACGAAGTAACCCGTCCCGCAACGCAGTACAAGGCCGAGGCACCCGACTTCTCGATCCGCGCATTCCGCGACGAGGTCATCTCCTCCATCGGCTCCGTCAACCTCGTCGACGTCCGCAGCCCCGACGAGTTCTCCGGCAAGATCCTCGCACCCGCGCACCTTCCGCAGGAGCAGGCTCAGCAGCGTGGCCATGTCCCCACAGCGATCAACATCCCGTGGAGCACCACCGCTAACGAAGACGGCACCTTCAAGTCCGACGACGACCTTGCAAAGCTCTACGCGGACAAGGGCTTCGACGACACCAAGAACACCATTGCCTACTGCCGCATCGGTGAGCGTTCGAGCCACACCTGGTTCGTACTGCAGGAAATCCTCGGCAAGAGCAACGTCAAGAACTACGACGGCAGCTGGGTCGAATACGGCTCACTCGTCGGCGCACCGATCGAATTGGGAGCATAGAACATGTGCGGAGCACCTACTCAGGGTCAGACCCTGCCTGCCGGCGTCGACGTCGAGAAGGAAACCGTCATCACCGGCCGTGTCCTCGCGGCTGACGGCCAGCCCATCGGCGGCGCATTCGTGCGCTTGCTCGACGGCTCCGACGAATTCACCGCCGAGGTCGTCGCGTCCGCTACCGGCGACTTCCGTTTCTTCGCCGCCCCCGGATCCTGGACTGTGCGTGCACTCTCCAGCTCCGGCAACGGCACAAGCGCCGTGAACCCCGAAACATCGGGCGTCCACAACGTGGATGTCACGGTCAGCAAGTAAGTTCCGGACTCACCGGCAAAGGTCCCGCATCCCAGGAGGATGCGGGACCTTTTCTTGTCGTTTGATTTGTCACAGCCTCCCGATTTTTCCGGCAGGTCGAGGCCGTCTAAGATAGGCACGTGGTCATTTTCTTCGAGGTACTTCTCGCACTCGCATCCGTCATGATCGCTTGGTTCTCCGTGTACGTCGTTTACCGTTTGGTCACCGACGAATCGTGAGTCAAGCTCCGGGATCAGGGTCTGACGCGACAGCTGACGATTCCACCGCTTCAGGTGCCATCAGGCGCGGAAGCGGGGATGAGGCAGTCGCAATAGCTGTCGAACGTTCCAAGTCGACAGCTTCACTCAACATTCCCACTCTCCCGGATCTCCCGGTCCCCGAGGACACCGCAAATCTGCGACTCGGCCCGGACATCAATCCCGCCCTTCTCGCCCTGCTGCCGCTTGTCGGCGTCTGGCGCGGCGAAGGCGAAGGGCACGACCCGGAAACGGGCGACTACCCCTTCGGACAACAAATCGTCATCTCCCACGACGGTGGCCCCTACCTGTGCTGGGAATCCCGATCCTGGGTTCTCGATGCCGAGGGCAACTACACCAAGCCAGACACGCGCGAAAGCGGCTACTGGCGCATGGGCGGCGACGGCATCCCCGGCAGCGTGAACGAGGAAGTAGTCGAACTACTCCTCACCCACAGCTCAGGCGTCGTCGAAATGTACTACGGAACCGCGCTCACCCAGTCCTCGTGGGAGCTCGCGACCGACGTCGTGATCCGCAGCCAGTCCGGTGCACTGTACGGCGGCGCAAAGCGCCTTTACGGCATCGTCGAAGGTGGCGACCTCGCATACGTCGAGGAGCGAATCCTCGCGGACGGCGCGCTCGAACCGCGCTACTCGGCGCGGCTCACCCGCTACATCGGCTAACTGCTGCCCACCGCACGAAGCGACCCCCGAGCCATACCCACGCTTTCGCGTGGGTCCCGGTCGGACTGATCGGGGGCTCGGGGGTCGGGTGGCTGCCCGGGATTCGCCGGCCGCTCCTGCGGTAAGTGAATTCCGTCAGCGATTGCGGCTAGCTGGCAGCCACCTCACGCGTCCGTCTGTACTTCAATTTCAGACCACCTCCTTCCTTGTGTACAGGAGAAAGTACGCCCACTTCACCGCGACGGCAATCTATTTTCCGCCGAAACTTTTCCGACGCATATCACCTGGTCAGCTGCAGTGTGTTCCGGAAGTTGATGGGTGACGACCACGACGGTCCGATGCGGAGCCAGCAGAGTGCCGTCTCGTCCGAGCAATTCACGCAGCACCTCCGCGCCGGCTTCGGCATCCATGTGTTCGGTTGGTTCGTCGAGCAGCAGGATTTGCGCGGGTGAGACGACCGCCCGGGCCAGCAGCAAACGCCGACGCTCGCCGCCTGAGACTGCTCGCATGCCGCCGACGAGAACGGTGTCGAGTCCGTCGGGCAGGTGAGCGAGCCACTCCCCCAGGCCGACGTCACCGAGTACTGTCGCCGCGGCGGTAGGCGTGAGATCGCCGCGCGCTACTCGCAGATTTTCGAGCACGGAGGTCTCGAAGAGATGTGCGTCTTCTGCGAAGAACCCGATGTGTCGGCGAAGCTCTGCTGGTTCGATCTCTGAAATCGGAACGCCGCCAGCGGAAATTGTCCCCGATACCGGTGGGAGGAGCCCCGCCATCGTCATCAGGGCCGTTGTCTTTCCTGATCCGCTTTGGCCGATCAACGCGATCCGCGCGCCGGGACGCACGTCGAACGTGAGTGGCGCGGTGACGTTGCCTCCAGGCCACCCAGCGCAGAGTCCGTCGACTGTCAGGACATCCGACTCAGGCCACGCGTTGTCGCCCTCTGCGATCTCCTCGTCTGCGCGGTCGAGTACCGCCATGATTCGCGCCGACGCCAACCGGGCTTTGGTCAATGCCACTGCAGCAGTGGGCAGAGCCGCAGTTCCCTCGAACGCCGAGAGCGGGAGCAATACCAGGATGCCCAGTGCCATCGGTGTCATGTCGGTATTCCCGTAAAGCACGATGCCGATGAGCAGCGACGCCAGGACGCTGACTCCCACTGCGAGAGGTGTTGCGGCAGCGGCAAATGCGCTCGGCACCGCAGCGCGGTCGGTAGCATCGACTACGTCGCCTTCGGCCGACACCGCGTCGGACACGGCAGCGTCCAAACGTCCCGCCACTCGAAGCTCGGCAGAATGATCGAGCGCGGTGACCGCTGACGCACTGAATCGCACAGCAGCAGAAGAGCTGTCGGATTCAGCAATTCGAGCAGCGCGGGCCGACAGCCAGGGAGCCAGGATTCCGGAGACCGCGAGCGCGATCGCCAAGACCATTGCCGCCGGCACGGAGATGAACATCAAGATGCCCACGGCGGAAACGGCAAGAATAGCCGATACAGCTATGGGGACAAGTGCTTTCACCACCACATCACCAACTGCATCGACGTCGGCTCCGGTACGCGCAAGCAAGTCGCCACGGCGCAGGCCGGCGGCCGCAGCCGGGTTACCCGCTGCAAGACGCGCGTATATCTGGGCCCGCGCGGACGTTGTCCCGCGCAGCGCAACATCGTGCGTCGTGAGACGCTCCAAGTAGCGGAATACACCCCGGGAGATACCCAGAGCACGCACGGCGACAACAGCAACGCTGAGATCCAGTACCGGCGGCATTTCCCAGGCCCTGGTGATCAACCAGGCCGACAGCGCCGCCAACGCCAGAGCACTGCCGAGCGTCGCCACTCCGGCCGCGACAGCGATGAGTACGCGTCGTGGTTGCAGTTCGAGGAGACCCAGTGCGCGCAGCAACGGATCGCGGTGGTCAGTTCTCATGTGCGTGCACCTCGATGATCTGATCTGCGACGGCAAGCACGCTGGGGCGATGTCCGATGACTATGACGGTGTCGCCGCCCTTCGCTCGCGCTCGCAATGCATCCAGGACCGTAGTTTCCGAATCCGCGTCCAGGTGGGCGGTGGGTTCGTCCAGCACAAGGACGGGCCGATCGGACGACAGCACACGTGTCAGTGCCAGCCGCTGCCGCTGCCCGAGCGAGAGACCGACACCCCCGGCCCCCACCACGGTATCGAGACCTGACGACAGTTCGGCAAGAACTCCGTCGAACCCTGTGGCCACAGAAGAATTGTGCAGCGCATCGGAGTCGATGGGTCCGGTGAGTTCGAGGTTTTCCCGAATGGTTCCCGGCACCATGACCGGATGTTGCGGCAGCCAAGCGATCTGCGCCCACCACGTATTCTCGTCGAGTTGTCGAACGTCCGTTCCGCCGACGCTCACAAAACCACCGCTGGGTTCGATCAACCCGAGCAGGGCCTGCGCCGCGCTCGACTTGCCGGAACCATTTGCTCCGGTGAGCACGGTGATCGCACCGGGTCGCATCACTCCCGAAAGCTCGTACGGCGCAACACCACCACGCGAATTCACGCTCAGCGTGTCGAAAACGATGTCCGTGCCGCGCGCATCAACCACGACTGCGCCGCCGACGGGTGCAGAGGTGTCCGCTTCGATGACACTGAAAGCTTTGTCCGCAGCCGCCATTCCGTCCTCGGCCGCGTGAAATTGCATTCCCACCATCCGCAACGGCAGATACACCTCCGGGGCAAGAATCAACGCAACGACGCCCGGCTCCAGCGACATGTCCCCGTACACGAGCCGCAAGCCGATACTGACTGCGACCAACGCAACACTCAGCGTTGCAAGGAATTCCAACACCATCGACGACAGGAAGGCGACCCGCAGCGCGGACATCGTGGTGCGGCGATGCGAATCGCCCAGTTCCCGAACCCGCTCGGCCGGACCGTCTTGGCGACCCAGCGCTCGCAACGTGGGTAAACCCGAGAGGAGATCGAGCAATTGCGACGACAACGTTGTCATCGCAGCCAGGGTCTTCTCGGACTTACCCTTTGTCAGCAATCCGATCAGGATCATGAAGATCGGAATCAAAGGCAACGTGATCAAGATGATCACTGCCGACGTCATATCTTGCAGGGCAATAACTATCAGCGTGATCGGGGTCAGAGTCACCGACAGGATCAACGACGGTAGATAACCCGTCAGATACGGAGCCAGACCGTCGACACCACGGGTGAGAACCGTAGCGATTTCATCTCGACGTGGGTCGAGATCGCGGGGACTCATCGCCGTCGCCGACGTGAGCACACCCTCCTTGATCTCGGCCACCACACGGGTCGACGCGCGGTGAGCAAACCGCGCTTGCAGCCAGGTTCCCAGTATCCGAATCCCGACAGCGCCTGCGAGGACGCCGAGTTCGGTTGTCCACGAAGAAATATCGACGGTTCGGGTGGTGATGACTCCGGCCAGCACCCGGCCGATCATGAGCGCCGAGACTATGACCATCACGACGTTGATCATCGACAGGGCGACTGTCAGAATCAGATATCCACGCGCAGAGGCGGAATGCCGCCACAGGCGCGGATCGATCGGTCCGCGGCGACGCTCCCGAGTGGTGGGAACGTCGCCTACCTCGATTGTCACTTGAATTCGACCGTCACTTCTTTCGAGGCACTGATGCCGGATTTACCACGTCTTGGCTTTGAACTTCAGCCCGATCGACGGTGGAATCTGCTTGGTGGAGATGCGTTGACGGAATACCCAGTACGTCCAGCCCTGGTAGATGATCACGATCGGCGTCATGAACGCCGCGGCCCATGTCATCACCTTGAGCGTGTACGGACTCGACGACGCGTTCTCGATGGTCAAGCTGTACGCCGGATCCAGCGTCGACGGCATGACATTCGGGAACAGGGAGCCGAACAGCAGCACGACGGTCGCGATGACGGCCACCGTGGTGAGCACGAACGCCCACCCTTCCATTTCAGCGCGGGTCAGGAAGATAACGCCGATCAATGCTGCTGCCGCAGCGGCAACCAGAATCCACGTCCATCCCTTGCCGTATGCAAGCTGGGTCCACAGTACAAATGCGCCGGCCACCGGAACCGCCGGAATCGCGAGTCGGGCAGCAATTTTCACCGCATCTTCGCGAACCTCGTCGGCGCTCTTGAGTGCCAGGAACACCGCGCCGTGCAGCGCGAACACCAGAGCAGTGGTCAGGCCGCCGAGCAATGCGTACGGGTTGAGCAGATCGAAGAATCCTGAAACGACCTGCTTGTCGGCATTGATCTCCACGCCCCGAACGATGTTCGCGAATGCCACGCCCCACAGAACTGCGGGAACCCAGGAGCCGAAAATGATGCCCCAGTCGCAACGCTGACGCCATTTGTCGTCGTCGATCTTGCTTCGCCATTCGATGGCAACGATGCGAACGATCAAGGCCACCAGGATGATCAGCAGCGGTAGGTAGAAGCCGGAGAACAACGTCGCGTACCACTCGGGGAACGCGGCGAACAGCGCACCACCGGCCGTGATGAGCCACACTTCGTTGCCGTCCCAGACCGGGCCGATGGTGTTGAGCGCAACGCGTCTACGCGTATCTGCCGGTAGGCCACTGCCTCTGCCGACAATCGGCATGAGCATTCCGACACCGAAATCGAAGCCTTCGAGGACGAAGTAGCCGACGAACAGTACTGCGACGAGCACGAACCATACTTCTTGAAGTCCCATGATCGCCTCCTAGTACGCGAACGACAGTTGTTTGGGCTTGTCCGGATCTTCCGGCTCTTCGTGGTCGGTATCTCCCGGCGGATGCATGTCGTGTTCCAACGGGCCTTCCTTCGCGTATCGCACGATCAGCTTGAACCAGACGACACCCAAAGCGCCGTACAGGAGGGTGAAGGTGATCAACGAGACCCAGACCGTTGCCGACGCGTGGTCCGAAACACCTTGGTCGACAGTGAGTCTGATCATGTCCACGCCGGTCGGGTTGGGATGCACCACCCAGGGCTGGCGGCCCATCTCGGTGAAGATCCAGCCCGCACTGTTGGCGAGGAACGGCATGGGAATCGCGACGAGGCTCAGGATTCCGAACCACTTCTGGTCCGGTACCCGACCCCTGCGGGTTACCCACAGACCGGCAAGTGCCAAGGCTGCGGAACCGGCGGCGAGGCCGATCATCGCGCGGAATGACCAGTACGTGACAAAGAGATTCGGACGGTAGTTGCCGGGGCCGAAGTCCTGCTCGGCCTGCTCCTGCAGCTGGTTGACGCCTTGAAGCTCGACACCGGTGAACTTGCCCTCGGCCAGCCACGGAAGAACGAACGGCACCTTGATTACGTGAGTCACGCTGTCGCAGTTGTTGTGAGTTCCGATGGTCAAGAGTGAGAAATCCGGATCCATCTCGGTCTCACACAGCGACTCTGCCGACGCCATCTTCATGGGTTGTTGTTGGAACATGAGCTTGCCTTGGACGTCGCCGGTGTAGATGACGCCGATGCCGGCAATGATGATCACCAGCAACGCGAATCGGGCACCGGGACGGTACATCGTCCTGGCATCGGTTTCGAGCTTTGTCGCCTCCGCTGGGCCGACGGTCTTGGTGCGGCGCATGTTTCGCACCATCCACCAACCACAGATGCCGGCGACGAAGGTTCCCGCAGTCAAGAAGGCACCTGCTACTGCGTGCGGGAATGCGGCAAGAGCGGTGTTGTTGGTCAACAACTCCCAGATGCTGGTGAGCTCAGCACGACCCGTCTCCGGGTTGTACACCGCTCCGACGGGGTGCTGCATGAACGAGTTGGCTGCGATGATGAAGAACGCCGACGCGTTGACGCCGATCGCCACGAGCCAAATACATGCCAGGTGAACAAGTTTGGGTAGCCTGCCCCAACCGAAAATCCACAGCCCGATGAATACGGACTCCATGAAGAAGGCCACAAGACCTTCGAGAGCCAGTGGTGCACCGAAGACGTCGCCGACAAATCGTGAGTACTCACTCCAGTTCATACCGAACTGGAATTCCTGCACGATGCCGGTAGCTACGCCGATGGCAAAGTTGATGAGGAACAGCTTGCCGAAGAACTTGGTGAGTCGGTACCAATGATCTTTTTTGGTCACGACCCACATGGTTTGCATGATCGCGATCATCGGAGCCAATCCGATGGTCAGCGGAACAAAGATGAAGTGGTAGACGGTAGTTATACCGAACTGCCACCTGGAGACGTCCAAAGTATCCATTGGCTACTCCGAGAGTAGGGCCCTGGGACAGGCTTCGGGGTTCGAGACGCGGGCGTTCGCTCGGCCCCTGCGGACACGGTACTGCTGTCCGGTTTGGACCGCAGGACTTTGCTACTACTCAAGGTAGTAGAGACCGTCGAGGATTCCTATTCGCCCATTTCGGCCCCGCTCTCTAGTCGACGGCCCGTTCGACCAACTTCGTGAATTCGGCAGCGACTTTAGGCTCTGGTAAAGCAAAGCCGTCCAGTGTAGTGACGCGCGCCGCCAGCGTGACGCTCGAAACCATCCACACACCGTCCGCTGCGATCAAGTCCGCAGGTCGCAGGGTTTCGTAACGACTGTCGAAGCCCGCTCCCTTGGCGACGTCGAACAGAGCACGCTGTGTTGTGCCCATCAAAATGCCCTGAGCGGGCGGCGGTGTGATCAAAGTCCTGTCCCGCACGACCACCACCGTCGAACGCGGCCCTTCCAACACATTGCCCTCCGAACTGACGAAGATCACATCATCGGCCCCCAAAGTGCCGGCGTAGCGCAGTGCAGCCATGTTGGTTGCGTAGGACAACGTCTTCGCTCCCAGCAACTGCCACGGCGCGCGTGCCGACAAATCCACCGAGAATCCGCGTTCGAGCGTGATCACCGACAAACCCGCTTCTCGCACCTGCCGCACCCGATCCGCCACCGGTCCGACCATCACGAAAGCCGTCGGCTTGTCCCCACTCTCGCGCCCGCGCGTCAGGACGAGACGCAACGCGCCTTCCTTCTCGCTGCCCCACTCCTCGACGGCCATCTCGATCGCCAGACGCCAGTCGTCCAGTATCGGGGCAGGCAAACCCAATGCCTCGGCGCTGAGAACCAGTCGGCTCAGGTGAGCTTCGACTACCCGCGCTCGGCCACCCCGAACCAACAACGTCTCGAATACCCCGTCGCCCCGCACGACAGCCAAGTCGTCAGCATGGAGAAAGGGTGCGTCAGCATCGAGCACCTCATGGTCGAGAGTTACCAATACGCGATCAGCCATACCCTCAACACTAGCGACGGAAAACACCGCTCACGCCCCGCACTCGACCAACGCGCGGACCACACTCCTAGACTGGTGACGTGGTCGACAACGCTCTTGTGCCCAACAGCCCACTCATGACTGCCCCCGGTGCGGTCGCAGCCCCGGACGGATCGGTCGACATCGGTGTCGCGTGGCATCACGGCGATCCACTCGGTGAGCAACGGACTGCGCAGCGCGACGCGATCGTCGTCGATCGCAGCCACCGATTTGTCATCGCCATTCCCGGCGACGAGCGACTCACCTGGCTGCACACCATTTCGAGCCAGCACGTTGCCGCGCTCCCCGACGGGAAGAGCGCCGAGAATCTCAGCCTCGACATCAACGGCCGCGTCGAGCACCACTTTGTCCAGACGGACCTCGGCGGCGTCACCTGGATCGACACCGAGGCCGATCGAGGCCCCGCACTCCTCGCCTTCCTGAAGAAGATGGTGTTCTGGTCCAAGGCCGAACCCCGCGACGGCAACGAACTTGCCGTTCTCAGCATTCTCGGGCCGAAAGCCGCCTCGGTCCTCGACGCCGTCGGCACGAGTGCGCCCGTCGACGTGTACGACGCGCATGCCCTGCCAGGCGGCGGCTTCGTCCGTCGGATGCCGTGGCCGACCGAAGACTCCTTCGATCTCCTCGTACCCCGCGAGCACTTGGCAGCCTGGTGGACCAAGCTCACCGACGCCGGCGCCACACCCGCCGGAACCTGGGCCTTCGAGGCCCTTCGTGTGGAAGCCGTCCGCCCCCGAATCGGGCTCGACACCGACGAGAAGACCATCCCGCACGAGGTTCGGTGGATCGGCGGCCCAGACGAACACGGCGCGGTCCACCTCGAGAAGGGCTGCTACCGCGGTCAGGAAACCGTCGCGCGCGTGCACAACCTCGGCAAGCCGCCGCGTCACCTCGTTCTCCTGCACCTCGACGGAAGCGCCGAAGCCCTCCCCGAACCGGGCGACCCCGTCACAGCCGGTGGCCGCGCAGTGGGCCGCGTCGGAACCGTCGTCAATCATCACGAGCTCGGGCCTATCGCGCTCGCACTGGTCAAGCGCAACGTCCCCGCTGGGACCGAATTAGTTGCCGGTCCCAGCGCCGCGTCGATCGATCCGGACTCGATAGTCGACGACAACGCACCTCAGGCCGGACGTGAAGCCGTCAACCGATTGCGCGGGAAGTGACCGGCATCGTGGACGCCGTGTGCGTCGTACATGCCGAACGCGACAGCGGCGTCAAACGCGTGACTCGAACCGCAATCGACAAACGATCCGTCGACGGCCGGGTCCCCTTGGGCCGACTCGGCCTCGGCGGCGACTATGTCTGCGACACCGAATTCCACGGCGGCGCGTATCAAGCCGTCTACGCGTACGACCATGCCGAAGCGCAGCGTTGGTCGACGGAGTTGGGCCGACCTCTCCATCCCGGTTGGTTCGGTGAGAACCTTCGCCTCAGCGGTATCGCCGTGACCGACGCGGTCATCGGCGAACGTTGGCACATCACCGGAGCGGACTCGTCCGATGTAGTGGAACTCGAAGTCACCGGGCCCCGCGTGCCGTGTGGCACCTTCGGACTCTGGTCGGGCGAGAAGGGCTGGGTCAAGCGGTTCACCCACCGAGCCGATGTCGGCGCGTATCTGCGAGTGAACCGAACGGGCACACTCGCAGCCGGCGATACGGTCACGCGAGTGCACGTCCCCGATCACGGCGTCACGGTTCGACAAGTATTCACAGGCGCAGATCCCGAACATCTGCGGCAACTGTTGAACGGTCACCACGATCTTGCGCCGAACGTCCTCGAGCGGATCAGCACATTCGTCGAACGAGCGGAAACACAGGTGCATTCGTGAGCATTGAACTGGTCGAAGTTGTCCGCTCCGGATTCCGCGAGTGTGTACACCGCGGATCGGCCGTCATCCTCGACGCCAACGGCGACCTGGTTGTGGGGGTGGGCGAAATCCACACACCCATCTATCCCCGCTCGGCAAACAAGCCGCTGCAGGCCGTCGCAGCGCTCCGCAACGGCTTCGAACCAAGCAGCCCGGAGGAACTGGCCGTCGCGGCGTCGTCGCATGCCGGTGAGGCCGACCACATCGAACTCGTCGAGGGCCTACTCGAACGTTACGACCTCCGCGTAGATCAATTGCAGTGCCCTGCAGATCTGCCAGGCAACGAGCTTGCCCGCGCCGAGCTGATTGCCGCAGGCCAGCTCCCCAGCCCGATCTACATGACCTGTTCGGGCAAGCACTCCGCGATGCTCGCCACGTGCGTGGTGAACGACTGGCCGCTCGAGACGTACATGGAACCGACACATCCCCTGCAACTCGCCATCGCGGAGACGATCTTCGATCTCAGCGGCGAGGAGGAGCAGGAGTTGGGAATCGACGGCTGCGGCCTGCCGATCGTGCCACTCTCGCTCTCGAATCTGGCTCGAGCTTTCGGTCGACTGCCGTCGGCGACGCCTGATTCCCCGGAACGCGCTGTCGCCGACGCCGTGCGAGCCAACCCGTTCCTCGTCTCCGGAACCGGGCGCAACGATCAGCGTCTGATGTCCGCGGTGCGCGGCCTGTTCACCAAGACCGGATACGACGGTATCTACGCGGGAGCCCTCCCCGACGGTTCGGCGTTTGCTCTCAAGATCGACGACGGGCACGAGCGGGCGCTGCTTCCGTTGGCCGCCGCACTACTCAAGCGGATGAATACCGAATGGACCGAAGAATTGGCCGCTCTGGCGTCGGCTCCGGTGTTCGGCGGGGATGCCCGCGTAGGCACGATTCGAGCGATTCCGGGGAACTTCTGAGTAGTTCCGGGAAAACTTTTGCGCAGTTCTAACAAAGTTCTGAGCAGTTCTGACAGCATCCTGGCAGCTCGCGGCCATAGTGAGAGCAAACAGACACGGCGACGAGGGCCACGTGGAAGCGGAAGCGACTTTTCCAGGCTAGAGTGTGTGTCAGGAAACTTACACACTCAAACGGGGCCGCCAAATTCCCCAGGCCGCCCCGCGAAAGCGCGAGGGGGTCAGCCATGGGCCGCGGCCGGGCTAAGGCAAAGCAGACCAAGGTTGCACGCGAATTGAAGTACAGCGTACCGACCACGGATTTCGATAGCCTGCAACGAGAGCTCGCAGGTGGATCGACCAACTCGCATCGGAGCAGTGTCCGATCGGACCAGACTTCCGATAGGGAAGGGCATTCGCGAGAGGACGACTACGACGACTGGCGGCGTTGACCGCGCACTGCCATCTGCGCAGACTGTGAAATGAGGAAGAGCTGATCGCTCTTCCTCATTTTTGCGTGCTTCTTCCAGGTGCTCGATCCGCACAAAAAAGCTGCCCCACCGAACTGAATCGGTGGGGCAGCTTTGTGGTCTTACCGGCTTAGAAGCGCGGGTGATCTCCAGCCAGGAACGCACGCTCTGCTGCGGCGTCCGAGGCCTTCTTGATGCTTCCCAGCGTCCAGCAGTCGATGTGGCGTGCGGTGAGCACGGCCAGCGCACGATCGACGTCCTCAGGAGCGACGACGGCAACCATGCCGACACCCATGTTGAAGGTCTGCTCCATCTCGGCGCGCTCGACGCGTCCGCGCTGCGCGATCATCGCGAAGACTGCCGCGGGGCTCCACGTTCCACGATCGAGTTCGGCAACGAGTCCCTTGGGCATGACGCGTCCGAGGTTGTTCGCGAGGCCGCCACCGGTGACGTGGCAGAAGGTGCGGACGTCGGTCTCGGCAGCGAGGGCCAGGCAGTCCTTGGCGTAGATCTTGGTGGGCTCGAGGAGCTCCTCACCGAGGGTGCGGCCGAACTCGTCGACGTGTGCGTTCAGGTTCATGCGGTCGATCTCGAGAAGCACCTTGCGGGCCAGTGAGTAACCGTTGGAGTGCAGACCCGAGGATCCCATGGCGATGACAACGTCGCCGGGACGGACGCGGTCCGGTCCGAGCAGCTTCTCCGCTTCGACGACGCCTACGCCGGTGGCGGAGAGGTCGTAGTCACCATCGGCCATGATGCCGGGGTGCTCGGCGGTCTCGCCGCCCAGCAGCGCGCAGCCGGCCTGGATGCAGCCCTCGGCGATGCCGCCCACGATCTCGGCAACTCGCTCGGGGATCACGCGTCCGACGGCGATGTAGTCCTGAAGGAAGAGCGGCTCGGCGCCACAGACGACGAGGTCGTCGACAACCATCGCGACGAGGTCGAGGCCGACGGTGTCGTGCTTGTCCATCGCCTGAGCGACGGCCAGCTTGGTTCCGACGCCGTCGGTGGAAGCAGCGAGGACAGGCTCCTTGTAGTCACCCTTGAGCGAGAACAATCCGGCGAATCCGCCGAGGCCGCCCATGACCTCGGGGCGGCTGGCCTTCTTGGCCATGGGGGCGAAGAGTTCCACCGCCCGGTCGCCGGCGGCGATATCGACTCCTGCTGCTGCGTAGGAGGCGCCTGCTGTGCGGTGACTGTCCTCGGTCATCGGATTACTACTCCAGCCCTAGTATTTCTCGCGCACGTTTTCTCCGTGCACAGGTATGTGTTGTGTAATCCTCGCGACGTGCCGAGGCGGTCGACTCGAGCGAACAAGACCCTCAGCGCACACAAATACCGACGATTACGCCCTTACGCTACCGGACACAGGCAGCTGACGAGACCTCGCGTACCGTTCGCGCTCAGTTCTGGAGCTGCGAACCGATCGAGGTGTGCAGCGCCCGCAGACTGTTCTGCCCGAGTGCAACAGTCTCCGACTGGATGTGCCGCAGGAGGTGTCCGTCGTTGAGAACCTTCTCGCTCGACTGGATCAGCACCGTTCCGGCGCCGGTGAAATCGAACTGTTTCTCTTCACCCGTATTCGCACCGAACATGGTTCCCCGCACCGAACCGAGGAAGCTCTGCATCCAGTCGGCATCGAAGTGGTGGGACGGCGACGGGCAGTCAGCCCAGCCGACGAGAGCCTGTGGATCGATCCGCAACGGAGGTTCGGCAAACATGACCGGACCGTTGGACGACGCCAGAAACTTCCCGGTACCGAGCAACGTCAAAAAGCCTGGCACGATTGACTGTTTGAGTTCGAGCCCGTTCTCGAAGGCAAGCAGGTTGGCAGCGCGGATCGTGAGGTTGCCGTCGTCGAGATCGTAGGAATTGATGTTGAATCCCCGGTCGCCCAGAATCAGCTTGCCTTGGCCCTGGGCGATTACCCAGTCGTCCGCGTACAGCGGCGACGAGAATCTGGCCGCCACCATCGCCGACATGCTCGTGCGTCCGAGCGGCTCGAAATTGACCATGCCGTAGTACGCGATCATTGCGCCTTTGGACGTGAACCAGGGCTGCCCGGTCAGCTCGATGCAGAAGGCGTAGTCATTCCCCGGGACGTTGTCGTTCGCAGGCAGAGATGCCGGAGTGTGAATTTCGATACTCATTCGATTTCTCCCTCAGAACTTCTGCTCGGACGCCTGAACCCAGACGGTGCCCATACCGGTCATCTTCAGCTGAATCGACTCCCCCGAGCCCTTGCCGACGGCTTCACGCCAGCCGACGTTGGCGGAGATGTCGACGGTGATCTGCCCGAGGTGGCACACATACGCCTGTGGGTCCACCACAACTTGGGGATTGTTCGGACCGACCTGCAGAGGAATTGCCCCGCCGTGCGAGAGCACCGCGACGCTTCCCTGCCCGTGCAGTTGTGTCGTGAACAGTCCTTGCCCTGTCATCGCACCGCGGACGGCGCCGCGAACACCACCTTGCGACGTCAAGGCCACGATCGAACTTTGCAGGTAGGCGTCATGCGCTAGAAGACGATCTGCTTCCACGGTGAGCATGGACGAGCCGTCCAGATGGATGACGTCGACGTACAGTCCGGCGTGACCGTAGTGGACCTCGCCCTGTCCTTCTGCCGCCATCATGCGTGCATGTTCGCCCGACATCATCCGGCCGGCCATGCCCGCGATGCCACCCATATTCGGCATCGCACCAGGACCGCCGCCCATGCTGTGCGGGACGAATCTGACGTCGCCGGTGTAGTAGAGCATCGATCCGGTTCGGGCCAGCACGTTCTGCCCTGGAACGAGAGTCGACTTGACGACCTTGCTGTTCACCTTTTCCAACGGCATGGTTCAGCGCTCCTCGGGCTGGATGTAGACGACGCCGGATCCGTCGAAGCGCAGCGAGAACGCCTCACCGCTGCCACCGCCGATCGCGGACCGCCAGGTGACGTCGGTGACGAAGCTCTGATTCAGTTGTCCGCGGTGGGCGACAAAGGCGTCGGGGTCGGCAACAAGCGGGTACTGCGGGCTGACTTCGAGGGCGATGATCGGCCCGCCCTTCGACAGCACGGCCACCAGACCGGTGCCGCTGACAACTGTCGTGAACAATCCCTGGCCGGAGCCGGCGCCGCGGAGGCCGGCAAATTTCACGTCGGTGCGTAGCTGTCCCACGATTGCCAACAGCTGTGACGCTTCTACGTGGAGAGCGTCGTTGTTGAGTTCGATGATCGTGATGTCCTGGGCGTCCACGGCGAAGTAAACGGTGCCTTGACCACTGACTTCCATCAAGGACAGCGACTCTCCGGCTGCCTTCTGTTTGAGCGCAGCGCGGATTCCGCCGCCGCCGCCGCCCATTCCGGCGTTCTTGAAGGTGACCGCACCCTCGTACGCCACCATAGATCCGCTGATCGCTTTGATGGTGTCCCCCATCAAGTCCGCGACCAGGACTCGATGCCCATCCATTCTCAGTTGCGCCACGAGGGCACTATGCCAGATAGCCGCGACACTTGACGTGACCGGAAACATAAAAAAATTTGCCGCCCCGACAAGCGGGGCGGCAAATTATCCGTTTCGGCAGATTACGGGCGGCTGAGAGCGCTCGCGTTGTCGTTGTCGCGCGTGGCAGCCGAACCGGCTGCACTCTCGAGCATGCCTTCGAGGACGTTCTTACCCATCGACGTCTCCTTCGGGAGCGCAATCGGGTAGGTGCCGTCGAAGCAGGCAGCACAGAGACGGCTTGCGGGCTGCTCGGTAGCCGCGATCATGCCTTCGGTGGAGATGTAGCCGAGGCTGTCCGCTCCGATGGAACGACGCACACCGTCGAGCATCTCCTCGAACGTGGCATCCTGTCCGCCCGCTCCGTTGGCGATCAGTTCGGCCGGTGAGGCGAAGTCGATGCCGTAGAAGCATGGCCACTTGACCGGCGGCGAAGCGATGCGGACGTGAATTTCGAGGGCGCCGGCTTCGCGGAGCATCCGGATGAGCGCACGCTGCGTGTTTCCGCGGACGATCGAATCATCCACCACAACAAGCCGTTTGCCGCGGATAACTTCCTTGAGCGGGTTGAGCTTGAGCCTGATGCCGAGCTGACGAATGGTCTGCGACGGCTGGATGAAGGTACGGCCGACGTAGGCGTTCTTCATCAGTCCCTGGCCGTAGGGGATGCCTGAACCCTGTGCGTACCCGACTGCTGCGGGAGTGCCGGACTCGGGAACGGGAATGACCAAGTCACCCTCGGCAGGATGCTCGCTGGCGAGCAGGCGGCCGATTTCGACGCGGGTCGAGTGGACCGAACGGCCACCGATCACGCTGTCGGGACGGGCGAGGTAGACGTATTCGAAGACGCAACCCTTGGGCGTCGGGTTCGCGAAACGGGAGGAGCGGACGCCGTCGGCGTCGATCGCGAGCAGCTCACCGGGTTCGATGTCGCGGACGAACGACGCGCCCACGATGTCGAGGGCTGCAGTTTCGCTGGCAACCACCCAACCGCGATCCAGGCGACCGAGGCAGAGCGGACGAATTCCGTGCGGATCACGCGCTGCGTAGAGCGTGTGCTCGTCCATGAAGGTGAGGCAGAACGCGCCTTCCAGAGTGGGAAGCAGTTCCATGGCGGCCTGCTCGATGGTGCTGTCGCCGGCAGCGTGTGCCAGCAGACCACCGATGAGGTCGGAGTCGGAAGTCGCAGCGTTTGGGCGCTTGTCGTTGACCAGGCCGGCTGCGCGAGTGCGGCTCGCGAGTTCAGCGGTGTTCACCAGGTTGCCGTTGTGGCCGAGGGCGATGCCCGTGCCCGCCGCCGTGGTGCGGAAGATGGGCTGCGCGTTCTCCCACGTCGTGGACCCGGTCGTGGAGTAGCGGCAATGTCCGACGGCGACGTGACCTGGCATCGCTGCGAGGGTCTGCTCGTCGAACACCTGGCTGACCAGGCCGAGATCCTTGAACACCAGCACCTGGGAGCCGTCGGCCACCGCAATGCCGGCAGCTTCCTGACCACGGTGTTGTAGCGCATACAGTCCGTAATACGTGAGCTTCGCCACATCCTCTCCCGGCGCCCAGACGCCGAATACACCGCATTCTTCGCGGGGCTCGTTCTCGTCCTCGTCGGACGGGTTCGTAGCGAGGAGATTTGGACTGTTGACCGACAGATCGGCACGAGTCACGTGGCGCTCCCTTTGTGGGCAGGGGTTGGGGGGCATACACAGTCTACGGCCAATTCTCCTCGTGCCTTGCCCAGGGCAACCTTGCCTTGAATCGGACCGATCAGTCTCTGCAGTCGCCGCGGCGAATTTCAGCGATGGCGCACGGCGCGCCACTCAGTTCGGAGCCCCGCAACCGACTACTCCGTATTCGCCGAAAAAGATATCGCCTGGAAGGATCTCCACTGATGAGCCGACCGTTCTCATTCTCGAATTGAGCGTCGTGATCGCCCGGTCGATCCACCTGCACCATGTCAGGGCTGCATCAGTCGCTCGCGAGAGATTCGGACCCCACTACGACGTCAACCCCCTACTGAGTGTTTCGTCAGCTAACCGTTCGTAGCTTGATGTCACAATCGCAGTAGCGGCAACCAGTGCGCAATTTCGGGAGCCCGACTGCCGGATGCATCAACCCGGCCGTCAGCGGCAGCTTCACCGAACTCGAGCAGGCCGGTCACCATCAACAACCATGTACGAGTATCGGTTTCGACGACGTTGGGTGGGGTTCCGCGAGTGTGACGCGGACCTTCGATGCATTGCACCGCGACAAAGGGTGGGACCCGCACCTCAACGCTCGATCCAGGAGCAATCTGTTCGAGAGTGCGCGCACTCATCTTCACTGCCGCACCGAGTTCAGCACGAGAAGGCTTCGGAAGCTCCGGATCTCGAAGCCAAGGTCCGACAGCAAGAATCGCGGCACGAAATTCTGCGGGGTCGACCGCGCGGCGCGGTGGCATCAGTTCACTCCCTGTCCATTGGTGGCGATTCGAACGGCAAGTGCTCCACCAGCATTGGTCGCCAGGTGCAGTAACGCCGGCGCGAGGACGCTGCCACCTCGGCGGTGCAGCCACTCGAACAGCAACGCCGACGCGCCCGTAAAGGCCACTGCGGCAGGGACATTGTCGCCGGCGCCGCGCGCCGGCGCGACGTGCCACAACCCGAAGGTGAGAGCATGCACGGCCTGCGCTGTTGGGCGGTTCAGTTCACGATTCCAGACTGCGGACATAGCGCTGCGGAACAACAATTCTTCGGACAACACCGTACCGAACGGGATATGCAGGATGATCCATTCGAGGAAGTCTTCGCGACCGTCCGCGCGCTCGTCGGCAGCGAGGGTCGCGCGCAACGACGGAACGGCCAAGGCAACGCTGTAACCGGTAAGGACTGCCCCGGCCGCAGCTCCCCCGAACTGCGCACCGCCACGAATACCGGTGTGGGCCAAACCCAATTCCTCACGGCTGTAACCGCGCGCCCGAAGGACTCCGATGGCCGAGCACCCCACCACGGTGTTGACCACTGCCCGCGCGCGGGGTGAAAGTCCGAACGCCGGGAGCACCGCATTGCTCCACGTGATCGCAGCTACCGAGAGCGCAATCGACGCTACTCCCCTCATTTCTCCGGGCCTTGAGACTGCAACGCGGCAACCAGTGACGCCCGCACTCGCTCGGTGTCTGCCGCCGTCCAGCCTTCTGGTTGAGCGACGCTGACCCAGCCGTCGAGCACGGTGGTTCCGTAGTTGTGGCCGTGCCCGTCCGGAACACCCGCAGCATTACCGAGATCTGCAGAGACCTGCCAGAACGTGACGATCGGGAACCATTTCATCGACGGTGACCGGTCGAATCCAGGAATCTCCTTCAACCACGGTGGCCGGTTGAACATGAGGTCGGGCGACCACCACACCACCGGATCCGATGGGTGCTGGATGAACAGCACATGGGGGTCCGGCCACACCATTGCGGCGGTCGGAATGTCTTCGGCTCGATCCGCAAACCGGACCCCAGCCAGACCGTCAGCGTAGACGGGAGCCACTTCGGTTGTGCCGGGGTCGCGTCGTTGCACAATCGAACGCCACAGCGACGTGGCATTTGGCGGGCCCACCCACAAGATTCCGTCAGCGGTCTCGCGGGCGGCTTGAAGAGTGTCGAAAGCTCCAGCGCCGGCCATGACGCCGAGGCTTTCGCCGTAGACCATGAACTTGGGTCTGGTGGCTTCCGGTTCCTGGAGCCATCTTTCGTGAACCCGCTCGATCAAGAGGCGTCCGGCAGCTTGCGCCTTTTCCTGATCTGCGAGGAAAGAGATCCAGCTCGGCAGATACGAGTACTGGCTGGCGACCAGCGCCGTATCGCCGTTTCCGACCAACTCGATCGCTTGCGCGGCGGTGGGATTCACCCAACCGGTACCGGTCGTCGGAATGACAACGAGCACCTTGCGCTGGAAAGCGCCGGTCCGCTCGAGTTCCTTGATGACCAGATCCATGCGCTCATCCGGATCTTCGGCACTTTCCAAGCCCGCATACACGCGGATGGGGTCCGTCGCGGGCTTGCCGTTGGCCGCTTCGAGTTCCTGTGCGTTCAAACCGCGTGAGACGAAGTTCCGTCCCTCGAACCCCAATGTGTCCCAGGGCGCGGCAGATTCGGGGCTGCCCGATTTCATCGGATCCTGTGGTTCTACGACGCCGTCGCGCGTGGTGGAGTTCTGCAGACTGAAAATCGAGTTGGTCGCGGCGTAGATTCCGCGCACCAGTACGCCGTCGACCAACATGAAGAACAGAACCGTCACAACCACAACGCCGACGCCGTTGGCAACCGACCGCGACCAGCGGAAGCGTCGCATCAGCACGCGCGCAATGAGTTTCACCAGATCGTGAAGCAACCGCCACAACGCGATCAGTGAACCACCGATGAGCACGCTCAGGCCGAGAGTGCGAATGTATCCGCTGGTGGTGGTGCCTTCCGCGTCGGTCAGCGCGGCGATTTCGCGCTGCCACCCCGCGGCGTAGACGAGCATGATGATCGAGGCAACGATCGACGCGACCGGAACAAAGATCTTGATCGCGCTCGGCACCGGTTCGGGAAGAGGCCACCAGCGACGGCCACTGAGCAAATACCGCTCCACGGCCCACCCGATTGCCGTTCCGACACCGTAACCGATGGCCGAGTTGATACCGCCGATCAAACCTTGGAACAGCCAATCACGCGGCAACAGCGAAGGAGTCAGCGACCAGCAGAAGAAGAACGCGGCAAACGCAATGCCGGTGAAGTCGAGTTTGAGGAGCCCCCACGCCCACTCGGTGAAGGGATTGTCGAGCCTCTCGAGAGATGCGGGAACAGCCAGCCGCAGGTGGTGTTCCTGCGGCTGGCTGTCAGAAGAAGTCAGTTCTCCGGAATCGACCATCTATCACCCGAACAGTGCGGGCAGCGTTCCCTCGAAGGCCTCACGGAGCTTGGCCATCGTGACGGAGAAGTGTCCCTGGACCTCGACGGAGTCGCTGCCCTCGTCGACGACCCCGATACGCGTCCACGGCAAGCCGCGAGCGGTGCACATACCGGTGAAGCGGGTCTCCTCGGTGCGAGGAACCGCAACCAGGACGCGTCCGGACGATTCCGAGAACAGGGTCACGAACGGATCTGCGCCCTCGGGAATCAGGATGCGGCAACCGGTTTCGCCGGCCAGCGCGGCTTCGACGACAGCCTGGGCCAGTCCACCCTCGGAGAGGTCGTGAGCTGCGGTGACCAGTCCGTCACGCGAGGAGGCGAGCAGGATGTCGGCGAGAAGCTGCTCACGGGCGAGGTCGACCTTCGGCGGCACGCCACCGAGGTGACCGTGCTCGACCTGCGACCAGATGGAGCCGTCGAACTCGTCGTGGGTGTCGCCGAGCAGGATCAGCGTCTCGCCAGGCTCGAGTCCGAGGCCCGTCGGGATACGGCGGTGAACGTCGTCGATCACACCGAGGACGGCAACCACCGGCGTCGGCAGGATGGCCGTGGATCCGGTCTGGTTGTAGAAGCTGACGTTGCCGCCGGTTACCGGGATTCCGAGTGTGGCGCAACCATCTGCGAGGCCGCGAACGGCCTGCTGGAACTGCCACATGACGCCCGGGTCTTCGGGGGAACCGAAGTTGAGGCAGTTGGAGACGGCCTTGGGCGTTGCGCCCGTGACTGCCACGTTGCGGAATGCCTCTGCGAGAGCGAGCTGCGCACCGGTGTACGGGTCGAGCGCGGTGTAGCGGCCCGAGGCGTCGGTGGACAGCGCGATTCCGCGGCCGGTCTTCTCGTCGATGCGGATGACGCCGCCGTCGGCGTTCTCGGCCAGAACGGTGTTGCCGCGGACGTAGCGGTCGTACTGCTCGGTGATCCACTTGCGACTGCACAGGGCAGGCGAAGCAATCATCTTCAGCAGGGTGGCTTCGAGTTCTTCATCCGTCTCGGGGCGCTTGAGTCCTGCGGTGGTGTTCGCGATCAACGCGTCCTGGGTGGCCGGACGCTCGACGGGACGGTGGTAGACCGGGCCCTCGTGAGCGACGGTGCGCGGGGGGACGTCGACGACGGTCTCGCCGTGCCAGGAGATGGTGAGGTGCTCACCGTCGGTGACCTCGCCGATGTCGGTGGCCAGGACGTCCCACTTCTTGCAGACCTCCATGAACGCGTCGACGTTCTCGGGCGTCACCACGGCGCACATGCGCTCCTGCGATTCGCTGGAGAGAACCTCGGCCGGGGTCATTCCGGTGGCACGCATCGGAACCTTTTCGAGGTTGATGTGCATACCGCCGTCACCGGCTGCAGCCAGCTCGGAGGTGGCGCAGGACAGTCCGGCGCCGCCGAGGTCCTGGATACCGACTACGAGTCCGGCCTTGTAAAGGTCGAGGCAGCACTCGATGAGCACCTTCTCGGTGAAGGGGTCGCCCACCTGAACCGCAGGGAGCTTCTTACGACCGCCACCGTCACCGTCGAACGTTGCCGACGCGAGAACCGAGACGCCGCCGATGCCGTCGAGACCGGTACGAGCGCCGAACAGGATGATCTTGTTGCCTGCACCCGAAGCAAAGGCAAGGTGCAGATCCTCGACGCGCATGACGCCGGCAGCGAGGGCGTTGACCAGCGGGTTGCCGGCATAGGACTCGTCGAAGACGGTCTCGCCGCCGATGTTGGGGAGGCCGAGGGAGTTGCCGTATCCACCGACGCCGCGCACGACACCGTCGACGACTCGACGGGTATCCGGGGCGTCAGCAGCGCCGAAACGCAGCTGATCCATGACGGCGATCGGCCGGGCGCCCATTGCCATGATGTCGCGGACGATGCCGCCGACGCCGGTTGCCGCACCCTGGTATGGCTCGACGTAGGACGGGTGGTTGTGGCTCTCGACCTTGAACGTGACTGCCCAACCGTCGCCGATGTCGACGACGCCGGCGTTCTCACCGATACCGGCCAGCATGTTGGCGCGCATCTCGTCGGTGGTGGTCTTGCCGAAGTAGCCGAGGTGGACCTTGGAGGACTTGTACGAGCAGTGCTCGCTCCACATCACCGAGTACATCGCCAGTTCGGCGTCCGTGGGACGGCGACCCAGGATCTCCTTGATGCGGGCATATTCGTCGTCCTTGAGACCTAGCTCCTTGAACGGCTGAGCGGCATCGGGATCAGCCGATGCGTGCGTGACGGTATCGACCTGATGAGCAGACACTGGAGAGGGGTCCCTTCCCTACGGGAGTCAAGAGCGAGCCGGCGCGGAGCGGGACACCACAAATGTGCCCAACGAAAGAACGTGCCGGGAGACAGTCTATCGGGGTGGGCCGACGACTTCCGCAGACGGCGGCACCGACGCGAGCAGCGGGTCTTCGAAGTCGTCCCCGTCACACTCCTTTACGGTTTCGGTAACCGGTCGGTTTTTATTTTCGGTCCGGTGTCGCTTGGTACTCGAACGGAAGGTTTCCCCATGCCACAGGATGTGCGTCAGTCGGACGTCACGGCTCAATCCCAGTCGGTGACGACCCCCCTGACTCCCGCGGCGATTTTCCTGGTTGCGACGGTGAACCCTGCTGGGGAGGACACAACGCGCGCATTGCTCGCCGATGTGGCCGGCCTGCAGCGGTCGGTGGGTCTGCGCGTTCCCGGTTCCGGTTTGGACGTGGTGACCAGCATCGGTTCGGACGTCTGGGATCGTTTGTTCGCCGGTCCGCGGCCCGCCTTGCTACGACCGTTCACTGCTCTGCAGGGAGACGTCCATCACGCGCCGTCGACGCCCGGAGATCTGCTCTTCCACATTCGTGCGATGAGCATGGACGCGTGCTTCGAGGTAGCTCGTCAGATCACGAAGCGCCTGCACGGCGCGGCAACTGTTGTCGACGAGATTCACGGTTTCCAGTATTTCGAGAACCGCGACCTCATCGGCTTCGTGGACGGAACCGAGAACCCGTCGGGCCGCGCCGCGATCGCTGCCGTGACCGTCGGCGACGAAGATCCCGATTTCTCGGGCGGCAGTTACGTCCATATCCAGCGATACATCCACAACATGCGTGAGTGGGAAGCGATCACAGTCGACGAACAGGAACGCGTCATCGGCCGTACCAAACTCGAGGACATCGAGATGTCCAAGGACGTCATGCCGGCCAACTCACACGTCGCGCTCAACGCGATCAAGGACGACGACGGCAACTCCCTCGAAATTCTGCGCGCCAACATGCCCTACGGACGCCTCGGTGATGACGAGATCGGCACATTCTTCATCGGGTACTGCGCCACTCCCGCCATCACCGAGCGCATGTTGGAGAACATGTTCCTCGGCTCACCGCGCGGTAACTACGACCGCCTTCTCGACTTCTCGACAGCCGTGACGGGTTCGATGTTCTTCACCCCGACCACGGAATTCTTCGAGAAACTCCCCGCTATGGCCTCTAACTCCTCGGCTTCTAACTCCTTGGTGTAAGAAACGCGCCGAGAGCGTCCGCATACATCGTGATGTCGGCGGCGCCCATCAGCTCGCGAGCCGAGTGCATCGCGAGCTGAGGCGCCCCGACGTCCACGGTGGACAGCCCGGTACGCGATGCGGTGATCGGTCCGATGGTAGAACCGCACGGCAGATCAGCCCGATGCACGTAGCGCTGCAACGGAACTCCCGCTTGGTCGCAGGCAAGTGCGAACTCACCGGCACCGGCAGCGTCCGTCGCGTATCGCAGATTCTGGTTGACCTTGAGCACCGGCCCACCGTTGATCTCGATGCGGTGCGCGGGTTCGTGACGTTCTGGGTAGTTGGGATGCGTCGCGTGCGCCATGTCGCCGGACGCGCACACCGAACCTGCCATTGCCTGAAGGAATTCACCGCGGCCACCGCCGCGGCCCAACACTATTCGTTCGAGGACCGTGTTGAGCAGATCCGAGAACGCACCGCGGTCGGACATGCTGCCTACCTCTTCGTGATCGAAGAGCGCAAGCACCGGGACATGGTTCCCCGGGGATTCGGCGGCGGCTAGAAGTGCTTGTGTCCCGGCATAACACGTGCCCTGGTTGTCGAGCCGCGGCGCACTGACGAGTTCTTTGCCCAGGCCAACGACAGCGCTCGGCGCCAGGTCGTGAGTCATCAACTCCCAACCCAGAACGGATGATTCGGCAACTCCGGCCCGACCGGCGACAAATCCGATGAAGGACTTGGGCTTGTTGCCCACACCCCAGATTCCGTTGACATGCCGCTGCGGATCCAGTGTGACGCCCTTGCGGTCCTCGGACAGATGGATCGCCAATTGCGGGACACGAAGAATCGGGTCGTCGATGCGAACCAGCTTCTGCTCCACCGTGTTTCCCACCCGGACACTCACACGGCCGGAAATACCGAGATCGCGGTCAAGCCACGAGTTCAGCAAAGCTCCGCCATACGGCTCGAGGCCTACCATCTGCCAGCCCGCCGACGTCAGATCCGGATGCTGCTTCACCCGCAAGTTCGGGCTGTCGGTATGACCGCCGACGATGCGGAACGGCGCGGAATCGCTGACTCCGTCGGTACTCCACGCGATCAGTGAACCGCCCCGCACCAGGAAATACCGTCCCGGCTCCGACGGCCACGGCTGGGTCTCCTGCAGTTCCACAAATCCGCTGGCTGTGAGCTGCGACGCCACTGTTGCACACACGTGGAACGGTGACGGCGACGAATCAACGAAACTGCACAGGCCAGTAGCGTCGGCCCCGGTCAGAGAAGGGTGGGAAGTCATGTCCTTCATCATGCCCGACTAGCCACCACTCAGCTGTGGGCGCCGGACACACAGAACTGATTGCCGTCTGGGTCTGTCAGTGTCACCCAGCGGAATCCGTCCATGTTCTCGCGGTGATGCTCAGAGGCGCCGGCCTCGATCAGCCGCGACACTTCAGCGTCGAGATCCTCGCTGGACAGATCGAGGTGGATTCGGTTCTTTCCGGCCGTGGGATCCGGGACTTTCTGGAAGGCAAAATTGGCGGAGGCGCCGGGAACCTCGACGACGTAGAACCATCCGTCGTTCTCCTGTGTGACGCTGCCGCCCAACTGCTCAGCCCACCATCGCGCGAGTGGACCTGGATCAAGGCTGTCGAATGTGATCATTCCCAGAGTCAGTGTCATGGGCCAACGGTAAAGGAAGGCACCGACAATTGAGGAAAATTCTCTCACTTCGGAGAGACCGCAGCGGGAATGCTTGCGGCACCGATCGCGGCGGCAACGACGGCGACCGCTCCGAGAATCAGGTAGGCGTGGGCATAACTCCCGGACCACATCGAGAGCACGCTGCCGGCCCACGGCCCGAGCGCCATGGCAATGACGATCGGCGCCGACATGATTCCGCTCAGACGGCCGTAGTGCTCTCTTCCCCATCGATCGGTAATCGCAGTGGCCTGGATGAGGGTGAAGATTCCGCGGACCAATCCCGCGCCGATTGCCAGACCGATCAATACGGTGGCTACGCCAGTGAGACCTAGCCCGGCGGTGCTCAGTCCGGCGACTGCAATAACGGATACGGTGCGCATACGAACGGTCGTTCGTGCCGCAAACGGCAGATAGAAGAGTCGGCCGACAACCTGGCCGGCGCCGCCCAACCCGAGCGTCAGAGCGGCAAGACCGGGACTGAAACCTCGCTCGATCAACAGCAGCACAAGATTGAACACTCCCGCCGACGCGGCGAACGCCCCGGCTGCGAGAGCAATGGCGAGTGCCAGAAAGGCAGGACTGCGGACGGCGTTTCGGAAATCGCCTGGGTGCGCCCCGGCAAGGCGGACCGGTTCGGGCCACGAACCTCGCAAACCCCAGATATGCCCGGGGATAGTAACTGCAGCCAAAATGAGCGCGAGAACCAAGTACGTTGTGCGCCAATCGAATCGATCGTCAAGAGCAGCGGAAATCGGCGCGAATACCGTGCTGGCCAAACCGGCGGCAAGTGTGAGAATCATCAGCGCTTTGACGTGGCCGTCACCGTACCAACGCGTCAACGCGGCGAATGCCGGTGGATACAGCACCGCCCCCATTGCGACTCCTGCGAGTACCCACCCGGCAAAAAAGACAGGGATCGTAGGCGCTGTCGCAATGGCGACAACCGCAGGGACCGCAAGCACCGAACCCGTGGTCATGACCCAGCGGGGCCCGTGTCGGTCAAGGACTCGCCCGACCGGAATCCCGACTGCGGCAGCAATCAGCTGACTGACGGAAAACGCAGCCACGATCACCGTGATCGACCATCCGGTGTCGCGTGAGATCGACACCGACAGAACAGGAAACGCGTAGTACAGGATTCCCCAACTGGTAATTTCTGTCAGGCACAACGCCGCCAGGACCCGCCGCAGACCCGAAGGAGCGAGGGCAACGGACGGATCCTCGACGGTGGTCATCGGTTGGGTTCTATCCGCAGGAGTTGGCACTACCGGCGCGGCCGGAGAGTGAAATCAGTTGCGGAGCCGGTGTAGCGCAGCAACCACCTTCACTTTCCGCTGTATCGGGTTCGTCGAAAACTCCTGCCCCACCGCAGACTCCGGTTTCCGGGAGAATCAACTCCACCCGGGCAGCAGCTTCGTGATCACCGGCAAGTTCGGCGGCGATGCTGCGAACCTGCTCGTATCCGGTCATGGCCAAGAACGTCGGCGCGCGGCCGTAGCTCTTCATCCCCGCCAGGTACACACCCGGTTCGGGGTGTCGAAGTTCCTTCGCGCCATGGGGATACACCGTGCCGCAGGAGTGGACGTTCGGGTCGATCAGCGGCGCGAGCTGTGTCGGTGCCTGCAATACGGGGTCGAGACCGAGGCGGATTTCCGAGAGCCAGGACAAATCAGGACGGAAGCCGGTCAATGCGACGACATTGTCGACGTTCTCGACCCGGTGACCGCCATCGGAGATCAGCGACACCTGGCCGTCCCCCGCGGATTCGACACTTGCGGTGCGGAATCCGGCGACCACAGTGAGGAGCCCGTCGTCGACGGCCTTCTTCGCGCGCAGTCCGAGCGCACCGCGAGCGGGCAGCTCGTCAGACTCGCCGCCGCCGAACGCGGAACCGACATTCCCCCGCCGGACCACCCAGGTGATTCGGGTGCCCTCCGCTTCAAGTGCTGCCAGGGCGACCATCGCCGTCAGCGCCGAATGACCGCTGCCCGCGATGACGGTGTGCTTTCCTGCGAAACGTGCGCGCACGACCTCGTCGTCGAGATCGGGGACACGGTACGTGATCACATCCCTGGCTGCATTCTCCCCGAGCGCCGGCAAACCTTCCCCGCCAAGAGGATTGGGTTCTCCCCAGGTCCCTGACGCATCGACAACACCTTGAGCGAAGACTCGATCCTCGGTCCCGTCGGTACGACGAATATGAATCGAGAGGGGTTCCGAGTCCCGGCCGTCGTCAACGACCAGGTCGCGGCCGCGCCGGGCAACGCCGACCACCTCGGTGCCAAACTGGACCACATCGCCGAGGGCTTTGGCGAGCGGCTCGAGGTAGAGCCGTCGCCATTGTTGCCCAGTCGGGTAAGTATCGGCGTCGGGCGAGTTCCATCCCTTCTGCTCGAGCAGGCGCCGAGCCGCCGGGTCGACAAGTTCGGACCAACGCGAAAACAGCCGCACGTGATTCCATTCGGATATCGCTGCGCCCGCCACCTCGCCGCGCTCGAACACCAGCGGCGCGAGGCCGCGCTCGCGCAACTGCGCAGCGGCAGCGAGACCGATCGGTCCGGCTCCGATCACCACAACAGGTAGTTCATCCATCACCAACACTCCTTCATCGACAGTCATCAATATTTAATCCGACTATATTGACGAACGTCGATGAATGCAACCATCGACCGTTATCGATATAGTGTGAATATGACATCGCTGCAGACTCCGGCCGTTCGCATCGGCGATTCGGCTCAGGGCCAGATCGGTTCGAACCTGATCGAACAGAGTGACGCCGACACGTATGCACAGTGGTTCGCTTGCCTGGCCGAGCCGATGCGGGTCCGACTCCTGCACCGGGTCGCGAGCGCTTCCGGCGGGATTACCGTCGGCGCACTCGCAGAAGCTCTGGGAATCGGACAACCAACCGTTTCCCACCATCTACGCAAGCTCGCCGACGTGGGATTCGTAGATCTGCGCAAGGATGGAACCAGCACCGTTGTTGCGATGAGTCCGACGTGCTGCGTTGCCTTGCCGCAGCCGGCCGACATCGTCATGGGAGTTCTCGCGCCGCGGCCCTGCTGCCCGACCGATCTGCCCGACGACGTCACCGTGCGGGCGATGGCCGACAAAGACTGGGACGCGGTCCTACGGATCTACGGCGAAGGGATCGACACCCGCAACGCCACCTTCGCCGTCGAGGTTCCTACCCGCGAGCAACTCGATGTGCAGTGGCTGCCAAAACACCGCTGGGTCGCGACCATCGACGATCTCGTCGTGGGATGGGCGACTCTGAGCCAAGCCTCCGGGAGAGACTGCTACCGCGGGGTTGCCGAGAATTCCGTCTATGTAGCCGACGGGATGCGTGGCCGAGGCGTCGGAAAAGCACTGCTACGCAAGCAGGTTATGTCCGCCGACGATGACGGCTTCTGGACCTTGCAGACCTCGATCTTCCCCGAAAACCGCGCTTCGATCTCACTGCATCACTCCGCCGGGTTCCGCACCGTCGGCATCCGCGAGAAGATCGCCCAACTCGACGGCATCTGGCGCGACACCGTTCTTCTCGAACGGAGATCAGCGGCCGAGTCCGCCTGAGGTCTTCGAGCGACGGTTCGGCCATCGCCGAATTGCGCCCTATTTCGACATCTGTCAATATTGACGAATGTCGAATCAAGACGTGCCGGAATCCGACGCGTGCTGCACCCCACTTGTCCGCGAACCGTTGACCGAGGACTGGGCCGGTGACTTGGCCCGGATGTTCAAGGCACTCGGCGACCCCGTGCGACTGCGCCTGTTGAGCCTGGTGGCCAGCCACAAGGGTGGAGAAGCCTGCGTCTGCGACATTTCCGACACGTTCGATCTGTCTCAGCCGACAATCTCGCATCACCTCAAGGTGCTGCGCCAGGCCGGACTGCTCGACTGCGAACGACGTGGCACCTGGGTGTACTACTGGGTTGTTCCTGCTGCACTACGACAGCTTTCAGCGGTTCTCCTGGTCGAAGGATCCGCCGCAGACGAATGCGCCGAGGTCACGGCATGAGCAACGCTGCCACAACCAAGAATCCAGCCGTTGTCGGCAAACTCTCCACTCTCGACCGATTTCTTCCGGCGTGGATCGGTGTCGCGATGGTTGCCGGACTGCTCCTGGGCCGTTGGGTTCCAGGCTTGAACACAGCAATCGAAAAGGTGCAGATCGACGGTATCTCGCTGCCGATCGCGCTGGGCTTGCTGATCATGATGTATCCCGTACTCGCGAAAGTCCGATACGACCGCCTCGACACCGTCACCGGCGACAAGAAACTCCTTGCCGGATCGCTGTTCCTGAACTGGATCCTCGGACCGGCACTGATGTTCGCCCTTGCCTGGCTTTTCCTGCCCGACCTCCCCGAATACCGGACGGGTCTGATCATCGTCGGTCTGGCCCGCTGTATCGCAATGGTCATCATCTGGAACGACCTGGCCTGCGGAGACCGCGAAGCCGCCGCGGTATTGGTAGCCATCAACTCGGTGTTCCAGGTAGTCATGTTCGCCGTGCTCGGCTGGTTCTACCTCTCGGTTCTGCCCGGGTGGCTCGGCCTCGAGCAGACAACGATCGATACGTCACCGTGGCAGATCGCCAAATCCGTGCTGATCTTTCTCGGCATCCCGTTGCTCGCCGGCTTCCTGTCCCGCTTTTTCGGTGAGCGGTCGAAAGGCCGAGACTGGTACGACAACACGTTCATTCCCAAGATCAGCCCGTGGGCGCTCTACGGTCTGCTGTTCACTATCGTTGTCCTGTTTTCGCTGCAAGGCGAGCAGATCACTTCGCAGCCGTGGGACGTCGTCCGCATAGCGCTTCCCCTGCTGGCTTACTTCGCTCTGATGTGGGGCGGAGGCTACATCCTCGGTGCCACAATGGGATTGGGATACAAACGCACCACAACACTCGCGTTCACCGCAGCCGGCAACAACTTCGAATTGGCAATCGCCGTTGCCATCGCCACGTACGGCGCCACGTCCGGCCAAGCACTCGCCGGTGTTGTCGGCCCACTGATCGAGGTACCGGTGCTGGTCGGCTTGGTCTACGTCTCACTCGCTCTACGTAAACGCTTTGCCACCCAGGATATTTCACTCGAATCTGCCGACTCTACAAACGCATCGTCCTAGAGTTGCTTCGTGAAAGGAACCCGAAACTCATGTCCGACAAGCCCAGCGTTCTGTTCGTGTGCGTCCACAATGCCGGCCGGTCACAGATGGCGGCCGGATTCCTGAATCATTTCGCCGCCGATGCCATCGAGGTTCGCTCAGCCGGATCCGCGCCGGCCGAGAGCGTCAATTCCGCTGCGGTCGAAGCGATGGCGGAGCTAGGTATCGATATCTCCGACCAAACTCCGAAGATTCTCACCGCCGATGCAGTGCAGAATTCGGACGTTGTCATCACGATGGGTTGCGGTGATACTTGCCCGGTCTTCCCGGGTACAAGCTACCGAGACTGGGTTCTCGATGATCCGACTGGAGCGGGCATCGACGCCGTCCGACCTATCCGGGACAAGATCAAGGCCCATGTACAGGCACTTGTCGACGAACTCACGGCCCAACCGGTCTAGCTGCTACTACCTAAACTGCAGTGTGGTTCTCGCTGCGTTCCGACTGCGCCAAGTGAGCACACGCCTGCACCAACAGTGCAAGTGACTCACTGGACAACCCCTCCGCGACACGCATGAATCGCAGCGCCCAGACGTCCGATACCTCGACCTCGTTGCTGCCACCCATCTCGCCCAACCATTCCAGGACGATCTTCCGGGGGTCTTGCCCCAGGAGTTCGCGACCATCGGTCAGCACTCCACCAGCCATCTCCCACTGAGCATCCGAGCAGGACAACACTGCCGCAAGGTGCCCACGAGTGAGTACCGTCCCCGATTCGGCCGCCGATTGGAACAGGACACCAAGGCGATCTGCTAAACCCCCGCCGCCGTATTGCCGATTGTCATTGTCGGACAACCCATTCAAGCTGCCGAGACTGATTGCCTGACGAGACATGGGAACGCCTTCCATGATGCTACCTCCACCGATTTCGCAATAACGGTCTTGTCACAACGGTCATCCATACGCCATCGGATGCCGTAGACATTCAGCCTGTCCACCAGGCTTACCGTTACAGGTTACCCAGATCTGTAAAGAAACGGCAAGTGTTTTGTTACATTCGCCCGAAAACTTCTTTTGTAGTGAACTATCTACATACAACAAAGTACCGGTTGGTATGTATACAACTATGCCCGGTACCTGCCGGGTAAGTACCGTGAGAACTCGAGTAGGACTACGCATCCAGCCAAGGCGCTCGGACCTGCAGACTTATTGTCATGAGCACACCGACAACACCCTCGAAGAGCACCGCCGCATTTTTTGCACAGGCCGGAATAGCGTTTGCCGTGAGCTTCGTAGGCACCCTCGTGGGCATCGCCTACCTACCGATCGACGCCTGGCAGCGCGGATTCCTCGGCATGTCTCTACTGTTTCTGGTGACCAGCACATTCACCTTGGCAAAGGTGATTCGCGATCAGCAGGAAGCCTCCACCGTCCGGGTTCGTATGGATGAAGCCAGGCTCGACAAACTGATCGCGGAACACGATCCATTCAAAGCTGCGGCGTGAGGACTTTCGACTCCCCCGCGGGGACGGGTGGTTGCCGCAGATCCAACCGTCGAAGCAATTGAGCGTTGACCGCAACCACCACGGTCGATACCGACATCAGGATTGCCCCCACTTCCATGGGCAGCACAAACCCGGCAGGCGCCAGCACACCCGCAGCCAAGGGAACCGAAATCGCGTTGTAACCCGCTGCCCACCACAAGTTCTGAACCATTTTCCGGTAGGTTGCGTGCGACAGCTCGATAACCGAGGCTACCGCTCGCGGATCATCGCTGGCCAGAACAACTCCCGCCGACGCGATCGCCACGTCAGTGCCGGCGCCACTGGCGATACCGACATCGGCCTGGGCCAACGCCCCATCACGACGTTGTCCCTCAATACATGCAGCACCGTCGAGCCTTCACCCAACCAGTGATCGCTACCTGAAATCACCTCAGCCACGGATTCCGACCCGCACCATCACCGTGCTGGTGATTGCGTGTCCGCACGCGCTGGGGCTGGCAATCCCGTTGGTAGGGTCGATTGCCACGGAACATGCTGCGCGAGCGGGGATTCTGATTACCGACCGCATGGCGCTCGAGAACATGCGCAGGCCACAGTGCCCGCAACCACCTGATCACCGATTGTGCGCCGCACCGTTTTCAACTCACCGGTGATCATGGACTCGTCCATGTCCTGAACGAATGCCCGAATCAACACCTCGACAATCGCGGGCACCGCTACAAGGCGGCCAGCATCGCTTGCATCTGCACAATCTCGGCCTGCTGAGCAGCGATGATCTCTTCTGCCAGCTTCTCGGCAGTTGGATCCAACCCGGAGTCGAGTTCGGTCTGCGACATGGTGATCGCGCCGGTGTGATGTTCGATCATCATGGTCAGCCACATCTTGTCGAACTCGACACCCTGGGCATCCATCATCTCGGCCATGTCGTCATCCGACATCATGCCCGGCATGTCCGCCATTCCTACTCCGTGACCGGAATGGTCCATGCCGCCTGTGGGGTTGGACGCCGGGTCGGGGCGCCCCCACTGTGTCAGCATTTCCGACATTTGCTGCATTTCCGGGTCCTGAGCAGCTTCGATCTGCGCTGCCAGCGCGATCAGTTCAGCGTTATCCGTCCGCCCCTCAACCATTTTTGCCATGTCGAGCGCCTGGGCGTGGTGCGGGTACATCCCCTCCAAGAACTCGATGTCCGCTGCGTTAACTCCCTGCGGGACCGCAGTCTGGGTGGCGGATATCGATGTCTCCGCTGCAGTTGTGGGCGCCGAATCACCGCCGTCCGAACAACCGGCGATCACCAACGCACCTGCTGCCAAGACGGGAACAAACTTCACATAACCACTCTTGAGAGAGAACACCACGACAACACTCCTGAAAATCCGACTTCACACGAAACTTATTACTGTGCAACGGCTTCGAAATTGAAATCTTCGAAGCGTGCGTCCACCACCCTACCGGCGAGAGTGCGCCGAAGCCCGTGATAAGCGATCGAAACGGAGCACCTTCATCGAATCTTCACAGTCCACCGGAAGGCGCCGATATCGCCTCGCTGCTGGGCTAACCTGACAACATGAACTCCGAATCCGGACACTCACGCGCCGAGGGAGCCGACCGCGTCCTGGTGGTCGAGGACGAACCGGCACTCGCCAAGGTGGTAGCCAATTACCTTGCACGCGAAGGTTTTCACGTTCGCATCGCGCATGACGGTCCGACCGCCGTCGCGGCTGCCCATGATTTCGAACCTTCGCTTGTCGTTCTGGATCTGATGCTTCCCGGATTCGACGGCATGGAAGTCTGCCGACGAATCCGCAGTTTCTCCGATGCCTACATTCTGATGTTGTCGGCCCGCGGCGACGAGTCCGACAAGGTCGCGGGACTCGCAGCCGGTGCGGACGACTACGTGGTCAAACCCTTCGGACCGCGCGAACTTGTCGCGCGCGTCAAAGCGCTTCTGCGTAGACCCCGGGCGTCGAGCCTGATGTCCGAACCGTTGCCGACGCCGGACGGCCTCGATATCGACCTCATCGCGCGGACCGTGCGCGTCGACGGAGCGCCCGTAGAACTCACCCCCACCGAGTTCGAACTTCTCACTGCCCTGGCGACAAGACCCGACGCCGCCCTGAGCCGAAGCGACATCATCACGGCAGTCTGGGGTTCCTCGTGGTTCGGCGATCAGCACATCGTCGACGTCCACATCCGCGCGCTCCGACGCAAACTCGGCGACGACGCAGCAGATCCCCGTTTCATCCGGACCGTGCGCGGTATGGGTTATGCATTGAGGTCGTCATGAACCGCCTCGGCCTGCGCGGCAGGTTGCTGGTCGCTCAGATTGTCGTTCTACTGGTGTGTTGCGTGACGATCGCTGCGGTCGCTGTCGCAATTGCGGCTCCTCTGTTCCACAATCACCTCGCGATGGCCGGGATCGAAGACGACAACGTCCGCCTGCACACCGAAGAAGCCTTCAGCCAAACAATATTCGTGGCACTGTTGAGTGGCATAGCGGTTGCACTCGTCGGCGCGAGTATCGCTGCGGTGTACGTCGTTCGGCGGATTACCGCACCTATCAGTCGACTCGCGGTCGCGGCGCAGAGCGTCGCCGAAGGCAAGTACGACGTCCACATCGAGCAATCGGATGTCGACTCGGATTTCACGCGCCTGGAAGGCGCATTCTCCGACATGGCCGAGCGACTGGATCATTCCGATCGCGTCCGTAAGCGCCTGTTGGCGGATCTGGCCCACGAATTACGCACTCCGGTATCAACTTTGGCAGCTTACGTGGACGGCCTCGAGGATGGTGTGCTCGAGGCCGATGGCACGTCATGGGCAGTGATGCGCGATCAACTGGAACGACTGCGACGGCTCGCTCATGATCTCTCCGATGTTTCGGCGGCCGACGAGCACGCCCTGGATCTCATTCTCGCAGCCGACGACCTCAGCGATATCGTCTGCAGCACAACAACTGCGGTCGCACCACGGTTCGAGGAACGCGCCGTGACGCTGTCTACGGCAACACCTGCGCACCCGGTGAGAGTTCGCGTCGATCGCCAGCGGATCGAACAAATTCTGTCCAACCTTCTCGAGAATGCATTGCGGCACACGCCAGGCGGGGGAAGCGTCGCCGTAGCCGTCACAGAATCGCCCGACCACGTTTCGGTAGCTGTCAGCGACACCGGTGAGGGCATCTCGGAGGATCAACTCGAGTCTGTGTTCGACAGGTTTCATCGCGGCGAGAGTTCCGACGGTTCCGGATTGGGGCTTACCATTGCGCGGAGTCTCGCACGCGCCCACGGCGGCTCGTTGACGGCTCGGCCGAATCCGCTCGGCGGCACCATCCTCGAACTTGCACTGCCCGGGCAACTCGCATCAGACACATGAAAAACAGCGCCCGCCAACCAGGTGAACTGGTGGGCGGGCGCTGCCGAAAAGATGTATCAGGCGTTGACGATGGAATCCAATGCCGAGTAGAACAAGCCGAGTCCGTCGTCGCTGGGGCCGGTAAGAGCCTCGGTGGCGTGCTCGGGGTGCGGCATGAGTCCGACGACGCGACCGTTGGCGGAGGAAATACCCGCAATACGACGCTGTGAGCCGTTGGGGTTCTCTTCCGAGTAACGGAATACGACGCGGCCTTCGCCTTCGAGTTCGTCGAGAACGTTCTCGGATGCCTGGAAGCGACCTTCACCCGACTTGAGGGGGATGAGGATCTGCGCGCCGGCCTCGTAACGTGAAGACCAGGCCGTGTTGGTGGCTTCGACGGTCAGCCACTCGTCGCGGCAGATGAAGTGCAGACCCTGGTTGCGGGTGAGGGCTCCGGGGAGCAAACCAGCTTCGCAGAGGATCTGGAAGCCGTTGCAGATGCCGAGGACGGGCATGCCGCCCTTGGCTGCTTCGACAACCTTGCCCATGGCCGGAGCGAACCGTGCGATCGCACCACAGCGAAGGTAATCGCCGTAGGAGAATCCACCGGGGACGATGACTGCGTCGACGCCCTTGAGGTCGGCGTCGCCGTGCCACAGTGCCACAGCTTCACCGCCGGCCAAGTTCACCGCGCGAGCTGCGTCGACGTCGTCGAGTGTGCCCGGGAAGGTGATGACTCCGATTCGTGCGCTCATGCCTCGACTCGCCTGACGGTCCAATCCTCGATCACCGTGTTGGCCAGTAGGCCTTCGGCGATCTTCTCGAGCTCGGCATCTTCGACGCTGCCGTCGATTTCCAACTCGAACCGCTTGCCCTGACGGACATCGGATACTCCTGCAAAGCCCAGGCGAGACAGTGCCCCGACAATGGCCTGTCCCTGGGGGTCGAGAATCTCGGCCTTGGGCATGACTTCGACGACGACACGGGCCACGTGCTGCTCCTCGGTACTAGTGCGCGAACCCAGAGTGAAACACCGGGTATCGACGAGTTTACCGGGCGCAGTCTGGAACCTTCGCATCGAGTGAGAGCTGGGGTGACGCCCACCACCTGTAAAAGGCATACTCGAAATCATGCGACTGACACATTTTGGCCATTCCTGTGTACTTGTCGAATTGAACGGTTCGAAAATCCTCTTCGATCCGGGCAATTTCTCGCACGGTTTCGAGGGCGTGACCGGCCTCGACGCCATTCTCGTAACGCATCAGCACCCGGATCACGCGGATCCAGAGCGTCTGCCCGCTCTCGTCGACGCGAATCCCGACGCGGCTTTGTACAGCGATCCGCAAACTGCGGCCAAGCTCGGTGGCCGGTGGAATGCCGTTCGGGCGGGTGAGCACTTCAGCATCGGTGAGGTTCAGGTGACCGGCGCAGGCGGCGAGCACGCGATCATTCATCCCGATCTGCCGATGATCGACAACACTGCTTTCCTACTCGGCGATGCCGTCAATCCGGCACAGTTCATGCACCCGGGTGACTCGTTGGTCGTGCCCGAGCAGTCCGTTGATGTTCTTGCTTTGCCTGCCGCTGCGCCGTGGTTGAAGATCTGGGAAGCCGTCGACTATCTCCGAGCGGTAGCTCCTCGTGTCGCGGTGCCTATTCATCAGGGCATACTCCGCGAGGAGGCATCTGGCATCTTCTACGGTCGTTACTCCGACATGGCCCCCGCCGGCACCGAGTTCCGGGTGCTCGACGAGGAGTCCGACGTCGAGATTGCGTAGCTGGAGTTTTCCGAGGCGAGTTTCTTCTATGCCTTCACCTTGACGATGATCCAGCCGGTGCTTGTCCCACCATTCGCGTCGGTAAGGGTGTAGAGAATCTTGTCGGTGCCCGTCTTCGTTCCGGCTTTGAACACCACTTTGCCGTTTTCGAGCTTCACGGTGCCACCGAGCAGTGACGTTGCCTCGACACCGGTCACGGAGATCGAATCTCCGTTGCTGTCATGATCATTCGCGACTGCGTCGATCGTGGCCGTAGCACCGGATCGAACTTCTGCGGTGTCGAGTGCTGCGTAAGGCGGCAACGCGGTCGCGGTGTACCGGCCCAGGTCATCGAGTCGAGCCGACGCGACCTCGGCGGCATCGACGATGGCAGCAAATTCTGTTCCGTCGAAGCGGGCCAGATCATTGCCGTTCATGATCGTGCGGCCCTCCGCGCTACCTCCGTGGTAGTCATCGGCGTAAAAATTGTGTCCCAGTTCGTGACGGAGTACCCGGGAGAAGTTACCGTCGCCTTCCGCGCCGACGTGCGCGTAGCTGTGATCGATGAGGAACTTGGAGTAGTAGGCGTTTCCGCCACCGGACTTGCACACTACTGTCGCCTGATCCACGGTGGTGCCGACTTTGTCGGACCACTCGCTCTCGAGAGCATCAAAGTTTTCGCAGGAGGTCTTGTACGGATCACTGGCTGCATCGGCCCGCAGCACGACTTGACCGACGACCGGCCGAATTCCCACGTCCCTCATCCAGATCACCGCAGTTCGCGCGATGGATTCCTCGACGCGATCCAATGCAACTGCAGGACTGCCGTTGCCGTGCGCGGAGTACCACTCCCCGCTCAGATCCAATCCGATGTCGAACTGCTTCATGGTTTTTCCCACTGATGCAGCCGACGCGGGCGCGATAGCAGCGGTTGGCCATGTGGGGGCCGCGTCGGTCGGCGCGGAGGTACGGCCCACTACCGACGAGCCGACAAAATCGATAGAGGCGCCTCGATCGAAGATCACCTGTCCACGAAGGGTTCCGGTGGAGTCGACGATGGCGGCAACAACTGCGTCTGGATGACCGTCGACGCTTCCGAGATACGAACGTGGTGCAGGCAACTCCGAATCAACAAGGGCGCCACCGGATTTCTGCACGGCCATACGAAAATCCTTGCCGCGCAGATCTACCTTGTCCAACCGCAACGTCAAGGACGAGCCCTGATCATCGACGGTTGCAACGAGGGCGCCCTGGCCCGAGTCGCTCGATCCGCCATCCAGGCTGCCAGTGGACAGCGAACCCAGGTCGACCGGTGCCGCAGTTGCCACAGTGGGTACCAGTGCCGCGCAGGCGAGTGCGCCCACTGCCGCGACAATACGTCGATTAGTCGACTTCGAGAACACTCGTGCGCGCATGGTTGTATCCCAGCCCGATCTACTAGCGGTAAATTAACTGGAAGCACCGTAGCACCGAACCGAGGCGTCGACCACACCCCCGAGGATGATTGTCCACTTTGCCCGCAAATTGTTGAGAGTCCGAAAATACCGTCGCTGATCACATAAAAGGTATTGAACGTACATTCCGGCGCGCGACCGAGAACTCAACTGACCAATCCAGCTACTCAATAGTTGCCATGAAGGCAATCTACGCCGCGCCCAGTTCCGACGCCGATGAGTTCCACCGGTACACATTCGATGCCGCTTCATGGAAGAGCGCAAGGTCGATCGCGTCGAGCATCGCCCGACGCGGCCCTTCGTTCCCCAACTGCTTGGCCGAAATCGACAGTCGGACAAGGCCGCCGCGCTTTGCGGTACGGCCGGCCCCGAGGATCAGGGCCCGGCACCACCACGGTTCGACTTTGAAACCCTCACCGATTCCGAGAACACGACCTCGCTGCGATGTTCCTCGCGCAAGGTCGTGCACGGCGCCGAGTCCGGCCATCGAGCGAAATCCGGCCTCCGGCAACACCGACATCGCTCCGGTGGAGGCCACCCAGCGGGGCGGAGCGAACACTCTGGTGCGCAATCCTGCCTGCTCCAACACTCGATCTGCTGCCAGCAGACGGAGTTTTGCCTCATGCCTGGACAGCGTCGCGAACTCCGCGCGCCGACGCTTGGTCGCCGCCTGATCGTAACCGTGCAATACGACGGCATCCCCGTGCTCGCGGCGTTCACGCAGCCAGGCAGCGGTGACGGCGTCGTCGGCGAGTCGGTATTTGTCTTTGAGCCTGGGTGCCACGAGGAGGGAAAGCCGCACTCCCCTTGCATCCATCTCGTCTGCGAATCCCGCAGCGAGATAACATGTCTCGTCTCTGATTCCGGACACTGACACGATCAGTTCAGCAGACATACCTCTGATGGTGGCAGCTCCGGGTGAACAACACACTGCCGCCGGATGATCATCCGGCGGCAGGTGGTGGTCAGTTGTGCGGCAGAACCGCTTCGATGGCGGCAATGACCTCGGGAGCGTCCGGCTCGGTGCGCGGACGGAAACGGTTGACGACGGTTCCGTCCGGCGCGATGAGGAACTTTTCGAAGTTCCACTGAATGTCGCCGGCTTCGCCGTCTGCATCGGGAGTCTTGGTGAGTTCTGCGTACAGCGGGTGACGGTTCTCGCCGTTGACCTCGATCTTCTCCATCATCGGGAACGTGACTCCGTAAGTGGTGGAGCAGAAGGATTCGATCTCTTCGGCGGTGCCGGGTTCTTGGCCCATGAACTGGTTGCATGGGATACCGATCACGGTCAGGCCGCGATCTGCGTACTCACTCGCCAGCTTCTCGAGCGTCGCGTACTGCGGGGTGAGACCGCACTTGGACGCGACGTTGACCACGAGCACGGCCCGGCCACCGTATTCGCCCAGCGAGGTGGGTACACCGCCGAGTGTGTTGATCACGATGTTCTGTACTGGAGTTGTCATGATGTCCAACTTAGCGACTATCTCGCCCACCGCTACGTCGATGCTCCGAGAATTCGATCGAGGTCGTCCAGAACGGTGAGCCCACCGAACGATCCGACGCCGGTGATCCAGTACGACATGTCGACCAGGGCACTTCCGGCCACGTAAGTCCATTGCCGAAGAGTGACCTAAAGGGGCCACCGCTTCGGGGTGTTTGATGCCCAAATGTCCGTTATGTTCGCGAAGTGGTTACTTTCTGGTGCCATGCCGCACGCGGGGACCAAATTGTGAAGGCCAAATAGATGACGACTCTTGATTCTCGCTCTGGGTGGACTCGCCTTGGTAGCGCCCGCCTCGCCGCCCTAGTCGGCGGGATCACGCTTGCCGCTTCCATGACGTTCGGTACCGCGGTCGGACCTGCGTCAGCAGAAACCGCCGCCGAATTCCTCGCCAGTCGGTGCGCAAATTACATCGCCAACCCCCAACCCTACGAGGCCGCCAGAAGCCATTGTGATGGGGCGGACCTGTCCGGCGTAGACCTGTCCGGCGTGGACCTGTCCTGGGCGTTCCTGACCGAAGCGAACCTCGCCGACACTGACCTCACCGGCACTGACCTGCACGGCGCCTACATGGCTGACGCGAACCTGGCCAACGCAACCCTGACCGGCGCGAACATGGACTCCGCGTACCTGGGTCAAGCGAACCTGACCGGCGCGAACCTGGCCAACGCGAACCTCACCGACGCTGACCTGACCAGCGCGAACCTCACCGACGCTGACCTCACCGGCGCGAACCTCACCGAAGCGAACCTGACCCGCGCGAACCTCACCGGCGCGAACCTGACCGGCGCGAACCTGACCGACCTGAACCTGACCGGCTCAGCTCTAGTGCCTGCCGACATCACTGTGGACGTTATGGATGCCGGATGGTCGTACGACGGGGCCTACGTAACATGGGCCACTCCCAGTATGCCCACCGGAGTGGAATTCGGCGCCTGTGACTATCCCTCCGGGACAAAGTTTCCCACCGAGCTCACGGTCGTGAAATGCGACGTCGCCACTTCCTCCAGCGGCAGTTATGGCTACTTCACCGTCTACGTCATCCCCGGACCGAACTGGGGCGAACCACCCGTCACCGGATCCCTTGGCTCTCTGAACTCGTTCTTCGGCAGCTGACCTTCCCGACAGTGCACGCGTCATCAGTGCAGGCTACCCCTCAAAAACATTGTCCTCCAAACCCTTCCGTAGGGGTGGAGGACTACCGTTCGGGCTTCTCTCACCGTTCAGTGTCCGAGAAAAGATCGGTTGACGGACACAGCGGCTTCGATAGGAACACAGTCGAGCAATCAACTCAGCCTCCGCTAGAGCTACCGGTCACTGCCCGGCCGGGCAGTACCCACTGTTCCAAGCAGTGCATCGGCGAGGGGGTCTGCCGTGCTGACGCCTGCGGCTACACCCCGAAGCAGAGCGTCGAAATCAGCGGCGACGATGGTGACCTCCTCGAACTCCGGCTCTCCCCCACGGACAACCTGACCGTCCGGTGCGAGCGCCAGGTACTCGTACCCATTGCGTGTCGACAGCAGGACCGGGAGGTGAGTGGACCAGAAGGCGTTGATCGCCGCGCGCTCAGCCGGCCCGGAAGCAACCGCCAGACTCTCGTGCGGGAACGCATCCCAGGGAAAGGCCTCATCGCTGATGCCAACTCCGCCGGCATAGTTCTCCGCCGAGAGAAACCACACCTGGTCGTCGGAACTGGCAAGTACGGAGAACGAACTCGCCCACACGATGAGTTGATCACAAGCGCCGACCAGCGGTTGCGGAACGGGGGCAGAGGCCGATCGAGTAGGTTCTTCGCGAACCCAGCCTGCGATCGACAGCGCGGCGGTTGCGTCGAGGTGAAGGCACATGGCCCCACGGTAGGTCAGGCGTCTCGCACCATTAGCGCCGGTCGGAAACGTTCGATTCTGGACGGCGGTCTGTGGGAATGAGCCGTGCTCCGCTCCGGCATCGCGATTTCAGCACCCACTGATGTCGGGAATGCGAATCGATATGACGGAAAGCCTGCCACGAACGAGGAACGAGACCGCCGCACGGTGAGTGCAACGGTCTCGTTCGTCATTCTCCGACCAGGATCACTGATCTGAAGTACGGGTTCCGCTCCAGCGGAGGGGTCAAACCTCTAGTGGTGGCTCACGAAGGACTGCTGGGTGCCAGTCGGCGCGGTTTCCAGTTTGTGCTGTTCGGCTTCGTCCTCGTCGTCCAGCATGGTCGCCTCGTTGAACGGAATCTTGCCGTCCAGAACATCGACGACGCGTTCCTTGTCGATGGTCTTCGTCCAGGAGCCGACGAGCAGCGTGGCGACTGCGTTGCCCGAGAAGTTGGTGAGAGCGCGAGCCTCGGACATGAAGCGGTCGATACCGACAATCAGGCCGACCCCGTCGAGTAGTTCGGGACGGTGACTTTGCAGGCCGCCTGCGAGGGTCGCGAGTCCGGCGCCACTGACTCCGGCTGCGCCCTTCGACGCGATGATCATGAACACCAGCAGCGAGAGCTGCTCACCGAACGCGAGTGGCTGACCCATCGCGTCGGCGATGAAGATGGAGGCCATGGTCAGGTAGATCGCGGTGCCGTCGAGGTTGAAGGAGTAGCCGGTCGGGACGACGATGCCGACGGTGGAGCGTTCGACGCCCACGTGCTCCATCTTGGCGATCAAACGCGGGAGTGCCGACTCGGAGGACGACGTCGCGAAGATGAGCAGGTATTCGCGGGCCAAGTACTTGACCAGCTTGAAGATGTTGAATCCGGTGACGGCGCGCAGCAGGGTGCCGAGGACACCGAAGATGAAGATCAAGCAGGTCAGGTAGAAGCCGATCATCAGTGTTCCGAGCTGGACCACTGCATTCAGTCCGGTCTGGCCGACCACGCCGGCGATGGCACCGAAGGCACCGATCGGGGCGAGCCACAGGATCATGGTCAGGATCTTGAAGACCAGCTTCTGCAGGTGACCGATGCCCTTGAGGATCGGTTCACCGGACTTGCCGAGCGACTGGATCGCGAAGCCGACGAGCAGGGCGACAAACAGTGTCTGCAGCACGCTGCCCGCGGTCAGGGACGACAGCAACGACGTCGGGATGATCGACGCGACGAAGTCCCACGTTCCACCGGCACTGTGCGCTGCCGTGGTGAGCTTCTCGACGGACGCCGGGTTCGGCTCGATGTTCAGGCCGCTGCCCGGGTTGAGAAGATTACCGACACCCAGGCCGATCGCCAGGGCAACAGTGGACATACCGATGAAGTAGGCGAGCGCCAGTCCGCCGACCTTGCCCACCTTGGCTGCTGCGCGCACCGAGCCGATGCCGAGCACAATGGTGCAGAAGATGACCGGGCTGATCATCATCTTGATCAAGCTAACGAACAATGTGCCCAACACGGCGACCGACTTGCCGAATTCGGGCGCGAGCCAACCGACGAGAATGCCTCCGATGACGGCGACGATGACGCTCATGTAGAGCCAATGCGTCTTGTCGCGCTTCGCCGGAGTGCCCTTCGGCTGGGGTGAATCGTTTACTGTCCCTGTTGCCGTGACGCTCATGGGGATGTCCTTTGATGGAAATCAGTGAAGTGATGGGGATCACTCGAGTTCGTGGAGAATTCTTGTTGGAAATGTGTAGGGCGTGAAGTTTGTGTTCATAACGTTCAGGAGTAACCGATGGTCCAACGACGCAGTCGCCGACGCATGAGCGTCGCCCGGCAGATCCTGCTGCTGCAGCTTGCACTGTTGTCGCTGGTCATCGGTGCGGGAGCGGCACTGGCCGTAGTGGACGAGCGAGGTGACAGCGACGACGCCATTAGTCGGCAGGTGAGCTCGATCGCCGAGACACTGGCCTTGACGGACTCCACCGCGCAGGCGCTCTCCAGCGACGACCCGACCGCGATTCTGCAACCGCAGACCGAGAAAATTCGCATGGCCACCGGCGTCGACTTCATCGTGGTGATGGCGCCCGATCGGACCCGGTACACCCATACCAGTCCCGAACTGATCGGCGAATTGTTCACCGGCAACATCGACCGGGCGCTGGCAGGTGAGACGTTCACCGAGACATACGCAGGTTCGTTGGGCCCGTCGATTCGCGCGGTCACACCGGTGTACGACGCGAGTGGGACGCTTGTCGGTTTGGTGGCTGTCGGCGTCACCCGAGAGGAGATCAGCAAGCAATTCGCCCAGAGCATTCCGACCATCCTGACAATTGCTGCCGCGGGATTGATTGCAGCTGTTTTGAGTTCGTTGTTGGTAAGTAGGCGAATCAGACGTCAGACCCTGGGTCTGGCACCCGACGAACTGCTCACGATGTACGAGCATCACGACGCCGTTCTCCACAGCATCGGTGAGGGACTGGTGGTCATCGGTCGGGGACGGGGCGGGACGGCTCAGGTGGACATAGTCAACGACGAAGCGCGTCGCCTTCTCGATCTACCGGAAGGCCGAGTCGATCTGTCCTCGATTCCGGCCACGTTGCGGGATGTCGACGCAAGTTCGGCCACTGATCAGGTCCATCTCACCGATCAACGAATACTCGTGGTCAATCAGCACCCGGTTGAGTGGGAGGGCAAGCGAATTGGCACAGTTCTGACTATTCGCGATCACACCGAATTGCAGAATGTTCTCGGCGAACTCGATTCGGTTCGCGATTTTGCAGAATCGCTGCGCTCGCAGGCCCACGAGAGCGCCAACCGCCTGCACACCATCATCACGATGGTGGAGCTCGGAAAATACGACGAGGCGGTTTCCTTTGCCACCAACGAATTACGGCTGTCTCAGCAGTTGATCGATCGTCTCGTCAATGCCGTTCAGGAACCGGCTCTGGCCGCTCTGTTGCTCGGAAAACTCAGTGAGGCGACCGAACGCGGAGTGGAGTTGACCGTCACCGAGGACACCGCACTCGGTGCGGTCACGCCGCTCACGTCCCGTGAGTTGGTCACACTGGTCGGCAATCTGGTGGACAATGCCATTGACGCCTCGCGGACCAGCGAGCAGCCGTGGGTGGAAGTGACGGTCATGGAAGAGGATTCGACAATGGTGGTTGCGGTGGCCGACAGTGGGCCAGGCATGACGCCCGATGCCCTCGAAAGGGCCAAGGAGCGTGGATATTCCACCAAATCCGGATCCCGCGGCATCGGCCTCGCGTTGGTTTCGCAGATCGTGAAACGCCACGGCGGCACCTTCGTGAGCGAGCCTGGGCTGGGTTCCATGCTGGTCGTGCGCATCCCGCTACGGCAGGCACAGCAGTGATCCGGGTACTCGTGGTGGACGACGAACCACTGATCGCGCAGGCGCACCGATCCTATGTGGAGCGAGTGCCGGGGTTTGTCGTGCACGGTGTGGTTCACAGCGGTCAGGCCACTCTGCGAGCGGTCACGGAAGCGCACGCCGCCGGTGAGTCCATCGATCTGGTGCTCCTCGACATCGGCCTACCGGACGCAAGCGGACTCGATGTTGCATCGGCGCTCGGTGGGTTGCGTCCGAGCCCCGACATCATTGCGGTGACCTCCGCTCGCGACCTCGACGTGGTGCGAACCGCCGTTGCCCGCGGAATTGTTCTCTACCTGCTCAAACCGTTCACGTTTGCGGCATTCCGCGACAAGCTCGAACGGTACGTGGAGTACCGCGCAGCGCTGCCCGCCGGCGAATCCGCAGCGAGTCAATACGACATCGATCGCGCGATGGCCGCACTACGCACCTCCGACGATCGGGCCGCGTCGGCGAAGGGCTTTGCCTCCCAGACGCTCGGACTCGTATCGGCGTGCGTTCGGGATACCGACACTCCGCTCACCGCAGCAGAAGTTGCCGCTTCCGTCGGCGTATCCCGGGTGACAGCGTGGCGCTACCTCGAAAAACTGGCAGACGACGGTCTGCTCACCCGGGAAACCGAATACGGACGTGCTGGGCGCCCCCAGGTCCGTTACCGCAGAAGCTAGTTCGCCGCCCCGACAGTGTCGAGGACCCACGCGAACTCGAAGGCAACTTCCTTCCACTTCTCGTAACGACCGCTGACACCACCGTGTCCTGCGCTCATCTCGGTCTTGAGAAGTAGTGGAGCGTCGCCGGTCTTGGTGGCACGCAGTTTCGCGACCCACTTCGCCGGTTCGACGTACAGCACTCGGGTGTCGTTGATACTGGTGATCGCCAGAATCGCCGGGTAGTCCTTGGCTTCCACGTTCTCGTATGGACTGTACGAGTGCATGTACTCGTAGACAGCCTTGTTGTGCAAGGGATTTCCCCACTCGTCCCACTCGATGACCGTCAGCGGCAGCGACGGGTCGAGGATGGACGTCAGCGGATCCACAAACGGCACATTCGCAAGAATGCCGGCAAAGAGTTCCGGTGCGAGGTTGGCTACAGCACCCATGAGTAGGCCACCCGCGCTACCACCGTCGGCAACCATACGATCGGCGGCGGTGACGCCGGTATCGATCAAATGCCGTGCACAGGAGACGAAGTCGGTAAACGTGTTCTTCTTGGTGAGAGTCTTGCCGTTCTCGTACCAATGCCGGCCCATCTCACCGCCGCCGCGTACATGCGCGACAACAAACACAACACCGCGATCGAGTAGCGACAACCGCGCAACCGAGAACGACGGGTCGATGCTGGCCTCGTAGGAACCGTAGCCGTACAACAGCAACGGCGCCGGACCTTCGGGGGCGCCGGCCTTGCGAACGATCGAGAGCGGAATGCGGGTACCGTCCTCGGCCACTGCCCAATCGCGTCGCTGCACGTAGTTCTTCGCGTCGAAATCGCCGAGCACGGGCTGCGACTTCCGCAGCGCCAGTTCACCGCTGGCGACGTAGTAGTCGTACACCTGACCGGGAGTGATGAAAGACGTGAAGCCCAACCGGATGGTGGGCTGCGCCCATTCCGGATTCGATCCCATTCCGATACTGAAGAGCTCTTCGTCGAAATCGATCTCGTGACGCTCGCCGTAGCCGTCGGCTGTCAACGGCCACACGGCAACTCGGGTCAACGCCTCGCGGCGGTAACTCAGCACGATGTGGCCGGCAAAAGCCTCGGCTTCTTCCAGCCGCACGTCGTCGCTGTGCGCGATCAACGTCGTCATGTTCGTCGGATCCGATACCGGAGCCTCCACCAGCACGAAGTTCTCGGCCTTCACACCGTCCACTACGTCGTTGTGGAGGATGAGGAAGCGGTCTTCTCCCCCGATCACGGCATGCTCCGCGCCGTATTCGACGCCTTCACGACGCGGAATGATCACACGGAAGTCACCTTCCGGGTTGGCCGATTCGAGGATCCAGCCCTCGCTGGTCACCTTGGAACCGACCCAGATCACCAGGTACTTCTCGCTGCGCGTCGAACCGACCGACACCCAGTACCGCTCATCCGGTTCGTGGAACACCGAAACATCTTGGCTCTGCGGCGTTCCCAGCTTGTGGCGCCACACGGTGTCCGGACGCCAGGATTCGTCGACAGTCATGTAGAAGACATGGCTGTGATCAAGTGCCCAGGTTGCGCCGGGAGCGGTGTCGGGAATCTCGTCACCGAGGATTTCCCCGGTCTCGAGGTTCTTGAACCGCAGCGTGTACCGCTCGTCACCGACGACGTCCACGGAGTACGCCAGCAGGGTGCCGTCCTCGCTGATGGAAAACGCGCCGAGAGAGAAGAAGTCGTGCCCTTCTGCCTCGAGGTTGCCGTCCATGAGGATCTGTTCGCCGTCCAGTTCAACCCCGGGGGTCAAGTTGGGCGGCGTCCAGTCACCGTCGTCGGCGATCGGGCAACGGCAGTGAACGTTGTACGACTTACCTTCGACGCTACGGGCGTAGTACCACCACTTACCCATCCGGGTGGGTACCGACATATCCGTTTCCTGGGTGCGCGATTTGATCTCCTGGAAGATCTTCTCGCGCAACGGCTCCAGATGCGCCGTCTGCTCCTCGGTATACGCATTCTCGGCTTCGAGATACGCCACTACCTCGGCGTTGTCCTTGTCCCGCAGCCACTCGTACTCGTCGACGAACGTGTGTCCGTGATGGGTGCGTTCGGTGGGAACCTTCTTCGCGACCGGCGGGACGAGGCTCATGCGCTGGGACCGACCCAATCTGCGAAGGACAATCCGGAAATACGTTCGTACGCTTCGATGTAGCGCGCACGGGTCGCGTCGACAATCTCCTGCGGCAAAGCCGGCGGCGGGGTATCGGACGCCCGATCCCATCCGGATTCGGGGCCGGTCAGCCAGTCGCGAACGAACTGCTTGTCGAAGCTCGGCTGAACCTTGCCAGGCTCGTAGCCTTCGAGTGGCCAGTACCGCGAGGAATCAGGTGTCAGCACCTCGTCGGCCAGCACGAGATTGCCGCCCCCGTCGAGACCGAACTCGAGCTTGGTGTCGGCGAGGATGATTCCGCGATCAGCGGCAAAATTGGATGCTCGCGCATACACGTCGAGGGTGTCCTCACGAAGCTGAATCGCGAGCGTCTGACCGACCTTCTCCACTACCTGATCAAAGCTGATGTTCTCGTCGTGATCTCCGAGAGCAGCCTTGGACGCCGGGGTGAAGATCGGATCGGGCAAGCGTGACGCTTCCACGAGGCCCTCCGGAAGGTTGACGCCGCACACCGCGCCGGTCTTCTGGTAATCGACCAGACCGGAACCCGTGAGGAATCCTCGGACCACACATTCGACGGGAATCATGTCGAGCGAGCGCACAACCAGCGCACGCCCGAGAACCTCTTCGGGGATGCGGTCGTCGTCCGGCTCACCTGCGAGGTGATTGTTGCCGCCGAGGACGTTGAAGAAGAACACGCTCATCGCGGTGAGGACGCGGCCTTTGTCCGGAATCGGCGTGCTGAGCACGTGATCGTAGGCCGAGATCCGATCACTCGCGACCAGCAGCAAGTGCTCGTCGTCGATCGTGTAAAGGTCACGGACCTTGCCACCGGCCAGATGAGTGTAGGAATCAAGTGTAGGACGCACGCTTATCACCCTATCGGGCGTTCGCAGTTCGTACAGAACCCTGGTAGCCAGGACGGGTACAGAGACTCCCCGTCCGGGGAGCCGTCTGCCCTGCTTAACCGGATAATGCAACTAGCCAGGCCCGGTGCGCGAGAGGCCGCCGTCACAGTTGATGAACTGCCAGTTTGCAGACAACCCCGCCGAAGCAGATCTCCCATTGGGTGGGAGGCCCATCGAATTTGCGGGTTTCGCGGGTCCACACTCGATTCAGAGCCTCTCGCGAATTCAGATTCCCTCTCCACGAAGGACTTTCACATGTCACGAACTTCACGCAACACCGGCGTCCGTGCCGTCGCAGCACTGGCGATCTCGAGCAGTCTCCTGATCGGCGGCGCTGCACTTGCCCAGGCTGCTCCCCAGCCGCCCGTCGGCTCGCTCGACTTCGGCTCTTTGGATTTCGGCAGCTCACAGCAGGTTGCCGATGCTCCGCGTCTGGTGGGCATCGACAACTTCCGCGACGTCGCCGGGACCGGATCCGGGTACTCGGGCTCCTTCGGCCAACACGTCAACAAGGGTGTTTTCTACCGCGCCAATGCCATCACACCGAAAGGCGCCGACATGGCTGCCTTGGAGTCACTCGGATTGACCAAGGTCTACGATCTGCGCACCGCAGCCGAAATCGCCGACAAGCCGGATGTTCTGCCTGCCGGGGTCGCTTACGAGAACATCCCGGTCCTGGCCGGCGACATCTACCAGATGGCATTCCAGATCAAGTCGCCCGAAGAAGCCCGGTCGTTGATGCAGGATGCAAACCGCGCGTTTGTCACGGGCACCGCAGAACGGGCCGGATTCACTCAACTGCTCACGTCGCTCGCGGAAACTGATGGGCCACAGGTCTTTCACTGCACCGCCGGTAAGGACCGCACCGGCTGGGCCTCGATGTTGCTTCTGAGCATCGCCGGCGTCGACCGCGCCACGATCATGAGTGATTACATGCTGACCAACGAGTACTCGACCGAAAGCATCAAGGCAACACTCGCGTACATCTCCAGCGTGGCTGGTCCGGCAGTGGCAACCAATATGGAGCCTCTCCTCGGAGTCGAGGCCGGTTACATCGAAGCCGGACTCGATCAAGTGGAATCCTCGTACGGAACCATCGACCGCTACCTGACCGAGGGCCTCGGACTCAGTCGGTCGACTATCGCAACGCTGAAGGCAAAGCTGCTCGGATAAGTGCACTCTCACGTGGTGTTCGTCGCCGCTTCGCGGAGGCGGACACCACGTGCTCTTATCGAACCCGTGAATCTCTCACCATATTGTTCCGATACGCCCAGATGACAATCTGCACCCGCGTGCGGACATCGAGTTTCCGGCAGATATTGCCGATATGCGATTTCACCGTGCTCAGTTCGAGTTTCATCGCGTCGGCCACCTCACCGTTACCCAACCCACTCGAAAGTAGCTGGACCACTTCCATTTCCCGAACGCTCAATCCGTGGTCGGGAAATTCGACTGGGGCAGACGGTTTACGACGCGCGAATTCGGCGACCATTCTGCGGGTGAGCTTCGGCGACAATACCGAGCCACCGTCTGCAGCGGCAATGACCGCGTCCACCAAATCGTCCGGGTCGGTGTCTTTGAGCAGGAACCCGACCGCGCCTAGGTCGAGCGCACCAAAAACGTACTCGTCGAGGTCGAACGTCGTTACGACGATAATGCGAGTTTTCGGGAATTCCTTCAGAACCTCGAAAGTCGCAGTCAGCCCGTCACCGTGCGGCATGCGGATATCCATGAGAACCACGTCCGGTTGAAGCAATCGGACTTGCTGAAGTGCTTCGAATCCCGATGCCGCATGGCCGACGACCTCGATGCGAGGGTGATCGGTGAGGAAAAGCTCGAACCCTTGACGGACAACCTGCTGATCGTCGGCGATGAGAACTGTAATCACGCGATCATCCTCCAGCTCGGTGGTATTTAAACCACGTTATCGATCTCGATGATGACAGACGCACAGTTACACCGATTTGCCGGATTGCCCGTTTACGTTCGATAACCGCGGTATATTTCGGCCTCACCGGACCAGAGTGATATCTCCCAGTTTCCGACTTCGATCGAAATAGGGTTCCAGCGGACCGTAGAAGCGGAAATACGAGAACCATGATGTGCATCAACGGCGATACCACCAGCAGTCGGCCCCACGGTAGCTCGATAACCAAAGTCCCCGAAGCACCCACGTCGGGTGAACTACTGGATCAGGGCGTCTCGGATGACAGCAGCCGTACTGTCGAGAACTGACCTGGTGGGTGTGCGCGGAATTGCACGAAGCCCGAAACCGTCGCCCCGATTGCGCGGAATGACGTGCAGATGAACATGGAAAACTTCCTGCCCTGCAACGGCTCCGTCAGAGAGATGCAGGTTCACCCCGTCGACGGGCAGATGTCCGGTACGCATCGCTGTGGCGATCTTTTGCGCGACTGCAAATATCCTGGCACCTTCGTCGAAATCGAGGGTCGACAATCCGCTGGCATGACGCTTCGGCACCACCAGCAGATGCCCCGACGTGAACGGCCGAATATCCATGAAGGCAAGTACATTCGCGTCGTCGTAGACAACACTTGCCTCGGCTTCGCCGGCGATGATGGAGCAGAAGATGCAGTTCATGGTCTTCGACCCTGTGCGCCTTTTCGGCAGTGGCCACTACCAGAAAGGCGCACGGGGGGTAGCCCCTACAGAATCGGCGACGGCGCGTATGCCGCAGCTTCAGGATTGGCGTCGACAAGCTTCTGTACCTCGGCCACTACGGCGTCGACCTGAGCCGACGCAGCACCGATGAAGGCCGCCTTGTCCGCGAGTGCCTCGTCGAGGGCAGCGCGATCCAGGGGAAGACGGTCGTCCGCAGCCAGGCGATCGAGCAGATCGGGTTCCTTGCCCTCTTCACGCATCGCGAGTGCCACGGCGACAGCATTTTCCTTGATGGCTTCGTGCGCGGTCTCACGTCCGACACCGGCGCGAACTGCTGCCATGAGCACGCGCGTCGTTGCGAGGAACGGCAGGTAGCGGGTCAGTTCCTTCTCGATGACGGCCGGGTACGCGCCCATTTCGGCGAGCACGGTCAGGAACGTCTCGAACATGCCGTCGATGGCAAAGAATGCGTCAGGCAATGCGACTCGGCGAATGACGGAGCAGAAGACGTCGCCTTCGTTCCACTGAGCGCCCGCCATCTCGGCAGCCATGGACCCGTAGCCGCGCAGGATGACCTGTAGGCCGTTGACGCGCTCGCACGAGCGGGTGTTCATCTTGTGCGGCATCGCGGAGCTGCCGACCTGGCCCGGCTGGAAGCCTTCGGTCACCAGTTCGTGGCCGGCCATCAAACGGATGGTGTGAGCGAACGACGACGGCGCTGCGCCCACCTGAACGAGCGCGGAGATGACGTCGTGATCGAGCGAGCGCGGGTAGATCTGGCCGACGCTGGTGAGAACGTTGGTGAACCCGAGGTGCTGGGCAACCTTAGTCTCGAGCTGCTCGAGCTTCGCCGCATCACCGTCCAGAAGGTCGAGCATGTCCTGAGCGGTGCCCATCGGGCCCTTGATTCCGCGCAGCGGGTAACGGTCGATCAGCTCACGGAGCCGGGTCAAACCGACCAGCAGTTCGTCGGCTGCGGAAGCAAAACGCTTGCCCAATGTCGTCGCCTGAGCTGCGACGTTGTGCGAGCGTCCGGCCATCACGATGGACGAGTACTCGGCAGCGCGCTCACCCAGACGGGCGGCGACGGCGATGCCGTGGCTGTAGACGTGCTCGAGTGAGCGGACGATCTGCAACTGCTCGACGTTCTCGGTGAGGTCGCGGCTGGTCATGCCCTTGTGAACCTGCTCGTGACCGGCAAGAGCGTTGAACTCCTCGATACGTGCCTTCACGTCGTGGCGGGTGACGCGCTCACGATCCGCGATGGACGCAAGATCGACGTTGTCGATGACTCGCTCGTAATCGGCAATAGCGTCGGCCGGAATGTCGATGCCCAGCTCAGCCTGTGCCCGCAACACCGCCACCCACAACTGTCGTTCGAGCACAATCTTGTGCTCGGGAGACCACAGAGCTGCAAGCTCCGGGCTGGCGTAACGGTTGGCAAGGACATTCGGGATGCGGCTCACGAGGCCTCAGTCTAACGGTGCGTGAACAGTGCTGTTACCCCTACGCAGGTGGGGCCATCACGTCGATGGATTCGAGGAGCATTCCGCGCGCCAATCCACGTGGATCGGGGTCGTACTCCCCCAGGGCCGAGATCATGGCGCCGTCGACCATCGCAACAAGGCGTCGCAACTGCCCTTCCGAGCTGGTGCGACCCGACCGTGCCAACGCCTCGGTGAGCGCCTCGTCCAGTTGCGCGCGCAATCGCAACTGGACTTCACGCAGTGCCGGGTGGCGGGCGCACGCCACAAATCTCTCGTACCGCGCGATCAATCGTTCTCGGCTCTCCGGCCGCTTCTCGTCTTCGCCGAGCAGAACCTCCACCAGCAGGTCGACGGTGGACTCCGGGCCCCGGCGACGCTGAGTCACCGCCGCAACACGGGCCCGAACCGCATCCATGTCGGCATTACCGTTCAACTCGACGGCACACGCAATGAGATCGTCGAGCGAGTCGAAGTAATAGGTTGTCGAGGCCAGCGGAAGACCGGCCCTGGTAGCGACCGCGCGATGACGAACCGCGTCGAATCCACCTTCCAGCAAAAGTTCAGCAGCAGACGCCACCAACGCTTGGCGGCGTTTTGCTCCCTTGGGTGTTGCGGCTCCCGACACGTTTCCATCGTGCCAGTTTCAGCAGTGTCGGCACCGGAAAACAGCCCGAACGTCCTGTTGATTGTTACGTGAGCCACGTTTCGAGGCGTCGCAGCGCCTCTTCGATATCCGCAGTGGCACCGGCAAACGAGAGGCGAACCATCCGATCTCCGTGCACAGTGTCGAAGTCGATTCCGGGCGCAAGCGCGACTCCGGTATCTGTCAGCAACCGCGAGCACCAGGCAGTTGCGCCCTCGTCGCCGCACAGATGTCCGATATCGGCGTACACGTAGAAAGCGCCGTCCGCAGGAGCAAGTTCGGTGATGCCGAGTTTCGGCAGGCCTGTCAGCAGAAGTTCACGGTTGAGCGCGTACCGCTCGACGTGGCCGTCCAGCTCGATCTTCGCTTCCGCCGAGAACGCTTCGATTGCGGCGTACTGCGAAATTGCGGGCGGGCACACGGTCATGTTCGACGCCAGTCTCTGTAGCGGGCGACGCAGGTAAGTGGGCACCAGCATCCAGCCGAGACGCCACCCGGTCATGGAGAAGTACTTGGACACCGAGCCGATGACCACGGATTCGCGGGACGTTTCCCAGGCACTCGACGTCTGCTGGTCTCCGTAGCCGATGCCGTGATAGATCTCGTCGGAAATCAGCAATGTTCCGTTCTTGTCGCACCACTTCGCCAGCGCGGCAAGCTCTTCGGGTGCGATGACGGTACCCGTCGGGTTGGCGGGGCTGGCAACGATCAGTCCGGCCGGCGGCGTCGGCAGCGCGTCGAGCATCTCGACGGTCGGCTGGTACCTGGTAGCTGGGCCACAATCGAGTTCCACGACGTTACATCCCAGCGCCGCAAGCGTATTGCGGTAGGCCGGGTAGCCTGGACGCGCCACGACGACGGTATCGCCCTCGTCGAACGCCGCCAGGAACAGCAAGGTGAATGCACCCGAAGATCCGGTGGTGACAACGACGTCATCGGCGTCGACGGTGATTCCCGAACTCTGCGCGTGGTACCGGGCGATGGCCTCACGAAGCGGAAGAATGCCGAACGTCTCGGTGTATCCCAACAGTTCTGTGCCGAGGATCTCGCGCGTTGCGGCCAGCACCGGGGTGGGCGCGGGCGTCGACGGCTGGCCGGCCGCCAGCGTCAGGACGTCACCATGAGTCCGCTGACGTTCGGTGGCGGCTTTCCACACGTCCATGACGTGGAAAGTCTGGATGTTCGATCGACGAGATTCTGAGCGCACACCTCGACGGTAGTCGGTACAGGCAATCGGGTGTCAGCGGGTTCTCGATCAGTAGCATTACGGTCCGGAAAGCCACCTGAGAGAATCGAAGCGATGACACAGGCACACAGCGACTTCCCATTGACGGCAGACGAGTTACGCACAGTCGCAAGCTTCGCCGCCGAAAGCGCTCAGCAGCTACTGCCCTATTTCGAGGCCGAAGCACCCGACGACCCACGCCCGCGAGCTGCACTCGACGCCGCACGGGCTTTCGCCGACGGAGCGCCGAGAACGATCTTGCAGCGCGTCGCCGCCCTCGATGCACACCGGGCTGCACAGGAGATCACGAGCGAGGCCGGGCAGCTCGCGGCACGGGCCTGCGGTGACGCCGCAGCTGCTGCCTACCTGCACCCCATCGCGAGAGCGACGCAAGTCGGCCACATCTTGCGAGCGGCGGCGTGTGCCGCCCGAGTAGCCGAACTCGAGGCGGGCGGCGATGAAGCCGCCGCAGCACAGTCCATAAAGTCGACCTGCGATCGCGCGACCTCTGTGCTGGTCGACGTCCTCGGGCGATACCCGACTGCCCCGATAGGGAAGAACAGGCTTGCCCAACTCATGAGCACGCTCGACAGCTCCCTACGCCACCTCGAAACCTAGCGACGAATCACTCTCTCCTAAAACATTTTTCGATTCAACCACGCTAATTTCCGAGTTGTGCGGAAAACCACGCAATCGTGCCATCCCACTGATCTGTCGGTACAGCAAGAGGCTGCTCACCCACCCGCTCCAGCGAGACATGCAACGACTCCCCAGTTCGCCAAGCAAGGATCTCGTAAGTTCCACCCGGAACGTGTACCCGAGTGGTGCGCTCCGGATGCTCGACGACAGCGCTGTCCGCGAACTGGGCCGCCATCGTCAGATCCGTGAACGACGGGACAAAAAGCACTCCATCGGTAACATCGATCCGGGCAGATGCGCCGTCGTCGGGAACACGTTTCGGGTGACCGAGCCTGACATTCACCGCTGTGCCATCGGCCTCCGGGCCCACGAATACAACAAATGCCGACGCGAGCCGACGCGCGGCCGCAAAATGCTCCAACAGTTGCGGCAGGCTCCAGTCCTCGTCCACAAAACCCTCGTAGGTCGAAGCGTTCACCAACGCGAAGAAGCCGTCTTCGTCCACCTGAATCTCACCGACCACACGAAGGTCTTGCGAACCACTTGGCACGTTTCCCATTGCAATCCCCCGACTATCGGACACCAACGACACCACACGATAAGTGATCCTCAGTTGAAAGGATGCTGAGAAGGATCTTGCATACTTCCTTCCCTGGGCGAGACTGGACGGCATGAACTTCGCGTCGTCGATTCTCCATCCCTCACAGTGGAGTGTTCGTATCCGCTCGACTGTGGCGTCGACGCTGGTCATAGCGTTCTGCCTGGTAGCAGCGGGGTGCGCGCTCATACTTCTTCTCGCACACTCGCTTCAACTGTCGGCGCAGGACACCGCGGACACTCGCGCCACTCAACTCGTACAGGAACTCACAGCGGAAAGCGCAGCCGATCTCGATCCGTCCTTGCTCTCGACGGACAGCCAGGTCGGGATCGTTCAGATCGTCGGTCCGGATCATCGAGTTCTGGTGCAGTCCCCCGGTACCGGAAACCAACGACTTTCCCAAAAGACGCTCGAACCCGGAGACGCTGCGTCGCTCGGTCGCGTCGAAGTGGACGACAACGGCGACTACTGGCTTATCGGCCGCGGCGTCGCGACACCTACCGGGCCTGTCACCGTCTTTGTCGGGGCGGACCGAGAACCCGTCGAATCCGTAGTGACCGCTGTGGCAATACTTTTGGCGGTGGTGGGACCGTTTGTTCTCGGGTTGGCCGCTTTCGCGACGTACCGCCTCGTGGGTTCAGCACTGGCCCCCGTGGAACGTATTCGATCCAGGGTGGCGTCGATCTCGAGCGGAAGCCGCGGCGAACGAGTGCCAGTTCCGTCGGGAAACGACGAGATTGCCCGCCTCGCAAGGACAATGAACGACATGTTGGCCCGCCTCGACGAAGGCGCACAAGCACAGCAACGGTTTGTCAGCGACGCCTCCCACGAACTTCGAAGCCCGTTGTCCACCATCACAACTGCTCTCGAACTTGCACATCGACGCCCCGAACTACTCGACGATGCCTTGATCGAAGATGCATTGCTGCCCGAGGCCCGTCGAATGCGCCAACTCATCGACGACCTTCTGACACTTGCCCGTTCCGACGAGAGCAACGCCGAACACCCATGGGCCGTAGTCGATGTCGATTTGGATGACATCCTTCTCACCGAAAAGACCCGAATCGCCGGGATCTCGAGCCTCACAGTGACAGTGGAGATTGCGCCGGTTCGAGTCAGCGGTGACCCACGTTCGCTGACCCGGTTGGTGCGCAACCTCGTCGACAATGCCATCAGACATGCTGGGTCGCAGGTGTGGCTGCACTGCTTCCACAGCAAGGACGGCGCACACATCGTGATCGAGGACGACGGACCGGGCATACCCGAGGCCGAACGTCTGCGAATATTCGACCGGTTCGTCAGGCTCGATTCCCCGCGCTCGCGGCAGGGTGGCGGCACCGGCCTGGGATTGGCCATCGCGTCGGATATCACCGCCGCGCATGGTGGAACTATCACAATGAGTGAAAGGTTCGGTGGTGGAAGTAGATTCGAGATTGTGATCCCGAAGACCGAAGACTGACCTTCAGTCCGATTCGCTCACAAATCGGTACCCGACACCTCGCACCGTCTCGATACTGTGTTTCCCGAACGGTACGTCAACCTTCTTACGCAAGTATCCGATGTAGACCTCGACGATGTTTTCGTCGCCTTCGTAATTGATATCCCAGACGGATCTGACGATCTCGCGCTTCGTCACGACAACTCCGCTGTTCCGCATCAGGAATTCGAGAACGCTGTACTCGCGTGGTGTGAGCGTCAATTCGGTTGCACCCCGGCTCACTTGGTGGCGAGCTGGATCGAGCGCAAGGTCGCCAACGGTCAGTACCGTCGGGCGTTGTGGAGCACCGCGCCGTACCAGAGCGCGCAGGCGCGCGAGAAGCACGACAAAGGAAAAAGGTTTGACCAGGTAGTCGTCGGCACCGAGGTCGAATGCGTCGGCCAGGTCGTATTCCCCGTCTTTCGCCGACAACATGAGGATCGGAGTCCAGACCGCACGCGCGCGCAGGTCACGCACAATGTCGTAACCGTGTTTCCCGGGGAGCATGATGTCGAGAACTATCACGTCGAACTCGTTGCTACACGCAGTGACAAACCCGTCGTCACCATTGTGTTCGACAGTGGTCACAAAGCCTTCGGCCACTAGCCCCCGCCGAATCGTCTCAGCCAGGCGCACCTCGTCCTCGACCACCAGCACTCGCACCACAGGCTCCATTTCCGTCGATACCGAAACCAGTAGACCAGATCCCGCACTGTTACCGAATGTGCATTCAGCGTTTCTTCAGCATCGTCTCGGCAGACTTCGGGCTATGCCTGCAACTGTCTCGGCCGTGCGAACCGCGGTCACCGAAGTGCTGACCGAAAGCTCCAGCGCAGAAATTGCTGTGACTGCTGTCGTCTTGGCTTCCGCTCTGTTCGCTTTCGGTTCGATCTACCAGGCGTCGACGCTGCGATCGAGCGTCATTCGCGCAACCGGATTGATCGTCGCTCTGGTAACCCTCTCCGTTGCCGTGATGCACAACGGGTGGTTGTCCCGATTCGACGGCCCTGTGACGGAATGGATGATCGCGCATCGAAGCCACGGACTCAACCAGATTGCAGTGGCCGTGACCGATCTCGGAAGTCCAGTTGCGACAGCAATTCTCGGGATCGGAGCCGGCGCCGTTCTTTCGTGGCAGGCCCGCTCGGTGATTCCCGGGATCGTCGTAGTCGGCACCGTCGGTTCGGCCGCGGTGGCGAGCACCGTGATGAAGGCCGTAGTCGCTCGCGAGCGACCCCCGACAGCTTCTCAGGTTCTCCTCGAGACCGATCATTCCTTTCCCTCCGGACATGTAACGGGCACTGGGGCATTGATCGGCATCGTTGTTCTACTTGTTGCGATGCAGCACACACCTTCAGTCAAACGGCTGTTGATGCTCGTGGCTGTCGTTGTCACTCTTGTCGTGGCGCTCACTCGGTTGTACCTGGGCGTGCACTGGCTCACCGATGTTGTTGCCGGCGCAGCTCTCGCGACTTTCGCCGTCACGATCGGCGGCGCGGCGTTCCGGTATCTCGACAACCGATCACGCCCGAAACACGACGCCCTCACACCGTCGACTTCGGCGGACCCGAGAATTGCTGCTGCGGAATATCGCACGTTGTGAACACGGCATGAAGAATCATGTCGACGATGTGCCACCAGCAGGTTCAGGCACCGCCCCAGAGGCTTGGACCCGATGCAACACCGGGTCCAAGCTCTTGCCGCTCAGGTTCCTATTCGGATAATCCCAATCAGGAACCAGTTCATTTCTTGCGGTGTGTCTTTCAGGCGTTCCCTGTCCGGGGGCAACCGACGGACTGCGGGTAAAGGGTGAAGTGGCGGCATGCTCACGACCCGGAATCGGCAGCGAGCCAGGCGTTCCCGAAGAGCATGATTCCGTCCGCGCTCGGCGTGATCTCGTGCACGTTCTTTCTCCACGTGACGAGGACCTTACCGGCACCGATAGTGGCCAAGGGCGCCGTGTCGTTGACGAGGGTTTGGACCTTCTCGAGAACGGCGAGTCGGTCGGCGTCGTTGGGCGCAGTCTGCAGTTGGGCGAGCAGCTGGTCCATCTCCGCGTTCTTGTAGCCGAGTACGTTCGACGGGGACTCGCTGTGGAAATTGCCGTACATTCTCACGAACGGCGACTCCTCGAGAACACTGAATCCCCCGTGAGCGACATCGAAGTCGTGGTCGGCATACAGTCTCTTGACCAGGTCGGTAATGCTTGGGCTGTAAGAGATTTCGACGGTGAACCCGACGGCCTGCAACATGGACTGGTAGGCGAGGGCATTTCGCTGGGTCTCGGCACTGTTCGATCCGACGTAAGTGAGCTTGCCGTCGTAGCCGTCGGCTTTGGCCTCGGCGAGGTATTTCTTCGCGGCTTCGGGATCGTAGCCGGCAGCTGCAACCGTGCCGTGCCACTGGGACCACGACTGGAACATGTCGCTACCGGGCATGCCGTAGCCGTCCTCGGCCCGCTCGTTGTAGACGGCGGGGTTGATCGCGGCAACGATCGCCTTGCGCACTCGCTCGTCGGATGCTGCGCGGCCCTCTCGCTGGTTGATCAGACCGATGGTTCCCAGACTGACGGTGTGGATGTAGCCGATGTCGCCGGCAGCCAGTGCGTTGTGGACGGCCTCTGATCGTCGAACGTACGCTGCGTCGATGCCGCCACTGTGGAGCGCTTCGAGTTTGGCTTGTTCGCCCTGGATAACCGGGAAGCGCAACTTCGCCAGGCGAGGTTGTCCGTTCCAGTAAGTCGAACTCGCCGCGAGAACCAATTCTTCCTGGGATGCAAACTTTTCCACGGTGAACGGCCCTGCACCGACAGGGGTGAACGTCCCGGTCGCCATGGACGAGGGCGCGACGATCATGCCCGGTCCGGTGGTGAACATGATCGGGAACTCGTTCCAGGGCTGCTTCAGGGTGAAGACCACCGTCGCCGGGTCCGGTGATGTCATGTCTGCGACGGAAGCCTTCCATACCTGTGTCTGCAGACCGTTCTTCTCCAGGTAGCGATTGATGCTCCATTGCACCGCGTCCGCATCGAGAGGGGTACCGTCGCTGAATTTCGCATCGGGTCGCAGCTTCAATGTCCAGACGGTGTTGTCGCCATTCACTGCCAGAGACTGCGCCAACTGGGGCTTGTATTCCTTGGCGTCCGTGTCGTAGCGAATCAACAGGTCGTAGATGGCGGCCATCTCACTACCTCCGGTTGCCCCGCTGTCCTGGCGGTTGACCGGGTCCAGGCTGCTGATTCCGGAGAGCGTGGCATAGGACAGCGTGCCACCGGAGGTAGGTTCGCCGCCGTCTGGTTGTTTGCCGACCAGGCCGGACGTCACACCGGACGCATCGGTCGCCGAATCAGTGGTAGCGGCACATCCGGAAAGCAGCACCACGGTAGCTGCCAACGCAGTGAACATGGTGCCTGCACGTGCAAGAGACGGTCGTCTCATCTTTTTCTAACCTTCTTTTCGAAAGTCGCGGAGCGACAGGGAATTTGGCGGTGATGACACCTGGTTCTGAACGCCCGTCACATCGTGACTATTGCGCGGCCGAGAACTCTGCCGGCTGCGAGGTCACTGACAGCTCGGTCGATGTCCTCGAGGATGTAGCGGTTGGTGACGAGCGTGTTGAGATCGAGCAGGCCTTCGGTGTGCCAGTCGAGGAACGTCCCGATGTCGTCTTGGCCGCAGCCGCCTGCGGTGGTTCCGACAAGTTGCTTCTGACCGCCGATGAGACCGGCGAGGTTGAGTTCGGTGAGGCCCTTGGGGAGTCCGACGAGGACTACCGTGCCACCTCGCCGACCGCCGACTCGACCGGCGCGCACACTGTCGAGGGCTTGCACGGTGGTGGAGGTGAGCCCGACGCAGTCCACGGCGATGTCGACCCCTCCCGTCAGTTCGACGATAGCTGCGGCGGGGTTGTCCGTCACCGAAGCATCGATGGTGTCGGTGGCTCCGAATTGTTTGGCGAAGGCGAGCTTTTCGGCATCGAGATCGACTGCAACGATGCGTGACGCGCCACGGATCGATGCAGCGGCGACGGCGGACAGGCCGACTCCACCGGCGCCGAACACCGCGACCGTGTTGCCGGGTTCGACGGGGGCAGCATTGCAGAGGGCGCCCGCACCGGTGACAACCGCACAGCCGACAACCGAGACGACGTCCTCACGCGATTCGGGAGGTAACGGCATTACATACAGTTCGTCGACCAGTGCGTGTTCGGCCCAGGTGTAGACGTTGGGTGAGTGAGCTGTGCGTCCGTCGGGAAGATCGATCGAAGCGCGGGTGGGAATGCGGTCGTCGGTGCGGGGCACCCACGTGATCATCGCGGCCTCGCCGGCCGCGATGTGGGTGACGGCGGATCCGGTGGCGAGGACGGTGCCGTACCCCTCATGTCCGAACAACATCGGTTCGGCGTGATCGGCGTGCATCCAGAACAGCTGGCTTTGGCACACGCCGGTGGCATGGATCTGCACGAGAACGTCATGCGGGCCGGGGTCGGGCAGCGTCACCTCGCGTAGAGCGAGGGGGCCGTCGGTCGCGTCTTGGACGATGATGCGGGTGTTCATTGGCATGAGTGGTCTCCAAAGTTGGGGTGGGAGGGATGACGTCAGATTCCCGGCCACGGCCCGGGCAGGGGGGTATTGGCGGTACGAAGCGTGACGCGTTTTGTTCGGGTGCAGCCAGAGACCGCATCATCGCCATAGGCGCCACCGAGACCGCTCTGTTTGAAACCGCCGAACGGCAGCCCCGAGTCCAGCATGAGATTCGAATTACCGTGCACGACACCGGCTTCGATTCCCTCGCTCATCCGGATCATCCGACCCAGGTCGCGGGTCCACACATAGGACGAGAGCCCGAATTCTGTGGCGTTCGCGAGTTCGAGTGCCTGCGCCTCGGTCTCGAAGGTCAGCACGCTGAGCACCGGACCGAAGATCTCTTGGCTCGCGACTGTCATCGCAGGGTCGACTTGGTCGATCAGCGTCGGGGCGATGTAGAACCCACGTTGCTGTGTTGTCACCCGGTCGCCGCCGAGCACGATCCGCGCTCCTTCGCTGCGCGCGGTGTCAAGGAATCCGAGGATCTTTTCGTGCTGACCGCTGCTGACGACGGGGCCGACCTGTGTTTGCGGATCGAGTGGATCACCGACACGCACCTTGCTCATACGCGCGGCCACTTCTGCCACGAAATCCTTCGCGATAGAAGCATGGACGAGGAGCCGACTGCCGGCGGCGCACACCTGGCCTGCGTTGTTCAAGATGCCGAGGACCGTTGCGCGAGCAGCCGAGTCGAGGTCTGCGTCGTCGAATACGATGATCGGCGATTTTCCGCCCATCTCGAGGGTGAGCTTTTTGAATGTATCGGCGGCCGCGCGGGCGATGTGCTGTCCGGTCGGGACGGACCCTGTGAACGAAATCCCGGCCACGTCCGGGTGCGAGCACAGGGCGCCGCCGGTGGCGCCGCCTCCGACGACCACCTGGAGAACGCCGGTCGGTATGCCCGCCTGTACGGCAAGTTCGGCCAACCGGATCGCTGAGCGCGGGGAGAGCTCTGACGGCTTGACAATGACGGAGTTACCGCAGGCAAGAGGTGGACAGGCCCGCGCCATGAACGAATGAGCCGGCGCGTTCCACGGCAGCACCACCACATAGGTACCGAGGGCCTCGAGCCGCGTGTAGGAGAACTGGCCGGGCACATCGCCGAACTGCTGACCGACAAGCTTGTCTGCCTTGCCTGCCCAGTACCGGGCGTGGCGGGCGCCACGGCGGGCCTGAGCACGTGCATCGGAGAGCACTTTGCCGGTGTCCTCGGTATCGAGCCGTCCGAGCTCGGCGCAGTCGTCCTCGACCAGTTGGGCCCAGCGCCACAACAGCTCGCTGCGCTGTTCACCGGCCATCGCAGCCCACACCCGCTGCGCCTCGGTTGCGCGGTCGACGGCGGCAGCGCATTCGTCCGCGCCGTCAATTGTGAGCTCGGCCGCAACCTCCTCGGTGGCCGGATTGATCACCCTCAGGGTGTCAGGGACGGTGGAGATGGGGGACATCGAACCAACTTTCTGTGCGTCGTTCATTTCGGTGATCGAATAAGCTTGTAAGGCAGTGGGTTACGAGAATTCGACGCAGACGTCAGATGACTCCGTCGGCGCGCAAGCCAACGAGCTCACTGTCGTCCAGGTGTAGAAGCTGGGCCAGAATCTCGTCGGTGTGTTCCCCGAGGCCTGGCCCCAGAGTGCGAATCGTGCCCGGGGTAGCGCTCATTTTGGGAAAGGGAGCGGCCATCGGCAGCTCGCCGTATTCGATGTCGTCGACGGTCACGATGGTGCCGCGTTCGCGATAGTGCGGGTCGGCCGCGATATCGGCGATGCTCATGAGCGGCGCCGCAGGGACGTCGGCGTCGCTGAGTAACTTGACTGCGCCGTCGGCAGTCTGTGGCCAGCGACCCATTCGGCGATGATCGGATACAAGTGCTGTTGGTTCGCGACTCGGTCCGCTCTCGTGGCAAACCGTCGATCGGTCGCGAGGTGGGGTTGGCCGATCACCGTGGCGAACTTGCGAAAGAGGGCGTCAGTGCCGGCGTGCAGTGATATGCGGCGACCGTCGGCCGTGTCGAAGTCACTGGCCGGCACGATGCCGAGATTGCGGTTGCCGGCGCGTTCACGTACGTGTCCTTCAGCGCCGTAGGTCAGCAGTGCGTTCTCGCACGCGCGGAACCCTGCTTCGTACAGGCCTAGGTCGATGATCTGTCCGGGGCCACCGTGCTGGTCGCGGTGATACAGGGCGGTTACGGCGGCGAACGCGGCGAGATATGCGGACATGTAATCGATCACCGAGTAGCCGGACCGCACCGGGTCTCGCTCGGGTTCTCCGGTGACGTAGGTCAGTCCGGAGAATGCGCTCGCGATGCGATCGAATGCGCCCCGCTCACGATATGGGCCGGTCAGGCCGTAGCCGGTGATGCACACAATGATTGCGCGGGGGTTGATCTCGGCCATCGTCTCGGGACTCAATCCCCACTTTTCCAGTGTGGGGGGACGGTAGTTCGTCACGATCACGTCGAAATGCGGGAGCATCCCACGGATCAGCTGACGACCCCGCTCGGTGCGCAGGTCGACGGTCACCGATTTCTTGTTTCGTCCTTCTTGCACCCACTGCAGTGATCGCAGGGAATTACTCTCGCCGCCTCCACGAATGAAGTCACCTGTGCCGGGTTCCTCGATCTTGACGACCTCGGCGCCGAAGTCGCCGAGGTACGTGGCGGTCACTGGCGCAGCCAGGACCGTTGCCATATCCAGGACGCGGATTCCCTTGAGGGGTAGCGCAGTTTCGGTCATGTTCCACCTATTAACGGTTCGTTATTAACGTTTGGTAGGTGTGGACTGTATCTTGTGAAGTGAGTCACGGCAAGCGGTGCTCGTGAACGCTTCGAGGAAGGCTGGGAGCATGGAGAACATGTCCGAAAGAGATGCTTCGACCCCCATCCGGCGCCCGCGAGGCACCAGAGAAGAAACCGAGAACGAGCTGATCGACGCAGTGCTGCGACTGCTCAAGCGCGATGGTGTTCTGGCAGGAATCACGCTGCGCGAGGTCGCTAAAGAGGCCGGGGTCAACCACGGGCAGATCTATCACTACTTCGGCACCCGCCGAGGACTGCTGCGCGCCGCGATTATGCGACTACTCGAAGGCAATCGCCCGGACCCGAAAACGCACTGGGACCAACCATTTGCAGACCGTCGCCGGGCCATGTGGCAGATCGCCCTGTCCAAGCGCGATTTCGTCAAGCTCGAGGCGCTCCTCGCCCTCGACGAGGATCCTGACTTTCAGATCTTCCCGGGTCTCGACGCCACTCGTATTGCGCTCGAACGGGACAAGAAGACGGGCGAACTCCCTGCCGACGCGGACGGCGATGTGATGCACGCGCTCAGTGCTGCAACGTATCTCGGATACGGCATATTTCGTGAGAGTATCGCCCGCGACCTCGGGATCGACGCTGTCGAGCTCGACAGCCGCGCTTCCGCGGTGTTCGACCTGATGCTCGACGGGCTACGCGGCGGCCATCAATAACGTATCGCCGGAGAACTGTCGCATCTCGCCCCGGAAGACATCGACACGACAGACCCTCCCCCGCCACCGATGACGCGAGGGTCGCAAACGCCACGTACCCCCTTTGAAGCCAAGGTCATTCCATAACCCAGAGGTATTGATCATTCCTCCGCATTGTCAACCAAAGGCAGTTAGCGTGAATTCAATTGTCCGCTATTGCCGGAGGTGAGCATGTCGGCGTTTCGATCCATGCTGGTTGTGGTGGCCGGCCTGGCACTACTGATCGGCTCATCCCGTGCCACTGCGACAGCTGATCCTCAGTATCCCGTTCCCTATGACCTCTTCGTTCAGGACTCGGTCCGCGATCCATACGGATCCGCGGCGGGCTCGAATGATTGGAACTGTGTACCTTCGGCCGCACATCCAGAGCCTGTGGTTCTTCTACACGGATTGGGTGCCAACCGGTTCAATATGTTCACCACAATCTCACCGTTGCTAGCCAACGAGGGATACTGCGTTTTTGCGCCGACGTTCGGGGAAAACGCGAGCCTACCGGCGCCGTTCGATTCGGTGGGCGGCCTGGGACGACTCGAGGACAGCGCCGCAGAGGTTGGGGAATTCGTCGAGCGTGTTCGCACTGCCACAGGCGCGCAGAAGGTCAGCATTGTTGGCGTTTCCGAGGGCACCCTCGTTGGCAACTATTACGTCAAATACTTTGGCGGAGCGCACGTTGTGGATAAATTTGTATCACTGGGTCCAGCCTGGAGGGGAACTCTGGGTACTGGTCCGAACGGCGACGGCCAGTGGATCCTTGATCTGGCTCCCGACGACGCACGGACTTTGATTCCGTTCTGCGCTGGTTGCCCACAAGGGCTTCCGGCGTCAGATTTCCTGGCGAAACTGTGGGCGAGTGACGCAGGGAGTTATGCAGGCCTCTACGCGCCAAGCGTGACGTACACCAACATCATGACCCGGTACGACCAACTGGTGATCCCGTACACCAGTGGATATGCCGAGGCTCCTAATGCTACGAATATCTTTGTGCAGGATGAATGTTCGCTGGACTTCTCGGACCATCTTGCCATTGCGGCATCACGGGTTGCGACAGGGCACGTGCTCAATGCCTTGGACTCGGAGAGCACCCGCGCCGTGCCCTGCGTATTGGTGACTCCGTTTCACGGGGGTTGATTCGCTCGCGGATTCACCGACAACATTGTCCGATCAAGCTTTTGAACTTATCGATTCCCGCCGAAGAGCTGAATAGCAGTGCAAATACATGGTTTTCGATCAAATCTCCGTCAAACCTGTCCGATATGCCCCTAGGAATCGAAATTATGTTCGACTAAAATTAGTTCATGGACAGTCGGGAGGCGTGGCAATACGACGGCGAGGGCCTCAAGACCGAGGTACTCGACCTCGCGCGCGCCCGGCACCAGATGCAGTCCCGCATGGTCGTGATGATCACGGAAATGTTCACCCGCGACACACTCGGCGGCAAAGGATTCCGGGCCATCGCGCAGTGGCTGCACCTGTCCACGAATCTCGAGATCGGTGAATGCAGCCAACTTGTCGGCCTGGCGCGGTTGTTCATGCTCGAACCTGTTGTCGGACAATCTTTTCACGACGGCGACATCGACGCGTTGAAAGCGCGGCAGGTCGCCCACTTCTGCCAGCACCCGCCCAAGAACATGAGCCTCGCCGACGTCGAGAAAGCCCGCGAGATCCTCCTGACCCTCGCCTCGAAAAAGGTCACCGACTGCGATTCCGTCCGCGCCGCGATCCGGCGGATTCAGAAGCAGTACGGCAACCGTGCCGACGGAGTGCCGGCCGGTGAAGATTCCGAGCTCAACGAGTTCTACGCCTCCCGCGGACTGTACGGGCGAGTCAGCGTGAAAGGTGACCTCGACGCCGTCAACGGCGCCCGTCTCATCGCACTACTGTCCGCCCTCTCGGCGCCCACCCCGGAGAAGGACGGCGTGAAAGACGAACGCACCCCGGCACTTCGACGCGTCGACGGATTCTGCGAAATGCTGCGCCGCTACGAAGCCGCGGGCCTCGGTCCCGTCGAAGGCGGCGTGAAACCGCACCTGACGATCACCGCCACCGCAAAAGACATGACCGATCTTCAGGCCCTCAAAGACATGTTGCCTTCCACCGAGGAACTCGGGTACGCGATCACCAACTGGGCCGGCCCCATCAGCCTCGACACCGCCCGAATGCTGGCCTGCGACTGCGAGGTCACCCGAATCCTCCTCGACGGCAACGGTGTTCCGCTCAATCACGGCATGAAGGCACGCCTTGCCAGCGTCCCGCAGCGGCGGGCCCTGACAGTTCGGGACGGCGGATGTGCCTTCCCCGGTTGCGGCACTCCACCGGGCTGGTGCGACGCCCACCATCTGATCCACTGGCTCGATGACGGCCCAACGGACCTCGACAACCTGATCCTGCTGTGCGGTCACCACCATCGGATGATGCATCACACCGAGTGGCGAGTCGACATCGGAGACGACCGAAAAACCCGGTTCTATCCGCCAATGTCCGTGGATCCGTATCAAGTTCCCGTTCCCGGGAACACACCGCCAACAGCGGCCTGAAAAACCAACGTGTGCACCGGGGCAGAAACATGCCCCGGTGCACATTGCTGCTGAGCTAGTGCATGTCGTTCGCGATGATGTTCTCGATATTCCGTTCCGCCAGAGCGGTAATGGTGACAAACGGATTCACACCGACGTTGCCTGGAACCAGGGAGCCATCCATGACATAGAGTCCCGGATACTCGGGAAGCCGGCCGTAATTGTCGGTCGCCTTACCCAGCACGCACCCGCCGAGCGGGTGGTAGGTCAGTTGATCGCCCCACGTCTGGACCGGACCGAAAAGATCGGTGCGATAGATAGTGCCTTCCTTCTTGTTGATCTTGTCGAACACCTTCTTGGCCATGGTGATCGACGGTTGATTCTGGGAGCGTTGCCAATTCAGTCCAACCTTGCCGGTGGTGGAGTTGAACTGGAATTGCGCACGTTCGGGATTCTTGGCAATTGCCAGGTACAGGCTCACCCATAGCTCGGTCCCGGCCGGGAACGGTGCAATCTCCGCGAATACAGGTGCTGTGGAATCGGCCCAGTTGTCGATACCCATCACCGGTATCGACGCTTGCTTTGCCCCTGTCGCGTCCCACATGTGATTGGCGCGGGCCACCATCACGTTACCGTTGTGGCCCCATTCCTGGCCGACGGCTCCCGGTAGGTTCGCAAGTTGCCCTTGCGCTTTCATCGACACGAGCAACTTGCTGGTTCCGATGCTTCCCGCTGCAAAGAAGACCTTGTCGGCAACAACCGTCTTGGTTCCGACGGTGTTTCCCTGCTCGTTGATCTGGTTCATCACTACCTGATACCCACCGCCGGTTGCTGCCGGCGACACACTGGTCACGACGTGCAGTGCGGAAATCGTCAGGCGTCCGGTTGCCGACGCCGCCGCGAGGTAGGTCTTGTCGAGGGACTTCTTGCCCGCGTTGTTTCCGAAAATGACCTCGGACGCCAGGGCGGACTTGGCAACCGCCCCCGAAGCCTCCTGCTTCATGTAGTTGAAGTCGTAGACGTTAGGAACGAATGTTGTTGTGTAACCTGATCTCTCGGCGGTCTTCCGGCCGGTTCTCGCGAATGCGTAATACTCGGTCGACTCGAACCAGGCAGGATCGATATTGTTCACACCCAGCGCAGCGTTGGCCCGCGGGAAGTAGGTCGAGTACATCTCTTCGGAATCGACACCGGGAAGGATTTCCTCGAAGTAGTTGCGCTTCGGCGTCACCGCCATTCCGCCGTTGACAAGCGATCCGCCGCCCACCCCGCGACCCTGGTAGACCTTGATCCCACCGAAGTCCTCGGCGTCGAGAACGCCGACGTATCGGCTGATGTTCTTGTCGATCGAACCGCCCGAGAAGTGCGAAACCGGTTGTACTGTGCGATCTCTGAGCCAGAACGAACGACCATCCGGCGAGAGCGTCGGGCAGAAGATCTTACCGTCGGATCCCGGGGTGGTCCAGGATCGGCCCATCTCGACCATGTGCGTGTCGATACCGGCCTGCGTCAATCGCAGTGCGGCGACTGCTCCGCCGTAGCCACTACCTATCACCAGGGCCGGAACGCGGTCACCGTCACTCAGCGCCCGTCGGGGCGAGGCCGCTGCCGTCGTCCACGACGAAGACAATGCGGCAGCGCCTACAGCTAATCCTGTTGCGGCAAGGAAGTTTCTACGCGTCAGCCCGGAAGTGGTACGCGCGTATCGGTCCTTGGATCCAGCTCGAATGCTCAAGTGACTCCTTCTTGTTCGGTTGGCCCCCGCGCAGAGATATACCGTTCCCGAACAACTCCGATGAGCAATACCCGTCGGTAACATCGAGCAGTCGTTCATTTCAAACAAAAGTGACCGGTGAACACACGGTTCACCGGTCACTTAAGGAAGATGTGGATCAGGGAAGAGCGATACGCCCCTCGACGGCACCGAGGCCGATATCGGTTCGGAAATGCCCACCGGGAAGCTTCACGAGTGCAATCTTCGCGTAGGCGTCGTCGCGGGCTTCGGCAAGATCCTTACCCACTCCGACAACACTCAGCACACGACCGCCGGCCGACACCACGGCGCCGTCCTCACGCTTTTTGGTGCCGGCGTGGAGAACGCCCTCGGCGTCCGCTCCGGTGATCACGTCACCTGTGCGCGGCGTCGCCGGGTAGTTCTCTGCGGCAATCACGACTGTGACGGCACTGCCGTCGCGCCACTGCAACGGACCAACGGAATCAAGCGTGCCGGTGGACGCGGCGTTGAGCAATCCGCCCAGCGGCGTTTCGAGCAGCGCCAGAACTGCCTGCGTTTCCGGGTCACCGAATCGGCAGTTGAACTCGACAACGGCCGGTCCGTTGACACCCATCGCGAGGCCGGCGTAGAGGAGGCCGGTGAAACCGCTGCCACGTGCAACCAACTCCGCGGCGACAGGCTTCACGACGTCGTCGACGATCTGCGTGACCATCTCGTCCGGCAACCACGGCAACGGGGTGTACGCACCCATGCCGCCGGTGTTGGGTCCGCTGTCACCGTCGCCGACGCGCTTGTGATCCTGCGCGGGCAGCAATGGAACAACCGTCTCTCCGTCGACGAGGCAGAAGAGCGACACCTCGGGTCCGTCGAGGAATGATTCGAGCAAGACCGGGTGGCCACTCTCGAGCAGTTCGGCAGCGTGGTCACGCGCTGCGCCGCGGTCGGTCGTAACTACGACGCCCTTGCCAGCGGCCAGTCCGTCGTCCTTGACCACCCAGTTGGGGCCGAAACGATCGAGGGCCTCGTCGAGCTTGGCGGGATTGTCGACGATCTCACTGTGAGCGGTCTTGACACCGGCAACAGCCATGACGTCCTTGGCAAAAGCCTTGGAACCTTCGATGCGGGCTGCGTCGGCAGAAGGCCCGAAGCAGGCGATACCGGCTGCTCGCACCGCATCGGCGACACCGAGCACCAGCGGAACCTCAGGACCGATGACAACGAGGTCTGCCTCGACCTTTTTCGCCAACGCAGTGACAGCCTCGCCCGACGCGACGTCGACCGGGTGTTGCTCGGCGATCTTGGCGATACCGGCATTACCGGGCGCGCAGATCAGGGCCGTGACACCTGGATCGCGAGCAAGAGAGAGAAGGAGGGCATGTTCACGGGCTCCGGAGCCGATTACGAGTACGCGCACGTGAACAGACTACGGCCCCACACCGGTGCGTCTCGCAGCGTGTGCCACCTGGGGGTTCCCGGTACACAAGACAGAACAAGGTCGCGCAGTCCGATCGGGTTGACCGGACTGCGCGACCCTGCCGACGGCGCGTGTCAGACCGTCAGGTCGTAGAGAGTCACTCCATCCACTGTGGTCGCCGTGAAGTTCTCGGTCACCCATGTCGAGATCGCGGTGGCCGTTCCTTCGGCGTTCATACCGCCGCCCATTCCGCCGCCTGCGATGAAGAAGTGAATCTTCCCGTCCGCCACGTACTGCTGGAACTGCTCGAGCGTCGGCGACGGATCGCTACCGTTGAAGCCGCCGATCGCCATGACCGGAGACTCCGTCGCGAGTTGGTATCCCGACGCACTGTTCGACCCGATTGCCGCCGCTACCCAGGTGAACTGGTCGGCGTTCTCCTCGAGCTTCTCCACCACAGCCGCACCGGGGGTGCTGCCCCGCAGGAGCCCACCTGCCGAACCGCCCATGCCACCTCGAGCGCCGTCGATTGCAGTCCCCGGCGTGACAGCAACTCCCGGGGTTGCGCCGGCACCTGGGGCCTGACCCATTCCGGTGGGCGGTGTACCCATTGCGGCGCCCGCGCCGCCAGTAGGTCGGGTGGCGCCCGCGCCGCCAGTAGGTCGGGTGCCACCGTCGCCTGCTCCACCAAATCCCCCGCGACCATCACCCGGTCCACCCATTCCACCTTGAACACTGGGGCCGGCGGAGACTATCGAACCGGTGTGCGGAGTGTTGATCGTGTCGATCGCATAGGCGCTCGGCCCGGCGAGTCCCGTGAACAGCGCCGCGAGTACCACCGCTACTGCCAGTCGTCCCCGAGTGATCGCGGGAATCAGCATCGCCGCCGCGGCAACAATGCCGACCGCAAGAATGGTCCACCGCAGCCACGGGACAAACGACGGTGCGCGTCCCAGCAATACCCATGCCATCGCCACAGTTGCCGCCAGTGAAACAGCCAGGACGATACGAACCCACACAGTTTCGCGGCGACGCCACAAGAGCACGGAGCCCGATCCGACCAGCGCGGCAATCGCCGGGGCCAGCGCGACCGTGTAGTAGGCGTGGAAAATTCCGGCCATGAAGCTGAAGGTCAGTCCGGTTACCAGCAACCAGAGACCCCACACGATGAACGACGCGCGCTGCGTGTCGACACGAGGTGCCTTACCCCGCACTACGATTCCGGCAACAAGCAAAATGAGTGCTGCCGGAATCAGCCAGGCTATCTGGCCGCCCTGGGCCGATTCGAAAAGCCGCGTGATGCCAGTGGTACCCCACATGCCGCCACCGCCGCCTGCGCCACCCGGTGCCGCTCCACCCCCGCCGACGCTGCCGGTCTCGTTGCCGCTCAATCGGCCCAATCCGTTGTAGCCGAGCGTCAATTCGAGAATGGAGTTGTTTTGCGAACCGCCGATCCACGGACGCGAATCAACCGGCCACAGTTCCACGATCGCCAACCACCAACCGGCAGAAACGATCAGACCGCCGAGTGCGGCAAACAGTTGCAGAACCCGCCTGCCCAACTTCGGAGGACCCGCGATCAGGTAGGTCGACGCCAACGGCGGGACGACAAGCATGACTTGCAACTGCTTGGTCAGGAAGCCTAAGCCACAGAACACACCGACCAGCACGAGCCACCGGGTTCGGCCGTCTTCGACGGCTCTCATCATCGCCCATACTGCCGCGATCATGAGGAGAACCAGCAGCGCGTCGGGGTTGTTGAACCGGAACATCAGTGCGGCAACAGGAGTGAGCGCCAGAACCAGCCCAGCGAGGAGTCCCGCGGCGGCGCCGAAGTACCGGCGAACGGTAGCCCACAACAGCGCGACCGAACCGACACCGAGCAACGCCTGCGGCACCAACATCGCCCACGAACTGAGCCCGAAGATGCGCACGGACAACGACATGAGCCACAGCGACATCGGCGGCTTGTCGACGGTAATCGAGTTGGCCGCGTCCGAAGAGCCGAAGAAGAAAGCCTTCCACGACACCGAACCAGCTTGCACCGCAGCGGCATAGAACGAGTTCGCCCAACCGGAAGCTCCCAACCCCCAGATGTAGGCAACACCGGTACCCACAAGAAGCGCACCCAAAGCCCACGGCTCCCAGCGCACGGAACGTGGCGGTTCGGGAAGCGGCGCGACGACACTCTCCTGTTCGACAGTGGCGGTCATCGAGTAACTCCTACAGGTTGTGCGGAACGGAATACCCAGCGAAGTGCAATAAATCGACTCACTGTGGCAACAAGATTGGCGATGACCAGGACGGCCAGCTCGATATGTTTGGATGCGTCAGGGGCCGCGGAATGCAGCACGAACAACGATCCACTGGTGAGAAGGAGCCCGAACGCGAATACCAGCAGACCTTGTGCCTGATGGCGCCCGGAACCTTCCGAACCTCGAATACCGAAGGTGAAGGCACGATTGGCCGTGGTGTTGAAGACCGCAGTCACCAGCAGTGCAACTGCGTTGGCCCACTGGGCACCCATCACGGAGTGCAGTGCGAGGTACAGGAGTGCGTAGGCCAGGGTCGAGACAACACCGACAACGGCAAACCTGGCCAACTGCCCGACCATCCCGCGTGGCACACCGGGAACCAGCGGCTCCCGTCCGAAGCTTGCCCGAAGGTCCGCCAGCGGCAGAGATCCGCTCGACAGTGCTCGGCCCACGCGCACTACTCCTTTGATATCGGCAACTGCGGTGGCAACGATGTCGACTCGGCTGTCGGGGTCGTCGACCCAGTCCACCGGTACCTCGTGGATTCGCATCCCGGACCGCTCGGCCAATACGAGCAGTTCCGTGTCGAAGAACCATCCTGTGTCCTCCACCAACGGAAGCAGTTGGCGCGCAACATCGAGGCGCATCGCCTTGAATCCGCACTGGGCGTCGGAGAACCGGGCGTGCAGTGCGCTGCGGAGAATGAGGTTGTAACTGCGTGAGATGAACTCACGTTTGGGGCCGCGAACGACCCGCGACGAACGTGCCAACCGGGATCCGATCGCGATATCCGAATGCCCGGACACCAACGGTGCGATCAGCGGCATCAATGCATTGAGATCGGTGGAGAGATCCACGTCCATGTACGCGACAATGTCGGCGTCGGACGCACTCCATACCTGCCGCAGCGCCCGACCCCGCCCCTTCTCGTCCAGGTGCACAACTCGGACGTCGTCGAATTCCTCGGCGAGAGAGTGTCCGATTGCCAATGTACCGTCGACACTGGCGTTGTCGGCGATCGTTATCCGCGCCGGATAGGGAACGTGGGTTCGTAGGTGGTGGCGCAACCGCCGAACGCACGTGGCGAGGCCGGCTTCCTCGTTGTACACCGGGACCACCACGTCCAGCACTACCGCCGTCGTGGAACGTCCCCCAGCGTCCGTGGTGCCCACGGTCTGCATGGCTTCTGTCGTCATGCGTCTCAGAATCGCCCGCTACGCCGTGATCACTCTGGACACGGGCTGGGAGTTTCCTGGCAACCAGATTCCCAGACGACGAGCTTTCCTGCCAACCGACGGGTTTCCTGCCAAACACTGTGCGGGATAGCCTTTGACCTATGCCTTCAGTATTCAGCGCCATCATCAACGGGGACCTACCTGGCCGTTTTGTGTGGGAGGACGACGACGTCGTTGCCTTCCTTACTATCGCGCCGGTGACACAGGGCCATGTACTGGTAGTTCCTCGTACCGAGGTAGATCAGTGGCAGGACGTCGATCCCGAACTTTTTGCCAAAGTGACCACAGTTGCACGCACGATGGGACAGGCCGTGCGCAAAGCGTTCGACGCGCCGCGCGCCGGGCTCCTGATCGCCGGTTTGGAAGTGCCGCATCTGCACGTCCATGTTTTTCCCGCATACACAATGGGAAATTTCGACATCAGTGGCGCCGATCCGTCGCCGTCGCCTGAATCTCTCGAAGACGCCCAAGCACGTCTGAAGGCAGCACTTCGCGAAATCGGACATACGAGCAACGTTTCAGCGCGCTGACGGTTAACTGTGAGAGTTGCCGCAATGTCCGATCCAGTGTTGCGGCCGTCCACTTTATTCCGTTTATTGACGGTGACCTGCACTTCCACATTCCGAACAGTCCGTTTACGTTGTCGCACAACAACGAGTTTCGCTGCTACCGTTGAGCGCTGGTCGCAGGACCAGCGCCCAACGGGACACACCAGTTGGGACCATTCGGAGGAACGGAAGCAATGCAGGAACGCGCCAAAATCAGTCGCCAGCAGATTCTCCGCGGCGCGGCTGACCGTTTCGAAATCTCTGGGTACGGCAGCACCAGCATGAATGACATCGTGTCCGCGTCACGGATGACCAAGGGCGCGGTTTACTTTCACTTCTCCTCCAAAGACGAACTTGCCCAGGCCGTCATCGACGAGCAGCATCGCATTTCCCTGGCATCGTTCTCTGCAGCTGCGTCTACCGGCGCCCCGGCATTGGAGCAGGTCATCATGGTCTGCAACGAGATCGCTCGACAATTGATCTCCGATCCAGTCGTTCGCGCCGGCATCCGACTCACCTTGGAGCTCAATACTGCCGACGGCCCCTTCGAGCCCTATCTCACCTGGATTCGAGAACTTCAAAGGCTGGCCGACATCGCACAGCAAGAAGGCGATATCCGCCAAGACGTCACACCCGAATCCGTAGGTCGTGTTGTCACGGCGACATTCACGGGCGTGCAAATGGTCTCGAACGTGCTGACGCGTCGAGCGGATCTCTCGGAGCGCATCGACGAGTTGTTCGTACTGCTCCTTGCCGGTGTGGTCTCGGAGAAGCGTCGCAGTGACATCGACACCCTGGTGAGAACCCGCCTCGAGTCCTACGTCGCCTGACCGGACTTTCCGCGAACTCGGCAGCGGTGGGTCGCGCACTCCGCGTGTGGCACTCGACACGCCGAACGTCGATTACCACTTGTCTCGTACAAGCGTGCAACTTCGTCGAGAAGTGCCTGTCGCTGGACTTGTTCGAAGATAACGCAGGTAATCGTTCTTTTTTTCACCTTCGGCGGCAGCAGTTTTCACGATCTTGTCGCCCCGGAACTACCTCATGACCGATCTGGCGCCAACGACGTTCGAGTGGTGTTGCGCAGTGGATGCTACACAGTTTTCTCTCCAGGTCAGTCTTCGTGGGGCTCGCGAGGCAGTTCGACCCGGAAGGTCGCACCCTCGCCGGGCGCGCTGGTCACCGAGACGGTTCCATGGTGTGCTTCCACCAACGCGGACACGATCGACAGACCGAGACCCGCACCGCCGGTTTCCCTCGTGCGGGACGTGTCCGCGCGATAGAACCTTTCGAAAATTCGTGCCGCGTCTTCCTCACTGAGCCCTTGGCCGGTATCCGAAACCTCGATGACCACAGTCTCTTCGGTAGTCCCCAATCGAATGACGATCTCAGCGTCCGGCGGAGTGTGCTTGACTGCATTTCCGACCAGGTTCGCGACTACTTGGCGCAGGCGGGCCTGATCCCCGACAACCTCGGGGGTCCCCGGCCCACCCGTCATCGCCAGCGTGACGCTCCGACCGGGCGCGATGGCCCGCGCCGCTTGAATCGAATCTGCCACAACGGCAAGGAGATCCACCGTCTTGTTGTCCAGCGGACGTTGCTCGTCGAGTCGCGCGAGCATCAGGAGGTCTTCGACCAGCAAGCCCATCCTCGACGCTTCCCCTTCGATGCGATTCATCAGTGTGGCCGTATCCGTCATGGCACCTTGGCGATACAGTTCCGAGAACCCGCGGATGGTAGTCAGCGGAGTGCGCAATTCATGGCTCGCATCGCCGACAAAACGTCGCATACGCTCTTCCGAGCGGCGTGCCGATTCTTCCGACGCCTCCGTTGCAGCAAAGGCCCGCTGAATCTGGGCCAGCATTCCGTTGAGCGCCACCGACAATCGACCGATTTCGGTACGATCGTCCCTTTCTGGAACACGTCGGTGGAGATCGCCCGCGGCAATGGCTGCTGCAGTTTCCTCAACTTCTACCAAAGGCCGAAGACTACGACGGACGACGAAGTAGGCCGCACCGCCGAGTACGAGTAACACCACCACACCGATCCCGAACTGGAGACCGATCAGGTCGTCGACAGTCTGCTCGATATCCGTCATGCGGACGCCGATTGTGGTGGTTGTTCCGTCTCGAACAGTGGAGAGCACACGCCACTTCACATCCGAACCGTCCGTCGAACCTGTCGTGACCGGCCCGTTCGTCGCGTCGACAGACAGGTCCGGCGTTGTCGACGACGATTGGTCGTTCAGGGTGATGATTTTTCCGTCCGCAGTCACCGTGCGCACGAAGAACGGGCTCGGCGGACGGGTATTCGGGCCGACGGCGCTGGGCGGCTGGACATCTCGCGAATGCGGCTTTGCCCAACCGTCGATGGCCTCGTACAGAGTCCGATCGGTACGTTGCGTCAGCGAGTTCTCGAGCGCAGACGTCACCGCCACTCCGGATGCGAGCAAACCCATTCCAGCCAGAATGAGTAGTGCGGCCACAAGCGTGAATCGGAGCGGAAGCGCATGCACACGGAATCGCCCTCCCGAGGAAGGCTTTTCGGTCTGCAACTGCGAAGTCATCGCCGAGGTTCGCGCATCACGTACCCGACGCCACGCAACGTGTGGATCAACGGAGTCTCACCCGTGTCGACTTTGCGTCGAAGGTAGGAAACATAGGACTCGACCACACCCACCTCGCCGCCGAAGTCGTAGTTCCAGACGTGATCGAGGATGCGCGGCTTGCTCAGGACAGTGCCGGCATTGACCATGAAGTACCGCAGCAGAGTGAACTCCGTCGGAGACAGCGATACCAGCTCTCCGTTCTTCCACACTTCACGCGTGTCGTCGTCAAGTTCGATGTCCGCGAACGTAACCCGAGGGGACTGCTCCGGCGCAACTCCGCGCCCTGCTCGGCGCAGTATGACGCGCAACCGCGTCACCACTTCCTCGAGGCTGAACGGCTTGGTCACGTAATCATCAGCACCCAACGTGAGGCCGGTAATCTTGTCGTCCAACGCGTCCTTCGCCGTCAGAAAAAGCACCGGGGCGTCGACGCCGTCCGCACGCAACCGTCGCAGCAGTCCGAAGCCATCCATTCCGGGCATCATGACGTCCAAGATGATCGCGTCGGGACGGAATGTCCGCGCCACGTCGAGTCCTTCGGCGCCACTGGATGCGGTGGCAACCTCAAAACCTTGAAAACGGAGGCTCACGGAGAGCAACTCCACGATGGTTGGCTCGTCGTCGACTACGAGGATGCGGGCTTCACTTGGCTTGTCGGTCACAAAAACGATCTTCTCCCCTCCTACTGGATTCACGCTGCGTGTTCCCTGGGAAGTTCCTGTGAACCGTTTCGGATGTGACTGGTCTGACCGCCCGAATCAGCCTTCGACCTGCGTTCCGTTGCTATCGTGAAGTGAGTCGGTAACGACATCCGGACGAGCACACCGTACCCGGCCAGCGACAAGACGGTGTTAGGAGTGTTCGTCATGGCATGGATCGTGCTCGTAATTTCCGGAATCTTCGAAGCTGTGTGGGCCACCGCACTGGGCAAATCCGATGGATTCAGCAAGCTGTCACCCACCATCGTGTTCATACTCGGTCTGATCGTCAGCATGGCCGGTCTTGCGTACGCAATGCGGACGCTTCCGATCGGCACTGCGTACGCAATCTGGGTCGGCATCGGCGCCGCGCTGACCGTCGGATACGCCATGATCACGGGTACCGAGTCCTCGTCGATCGTCAAAGTCCTGTTGATTCTGGTCATCATCGGAGCAGTGGTCGGCCTCAAGGTTCTGCACTGACGTTCTTCTGCACTGACGCTCGTATTATCCGGGCGAGTATTTGTGTGTGACCGGTTACAGTTATTCAATGAGACTGGTCGAGATACTCACGCTACCCGTGCGCGCGGGCATCGCCGCCGCAGAAATCAGCCTGGGTATTGCCGAACTGACGGTGACAACCGTACGAGTTGTCATCTCGAACCCAGGCGCCACGACGGTCGGCGCGGCATCCCTGGCAAATCCGCGCGGGCCGTTGCAGATGATTCAACAGTTGTCGTCACTGACAGCGGACGACCGTCCCATCGGGCAGGCTCTCGCCGCCGGCGGGCCACTCGATCGACTGTTGGCCCCCGGCGGACCGGTCGACAAGTTGACTGCACCGGACGGAACACTCGAACGCCTTCTAGCTCCAGGTGGCCCGCTCGAACGCGTGCTCGCGCCGGGCGGCCCGCTGGACCGAGTGCTCGCCGAGGACGGCGCGTTGGAGCGACTGCTTGCACCCGGTGGGCTACTCGACCGGATGACGGCCGAAGACGGCCCATTGGAAAGATTGACGGCCCAGGACGGCGCGGTGGAGCGCCTCACCGCAAAGAACGGCGTCATCGATCGCGCACTGGCAGAAAACGGAATCCTCGAAACGCTGCTCGCAGAGAACGGCGCATTCGAAAGACTTATCGCCGAGGGTGGTCCACTCGATCAGATTGTTGCCCTTTCCGACACTCTGACGTCATTGGCCCCCAACCTCGAACGCATGAGTGCGAGCATCGAAATACTTCAGGACACCGTCGCGGTACTGAGTGCTGCGGTGGGCCCACTCGGAGAACTTGCCGGAAAGCTCCCCAACCGATGGCTCAAAGGCAAGAGCGAGCGGCCGATATCCGATGTAGGCATCGAACCCGCATAACGGGTTCTTACCTGCATAACAGAGTAGTTTCGCGGAGTCAGTTATTGATCACGATATTGAGATTGACGATAATTCCGCCGAAAGTCAGGATCGTGTTCGCCAGGCCGAGGGTGAATCCGCTGTTCAATGCGGCAATAAGTCCATTCATTGTCGTATCCCCTTCACTGTCTTCGGGTTACACGTACAAGTTTGTGCGCTGGCGCTGAGAATAGGCCATGCACGGAGCATCCGGGGACTTGACGAAGAATCTTGTACTACAGTCGCAACTTCTTACGGATGTGTTGCAGCACAACAGATTTAGAGCGAACTGGCGCATACCCATTTCTGCGCGTCGCCAAACGTCACCAGCCAATATGCTCGATGTCTGATTCGTGACAAAGGTAACGAATCCGACGGCAATCCACTCGTTCCGCGACTAAACAGACTGCAGACCAGGTATCCAGGTGCGAGAATGGGACAAATCACCCGAATTTGCGGGCCTGGAAGAAGGGTGTGCAAGTTATGACGCCGCCACACGCCGATATTTGCCATGGAACCGGTTACAGTGCAGGCACTTTCGTACTTCCAGCCCGATTGAGGGCAACCACCGACGCCCTGCGCTCACTCTATGCGCAACCCGATAAGCACACAGATGACGGGCACTTCCTCGAGCAAATCTGCAACCATGCCGTGGACATTATCGACAGCGCCCACCATGCCGGCATCACCGTCGCCGAGTCCGACTCCACCCATCGCACCGTCGCCGCGACCGACGATCTCGTCCACTCGGTCGACGAGCTGCAATTTCAGCTCGGAGTCGGGCCCGCCGTGGAATCCGCCCACGCCTCATGTGTCGTGCACGCACACTCCAGCGAAGCCAACCGTCGCTGGCCGCAATTTGCCGGTGAGGCGCGGCGTGCCGGAGTATCGAGCTTCCTCTCCGCACCACTCCCCGGACAGGGGCAGCCGCTCGGGACACTGAATCTGTACAGCCGCGACCAGTACGGATTCACCGATGCCGACGCTGCAATCATCGAACTCTTTGCCCTCACGGCGTACTTCGCGTTGCGCAGTTCGCATCGACTCGAGCTTGCCCGAGCACGCACGAGGGACCTCGAACTCGCCCTCGAATCCCGAGGCGTGATCGAGCAGGCAAAAGGCATCATCATGGGCACCAGACACGTCACCGCCGACGACGCCTTCTCGCTCCTCATCCAAGAATCCCAGACGAGCAACATCAAACTTCGTGTAGTCGCGCAACAACACATCGCCGCTGCGATCAACCCGAGCCAGGCCAACGCGGATACCCACGACACCAGGCCGTCCGCCAACTAGGTCCACCACCAAAAAGGGCGCCCCTCGGCTGATTGCCGGGTGGACGCCCTCTGTATTGGAGCCTCCTGTCGGGATTGAACCGACGACCTTTCGCTTACAAGGCGAGTGCTCTACCACTGAGCTAAGGAGGCGAAGTCGCACGCGTCGCCGCGAACGATCTTTGCGGAGCCATCATATCCAAGCCGTCACGGTGGCCGCGCGCGGGTCACATTAGATACCGTGGGCCCCATGAGCACCCCGCAGAGTCGACCACCGACGCGCCGCCCTTGATGTCGAAACTCGCCGAGGCCCTCGACCGTTTGACCGGCCACCGCCAGGCCACGCTGGACACGGTCACGTCGGCACCCGCGCCTCTACAACCGATCGACCTGACCGACGACGCAGTGGTGGCCGAAGTCCTCGACCTGGCAGTTCGGGTCGGCGAGGTGCTCCTCGCATCGGGAACGGCGGCGATGGACACCGCCGAACAGGTTCAGTTCATCGCAGCGACCTACGGTTTGGCTCAGTGCGATGTCGATGTCACGTACAACTCGATCGTTCTGTCCGCGTATCGAGGACCGACCCGCCCGCCGGCCAGCACGATGCGTATCGTCCACTACCGCTCGATGGACTTCACCCGCCTCGCTGCGGTGGACCGTCTGACGCGTCGCATCAGACGCGAGGCCATCACCCCGAATCAGGCCCACGAGGCACTGACGACGATCACAACCGCGCCCCATCCGTACAGTCGCTGGACCGCAACTCTGGCGTGGTCTGCGATGGCCGCGTCGGTGTCCGTGCTCCTCGGCGGCGGACTCCTGGTTGCCACGGTGTCATTCCTGACGACGATGGTGATCGACCGAGTTAACCGGGTTCTCAACCGTTTCGGATTGCCGTTCTTCTTCCAGCAGGTGATGGGCGGCCTGATCGCCGCTGCCCCGGCCGCAACCCTGTACACCTTTCAGGAACAGTTGGGGATCAGCATCAGACCGTCGCTGATCATCGCGGCCGGGGTGGTGGTTCTGCTCTCGGGGCTGTCGTTGGTCGGCTCGGTGCAGGACGCAATCATGGGCGCGCCCATCACCGCAGTGGCACGTTTCTTCGAAGTCGTGATGATGACGGGCGGCATCATCGCCGGCGTCGCGATCTCGTTGCGCGTCACCGGAATGTTGGGCTCGACGTTGCCACCGATCAACGTCGAAGCCTCCCCGATCACCCAGCTTCCGGTGCTGATGCTCTCCGGCGCATTCGCGTCGGTGTTCTACGCACTTGCCTGTTATGCGGAAAGGCGAGCGTTGACAGCCGCCTTCCTCGGCGGCGCGGCGGGCAGTGGTGTCTCGATCTACGTGCAGACACTCGACGTCGGGCCAGTCATCGCGGCTGCAATCGCAGCGACGGTCGTCGGCCTCGCCGGTGGTTTGATGGCGCGCCGGGCACTGACTCCGCCGCTTGTCGTGGCCGTCGCAGGCATTACGCCACTGCTTCCCGGTCTCTCGCTGTACAAGGGGCTCTATTCGTTGCTCAACGATCAGGTGCTGGTCGGGTTGACTGCCCTGTTGTCGGCCTTCGGTATCGGTTGCGCATTGGCCGCGGGCGTCACACTCGGCGAGTGGGTGGCCCGTACGCTACGACGCCCCCGGATTCTCATGCGTGTGGACTCACTGCGTCGTCCCATGGTCCGAAAGCGGAAACGCCGCACGCCGGCAGCCAGCAGGTAGAACTAGCCGAACGCGAAAAGCTGGGCACCTATGTCGGTGCCCAGCTTTTGTCGCGTGTTCCAGGAACGGATCAGCTCTCCGAGCTGCGTCCTGCTGCAGCCTGGTCTGCTTCCATCGCCTCGCGCAGACTCTTGGGACGCATGTCGGTCCAGTTCTTCTCCACGTACTCGAGGCACGCTGCCCGGCTCTCTTCGCCGAACACCACACGCCAGCCCGCAGGGACCTCGGAGAACGTGGGCCACAGCGAATGCTGGTCCTCGTCGTTCACCAGCACGTAGAAGCGTCCGTCTTCGTCATCGAAAGGATTAGTGCTCATCTCGCCTCACTTGTTACGTACGTTTCTTGTGCGCTCAGACTAGCAAGCGCACCGGTCGTCTTCTGGTTGCTCAGAACGGACGCCAGAATCTCGCCTGCACGTACCGCGACGTTCGACAACAGCGACGACGTCAGTCCGTGTGTCCGTTCCGTACCACCCTGCAGGTAGATACCGCCCGTCACGTCATCCGTTACAGCCATACGATAGTCCCGACTTACGGTACGCGGAACGGACGAATCAGACACGAGATCGCCCAACAACGTATCCAGCGGGGCCGCAGTGAAGCCGGTAGCGAGGACCAGTGCGTCGCACTCGAGTGTCTCGGTGAGTCCGTCGAGATTGCTACGAACGGTCAGTTCGATGCCGGATTCGGATTCGGTGGCACTCGTGATCTCCGACGCCTTGCGCATGAACAACCGGCGCGGACCGCGGACCATTTCCTGATACTCGGTGGCATAGAGGCTGTTGATCAATTCGATGTCGACAACCGAGTAATTGGTACTGCGGTGCAGCGCCAGAATCCGCTCACGCTCGGCGGCACTTGCACCGTGCAGAGCGTCGACGGCTTCCGGATCGAAGATGCGGTTGGCATACGGGCTGTCGTCGGCGGGGCTGTATCCGTAGCGAGAAAAGACACTGTGCACTTCTGCGTTCGGGTAGTGGGAATGCAGGTAGTCGACGATCTCCGCGGCACTCTGGCCTGCGCCGAGGACAACAAACCGGTTGTGTGTCGGCGCCGGCATCGCGTCGAGATGGAACAGGAACTGATGGTTGTGGAAACAGCGGGAGGACAGTTGCGCCCACTCGGGAATCCGCTCCACCAGACCAGCAGCGACCACGACGTTTCGCGCGGTGACCACGGTCCCATCGTCTAGCCGAACGTCGAAACGGTCGACAATGCCGTCGCCGTTTCGATTTCCGTCGACTGCTTCGACCGCGGTTCCGAAACTCACGTCTGCATCAACCCGACGAGCGGCCCAGCACAGGTAATCGTTGAACTCGTGACGCGTCGGGAAGAAAGTCTGGTGATTGACAAAATCGACGAGGCGCCCGTGCTCGTGAAGGTAAGAGAAGAAGCTGTATCCGCTCTGAGGATTGCGGAACGTCACCAAATCCTTGGGGAAGGCAATCTGCATAGTGGCTCCGTCGAGGAGCATTCCCGGGTGCCAGGCGAACTCGTCCTGCTTCTCGAAGAATCGTGCGGTGACACGATCAACTGCTGCACAGTTTGCGTTGTGTTCCTCGATTGCGATTGCCAAGGCGAGGTTGGCGGGGCCGAACCCGATTCCGACAATATCGACAGTGAGAGATGCAGCACTGAAGTCACTCGGTGATTCACTCATACAGGTTGTCCATCCCCGACATCACGACCAGGCGGCCGATCATCGATCCCAAGTCAGAAGCAAAGGCTATCCTTAATTAGGCGAGGGTATCAACATGGCGACCCATCGCATAGCGCTTGGCGCCCGGCCACGATGCGACGCACGTCATAGTTTGTCGGCCATGGCACGAATCGCCTGTTCAGCGCCGGTCCCACGGACCGAACTCGAGCAGAATATCTATCGCAAAGCCGTCATCTTGGGCACGCACCACATGTTCGAGCGCATAGACGCGGAAGCCTTCGGCAGCTCGCGCAAGATCGGAAATGGCCGGCAAGATGTCCGGCTCAGGCGGACCGCCGACGCCCCGGTGATAGTTCTCGATCGAATGCCCGAGGTACATCACTCGCCCACCCGGCGCGACCCACCCGGCGACGCGTCGCAAAGTGTCGACAAGTTCAGCGAGCGGAAGATGCAGAAAGCTCACCAGAACCAGGTCAACGTCACTTTCCGTTGTCCATGACGTCGCATCACCAACCTCCCATTTGACGGCACTGTCCACGTCCGCCGACCGCGCCCGGTCGATCGCCACCGACGAGTAGTCGACACCGGTCACCGACCAACCGTGCTCCGCCAGCCAGCGGGCATGACGCCCGTCGCCGCATGCCAGGTCGACGGCAGTTCCCGGCTCCAGCTCGGCCACACGCGTAGCCACCGTTCCGGCCGGGTCGATCCCCCACGGCTGCGTCACTGCTCTGTACCGCTCGTCCCAATCCGATGCGTCCATGCACCTCTCCTGACTTTCCGAACGAATGTCTTCATCTTCCGACCGAAATCGACGCCTCAGCCGCTCTCCGCCGACAGCCTAAGCCGACATCGCTACCGCACTTCTCATGGTCCGAGATGTGACAACAAGATACCCCCAGGGGTATACATGTCAGCAAATCGTAAATACCCCCACCCGTATCAGGAGTTGGAATGACGACCGCAACAAGCGCCGATTCGGCGCCACCCGACCAGGGCGCACGCGACGGAGCACTCGCCCAACTCGGACGCACGATGGCCACGCACACTCGCTGGGTTATCGGCATCTGGTTGATCGCCCTCGTGGCACTTGGCGCCGCAGCACCAAGTGTCTTCACGTCATTGGCCGGCGCAGGTTGGCAAGCGAACGGGTCGGAATCGGTACAGGTCCGGGAGTTGGCAGAGCAGCATTTCGGCGGAAATTCCTCGGCTGCAGTCCAGGTTGTCGTGCATTCGGATTCACAGCAGATCAGCGATCCGGAGTTGCAGGACACCCTCGCCCGCGCAACGGCACTGTTCGCCGAAGACAGTCGATTCGGTGACGTTGTGGCACCACAACCCGGCATGACGATCAGCCCCGACGGACACACCGGCATCCTGATTGCCGGCGCCAACGCGAGTACAGACGACATGGTGAGCGCCATCGACCAACTCGGAGGAAAACTCTCCGACCTCTCGACCAACGAGATCGAGGTGTACCCGACCGGCGCGTCGGCGTTGTGGAGCGATTTCAACAAGGCCAATCACGAAGCCATGATCAAGGCCGAAATGATGTCGTGGCCAGTCACTCTCGCGATCATGGTGCTGGCTTTCGGTTCCCTGGTCGCAGCCGGATTGCCACTGCTTTTGACCCTCGCAGGTCTCGTCGCGTCGGCCGGCGGACTGGTGATTCTCAACGAGATCACGCCGATCTCGGTGTGGGCCATGAACTTCGCGATGATGTTTGCACTTGCACTCGGCATCGACTACGCCCTGTTCCTCGTGGCCAGATTCCGCGACGCGCTACGAAAGAACCCCGACCCCCGAGCGGCTGTTGCCGAAACAATGGACACCGCAGGCAAAGCCGTCGTTCTCTCCGGCCTGACAGTCCTCGTCAGCCTCACGGCGGTTCTGATCGTTCCCGCACCCGCAGTGCGCACGATGGCGGTGGGAATCATGCTCGCAGTGATCTTCGTTCTCGCTGCAACGCTGACCCTGCTCCCTGCAGTGCTCGGCACAATCGGTGCAAAGGTCAACGCCGGCTCACTCCCGTACGCGCGGCGCCAGCAACACCGTTCCCCACTGTTCGCGTCGTGGGCGTCACTGCTGCACCGGCATCCCTGGCCGTTCGGCATCGGTGCACTACTGATTCTGATTGCGCTCATCATCCCCGTCTTCGGACTGAAAGTGGCCATGCCGTCCATCGCGATGGTTCCCGAGGACGCTCCGGTCCGCCAGGGATACGAATTGGTACAGCAGCAGTTCGGTGACGGCGCTCCCGGAATGCTGCAAATTGTCACGACCGCCGAGGACGCAGAAGGGACAGCACGCGTTGCCGAATCCATCGACGGCATAGCGATGCTCACTCCGGCACAACCCTCGGCAGATGGTTCTGATCTGGTTATGCTGCAGGCGATTCCGAGCGTCGACCCGTCAGATCCCGCGATGGAGAGCATCCTCGCCGACCTGCGAGAGCGACTACCCGAATCTGCGCGTGTCGGGGGCGCCCCAGCCGAGAATCTCGATCTTCAGCAAGCATTGAACGACTACCTGCCGATCGTGATTGCCGTGATTCTGACACTCGGATTCGCCCTACTGCTGATCGCACTGCAGGCACCGCTCATCGCCGTCATCGGCACGCTGGTGAGTCTGCTGTCCACCGGCGCGGCATTCGGTGTCGCGAAGCTGATATTTCAGGACGGCCACGGATCCGGCCTGCTCGGCTTCGAACCTCAAGGCTTCTTGAACGGGTGGGGTCCGGTGTTCTTCTTCGCGATGATCTTTGCGATTGCGATGGACTACACCGTCTTCCTCCTCTCGAGCGCCAAGGAACACTACGAGCGAACCGGCGATCCCAAGATCGCTCATATCGACGGACTGGCACACTCCGGCCGAGTGATCGCAGCAGCGGCTGCCGTGATGGTGGCCGTATTCTTCACCTTCGCGTTGGCAGACCCCTTGCCGCCGAAGGAGATGGGAATCATCCTCGGCGTCGCGGTCGTACTCGACGCCGTCCTCGTCCGCCTGGTTCTTCTTCCGGTTGCGCTGCGCCTGACCGGCAAGGCGGCGTGGTGGTCACCCACGTGGCTGCGCCGGGTTCTGCCGAAGATCAGCTTCTCGCACGGCTAGATCATGTACCCGACATCACTGTTTACCAGATACCCCTAGGGGTATGCTGAATTGAAGACGACAGAAGGAGAACTCCCATGGATATCGCTCTTGGCACCAAGGTCAGCGGAACATTCGACGACGTCGTGGCCCGCACTCGCGGAGCCCTATCGGATCAAGGTTTCGGCATCCTCACCGAAATCGACATGCAAGCAACCCTCAAGGCCAAACTCGGTGAAGACATGGAGAAGTACCTGATCCTGGGTGCCTGCAATCCACAGCTCGCGCACCGCGCCGTTGGGGTCGATCGCCAAATCGGTCTACTGCTGCCGTGCAATGTCGTGGTTCGCGAAGACACGTCGGCCGAAGATTCGTTTTATGTCGAGGCCATGAATCCGGATGTGATGGTGCAGGTTTCCGACGAAAGCGGACTCGAGGCGGTCGCGACCGAGGCGGCCACCAAACTACGCGCCGCCATCAGCGCACTCTGAGGCTTCGATCGTGAAGGATTCTGTTCGCTGCGCGAGCAGAATCCTTCACGATCAGCCGCCATGCCCCCCGGGGTACTCTCGTCCGAGTACGAACATTCGAGAAAGGGCCACGATGACCGGCGACGAAGAGAGCATTGCGCTCGTATTGAACAGACTGCGCCGCGCTCACGGCCAGCTCGCCGGAGTGATCACGATGATCGAGAGCGGCCGTGATTGCAAGGACGTAGTCACCCAATTGGCCGCGGTCTCGAAGGCACTCGACCGGGCAGGCTTCAAGATCGTTGCCTCCGGCCTGCGTGAATGCATGACCGGCGCCGAAGGCAAGGACCCTCTTACCGAAGCCGAACTCGAGAAACTGTTCCTCGCACTGGCCTGAGCGGTTATCCGGCCAGGAAGTCGATCAGCACCTTGTTCACGGCATCCGGTCGCTCGAGGTAACCGTAGTGACCGGTGTCCGGGATCTCTTCGTACGTCGCGGTAGCGATGCAGTCTGCAACCTCGCGGGAAAGGAAGGGCGGAATCATCCGGTCATCGGCGAAGGCAACGGACAGGCAGGGACGCATGATCGCCCGGTACTCACTACGGCGATCGAACGAGCGATCCATGTTCAGCTGAGCTCGAACGCCGGGTGCTGTTGTGCCACCGGAGAATTCGAAAATGTCCAGCCAGTCCCGGGCTGAGCGCTCGTCAGCCAAAGTAGTGGGCGACAGGTTCATCACTGCTGTTACTGCCGCTCGATACTTTGCGGGCAACTCGACGCCACTGTCGACCAACTCGCGCTCCCCCTCGGACAGCGTCTGCTGGAAGTGATCCATCCGAGCATGGCCGGCGAGGAACACTGCCTTGCGGACCAGGTCCGGACGGGCCAACGTGAGTTCCTGAGCCACTCGGGCACCCATCGACGTTCCGATCACGTACGCAGGGCCGCCACCGAGATGCTCGATCAATCCTGCGGTGTCGGCAACCATGTCCGGCATCGTGATACCGCTGACACTCTCACCGGACGGCGCGATTCCACGGTTGTCGAAGGTGCAGACGCGGTACCCCACCGCAACGAGTGCGGGGGTCTGGTGAAGATCCCACACCCGCCCAGGACTTCCAGTACCCATGATGAGCACCACCAGATCCCCATCACCTTTGACCTGGTAATTGATCGGGATTCCGTTGATAGTGGCGACCGTCATAGCTGCCTTCCTCCTCGTGTTCTGCCGCTGCATTTCTCAGCCTGATTTCGGGTTGACCGAAGCTCCCCCGCTTGCGGCAACACTATCGCGTCTCGCGACCTTCCCATGCTGTCCACAGGTGCGCGTACCGCCCGCCCGCAGCCACCAGCTCGAGGTGCGGCCCCTCCTCCACGATCCGTCCGTGCTCGAGCACGATCACCCGGTCCGCTGCCGCCGCTTGCGTAAGTCGGTGAGCGACAACAAGAGTGGTCCGCCCGGCCGTCGCCGCATCAGCAGCTGCCTCCAATTCGCGGGCACCAGCACTTCCGGCCTCCGCCGTCGCCTCGTCCAGCACCGCAACAGCCGGGTCGGCCAAAACCAACCGGGCCAACGCCAACTGTTGTGCCTGCGACGCCGTCATCTCGTGCCCACCTTCGCCGACAGCGGTTGCAAGACCGTCACTCAAGGCCGCCACCCACGCAGACGCCCCGACGGTCTTCAGCGCCGACATCACGTCCTCCTCGGACGCTTCGGGCGCTGCGAGACGCAGGTCCTCGATCAGCGAGCCGGCAAATACGTGCACTTCCTGACTGACAATGCCGATGTGGCGTCGTAGGTCAGCGACGCCGGCCAACGCAACACCACCGATCAGCACGCTTCCCGACGTCGGTGCCCACGATCCGGCGGCGATCGCCGCCACCGTCGACTTCCCGGCACCGGTCGAGCCGACCAGCGCCACCCGCTCCCCCGCGGCCAGAGTGAGACTGACGCCGTGGAGAACCTCGCGGCCGTCGTAGCTGTGCCTGATGTCCCGCAATGTCAGTGAGCGATCGTGAGGTTCGGCCACGTCGATGTCGGCGCGGTCGGATTCCGGGATATCCACGACACCCACAAGGCGTGCGAGGCTCGCGCCCGCCGACTGCACTTCGTCGAAGGTGTAGAGAAGCGAACCGATCGGATTGAACAGGCGGTGGAACAGCAATGCTGCCGTTGTGGTCTGGCCGACCGTCACGATGTCGTCGCGCACCAGCAGGAACCCGACAACAAGGATCATGGACAGGCCCACGAACTCGGCCCGGTTCCCGCGCCCGGCGAACCTGGTGAACAGGCCGAACACTCCCACCGCAAGATCGCGGGCCTTCGCCGACGCGTCGTCGATTCGTCCGAGGTGCTCCTTCTCCAGGCTGTAGGCCCGCACCGTCCGAACACCTTGCACGCTACTGATCAATGCCTGCGAACGTGCACCCATCGCCACGCGCTCGGCCGCATAGATCGGCGCCGATCGTGGCAGGTACCACTTCAGCGCCATCGCGTACATCGGGAGCGCCACCAGACCGGCCAGTCCCAGACGCCAGTCCAGACCGAGCATGGTCACCATGCTGAGCGCGACCAGCAGAACGGCTCCGATCAGGTTCGGAATCACCTCGGAGACTGCCTTGGCGATCACGGCAACGTCATCGCCGACGCGAGAAAGCAGATCACCCTTGCCGACCTTCTCCAGCGTCGGCACAGGCAACCGCAGTGCCCGGTCGACGGTGCGCTCGCGTAGATCCGCGAGGATGTTCTCACCCAGCCTCTTGACCAGATACGACGCGTATCCCGTGAAAACACCGCCAACGACGGCCGCCGACGCGATGATCGCCACCACTGTCAGAATCGTCGACGTGGGGGCACCCTCACGAACCCGATCGACCAGGACACCGAACACGTAGATCGGTACCAACGCCATCGCGGCCGCTGCGGCCGACACCGCCACAACAAGAAAACTCTGCAGCTTCCGCTGCGCCAACTCCGACCTCAACCACTGCCAGGTTTCGCGCCCGCCCGCGATCGGCAGCAGTTCGCGTGTCTCTTTCCCGGTCATCGCAGAACCGCCCCTCGATAGTCGGTGTCGTGGTGAGCGAGTTCGGCATGCGTCCCCTGTGCCACTACTACTCCCCCATCCAGAACGACCACACGATCCGTTGCCGCCAGCAACGCCGGGCTGCTCGTGATCAGGATCGTGGTGTGCAGCGCTGTTCCGCTGTGGCGCAATTCCGCGATGCCTGCCGCAATCGACGCTTCCGTTACCGCGTCCACCGCGGTTGTCGGATCATGCAGCACCAGCACGGGCGCCTTCGTGAGCAACGCGCGTGCCAGCGCGACCCGTTGCCGTTGACCGCCGGACAGGCTGGCTCCGCGGTCGGTGACCTCGAGGTCGAGTCCATGGGGATGGGAGTCGACGACATCGGCGACGGCCGAGGCAGCCAGCACCTCCCCCAGATCCGAGGACTGCGCATCGCCTGCGCCAGCTGCGAGATTGGAGCCAAGCGAACCCCCGAACAGATCGGTCAGGTGCGGTTCCACCAGCACGGTGCGCCTGGCCAGTGCCAAGTCCATGTCCTGCAGCGAAATTCCGCCGATCCGCACAGAACCTCGGTACTCGTGTGCGCCCGGTTGCCCGGACAGCACCGTGGCCAGCGCCTCGGCGTCCTGCGGTTGGTACGCCACGACCCCCAACAATTCGCCGGCGTCGCAGTGCAGATCGACGCCGCCGAGTGAACGGAATTGCAGCCCTTCGAGAGTCAGATCGTAGCCCGGTGTCTCGGTCACCGAGCCCGGGGTCAGGATCGGATCGGCGTCGAGCACCAACGCCAACCGATCGGACGACGCGCGAGCAACCGCAAAATATCCGGGGAGAGAAGCAAGCAGGCCGAGCGGTTCGAGAAAGAACTGCGCCAGTCCGACCACGGTGATCAACTCCCCCACCGAGATTCGGCCCTGCAATGCGAAGTAGCCGGCACAACCGGCGATCCCCACAGCAAGCAAAGCGCTGACCGTCGCCGACACACCGGTGTAGATCGCAGTGGCCTTTGCCGTGTGGACCGCAGATGCGAGGGCTTCGCGACTTGCACCGCGATAGCGATCGGACGCCGACTTCTCCGCGCCGATGCCGCGGAGCGGCCGCAGTCCACTCACCAAGTCCGTTGCCATTGCCGATGCCCGGGCGATCGACGCCTGCTTCCCCGTCGCGCGGGACGTGATCAGCGGCGCCGACAGTTGCAGTAGACCGAGAATGACCGGGGTGCCGATCAACACCGCCAGCCCCAGCGTGACGTCGATCCACAGCAACGCGACAGCCGACGCCACCGCGGCGGTCAGTGCCGCTGCTGCCCGCGGCACGATGTCGGCTATCCAGGACGCCTGTTCCGCGTCGGACGTCGATACCGTGAGCAATTCGCCGGATCGCAGGTTCGTGTGTACACCTCGCGGGTCGAGAACGCGGTGTGCCACTTCGAGGCGCAATCTGTGTGCCTCCTGCTGCATCGCCGTCACGATGAACCGAGCACCGAACCGCCAGGCTGCGGTGAGCACGAGAAACAACGCACCGAGCGCACAGATCGACACGACGAGCGTGGTGGTGTCCGAAGTCTCGATTGCCCGATCGATGATGACACCGATCGAAATCGGCACCGCGGTTTCGGCGAGTTGATGCAGGCACACCAGAACGGTGCCGATGGCCAGCGGTCCCCGATTACGCACGAGAACTCGACGCAAAATCGCAGCCCCACTGCTTTTACCTGCGCCTGATTCACCCGAATCGACGGCTTCACTCACCTGGGTCGTGCTCATGGAACTCCAAGCATTGATAGGGACGAGAATGTCCGGTAGACACAGAAGTAAGTCGACCCTAATGCATGAGCAACTAGCGTTGACGTGCCCAGTTCTCATAGAGTCGCTGTAGAACCATTGCTTGCGGAACCATTGCTTGCGCCGTGCAGGCAAGCACGAGAGGAACATGATGTCTGAGAAGACGACCGTCGAAGCCGAAGTCGAGATCCCGGACGAGGAAATCGAGACCGTAGCCGAGGAAACCGCCCGTATGGCACAGCGCGTTGTCGCTGCGTACGCGGAAGACGCCGACGAGTGCAGGATGCTGCTCTCGATGCTCGGAATCAGCCCCGTCAGCAAGCTCGACTGAATCTCGATCGAGTCTCTCACCTATACCTAACGAGAAGGAACCACGTGTCTGTCAGTCCGGAATCGGCCAGCTCAATCCCCTCTGACGACGCAGTTGCTCTCTCCGCAGAGAAGACCGTGTCCGGGCAGGCCGAGTTCGTCGTAGTAGCGAACCGCCTGCCCGTCGACCTGGAGCGGTTGCCAGACGGTTCCACAAGATGGAAGCGCAGTCCCGGTGGTTTGGTCACCGCTCTCGAACCGATCTTGCGTAGCAAGCAAGGTGCGTGGGTCGGCTGGGCCGGTGTTGCCGACGCCGACATGGACCCCATCGTCGAAGACGGACTGGAGCTGTACCCGGTACCGCTCAGCGCCACCGAGATCAACGAATACTACGAAGGCTTCTCCAACGCCACGCTCTGGCCGCTCTATCACGACGTCATCGTCAAGCCCGAGTACCACCGCGAATGGTGGAACGCGTACGTCGAGATCAACCGCCGCTTCGCCGAAGCCACCGCCAAGGCTGCGGCCCACGGCGCGACGGTCTGGATCCAGGACTACCAACTTCAACTCGTACCGAAGATGCTGCGGATGCTGCGCCCCGACCTCACCATCGGGTTCTTCCTGCACATTCCGTTCCCGCCGGTCGAACTGTTCATGCAGATGCCGTGGCGAACCGAGATCATCGAAGGCCTCCTCGGCGCCGACCTCATCGGTTTCCACCTTCCCGGCGGCGCACAGAACTTCCTCTTCCTCGCCAGGCGGCTTGCGGGACAACAAACTTCACGCGGCAACGTCGGCGTCCGCTCCAAACTTGGTGTTGTGCAGGTGGGTTTCCGCACCGTCCGCGTCGGCGCGTTCCCCATCTCCATCGACTCCGGCAAGCTCGACGAGCGATCACGCTCCAAGGCAATTCGCGACCGCGCCAAGCAGATTCGCAAAGAAATCGGCAACCCCAAGAAGATCATGCTCGGCGTCGACCGCCTCGATTACACCAAGGGCATCGACGTCCGGTTGAACGCACTGCACGAACTACTCATCGACGGACGGATAGATCCCGCCGATACCGTCATGATCCAGTTGGCAACTCCCAGCCGCGAGCGCGTCGAAAGCTACGTCCAGATGCGCGGCGACATCGAGCAGATGGTCTCCCGCATCAACGGCGAGTTCAGTGAAGTCGGCCGCCCTGTTGTCCACTACATCCACCGACCGGTCGACCGCGACGAACTCATTGCGTTTTTTGTTGCCGCCGACCTCATGTTGGTCACCCCACTTCGCGACGGCATGAACCTGGTTGCCAAGGAATACGTAGCGTGCCGCAGCGACCTGGGCGGCGCTCTACTGCTCAGCGAATTCACCGGTGCGGCAGCAGAATTGCGTCAGGCATTCCTGTGCAACCCCCATGACCTCGACGACGTCAAGGACTCCATGGTGGAAGCACTGAACCAGCCGAAGGAAGACGGACGACGCCACATGCGCGCCCTGCGCCGTCAGGTACTCACTCATGACGTGGACCGTTGGGCTCACTCGTTCCTCGACGCTCTCGCGCACGGCGGCGCTGCGGGGCCGGCACTGATCGCACCGGACGAGAACCACGAAATCGACGACAACAACTGAGTACGCCGGCATGAAACAACCCGGCCGAGGGGACTCCCTCGGCCGGGTTGTTTCATGTCGAGCATGTGTCGATCAGAACGGCTGAACGCTATTCACCAACCAGCGACCATCCTGCTTCTCCAGCCCCATCTTGACGCGGCTGCCACTGGCGACTGCCTCCGGCGAATCCTTCGACGTCGTAATCTGATTGAGGAAGAGCATCGTGGTGGCGGTATCCGGTGCGGCATCGAGAACTGCCGCGCCCTGTACGACAACCTGGACGGTCAGCGCCTTCTCCTGCGCGCCGGGAATGATGACCGACTCGATCAACTCGGTGAACTGATTCTGGAAATCGCCGGTCAATCCTTCTGTTGCCGAGTGCAATTGCTGATCGACATTGTTGTGGTCGTACTGGAACATCGCGACTGCCTGGTCCGAGGACACTTGCACCACTTCTTCTCTGGTGTTGTCCGTGGCCGCCAGATCCCGAGTTCCGTCCGGACCGAAGTACAGATACGCCGACAAGCCTGCCAGTGCAATCGCCAGCGCGCTGATCACGCACAAGACGATGGTCAATGGTGACACGCGCGCGGACGTCGCGCCTGTAGCTGTAGTTGCTGGGTCTGTCGTCTCCGGGGTCATGGCACAAACTCCACATTCGAGGCAAGGAGCTGCCCGTCGGTATCGCACATGGTGATTCGCAGGCGATAGTTGCGTTCCTCGGGCTCGGGTTGCTCCGCGTTTTTCTGCATTGCACGCACCGCGACGAGCGAGGTTCCACAATCGCCGTCGATCTTTTCCAACCCGGCTTCGAGGATCTCGCCGTCCGTCTGGACGCCTACCTGTCCGAGAACGTCGACAAACGAGTCCTTACGTCCGTCGAGTTGCGATTGAAATTCCTCGGTGGTGCCGGCCAAGAACTTGTCGAGATCGGCGCCCGCAGTCTCCGAATGCAGAGTCGTCAGGTTGAGCGCTGTGGTCCGCGCACCGGCGATATATGCGGACCGTTCTTCCTCAGCGCTGGAAGCCTTGCTGCGATCCACCAACAGCAGTACAGACACCACCGCAAACACCAGCGCGACAATGGATGCCAGGACTATCCCGCCGACCAACTTCCCGGACTTCGGTGGCGTTGTTGCCGGAACCGGAGGTTCGGAATCCGGTGACACCGCCGCAGGCGCCTTCGGCTCTTCAGCGTGCGACTTCGGTGCACTGACACTCGCTTCGGTTTTGGTCAGTGCGACAGGTTGTTCAGCCGGTTTCTCACTGGGCACTGCCTTTTCACTGGGCACTGCCGTTTCACTGGGAACTACCGTCGACGCTGCGTCTGTATCTGCGCCGGTGGGTCCGGCGCTCCGGGACGCGCGACGGCGCACCCGCTGCTTGGGTTCTTCTTCGTTCATCAACCTTGCTGACCCTTCATGAACTCTTCGAGACTGATGTCTCCGCCGGCACCGAGTTTCGGCTGCGAGTACGTCCTCCCGTCGGGTCCTATGTACGTGCCTGTAGTCGGATCGTACCGACGTGCGGTGACGCCAGGCTCCGACGCATAGGAACTGGGGGTCGCGGTGATCGGTTGCGGCGGCCCGGTCTGCGGATTGGTGCCCAGGGGCTCGTAACCGGTCCTGCACTGTTCCACTGTCGCGGCGCGGCGCCCCGGGAATTCCGCGCACGGCAGGTTGCGTGCACCGCGCACGGCGATCGGCGAGTCCTGGGCTATGCGGCAGAACAGATCCGACGGAGTTGCGATCGGTGATTCGTCCGCGGGACTGCGCCACTGCTCGGCGGGGAGGAATCCTGTGGTGCACGGCGGCGGATCGTTGACTTCGAGGTGGAAGTCGACCAAGGCGCCATCCGCGGGGTTTCCGGAGCCGGCGACCGTAACGAGCGCTGCCGACAGCGGCGGGTAGATCACAAGGATCTGCTCGATTGCGTTGTTGTACAACACCCCGACCTCACCGACGGACACCAGGTTCGCCAAGAGAATCGGCAACGTGGGTTGAAGATCCTGGAGAAGTGCATTGGCCTCGGACGCCGCTGCCGGGCCCTTCTGGATAATCGCCCGCAGATCCGGGTCACTGGCCCGCAACTGGTCTGTGAAGGTCACCAGATCGCTTGTCCACGAACGGATGGCGTCGCTGCTGACAATCTGGGTGTCGAGCAGCGGTCCGGCCTGCTCGATCAGTGTCTTGGTGGCGTCGGAGTTGTTGTTCGCTTCTTCGACGAACAGGCGAGCCGAGTCGATCAGCTTCTGCAGATCCGGTCCCGCACCGTTGAACGCCTTGAAGGATTCGTCGATGACGGTCTTGAGTTTCGTGTCGGAGATGCTCTGCAGCAACAGATCTGCCTGATCGAGTAGCGCGCCGACATCCTGGGGTACGGAACTGCGGTCAACCGGTATGACGGAGCCGTTCTCCAAATGACCGGATACGACGATGGCACCGGAGGAGTCGGTGTGCGGGATCAGATCGACAAACTGCTCGCCGATCGCGGACACGCTTTTGACCACGGCGTCGACGTCGGCCGGAATCTCGACTCCGCTGTCCATGGACAACTGGGCGTTCACACCGGTTTGTGACAACTCGACGGCCTTCACTACGCCGACGCTCTGGCCGCGGTACGTCACGTTGGAGTTCTTGTACAACCCACCGGTGGAGGGTAATTCGACGGTGACGGCGTAGCGTCCGATCCCGATCATCGCCGGAACACGTACGTATTGTGTTGCCATCACGACCAGACCGATGACGGTCAATACCGCGAAGATGACAAGCTGGATGCGGACGAACTTTGTGAGCATCATGGTGCTGGTGCCCCCTGAGGAAGTCCTGGAATGGTGATCGGCGGAAGTCCCGGGATCGTGATGGTGTTCGGGTCCGCCGCGGGAGCCTCTGCTGCCGGAGCCGGGGCTGCGGGAGCCGGAACTGCGGCCGGCCTGAGTGGATCACTCAACGGGTTGCCTGCCTGCCCGCCCAGCCCTGCTTGCGTGCCGAGAACACCTTCCGGGCCGCCCAGGGAACCTGCAAGCGGTGTACCGGTGAGGAAGTTCGCGTCGAGTCGCGGCAGCGTCAAGTCGATGGTCATGGCCAGGTTGGCGTAATCGCCTCGAATGACGTTGTCGATTCCGTTTTGCGGGAACGGGAACGTGAGCAGAACCCCGAGCACCTGCGTCAGCGCATTACCGGAATCGGCCAGCGCTTTCAGAGTTGGAGACAGCGACCGAACATTGGTGGCAAAATCCTCGCCGCTTTCGTTGATGACGCGACTGGCCACCTCACTCAGGCCGCCGAGGGACGTCAACGCGTTGGTGATGTCCTGACGTTGTGCCACCAGGATGTCCAGTGCCGGGGGGATTCCGTCGAGCGCCTTGTTCAGAGTGTCACGTTGCGCCTCGACGGTGTACGACAGCCGGTCGATACCTTCCATCGCCGAAATGATGTCTCCGCGTTGCTTGTCGAGGCTTCCGACGAGCTGGTCGAGTTGCGGGAGCAAGTCGCGAACAGCATCCTCTCGCCCGATGAGTGCCGCGTTCAATTCCGTGGTGATGTCCTGCACCTGTGCTAGTCCGCCACCGTTCAGTACGACGGACAACGAAGACAGCGTCTGCTCGGTGGTCGGGTAGGCACCCGCTCGTTCGAGGGGAATGACGTCGCCGGCCTCGAGACGCCCCTCCGGCGCCTCCTCGACCGGCGGAGCCAGTTCGATGTGCTGCGATCCGAGCAAACTGGTCTGCCCGATCTTCGCGGTCGCGTTGGCGGGCAACTCGACCTCGGGGTTGAGCGACACCGTCACCAGAGCATGCCAGCCCTGGACCTCGATATTCGAGACGCTCCCCACCGCCACGTCGTCCACCCGAACGGGTGAATTCTGCGACAGGGTAGTCACATTGGGCATCTCGATCTGAACCTCGTACGACCCCTCGCCTCGGCCCTGGGTGCCGGGCATGGGCACGGAGTTCAGCCCGTTCCATTCACAACCACTGGCGCCGAGAGCGACGCCGACGGCCAACGTCACCACTACTGCTTTACCTCTCGCGCGCATCAGTTGCCTCCCCCCATGTTGAAGAGTTCGGTGAGGTCCTTGGGCACGGACGGCATCGGCACGCCGTTCAACGGATCTGCTGCCGCCTGCGGGGCCGACGCGGCCTGACCCGGACTTGCCGCCGCTTCCAAACCGGGCTCCGTGTACACGATCTGGTCCGGGAAGGCCTGAACTCCGGAAACCGGGTTGAAGAGGAATCCCGGGTAATTCATGATGAGCGTGCTGAGCACCGGGCCGAGATACTCCTTACACAGGTCGGCACTTCTCTCAGCTGGACCGGTATCGATGGCTTGAATGGATCCGCAGATCCACTGAATCGGATTCTTGAAGTTACTCAGTGCAATTGCACCGGTCATGCTGCCCTGCGCCGGCTTGTAGATCTGGTAGAAGTTGGCCAGCGACGTCGGGCCCGAGTGGAGTACCTGTTCGATCTCGGGGCGCTTGTCGGTCAGTACCTGGGTTGCGTCGGCCAACCGCGCCACCGATTCACTCAGAGCTGCCTGATTGTCGTTGACAAACCGCTGGACGTCGCCCACCGCGAGGTCGAGATCGCTGAGGGCCGTGCCCAATTCGTCGGAGCTGCTTGCGAGAACACTGCTGACCGAAGCGAGATGTCCGCTGAATTGCACGATCTGCTCGTTACTCGAGGACAGCGCGGTGACAAACGCCTGCAGGTTACGGATGGTGGAGAAGAGATCCGTCCGGCCTTCCGACAGTGTGTGCATGGTGGCGGACAACTCGCGCAACGTCATCCGAATGGATTCTCCGTTGCCCTCGAGGTTGTCGCCGAGCGTATTGATGAAGCGTCCCAATGAACCTTCGTCGTCGATACCTTCCGGGCCTAGTGCCTCGGAGAGTTTGGCAAGTTCCGTTTTGATCTCGTCCCACTCGACCGGGACCGCGGTGCGTTCGATCGGAATAACGCCACCGTCTGGCATCTGGTCACCACCGGAATAGACCGGGGTCAGCTGAACGAACCGCGCAGAAACGAGGCTCTGCGCGACGATGAGTGCCTGAGCATCCGCTGGTACGTCGACGCCGCGGTCGACAGCCATCTCGACATAGGTGTCCTGATCTCGAGGCTCGATCTTCGTGACCTTGCCGACGTTGACGCCGAGTACGCGGACGACGTCGCCTTCGTACAGTCCCGTCGTGGACACGAAGTGGGCGGAGATCTTGGTCTTGCCCAGTCCCGGAATCAGAAGGTAAGCCGCGGCCGCGACGAGTAGGACGACCAGCGCCGCAGCGCCGATCAGTACCCACTTCTTACGCGAGCCGGTGGAGGCTGTTGTGTCGGTCATTCTCCTGGCCCCCTGATCGTCGGCGGAATCCCGGGAAAGAAGTCCTCGAGGTCCGACGGAATTTGTTCGGGATCAACGCTGCTGTCCACCAGGGTCTTCCACCAGTTACTGGGAAGAATGTTGATGATGAAGGCGTCGAAGAACGGTCCGCTTGCCACGGTCTCGCCGAGTGCCGTGATGTACGGGCCGAGGCCGTCGAGCGCGCCGGAGATGTTGTCCTTGTTGTTCTGAAGAACCTCGGCAACAGAATTCAGCTTCTCGAGGGTGGGACCCATCTGGGCCTCGTTCTCCACAACCAACCCCGAGAGCTGACGTGATACCGCTGAGGTGTTGACGATCAGCTCACTGATCGCGTCACGACGCAAGCTCAGCTCACCGAACAGCTTGTTTCCGTCCACCAGCAGAGAGTCGATCTGCCCGCTGCGATCCGCGAGAATCTTGGTGACGTCCTCAGCGCGCGAGAGCAATTGGAGCAAACTTTCGTCTCGCGCGTTGATGCTCTGCGAGAGCCGAGTCATGCCGTCGAGGGCTCCCCGCAACTCCGGCGGGGTGTCGGCAAGCGTATCCGAGATCGCGTTGAGAGAATCGTTGATCTGTTCTGTGTCGAGTTCCGCCGCGGTGGTACCGAGATCCCCGAGTGCTTCGTTGAGTGAGTACGGAGAGTTGGTGCGTTCCAAGGGGATCGGCGTACCGGTGCGCAACAGCCCCGGCCCCTCGGACCGAACGGCCAGCGACTTGCGGCCAAGCACGGTATTCGTCTTGATGTCGGCTGACGTCTGTTCTCCGAGTGCAATGCCGTCCTGGACGGTGAAGGTGACCAGCACGCTTTGATCGTCGAGTTCGACCTCGCTGACCTTGCCGACGTTGACGCCTGCCAGCGTCACGTTGTCACCGGCAACCAAACCGCCTGCGTCGGCGAAGTAAGCGGAGTGGCGGATACCGCCGGACAGGAACTGGAGCTGATCGTATTGCAGTGTGGCACCGACCGTCGCGACAGCCAGGACCAGACCGACGACGCCGATCTGTACGGGATTTCGTTCACGGGCAGGACTCATTGTGTCTTCGCGCACCTTCCCGTGGTCTGTACTGCCGTGGGCAGGACGATCGTGGTTCCGTCAGGGCCGGAGAATTTGAAGGTGTTGGCGCACAGATAGAACTGGAAGAACGAACCGTAGGTTCCGACGCGGATCAGCTTCTGGTAGTCCGAGGGCAGACGCGCGAGTGCGGTGTTGATGTCTTCCTTGCCCAGATCGAGTTGTGTCATCGTGCGGTTGGTTTCACCGATCAACGTCTGAATGTCCGGACGGGTAGCTCCCAGTAGCGCCGCAAGATCCCCTGTTGCACCCGCGATTTCGGTGATCGAATTTGCGATCGGACCGCTGTCCTGCGCCAGACCACTCACCAACTGCTGGAGTTGATCGATCGTGGTGGAGAACTGATCGCCCTTGTCATTGATCGTCCCGAGAACGTCGTTGAGATTGGTGATCACGTCACCGATCAACTGGTCGCGATCCGCGAGCGTATTGGTGAACGAATTGGTGTTTCCCAGAAGAGAAACCAGAGTTCCGCCCTGGCCTTGCAGGACATGAAGCAGCGCTCCTGACAGATCGTTGACTTGCTGAGGATCCAGCGCGCGCAGGAGCGGCTTGAAACCACCGAGCAACAGATCCAGGTCCAGAGCGGGCGATGTCTGATCAACCGGAATCGAACCGCCGGACGACAAAGATTCGGTCGAACCGGTGCCTTCCAGTAGCTCCATGTAGCGATCGCCGACCAGGTTCTCGTAGCGGACCGTCGCTTTGGTGCTCTTCATCAACGAGTACTGGGTATCGACGTCGAAGCTGACTTCAGCCTGGTTGGAATCATCGATGGACACGCCCGTCACGGATCCGACCGGAACACCGGCGATCCGCACCTTGTCGCCGGACTTCAGACCGGAAACATCGGCGAACGTGGCGTGAAAACCGTTGCTACTGCTGAATCGCACCTGACTGAACACGATGGCCAGTCCGGCAAAAATCACCGACATGACGAGTGTGAAGATCAAGAGCTTTACCGTTGTCGGTCTCATCACTCCCCGTCCTGTTCGTAAGAGTCCCCGAAGAGGAACTGGAAGATCGTCGGAACCGTCACCTCGAACTCCGTGTTGGGTACGAACGGCACGTTTCCGGTGTTGGTGACCGCAAACGGGGCCTTACCGTCGACCTTCGGATCGAAGGTGGGGAAGCCGTAACAATTCGGGCCGCCCGATGCGGCAACCTTGGGAAGGGACTCCGGATTGGTGTACGCCTTTGCACCCCACATGAAGCTCGCACTGAGCATCAAGGCCGCTTTGTCACCGGTGCCGGCCATCGGCTCGAATTTGATGCGCCCGTCGTTCAATCCGACGAGGAAGCACGTCAGACCGGGTGAGTATTCCTCGAGCAGCGTCGTGGTTGCCGTCAGGGTGTCCAGGGACGTGGTGAGGTCCTGCTCGTTGTCGGTCAGCAAGGCGTTACCGGTGTTGGCGAGGCCGGTGATGTTGAGCAACAGCAGATCCAGGTTGGCCTGCTCGGCCACGATGGAACCACTTGTAGTGGTTGCGTTGTCGAGGATGCGCAGTAGGTCCGGTGCCACGTCCGCGTACAGGTTGGTGACCGTGGCCGCGCTCGCCAGATCCTCTTGCAGTTGCGGCAGCGTGGGATTCATCTTCTGCAAGTAGGTGTCGCCCAATTCGAGAACCTCGCCGAGTGCTTCGCCGCGGCCGTTGAGTGCCGTCGAAATAGCACCGAGTGTTGCGTTCAGCTTTTCCGGCTCGACCTGGGCCAGTACCTCCGAAAGATGTTCGAACACACTGTTGAACTCGACGGTCACGCTGTCGGAGGTAATGACCGCACCTTCTTGAATGGGCTGTGTCGACGGATCGTCCGGGATGACGATGTTGACGTACTTGGCTCCGAAGACGGTGGTGGACTTGATCTCCACGCCGGCGTTGGACGGAATCTTCGACATCTGGTCGGGATACATCGCCAGTTGCAGACTCGCTTGATCTCCGTCGAGGGAAATCGATTCGACGCTGCCCACCTGCACGCCGCGCAATTTCACCTTGGCGTCCGGTTCCATGACAAGACCGGCGCGAGCGGACATCACGGTGATGGGGGTGCTCTCGGTGAAGCCGCCCGCAAACATGGTGAGTGCGACGGCCACGATTGCCGCGAGTCCGAGGATCAAACCGGCCGCGGCAAGTTTCTTGTGCCACCTGGGAACTGTCATTCTCTCCGTCCCCTATCCCGACAAGTTGAAGTTGCCGGACCCACCGTAAATGGCGAGTGAGATGAGCAGGGTGACGGTGACAACCGCAATCAGTGAGGCGCGCACCGCATTACCCACGGCGACGCCGACGCCGACCGGGCCACCGGTCGCGTTGAAGCCGTAGTAGGTGTGAATCAACATGACCGCTAGGGCCATGACTATCGCTTGCGCAAACGACCACAATATGTCCGTGGGTATCAGAAAGGTTGTGAAGTAATGGTCGTACACACCGCCGGACTGGTTGTACAGGTACACCGTCGCAAAACGGCTGGCCATGAACGACGCAATCACTGCCAGCGAGTACAACGGGATGATGGCGATCATACCGGCCATGACACGGGTGCTGACCAGATACGGGATGGACGGGATGGCCATCGTCTCCAGGGCGTCGATCTCCTCCGACACACGCATCGCTCCGAGTTGCGCGGTGGAGCCGGCACCGATGGTGGCGGCCAAACCGATTCCCGCGATGACGGGTGCGGCGATACGAACGTTGATGAACGCTGCGAAGAATCCCGTCAGTGCCTCGACGCCGATGTTTCCGAGCGAGCTGTAGCCCTGCACGGCGATGGTGGCTCCGGTGAAGAGAGTCAGGAAGCCGACGATCACGACGGTGCCACCGATGACGGCCAGTGCTCCGGTTCCCATGCTGATCTCGGCGATCAAGCGAAGTGTCTCGCGTGGATAGCGCATCAAAGCCTTTGGTGCGTGTCCGATTGCTTTCGCGAAGAACAGTGCCTGATCACCGATGCTGTCGACGCCGCGAGAGACGGATCGAATCTGCCGCCGAGTTCGCGGGAAACGCCCTGCTGCTGCCAATGCCATCAGTACGCCTCCCGTCCGTCGTGGTGTGTCACAGTTCTCCTGCTCGCCGTGCGCCTCATCCGGCCGTCAACTTGATACCGATGGTGGTGATGAGCACATTGACGACGAACAGCGCCATGAAGGCGAACACGACGGTCTGGTTGACGGCGTCGCCGACGCTCTTGGCGCCGCCCTTGACGTTGAGCCCGAGATACGAGGCGACAAGTCCGGCGATCATGCCGAAGAGTCCAGCCTTGACCATCGAGAGCATCAGCTCGCCGAATCCGGTCAGCAAGGTGATGCCGTTGACAAATGCTCCGGGGTTGACGTCCTGGATGAATACCGAGAACACAAAACCGCCGAGGATACCGATGGTAATGACCAGGCCGTTGAGCAGCAGGGCCACTCCGGTGGACGCAAGCACCCGAGGCACAACAAGCCGCTGGATCGGATTGATGCCGAGCACTCTCATCGCGTCGATTTCTTCGCGGATGGTACGGGCGGAGAGGTCCGCGCAGATTGCGGTGGCGCCGGCGCCGGCGACGATGAGGACTGTCACGATGGGGCCGACCTGTGTGACGGTGCCGAGCGCGGCTCCCGCACCGCTGAGGTCGGCAGCGCCGATCTCCCGCAACAGGATGTTGATGGTGAAGCTGACGAGCACGGTGAACGGGATGGCGACCAGCACGGTGGGGACCATCGAGACCCGGGCTACGAACCAGGCCTGATCGATGAATTCCTGACGCTGGAAGGGACGAGAAAAGACTGCCCGCAAGGTTTCCGCTGACATCTGAAAGAAGCCACCGACCGCCCGTAATGGCACCTCGACGAGGTCTACCATCCGTCCTCCTCGTCTCTTGTTGCCGCAACACTGTCTGTTTGCATAGTCCAGCCCCCGACAGCTTGTGACTCAGGTCATATTAACTAGAACGTGTTCACCTGTCAAAAACGGGCGCATATCACCGGGAATAGCCAAATTTCACGACCGGGAAACCCTGCATCGAACACACCTCATACTGTCCGCCATTTGCGGCCAAATGATCGAAATATCATGCAAGTTAATACTTTTGGTGGATGATCAACATCGGCGATGCCGTCAACAATCAGAAAACGCGCGCTCCGTTCGCGGGTTCTACCACCCTGTCCATGACGCGCGAAATTAGAACACAGTCCACTTTTTTGAAGACCGACAGTCTCGCATTCGCGACAAATCAGTCATTCGGACATGTGACCATGCTCTTTCTACCAAAAAACACGACGACAACGGCGATATCTGTGAATTCGAGTTTCGTGTCGTGGGCAAGCCGGCAGCAACTCGCGTCAGCCCAACTCCCGAAGAGCTGCAGAAGCCGAGAACATCGTGGCGGGATCCCGGTCGGCAAAGTAATCACCGATCGCGACGGACAACGACTCGGGCGACCAGGCCGCCCCGTCGGCGTCGAACCGCCGCTCCACCACGGGCGCCGCCATCAGCGCGACCATGGGGCCGTAGACGATAAAGACCTGACCGTTGACTGCGTCTGCTGCCGGCGATGCCAGATACGACACCAACGACGCCACATGCTCGGGTGAGAGCGGATCGATGCCCTCGTCCGGCGCGTCACCGAAAACACCCTCGGTCATCGACGTCCGTGCCCGTGGGCAGATGGCATTGGCGCGCACCCCGTATCGAGACAACCCGCGAGCGGCGGAGAGAGTCAGCGCCGTGATGCCCGCTTTGGCGGCACCGTAATTCGGCTGACCTTCCGGCCCCAGCAATCCCGCTTCGGACGACGTATTGACTATGCGCCCGTACACCGGCGCGCCGGCTTCCTTCGACTTTGTGCGCCAATACGCAGCGGCGTTGCGGCACAACAGAAAATGCCCACGCAGATGGACTTCGAGTACCAGATCCCAGTCTTCGTCGGACATGTTGAACAGCATCCGATCGCGGACGACTCCGGCGTTGTTGACTACGATGTCGACACTGCCGAACTGGCCTTGCGCCTTCTCCATGAGCGCGTCCGCCGTGGAACGTTCGCCGACATTGCCGGCTACAAATTCGACCTTGGCGCCCAGGCTACGAATCTCGTCGAGAGTTGCTTCGACGGCCTCGTTCGGCGCCAGATCGTTGACAACCACCGACGCGCCGGCTTTCGCCAGGGCGATGGCCTCGAACTTTCCGAGTCCCGATCCGGCACCGGTCACGATGGCGACCTTGCCTTCGAGACTGGTGTCCTCGCTCTTCACAGCATTCATCGACGCGTTCTCCCAGTTCTGTGCGATCGTGAACCCGACCGTCTCGGCGGAGCCTGTCGGGCCTCACGACTTCGCAACTTTAGAACGTGTTCCTGTTTTGGGCAATAGCCCTCACGGATGTTCCGTCAATGCGGCGCGTGGGCACTGGGCGATCGCGGAACGAACATCCTCCCAGCGATCCTCCGGTGGACGCGCCGAACTGATCACCAACTCCTCGTTGTCGTCGAGGTCGAAAATATCGGGGGCGATACCGACGCAGACTCCGTTGGCCTCACAACGGTCCAGATCAACCCTGACCTCCATGGGTATTCCTCTTCTCTACTCACACATTTGGGCGCCACAGACTAGTGGAGAAACGGGCATCGCAGGGCTGCGCTCCGCACCGTTCCTGCCATAACACTAGAACCTGTTCCACCTCGTGTGCAATGATTCGGAAAAGTAGCAGAAACGAGTGCCTGGATTCGCCCACGTGCGTGCCACGCCCGGAGAACCTGCCTATAGAACCTGTGCCAGATAGTCGATTTGTATCTCTACTTCGAGAGGCAACCATGCACATCACCTACACACCTGAGCAACAAGCGCTTCAGGAGGAGTTGCGCGCGTACTTTGCTCAACTGATGACCCCGGCTCGCCGCGAAGCCCTCGCAGCCACCACCGGCGAGTACGGCGAAGGAAACGTGTACCGCGAGGTTGTGGCACAGATGGGCCAGGACGGCTGGCTCACGCTCGGCTGGCCCAAGGAGTACGGCGGGCAGGAACGATCCGCCATGGACCAGCTGATCTTCACCGACGAAGCTGCGATCGCCGGAGCGCCGGTGCCCTTCCTGACCATCAACTCCGTGGCCCCGACAATCATGCATTTCGGCACCGAGGAGCAGAAGGCATTCTTCTTGCCGAAGATCTCGCGCGGCGAACTGCATTTTGCCATCGGGTATTCCGAGCCCGGAGCCGGAACCGACCTGGCATCGCTGCGCACATCCGCCGTCAAGGACGGCGACGACTACATCATCAACGGTCAGAAGATGTGGACAAGCCTCATCCAGTACGCGGACTACATCTGGCTCGCCTGCCGCACCGATCCGGAAGCCAAGAAGCACAAGGGAATCAGCATGCTGATCGTCCCCACCACCGCCGAAGGATTCTCCTACACACCGGTGCACACCATGGCCGGACCGGACACCAGCGCCACCTACTACCAGGATGTGCGTGTTCCGGCGTCGTCGATCGTCGGTGAGGAACACGGCGGCTGGGGCCTGATCACCAATCAGCTCAATCACGAACGTGTTGCGCTTACCTCGGCCGGTCCGATTCTGACGGCGCAGCGCGAGGTCCGCGAGTGGGCCCAGAACACCAAGCTTCCCGACGGCCGACGCATGATCGATCAGGAATGGGTGCAGATCAACCTGGCGCGGGTTCATGCCAAGGCCGAGTACCTGAAACTGATGAACTGGGAAATCGCGTCGACCACCGATCACGCTCCTGGCCCGGAAGCGGCGTCGGCCAATAAGGTGTTCGGCACCGAATTCGCCACCGAGGCTTACCGATTGCTGATGGAAATCCTCGGAACGTCGGCCGTCATCCGGCAGAACTCCCCCGGCGCGGTCCTACGTGGACGAATCGAACGGATGCACCGTTCCTCGTTGATCCTGACGTTCGGCGGCGGCACAAACGAAGTGCAGCGCGACATCATCGGTATGACGGCCCTGGGCTTGCCGCCCTCAAAGCGATAAGGACACCTCGCGACATGGATTTCACCTTCACCGAGGCCCAGAACGATCTGGCCGGCCTCACCCGCGGAATTGTCAACGAACTGGTCACCAACGACCGCCTCCGTGAACTCGACGCAGCGCAGGACCGCACCGACCGTACGCTGTGGGCGGCGCTCGCATCGTCCGGCGTTCTCAGCGCAGCCTTGCCGGAATCGGTGGGCGGAGACGGATTTGGCGTGCTCGAGCAGTGCAGCATTCTTGTCGAATTGGGCCGGGCTGTTGCGCCGGTGCCGTATCTGACGTCCATCGTGTCGTCCGCCGCCGCGATCGCGGAATTCGGCGACGACACCCAGCGCGCCGACTGGGCTGCGCCCGCAGCACGCGGCGAGAAGATCCTGACAGCAGCGCTGTCCGAAGAATGGGGCGACAATCCGGCTCTCCCGTTCACGCGTGCGAACCGAACGGAAACCGGTTGGGAGCTGACCGGCACGAAGATCGTGGTCGACAGCGCACCGATAGCCGACCTCTTCCTGGTCCCCGCAAGCACCGACGACGGTGTTGTCGTGTTCCTGGTGCAGCCGGGCGACGTCGGTGTCAGTGTCACAAGGCAGTCGATAGTCGACTTCGGCAGCGCAGGCCAGGTCGATCTCGATGCGGTCCAACTACCGGACGACCGGGTGCTCGGCTCGGTGGCTCGGGGCTCCGAGATCAGCGAATGGATCGTCGAACGTGCCCGACTCGGTTCCAGCGCATACCAATACGGTGTACTCGATCAGGCCCTGAAATTGACCGCGGAATACGCGCGCGAGCGAGTCCAGTTCGGTCGCCCGATCGGCAGCTTCCAGGCTGTGGCTCAACGACTGGCCGACGGGTACATCGACGTCAAGGGAGTGCGTCTGACTCTCTGGGCAGCGGCCTGGCAACTGAGCGAATCTCTCCCTGCCACCGAGTCCGTCAAGACCGCGAAGTTCTGGGCAGCCGACGCCGGCCACCGCGTCGCACACACCGCCGTCCACGTCCACGGCGGCGTCGGATTGGACGAGGATCACCCGATCCACCGGTACTTCCTCGCTGCCAAGCGTCACGAATTCCTGCTCGGCAACACCACCGATCTGCTGCGCAGTCTCGGTAAGGAACTCGCTGACGAGCCCGCATGAGCTTGTCTCATTGAGCGGAGTCCCACCAAGCGGAATACCCGGACCTGGTCCTCGACGAATCGGTAATGATGCAATTATGAGTGAGAGCCCCACCGTTTCAGATCTGCTCCTCGGAGTCAGTGAGATCGACTCGTACGGCATCCGATTCGAGGACCAGGTCATCACCTGGCGCGAGCATATCCAGGCCTCGTTCGACCGCGCCGCGATGCTCGATGCTGTGCTCGACCACGAGCGTCCACGACACTTCGGTTTGTTGATGGAGAACATTCCGGAGTTCTCGCTGCTACTGGGCGCAGCGGCCTTCTCCGGCACGGTGCTGGCCGGACTGAACACGACGAGGCGGGGGCCGGCGCTGGCTCGAGATGTCGCATTGGCCGACTGCCAGATCATCTTCACCGAGAACAGTCAGGCGCATCTTCTCGACGGTGTCGACCTCGGCGATGTTCGGGTGATCAACGTCGACTCGCCGGAGTGGACGGAACTGTTGGCGCCCTTCGCCCATTCCCCGCACAACGCCTGCGCAGTCTCTGCCGACGACCTGATGATGCTCATCTTCACCTCCGGGACCAGCGGCGATCCCAAGGCTGTTCGTTGCACGCACTCCAAGATCGCAGATCCCGCGATCATGCTCGGTGATCGATTCGAACTCGGGCCGAGCGATGTCATCTACATGGCAATGCCGATGTTCCATTCCAACGCGATCATGGCAGCGTGGGCAATCGCGTTGCACCGCAAGTGCGCAATTGCCATGCGTCGCAAGTTCTCCGCTTCGGGATTCCTCCCTGACGTCCGCAAGTACGGCATCACCTACTCCAACTACGTCGGCAAACCGCTTTCCTTCATCGCCGCGACACCCGAGCAGCCCGACGATCACGACAACACTCTGAAGATCATGTACGGCAACGAGGGTGCCGCTCCCGCAGTCGCCACGTTTGTCCGTCGCTTCGGCGCGCGCGTCATCGACGGATTCGGTTCCACCGAGGGTGGAGTGTCGATCGGCGCAGCGCCTGTCCCCCGTGCCGGCACTCTGGGACTGCTCCCCGAAGGCGTGAAGATTCTTCACCCCGAAACCGGAGTTCCCTGCCCACCTGCAGAATTCGACGCGGATGGCCGGATCGTCAACGCAGACGAGGCAACCGGCGAAATGGTCAACGTGACCGGTCCGGGAGCCTTCGCCGGGTACTACAAGAACCCCGAAGCCGACGCCGAACGTATGCGCAACGGTCAGTACTGGACCGGCGACCTCGCGTACGCCGACGCCGACGGATACGTCTACTTCGCGGGGCGCAGTTCCGGGTGGCTGCGCGTCGACGGCGAGAACATCGGCGCCGCCCCCATCGAACGCGCGCTGACCGCCTACCCCGGCTTTGCGCAGGTGTCCGTCTACGCAGTCCCGGACAGCGATGTCGGCGACCGAGTGATGGCGTCGGTCATCCCGGTAGGTGATGTCAGCAACTTCGATCCCGAAGCGGTTGCCGCATACATAGATTCACGTCCTGAGCTGGGCCCGAAGCAGAAGCCCACACTCATCCGGGTCTGCAGCGAATTTCCGCGGACCGCAACCTTCAAAGTTGTCACCCGAACCCAGAGCGCGGAGCGCTGGAATACCAGCGATCCGGTCTGGATCCGTCAACGCGGCGAGGCCGAATTCCAGTTGCTCACGCCTGAGCGGGCGCTCACTCTCGAGAAAGTCACGGTCGGAGCACAGTGAAGGTGCGGCGTCGGCTCAGTAGTGTTGCGCGAGCGGCTTGTGCGCTGACACCGTCTTGTAGAACTCGGTGAGCTGAAGCTTCGACGCCGCGGCTTCGTCGACGACAACTGTTGCGTGTGGGTGCAATTGAAGAACCGATGCGGGACAGACCGCGGCGAGGGGTCCTTCGACCGCGGCGGCGATCGCGTCTGCCTTGTGTTCTCCGGTTGCGATCATCACAAGATGCCCTGCGTCGCAGATCGTTCCGAGACCCTGTGTGATGACGTGGCGCGGAACGTCGTCGAGGCTCTCGAAGAATCGTGCGTTGTCTATCCGGGTCTGTTCGGTCAACGTTTTCACCCGTGTGCGTGAGGTCAGCGACGACGTCGGCTCGTTGAATCCGATGTGGCCGTTTGCCCCGATGCCGAGGAGTTGTACATCCACCGGACCGTTGGCGGCGATCGCGCGATCGTAGGCTGCGGCAGCGCCGAACGGGTCTCCGGTAGTTCCGTTCGGACTGAACACGCGAGCACTGTCGAGGTCAAGGTGATTGACCAGCTCGGTCCGGATTACCTGCGCATAGGACTCGGGGTGTCCATCTGGGAGGCCGACGTACTCGTCGAGCAGAAAAGCCTGCAGGCCGGCAAAACTCAAGCCTTCCTCGCGGTGGCGCCTCGCAAGTTCGCGGTAGACGGAGAGCGGCGACGATCCAGTTGCCAAGCCCAAAGTTCGTGCGCCGGAGCGTACTGCGTGGTCGAAGATATCGGCGACAACCGTGCCGGCTGTATCCGCGTCGTTGACGATGACAATTTCCATCGGAGTTCTTCCTCTCAGCTTTCCATGGTGTTCGTAAGCCAGTTTCCCGAAGCCATGACTGCTCGGGGCAAAAGTTTTTTGTCGGTAACGACAAGATCGGCGCGGCATCCCGGGACGAGGTCACCGACAATCCCGGTCAATCCCAACAGCGCGGCGGGAGTTGCAGTTGCGGCGGTGACCGCCGCGAGCAGATCCACCCCGGCATCGAGCACCGTCCGACGCACGATGTCCATCAGCCTGCTGGTACCGCCGGCTATTGCGGTGTCGCCTTGTCCGGCAAGTCGGGCCACTCCGTCGACAACGTCCACGTCGAGTGGACCGAGCGGGTACCGCCCATCCGGCATACCTGCTGCCGCCATGGCGTCGGAGACCAGAGCAATCTGATGTGGGCCGACAAGATCGAACACCGTGGAGACAGTTTCATCGGCCAGATGGACACCGTCGCCGACCAACTCGACCACCATCTGGCCACGGGCTGCGGCCGCCAGGCAGGCAGCCACTGCGCCAGGCTCACGGTGGTGCATAGGCGCCATTCCGTTGAAAAGGTGTGTGGCACTGAGCGGTGCGTGAGCCGAATGTGCGATCGATCGGGTGGCGGTCGGATTGGACGCGTCGGTGTGACCGATGCTGACCACCACGCCGTTCTCGGTCAGCATGGTCGACAGTTCGGCAAAATGCGCGGTCTCGGGTGCGATGGTCATCGAGCGGATGTGACCGCGCCCGGCAGCCAACAGCGACTCGAGCAGGGCTGGATCGCCGTCGAGAATGCTTGCAGGATCCTGTGCACCACAACGCAGTACCGACAGGAACGGACCTTCCAGATGGATTCCGGCGAGCGTGCCGCGCTCCACAAGCGACGCCAGCAATTCGATGCGGCCATGCAAGACATTCGGCGGCGCCGACACCAACGACCCGATCACCGAGGTCGTTCCGTTGTGTCGGTGGTGATCCGCCGCTGCGGTGGAACCGTCGCGATCGGCTTCCGGGAAACCGAATCCGCCGGCCCCATGGCAGTGCACGTCCACGAGACCGGGAATGATCGTCGTGCCCGGATCAGCAGGTTCCGGGAGCTGGTCCGTCCGCTCCGACGCGGGTCCGGCCCACACCACTCGATCACCGGACGTCTCGACAACTCCGTCGGCCAGCATGCGGCCTCCGGTGATCAGCTTTCCACGCAGGATCACGACATCACCTGTGTTGCAACAGAACTGTCCATGTCGGCGATCCCCAACTCGCGAAGTACCGCGTCCGCGAGCACATAGTGCCCGTTCTCGTTCGGATGGAACGCATCAGCCAAGAGTGACGGCGGCGGACCCTCAGGTGAATCCGCGAACCACTGCTCGTAGTGATCGATGAAGATCGCGCGCGTCGACGCGGCAACCCGGCGGGTCATCTCGACGTAGTCGATCAGCGCGGATCGCGTCGGCGCGTTCGGGACGTCGATGGGCGGCGGCGTCTGCAGAATCGGAACGGCACCGAGCGCACGTGAGCGGAAGATGATGTCGGACAGGTCTTCCCGGAATCGTTCGAGATCGACGCCGCCGCCGAGAGCGTCGTTGGTGCCGAGCATGATCAACACCACCGACGGCTCGAAGATCTCGATGCGATGGGCAAATCCGTCACGGACGTCGGACGAGCGGTTACCGCTCACGCCGGTGTTGATCACAATGTGATTGAACAACGACATCTCGCCACGGATGCGTTCCGCAAAGTGTTCGACGTAGCTGCGCTGCCCGTTTGTGTGAGCCAAACCCTGCGTGATGCTGTCGCCGGTGAACACCCACCGGATCGGTGTGGACGAATCTTTCAGCAGTGCTTCGACTCTGCGACGCTCAGCCGTCATCGACCATCGCTCCGCGCGCCCGCGATCGCCTTGGCGAACGTCGCGGTAATGAAGGCTGGATCGGTGATCGCGGTACCCACCACTACCGAATCCGCACCAAGCGCAATCGCCTGCGCTGCATGCTCCGGGCTGTGGTAGCGACCTTCCGCAATCAGCACTGCATCGGGAAGTGCGTTCCTCAGTTCCGAGATCAGCTCCAGATCGGGACCACTGAGCCGTCGACTGTTCTCGGTGTAACCGGCAAGGGTACTCGAGATGATGTCGGCGCCGGCCTCTGCGGCCGCAATGCCATCTTCGAGCGTTCCACAATCAGCCATCACCAGAGCGCCTCGCGCATGGACTGCCTCGACGGTATCCGCGAATGTCAATCCGTCCGGGCGTTCGCGCAATGTCGCGTCGGCTGCAACGATCTGTGCACCGGCGTCGACAACGTCCAACGCGGATTCTCGTGTCGGAGTGATGAACACCCCGGAGGATCCGATCTTCGTCAGACCGATCACCGGCACCGTCACAGCAGCGGCGACAGCGGCGACGTCGGGTGTTCCGCCCACTCCGCCGCAGCGAATCGCGGCAGCGCCGCCGTCGACGGCAGCCCTGGCCATCCGCTTGATTGTTGCCGTGTCACGCAGCGCGTGCCCGTGCCCAGCCTGGCACGAGACGACCAGCTTTCCGCTGATGATCTTCAGTAACTCGTCGAGTGTCATCGTGAAACCTCTGTTCGTGTTGCGGCGGCAAGCAGTCCGGCGCCCACCAATGGCGCGTCGGTGCCCAACCGTGCCGGGAGAATGGCGGTCTTGGCGATCGGCTTCATCGCTTCGACTCGGAATGCCGACATCAAGGGCGACAGCAGATCTGCTCCGATCTGGGCGGCGCCGCCGCCGATCACGATCACCTCGGGATCGAAGGCCGTTGCCACTCCGGCCAGAACCCGGCCGAGTAGTTCACCCGCATCCGTGATCACTGCGCGGGCAATCGGGTCACCCGAGTGCATCAGTGCAACCACCTTCTGCAGAGGCTGCATGGGAACACCAGCCCTGGCGGCATACTCGGCAGCCATGGCGGGTCCGGAGGCAACCGCTTCGAGGTGATCGGTGCGGCCGCAGCCACAGCCGATGGCACCGGCCGCGGGAACGAGCAGATGTGCCAGTTCACCGGCGGTGCCGTGAGCGCCATGACGGAGTTCACCGCCGATGGACAGCGCGCCACCGATGCCGGTGCCGATCGAGACGAACAACACGGAACTCCGACCGTGGCCGGCACCGATCATGTTCTCCCCGTGCGCCATAACTCGCACGTCGTTGTCCACGGTCACCGGCAGCGACGTACGCGCTTCGAGCTCACTGCGCACCTCTGCGCCCATCCACCCGGGCAGGATGTCGGAAGCGAACACCACTCGACCACTGGACCGATCGACGATTCCCGGTGCACCAACACCGATTCCGTCAACGGTGTGTGTGACGCGTAACTGGTCGATCAGTGCAGCTGTAGTGTCGAGCACCGCATCTCGGCCCGCCGCCGGTGTTGCTGCGCGAACGGATTCCAGTACTTCACCTGAGGAGGTAACCACGGCTGCAGCTACTTTGGTGCCCCCGATGTCGACACCGATCCAACGCTCCTGCCCGTGCGTCATCGTCAGATCAGTCCGGCGCGTTCGAGAATGACCTTGATGGTTGCCGCCTCGGACTCGTCGAGAGACAGCATCGGAGCGCACATCGTGTTGCTCGAGATGACACCGCGCAGAGCCAGTGCAGTCTTGAAGGCGCCCAATCCGGCAGCACCTGCACTGACGCGGCCCGGCGTCGGCGCGTCGACGATGGAGAAGAGATCCGTGAGCCGGTCCTGCTCGACCTTGGCGGCAGCCCAGTCGCCGGCCTGCGCGGCGCGCCACAACCGGACGTAGCCGTGGGGATCGACGTTTGCCAGGCCCGGCACCGCACCTGATGCACCCATGAGCAGGCAGCCGTCGACTACAACCTCGTGGCCGGTGAAGACGGCAAAGTTCTCCAGGCCGACGGACTGACGCAGCAGCATGCGGAAGCTGACGTCGTCGCCGCTCGAATCCTTGACACCGGCAATGACACCTTCGCGGCCGAGTTCGACCAGCATTGCGGTGGAAAGCTTGCTGTGAACACGGACCGGAACGTCGTAGGCAAACAGTGGAAGGTCCACTGCCGCATGGATAGAGCGGAAGTGAGTAGCCGTCTCTTCGGCGTTGGTGATCGCGTAGAAGGGAGCCGTCGCGACGATGGCGTCGGCACCGGCCTCACGTGCCTGCTCGGCAACGGCGATGACGCGGTTCGTCGTCATGTCGTTGACACCGACCAACACCGGCAACTGGCCGCCGACATGTCCGATGGCCGTCTGCACAACCTGGGCGCGCTGAGCGTCGGTCAGGTAGCCGACCTCGCCCGAGGAACCGAGGATGAACAGGCCGTCGACGCCCGCCTCGATCTGCATCGACAGGAGGCGCTCGAGCGACTTCGTGTCGACGTCACCGTCAATGGTCAAGGGTGTGACGATCGGAGGAACAATTCCGCTGAAGGTCGTGGTGTCCGTGCTCATGGGGTCTCCGTACGTTGATTATCGGATTAAATTGCGGGGCAAAACACTTGAAGGTTGATCACACGGAAACCGGCTGCCCGCACGCGGCGGACCGGTAGGCGGCGTCGATCACGCGCATCGATGCGCGAGCGTCGGCAACCGAGTAATCGGGGTTGATCCGGTTCGGCAGTCGATCGAGTAGGTGAGCGAGGAAGCTCGACACCGCATTGTCGGATCCGAAACCCCCGATGGGTAGTGCGGTGACATCACCGGAAGCACCGAACTGCATGAGCGCTGGTTTGTCGTCGTCCGAACTGGCGTAACCGTGCGATCCGAGGACTCGAACCGTTGCGGTATTGGCACCGAAACCTGGTGCTGCGGGGATTCTTCCGACTGTGACGGTCGCAGTGACGCCGTGTGCCAGCGCGAGTGAAATGAGCGCGGTGTCTTCCACACCGAACTTCTCGTGTGCGCCGCCGTACAACGTGCTTGTCTCCGCGTACACCTCGGTGACGTCGAGTCCGGTGAGGTAACGGAGGTAGTCGGCGGCGTATCCAAGGAAGTTCACAACTTCTCCCCCGCCGGACATTGCTGGGTCGACAACCAACTCCGGCCGTTCCACGGATGTCGCAAAATGTGTTCCGCTGGCGAGGAACTCGATGTCCACGTGGCGTGGAAGTCCGAGGTTTCCCGCGTCGATCCAGCGGCGCAGTCTCCGCAGGGCGGGTGAATGCGTGCGGTTTACTACGGTGCAGATGCGCCCGTTTGCCTCAGCTGCTTCCTGAACCGCCGCGGCTTCTGTCTCGTCGATTCCCACCGGCTTGTCCACGAGGACATCAAGTCCCGCGTTCAAGGCAGCTATAGCGAGCCTCGCATGCCGAGTCGGTTCGCTGCAGATCACTGCCAGATCGATCCGGTCGGGGTCGAGAAGCTCACCGAGGTCGTCGATCCACGCGATGTCGGCGCCGGCAGCCATCTTCATTCCGTCTTCGCGGATCCAGTCGGGCACCGATGATTCGTCGGCGACACCGACCAGGTGCACGCGGGGGTCGGCTCGCAACAAGTCCGCGTAGGACCCGGCATGCCTTACGCCGCTGATGAATCCGACACGGATCGAACCAGTGCTGGTCATTGCTGCCCTCCGATTGCAACGGCGCGCCCGGTATCAAGCGATTGTTGCGCGGCGACGGCTGTGGCGAGCGCCGCGCGCACCTGCCAGTTCTTGACCAACGGCGTCTGAGAACCGTCAAGAGTGCCGATCCAGTGGCGCATCTGATGCGTCATGGCGTCTTCGATAGACGACGGCGGCGCGTTGGTGGTGTCGGACATGAGCCCCGGATCATCGCCCGTGTCGTGCGCGAGAGTGCCCTGCGTGCCCGAGACGACGATGCGACGCACCATCTTTCCCGATTGTGGCAGCGCGTACGCCAACTCGATCAGCGCCAAGGAACCGTCCTCGAAGCGGACGGTCAGATGGAAGCTGTCATGAACGGGCATGCCGGCGGCAAACGTCGGAAAGCTGCGCGCGAACACGCGAATCGGCTTGCGGTCGATCAGCCAGGTCACCAGATCGAGTGCGTGCGTTCCGTTGTGAACGGGATGCCCACCGGAGCGTTCCTTGTCGTGTTGCCACCCGCGCCAGCCGCCCGGCCAGACGTGGCCGGTGTACCAACTCAAATGGATCAAGCGGGGATCACCGATAGCGCCCTGCGCGACGGAAGCGCCGATCGAGGTGATCGACGGCTGGAACCGCACGGTCTGACCGACCATCAACGACGTACCGTTGCCTTCGGTCGCTGCAACCATGGCGTCGAAGTCGGCGACGCTCAGCGCGGCCGGCTTCTCCACGTGGACATGCTTTCCCGCACGGCCGGCTGCAATCGTCACCGGCGCATGATCCGGAGTTGCCCCGACGACGTTGACAGCCGTGATCGACGGATCTGCCAGAACTCGGTCCAGGTCGGTGCTCGCCTGCGCGCCCGGTGCGAGGGCGGCCACCGATGCAGCCCGGTTCAAGTCACTACCGACTACGTAGGCGACCTCCACTGTCGGCAGGCCGGCGAGCGAACGTACGTGGTCCCGCGCGATTCCGCCGCTGCCGATCACGGCAACGCGGACGCTCATCGCGCAGCTCGAATGTCCGCGGGCTCGGCCTGTCCGAGACGCACCTGCTGCGCCACGACCAGTGCTCGGTCGGTGTCCGCCGTGAGGGGCGATTCGGCGCCGGAATCGAGAACCCGTGCGATCTCGTCGATTTCGTGGCGGATTGCGGCCTGCATCCACACCGACGACGCCCCGCCGCCGGAGTTGTACTTCTGCGTCTTGGTTGCCGAGTCGATCAAGGACTGATTCTCGTCCGCGTCGTCGAAGATGGGCCAGGATTCGACAACCTGACCTCCGGTGAAGCGCTGCACAAGTCCGGTACGGAAATCCGCCCGAAGCGCGCCGTCCGATCCGTTGACCGTCAGATCCCACGACGACGTGTGCGAGCGGGTCGAGATCGTGTGGGTGCCTACCGCGCCGTTGGCGAACTTCACGACCGTCGTCCGGAATCCGTCGTCCGGTGTCGCGATGCTCGACACGCCGTCGACGTCACCGCCGAGCCAGCACATCAAATCCAGTTCGTGAATCTCGTGAGTGAGTTCGCCGCCGGTCTGACTCTTGTCGAGCTTCCACCACTGTGGGTCCGCGCCGGCGGTGTCTATCCACCGGGACCTCGATGTCTCGATGGCGTTGACGTCACCGATGTCTCCGGACCGGACCGACGCGGCCAGGGCTCGCACACCCGGCATCATCCGCATGATGTGTCCGACCATGAGCGTCGAACCGTTGGTGTCGGCGCACTCGATCATGCCGCGAGCTTCGGAGAGCTCGACTGCGAGTGGCTTCTCCACGAACACTGCCTTGCCCTGTGTCAGTGCGGCAAGTGCCGGTTCCGCATGGGTGTGATTGGGCGTCGCGACTACAACAAGGTCGATCGTCGCTTCAGCCGCCACCGCACCGTGATCGTTGGTGGGGGTCGCACCGAATTCTCCCGCGGCTTCCGTCGCCCGCTCTATATCTCGGTCGCAGAGCATCGTGAGTTCGAAACGTGGATGGGCAGCAAACTCGCGTGCGAGTGAACTACCGAAGAATCCGCAACCGACCACGCCGACTTTGTATCGGGTCATGAAGTCTCCAAAGATTGGATAAGGGATGTCCTATGTTATACGGCCAGTGAGATCGACCGTCAATTCGAGGTCGGTAACACAGTCTTCATCTATGCAGGTGAGAGCACTAAATCGTGAATGAAACTCGCCGAAATACGAAATTTCTCCCCGCGAGTTCTCACGACTCTCTAGACGCGTTCTGATCCACAATGTAGGTTACGCAACATCGGACGTCGAACATAGGACATCCCCTATCCCACTCGAGATGTCCCGCTCCCCGCCTTGGAGGCCGCCTTGAAGAACCAACGACCGCTGAGCTCCGCCATCACCCGCCGGGACCTGTTCCGGTACACCGGCCTGCTCGGAGCAGCTGCAGGTATCACCGCAACACTCGCAGCGTGCGGCGGCGGCCCCTCGTCGACCTCGGCCGTGGGCGGCTCCTCGTCCACGGGCGACCTCACCACCGCCATCGGTTACGGAAACGACCAGAGTTTCGATCCGATGCAGACCGCATCCGGCTTCCTGATGGCCGCGGTCAACCACGTGTACGAAGGCCTGCTCGAGAACGATCCGGCCACCGGCGAGACGTATGCCGCGCTGGCGAAGACTGTTCCCACCGACGCCACCGCGTCGAGCTGGACCATGCAGATCCGCGACGGCGCCACCTGGCACGACGGCACCCCGGTCACCTCGGACGACGTTGTCTTCAGCTTCGAGCGCATTCTCGATCCCCAGCAGAACGTGCTGATCCGCGCCTTCTTCTCTTCCTGGTTGCAGTCCGTCACCAAGGTCGACGACCAGACCGTGACACTCAACTTCAACTACCCGTTCAGCGCTGCCGCTCAACGCCTTTCGATTGCCAAGATCATGCCCAAGCATGTCTTCGACGGCCATTGGGACGAAGCCAAGTCCGGCGCGCTCGTGGTCGGCTCCGGTCCGTACAAGGTGACCAGCCATACTCCCAAGAGCAACACGGCATTCGAAGCCTTCCCCGCGTACAACGGCCCGCGTCCGGCCAACTTCACGACCATGAACTGGCTGTCCATCGTCGACACGTCCTCGCGTATCGCACGAGTATCGGGCAACAATGCCGGCGCTCAGCTCGCCGACAACATCCCCGTCGCGAACGTCCCGACGCTGACGTCCGGTGGACGTACCGTCGAGGGCAATCCGGGCATGAACCTGATGTACCTGCTCTTCGACACGACGCAGGCACCGTTCGACGACGTTCGTGTTCGCCAGGCTATGTTCTACGCTCTCAACACTCCGAAGATGATCGAGATCGCCCTGGGCGGCAAGGCCGCTCCGGCCACGAGCTACCTGTACGAGCGCAATCCCGACTACTCGCGCGCGTCCACCGTCTACTCGTACGATCCGGACAAGGCACGCTCGCTCCTCGCTGCCGCCGGCGTCAGCGGACTCGACCTCACGTTGCTCTCCACCAACGTCAGTTGGCTCGCCGATTGCCTCCCCACTATCAAAGAGTCCTGGGACGCAGTCGGATTCAACACCACGCTCGAGCCGCAGGACACCAGTGCGATGGTCAGCAAGCTCAACAGTGGCCAGAAGTTCCAGATCGCGGCCGGCACGTCGAACCCGCAGGCTTTCGGATCCGACGTCGACCTTCTCGTTCGCTACACGTACAGCAAGGGCGGCCTGTGGACCAAGACGTACGCCAAGTGGGACGACACGCCGCAGGCTCAGAGAATCTACGCCACGATGGACGAGGCAACTCGCGAGACGGACCCCGCCAAGCGCAGCACCCTCGTGCAGTCGTACCTGAACCAGATCGCCGAAAACGCTGTCTACTACCCGGTTCTGCATCAGGAACTGCTGACCGCGTGGGATCCGCAGAAGATCACCGACGTCACCCCGCTGCCGTACCCCGGCGTCAACCTGCTTGCGGCAAAGCCGGCCTGATCGCCCGCGCGCGGCAATTTCCCGTCAACTGAGAGATCCCCCGATGGCCAGAGTCCTCCCCATGCTGATCAGGCGATTACTGATACTGATCCCCCTGATCCTCGGCATCATCGCGTTTGTTTTCATCGTGATGCAGTTCGCGCCCACCGATCCCGCAACGGCGGCGTTCAACGGTGGTAACCCGACGGCAGAACAGTTGCAGCAGTTCAAGGAAGAGAACGGACTGCTCGACCCACTGCCGCTGCAGTACGTCCACTTCGTCACCGATCTCCTCAGTGGGAACATGGGTGACAGCCTGATTTCCGGTACCCCGGTGCTGGATTCGATCTCCACGGCACTGCCGCTGACGATTCAACTCACTGTTCTGGGCCTGGTGATCGCCATCGTGCTCTCACTGATCTTCGGTGTCACCAGCGCCCTGTTCCGTGATCGTTGGCCAGATCAGGTCATCCGGGTGGTTTCACTCGCCGGCGTCGCCGCACCGTCATTCTGGTTGGCGCTGCTCATGATTCAGTATCTGGCTGTCAAACTCGGGTGGTTCCCCACCGGCGGCTACGTCAATCCGGCCGACTCGGTCACGGACTGGCTGTGGTACATGGCGCTCCCCGCTTTGTCTCTGTCACTCCCCGTCGCGGCTCAACTCACCCGCATCATCCGCACGTCCATGGTCGAGGAATTGGACAAGGATTACGTCCGCACGGCCATCGGAAGCGGCCTGCCCTACCCCGTGGTGATCGGGCGAAACGTGTTGCGTAACGCGCTGATCAACCCGCTCACCGTTCTGGGTCTGCGCGTCGGGTATCTCTTGGGTGGCGCCGTTGTCATCGAGCAAATCTTCGGCCTTCCCGGCATGGGTCAGCTCATGATCAACGGCGTCACCAACGGCGACCCCGCAGTTGTCCAGGGTGTTGTCATCGTCATCGCAGTCGGTTTCGTCGTCGTCAACCTCGCGGTCGACATCCTCTACCTGCTTGTCAATCCACGACTTCGGAGCGCAGCATGATGAGAAGAAAACTCACCGAGAAGCTTTCGCGTCCCGGTATCACCTTTTCACGGTTTCCCCTCTCCGCCTGGCTCTCGATGGCCGTCCTCGCGATCATCGTCCTCGCCTGCCTGTTCGCACCGCTCATCACGCAGTACAGCCCGCTCGAACAAGCTGTGGGTACGTCCGGACCCAGCGCGGAACACTGGTTCGGCCAGGACAGTCTCGGCCGAGATCTGTTCAGCCGCTTGCTGTACGGCGGACGCTGGTCACTGACTATCGGCCTCGGGTCCACCTTCCTGGCACTGTGCGCCGGCGCCCTCATCGGTTCGGTGGCCGCAACCAGCCGAAAGTCCGTCGACGAGACCATCATGCGTGTGCTCGACGTCGTCATGGCGTTCCCGGGCATCGCGCTCGCAGCCGTCCTCGTTGCAGCGTTCGGCGGTTCGATCCCCGTCCTCATCGTCACCATCGCCTTCCTCTACACCCCGATGGTTGCGCGTGTCGTTCGCGCCAACGTGCTCGCCCAGTACGGCGAGGATTACGTCGCCGCTGAAAAAGTCATCGGGGCAAGCACTTCCCACATCGTCGTCAAGCACGTCGTCACCAACTGCGCTGCCCCTGTTCTCGTGTTCTGCACGGTCATGGTTGCCGACGCCATCGTGCTCGAAGCCAGCCTGTCGTTCATCGGCGCGGGCGTGCGACCACCGGACCCGTCGTGGGGATCGGTAATCGCCGACGGCAAGAACATGGTCCTGCTCGGCGGTTGGTGGGCAACGGTGTTCCCCGGTCTGCTGATTCTTCTGACCGTGCTCTCCCTGAACGTCCTCGCCGAGGGTCTCACCGACGCGATGGCTGATCCGAGCCTGAAGAAGACCAAGAAGACGGCTCTCGAATCAGCCCGCACCGCCGCTGCTGAGGAAACGTCCAACGAGCTCATCCTGGAAGAAGAGGCCGCGCGAGACGCCGAATCGCTTGTTATCAGTGATGACTTCGCCGACTCGAGTGTCATAGTCACCAATGCGCTGAAACCGGTCGTCGCGCCGACGCCACTCGAAACGCACCTGAAGATCCTGGCGGAAACCGAACGGACACGCACCGATCGTCTTGTCTACGAAGGCGACGCCGCTCCACTGCTCGAGGTACGCAATCTGACGATCCGTTTCCCGGAACGCTACGGCGACACCGCAATCGTCGACAACGTCAGCTTCACGGTCCGTCCGAACGAGACGATGGCTCTGGTCGGCGAATCAGGCTGTGGCAAGTCGCTGACGTCACTGGCGATCATGGGCCTGCTGCCCAAGACCGCAGTGGTGACCGGTGAGATCCTCTTCGACGGCGTCAACGTCCTCGAACTGAACAACCGGGAACGAAACAAGCTTCGCGGACACGACATGGCCATGATCTACCAGGACGCACTCAGCTCCCTGAACCCGGCAATGTTGATCCGCGCCCAGTTCAAGCAGCTCACCAAAAGAGGCGGAACACGTACCGCCGAGGAGCTTCTCGAACTTGTCGGACTCGACCCGGTTCGCACGCTTGCCAGCTACCCGCACGAGTTGTCGGGTGGTCAACGCCAGCGCGTCCTCATCGCGATGTCGCTCACGCGTAGCCCGCGCCTGATCGTCGCCGACGAGCCCACCACTGCTCTCGACGTCACCGTCCAGGCTCAGGTTGTGGACCTGCTCAACGATCTGCGGGAAAAGCTCGGCTTTGCGATGGTTTTCGTGAGCCACGATCTTGCACTCGTTGCTTCGCTCGCCCACAAGATCACGGTGATGTACGCCGGTCAGGTCGTCGAGTCTGCGCCCACCAGCGATCTGCTCATCGATCCGCGTCACGAATACACCCAGGGCCTCCTCGGCGCCGTTCTCTCCATCGAGGACGAGGCTCCGCGGCTCCACCAGATCCAGGGAACCGTGCCGTCGCCCGGCAGCTTCGCCACCGGTGACCGTTTTGCCGAACGTTCCCTGCGTCCGGATTCCGATCCCCACCGAAAGCCCGAGATGGTTCGGATCGGCGGGACCGAGCACTGGTTCGCCAACCAGTCCGCGGCACCCGTATCCGCAGAATCGGAATTGGAGAGCGTGCGATGACCACAGCCGAAACACCCATCCTGGAACTGAAGAACATTCACGTCGTCCACAAGACTCGTTCGGGATCGTTGTTCAAACCCGGAACCGTGCACGCCGTCAACGATGTCAGTATCGCCGTGCGACGAGGGACGACGATCGGCATCGTGGGCGAGTCCGGTTGCGGCAAGTCGACGCTCGCGAAGGTCATGGTCGGACTGCAGAAGCCGACGTCGGGCGACGTCGTCTTTCGTGGACAGAGTGCTCTGACCCGATCGGCGTCGGTCCGCAAGGAATTCGGGCGCGCTATCTCCATCGTGTTCCAGGACCCGGCCACCGCGCTCAATGCGCGAATGACGGTGGCCGACATCCTCACCGATCCACTCGACGTACACGGCATCGGGAATCGTTCCACCCGCTCTGCTCGGGTCCGCGAACTGGTCGGACTGGTCGGGCTTCCCCAATCCGCGCTCGAAGTCATCCCGAGTCAGATCTCGGGCGGACAGCGCCAGCGCGTTGCCATCGCCCGTGCGCTGGCACTCGAACCGGACGTGATCGTCGCCGACGAGCCGACATCCGCACTCGACGTGTCGGTGCGCGCGCAGATCCTGAATTTGCTCAGCGACATCAAGGCACGACTCGGGCTGGGAATGGTCTTCATCTCGCACGATATCCAGACCGTTCGCTACGTCTCCGACAGCATTGTCGTGATGAATGCCGGGCGGATCGTCGAACAGGGAACAGCGCAGGAAGTGTTCGACAACCCGTCCGACGCCTACACCGCAAAACTGCTCGGCGCGGCCCCAAGCCTGCTGCAACGCACCGTGGATGCGTGATAACCGATGGAGTCGACAAGCGGACATAGGATGAAGGACGTTCAATTCGGAAAAGGGGAATCGATGTCTGTTCGGAGTGGCACACCGCGTGCTCGTTTCAGCGCGCAGAACCGTATGCGCGCACTTCAATCAGACATCATGAACCTGATCCTGGATCGTCGACTCTCTCCCGGTGATCCGATGCCCACCGAGGCGGAACTCTCCGAAGAACTGGGAATCGGCAGGAACACTCTGCGCGAGGCTCTCAAGGTTCTGCAGGCCTTGGGCGTCGTCGAAATCCGGCACGGTTTCGGAATGTTTGTCGCCCCGAGTAACTTCGACGCGCTGGCCGACGGCCTGACGTTCCGGGGCAGATTGTCACTTCAGGGCACCGGCCACGAAGCGATGGAATTGGTCGATATCCGTCAGGCTCTCGAAACCGGTCTGATCGGCGCCGCAATGGCAGAGATGACCACCGAGGACCACGACGCTCTCGACGAACTCGTCACAGGGATGGAAGTCCGCGCAGCAGCCGGAAAGAATTTCTCCGATATCGATGCGACTTTCCACAGCCGGTTGTATTCACCGCTCGACAATCAGGTGCTTGCACAATTGATGGATGTCTTCTGGCAGGTGTACAGCGAAATCCAGCAGGCAATCGGGCATTCGGATACACCGCTCGTCGATATAGCGTCGAAGCATCGCGCAATTCTCGACGCTATTCGTACCGGCGATGCCATCGAAGCTGCGCACACTCTCGACGTGCATTTCGGTGGTCTACGACAGCGGATCGGAAACCTGCACGCGGACACATCGACCTAGGACATTCAAGGCAGCATTGATCTTCGACACGGTATCTCCCATGCCGACAGATCTTGCGGCAAAATTACAAGTATGAAGAATCCGAACCTGACGCCATCGCGCATCCTCGCGTTGGTCGCCGCCGCTGCCCTGGTCATTTTCGTGATCGCCCGTCGTCGAGACGACGGCGGCGTGCTCAGTCGCGGAGAATGGCTGGCCGACAACGTCGGACCGGACGACTTGGCCGGCTGAAACAACAAAAGGCTCTCGGCCACTGTGGCCGAGAGCCTTTTGCTCTGTCTGCTATTTCATGGAGTCGAGACGCGCACGCGCATCTTCGAATCCGGAAACCAACTCCGCCATAACCTCGGCGACCGGACGGATCTCGTTCATCCGCCCCACGATCTGACCGACCGGCATTGCCACGACGTCAGGATTCTCCGACGCCGAAATACGTTGGTGCGCATCACTGACCAGAAGATTCTGCAACGGCATTGGCAACGCGTCCGGTGCGCCGGGCTTCGACCACGCTTCGGTCCACTTCGTCTTGAGCAACCGCGCCGGCTTGCCCGAGTAGATCCGGGACCGAACGGTGTCCGCCGACGTCGCTTTCAGCAATGCACGTTGAATTGCCGACGGCCCCTCCCCTGACGCGCTGCCCAGTTTGTACTCCGACGTGGTGAGCCAGTACGAACCCATCCACACTCCGGACGCACCGAGCGCAAGAGCTGCAGCCACCTGTCGACCGCTTCCGATTCCACCGGCAGCCAACACGGCCGCAGAGTCACCGAGGGCGTCGACGATTTCGGGAACCAGCACCATGGAGGCGATCTCACCGGTATGCCCGCCGGCTTCGTAGCCCTGCGCGATCACGATGTCGACGCCGTTCTCCACATGACGACGGGCATGTTCGACAGCACCGGCCAGCGCCGCGACCGGGACCCCCTTCGTATGAGCCTGATCGATGACATCTTTCGGCGGTGAACCAAGAGCATTGGCGATCAAGGCAATTCGATGCCCCAGAGCAACATCGACGTGCGAGCGGGCAACGGAGTGCAGCCAGCCCAACACACCAGTGGCATGTTCGACGTCGTCGGACAACGGCGGCACACCGAGCTCGTCGAGGGTGCGATCGACAAACGCGCGGTGCTCGGCCGGGATCAACTTGTCGAGATCGATCGCGCCGCCCTCGGTGGGAACCTTTGCGGGCATGACGATGTCGACGCCGTACGGTTTACCGTCGGTGTTCTCGTCCATCCAGGTCAGGGCAGCTTCGAGTTCTTCGGGGTCGTTGAATCGCACGCACCCCAGGACTCCGAGTCCGCCGGCGCGAGAGATCGCGGCCGCTACGTGCTCCGACGGCGTGAATCCGAAGATCGGGTATTCGATGCCGAACTTGTCGGCAAGATCGGATCTCATCAGGCTTCCACGCTCTCTGTACTGTTTGCCTCGGGAGCACCGTTGCCGTTGTGGTCGTCGGCCTCACGGGATTCTGTTTCGGCCTTCGCCCACCGATAGTCCGGCTTGCCTGCCGGGTTGCGCTTGATCTGGTCGACAAACCACACGCTGCGCGGAACCTTGTATCCGGCAATCTCTTTGCGTGCTGCTGTGGCGATGTCGTGCAGCGTCGGAGACGTACCTTCACGAACCTGAACCACCGCGGCAACTCGTTGCCCGAAACGCTCGTCCGGGACACCGACCACCAGCACGTCGAAGATGTCGGGGTGCGCCTTCAACGCGCCTTCGACCTCTTCCGGGTACACCTTCTCGCCGCCGCTGTTGATGGATACCGAACCGCGTCCGAGCATCGTGACCGTGCCGTCGGCTTCGACCTGCGCGTAGTCGCCGGGAATCGAGTACCGAACACCATTGATGGTGCGGAACGTCTCGGCCGTCTTGACCTCGTCCTTGTAGTAACCGAGCGGGATGTTGCCCCTGCGCGCAAGCATGCCGCGCTGACCCGATCCCGGTTCGACCTCGTTGCCGTCGTCGCCGAGAACCGTTGTGGAGGCGTCGATCTTGACCGTCGGACCGCCAGTGTGCTTCTGCCCCTTGGAGAGAACCGCCAAGCCGCCGAAGCCGGTCTCCGACGCTCCGATGGAGTCTGTGAGCAGACGGTTGGGCAGCAGCTCCAGGAACTGCTCCTGAATGCTCGGCGAGAAGAGCGCCGCGCTGCTTGCCATGACGTACAGCGACGAAAGATCGTAAGGCTCACCCGTTTCCGGGTTTCCGGCAATCAACGCGTCGAGCATCGGTCGAGCCATCGCGTCGCCGGTGATGAAGATGAGGTTGACCTTGTGCTTGTCGATGTTCTGCCACACCTCGTGGGCGTCGAACTCAGGGTGCATCAAACAGGTTCCGCCGCCGAAGAGACTGTGGAACACCGCCGACTGCGAGCCGCCGTGGATCATCGGAGGAATCGGATAGCGAACCATGCTCGGGTTGGCGGCGCCGACCTTCGCCATCTCGTACTCGTCCTCGACCGCAACTCCGGTGACGAAGTTGATGCCACCACCGAGCACGCGCCACCAGTCTTCGTGGCGCCACATGACGCCCTTCGGGCTACCCGTCGTGCCGCCGGTGTAGAGCATGAAGATGTCGTCGTTGCTGCGATCCTCGAAATCGCGCTCGCCCGAACTCTGCGCCAGTGCGGCTTCGTACTCGATGCCGAACGACGAGTAGTCGCCGTCGGTGCCGTCTTCGATGACGACAACCGACTTGACGAGGGGCGCGTTCGGGAGAACCTTCTTGATCTTGTCTGCGTATCGACGCTCGGCGACCAGCGCAACCATGTCCGAATTGTCGAAGATGTATTGCAACTCGTTCTCGACATAGCGGTAGTTGATGTTGACCATCACCGCCCGGATCTTGAAGATCGCGACCATGGCCTCGATTGCCTCGATGACATTGCGGCAGTAGATGCCGACCTTGTCACCCGGCTTCACGCCATGTTCGCGCAGGTAGTGACCGAGCCTGTTGGCGCGGTCCTCGAGTTGCGCGTACGTCACCTCCCGATCATCGGAGACCAGTGCAACCCGGTCCGGAACGAGGTCGATCGAGTGCTCTACGAAGTCTGCGATGTTAAGGGCCACGCCCTTCAAAGTAGAACGTGTTACCTTTTCTGGCAAGACCCAATTTGAGAGCCAGCTCACAGACGCCCCAGGAGCCATCAGTGTCCTCTACGACGACCGAAAAATCCGACACTTCGGAAACTGCACCGCACTGCCTCGTGGAGAAACGCGGTCACGTCCTGATCATCACCATGAATCGCCCCGAGCGGAAGAACGCCATCACCGGCGACATGATGGCGATCATGGTCGACGCCTGGGATCAGGTCGACAACGACCCAGACATCCGCGTCGCCGTCCTCACCGGAGCCGGGGGCGATTTCTGCGCCGGCGCCGACCTCAAGAACATGTCCGCCAAACCCCCGGGAGACGCCTTTGCCGGCGGCGGCGTCGACATGTCCAAAATCGAAGGTCTCCTCAAAGGCCGACGGCTCACCAAGCCGCTGATCGCAGCCGTCGAAGGCGCCGCCATTGCCGGCGGAACCGAAATCCTGCAAGGCACCGACATCCGCGTTGCCGGCGAAAGCGCCAAATTCGGAGTGTCCGAAGCCAAGTGGGGACTCTTTCCGCTCGGCGGTTCAGCAGTGCGCCTGGTCCGACAGATTCCGTACACCATCGCCGCGGATATTCTGCTCACCGGACGCCACATCAAAGCCCCGGAAGCCAAGGAAATCGGTCTCATCGGCCACGTCGTCCCGGACGGTCAGGCTCTCGACAAGGCACTCGAACTTGCCGAACTCATCAGCGCCAACGGACCTCTCGCAGTCCAGGCGATCCTCAAGACCATCCGCGACACCGAGGGCATGCACGAGGAAGAAGCCTTCCGCATCGACGCGGAGCTGGGCATGAAGGTCTTCATGAGCGCGGACGCAAAGGAAGGCCCCCGAGCCTTCGGCGAGAAGCGGGCGCCCAAGTTCAAGGGAGTCTGAGGCTAGATCCTTCCGACAACCCGAACGAGCAAGACCAGGGTGGCCGCGACCGCGATAAGACATCGGTCGCGGCCATTTTCATGACTAGCCCCGCCACAGAGTCACGGGGTCACGGCGTCACGGGGTCGGCGGAGTCACGGACACGAGAAATTCCACTTTCTCCACCGTGTTGTTGCTGTACTTATGGGGTTGACTCGAGTCGATCGTGATCGCTTCCCCACTAACCACGGGCAGGGTTTGTTTACCCACGGTGACAGTGAGCTCGCCGAACAACACATACACGCACTCGACCGCCTCATGTGACCACGGTTCATCACTCGAGCACTCCCCAGGCTTCAGCGTGCCGCGCAGCACCTCGAGTTGCCCGTTCCCCGGAGTCAGACGTTCGTACTGAATATGTCCCGCCGGACTACTGATCCTCGAACGTTGGCCAGGGCGGCTGACGTGCACCAACATGGGGATCGGCTCTTCGAACAGCGTGGAAACGGACTGCCCGAACACGGTCGCCAGTGCGCGCAAGGTCTTCAGACTCGGCTCGGTGACCCCGCGCTCCACTTGACTGAGCAACGTAGGCGACAAACCGGTCTCGGAGGCTAGGCCCCGAAGCGTCATACCTTGCGCAGATCTCAGTTCTCGAAGCTTCGCACCAATCACATTCGCACCCTATAACAGCACCCTCATGCTCTAAATTTGTACATTTTCACTGCACATCTTGACGCACCCTGTGCAGTCTGGCTACTCTTCCCTGACTGCGACGGAAAAGCATCGAACACCTCGCCCATCTGCATAGATGGTGCGTACTGAACAGTCTCTCGCTCGCATGCCTTCCTGATATTGCTGACGCTGTTCCGCAAAAGAGTAAATATGTCTGCACTATTTGTGTAATTTTGTGCACAACTACCATCGTCAACGATCCACTCGGCCATGCCGCGATGAGAGGGACCCCCATGAACGAAGACACCCGCTTGCATTTCCGGGGAGGATGGACGATGGCGTTTGTCCCCATCGCCTCCTTCCTTGCGTTCTGCATACTCTTCTTCGTCGTCTTCAAGGCATTCGACATGACCGCCCTTGCGATGGGCGGTTTTGTGTCACTTCTGGTGGGCGCCCTCTTCGCCAAGCCTTACGGCAGCTACTGGGATGCGGTGATGAGAGGTGTCGGCAGTCCGACATCGGTGTCGATCGTTCTCATCTTGTTCACCGTCGGCATGATGTCGTCCCTGATCAAGGCAACAAACGTCTCGGGTGGATTCGTCTGGATCGCAGATACGCTCGGCATCGGGGGCGGAAGCTTTACGCTCTTCGCTTTCATCTCCGTCGGCGTCATCTCCATGTCAACAGGCTCGTCGATCGGCACCATGTTCACCGCGTTCCCCATCTTCTACCCCGCCGGTGTGCTGCTGGGTGCCGACCCGGCGATCTTGGCCGGCGCGATAGTGTCCGGTGCCATCTTCGGTGACAACATCGCACCCATTTCGGATACAACGATCATCTCGGCATCAACGCAGCGTTTCAGGCGCAAGGAAGGGTCGGCCGACATCGGCGGAGTCGTCTCGAGCCGAGCACGATTTGCACTCACGGCCGCGGCGCTGAGCGCCATCGGGTTCCTCGTCCTTGCATCGAGCCGCACACACGACGTTCAAGACGGCGCCGCGGAACTCCTCGAAAGCACGATGTCTCCGAAAGCCCTCGTCATGCTGGTGCCGGTCGCCCTCATGCTCGTGGTCGCCCTGCGCACACGAAACATCTTCAAGGCCGTCACAGTCGGTCTGGCTACCGGAATCCTGACGGGACTGCTCGCCGGACTCATCGTCCCGACGGACATCGTCGGAGTCACCGATGGAGTACCCACCGGATTCCTCGCTGCCGGAGTCACAAATATGCTCGGCACCGTGGCGTTGGTCTTCGCGGTATTCGGAATCATGGGAGTCCTGACAGCCGCGGGAGTTCTCGAACGCCTCGTCGAGGGAATCAGCCGCGGGCGTCTGTCGGACACACCGCGCGGCGCAGAAATCGCGATCGGCCTCGGAGTCTCGGTCACCACATTGCTTTTCGGTGGCGTCAACTCCGCCGCCATGCTGACATTCGGTCCTGTTGCGGACGAGATCGGTTCACGCGTCGGATTGCACCCCTACCGCAGGGCAGTGGTCATGGACTGCTTCGCGATGGGTATCGCGTGCATCGTCCCGGTTCTGAGCGCCTACCTGTTCATCGGGGCACTTCTCACCTCGGGGTACGACACTGCGCCGGCCCTGTCCACGACGCAGATATTTGTTGCAATGCTGTATCCCCTGTTCATGACCGTCGTCATGTTCATCTCGGTCTCGACGGGCTGGGGACGTCGTTTCGAAGGCCCCGGCGGTGCCGTGTCGAAGCAACCCGAACCAGCTTCCAGTTCCGACGCTTCGTTGGCGTGAGCTGGTCTTTCCGGCCTGGGCAGATCCATTCGTCCTCGTCAATTCACATCGCAATTCAGCTTCGAAGCCAAGAGGGTCAGTTATGAACAGAAACACGGTCGGCTGGACCGGTTACATCCCCGCCATCACCACCCCGTTCACCCGCGACGGCGAACTCGATCTTGCGTCCCTGTCCCAGCAGATGGGCTGGCTGGCAGAGCAACAGATGCATGGCGTCATCCTGGCTGGAACCAGCGGCGAGTGGTTTTCCATGCAGGCTGAGGAACGCAAGGCGCTATTCATGGAAGGTGGAAAACACCGCAGTGACGACCTCGTCGTCATCGGCGCCTGCAATGCGTTCACCCCTCAGGAGGCGATTACTCACGCCCGCGCAGCCGAGAATGCCGGCTTGGACGGCATCCTTCTCACGCCGCCTCCTTACATCGTCCCCAATCGCCGCGAAATCGTGAAGTTCTACACGGATGTCTCGGACGCCACCGACCTTCCGATCTGCGTCTACAACTGGCCTCGTGGGTGCATCGTCGATCTGGACACCGACACACTGACCGAGCTTGCCGAGATCGAAAATGTTGTCGCGGTGAAGAACTCGACGGGAAACTTCGCAAGCTTCCTCACCAGCATGTACGCACTGGAGGGTTCGGTACGTTATTTCGGACTGCCGACCAACGCCCTGGGCGCAGACCTCGCGATGCTCGGCCACGGCGACGGTCTGATGGGCTCCGGCGGTGTCCTGGGCTCCGACCACCCGAACTTCTGGCGTGCGATTGCCGCCGGCGACCGCACACGAGCACTCGAACTGGGCGCTCGCGACCGGGTCATCATGGACAGCTGGTTCACCCCGGACTACGGTGTCAGATTCGGTAACCAACAGGCCATCATGAAAACCGCACTTCGACTCCAAGGCGTGCCAGCGGGTTACGTCCGAGATCCGTTGCTCGAACTGACACCTGACGAAGTCACGATCATCGCCACAACGCTCGAATCGTTGGGCATCGAGACGAAACCGCTGACGTGAGCGGCACATTCGACGCCGTCATTGTCGGTGGTGGCTTACTCGGCTGTGCAGCGGCGTGGATGCTCGCCCGCGAAGGCGCCGATGTTCTGCTGGTCGAACGGGATCAGATCAACCAGCACGCCTCGGGGCAGAATGCGGGTAGTCTGCATTTCCAACTCGAGTACAGAATGATCGAGAAGGGCATCGAGGCGGCAAAACAGGCGGCCGAGGCGATGCCCCTGCACCTCGAAGCCGCAAAACTCTGGGCAGATCTGTCCGGAGAGGTCGGCGAGCCACTCGGGGTGGCGCAGGTCGGCGGCCTGATGCTTGCGGAGACCGAAGCACAAGCGTCGCTGCTCGAAACCAAGGCCGAAATCGAACGGTCGTGGGGTTTGGACGTCGAGGTTCTCGGCCCCGAGCAAGTCCGAAAAGTTGCACCATATTTGTCCGAATCCGTTGTGGCAGCGTCATATTGTCCGATAGAAGGAAAGGCTGACACGCGAACCGCCGGTCCCGCCATGGCACGAGCGGCGATTCGACTGGGAGCAACGGTGCGGACCCGTACGGCTGTCACCGGCATCCGACGAAACGGGTCTTCATGGTTGGTAACCGTGGCCGACCGTCAGTCCGGTGAGCAGCACAACCCGACCACAGTCAAGGCAGAATCGCTGATCCTGACGGCGGGCGTGTGGACTACCGAACTCGGCGACATGATCGGCGCGTACCTCCCCACCATTCCCTTGGCGCTGACCATGACCGTCACCGCAAAAACCGAGAAGTTCATTCCGCATCTGGTTCAGCACGCTGGAGCAAGACTGTCACTCAAGCAATCTCACGACGGAAACGTACTGATCGGCGGTGGATGGCCGGCCCGGCTCATGACCGACTCCGTTGGCGCACCGGATTTTTCGGTTCGCCCGGAGTTGCTCCGCTCGTCGGTTGCAGGTAACGCCCGAGCCGCGACTGCGGTCGTCCCGCGCGTCGGATCCCTTCCTGCCCTGCGCACGTGGGTCGGAACCACGACAGTCACTCCCGATCAACTCCCCTTGGTCGGTCCTGTCCCCGGCGCACCGGGAGCCTATGTCGCCACCGGCGGTTCTGCCTTCACCCTCGGGCCGAGCTTCGCTCAGGTCCTCACCGAACTTGTCCTCGGGCGGAAACCGGGGATCGATCTGGCTCCGTACGATCCCCGTCGATACGAAAGAGGAATCGATGTCTCCTAGTCGAAACCTACCCACGAGCCGCGGAAAGCGGCTCGAGATCGTCTTCGACGGTAATTCCGTTTCGGCCCATGCCGGCAACACGGTTGCAGCAGCACTCCTGGTCGCGGGAATCGACGAGTTCGGCACCACCCGCGACGGCGACCCCAGGCAGCCGTTCTGCAACATGGGGACCTGCTTCGACTGCGCCGTCACCGTTGACGGCCAACCGCTTGTTCGCGCCTGCATCACCCCGGTTCGCGACGGCATGGAAATCGAATCCACGAAGGGATTGTGAATGTACGACCTCGCCGTCATCGGTGCCGGCCCCGCCGGCATGGCCGCTGCCGTCTCGGCAGCCGACTCCGGACTGGCTGTAGTCGTCATCGACGAACAGACACGTGCCGGCGGTCAGATCTTTCGCCAACCACCGGTCGAGTTCACTGACGCGAAACTCAAACCCACCGCCGGATACGGTTGGGCCACAGAACTCATCACTCGATTCGAAACCCACACGTCGATCAAGCACCTGGCGTCGACAACGGCGTACGGAATACTTCGTGACCGAGACCAGGATGAAATCTCACTGAAACTCGCTGTCTCGGGGCCCGAATTCAACGGCGCTCTACCGGCTCGACGCCTCCTGATAGCCACCGGTGCCTACGATCTTCCCGTCGCGTTCCCTGGATGGACTTTGCCCGGCGTCATGACCGCCGGTGCTGTGCAGAGTCTCCTCAAGAGCCAGCAGGTTCTGGCCGGCGACGACCTTGTCCTTGCCGGTTCCCACCCGCTGCTCGTCATCGTGGCCGACCAACTTGTCGCCAAAGGCGCACGCGTCGCAGAACTTGCCTTTGCTCGCGGTATCCCCACCCCTCGCGAACTTGTGGCCGCGCGCCGCGCCGTACCTGGCCACGCCGATCTCCTCGCCGAATCAGCTCTGGCAGTCGCCAGGCTTGTCGCTCGTGGAGTAAAGATCAGTACTCGCACCATCGTCACGGGCGCCTTCGGTGATCGCTGCGTGGAATCAGTCGAACTCGCCAAGGTGGATCGAAACTGGAAAGTCTCGACGCAACGCCGTCGTCTGGCCACGTCGACGCTTGTCCTCGGATACGGATTCTCTCCTTCCACCGAGCTTGCCCGGCAGGCAAATTGCGACATGGTCTGGAATTCTCCCAAGGGTGGGTGGGTGGTGGCCCACGACAGTCGAATGGAAACCAGCGCACCCGGGATCTTTGTCGCCGGTGAACCGACCGGGGTTGGTGGGGCAGATCAGGCCAGAGCCGAAGGCGCTTTGGCGGGCCTTGCGATCGCCCGTGAATTGTCGGCACCGGATGCCCCCTCCGACAAGGCATTCGCGCAGGCACAGGACAATGTCGGTCGCGCAGAAAAATTCTCGTCGGTGGTGCAAACGATGTTCGAACCGAAACGTGACGCTATGACGACCCTCGCCACCCCCGAGACAACCATTTGCCGTTGCGAGCTCGTCACCCGCGCGGTCGTTCAGACGACACTGGACGACAATCCCTTCATTTCCACCGCGAGTGCCGTCAAGCTTCAATGCCGAAGCGGAATGGGGCCATGTCAGGGGCGCTACTGCGAAGGCACCGTCAGCGGCATCGTTTCAGCCGAGCGAGAGGTGCCGTTGCCCGAAACCGGATACTTCACAGCACATCTCCCCGTGAAGCCGGTGCCTGTTCAATCCTTGACCTGGCTCGACTCATGACAATGCGAGTGCGCCTCGGCCAGTGATCCGGCCTAGGCGCGCTCGTGTTGTCGTCATCCGGTCGTCAGCCCCGCACCGCTGCCGCCAATTCCCGTACATGATCGGCGTCGCGGCAGGTCACGAGGAGCATCGTGACGCCGGCCTCTTCCCAGCGCTTCACGCCGGCCCGAACTTCGTCGAGGTTGCCGATGATCATGGTCTCGGTGACCATTTCGTCGGGGACGACCGCCGCAGCTTCTTCCTTGCGACCGGACATGAAGAGCCGGCCGATCTCGTCGACCTCCTTCTCGTAACCCATGCGCTTGTAGACCTGGGCGTGAAAGTTCAACTCCGGTGCGCCCATTCCGCCCACGTAGAGGGCTGTCATGGGTTTGAGCTTGGCGATGGCTGCTGCGCGATCGTCCGTGACGATGACCTGGCAGGTGGCAGCTACCTCGAAGTCTTCACGGCTACGACGCGCTCCGGCGCGCGCGAATCCTTCGTCGAGCCATTTGTTGTACATAGGTGCCAGGCGCGGTGTGTAGTAAATGGCTAGCCAACCGTCGGCGATTTCGCCGGCGAGGGCAACATTCTTGGGTCCTTCGGCGCCGAGCCAAATGGGGATGTCGGCGCGCAATGGATGCGTAATCGCCTTGAGCGGCTTGCCAAGACCCGAACTTCCGGGCCCGTTGTACGGCAGCGGGTAGTGCGGTCCGGAGCTGGCGACGGGTTTTTCGCGAGCGAGGACCTGGCGGATGATGTCCACGTATTCACGGGTGCGCGCGAGCGGCTTTTCGAACGGTTGCCCGTACCACCCTTCGACAACCTGCGGCCCGGATACGCCGAGCCCCAGGATGGTCCGACCACCACTGAGATGATCGAGTGTGAGCGCGTGCATGGCGCAACTGGTGGGCGTGCGTGCAGAGATCTGGACGACGGACGTGCCCAACCGAAGGTTCTCTGTTCGCGATCCCCACCAGGCGAGTGGCGTGAAAGCGTCGGACCCCCAGGACTCCGCGGCGAAGACCGAATCGAAGCCCGCGTTCTCGGCTGCTTCGATCAGTTCCGGAGCGTTCGTGGGGGGCTGTGCGCCCCAGTATCCGAGTTGCAACCCAAGCTTCATCTTGCGCCTCCACGTCTCCGGTGATCAGAAGTGACCCTTGCCACAATCTCTAGAACCTGTTCTACTCGATCTTGTGACCATCGGAAAGAGCGGGGTGGCCGAAAAGCCACTGAGCGCACCACTGAATCTCCATTTCGACTACACCAGATCGACGGGGCCGACCATCGGCGCATTCGTAACTGCCTTGCGTGATCGCAAGGTGATCGGGGCGCGCGGGTCGAACGGTCGAGTTTTTGTGCCGCCACCCGAATTCGATCCGGATACCGCCGAACCACTCACAGACTTCGTCGGAGTGTCCGACGGCGGAACCGTCGTGAGTTGGTCGTGGATGCCGGAACCGATCGACGGGCAACCGCTCACGAAGCCGTTCGCGTGGGCCCTCATCAAGCTCGACGGCGCAGACACCGCCATGCTTCACGCGGTCGACGTCGACTCCCCCAGCGCAATCAGCACCGGTATGCGCGTGCGCGCTCGGTGGGCGTCGGAGCGAGTCGGTCAGATCACGGACATCGAGTGCTTCGAGCCTGGCGAAAGCGAAAATGGTATCGCCTCAGTCGATTCGAGCGCGGATCCAGTCACCATGATCACGACGCCTATCGACTTGAACTTCATGCACTCCGCGTCGGCTGAGGAGAGCTTCTACCTCCGCGGGCTCGCCGAGGGCAAACTCATCGGCGGACGTAGCGGCCCGGGCGACAAGGTCTACATTCCCCCGCGCGGCGCCAATCCCACCAATGGATTTCCGACGAAGGAACAGGTCGAACTGCCGGACAAGGGCACTGTCACGACGTTCTGCATCGTCAACGTTCCGTTTCTCGGCCAGCGGATCAAGCCTCCGTACGTCGCGGCTTACGTGCTGCTCGATGGCGCGGACATTCCGTTCCTGCATCTGATCTTGGAATGCGACGCGGCCGACGTGCGCATGGGGATGCGCGTCGAGGCCAAGTGGAAGCCACGCGAGGAGTGGGGTTACACGCTCGAAAACATCGAATACTTCAGGCCGACCGGTGAACCCGACGCCGAGTACTCCACCTTCCAACACCACCTGTGAGGGCTTCTGACATGACTTCTGCAGACATCGCAGTGGTGGGCTTTGCACAAGCCCCGCACGTACGCGAGACCCACGGCACCACCAACGGCGTCGAAATGCTGGTCCCCTGTTTCCAGCAACTGTACAAAGACCTGGGAATCACCAAATCCGATATCGGTTTCTGGTGCTCGGGATCTTCCGATTATCTTGCCGGACGATCGTTTTCCTTCATCTCGGCTATCGACTCCATCGGTGCCGTTCCGCCCATCAACGAGTCCCACGTCGAGATGGACGCGGCCTGGGCGTTCTACGAGGCGTGGATCAAGATCTTGACGGGTGAGGTCGATACCGCCCTCGTGTACGGCTTCGGCAAGTCGTCCGCAGGACACCTGCGCAAAATCCTCACCATGCAACTCGATCCGTATCTTGTTGCGCCACTGTGGCCCGATTCGGTATCCATTGCCGGACTGCAGGCACGACTCGGTATCGACGCAGGCAAGTGGACGCACGAGGATATGGCCGAGGTAACCGCTCGTAGCCGTCGTCACGCGATGAGCAACCCCAACGCGCAGCTCGCCGGCGAGGTCGACATCGAGGCTTTGCTTGCCAGTCCCTTCCTCGCAGATCCGTTGCGCGCCCATGATTGTGCGCCCATTACCGACGGAGCAGCCGCTATCGTTCTGGCATCCGGCACCCGCGCTCGTGACCTGTGCGAGCGCCCGGCCTGGATTTCCGGCATCGAACACCGCATCGACTCTCCGAACCTCGGAGCACGTGATCTCACGACATCACCGTCGACGGCATCCGCCGCGAAGGCTGCTACGGGCGGCGATGTCAGCAACATCGACATCGCCGAACTCCACGCACCGTTCAGCCATCAGGAACTGATCCTCAAGGAGGCAATCGGTCTCACGGATGCAACGACGATCAACCCGTCTGGTGGCCCGCTGAGCGGCAACCCGATGTTTGCGGGTGGTCTCGAACGTATCGGTTACGCAGCGCAGGCAATTTGGGGAGGCCAGGCGAATCGCGCACTGGCCCATGCAACCAGCGGCCCAGTGCTGCAACAGAACCTGGTAGCAGTATTGGAGGGACGGAACTGATGGCCGGAACGCCACAACTCGCGGCCGTGCTCGGCACCGGCCAGACTCATTACGTCGCAAAGCGTCACGACGTGTCGATGGCCGGCTTGGTCCGCGAAGCGATCGACGCCGCGATGCTCGACGCACATGTCGGCTGGGACGACATCGACGCCGTGGTGATCGGCAAGGCCCCCGACTTGTTCGAGGGATCGATGATGCCGGAACTCGCCATGTCGGATGCTCTCGGCGCCAACGGGAAACCGTTGCTTCGTGTCCACACTGCCGGGTCTGTCGGTGGTTCGACAGCGATCGTGGCATCGAGCCTCGTCAAATCCGGAGTTCACAAACGGGTTCTGACGGTTTCGTGGGAGAAGCAGTCGGAGTCGAATGCGATGTGGGCACTGTCCACGCCGATTCCCTTCAACATGCCGGTCGGCGCCGGGGCCGGCGGTTACTTTGCGCCGCACGTCCGTTCGTATATCCGCCGCTCGGGGGCACCCTCGCACATCGGTGCCATTGTTGCCGCAAAGGACCGTCTCAACGGCAGCATCAATCCATACGCACACCTCAAGCAGCCCGATATCACCGTCGAATCCGTTCAGGCGTCGCAAATGCTGTGGGATCCCATTCGCTACGACGAGACGTGCCCGTCCTCTGACGGCGCGTGCGCGCTGGTGATCGGCAACGAAGAGGCCGCCGCCGAGGTCGAGGCTCGAGGCCGTACCGTCGCGTGGATTCATGCAACGGCGATGCGCACCGAGCCGACAACCTACGCGGGTCGCGACCAGGTCAACCCCCAGGCCGGACGCGATGCTGCGGCAGCGCTCTGGAAGGCCGCCGGAATCACGGATCCGCTCAGCGAGATCGACTGCGCCGAAATCTATGTGCCGTTCTCCTGGTTCGAACCGATGTGGCTCGAGAACCTCGGATTTGCCGAGGAAGGACAGGGCTGGAAGCTCACCGAAGCCGGCGAAACAGCTATCGGCGGCAAGCTCCCCGTCAATCCGTCGGGCGGGGTTCTCTCGTCCAACCCGATCGGCGCGTCCGGCATGATTCGGTTTGCCGAATCCGCGATGCAGGTAATGCGCAGGGCAGGCGACCACCAGGTAGCCGATGCACGCAAGGCCCTCGGTCACGCGTACGGCGGTGGCTCACAGTACTTCGCGATGTGGGTCGTCGGCTCCGAACGCCCCACCACGTAAACACGCCAACCGTCGATCAGGGAGAAGTCGAGAATGAAGTACACCGTCGGGGTTGCGATGAACCCCTTGGATCAGCTGCCCGGTATCGCCAAAACCGCTGAAGAGTGCGGCTTTACGTCCATTGCATTGCCGGATTCACTGTTCTTCATGGAAACCCAGACGGCGGACTACCCGTACACGCCGGACGGGTCTCGGATGTGGACTGCCGAAACCCCCTGGGTCGATCCGCTGATCGCCGCCGCCGCGATGGGCGCTGTCACCGAGAAAATCGAGTTCTACACGCAGGTACTGAAGCTGGGTAGTCGTAATCCGGTGCTCCTCGCCCGCCAAGTCGGGTCCGTCGCCGCTTTGACGAACAACCGTTTCGGCTTCGGCGTCGGAATCGGCTGGGCTCCGGAAGAATTCGAGTGGTGTGGGGCTCCCTACGAGCGTCGCGGTGCCCGGGTAGACGAGATGATCGACGTCATCAAGCTGATCCTCGGCGGCGGTATGGTCGAGTACCACGGCGAGTTCTTCGATTTCGATCGCCTACAGATGAGTCCGACTCCCACCAAACCGGTTCCGTTCTACGTCGGTGGCCACACCGAGGTTGCTCTCAAGCGCGCGGCGCGGGTGGGTGACGGCTGGACGTCGGCAATGATCAAGTTCGACGATCTGGTCGGCGTCATCGCCAGACTGCGCGAACTGCGCGCCGAGTACGGCAAGGAGAACGAACCGTACGAGATCCAGACCGTATGCGTCGACCGGTTCGGAAAAGACGGCTACGCCGAACTCGAGGACGCCGGTGTCACCGACATCATCACGGTTCCTTGGGTTTTCGACGGCATCGGCTTCGACGCACCACTCGAGGCAAAACAGGATTCCATGCGCAGGTTCGCCGAGAAATACATTCAGTGAGGGAAACGATGACCACCGAACATCCCGCCCGTGTAGCGGGCAATGCATCGCGGGCAGCGGCAAGTGGGAAGAACAAGGAAGCCTGGCTGGATCTCTTTGCCGAGGACGGCTGGGTCGAAGATCCCGTCGGCCCGTCGGGCTTCGATCCCGAGGGCAAAGGCCATCACGGCCGCGAAGCCATTTCCAAGTTCTACGACATGACGATCGCCACGACGGAGTCGCTCGAATTCCTCATCGACGATTCCCTGGTGTGCGGTAACGAGAACGTCAACATCGGGAAGATTCGGAGCACGGTTGGTGGCATGGTCGTCGATGCGGAAGGCGTGTTTGTCTACCGCGTCAACGACGAGGGCAAAATCCAGTCACTTCGCGCATTCTGGGAAGTGGAGCGCGCCATGAAAACAGCTCGCAAAGCCTGACCGAACAAAACGATCAAGTGAGGGCTCCGGTCATATTGACCGGAGCCCTCACTGTTGCGTCGGATTCACGAAAATGGTTTCCTGGTTCTTATCGTCGCGTGTCGATGGCGGACTGCGCCAGGCATGGAGGCGTCGTACCCCAAGGGTTCTTCAATGACCATTTCGTTCAATCACACCATCATCGCCGCAAAAGACCGACAAGAGTCTGCGTGGTTCTTCACTCACATGTTCGGTCTTCCGGATCCTGTGCCGGCCGGATACTTCCTCTCCGTCGAACTCGAGCACGGAGTGATGCTGGACTACGCGCAGGTCGACGAAGGCGCTGAGATTTCACCGCAGCACTACGCATTCCTGGTATCCGAGAACGACTTCGACGGAATCTACCAGCGGATACTCGATCTGAGACTCGATCATTGGGCCGATCCGCGGAAATCGAGCACCGGCTTCAACACCAATGACGGTGGGCGCGGTGTCTACTTCCTCGACCCGTCGGGGCACTTCCTGGAAGCCATCACAAAACCGTACGGGGGCTGAAACAACCCGCCCCCGGAACTACAAACGGTGGCGCCTGCGGGAGATGAGGGATCCCACAGACGCCACCGTAGTTCCAAGTAGCCAGCTAGTGGCTCCTCAGAACGTCAACTGTAGTTCTGTGCAGTCGAAAGCGCAGCGCCAACCTTCGATTCCGTACACATACCTACATACACATACTTACCTGCCGGTTACCCTCTCAGTATAGGGCTGGTTCAGTGTTTGACCGGACAGCCGCCGGTCTTGTAATCAACCTGAAACTCTTTGATGCCGTTGAGCCAGCCCGAGCGCAGACGACGAGGATCTCCGAGCCGGCTGATGTCGGGAAGATGATCGGCGATCGCGTTGAAGATCAAGTCGATTTCGAGGCGAGCCAGATTCGCGCCGACGCAGTAGTGCGCACCGGTGCCGCCGAATCCGAGGTGCGGATTGGGGTCGCGCATGATGTCGAACTTCGTCGGGTTCTCGAAGACGTCTTCATCGAAGTTGGCCGACGCGTACATCATCACGACGCGATCACCCTTTTTGATCTGCTGTCCACCGAGCTCGGTGTCCTCGAGAGCGGTGCGCTGGAAGGACGTGACCGGCGTGGCCCAACGAACGATCTCGTCGGCAGCCGTCTTGGGACGCTCCTTCTTGTACAGCTCCCACTGGTCGGGATTGTCCAGGAACGCCACCATGCCATGTGTGATCGCATTGCGAGTGGTCTCGTTTCCCGCGACCGCAAGAAGGATCACGAAGAAGCCGAATTCCTCAGGGGAGAGCTCATTTCCGTCGATGTCAGCTTCGATGAGCTTGGTGACGATGTCATCGGCGGGACACTTCTTGCGCTGATCCGCCATCTGGTACGCGTACCCGAGAATCTCCATCGACGCGGCCTGCGGATCGATGTCGAACTCCGGGTCGTCGTACGACGTCATCTGGTTGGACCAGTCGAAGAGCTTCATACGGTCTTCCTGCGGCACACCGAGAAGCTCGGCAATCGCCTGCAACGGAAGTTCCGACGCCACCTGAGTGACGAAGTCTCCGGCACCACTCTCGGCAGCGGTCTTCACGATCTGCTCGGCACGCTCGGTCAGTTCGTCGCGCAGGCTGTTGATCGCTCGCGGCGTGAACCCGCGCGAAATCAGCTTGCGGAGTTTGGTGTGCTCGGGAGCATCCTTGTTGATCAGGATGAATCGCTGCATTTCGACGTTCTCACGCGGGATGTCGTCGGCAAAACGCGGGATCGCGGTGTTCTCGTGGGTCGAGAAGATGTCACTGCGCTGCGAGACGTCCTTGACCTCTTCATGCCGAGTGACCACCCAGTAGCCCTCGTCCTGGAACCCGCCGATCTCCGGCGGCTGCGGATTCCACCACACGGGAGCGGTCTTACGCAGCTGAGCAAATTCCTCGAAAGGCATCCGCTCTGCGTAGATGTCGGGGTCCGTGAAGTCGATCCCCTGGGGGATTGCGGGCTGTGCCACTGATGTCTCCTGCCATGAGCCTTTTCATCACCGAGGTGATGACCATCCGTAATGTGGAACACGTTCTACTTACATTGAAACACAAGCCTGCTTACTAGGAAAGGAAACAGTAGACACCTCTTGCTTCTTGCTAAGAACTTGTTCTACTTTTTCAATACAAGGAAAGGAACCCACCGTGGGCACACCAGTAATCGTCGAGGCCGTCCGCACACCGATCGGTAAGCGTGGAGGCTGGCTCGCCGGCCTGCACGCTGCCGAAATTCTCGGAGCTGCTCAGAAGGGTCTTCTCGATCGCTCGGGAATCGACCCGATGTTGATCGAGCAGGTGATCGGCGGCTGCGTCACCCAAGCCGGCGCACAGTCCAACAACATCACCCGCACCGCATGGCTGCACGCCGGACTGCCATGGCAGACCGGTGCCACCACCGTCGACTGCCAGTGTGGATCCGCTCAGCAGGCCAATCATCTGATCGCCGGCTTGATCTCCACCGGCGCGATCGACGCCGGAATCGCCTGCGGCATCGAAGCGATGAGCCAGGTCCCGCTTGGGGCCAATGTCGGAACTCTCGCCGGACCACGCCGTCCCGCCACCTGGGACATCGACATGCCCGACCAGTTCGGAGCCGCCGAGCGCATCGCACGTCGCCGCGGACTGACCCGTGAGGACCTCGAAGCTCTCGGCGTCCGCTCCCAGGCCCTCGCCAAGCAGGCCTGGGAAGAAGGCCGCTTCGACCGCGAGGTGCTCGAACTGTCCGCACCCCAGGTCGACAAGGAAGGCAACCTGACCGGCGAGACCAAGCTGGTCAATCGCGATCAGGGTCTGCGTGACACGACGGCCGAGTCCCTGGCTCGGTTGAAGCCGGTCATGGAGGGCGCAATCCACACTGCCGGAACGTCTTCGCAGATCTCCGACGGTGCAGCTGCCGTCCTGCTCATGGACGAGGACAAGGCCCGCGCTCTCGGCTTGAAGCCACGCGCCCGCATCGTCGCGCAGGCCCTCGTCGGATCCGAACCCGAGTTCCACCTCGACGGTCCGGTTCAGGCCACGACCCGCGTACTCGAGAAGAGCGGCATGAAGATCGGCGATCTCGATCTGTTCGAGGTCAACGAGGCCTTCGCTTCGGTTGCACTGTCCTGGGCGCAGGTTCACGGACCGGATTTCGACAACGTCAACGTCAACGGCGGCGCGCTTGCACTCGGCCATCCGGTCGGCAGCACCGGTTCGCGGCTGATCACGACGGCTCTGCACGAACTCGAGCGGCGCGACGGTTCGACTGCGTTGATCACGATGTGCGCGGGCGGCGCACTGGCAACCGGCACGATCATCGAGCGCATCTGACATGAGTACTCCCCCAGCTAAACCCAAGGGACTCGACGCTCCGGTGACAGTCACGATCATCAAGTGGATGTCGAAAGCCAACGTCGCGATGTATCGGGCGACCGACGGAATGCTGGGCAGCAAGTGGCGGGTCGGCAGCGCGTTTCCACGCGGGCTGCCGATCTGCCTGCTCACAACCACTGGCCGAAAGTCGGGCGAGGAACGGATCAGTCCGCTGCTTTTTCTCGAGGACGACGACAACGTGATTCTGGTGGCGTCACAAGGCGGTCTGCCGAAGAACCCGATGTGGTACCTCAACGTCAAGGCCGATCCTGTGGTGACCGTCCAGATCAAGTCGCGCGTGCAGTCGATGAAAGCTCGTGTCGCCACAGACGAGGAACGCGCCCGACTCTGGCCCAAACTGGTCGCGATGTACGCAGACTTCGACAATTACCAAGCCTGGACGGATCGGGTTATCCCGGTCGTCGTCTGTGAGCCGCTCGCAAACAAGTGAACAACTTGTTTACAACGAAGTGTTTACATTGCCAACGGATCGTGCAAACCTGAAAAGCATGACCGATGACCCATTTCGACCGATCGAGCCCGGCCGTGAGCGCGCACATCGCGAGTACGCCGGGCTCTTTCGCATCAACGAACGCCACGGATCAACAGAGGGCCAACGCGCCAGGCAATCCCTCCCCCACATGCTCGAACCGTACGGCGCGATCCGCGTCGTCGGCGGCCTCGCCGCGGGCAGCAGCACACGCGAACCCGGTGAACCGGACGTCGACGACGCCGACATCATGGCCGCCTTGAGTCTCATCCCCAAGGCTCGCGCCGAAATGGACCAGGACGAAGCGCTCTTCCTCGCGCTCGCACGCAAACGCGGAATGACGTGGCAGGACATCGCGTTCGGACTCGGGCTCGGCAGCACCCAGGCTGCACGTCAGCGCTACGAACGGCTCGTCCGCCGCACCACAGGCTGAACACGTGCCATAACGTGCAAGGTGGAGCAGTATTGACCAGTACGGTCCGCACGGCAATCGTTTGTAGCCTCGAACAACGTAGCCTCGAACAGCAAGGAGTCGCATTTATGACGACGCACATTCAAGATCAGATCCTGGACCGTCGCGAGCTCACCGCCGCACTTGTTCGCGCCTTGGAACGCCGACACGAGGTCCTGGACGCCGTTGTCGACAGCGCCGATCATCAGGCAGCAGTCGCGACGGTTGCAGAACTGCTCGGGACGTCGGAGTCCAACGCGGAAGCCGTGTTGGGCCTCAAGTTCAGCGCACTGACCAAGGCGGCACGCGACCGTATCCAGGGCGAACTCGAGAACCTCGACGCCACCTTGGAATGGACCGCCGTGGATCGCCCGGCAAGCAGCGGCGCGAACTTCAACCTGCGCCCGTTCACCGACAGCACCGACGATGCCGCACTGTTTGCGGAACGCTCCACGGAGCAGTTCGACGACGGCGGCGCTCCGTGGGCTTCGGATCGCGTCGAATCGGAGCGCGCTGCAGGCTTGGGGCGGATCGACGACGAAAGCGCGGCTTGGTTTGTCGCCGAGGACCTTTCGTCTGATACCCCGAAGAGTGTCGGCCTGGTTTTCGGTGAGCTCACCGATCAGGAAGTGAACGTCGCGATCTGGATCGCTCCGCAGGCACGGAAGAAGGGCTACGGCACCGCGTGCATCAAGCACGCTCGCCGCGAACTTGCAGCCGAGTTCCCCGGCACTGTTCTGGTGGTTCGGGCGAAGGCTTAGGGGCAAGCCCCTGTGCGCCTTTTTGGTAGCGACCACTACCAAAAAGGCGCACAGGGCCGAAGGCCCTACCGCGCATACATGATCACGCCAACCCCGACCAGGCAGATCAGCGCGCCGGCGATATCGAAACGGTCAGGGCGGAAACCGTCCATCACCACTGCCCACAGCAAGGATCCAGCGACAAATATGCCGCCGTACGCGGCCAGGATTCGACCGAAGTTCGCGTCGGGCTGCATCGTCGCGACCAGCCCGTACAGGCCGAGTGAGATCACGCCGAGGCCGACCCAGATCCAGCCTTTGTTCTCGCGAATTCCCTGCCACACCAGCCAGGCTCCACCGATTTCGAGTACGGCGGCAAGAACGAACAGCAGAAGCGAACGAGCAACGGTCATGCCCAGAACTGTAAGGCGCTTCTAGCGGTTCCAGTCACCCAGTCCGTCGGCGCCGCTGAGGATTCCACCGGCAGTGTTCTGCACGATCACGGGGTCGCCCTTGCCTGCGTTCTCGAAGAACCACTTGGCGTTCTCGGTACTGACATTGAGGCAGCCATGGCTCACGTTGGTGAATCCCTGTTGCGCAACGGACCACGGTGCCGCGTGGACGAAGATTCCACTGTAGGAAATTCGTGACGCGTATTCGACGTAGGTCCGGTAGCCCTCGGGTGAATCGATCGGAACGCCGTAGGTGGACGAATCCATGTACATGTCACGCAGTTGCTCGCCGACGATGTACGTGCCGTTGGGGGTTTCGTGGCCCGGCTTGCCGAACGACGTCGGCATGGTGCGCACCACTTCACCGTTGCGAGTGACGGTGATCTGCTTCGTGTTGTCGTCCGCAACCGTGACGAGTGCATCGCCGATGCTGAACGTGGAATGCGAATCACCGGCGTCGACGGTCACCGCGATGTTCGCGGGCCAGAACTGCGTCGGCTTCCACCGCACCTGGCTGTTGTTGATCCAGTAGAAGTTTCCCTCGACCGGCGGATTGGTGGTGACGCGAATTGCGCGTTCCGCGGTGGCGCGGTCGTCGATCGATTCGTTGAAACGAATGATGATCGGCTGAGCGATTCCGACACGCTCACCGTTGGACGGGTTGACCGACGGTGCCGAGAAGTTGGGAACCGGGGCGGGAATCTGATCCGCCGTGCCCATGAAACCCGGGAGCGCCGGATCAAGGCCGGCAACACCGGCGACGACGGGTACTGGAATCTCCGGACCACCGGGAAAGAGCGGGAAAGCCGCTGCCGGTCCGGCAAATGTGAGGCCTGCAGCCACTACTCCGACAACCGCTACAGCTATCCGGGATGTCCGACGCACTCGCTTGCTGACCATCTCACTACTTTCCTTCGACAACGTGCATTTGCTGGTCATGCGAGGCTGGCGTCGATACCCGCCTGGCATCGACGCCAACGCGCCATTCGGAGCAAACCGCACAATTCCCTTGTAATTAACACATAAAACGAGAAATCCAGCAATACGAAGGTTCGCTGAACCGTAGCTGTCAACGGTCAGGGAGCACGGTGTTCCAGGTTTGGCGGCATCCACTTCGGTGAATCCGCTTTTCAGCTTCCGTACCCGACGGGATCGCCTTTTCCGTTCTGCGACGGAGGTGCACGTGAACTGGAGCACCGCAGTTCCGGACAGTGCGCTGTGGCTGGCGAAGGCTTATACGATCACCGCCGCCGCCCTCGCGATCACGGCAATTCTGCTGGCCCGCTTCACTGCCTGGGGCAGCCAGTTTCGACGGATGGCCTGGCCGTACTTCAACCCCAGGCGCAGCCCCGTTCCAATACTGATTCTTGCAGTACTGCTGCTGCTCACGGTGTGGGCTGTGCGCGTGACGGTGTTGTTCTCCTACTGGTACAAGGATTTCTACGACACGATTCAGAACCTCGACGAAGCCGGGTTCTGGCACTATCTCAGAGTGTTCGCCGTCCTGGCGGTCATCCACGTCGTGAGTTCGCTCCTCACGTACTTCGTCGGCCAGGCCCTCGACATCAAGTGGCGCATCTGGCTCAACAACACCCTGACCGACGATTGGCTCGACGGTCTTGCGTACTACCGCGGCGAGTTCCTGCATAACCCGATCGACAATCCGGATCAGCGCATCCAGACCGATATCACCTCGTTCGTGACCTATTCCCGCACGTTGTCGATGGGTGCGGTCACCGCGATGGTGTCGATAGTGAGCTTTACCGCGATCCTGTGGAATCTCTCCGGACCGCTGACCATTTTCGGTACCGAGATTCCGCGCGCGATGATCTTCCTGGTCTACATCTACGTATTGGTGACCACCGCGCTGGCATTCTGGATCGGCCGACCGCTGATCATGTTGAACTTCCTGAACGAGAAGCTCGGCGCGACCTTTCGCTATGCCTTGGTGCGATTGCGGGAGTACGGCGAAAGTATCGCGTTCTATCGCGGCGAGGACGTCGAACGTCGCACGCTCGCAACACGCTTCGCTGCGGTGATCCGCAACATGTGGGCCATCGTGTTCCGGACGCTGAAGTTCAGTGGCTTCAATCTCGCCGTGAACCAGACCGCAGTCATCTTCCCGTTCTTGGTGCAGGGCTCTCGGTTGTTCAAGGGACAGGTCACTTTCGGCGACGTCATGCAAACCGCGCAGGCGTTCGGCCAAGTCCACGAATCTTTGTCGTTCTTCCGTGAGTCGTACGCCGATTTCGCGAGCTTTCGCGCCACCCTCATACGCTTGACCGGCCTCGCCGACGCCGACAAGCGAGCCCGGGCACTACCGACGCTCGACGTTTCAGACGCCGGAGATCAGCTTGTCATCCGAAAACTCCACGTATGCAAGCCTTCCGGAGAGACTTTGATCGCCGAGCTGGATCTGACACTCGATCACGGCGACGCCCTGCTCGTCAAAGGTGCGTCGGGAAGCGGTAAGACCACCTTGCTGCGAAGCATCGCACAACTGTGGCCTTACGCGGACGGTTCGGTTACCCGGCCGGTGGGTAGGTCGCTTTTCCTTTCCCAGCGCCCGTACCTGCCGCTGGGGTCGTTGCGCACGGGACTGGCGTATCCGGATCGTTCGATCGCCAAGGACAGCAGGCTCCGAGCGGTACTTGACCAGGTGCATCTTCCGCATTTGACCGACCGTCTCGACGAAGTAGCCGATTGGACCCGAATCCTCTCTCCGGGCGAACAACAGCGACTGGCGTTCGCCCGGGTAGTTCTGGCCAAGCCCCGCACCGTGTTCCTCGACGAAGCGACATCCGCGATCGACGAAGGCCTCGAGTACACGCTCTACCGCATGCTGCGCAGCGAACTGCCCGACAGCATTATGGTCAGCGTGGGACACCGCAGCACGCTCAACGTCTTTCACAATCGCCAACTCGAACTGCAGGGTTCGGGACAGTGGTCTCTCACCGAGCACGTAGGTTGAACGATCTCCGCTAGCTTTCCTCGCGAGCGGCCGCAAGCATCGATTCGATCGAAATGAGCTTGGTTCGCGGACGACCGACAGCCGCCCCGGATGCGCGCTCGGCCTTGTCGATCCGCTGCCAACCTTGGTAGTCCACCTGATCCGGTGACCTGTCGGCCAGAAGTACCGTCAACTTCTCCGCTTCCGCACTTGGCGTTGCAAGGCGCCCAGCTGCGAAGTCGTCAAAAATCATGGACACGGTTTCAGCCGAGCAGTACTTGTTCGTGCCGATCACACCGGTCGGGCCACGCTTGATCCACCCCGCAGCGTAGACGCCGGGCATGGGCATCCCCGATTCCGGATCGATCACGCGGCCGTTCTCGTTGGGGATCACGCCTCGAGCATCGTCGAACGGTAGGTCCGCGACGGGCGTTCCTCGATAACCGACCGAACGCAATACCAGTCCGGTGTCGAGGGCCTCGGTTTCCTCGGTGGGCCGTGCGGACAGTTGACCGGTGGGTGTTGCGACCAGTTGGTTCTTCACGATGCGAACCTGCTCGACACTGCCGTCGCCGAGGATCTCGACCGGGGAGGTGAGGAATCGCAGAACTATGCGCTTACGTGTGGGATCGGCTGTGCGCGAGGCAAATTCCTGGGCCTGCTTCACCTTGAGTAACACCGACGGCTCTGCGGCGTCGCTCTCGACAAAAGCCCGACTCGAATCGTCGAGTTCTGCCTCCACCGGATCCACAATGACGTCCACATCCGCCATCTGGCCCAGCGCCAGCAATTCGGGGTTGGTGTACGCGGCCTGCGCCGGACCTCGACGACCGAGAATCACCACTTCACGAATATTGCTGTTGCGCAACGCTTCGAGGGCATGATCCGCAAGGTCTGTCTTGGCCAGAACCTCCGGGTCGGTGACGAGGATGCGGGCGACGTCGAGTGCAACGTTGCCGTTGCCGACGATGACGGCCCGCTCCCCGGACAGATCGAAACTGCGATCGGCGTAACTCGGATGACCGTTGTACCAGGCCACGAATTCGGTTGCAGCATGGCTTCCCGGAAGATCTTCGCCCGGGATATCGAGCTTGCGATCACCTGCCGCACCTACCGCGTAGATCACCGCATGATGATGCTCGAGCAGTTCGGTATGCGAAATATGATTGCCCACCTCGACATTGAAGTGGCAGTGCACCGTCTTCTTCGACACGACAGCGCGGAACTGGTCGGTGACGCCCTTGGTACCCGGATGATCGGGAGCCACGCCTGCTCGGACCAACCCGTACGGCGTCGGTAGGCGATCGAAAATGTCGACCTCGACCCGCGGCTTGCCGGCCAGTTCCATCGCCGCGTAACACGCCGCCGGCCCTGAACCGACGATGGCGACCCGCAGCGTCCCCAACTCGGGAGCGATCTTGGCCATGGTGATCGGCTCCGGCCAGTCCGGCCCCATCGGATGCTTCTCGAAGTACGACGCGTTCATCTCGAGGTACGGCGCGTCGGCTTCAGCAAGTTCGTTGTCGGAGTAGATGGCATCGACCGGGCACTCATCCACGCACGCACCGCAGTCGATGCAGGTGTCCGGGTCGATGTAGAGCATTTCGGTGGTGGCGAACTGGGCTTCGTCAGGCGTCGGATGAATGCAGTTGACCGGGCACACGTCCACACATGAGGCGTCGTTACAGCACGGCTGCGTGATCACATACGCCATAGCTCTCCCCTATCCCTGAAACACATAAGCACATCCACTTTCCAGACTATAACGTGTTCCAATTTGGCGCGAGAACGGTTTTCAGATCACGCCATTGCGTTTCAACAGGGCAACTGCCGAAACTGTGGCATGACCACGCCATTCAAGCACGGCAGCGGGTGAATAGCTGTCGAAATCCACCATCCATCCGCCATCGTCGCACTGCCTCGCCGCCAATGCGGACAGTTCCTCATCGATCACTCCCGCACTGAACAGCGTGCGGGTCGGACCTGAAGGATACGGCGAGAAATCGAGCGGACGCATGTACTCGTCGACAGCTCCCCCGTCCACGTGCACCAATCCGTCCGGAGGAATGAGCGCACCGAGTTTTGCCACCAACCGGACCTCGTTCGCCGCATCGAGGAACTGCAACGCAAATGCCAATTCGAGAGCACTCAACGTCTCGGCACGCTCGATCGCACCCAGGCAGAACCGAACCGCCGAATCGAGCCAGGGATGTTTGGCCACTGCGGAATCGAATTCGGCTACCCGCAACGCCGTGGCGCACACGATGGCCGTGATCTGCAACGACGATTCCGACGGATCCGCGTCGACCCAGAACGGTGCGCACCCAGCCGGTTCGGAAATCGGAAGAGCAAAGGGCAGACCACCGTCGACGGTCGATACCGTCTGCAGCCAGTCACACAATTCCAGGGCCCGCGGGGTCACCGCGGCGACATCGGCAAAAACCTCGAACGCATGCAGTGCTCCACCGGGTTGGCTACCTGGCGAACGCAGGTCCGGCTCGAGACCCCAGCCGTATCCGCCGTCGGGATTTCGGTAGCCGTCGACCGCCGCCAATGCAGCATCTCGATCACCTTGCCCCAGAACTAAATTCAACCGGTGACGGTCGAGTATCCGGCCGTTGCCGGCCAGAAATCGTGTTGCTGCCGCAAGATCTACGACCATTTTCACCTCACTCGTTATCCCCGACGCGCGAGCTCCTGTGCTTCGGCTCCCAGCCTGGCGAGACGAAGGTCGCCAAGTGCTGTTACGGCACTACCCAATCGGTTGGTCGTGAAACCCAACGACAAGCCGCTGTCGAGATCGGCATATGCGCCCGACCCACCGACGCCGTAGTGTCCGATGGCGTTTCGCGGTTGACGCCGTGCCGCGATGATCGGCGGGTGGTAACCCAGCGCCCAATTGGGCCGAACCGCGAGTACGTAGTCACGTTCTCGCGTTTGAATGGTCGCCATCTGATCGATGGTCGACTCTTTCAGGAACCGCTTTCCGTCGAGCATGCCGCCGTTGGCGATTGCCGCATACATCCTCGCCAGCGCCCGCGCGCTGAAGACTCCGTTCCAACCGGGCATCACTGTGTCATGCACCGCCGGATTACGAACCATCACGTCGAATCCGTCGGGCATCGCAGCCTCGGCCAGACCGCGAGTGGGGCCGACATGAGAGAGAACCGTAGACGCAAACGCCCAGTTGAGACCCGCTGGATTGATGTGCGGAAACAGCTTCGCGATACGCGTCCGCTCGGAGATGGGTACGCGGAACCAGAATTCGTCGACACCGAGCGGCTTCGCGATCTCCGCCTCGACGACGTCCGTGAAGGGCAGTCCCGTCACCCGCGCAACCAATTCGGCTACCAACCATCCGTATGTCACCGCGTGATATCCGGGGCCCTTCAGCCGGCGCGGATCCGGCTTGCTCGCAGCCAGTGCGGCAACAACTGCGTCGTAGTCCATGAGATCGAGCGGATTGCGCATCAATCCACGCACCTTGTGCAGGCCGGCGCGATGCGTCATCAAGTCACGAACGGTGATCTTGTCTTTGCCAGCGGCACCGAACTCGGGCCAGTACTGCGCGACCGGCGCGTCGTAATCGATCAATCCACGCTCAGCCAAACGATGTACGACGGTACTGGCCACACCTTTGCCCGTGGAGAACGAAAGTGAGATGGTGTCGTGGTCCCAGCGGCGGTCACGGTCGGCATATCCGGCCCAGATGTCGAGGACCTTCTCGCCGCCCTGGTAGGCAACCAAAGCGCCGCCGCCTTGCTGCGGTTGCCGGTACATCGCAAAGAACCGGTCTGCCAGTGGCAGGAATCGACGATCGACGTACAGTTCGGTCCGCGCCGGCACCTCTGTGCGTGCGATTGAACCGCGTCGTGCGTTTGCAGTCATCGCGTCCTCCGATCCCCGTTTGATCACGGCAGCTGCCCTGATCGACCCACCACAGCTTTACATCTTTGTGACCGGTGTCACGAAGTGAACTGTAGTGCGGGGCACCGTCACGGCAGCGTCCAGGTCGAAATTCCATCGCTGAAACATCCCTGAGCAGTCGCGATATTGAAAACCAGCGCAGGACCCCCGGCGCAGATTGCGCCAACGTCGGCATCACCGACAGCAGCGCGACCGCCTGGGCCTGCCAGGACGACCGCAAACGGCGATGCGGTGCGCCCGAGAGCTAACGAATCCCGCCCGAAAGCAACGGCAGCAAGCATTCCACCGCGAGTTTCCGCGGCCGCGACGCCACCGAACATCGCAAGCCCAGCAGACGTGCCGCCGTCGCGCGAGTCTGCGGCCCCTACTCCGTCACCTTCGACATGCGAGATGGCGGAACTGTCCGCATCGGCAACCGCCCGGCACGCCGACGAGCCGTCCACCAGAGTCTGATCGAGCCCTCTCGCAGAGCAGTCCAATGTTGCGGCCGACGCCTGCGAAGTAGCGCCGACAATGCTCAGAGCTGCGATTATCCCGCCGCCCACTATCAATCCTGTAACCCGTGCGCCCCGGTGATCCATTTCAACCTCACAATGCACTCGCGAGTCTCGGATTTGTCCGATTCAGACGCTACTCGGTTTCTGTCTGCTTCCGATCTCGATCGCGACTCGGTTGTACCCGTTTCGGTTCACCCGGCATTTTGGGGTAGTTGGGCGGATATGGGAGGTCTCCCAATCCTGCTGCGATGTCCTTCTCGAACATTTCCAGGAGAACATCGAGTTCAAAGGCCTTCTCGTGCATCGCTGCCATCGGATCACCGCGGTCGGCGAGCAGATTCGGGACCGTCGCGATAGTGCAGTCGTCGGGGTGTACGTCGCGCAGTTCGTCCCACGTCACCGGCGTCGACACGGTTGCAATCGGAGTTTTGCGCGCAGAATAGGCCGCGGCAATCGTTCTGTCCCTGGCATTTTGGTTGAAGTCGATGAAGATCCGCTCACCACGTTCTTCCTTCCACCAGGCCGTTGTCGCCCGATCGCCGCTGCGTCGTTCGACTTCACGAGCCAGTGCAATTCCCGCGTGTCGAACCTCGATGAAATCCCAACGCGGCGCGAGCGGAATGTAGACGTGCAGGCCCCGTCCACCGGACGTCTTGGGGAACCCTTCCAGGCCCAGTTCCGAGAGAAGTGGACGCAGTACCTCGTCGGCGATCGCGACGGCCTCCGCAAAACCGGTTCCGGGCTGCGGATCAAGATCGATCCGCAATTCGTCGGGATGATCGGTGTCCGGGCAGCGCACTGCCCACGGATGAAACGTGATGGTTCCGAGGTTTGCCGCCCACACGATGTTGGCAGCGTTCTGCACTCGGAGGACGTCGGCCTTGCGCCCGGACGGAAACGTCACCTCACAGGATTCGACATGTTCAGGTCGTTTCGCCGGCAATCGTTTCTGGTAGACCTCTTCGCCCTCGATACCGTCGGGAAAGCGTTGCAGGTGTGTCGGTCGATCCTTCAGGGCGGCCACCGCGGCGCCCTGCAACGCCACTGTGCGGTAGTACTCCACAAGATGACGCTTGGTCCCGCCGTCGGTGCCCAATTGCGGATAGTAGATCTTGTCGGGGCTGGAGAGACGGACCGCGATTCCGTCGACATCCAGTTCCACTGCCGGACTGGCCATCACACACCACCTGCAAGGACATCCGCGAAGTCGTACCGCACCGGAACCTCCAACTGATCGAACGTGCACTCGTCGGGAACCCGATCCGGACGCCACCGCAGAAAGCGCGCTGCGTGCCGGAAGCGTTCCCCTTCCATTTGGTCGTATGCCACTTCCAACACCCGCTCCGGGCGGAGCGGGACCCACGAGCGATCGGCGGCCGACTTCCATCGACTTGCCTCGCCTTCCGCCACCACGTCGTCGCCGACGCGTAGTGGTTCGAGTTCTTCCAGCAACTCGATTCGCCGCGCCGCGGTGAATGCCGAAGCGCCACCGACCATCTTCAAATCGGAGCCGTCGAACAAACCCAGCAGCATCGAACCGATACCCGGTTGACTCTTGTGCGGACGGTATCCGAGCAGTACGACATCCGCGGTTCTGGCGTGCTTGACCTTGATCATCTCGCGCTTGTTCGGCAGGTAGGGGCCGACCAGCTTCTTGGCGATCACACCGTCAAGACCAGCGCCTTCGAACATCTCGAACCACCGCATCGCCTCACCGCTGTCGAAAGTTGCAGCTGTGACATGACAGCTCGGACCGCCGCCGATCGTGTCGACCAGCAATGCGCGTCGAACGGTGAAATCTTCGGAGGCTACGTCCCGATCTCCCAACGCCAACAGGTCGAATCCGACAAATTGCGCTGGTGTCTGTTCGGCGAGCAGCGTCACTCGACTGGCTGCGGGGTGGATGCGCTCGGACAGCGCTTCCCAACTCAGCCGCGTCACGCCGTTCACTTCCCGGGGCACGACAAGCTCGCCGTCCACCACACATTTGTCCGGCAGTTCCGCCTTCACCGCTTCGACGATTTCGGGGAAGTACCGAGCCAGGTCTTTTCCTCCGCGTGAACCGAGGACTACCTCGTCCCCGTCGCGGAAGATTATCGACCGAAAGCCATCCCATTTCGGTTCGTACGACCACGTCGGCTGGTCGGATTCGGGTTGTACCGGCACTGTCGTAGCGGCCTTCGCCAACATCGGGGCGAGCGGCGGCATCTGAGGGAGGTCCACCCACTCATACTGACAGCCCGATTCGCTATTCGACTAGCAGTGAAGTGGAATAGAGCCCGAATAATCCAAGATCAGCAAGGGAGACTTGAATGTCCGGAATCGTCGGACGGCTGTGCACAGCACTGATCGCGACGTCTGCAATCGCCATTTTCGCCACTGGGTGCGGATCTGACGTCGAGCCTAAAGCCATCGCGGAATCATCATCCACCGTGGCAGATTCGACCACCACGTCAGCGAGCACCACCACCTCGAAGATCGACGGCCAAGAGGGCACCGACGCGGGCGGCGACGTGGATATCGACGTGAACATCGGCGACTGCGTCAAGATCGGCGGCACCACGAACGACGCCGAAATCGACCACGCCGTGTGCGGCAGCGACGAATCCAACTACAAGGTTGTCGCCAAAGCCCCCACGTCGGATGAGTGCGCGTCCGACATCGATCAGACCTACTACGAGACTCTGCTCGGCCAGGAACAGGGCGCGGTCTGTCTCGACATCGACTGGGTCGTCGGCGGATGCATGGATCTAGGACCGGGTGGCCTCGACGACGAGCCGGCCCGTATCGACTGCGCCGATTCGGGAAGCGACGTAGTCCAGGTAATCGAAATCCTCCAGGGTTCGACGTCCATCGAAGATTGTGGTTCCGAAGCAGATTCGGGATTCGAGCACGCCGAACGCAAGTTCACCGTTTGCACGGCAACGCTCTAACCTGTTGTGCGCCTTTATCAACCGCCCGCGGTTGATAAAGGCGCACGGTCAGAGCCAGCCTCGCCGCTTGAAAATCGTGTAGAGACTTCCACACGTCAGCACCATCATCGAGAGCGCAAACGGATAGCCCAACTGCCAGTGAAGTTCCGGGATGTCGTCGAAGTTCATGCCGTACACAGTTCCGATCAGTGTCGGGGCAAAGAGAATTGCCGCCCAGGCCGACACTTTCTTGATCTCCTCGTTCTGCGCGTAACTCGCCTGCGTGAGATTTCGCATTTCCTCGTTCTGATTCTGCGATACCAGGGTTGCATTGACGGTCAGGATGTTTCCCAACAGTTGACGGAACCCGTCGGCCTGCTCGACCACTGTTGTCGCGTGGTCGGTGACATCGCGAAGATAGCGCTGCAGTTCTTCGTCCGTGTGGTATTTGTCGAATCCTGCCGACAGCCCACGCAGCATGCCGAGCAACGGCCGTGTGGCTCTCTGGAATTCGATCACTTCACGGGTCAATTCGTAGATACGACGCGACACTCCGGGATCGCCGCTGAATACCTCGGTCTCGATCTCGTCGATGTCGTTCTGCAGGCCGGCGACAACCGGCGCATAGCCGTCGACGACGGCGTCGAGGATTGCGTAGAGAACAGCTTCGGTCCCCAGACGGAGGAGATCGGGATCGTTCTCCATTCTGGTTCGCACGGCCGTGAGATCCGGTGATTCACTGTGGCGGACAGTAAGAACGAAGTTGGGACCGCAGAACACATGCAGTTCACCGAATTCGACGCGTTCGGTCTCGTCGCGATAGCGCGCAGCGCGCAACACGACAAAGAGTGTCTCACCGTATCGCTCGAGCTTGGGACGTTGATGTGCGGCAATCGCGTCTTCGACAGCCAACTCGTGAAGATCGAAATGCTGTGCTGCAGCGTACAATTGAGTGTCGTCGGGACGGTACAGCCCGATCCATGCCATCGACTGCGAATCCGGCAGGCACGACAACGCTTCGGCGAGGGTGGACGGCGACGCGATCCGAGCTCCGTCGCGGTACACACCACTATTCACGACCGTGGCTTCCACAGGCGCAATCGCATCGGTCGTTGCGGCCTTCACGACGGTGCGGGCGACGGGCGTGTGACCGGTTCGACTATCACCGAAACCTGCCGAGCGACGCGGGAAGGACGACCGGCGGGACTTGAATTCAGACATGCTGCAACAGCTTTCAAGGAAGAGTGAACGGCCAAGGCGCGCTTCACAGTGAAGCAGAGGCCGATGAACACACGATGAAGCTGCAGCAAAATACCCGGCAACCCGGGCGATCTACAGCTTCAGTTGGTACTCGGAGGTTGGCCACGCATTACAAGCCACACCTCCTCTTCCCTGAATTACTGCTCATTCGCCATGCGCTCGGACGGCGCACGACGCCCACACACTACCCCTCTTCCGAGAACGGGACAAACCAGGGATTCTCGCCGACTAGAGAGTGATCGCGTCCAGCCTGAGTTTGATGAAATCGGCCGACACGACGGGTTCCAGGCCGGACACTCGCCCGATCGGCAACTCCAACGGGGTGACTAGCGCATCGTGATTGAGTTCGTAGAAGTAGATGAGCGAGACCAGATCTTCCTCCGGAGCGTCCGCTTGGGGAGGAAGTACGCGGTGCCGGCCCGACGGCCAGCGTTTCCCACTCCAGTATTCGAGGAGGTCTCCGATGTTGACCGTCAACGCTTCTGCGTCGTACGGGGCGTCTTCCCATCCGCCTTCGTCCGTGTACACCTGCAGTCCACCGGATCCGAGCTCACGATCGAGAACTGTCACCGTTCCGAAGTCTGTGTGCGGACCGATGCGGAACTGTCCCGGCTCAGGCTCACCCACGACGCTCATCGGTGGGTAATGGTTGATGTTGCACGTCCACGTGGGGAGGTCGGCAAGCCCGTCGAACGGGTTGTTCGCCAAACCTAGTGCAGCTGCGAACATCTCCAGCAAATCGTCCGACAGTCGACGCATCTGCGCGGTGTAGACGGTCAAGAGCTCGTGTAGTTCGGCAACCTCGCTCGGCCAGACGTTGGAGAGAAACCAGACGTCGTCGACCAGCGGATCGCCCGTCCGAGTTTCAGCCCCGATCGCAAAGGTCTCCTTGAGATCCGGCGGGGTCTCGGTTCCCTCCGAGTAGCCGTTGGCCTCCATCCCCGGGCCGATCCATCCGCGTTCACCGACTATTGCGGCGTACTTCGCTTTGGTCGACTCGGGTAGCGCAAAGAACTTCCGGGCCGCGGCTCGCACGTCTGCGGCAAGTTCGCGGGTGATCCCATGCCCGCGCACGAGAAGGAAGCCCGCACGTTGCAGCCCTTCGTCCACCTCACGCGCGACAGCTTCAGCGCCCGGACCGCCCGCCCGCCAGAGGGAAATATCCACGGTCGATACAGCCTTCATTCCGCTACTCCGATGTCTTCGTTCCACAGTGCCGGGTTTGTTTCGATGAACTCGGCCATCAAATCGATGCAGTGTTGATCTCGCAGAACGGTGACAGACACCCCGTTTTCGCGGAGCCACTCGTGCCCACCGGTAAATGTCACGCTTTCACCGACGATCACGGATCCGATGTTGAACTGACGCACGAGCCCGCTGCAGTACCAGCACGGCGAGAGCGTGGTGACCATGATGGTCTGCCGGTAGTCACGTTGCCTTCCGGCCGCACGAAAGGCGTCGGTTTCACCGTGCACCGACGGATCGTCGTGCTGGACTCGACGGTTTCGTCCACTACCGAGAAGGGTGCCGTCGGACGCGAAGAGTGCCGCACCGATGGGAATTCCGCCCTCACTGCGGCCGAGTTCGGCCTCGGATATCGCTGCCTGCAACATTGTCTGGGGGTCGAGAGCGCGGGAAGCGCTCGTCACAGTCGTCGACATCCCTCTACTTTCTGCTGTTCCGACTACATCCACAACTGACACATTGTTGTAACGAGCCGCCCCTAGTGTGGACATACTGTCGCCCAGAGTGAGGAACGCCCAACCGATGACTCTGACCGTGCGCGAGCTACTCGACAACCAGTTCCGTGGGGCCGATCCACAGGTTCTGGCCGGTGGCAGCCAGTTGGGACGTGTGGTCCGCTGGGTCCATTCGAGCGAGATCTACGAGATCAGCCCGTTGCTGTCCGGGGACGAGTTGTTGCTCACCACCGGCTTGGGTCTGTCCGGGGTCGATCCGGGGACCAGGCGGCACTATCTGCGAGAGGTCGGGAACCGAAACGTCGCCGGAGTTGCCGTAGAACTCGGCCGAACCTTCGACGCGATTCCGTCGGACATGATCGAGGAAGCGGCGATCATGGGAATGCCGCTGATCGCACTCCGGACTGTTGTCCCTTTCATCGAACTGTGTCAGAACGCAAATACCGAAATCATTTCGCGTGAAGTCGCTGTGCTGCGCCTGGGAAATGATCTCGCTCGCGTGCTCGAACTCGAGTTGATGGCGGGCAGTGGTGTGGCCACTCTGCTCGAGCGCATCAGTAACGTAACGGGGTGCCCTTTGATCGTGACAAGCGGCAGTGGCGCCCTCGTCGCAGCACATGGCGTCGACGACGATCGGTCAGCCTGGCGTGCCGCTGACGCCGGAACTGCCACTGCCGCTATCCATTCCAGAGACGGAGCCTGGGGGACTCTGACGGCCGGGCCTGGTTCGACACTGAATCCGGCAACGTTGCACGGGCTGTTGCAGCGCTCAGCCGGTTCATTGGGGTTGGCACTGACCTATTCGGGAAACCTGACCGGTCGTCCCCAGCGGGCGGCCGCTACTCTCGTGTCGGATCTGCTGGAGCGCACCGACGTACGGCAGATCGACCTTCGCGTCAGATCCGCGGCCGCTGGGTTCCATCCCACTCCCGGCCACCGCGTCGTTGCGATCGCGATCGACTCCCCTGGTGCGCGAATCGCCACTCGCCTCCTCGATTCCGCGGCCAAACTCCTCGGCCAACCGAACTTGGGAGCCGAAGTACATGCCAGCACGTTCGGTCTTGTTGCAGTGCCGGCCAAGACGATCGATGCTGTCGGAGCCGTGAGTGCGGCATTCGGAACATCCCTGTCGTCCAACATCACCGACGGAGTCACGGTGGTGATCGGATACCCATGTGCGTTCACTCCGTCCGAGGTCAGTGCGGCACTTCATGCTGCCCGATCAGGGCTTCGCCTTGCGACGTCGGCTCGTCGGACCTGGCTCGCCGGGCGCGTGGTGACAACCACTCGTGAACTGGCCCCGGAACTCGCGGTGGACCAGTTGCCGGTGGACGTTCGGGAGCGGATGGTTGCCGTCGTCGCTCCCCTGATTTCCTGGGACGACACCCATTCGAGTGATCTCACCAGAACACTCGAGGTTCATCTCCGTCATGGTTGCAGCGCAACACGTTCGGCGGCTGCGCTGCACCTGGGCCGGCAATCGCTCTATCAGCGACTCGACCGTATCCGGGCGCTACTCGGATACGACCCGTCGGCGCCGTCGATGTACGCGACTCTGCTTCTAGCGCTGTGCGCTCACCGGCTTGTCGCGCGAGATCTTCGAACCGTTGACGAGGAGGTAAAGCCCGCCCGCGATGACAAATCCCACGAAGAACGTAATGTCGCCCAGCTCGGGCACTGACCGTACGACGTACCCGACAAACTTCTCTTGGTTGGAGAACAGCAGAACCGAGGTGAGGAGTGCGATCACGAAAGCTGAGAATCCACCCCAGTTGGTGTGTTCCGGGTCGTAGAGGAGATTGTCGATGCGCTGCCCGCGGCGCAGGTATTGGTCGGCGAACATGATGCCGAGCCACGGACCGATCCAGTAGGCGACAACAAGGAGGAAAGCTTCGTAGCTTGCTGCTGCGTCGGCGAGTGCCCACCACGCAACCAGGAATCCGACAACTCCGAAAACCATCGCGACCATGGCTCGCTGCGTTTTCACCGGGAGTTTCAATCCAATGGTCACAAAGGCCATCGAGCCGGAGTAGACATTGAGCGCATTCGCGGCGACGGCACCGAGCGCGATGGCCAGTAGCGTCAGATTGGCAAGTGCCGAAGGAAGATTGGATGTGAACGCGTCGGCAGGGTTATCCGACGACGGCGCGCCGATCGTGACCGATGCCGCACCGACCACCGACAGTGCCACGCAGGAGACAAACAGTCCGGCCGACGCGAACAGACCTGTTCGGAATGTCGAGACCGACGCCGGAAGGTAGCGCGTGTAATCAGCGGCATAGGGCGTCCACCCGGCGGCGTACCCGAACGCGGTGCCTACGGTAAGGAGGAAACCGCCGAGTCCACCGACGCCGCCCTCGATCGCCGGCGCACCTGGATTGGCTTTTGTCAGAATGACAATCGCAGTGATGGCAAAGATCACGGCAAGTACGGGAAACGCATATCGCTCGAAAGCCTGAACCAGGTTGTGCCCGAAGAAAGCGAACACGGTCTGGATGACGACGATCACCAACAGTGAAGGCACCGGCGGCAATCCGGTCAGGGTGTTGAGCGCAAAAGCGCCGCTGACACTGTTGGTTGCAAACCATCCGACGCCGCACATGATCGACATGAACGCCGACGGCAGAGCGTTACCTCGGTATCCGAAACCCAATCGGCCGAGCACCATTTGCGGCACACCGTGCAACGGTCCGCGTGCCGACAGCACGAAGTGCGCGGCCGCACCGAGAGCGGTTCCGATGACCAGTCCGAGCGTCGCCTGCCAGAACGTCATCCCGAATACGGATACGGATAGAACTCCGATGAAGATCGTGGCGAATTCGAGGTTCGGGGACATCCACGTCCAGAACAGCTGACCAGGGGTGCCGTGGCGATCCTCGTCGGGAATGAACTCGTTTCCGCCAGGTTCGACGGCAAGTACGCGATCTCCGTACTCGCGATCCACCCCGGTCTGCTCGCCGGTTACACCCTCGGTAATTGCCATAAGAGAACCTTGGGGTGAGGCGAGAGCTGCGACAACCGACAGACTGTCTGCCACGACAGTCAGTTCTACGGACAGTCTGGCGCCGCGCTAGTGTTCCGCGCGCAACCCGCCGATCAGGAGTTCGACGATCTCGTCTGCCAGCGCCTCGGTTTCGGCGACCGACTGGCCCTCGCGACGGCGATACCAGAGATCGATACCGTTAAGGCTACTGAGCAGAACCTTTGCCGCCATGCGCGGTGACGAGGCGCGGATCGAACCGTCTGCGACTCCTTCGATCATCACCTGTTCGAAAAGCTTCTCGTAGTCCAAGCGCAGAGCGTTGAGTTCGACGAGCGCCTGCTGCTGGCGCGGTTTGAGCGCCGAACTCATCTGCCCCCGCACGCCCTGGTGGATTGCATGATGATGTCCGAGGTGCGTCATGAGATTGATCAGATGCGCCCGCGACATCGCCGCGAGCTTGACCAATCCGGTGCCGCCCGCCGCCACTTCTCCGTCGACTTCCGCTCTGAGCCTGCTCATACCCTGCTCGAAAATAGCCAGGTAGATATCGAATTTCGACCGAAAATGGTAGTAGACAAGACCCTTGGTGGCGCCGACGCGATCGGCGAGGTCGTCAATGGTCGTGGCGGCATATCCGTCTGCCGCAAATGCGTCTGCCGCGGTCTCGATGATCACCGAGCGCATATCAGGTGCGTCAGCACTCATCGTTCGCCCTTCACTGCCTTGACTTGTTTCCACATTTTGACATAGTAATACTCAGTAGTATCCCAGATCAGAGAGGTTTTTCCCATGTCATTGGATTTCTCAGGCAAGGTCGCGATCATCACTGGTGCAGGCGGCGGTCTCGGCCGAGCTCACGCCATGGCGCTCGCCGCTCGCGGCGCACGCGTTGTGGTCAATGACATGGGCGGATCCGTCAACGGCAGTGGCGGCGCCGATACCGCAGCCGCGAAGGTAGTAGCCGAAATCGAGACTCTTGGCGGCGAAGCGCTTGCAGATCACTGCGACATCACCGACGCCGACGCAGTTGCCGCCATGGTCGCCGCTGCTATCGAGAAGTGGGGGCGCGTCGACATCCTCATCAACAACGCCGGCATCCTGCGCGACAAGTCGTTCATCAAGGCCGACTTGGACGACTTCCGCAAGGTCATCGACGTTCACCTCATGGGTTCGGTCATCGTGTCCAAGGCTGTCTGGCCGCACATGGTCGAGCAGAACTACGGCCGTATTCTCATGACCACGTCCGCGTCGGGCATCTACGGCAACTTCGGCCAGGCCAACTACGGCGCCGCCAAGTCGGGCGTCGTCGGTTTGATGAACGTGTTGTCCATCGAAGGTGAGCGCAAGGGCATTCGTGTGAACTCACTTGCCCCGACGGCGGCTACCCGCATGACCGAGGACCTGCTCGACGAGAAGACCCTTGCACTCCTTGCTCCCGAGTCGATCTCACCGGGCGCGCTGTTCATGGTCTCCGAGGACGCACCAACCAAGACGATCCTCAGCGCCGGCGCCGGCGTGTTCGCGATCGCCCGGATGGAGGAGTCGCAGGGCGTCTACATCCCGCAGGAGGCGCTCTCGCCCGAGGTGGTCGCCGAACGCTGGGCTGAAATCAGTGACATGACCAACTCGATCCAGGTAGCCGCTGCATTCGATCAGACCCACCGTTTCGTGGGGAAGGCAGTGGCCGAGCAACCTTCAGCCTGAGCGACCTCCCTGCCCGTAGAGTGTGATCGTGCGTACGAGCAGCGGAGTATCGATAGTCGACATCGTCGACAGACTCGGTATGACGTTCCTGCGCGGCGGTAGTCGCGTCACCAGCGCCCGCACGTTCAGCCATGTAGTCCTGCACGAGGGCCCGCAGTCGGTCCGCGGCAGCGCCGGCGCTGTCGTTCTCGGCGCCGGCCTTGTCGGCACCGTCGACATCGCCACGGCGATAAGGGAATACGGTGCCGCCGGCGCCGCAGCGCTGATCGTCAAAGAGCCACTGAACATCGTCGACGACGTTGCTCTGGCGCTCGACGACGCCGACATCGCACTACTCGGCATGATCAAGGATGCGAGCTGGCTCCAGAGCGCATCCTTGATCAACGAGATCCTGGAATCCGGAACTCGCGGTGATCAGACGTCGACCGCCGAAGCCGATCTGTTCGATCTTGCCAATTCGATCGCACACGTGATGAACGGTCCTGTCACGATCGAGAATCCGTCCAGCCGCATCCTCGCATTCTCGGCGGATCAGGCGCGCGGCGACGAGGCCCGCAAACAGAGCGTTCTCGGTCACCAAGTGCCGCAGCACTATTCCGACCAGCTCCGGTCCTTGGGTGTCTTCAATCGGATCTACGGATCTGCCCTGCCGGTCTTCCTGCCCAGCATCGGGCCCGGCGTCAGACCCCGGGTCGGCATGAGAATCCATGCGGCAACGCAGATTCTCGGATCGATCTGGGTGATAGTGGACGAAGAGCCCAACGATGTGCAGGTCAAAGCACTGGTCGAAGCCGCCACCGTAGCTGCGATGAGCATGCTCCGTGCCAGGCTTGCGGCCGATTCTGCCAAGCGACTGCGTCGTAGTGAGGTAATCACGTTGCTCGACGGTGGAACTGCGGCCAAAGCGGCCGCCGAGAGACTCGGATACGGACGCGCCAAGGCGACAGTGCTTGCCGCTGCCTTCCGATCCAATACGGATGTGCCGGTGGACGCCGAAGCCGACGTCGACAATCTCGCCTCGTCGTTCAATACTTTTCTGCACCAATCATTTCCGATGTCGATTGCGGCTCCGATCGGCGGCACGGTCTACGCCGTCGTCCCGCACACCCGGAAACAGACCGACGACGACTACATACGGCACATCGCGTCCGAGTTCGCCGACCGGAGTCGATCCCAGAGATCTGTTGTCATCGGGATCGGGACGACAGTGACCGGCGCGCGATCGTTGGAGACATCACGGGGTGAGGCCGACCGCGCTCTGCGGGTTCTGCGATCGAGTTGGAATTCCACACTCCGCAATGTCGCCCGGGCCGCAGATGTGCCGATCGATTCACTGTTGCTTCGTTTGTCCGATGCATTGGCCGACGAGAACGAGAAACCGTCCGGGCCGCTCGCGTTACTACAGAAGTACGACAGCGAACACGACATCAACCTCGTGGAGACTCTTCGGGCGTGGCTCGACACGTTCGGTGACATTCCCGCCGCGGCGGCTCTGATCCACGTCCATGTGAACACGTTTCGCTATCGACTCAAGAAGCTTGCCGGAATTGCCGGAATCGACCTCAATGACGCGGAGACGCGTTTCAGCCTAATGCTCCAGATTCGTCTGTTTTATCCGAATCCTTCGTAGGTCACTACAAGAACCCTCCGAATTTTCGTAGAAGACGACGATGCCCTGATCCTCTCGGTGCGACAGGATCAAGCGGTCGTCATTCATTCCGCGCCCGCTGCACGTGGTTTCGCTCGGGTCAGGCTTTCATTCTCGGAGGCACCATGAAACAACGGTCCTACGCACTACTCGCTGCCGGAACCGGCGCGGTTCTTCTGCTGTCCGCGTGTTCTTCGGGCAGCATCAGGTTCAGGTGACGGTGGTGGTGAACCCGCTACCGACGGCACCTTCACGCTTGCGCTGGGCGCGGATCCCGGAGCGCTCAACCCACTCATGACAGCTGCGACGCCCGCACACGAACTGGCGCGGCTGAGCTACGACAATCTCGTCTACCCCAACCCCGAGACTGGCGTCACCCAGCCCTGGCTCGCCGAGAAATGGACCGAGACACCGACTTCGGTCGAGTTCACGATTCGTGACGGCGTCACCTGCTCCGACGGATCTGCGCTCACGGCTCAGACCGTCGCCGATAACATCAGCTTCATCACCGACGAATCCAAGGGATCTGCACTTCGCGGTGTCTACGTCCCGAAAACCGCGAGTGCCACAGCCGATGTCGCAGCGCGGACCGTCACCGTGTCCACCCCGGAACCGTCGCCGTTCCTCATGCTGAATCTGGCTCGCGTACCGATCATGTGCGACGCCGGACTCGACGATCCGACGGCCGCGAACAAGGCCACGATCGGTTCCGGCATGTTCACGATGACCGAGGCCGTGGCAAATGATCACTACTCGTACACTCGCCGCGACGGTTACAGCTGGGGTCCGGATGACACAACATCGTCGACGGCGGGTGTGCCGAAGGACGTGGTCGCCACAATCGTCACCAACGCCAGTACCTCCACGAATCAACTCCTGGCCGGCGATCTGAATGCTGCCGAGGTTTCCGGACCGGATCAGGATCGACTCGACTCGGCAAACCTGACCACCGTGAAACGCCCGTCGCCGGGCGGTGAGATGTTCTTCAACCACATCGCTGGAAACCCGACCAGCGACCCGGCCGTACGTAAAGCCCTTGTGCAGGCACTCAACCTCGACGACTTGACCGAGGTGTTCACCGGCGGCCGAGGCGAGCGTTCGACCAGCATGGTGTCCGTCGAACCGCGCGCATGTACATACAACTCGATCGAGGGTAACCTTCCCGACTTCGATCTCAGTGCCGCAAAGGCAACCCTCGACGCCGCCGGATGGACAGCCGGCTCCGATGGGAAGCGAAGCAAGGACGGCGCTCCGCTGAACATCCGCCTCACCTACGAGACTTTCGGCGATTCGACAAACGCTGCAGCCGACCTCGCCCAACAGGCATGGTCAGAACTCGGCGCAACCGTCGTGATCACCGGCGGCGATTCCAACAAGATCGTCGACGTACTGCTCAGTGGCAAGGACAACACCGCGTGGGACGTCGCGTGGGAGCCGATCAACGTGGCATTGCCGAGCATGCTGGTTCCGTTCCTGTCCGGACCGGCGCCTGCCGAGGGACTCAACTTCTCCTCGATCTCCAACCCCGAGTACGACGCGGCAGCCGCCAAGGCATCAGGATTGGTCGGCGACGACGCCTGTGCAGCGTGGGCTGACGCAGAATCGCAGATCATCAAGTCCGTGTCGGCGGTGCCGTTCGCAGACAAGCTCACGACTGTGTACTTCAAGAACGCCGGTCTCGCGTTCGGTCGCACGTACGTCGGTTCCGCCCTGCGGCTCTACCAGTAAGCGGTATCAGCGGCCGGGAGACTCATCGAGTCCCGGCCGCTGCCCGTGAGTAGCGCCTGTCTCCTCATTCCCGACACCTCGAAAAGACAGCCATGAGCGCAATGCGTGAAGCCGTGAAATCCGTTTCGGCGCCGATAGTTCGAACAAAACGATTCGACGCAAACAGCTGGCCGGCGTACCTCTTACGTCGTTTCGGCACCTTCGTGATTTCCCTCTGGGCACTGGTGACGGCTGCCTTTCTGATGCTCCAACTGATTCCGGGCGATCCGGTTCGGTTGGCGTTGGGGATGAACGCACCCGTCGAACTCGTGGAGTCGACGAGGTCTGCGCTTGGCTACGACCTTCCTTTGTGGCAGCAGTACTTTCGATTCATCGGCGGGTTACTGACGGGGGATCCCGGCGATTCGATCACATTGAGGACTCCGGTCCTCGAGGTGATCGGTTCACGCTTGCCCGCCACCCTCGAACTTGCCGTCCTCACCGTCATCACCGTGCTGGTGCTGGCAATTCCGATCGGGCTCGCCTTCGCGGCCCTGACGCGAGGCGGGCGCCGACGCGGAGTCGAGATCGGTTACACGGCAACGTCAGGCGCTCTTGCCGTCGTTCCCGAGTTCATGTTCGGTACAGCCCTGGTCTACCTCTTTGCCGTCACGTTCCCGATCCTGCCGGTTGCGGGACGAGGCGGCATCGAAACCTACATTCTTCCGGTTGCCGCGATGTCGATCGGAGCTACGGCCTCCATGTCTCGCATCGTTCGCGCCGAGGCACTCGGGGTCTTGGACATGGACTACATCCGGACCGCTCGCGCGAAACGAATGCCGATGGCGCGTCTGTACTTCCGCCACGCGATGCCCAATCTGCTCACCTCGACGTTGACCCTCGCCGGGCTGCTCCTGGGTGGCCTGATCGCGGGCACGGTACTCGTCGAGAGCATTTTTGCTTGGCCGGGAATGGGTTTGGCGCTGGTCAAGTCCATCACCGAGAAGGACTACCCCCTCGCTCAGACCCTGGTTGTGGTCTACGGCAGCATCGTCCTACTGGTCAACTTCATCGTCGACGTGGTGCTTGCGCTCATCGACCCACGATCCACGATCCGGGAGAACTGAGTTGAGCAGCTCACCGACAACCACTCAACGACACTGGATCGTTGCAACTCTGCGTACTCCACTCGGAATCCTGGCTGCCAGCGCTCTCGTTGCCCTGATCGCCTTGGTGATATTCGGACCGATCATCTGGGGTGACGCCGCAGTTGCCGGCAATCCGCGCGCCCTCTCACAAGGTCCAAGTTCCGAACACCTCTTCGGCACCGACGCCGGCGGACGCGACGTCTTCGCCCGAACCATGACGGCAGCCCGCTTGTCTGTCGCCATGGCTCTCGGAGCTGTAAGCCTCGGCGTCACACTCGGGATCGCCCTCGGCACACTCCCCACACTCGCTCCTCGATGGATCGGCCGAATCGTCGTGGCATTCCTCAACTTTGCGATTGCCTTCCCCGGATTGCTCCTGGCCATTTTCCTCCTGATCATCTTCGGGCAGGGTGCAGGAAGTGCGGTGATCGCGATCGGTCTCGCGATCGCGCCGGCGTTTGCACGTCTGACCTACGCACTCGCGTCGTCGGTGAACGGGCGCGACTTCATCGATGCGGCCCGAATCCTCGGGATCACCAAACCTGGCTTGCTCTTCCGTCACATCCTCCCGAATATCCGTGAACCTCTCATCGTCAACGCCACCATCGCTGTGGGAACCGGTCTGGTCGTCTTTGCCGGCCTGTCCTTCCTCGGGTTGGGCATTCAGCCACCCTCGTTCGACTGGGGGCGGATGCTCAACGAAGGCCTGTCCAAGATCTTCGTGAACCCCGCTACCGCGCTGGCTCCTGGGATTGCCGTGGTTCTTGCCGGTCTGACCTTCACGTTGGTCGGCGAAGCCATCGCTCGCGGCGCAGGCGTGCGCAGTCCGCTCACCCGCGCCCTCCCGAAGTGGACGCCACTCAACGCCAGCGGCGCGGCGTCGGATTCGATACCGGAAACAGATGATGCCGTGCTCACCGTTCGGAACCTGTCGGTCGCCGTCCCCGGGAACGGTGAATGGCGTCGACCTGTCAACAACATCAGCTTCACCGTAGGACGCGGCGAGACCGTCGGCATTGTCGGCGAATCAGGATCCGGAAAGTCGCTGAGTTGCATGGCAATCGCACAACTCACCGACCACCCCACCGTGGTCGATGCCGGTCTGATCGAGTTCGACGGCACCGTGTTGATGAAGGACGGGGTACGACCGGACAACGGATCGTCACGCACCGTCGCCCGCCAGCTCGGCACTCGTCTGGCAATGGTGTTCCAGGATCCGATGTCGTCGATGAATCCGTCTCTCAAAGTCGGATATCAGGTTGCCGAGATCGGTTGGCTTCACGAAGGAATGAGCAAGTCCGAAGCCAAGAAGGCGGCGGTCGACCGCTTGACTGCAGTCAAGATCCCCGATGCCGAGCGGCGCGCACAACAGTATCCACACGAATTCTCGGGCGGCATGCGTCAGCGTGCCATGATCGCGATGGGTCTGATGGGAACACCGGCACTGATCATCGCCGACGAACCCACCACCGCCCTCGATGTCACCGTGCAACGGGAGGTTCTCGGGCTGTTGCACAACGTCCGCGAGGAAACCGGCGCCGCCATCCTCCTGATCTCCCACGACATGGCTGTCATCACGGGAATCTGTACACGGGTACTGGTCATGTTCGCCGGCGAGATAGTCGAGGACATCGCCGTAGACGACCTGATCGGCGGACGCGCACAGCATCCGTATACCAAGGCACTTCTTGCCGCGGTTCCCACCATGACCACCGATCGTGACAAGCCACTGGCCACAGTCGACGAAGCGTGGCAGGCACAGGGTTCCGGAAGCGCCGTCGACGTCGAGTTGGACGATCTGATGTCGCTCGCCGAGGAGATGCGATGAGCAATATGGAATTTCGTGAGGTCAACGTTCACCTGGGCAGTGGTTCCCGGCGATTCCACGCCGTCAAGAACGTCAGCCTCGTCATCCCGTCGGGATCGGTAGTCGGCCTCGTCGGTGAATCCGGTTCCGGCAAGTCCACTCTGGCACGTGCAGCCGTAGGACTGGCCGAGCCCAGTTCGGGTTCGATCCTGCTGGACGGTGTCGACGTCGCTCACGCGCGCGGTGCAAATGCACTACTACGCCACCGTATTCAGATGGTCTTCCAGGATCCGTATTCGTGCCTCGACCCCAGAATGACCATCGGCCAGTCCCTTGCCGAGGCCCTTCGCGCCACCGAGCGACGTGACCGGGCACGACGCGGTCGAGGAGAGCGGGCCGCCGAAGTCGCGAGGCTTCTCACCACGGTCAGCCTGCCGCCTGAAAAAGCTCACGACTACCCGGCTTCATTGTCGGGCGGTCAGAGACAACGCGTTGCCCTGGCCCGAGCGCTCGCCGCTGCGCCGTCAGTGCTGCTCGCTGATGAAATCACTTCTGCACTGGATGTTTCCGTGCAGGGTTCCGTCCTCAATCTGTTGATGGACCTACAGCGGCAGCTCGGGCTCACTGTCCTGTTCGTCAGCCACAACCTTGCCGTCATCCGCTATGTCTGCGACCACGTTGCGGTGATGTTCGGAGGTGAAATCGTCGAGCACGGCCCGGTACTCGACGTGATCGATTCTCCTCGTGAGGAGTACACCGCCACACTCCTGTCCGCTGTTCCACAACTCGGGGAGCCGATGTTCCGATGACAACACCGACAACACCGACAACACCGAAGACACCTGGCCGGCGTGCGGCAACCATCGAGGACTACACCTCTGTGGTGACACCGTCCGACATCGCCGTCTCCACATCGGGCCGAATCGCCTATGTACGTACCGAATCACACCTCGACGACGACACCACTGCTCACTCGATCTGGTTGGCTTCCCCAGCGGTGCAGCTCACGGCCGGCCCCTCCGACACGTCGCCGGCGTGGCGACCAGGCTCGACGCAGTTGATATTCGTCCGACCCGATTCCGCGGGCATTCCGCAACTGTGGACGGTCGACGCGGCCGGCGGTGTGCCGAAGCAGCTGACTACCTCGGCACAATTCCCACTCGGCGCCGGAGCGCCCGTGTTCTCGCCGGACGGTGGCCGGATTGCCTTTGTCGCCTCCGTCGACCGCGCGGTATCGACGTCCACTCGTCCCCTCGTCACCCGTCGGCTCAACTACAAGGTCGACGGATCGGGTATCCGCGCGAACATACGGGCGCACCTCTTCGAACTCGACCTCACCGACGGCGCGTCTCGGTGTCTGACTGATGGCGACTGGGACGCATCCCACCACGTGTACAGCCCCGATGGGCGGGAACTGGCCTTCACCGCAGCGATGGACGACGACGCCGACGTGACCATGGCTACCTCGGCATGGATCATCTCGGTCACCGAACTCCGTTCCCCTCCAAGTATGTTGGGAAAGGCAACCGGCGTGGTTGGCCCGCTGCTGTGGACGTCCGACGCCACCGCTGTGGTCGCTGTCGGCTGGCACGTCCCGGCAATCCACAACAACGAGTTACTACTGCTCCATCGCGACCGACAGGTTGCCGATCGCAGCCTCACCGCCGATCTCGATCGCAATGTGATGCCCGGCGGTACCGGATACCCGGGCGCCGCACCGGCTTTCACCGAGGACGGCACCATCGTCTTCTGCATTCGACACCACGGCTCCACGGAGCTTCACCGTCTCGATCTCGAAACAGGTTCTGTCAAGCCACTTCTGACCGGCGGGCAAACTGTGATCTCCGGGCTCGCCGTTTCCGGACGCCACGCTGTCGTTTCTTTGACCACGGCAACGTCCTTCGCCGAAATCGCTACTGTCGATGTAGACACCCTCGACGTCGATAACGTCACCGATCTGAATTCGACGACAACACAGCACATCGAATTTCCGGAAGCCACCGAGCGCTGGTTCGACATCAGCGACGGCACCCGCGTTCAGGCCTGGATACTGCGCGATCCGAACGTCGGTGGCGCAGGCCCGCTGGTTCTCGACGTTCACGGCGGCCCGCACAATGCGTGGACGGGTACGCCGTCGTTGATGAATCCGTATCACGGCGCACTGGTCAGCCGTGGCTACACGATCCTGATGATCAACCCTCGCGGTAGCGACGGCTACGGGAATTCCTTCTTCGACGGCGTTCACGACGCGTGGGGGGAGGCTGACCGCGCTGATCTCCTCGAACCGATCGACACTCTGATCGCCGAGGACGTTGCCGATCCAGCTCAACTGGCGGTTGTCGGCTACAGCTACGGCGGATTCATGACAGCCGCGCTGACGTCAACCACGGATAGATTTGCCGTTGCGGTTGCCGGTGGGCTCGTCTGCGATTTGGCACACATCGTGGGCGCTTCCGACGCAGGCATTCTTCTGCAGACGCTCGAATTCGATCAGTTCACTTCGCGGGCAGATGAACTCGCGCCAATTCGCCGTGTCGCGAAGGTGACGACCCCAACACTTGTCCTCCACGGCGGTAGCGACGTCCTGTGCCCGGTCAACCAGGCGGAACAGTGGTTCGGTGGACTCCGTCTGGCCGGTGTTGACACCGAACTTGTGGTCTATCCCGACGCGTCACATGCATTTGTCCTCACGGGCCGGCCGTCACACCGGGTCGATTACGCTGCCCGCCTTGTCGACTGGATCGAGCGGCACCTGTCGCCGTACCCCACACGCCGCAGTGTCGATCGAGACTACTGGCAGTACCGACTCGACACACTCACCACGAAGTACGGTGTCCCCGGAGCATCGCTGGGGATTCTGACGACCACGCGCAGCGGATTCCAGCGCACTGTCGTCTCGTCCGGAGTTGTCAGTACCCGCACGGGCGTTGCCGTCACGCCGAACACGGTGTTCCAGATGGGGTCGATCAGCAAGGTCTGGACAGCTACCCTGATCATGCAACTCGTCGAGGAAGGAAAGCTCGACCTCGATGCACCGATCCGGAAAGTCCTGCCGGACTTCGCAGTTGCCGACGAAGCCGCAAGCACGTCGATCACGACGCGTCACCTGCTGACCCATACCAGCGGAATCGACGGTGACGTATTCCTCGACAACGGGCGTGGCGACGACTGCCTGGAACATTATGTGGCAGAGCTGAAATCGGTAGTGCAGATCTTTCCGCCCGGCGCCGGCTGGTCGTACTGCAATACCGGATTTGCAATTGCCGGGCGCATCGTCGAAGTCCTGCGCGGGCAAACCTGGGATGCAGTGCTGCGGGACCGAATACTCGAGCCGCTCGAGCTGCGCCACACCACCACCTTGCCGGAGGAGACGGCGCTGCACTCTGCGGCAGTCGGCCACGTCGACGTTGCCGAAAAGACCGAGCCGACACCACACTTCCTGATCACTCGCTCCATGGGTCCGGCCGGCCTCATCACTTCCAGCGCCGAAGATCTACTATTGTTCGCACAAGATTCGATGCGTGACGATCCCGTCCTCCTGCGTCGCTCGACGCATCTCGCCATGATCGAGCAGCACATGCCCATCGGAGACGTCGCGAGCGCCGCCGACGGAATGGGAACGACCTGGCTACTCGACGATTGGGACGGGGTGCCCGTACACGGCCACAAGGGTGCGACACTCGGGCAGCAGGCATATTTGGATGTCATTCCGTCGTGCGGTGTTGCACTTGTTCTCATGACCAACGGCGGAGCGATGGACGCACTGTCGGGTGACATCCGTGCCGAAGTCGCGGAGTCGATCGCCGGCGTGAGAGCTACGCCGGAGTTCTCACCTGGCGATGCCGAAAATCGCACGACATCCTCTGCCGCTGAACTGGATACGCTGTGCGGCATCTTCCGTGATGCGGCTACCGATTTTGCGGTCGAACGAAAAGGTAACTCCCTGAAAGTCACCCGGACCGAGCACACCAATCCGTCCGGCTCCGAGGAGATCACCACATCGGCGGATCTCGATCTGCTGGAAGTTCGGCCAGGAGTCTTTGCAACCAGACTGCCGCAGATGTCGGCTTGGTCTCGGATCACGTTCTCCGGCAAGGCGAGTACGCAGTTGCTGCATTTCGGAAGCCGCGCATACCCACGGGTGAGCGAGAAATGACCGCACTACTGGAGCTCGCCGAACAGCGCCTCCCCCAGATCATCGACGACGCCCTCACGCTCATCGAAGTCGAGTCGCCGTCAAACGACCTCGACGCGGTTACCCGCAGCGCGAAGGCCACCGCGGACCTCGTCCACGAGCGACTCGGCGCGCGGGCAGAGTCCATTGTGGTCGAGGGCAGGACCCATCTGCTGGTCAACTTCGGAACGTCACCGCCACAATTGATGCTTCTCGGACACCACGACACGGTCTGGCCGATCGGCACCCTGGCGCGCCTGCCTGCAACCGTCACCGACGGCGCATTGCGGGGTCCCGGCGGGCTCGACATGAAACTTGGTGTTGTTCAGGCAATTCACGCGCTTGCCCTGGTCCGGGAGTTACACAGCGTCGACGCGCTCGACGGCGTGACACTGCTGATCACCGGGGACGAAGAAATCGGCTCACCCACTTCGCGCTCGTTGATCGAAGAATGTGCAGCGGGGGCGGTGCTCGTCCTGGAAGCCGGCGGCGACAACGGCGAGCTCAAGACTGCCCGTAAAGGTGTGTCACTGTATCGAATTCAGGTCTCCGGTCGCGCGGCTCATGCCGGCTTGGAGCCGGAAAAGGGCATCAACGCCGCAGTGGAGCTCGCTCACCTGGTCATCACCATCGCTGCAATGTCGGCCCCTGATCTGGGCACCACGGTCACACCTACAGTGCTTTCGGCCGGAACCACAACCAATACCGTTCCCGCCGAAGCATGTGTCGACATCGACGTGCGCGCGACCAGTGCGGCCGAGCAGCACCGCGTGGACTCGAACATCAGAAGCCTGTGCACACGCCATCCCGATGCGGCGATCACGGTATCGGGTGGAGTGAACCGGCCACCCCTGGAAGCGGCCATGTCTGCGACGCTGCTGGCGCTCGCGGAACATGTTGCGCTCCACAATGATCTGACTCCGCCCATAGGAATCGCCGTCGGCGGCGCCTCGGACGGGAACTTCACCGCCGGGCTCGGAATTCCCACCCTCGACGGCCTGGGCGGCGTCGGTGGTGGCGCCCATGCCGAGACCGAGCATGCACGTATATCCGCGATCGCACCGAGAACAGCACTGCTGGCAGGCATGATCCGGTCGATCACGACAGAAGGTATTTCCCGTGTCGAGTAGCCCGACAATCACGTTCCGAGAACTGGTCGACGTCCACGAAATCGACGAACTCTCCGCAGTTTTCGACAAGATCTGGGCCACCAGTCCGGGCCCTGCGCATTTCGGCACTGCGATGCTCATCGCACTCCACCACGGCGGCCACTACGTGGTCGGAGTGTTTGCCGAGGACAGTTTGATCGGCGGTTGTGTCGGCTTTTTCGTCGAACCCTTCGGCGAGGTTCTACATTCACATATCGCCGGAGTACTGCCCGAGTTCGCCGGCCAGGGAATCGGCCGCACACTCAAGTTTCATCAACGGGACTGGTGTCTGAAACGCGGGGTCCACACCATCCGGTGGACGTTCGATCCCCTCGTCGCACGGAATGCGTACTTCAACATCCAACGCCTCGGCGCGGAGCCCTCCGAATACACTCCGAACTTCTACGGCTCGATGACGGACGGCATCAATTCCGGTGATGCCACTGATCGAATGTTGGTGAGCTGGAACCTCAACGGCTCCGCCCCCGGACCGCGGTCGAGCGCGAACCTGACCGATATTGTGAAGGTGCTCCACCCCACTGCAACTGGCGAACCGCGGATGATTCAGATCCCACCCGACGCCGCCGACATCGCTGTCGGAATACCCAGGGACATAGAGCAGCTGAGAAGGATCGACCGTGCCTCTGCCTTCGTGTGGCGGCATGCCCTTCGTGAGTATCTTGCGCCGCTCGTGGCATCGACGCAATGGCACTCGACCGGCTTCGACCCCAGCGGTTTCTACACGTTCACCACAACTCGAGCGACACCCGGAGAATGACATACCGATGCATATCGAATCCGTAGAACTGCGCGAGCTGCGCATACCGCTGGTCTCTCCGTTCACCACGTCCTTCAGCACGCAGTACGAGCGCAACACGCTGGTGATGAAGGTAACCGGCACTGCTGACGGCCCGAACGGCCCGGTCGAGACCACCGGATGGGGCGAGTGCGGCGCGCTGAGCGACCCGTACTACTCCGCCGAGTACACCGCAGGTGCGCGAATGATTCTGCGCGACTATCTGATTCCCGTACTTCGCCAGGCGCAGTCGACGGGCCCGCTGTCCGCCGAAACAGTCGGCCACGCGCTCGCCGGTATCGTCGGCCACCGGATGGCGAAGTCGACTGTCGAAATGGCTTTCCTCGACGCAGAGTTGCGGGCACGCGGTCAGTCGTTCGCCCGTTACCTCGGTGCCACTCGCACACGGGTGCCCTCCGGAGTATCGGTAGGCATCCAGGACAGCATTCCCCAGTTGCTCGGGACCGTCGGCAACTACCTGTCGCAGGGCTACGTCCGCATCAAACTGAAGATCAAACCTGGCTGGGATGTCGAACCGGTTGCCGCAGTACGCAAGGAATTCGGCTACGACGTTCCCCTGCAGGTCGACGCCAATGCCGCCTACACCCTCGTCGACGCCCCATTACTGCGCCGGCTGGACGAATTTGCACTGCTCCTCATCGAACAGCCACTGGCCGAGGACGATCTGGTGCAGCACGCCGCACTTGCCGCAGCGCTCAGTACGCCCATCTGCCTCGACGAATCGGTGGAATCCGCCAAGGATGCCGCGGACGCGATCACGCTGGGCGCTGCGTCCGTCATCAACATCAAGCCGAGTCGGGTCGGCGGGTACCTGGAGGCTAAACGCATCCATGACCTGGCATCAGCTCACGGCGTCGCGGTGTGGTGCGGCGGAATGCTCGAGACGGGAATCGGCCGCGCTGCCAACACGGCGCTTGCGGCGTTGGACGGCTTCACGTTACCGGGCGATATTTCGGCATCGGACCGGTTCTACGCCGAGGACATCACCGAACCGTTTGTCATCGAGGACGGGCACATCGCTGTGCCACAAGGGCCGGGCTTCGGTGTGACTCCGCGCCTGGAGGTGCTGGAGCGATTTACTGTCGGGACCGACTCAATGTAGGTCGAGAGGGTTCGTGGCAGTTCTTGTCGGTGCCTGCGTGCATAGTGAACCGGACATGAACTTGAACACCGAAAGGCCCCCGATGAACAACTGGTCCGATCGCCCGATCTGCGCGTTCGACCTCGAGACCACGGGGCGCGATCCATCCACAGCCCGGATCGTCAGCGCGTGTGTTGCCGTCGTGGATGGCTCGAGTGTCGAAACCCGCACGTGGTTACTCGACCCGGGCGTCGATATTCCGGCCGGGGCCATCGCTATTCACGGCATCACCACCGAATATGCGGCTGAGCACGGTCAGGACTACGCCGAGGGCTACGAGGAGATCCGTGAGGCTCTCCACAATTCGTGGGCACGTGATCATTCGGTTGTTGCGTTCAACGCGTCCTACGACCTCACGGTCATGCACTCCGAAGGCCTACGAATCGGCAAACCGGCGCTGGTTCCCGGCTTGGTTGTCGATCCCTACGTGATCGATCGCGCGATGGACAAGTTCCGCAAGGGAAAGCGAACGCTGTCTGCGGTCTGCGAGTTCTACGGAATCACACTCGAATCCGCGCACGAGGCAGAGGCCGACGCGATGGCCGCGGCAGCTCTGGCACGAGAACTAGCACTGCGTTTTCCGGAGATCAACGATCTTGATCTCATGGTCGATCAGGCACAGTGGCACGCCGAACGTCAACGGGATTTTGCCGAGTTTCTGAGCAGTCAAGGGAAAGACGTTTCAGATGTGAACGGCCAGTGGCCTATTCATTTCGTAGCTTGATACCTGTGCGGACAGGTCACAATCTCTGCGAAACCTGCTTGCGTAGTTCTTCTCGTGATCGTTTGCCGGTGTGCGTTGTCGGGAACATCTCCAGCTCGACAAAGATGCGCGGCACCTTGTAGGCACTTAACCGTTCCTTGCAGAAATCGATCAGATCCTCGGAATCGACGGAGTATCCGTGGGCCGGAATGATGCAGGCAACCAGCCGTTGGCCTTGCCGTTGGTCGGCCACGCCGATCACCGCGACTTCGAGGATCAACGGGTGATCCATCAATACCGTCTCCACTTCTTGCGGGTAGACGTTGAATCCGCTGACGATCACCGTGTCTTTGGCCCGCGAAACGATATACAGGTGCCCCTCGTCGTCCGACCAACCGATGTCGCCGGTTCGCAACCACCCGTCACCGTCTACGGCGTCGTCGGGCGTTGATTCCGGATCGTCTACCCCTCGCAGATATCCGTGCATGATGTTGTACCCGGAGCAGAGAACGTGGCCGTCCTCGTCCGGAGGCAGCGGATAGCCGTAGTCGTCGACAATCCGAATTTCGAGTCCGTCGACGGGGGTCAACATCGCGAGCGAACCCGATTCGCCTTCGGTGATACTGCCCATGGCGACGGTTCCACAGGCTTCGGTAAGCCCGTAGCCGACAACCATATTCACGATTCCGAGTTCACGGCAGGCTCCGCGCATGCGGTCGAGCGGTACTTCGGAACCGCCGCTCACCGCCATTCTGCATACCAACCCGATGTCGTCGCGGCCACTGCCGACCAGATCGAAGAGGATGGTCGGCGGCCCCATCACCACGCTGACGCGGTCACGGACGATCACATCGGCAAGGTCGGCTCTGTCGTAGTGTTCGACGACGCGTACCGAGGCTCCGGCGCACATTGCGGTCAGCAGCACACCGTTGAAACCGAACGAATGTGCAAACGGGACGGCACCGATCACTCGATCCGCACTGGTCAGCTCGAGCCGGTCTGCCACTGCCGAGTACAACCGCGACAGCTGTCCGTGGGTCATGGGAACTTGCTTGGACACCCCGGTCGAGCCGGAGGTCGAGAGAATCACCGCGATGTCGTCGGGCCCCGCTGCCGGTCTATCCGGGTGAGGGGCGGTAGTTCTGGCGGCTGCCATGATGTCGGCGATCCGTGGTTGGTCGACTACGAGCGCCGGTTCGGTGACATCAAGGATCCGTGAATATTCGGGACCACTGACACCGTGGCCCACCGGAACAACGGTTGCCCCAGCGCACAGTATCCCGAGTGCGATACAGACCCAGTCGGTGGTATTCCGGCCGCTGAGGACCACCCGTGCACCCGGTCGCACACCGGAATCTGCCAGAACAGCGGCCACTCGCAGTGCCTGATCGGTCAGTTCGCCGTAGGTGATCTCCTGGCAGCCGTCGAGCAATGCCACCCGGTCTCCGCACCGGTGTGCCAAATCCACACAGAGCGCGTCGAGCGTCGATACCAAAAGATCACGCGGCATATCTGCATTGAAACACTCGGCCGACGTAGGCTTGACGCCTCTCCCGCTCAGTGGTCCTACGGGAGCGGCACGCAGACAGCTGTTCACAGGCACCTTCTACGACATATTGCCAGCATATTTCTAACCGAAATACTCTCTTTAGGTCTACCGCCAGGTAATCTTTCGACTATGGCAAAGGACAAAACACCTGCAGACGCGCCCACTCTGCGACCGACAAGTTGGGCCGTCCTGGGTCTACTGTCCTTCGGATCCGAACTCTCCGGTTACGACCTCAAGAAATGGGCCGACTGGAGCCTGCGATTCTTCTACTGGGCACCGTCGTACAGTCAGATCTACAGCGAACTGCGTAATCTCGAGGCCCACGGCTTTGCCACGTCCCGCGTGGTGAGCACAAACGACGTCAAGAGTAAGCGCCTGTACGCGATCACTCCGGCCGGAACCGACGCGGTAGCGACGTGGGCAAACGAATCGCCGGTCGAACCCGCAGTGCTCAAACACGGCGTAATGCTCAGGATGTGGCTCGGCCATCTGGCCGACCCTGACAAACTGCAATCGGTACTCACCGAACATCGCGACCAGTCCGAGAAGATGCGCATCCGCGCAATTGCCGACGCCGAAGGCGCGTCCGAAGAAGCTGGATGGGCATATCCCGAACTGGTGCTGCGATGGTCCGAGATGTACTACGAATCAGAGCGTGACCGCGCAAACTGGATGTTGGAGAACATTTCTCGACTCGGATCCGACAAATCCAGCGCCGGCAAAGCACGCCGGAAGAAGCCTGAACCCCGCACCCCGGACGAGCTCCGCAAACACGAAGACTAATGCTCGTATCGCTCTGATACTGAAGGTGTCAGAGCGCTCGAGGCCGATATCTCAGCAGTGCGATACAGGGCGGTATCTCAGCAGCGTGATGTCTCGATCCGGATAGTCGCAGAACACGGGTTCCACGCGCATACCGACAGTCAGTTCCAGATCGCCGACATCGACCAGTTCGGTACTGAACCGCGGCCCCTCGTCCCACTGCACCACCGCCAACATCTGCGGCAACGCATCCGACCACGGCGGTGCTGTGGGACGGTCAGCCACCGTATAGGTGTACAGCGTGCCCAATCCACTGATTTCACGCCACTCGAGGTCGTCGGCCAACGTGCGCGGAGCCAGCAATCTCGGATAGAAGACAAATTCGTCCGATGACGGCGAGTACTGAATCTTTATCTTGCTTTCTCGCAAAGCATTCCAGAACGGTGCGGACACCGGCGTCGGTTCCGGAAACGGCTTTTCGTTCGACATCCCTAATCTCCCTGGAGTATCAGTGCGACTTGCTCACTCATGATGCCGCCGTTCCCGGTCACGAAAGCGGTATTGCAGTCGGCAACCTGCGCCGCCCCGGATCGGCCCATCACCTGACGTACGCCATCGCATACGTGGTGCATCCCGCCCGCCATTCCTGCTTGCCCGTAGGATAATTGGCCGCCGGCGGTATTCAACGGGAAGTCCCCTCGGAAGGTCAGGTCTCTCGACGACACGAACTCCATACCCTTCCCCTTCTCACAGAAGCCCGCGTCTTCGAGGCTCATCACCACCGTGATCGTGTAGCAGTCGTAGATCGACGCGACATCGATTGCCGAGCGTGAGATACCCGCCATGTCGAATGCCGTGTCCGCAGCCTTCGCAATCGGGGTGCGCACCATGTCTTCTGCATAGGTCGGTGTCTTGAACGACAGGCGTTCGCCAAACCCCTTGACCCAGACCGGCCTGTTGCGACCGCGACGCGCGATGTCAGCGTTCGCCACGACAATGCCTGCTCCACCTTGCACCCGCATCACAACCTCGAGCATCCGAATGGGATCGGCGATCATCGGACTCGCCAGAACGTCGTCGATCGTGATCGGCTTTCCATGGAACACCGCACCGGGAGTACTGCAGGCGTTGGTTCGCTGGTCCACCGCGATCTTGGCGGTGGCACGGTCGTCGTACCCGAATTCCGACGCATACCGCCGAGCGATCTGGGCGTACGGCGCGTTCTGGCCGAGATTACCGTACGGAATCTCGAATTCGGCTTGAGGAGAACCGAACTTGCCACTCGAGGCACCGAGATACCCTGGATCCACAGCGGGCTGAATCTGCGACTTCGGTGTCATGAACGACCCAGGAACAATGACCAGTACCGCGTCGCAGATACCGAGTTCGACGGCTGCGGCAGCTCGCCACACCATCCCTGCCGCCGTTGCGCCGCCGAGGTCTACTCGCTCACCGAAGTTCAAGGGAATCCCGAGATACTCGGACAACGTGGCCGGGGCAAACATATCGGATTCCGCAATACCATGCGTGACAAGACCATTGATCTGCGACGCCTTCAGACCCGCATCCTCGATTGCCAGCTTCGAGAGCATTGCCCACTGCTCGATGGTGAACAACTCAGGACGGGTCTGCTTGCGCTGGGCGGGCAATTCACAGAACCCGACGATGGCGGCCTCACCGCGCAGTCCCGCCATCAGGACGCTCCGGCGGAGACAGCACTGTCACGGCGTGGCAGCAGCACGGTGGCCGTTCCCGGCATCAGCACCTCACCACCCCGCACTCCGGCAAGTTCCAAATCGACCAGCGCTCTACCGTTCTCGTCGCGTTTTCCGGTCACTGTCCCCGTGAATTCCAACGGCTCGCCGGGAAAGGCCACAGCCCGGTTCGAGGCCGAGAAGTTCACCAACGATCCCCCGCCACCGATCCAGTCGGTGACAACGCGCGCCAGAAGCGCCGCCTGAAGCGGGCCCTGTACAACGACGTCCTGATAGCCCTCGACGTCGACAGCCCAACTCCGGTCGTAGTGAATGCGGTGCCCGTTGTACGTCGCTGCGCTGAAGAGGAACATCTGCAGTGCAGTGACACTGACAGCCAACACCGGAATCGTGTCGCCGGTGTTGATATCATCGAAATATACTTGTGTTGACATAACTTTCAACTCCTCGCGCTACGGTCGGGCGATCATCGAGGTGGTCGCTTCGGCAACAACCTCGTCGTTCTGATTGGTATACGTGGTCTTCCACGTCACCAGAACGAATCGGCCGGACCGACCGCGCTTCTCGACCACCGAATCCACGACGCGCACACTGGTGATCACATCTCCGTCGTAGGCCGACCGAAGAAAGGTGGTGTTCTCGCCACCTGCCATTCGCTTGGGGCACAACGGGAAAACAAGATTCCCGGAGGCAGCACCGGATGAGCCGTCTACCCGAAGTTCCGGTATCGGCGTCACCCCGAGAATCGCGTACTGCAAATACAGCGGCGGAGCGACAATATCGCGATAGCCGTGCTCACGGGCATAGTTGCTGTCGAAGTACAGCGGGTTGGTTTCGCCGACGGCCACAGCCCACCGTTGCCAGTCCCGCGCGACCACAGCTCCGCTCGCCTGGGAGACCACCTCCCCGACACGCTCGGCAACATTGTCGGGGATCAGAGATTCCGGATCCGGAATCACGGCTACGTTTTCAGTCATGTTCTTTCTCTCTCACGCTATTTGATGGTCGGTGACCAGTCCGGAATTCTCGAGTTCGGCATACTTCTCATCGGAATAGCCGAGGATCTTCTTGTAGACGTACTCGTTGTCTTCACCGAACCCTGGGAGTACCCGCCCGAATGCCAGATCGAATCCCTCTACCCGCCAGGGATGTCCGGGATATCGATAGGTTCCCACCGACGGATGTGACCGCTCCTGGAACCAGTCACGCTCGCGCAGATGGTCGTCTTCGAGCAATCCGGTTTCGCTCATCACTTCACCCGCGGGAACGGCACACTCCTGCAACACCGAAACAACCTCGGAAGCCGACATCGAGCGGGCCCACTTCGCAATTCGATCCCTGATCGACGCGGAGTTTGTCCGTCTGGCGACTGTATCGGCGCCCATTTCTGCAAGTTCGTCCCCGCCGATTACCGAGGCCAATGCCGTCCACTCGCGATCGCTGCGAACGGATATCGCCACCCACCGATCCTCATCCGCACTGAGGTAAACATCCTGCAGCACATGAGGATCGGAGTTGCCGAGGATCTCCGGAACTCTCCCGTTCACCTGCGCGTCGAGCACGAACTCCCCGATCTCCGCCATGACGTTCTCCGCCTGCGCAAACTCGACAAGTCCCCCAACGCCGGTGTGCTCGCGGTCCAACAGTGCGGCCATCACCGCAAAGGCCAAACCTGCCGGAGCTGCCTCGTCCATGTGGTAGTTCTCGCCGGCCGAGTCGGCTTCCTCACCCTCGTAACCGTCCATCGCGGCAATCCCCACCAGCGAGTTGAAATTGGGGCCGTAACCGAGATAGTCACTCATCGGTCCGGCCATTCCGAGGGGTGGCATGCGAGCGACGATCAATCGAGGGTTGAGTTCGAGCAAACGCTCGTGCCCAAGCCCCAACTTCTCGAGAGTTCCGTTGGAATTGTTCTCCACCAGAACATCACTGACTTTGATCAGTTCGATCACAGCTGCGTGTCCCTCAGCGGTATCGAGATTCATACACGCCGACAGTTTGTTCCGGGAATGCCAGTTGAAGAGAGCTGTGCGGTCGTACGGTCGCTCGCCGGGATCCTTCTCCGGATAGGTGCCGCCGTGATACCCGGTCTGCGCGATCGATTCCTTCGTTGTCTTTGCCGAAACTTGTCGGCTGACGCGGTTGTTCCCCTCCACACGTATCACTTCTGCGCCCAAGTCCCCCAGCATCGCTGTCGCACCGGGGCCGGACCACACAACCGTCAGGTCGACAACACGAATCCCTTCGAGCGGATAACTCATACTCGCTCCCCTGTTTGTGTCAGTGACTCACGGATCTGTGGGCCGTGCTGGTCGAGAGTTGGTGCGGTATGACGCAACTGGTACCCGTTGGCCATCCGCCACGGCGCACCCGTGTACTCCAACGTGCCCGCAACCGGATGTGTACCGCTGACAAATGCGCCTCGGCTACGAAAGTGATCGTGACTCAACAATTCCGAGACGTCGAGATACGCCGTGACGGGAATACGTGCCGCCTCGCACTGTTCCATGATGGCGACTTTGGGCCGCTGCGCGAACCACTCGGTGACATATTCCATGAACTCGTCACGATCCCTTCCCATGATCGTCTCGCGCCCGTGGTACCGCGTATGGAACGCATCGTCGTGCTCGCCGACTATGTCGACCAACCGATTCCAGAAGGCCTGATTGGTCACGTACAGCATCACAAATCCGTCCTTGGCCCGGAACGGTCCGGTGAACGTCGCGCCGTGCCGGTGCGGGCTTCGCACTCCGCGTGGAGCATTCATGCCGGAATACGCCGCCGAAACGAGGTACGACGCTCGCCGGTCGGCGCCGGCGAGCAGAACCTCCTGCCCGGACACGTCGATCACGGAACCTTCTCCTGTGCGCTTGGCGCTGAAGATTCCCGCCAGCGTGGCTTCGCCGGCGGTACGGCCGATCGTGTAGTGCTCGAGCAGTCCCGGTTTACGCAACGGCGCACGATCAGCCGCACCAGTTGCGTTCATCGGGCCACCGGCAGCCTGAAGGACCAGGCCGCTCGCTTCACGATCCCGGTACGGTCCGGTCTGGCCGAAAGCACTGATCCGCGTGATCACCAGCGATGGGTTGCGCGCGTGCAGCACTTCCGGTCCCAGGCCCAATTTCTCCAGCTGGCCGGGACGGAAGGACTCCACCACCGCGTCCGCCGTGTCCACGAGGTTCAGGAGAACCTCCCGATCGGAATCCGAGGTCAAGTCAAGGACAAGCGATTTCTTGTTGGTGTTCAGATGCAGGAAGAGTGCGCTTCGCTCGACGTTCGGAACGTCGCCGGGGAACGGTCCCCACGCCCGCGTCAAGCTGCCCGTCTCCGGCTTTTCGACTTTGACAACGTCCGCACCAAAATCTGCGAACATCTTTGTTGCGTATTCTCCTGCCACCCACCTCGACAAATCCACGATCCGAAGATCCTGAAGTGCCTGCCGCGGTCCGGGTTTCGCTTCGCTAGGCAAGGTTCAGCTCCTTCTGCAGCCAACCCGCCGCAATATCTGCTGTGCCGTATCGGATTTCCGTGACCTTCGCCCGCTCCGACCACAGGTGCAAATCAGTCTCGAGGACGTACCCCATACCACCGTGCAATTGATGTGCGTCCAGGGTCGCGCGCTTGTAGGCCTCGTTGCACTGCATTTTTGCAATCGCGACCGCACGGGTGGCGGATTCACCGCGAGCCACCCACCACACCGCGTGCGCGGCAGCCAAGCGGGCACCTTCGAGCGCGATGTGCATGTCCGCGACAATGTGTTGTGCGGCTTGGAAACTACCGATCGGACGCCCGAACTGCTCACGCTGGGCAATGTAGTCGACGGTGCGATCCAGAACTGCGGCGCCGCCGCCTGCCATCTCCATGCATTGAAGCGCCACTGCCGCATTGGCGACCCACCGAAGATCGTCGGCGCTCAGCCCATTTCCGCTGCCCCCGAGAGAAACGGCCGCGTCCGAGGCGAACACGTCGACAAGTTCGACGCGAGATAGCCTCTCTCCGGACATGTTCGACAATGGGACGGCATTCCAACCTTCGGCTGTCCGCTCGACGAAGGCGCAGATCAACCGTTCCGGTTCGGCAAACACCGATGTGCGAGCAGTCACGAGGACCACGTCGGACATCGAGGCGTTCACGGCAAATGGCAGGGTTCCGTTGAGCAGCCACCCACCCGGAGCTGGTGTTGCGGTCAGAGTGGGTCGAATATCGCCGGCGTCCCCGGGATTCCAGGCGGCAACGCCGGCGCGAAGTCGACCTTCGGCCAGCGCAGGCAGATAACGCCTGCGTTGTTCCGGCGTAGCCAGTCGCCCGACGGCAATACCGAATTGCAGTGTGCTGTAGACAATCGACGGGCAGAGAACCCGGCCGGCCTCCCGAAAGAACACACCGAGTTCGTACAGGCTGGCTCCACCGCCGCCGTATTCTTCATCGATCGCCAGGCCAAGTACACCAACCTCGGCAAGCGCCGTCATCAGTTTGTCCGGGCTGCTTTCGGACATCGGTTCTGCCAGTTCTCGTACCACACTGATCGGGCATTGTTTGGCCAGGACGGCAGCCGACATTGCCTGCAGATCGAGTTGGTCTTGGTTAGCAACAAGTTTCATCGGCAAACTCCTACGCCGTCAAGGAAGGTCGGAATCATGTCAGCGTCCGTAACTCGGTAGGCCGTGCCCGCGCTGGGCGATAACATCTCGCAGAACTTCGTTGGCTCCGGCACCGAATCGCAGCAGTGGCGCGGCGCGGTACAGTCGCTCGAATTTTCCTGCCATCACTGCGTGAGGGTCCGATCCCGCGATCAAACCTGCCGGACCGAGCATCGCCGTTCCGACATCGGCAATCCGTTGTCTGAGTTCACTGGAGAAAATCTTCTCGACGCTGACGAGCACCGACGGAATGGTTCCACTTTCGAGCAGGGACGACGCCTCGAATCCCATGAGCTGCGCGAGTTCGACATCCGCATCCAACTGAGCGAGCTTGCGGCGTACATCTGCGTTGTCGAGCGGACGTGTTCCGTCTTCTCGGATCTCCCGCGCGAGAATCAACAGATCGTCGACGGCTCTGCGCAGGTCACCTGCATTCGTGAGGGCACCACGTTCGAGATCCAGTGCACCGGTGATGTACTTCCATCCCTTGTCGACTTCACCGATCAGGTTGGTCGCTGGGACACGGACGTTGTCGAAGAACGTCTCGTTGGTTCGATATCCGGACCACGCGGTGATCGGACGAATCACAACACCGGGAGCGTCGATCGGCACGATGATCACCGAGATACCCTTGTGTTTGGGCACCTCGGTATTGGTGCGAACACACAGCCATTCGTGAGTGACGCGCTGCGCCATACTGTTCCAGATCTTGGAACCGTTGATTACCCACTCGTCGCCCTCACGCACCGCCCGGGTTTTCAGACTCGCAAGGTCTGTTCCGGCATTGGGTTCGGAATAACCGACGGCGCAGGTCAGTTCACCGCGTGCAATGGGCGGCAGGAATTCTTCCCGGTTCTGTTGCGTGCCGTGGCGCATGATCATCGGAGCCACCGACGTAACGGTCAAGTCCGGTCCCGGCACGCCCCAGTACTCGAATTCGCTGACCAGAAGATGCTGATACACCGCACCGAGACCAAGCCCACCGAACTCCTTGGGCCAATTGAGCCCGAACCACCCTTTTGCCCCGATCTTCCGGCGAAAGGCCGTGAGCTCGCCGCCGATGAACTCGAGATCGTGCTCGGCCATCTCCGCGCGCAGTTCCGGTGTGACATTGTCGCGAAGGAACGTGCGTATCTCCTCTCGCCACGCTCGCTGATCTGCGTCTAGTTCAAAATCCATGGGTATCCGTTCCAGAGTGGCTGATGGCCGCAGAGCCTTGGTTGTTCATTGGGAGGCCTGAAGGCTCTCGGCCAGTTCAGGATCCGAGCGCAACGCAGCGCGCACCGCAGCCTCCCAGAAGCCGTGGTAGCTGTTTCCGTCACTACCGGCCATTCGATCGAGCCACCAGTCGGGCAGAGCTGTCTTCTCCGGTCCACCGGCCACCCGGATCATCCAGGCATTCTTACAACGTTGTTCGAGAGCGACCGCCCGCAAATAGACTGCTGCGGCGGTACTTCCGGTGACAAAAACGCCATGTCCTGCCAGGAGTGCGCGATCAGCGGGCCCGATCGACCGGATCGCGGCCTCGGCTGCCTCCATGTTGTCGACGCCGCCGTCGTACTCGTCGACCAGCACTACCTCACCGCCGCCGAGGCTGGAACTCTGATCGTAAGCGGGTGGAACCTCGCCCAGATCAGCCCAGACCGTTCCGAACTCCGAATGATTGTGTAGCGCAATGCCGACGTCGGGACGTGCTCGGTGAAGCGCAAGGTGCAGAGGAATTCCCAGCGGGACAGGCCAATCGCCCTGTAGGACATTGCCGTCTACGTCGATACGAATGATGTCGGCGGGGAGGATCTCCTCCCAGGTGAGAAGCCACGGGTTGCACAGCATGGTGCCGTCACCGAGGTTGTACGTGATATGCCCGGCGAGATGATCCCGGTACCCCTCGGCCCACAGAGCTCGCGCAAGCAGAACTATCTCCTCCGCCGGCGTCAGGTTCGGGATCAATTGATCGACAGTGGGTTTGAACTTCTTCACAGCAACCTCTCGGTAGTGCACTGGACCGCCAGCGGGAAGGAAAGTGCGAACTTTCAGGAAGATCGTCTTCACAGCAAGTATCTCTATGTGATACTGTGTATCAATTCTTTAATCACAGTAGGGGTGATTCAGATCGCAGTCAAGACAATCAGTGGACTCACGCGCGGACTCCGCGTCATCGAAGCCATTGCTGCCCATCAGCCAATCGGCTTGACCGCGCTTTCACGGCTACTCGAGGTCGACAAAAGCGCCATGCAACGCACCCTGGCAACCCTCCATGAAGCGCAATGGATCCACCCTGTCGGCGAGGCTCCACCCCGCTGGGAGCTCTCCACCCGTTGTGTTGTCGTAGCCGGACAGGTCTACAACGGCTCGTCGCTGGCTGCCCGAGCACAACCCGTCATGACCAAGATTCGGGATACAACCGGCGAGACAGTACATCTCGCTGTCGCGGAGGAAGAACACATGATCGTCCTCGGGGTGGTTGAAGGTACCCACATGGTTCGGACAGGCCTGAAGCCCGGGCAGATACACGTACCCGAGACAAGTGCAGCGGGACGGGTCATCCACGCGTACCAGTCGCAGGAAGAACGCATGAACAGCTCGGGTCAGCCCGATCTCCTCCTCGCAGATGCCGAGTACCAGGAGATACGCAGGCGTGGATGGGCCGCAAGCGAGGAAGCCGTCCAGCAAGGATCAACCAGCCTCGCCGCAGCGGTGCTGGATGCGTCGGGATCGCCACTGGCTGCGATCGTGATCAGTGGGCCGGCGACTCGACTCACCGAGGAGTACTTCGCGCGGTACGGCGAGCTGCTCCGATCGGCGGCGGATCAACTCGGCGGCTCCTACTGAGTGGGCTCACTCAGCGTCGCGAAGACAACCAGGGCCAGGTTCGTGCGATCGGACTGTCCCGAAAGCCCCTCCAGTGCAACAGCAGACTCGAACGGAATGAGACTTCCGGACGGCAATGTGCGGTCGCCGAACGCAACACTGCCGGACAACACAACTGCATACCCCCGGCCCACACATTCAGCGAGTGCATCGGCGTTCAATACCCCACCGAGGTCGAGCGCAACACCGAATGCTGCGGCGCCACGTCTGGTACGGGCCAGTAGATCCAGCTTTCCCGTCTCTCCTGCGGCGTCGTCGATCGCACAGGTGAAATGTTCGCCGGCTCGCGTCTCACCTTTGACGCGTGATTCCGGCATGTAGTTCAATCCAGCGGCGGGGTCGAGCCGAAGGGTGAAGTACGACAGACCGTCGGGAGCGTCGGCGAAGATCGGCCCGTACACCGTGTACGCATCGCTGTAATGCACAGTGCCCGCGCCGATGGCGTGCCTACCGAGGCGTCCACTGCCGTCGAGAACTACCTGAAACTGATCCACCTCGTGATAGTGGGGCCGAAGCTTTTCCGCCTTCTGGCCGACAAGATACGCCTGAAAGCCCCCGGTTGCCGAACCGTCGGAGTGCTCACCTAGATAGTCACTCATCAGGAAGTCGCCGGACTCCGTGGTACGCAATATGGTTCGAGACTGTGCGGGTGCCACTGCCATCGGTGCCGATGTCATCGAATTCTCCTCAACTGACAGGTTCGGCTCGGACGCCCTCGAATTCCTGCCCACGGACAGATCGTGGAACGGGTACCGGAATAGCGTCGAGCAATGTTCGGGTGTACTCCTGCTGCGGGCGACGGAAGATGTCCTCCACCGACCCACTTTCCACAACCTCACCGCGCGCCATCACCAGCACACGATCGGCGATCACTTCGATCAACGCCAAATCATGACACACGAACAGATACGCAAGACCCAGTTCCTCTTGCAGATCCCGCAACAAGTTCAGCACCTGCGCCCGCACCGAAACATCCAGCGCAGCAACAGGTTCATCACAGACGATCATCTTCGGATTCAACGTCAACGCCCGAGCAATTGCAACACGCTGAAGCTGCCCACCGGAAAGCTCCGCCGGATACCGGCCGAAATAACGCGAACCGATCCCCACCTTGTCCAACATCGCCGTCGCCAACTTCTCACGCTCACCCCGACCCATGTCGGTATGCACGATCAGCGGTTCCACCACAGCATCAACAACGGTCATCCGCGGATTGAGAGAACTGTGCGGATCCTGGAAAATCATCTGCATACCGCGGCGCATCGAACGCAACTCGGCAGGTTTTGCGGCCCGCACGTCAACGCCATCGAACGTGATCGAACCGGTATCCGGCTCGATCAACCGCAAGGCAATCCGGCCCACCGTCGACTTACCCGCACCCGACTCCCCGACCACGGCAAGACATTCACCGGCTTCGAGACTGAAACTGACGTCCTTGACCGCATGCGACCACTTGGTGCGACGGCCCAGAAAATCGCGGCCCGATGCAAACGACTTCGACACGTTCTTCACTTCGAGAAGACTCATCGCACACTCACTCCCTGCAGATCGAGGTCCTGCACACGCAGGCATCGCGCCTCTCCGGTCGGAACCTGCGCCATCGCAGGATGCTCCACATCGCACAGTCCCGGCGCCACATGCGGGCACCGCGGCGAGAACCGGCATCCTGTCGGCCAATCGGCCGCCGCGGGAATCCCGCCCGGGATCGCATGCAGCCGACGATCCGTATTCAGTCCCGGCTGCGGAATCGAAGCCAGCAAACCCGACGTGTACGGATGCTGGGGACGGAAGAACACTTCTTCTGCCGCAGCGTTTTCCGCGATCTCACCGGCATACATCACCACCACCCGCTGACACAATTCCGCCACCACCGCAAGATCGTGACTGACGAACAGCAACGCCACACCGGTCTGCTCCTGCAAATCCCGCAACAGATCGAGGATCTTCTCCTGCACCGTCACATCGAGCGCAGTAGTCGGCTCGTCCGCGATCAGCAACCGCGGATTACATGCCATCACCATCGCGATCATCACACGCTGACACATGCCACCACTGAACGCATGCGGATAATCGCCTACCCGCTCCTTCGCCCGGGGAATCTGCACCAATTCGAGCATCTCCACCGCCCGAGCCATTGCTTCCTTGCGGCTCAAACCCAAGTGCTTGCGCACGGATTCAGCGATCTGATCACCGACCGTGTAGGCCGGATTGAGACTGCGAATAGGCTGCTGAAAAATCATGCCCATTCCGGTACCGCGGAGCTTGCGCCACTCCCGCTCCGGAACCTTCGTCAGATCACGACCGTCGAATTCGATGGAACCCCGCGAAATCCGGCCGCCGGTAGCCTGCGTCAAACCCATCACCGCAAGCGAGGACACCGTCTTGCCTGATCCGGACTCACCGACCAACGCCACCGACTCGCCGGCACCGACGTCGAACGAGACACCTTCGACCGTCGTCTGCCAACCGCCTCCGCCGCTGGGGAATTCGATGGTCAGATCCCGAACCCGCAACAGTGGTTCAGTGCTCGCATCGAACTGCTCTTTACGCATCAGATCAGTCATTGTCACCATTACGACTCCGTAGCAAAGATCGGCGAACACCGTCGCCCAGATAGGTGAAGGACAGGACCGTCAAGAAAATCATCACGCCGGGAGGCCACACCAGGTACGGCGCCAACTGCATATTCGACGCCGCGGTGCTGAGCATCGAACCCCAACTCGCCGCCGGAGCCTTCGCCCCGAGGCCGAGGAAACTCAGGCTCGCTTCCGCCGCAACCGCAGCACCGAGAGAGACGGAGATGACCAGCACCACCGGCGGCATCACGTTCGGAAGGATATGCCTGATAATGGTTCTGCCCGGACGACAGCCCAACGCGATTGCGGCCTCGATGTATGTCTCGTGCCGCACATCCATCGTCGACGCCCGCGCAACCCGGAAGAACCTGGGCGCCATGACCAAACCGATGGCAAGCATCGCATTGGTGATTCCCGAACCGAGGACCGCGACGATCGTGATCGCCAGCACCAGTGACGGAGCCGACATCAACGCATCCATCACCCGGGTGATCAGCGAATCGACCCAGCCGCCGCGATAACCGGCGATGACACCGAGTGGAAGCCCAAGGATCAGCGCCACACTCACCGCCTGCAACGACGCCGTCAACGAAATCCGCGCGCCGTAGATCAACCGGCTCAACACATCTCGGCCGTAATCATCGGTGCCGAGCAGATGATTTGCACTCGGCGGCTGCAATCGGTTGACCAGGTCCTGCACATACGGATCGTGCGGCGCCAGAATCGGAGCGAACACCGCCATGATCACCAGAAGCAGGATGAAAATACCCGCGACCATCGTCACCGGCTTACGCAGAACAGCTTTCAAGCCTTGGCCCCTCGCAGGCCGCTCCGCCGTCTCGGATGTGGTCACTACCTTCGGATCAGTCATGCGCGAACCTTAGGGTTGAAGTAGCCGTAGGAAATGTCGACAAGCAGGTTCACCAGCACCACCACCACGGTGGTGAACAGGACAAACCCGAGCAGCACTGGAATATCGTGGTTCTGGACACTGTTCACGGCCAGAGAGCCCAACCCCGGCATGCTGTAGATGATTTCGATGGTCACCGCACCGCCCAGCACTTCCGCGACACGGAAACCGAGCACCGTGACCACCGGGATGCACGCGTTCTTGAGTCCGTGCTTGAACACGACACGTCCGCGCCCGAGACCCTTCGCCTCCGCGTTGAGGATGTAGTCGCTCTTGAGTACCTGCCCCAGCGACGACCGCAGCTGCAACGTCACCTCCGCCGCAGGCAACAACGCCAACGCAGTACCCGGCAAAATGAGGTGCTGAATCCACGGCACAAACCCGTCTGAGAGTGGCGCATACCCGAAGGCCGGGAAGATCTGATTGGTCACCGCGAATACCGACACCAGCACCAGACCGAACCAGAACGCGGGAATCGCGATCGCAATCGACGCCACCACATTCACCAGACGATCGACAATTCCGCCGGGACGAAGCGAGGCGACAACACCCAAGATCAACCCGATCGTCACCGCAAGCACCATCGCAAAAACAACCAGCGACAACGTCGTCGCCATCCGGCGGAAAATCAGCTCCGTCACCGACTGATTCGACAGAAACGACGTACCCAGATCACCCTGCAGAACACCGCCCACCCACCGGACGTACCGCAGAAAGATGTTGTCGTCCAGGTGAAGTGTCGACCGGATTTCGGCCAACCGCTCCGGAGTCGGATCATCACCGGCAAGAATCGCAGCCGGATCCCCCGGCGCCAAATCGATCAACAGAAAAATCATCAAAGGCACAATCAACAACAGCGGCACCGCCGCCAGCAGCCGTCGCCCCGCGTAACGCAACATAAGCACCCCTCACCGGCGCTTACAGCCGGTCTTGTCGGCGGTTCCCCTTCGCAGGTGATGCGTCTGCGTGAATTCTTTGTCGCATCACCTGCGAAGCAGATCGGTCTATCAGCAAGATTTCTGAATCTGCAGTGCTACTTGGTCATTCCGACGTAGCGCAGATCGAAGATTCCGGTGTCAACCCACGGGATGTTGTCGGCGTTGACTACCTTGTCACTGAAGATCGTCGCGTTCGTCTGATTGCAGATCGGGACGAACATGGCCTCGGCCAGTGTCTTCGACCAGATCTCGTGGTACAGCCCGGCCCGCTCGTCCTGCGACAACGTCGGGTTGGCAGCCTTTGTCGCCAGTGCGGCGATCTCGGGATTGCCGTTGCCGAAGTCGTAGGGACCCACGACAAAGGTATTGACGGTCTCAGCGGGGTCTACCTTGGGGCTGAAGCTGTTCGACACCATCGACTGGAAGGTGCCGGCGATGTAGCCGGGCTCGTTCTGGGTGTTCGGAACGGGATTGAGCTCCGCCTCGAATCCTGCTGCTGCCAGCGAGGACTGGATAACGTTGGCAGGCTTTTCGGTATTTGTTCCGGCACCGAAGGTCAGTGTGATCTTGGCTCCACCAGCACTGGAGACCAGGCTCTTGGCCTTGTCCACGTCGAAGGTGTACGGGTACTGGTACGACGGGTCGGCCGCCCAGCTCGATTCCGGATACATCTGTCGGTACGGGGTGCAGGTTCCCGAGAATAGCGCGCTGATGGCCTCGGGATCGATGGCGTGTGCAACAGCCTGGCGCACTTCGGGTTTCGCGAGGTCGTCACGTGCTCGCATGAAGACACCAAGCACATTGCGGAACTTCACCTTGTCAATACCCAGCACGTTGCGGTCCGCGAGCGACTGCGCCTGAACGATCTCGTTGGCCGAGCTCACCCAGCTGATATCGGTGGCGGCGGTCTGCATTCCGTTCAAACGCGTTGTCGCGTCCGGCATGGTCTTGAAGCTGATTCCACCGAGCAGTCCGGCCGCTGGATCCCAGTAGTCGCCCTCTGCACGAGTAACCTCGAGAGATTCCTCGGGTACGTAGTTGGTGACGGTGTACGGTCCGGATCCGCTCTGGCCCGGATCATTTCGGATGTCCGTGCCGGCTTCGATGGTCTTGGGGCTGACCATCATGCCGACATTGGTGCTGAACAGCCCGGGTAGCTCCACACCGGAACCCTTGGTCAGGTTCAGCCGGGCAGTAGTCGGGTCGACAACATCAACGGACGTAATGTCGTCGAGCGCGGCGACAACCGTGCTGCCTGCCATCGTCTTTCCACGCTGGACGTTTGCGGCGAGGGCGGCGGCGTCGAACTTGGTGCCGTCGTGGAACGAAACGTCGTCTCGTAATTTCAGCTCGAGATAGCCACCGTCAGAGGAAAACTCCCACGACTCCGCAAGTCCCGGAACAAGATTTCCGTCCTTGTCCACCATGGTCAAGCGATCGAACATCGGAGTCAGATATCCCCAACCGCCGTAGCTGGTCTGGAGGTACGGATCGAGGTTTCGGGTCGGCGCAGACGCGGTGACGCGAAGTACGGCCGCTCGGTCGATATCCGCGGCCGATGCAGTGGAGCCGCCTGCAGTGCTGGTGCCGCCGCCCCCGCCGCATCCCGCGACGGCCAAGGCAGCCACCAGCGACACTGCGGCAATTTTGCCTTTGCCGTTCCATTTTCCGCTCATCGAATTCCCTCTCGAGATAGATCAAAGTCGGCGAGAAACCCCACGCACACGGTCTCTTCGGCTCACAGGCAGACTAACCCGGATATGTCTATTAGGTATACGTTTTTTCGGAACTAGTTTTGACAATGGCAACCTGCACAGGAGTTATCCATCCTTGTCCCGATCACCGGGAAGGTGACTATCGAAATACGTCTGCTCAGGAGTCTGCGTTCGCTGCACGTCGTTGCTCCAGCACCGAACGTGTTCTCGCTCGGGCGTCCTCGTACTCTGCGACTGTTTCGCGAACTACTTCCGAAAGGGGGCTGCGTCGTTTCACCCCCGACACCGAATGGCCCGCACTCCAGACGTCGGTCCACCTTCTCGGCCCCGGTTCTGATGACCCCGGTCCGAACAGCTCGGCCGATTCTTTCACGGAGATCTGCTCGTTCAGTGTGTCGGGATCAAGCCCCTGCGCTCTGATGGACGGAGCAAGCATGTTCGTCCGCAGTCCGGTGAAAGCGTTGGTCAACACCACGTCGTCCATCGTGCTCTCGACCAACATGTCCTTGTACGGCGCCGACGCCGAACTCTCGTCGCTCGCGATGAAACGTGTGCCCATGTACGCCGCGTCGAAGCCTGCCACCTCGGCAGCCCACAACGCCTGCCCGTCGGAGATTCCACCTGCGAGAATGACTGTACCGTCGAAGAACTCACGGACACCACGGATGAAGGCAAACGGGTTCATCCACCCCGTCTGCCCACCCGCTCCGGCCGAGAGCAGCACGAGTCCGTCCGCACCGGCTTCAACTGCCTTTTCGGCATGACGAAGCGTGCCGACGTCGGCAAAGACCGCAGCGCCGATATCGTGGAGCGGTCCGATGATCGGGGCCGGTGAGCCTACGCTCGCGATGACCATTTCCACTCGGCGGCGAACCAAGCACGCAACGTCGTCTGCCAGTCGCGGCGCTCTCATGATCAGATTGGGGCAGTACGGTGCCAGTTCTCCGCCGCTCTCCTCATGGGCACGATCGAATGTCGCCAGCCACGAATCGAGTTCCTCTGCCGTGCGCGCGTTTGCCGTCGGAAAGGCGCCGACGACGCCCGCCGCGCAGGCTGCCGACACGAGGTCCGGCCCGCTCACTCTCAGCATGGGTGCGGCGATCAGCGGAATCCGCAGTCGAGCGCCGAATCTGGTCCGAAAGCCCGGTGGCACGTCGGATTTCACTAGGGCAGGTATCCGGTGTGCACCACCGGGGCAACCGGCTCCGCATCTCGCCCACTCGACAGCCTCAGCGCACCGAGCAGCGCGTTGCGTAGTTCGCGTGGATCGATGACGTCGTCGTACGTCACCGAACTTGCCAGACGCCACGGACCTGCAGCCTCGTTCTCGATCAATGCACGCTGTGTCCGCTCGTCCGCCTTCGAGGTGCTCCCACCCACGGCAGCCGGAATACCTCCCAGCATCCCTCCCGGAAACGACAACGACACGGTTTGATTGTCGAAAGCATTCTGACCCATGACCGAGCCCCCGAATCCGAAGGCCTTGCGCACTGTCACATGCATTTTCGGCACGGTGGACCGATGCTGCGCCGCAAACATCCGAGCACTCGCCCGCAGTATGCCGTCCCGTTCGGACTTACTTCCAGCAAGAACGCCCGGGTTGTCGGCCAGGAAGATCAACGGGATATGGAAAGCGCCGGTCATCTCGATGAACCGGCATGCCTTTTCCGCCGCGGCCACATCCAACGCACCGGCAAGCACCAGTGGCTGATTGGCGACAACGGCGACGACCCGGCCACCCATCCTTGCCAGCACTGTGATGACAGAAGAACCGTGCTGCGGTTGCAGCTCGAACAGGGTGCCCTCGTCCACCATCACGGACAACACGTCGTGCATGTCGTACGGGATACGAGGATTCGGCGGAACTACGTCGAGAAGAGAATCGAGGGAGCGCGGCGCCGCAACCGAAGTGTCAGGATCGGCCAGTGGCGCGCGACTCCACGCGTTCGACGGGAAATAGGACAGGTATTTACGCGTCAACTCGAGCGCCGAGTCTACGTCCGCCGCAACATTGTCGGCGATTCCGCTCACCTCAGCGTGCACGGCGCTACCGCCAAGGTCTTCCTTTGTCACCTTCTCGGCGAGCGACGCCTCCACCAGCGGTGGACCGGCTGTGAACATCGCGGCGTGGTCTTTGACCATGATGACAAAATCCGACATCGGTGCAGCAAGAGCCCCGTGCCCAGCCGAGGGTCCACACACAATCGAAACCGTCGGGACCAATCCGGCAAGCTCGGCCATTGCCTGCAGATCGTTGGGCGCCGGCCGGTGCGGGTGCAGTGCGTTGGTTGCCCTGTGCCCGGCACCTTCGAGCATCATCACCAGTGGAGTGCGCTCGCGCTTGGCAAGTTCTGCGATCCGGGCGCGCTTGGTGGCCGCTGCCGTTCCGATGGATCCGCCGGCAACCGTGAAATCCTCCGAACCGACCAGCACCGGACGGCCGTCGACAAGTCCGGACCCCGCAACGAAGGCGTCGGACGGGATCGACGCGTCGCCGGCCAGTACGCCGATTTCCTGAAATGTATCCTCGTCCAGGAACTTCGATACTCGTTCGCGCGCATCAACGCGCCCGAACCGCCGGTACCGCAGTAGCTTGTCGGGGCCACCCATCTCCTGTGCAGCCCGACGACGCTCGTCGAGTGCCGTCAGCAGCGAAGTCCACGCATGACGATTCTCCGAGACTATCGCCGGTTCGCCGTCAACGTCGAGTTGTTTACGCACGACCTTTCCGGTTGCATTGCGCGGCAGCGGTTCTGTGGTCAGTCGCCATCGGGAAGGCACCTTGTACTTAGCGAGACGCTCCCGCACGTACCCGAGCAACTCTGCCTCCGAGACGGATCCCGGCTCCTCGACCACAACAATTGCGGCCACTTCTTCGCCGTAGTCCGCGTGGGGAATTCCGATCACCGCGCATTCCTGCACCGACGGGTGCTCGCTCAGGACGTTCTCCACTTCGACGGGGTAGACGTTCTCCCCACCACGCAGAATCAAGTCCGATCTACGACTGCTGACGCGGAGGTGACCGTCGGCCATGAATCCCAAATCGCCTGTACGCAGCCATCCTTCATCGTCGAGCGCGGCGGCCGTCGCCGCATCGTTGTTCCAGTAGCCCACCATCACGTGCGGTCCATGTAGGCAGATCTCACCCTCGTAACCGTCCGGGAGCCGATGACCGTTGTCGTCCCGGATCTCGACGCTCATCGTGACGACGGGGCGGCCCACGGAATCCGGGTACTCCTCCAGATCGGCAGCTGTCGCCAAGGTGGCCCCGGTCGACGACTCGGTGAGCCCGTACGTCGTCCCCAACGAACGCCCTGCCACCGGCAGCAGTTCGCGAACCTTCTCCTTCAGTGCGAGTGACGACGGCGCTGATCCCAGTGATATCGTCTTGAGCGAGGACAGATCGTATCGTGACAGATCACCATGTGAAACAAGGCGATTCGCCATGGTCGGCACAGCACCCCAGTTGGTGACCTGCTCGCGCTCGATCAAACGCAGCACGCGTTCGATCTCGAATCGCCCGCTGTAGATGACTGCGGTGTCCCCGATCGACAATCGTGGCACGGCAAGGTTGTGCAGTGACGCGATGTGGAAGAGAGGATTCGACAGCAGAAACCGGCGGTTCGCGGGCGGGTTTCCGAAATGCGTTGCCAAGGCGTCGTTGAATCGATGAAAGTCGTTTGCCGTGATGACGTTCCGGTGCGAGTGCGTCGCACCTTTCGGCCGTCCGGTTGTGCCACTGGTGTACAAGATGACGGCAGGGTCGTCCTCGTGGATGGGGCAGGTCGACAGTTCCGCGTCGGCGTGCAGCGTGGACAACCGAGGTACGTCGACTTCGGTGGACAGTACCGGCACGCCGACCTCACCGAGAAGTTCTCGTCGTTTTGCGTCGGCGACAACAAGTTTCGGAGTGGAGTGCTTCATGCCGTAGTCGATCTCGGGAGCCGACCACATCGAGTTCATCCCGACCGCTATCGCCCCGAGGGACGTCGCCGCCCAGAAGGTGATGATCCACTGTGCGTTGTTCGCAGACAGAATCGCCACGCGGTCGCCCTTGCCGATCGAGTACGTGCCTCGCAACTCCTCTGCCAGTGATGCCACACGCGCGAAGTGATCGGTGAAGGTAATCCGCAGTTCGTCGCACACCAGATACTCGGTGTCGCCGTGCTCGACCGACGCGGCCAGAAGCTCACGGAGCGTATGCGTGCGATTCTTGAACACCGGCATGACGTGCCCGCGCACGGATTCTTCAGCCACCTCGAACAACTGCCCCGGGCCTGTCAGTTCTGCCACGGCCAGAGAGCGCCGATATGCCATGTCCGGTTGAACGACCATCCTTGATCCATTTCTGTGACAACGCAGTTCGATCGCGCTGGGCGGCCCCGCCGGTGTGGATCGGAGCCTGTTCGCTCCACACCGACGCAACTACTCACCACCGCTCATTGTGGATACTACGCAGAAAAGTCGTTCGATATGCGATATTTCGATTAGAAATACTTTTTGAATTTCCGCGGGCTTGTCGAACGCCTCCACACACGACAAAGCGGCCCGGCAGCGGACATGAAACCACCGCCGGGCCGCTGCTGTCGCACTGTTATCCCTGGGTCGGCGGCCACACCGGAGCGATGGACCACGGGCGTGCCGTTTCGAGTTGCGACGCAACCTGAATCAGCACATCTTCGCGCCCGAAGGCGGCAACCAACTGGACGCCGATGGGCACACCGGCCGAGTCATGACCCATCGGCAAGGAAATCGCGGGCTGACCAGAGCTGTTGAACGGACTGGTCAATCCGCTGTATCCGGCCGAGTGCTCCCAGATCGACATGGGATTTGCCGTATCGAGGAGACCAAGCGGAGCGGCCGGGCGAGCCATCGTCGGGGTCAGCAACAGGTCGTGATCGACGAAGAACGCACCGATCACCTGCGCTGCTCGCTCGAGTTCCTGCAGCGCCTTGACTACATTGGTCGCGGTTTCGGACTTCGCGCGGTCGTAGATCATCCGAGCCATCGGTTCGAGGTCGTCGTCGCGGATTGCGCGGTTCACGGCCTCGAGTCGTGCATCGACCTCGATGGTCATCGGTATGCCCATCAACACGGAAAGCCCGGAAGTCAGTGCATCGAGCGGAAAGTCCGGGGCGCCTTCGGAAACATGGTGGCCGAGTTCTTCGAGCAGACCGGCGACGCTCGCGGTGACGGCCGCACACTCCGGGTCCACCGGCGTGCCGTCCGGTAGCGCGTTGCTCAGAGCAATCCGCAAGCGTCCGGGATCCGCGCCCACTTCCTCGACGTACGGCCGCTTCGGCGCCAGGATCACGTACGGATCGCCCACAGTGGGTCCAGCGGAAAGATCGAGGAGCAGAGCGGTGTCGCGCACACTGCGAGTAAGCGCGTGGTGAACACCCATCGGCGACGCAAACAGAGTTCGTGCCGGCGCCGTCGGGGTACGACCACGGCTCGGCTTGAGACCAACCAGGCCGCAGGCAGACGCCGGGATGCGGATCGAGCCGCCGCCGTCACTGGCATGGCCCGCGGGCACGATTCCCACTGCAACAGCTACAGCCGTGCCTCCCGACGACCCACCGGGTGAGCGATCGAGTGCATACGGGTTGCGGGTAGGGCCGAACAGTGCAGGTTCGGTACTCGCATTCTTGCCGAACTCCGGAGTGTTCGTCTTACCGACAATCACCAGACCCGCACGACGGTATCGCTCGACGAGCGTCGAATCCTCCTGCGCCACAGCATCGGCGAACAAACGAGATCCGTTGGTACTCGGCAGACCCGCGACATCAAGTCCGAGGTCCTTGATCACGAACGGCACACCCTGCAGTGGGCCTTCGGGAAGACCGGCAGCGACCTCGTTCCGAGCTTCGTCGCGGCGCTCGCTGATCACTGCATTGACGGCCGGGTTCCGCTCGTCGAGCCGGTCAAGGCTGAACTCCAGGACCTCCTTGGCGGATACGTCCCCCTTGCGAATCGCCCCGGCCAGGCCCGTCATGTCACTGTTGTCGAACAAATCCTGCATCGATGCCCTCATCACTCGTGTGCTGCTTGTGCGATTGTGAGGTCCGTCATATCAACCACAACGGCGGCGGGTCTCGAGGATTCCGCTTACCGGGACAAGCGCGATGGCGGATCGCAATCAAGCAGGCCATCGCCGGTAAGGGTTCGTGAAGGCCGAAAATAACTTTCACGTCCCAGATCGGCTACGCGTCGGATTTCCCGGCCGGCCCGGGCAGCGCTACGACGGGAAACTGAAAGAACGCACAGGTAACACCCTTGTACTCGCGCGTGTCCACAAAATCGAAGCCAACCTTCTCGAGCACCCGCATACTCGCTCGATGTCCGGCCTCTACATGCGCGCACAGGCTACGCGACGGCAGGTCGAACGCCGGATATTCGAAGTGCCAGTCCACCAACGCCGAGGCAACCTCAGTAGCGAGACCATTCCCCCACTGATCCCGCCGAAAGGCATACGCCAGTTCACGACTCGAGCCGAACTCACCGAATCCTGCCCGGCCGATCATGTCGCCGGCGCGGTTCTCCACGCGCCACTTGGTCCAACCCCGAGTTCTCTGTTCATCGAGATACCCGTCCAGCCGCGACTGCGCCTCGTCCCGAGTGTCTGGTCGTCCGTACCCGATGAACCGCATGGTCAGGGCATCAGCGTGTAGCGCAGCGAGGTCCTCGAAGTCGGACGGGAGCCAAGTCGTCAACGTCAGTCGTTCGGTATTCAGAATGATGCGACGACCCATGCCGGTATCTTTGCACCTCTATTTGTGCGTGATCACAGAATCAGACCGTGACGACGAGCTTCGACAACCGCCTCATGACGACTTCGCACATCGAGTTTGGCCATGAGATTGCGCATGTACGTCTTGACGGTTTCGACGCTCAAGGACAGACGCTCCGCGATTTCGGCGTTGCGCAGCCCCAACGCGACGTACCTCATCACGTCCGTTTCACGCGGCGACAGCACTACCGCACTCGCGATCTCTGCAGGCGCCGTCAAGGCCCGAAGTTTTGCCTCGACGGCGTGAACCTGCGCACTGAGTTTCTCGTCCTGCAGACCTGCCGCGATCTCACCCAACGCGAGGAAACTTTCCGTCAACGTCTCCGATATTTTTGCCTCGCGGCTCGAAACCTGTTCCACCGCAGCAGTGTCGATCATCGCGACACGACGATCAACCTCGTCGCGGATCTCGATTTCGCGTGCCAACGAGTAGGACGCACGCATCATCTTGTCTGCAACAACATCTCCGATCGGCAGGTTGGCGCGCAGTCCGCCATAGAGCGCGCCGCGGGTTTTCCCTCGAACGACCACGGGAACCGCCATCAACGATTCGATTCGCTCGGTGCCGACCTCGTAGTCGTAGTCGTGGGTGATCTGAGACGAATTGGCGTAGTCCTGCACCACAGCTGTGCGCTGCTCGGCGATAGCCCGCCCACCGAGTCCGCATGCCGCGTTGATCTCGAGGTTGCGCAGCAGAGTGCTGTGCGTACCGACGTAGCTGGTGATGGTCAAGGAGTTGCCGCTCACTCCCCCACCGAACAGGACCGGCAGTTCCGTCTGAGGCTGCAGCCGGCGCAGCGCCGCCCGCAACGCGTCGTCGTCGCTCGGCCTTAAAACCCTGTTCACGTGCACTCCTGGTCGGGGAAAACGCGGATACCCACTTCGTAGGGTAGCGGCTGGTGGGCTAGCCCAATATCGTCCAACACGAGCGTTTGTAGCGCCGATCACATTCACCGTGACGGGTGAGCTGCAACGTCCGACCACGCGAACCTCGGAGGAACCCGTGTCTGCACCCACCGCACTCACAGCCAACAACACCCCGCTCAGCCCGCTGCGCTTTCTCGAACGCAGCGCGTCGGTGTTCCCAGATCGCACCGCCGTCATTCACGGTGATCGGACGTACACCTACCGCGAGTTCGGCGACGAGGTAGCCGCTCTGGCACGTGTTTTGCGGGACCGTATCCAGCCCGGCGATCGCATCGCTTACCTGGCGCCGAACATTCCCGAAATGCTGTTTGCGCATTTTGCCGTGCCTCTGGCCGGCGGAATCCTGATCGCCCTCAACTCGCGCCTCGCCGGACCTGAACTCGAGTACATTCTCGATCACTCGGGAACCACGATCCTGTTCGTAGACTCCGAGTTCGTCGGTTCCGTCGCGTCGTCGAAAACAAACGTGCCGAGCCTGCGCGAGATCATCGAGATCCCGGACTCCACCGTCCCGTACCCGAAGGTTCCCACCGGAATCGTCACCGGGCAGTACGCCGATCTGTTGGCAGAAGGTGAAGCGATCGCCGATCAGCCACTGCACTGGGGGGTCGACGACGAGCAGCAGTGCATCGCCATCAACTACACGTCGGGTACCACCGGAAAACCCAAGGGCGTCATGTACTCCCACCGCGGCGCGTACCTGAACTCCCTCGGTGAAACCTTCCACAACGGGTTCACCGGCTCCACCAAGTACCTGTGGACACTGCCGATGTTCCACTGCAACGGTTGGTGCACACCGTGGGCAGTTACCCAGGCCGCCGGCACCCACATCTGCCTGCGCGCCGTCCGCGCCGATTCGATCTGGGATGCGATCGACAACTTGGGCGTGACCCACCTGTGCGGCGCACCAACTGTCTGCTCCACCATCGCCGACGCGGATCAGGCCCACAAGGTCGACGCCCTTCGCATCACCACCGCAGGTGCTCCCCCGTCGCCGACGATCATCGGCAAGCTCGAGGACATCGGTGTGACCGTCGTCCACGTGTACGGCCTCACCGAGGTGTACGGGCCGTACACGATCTGCGAATACCAGGAAGCCTGGGACGAGAAGCCACAGTCCGAACGCGCCGCGCTGCTTTCCCGGCAGGGCGTTGGCATGGTCCAGGCGGAAAATGCACGGGTCGTCGACCCCGACATGAACGACGTTCCCGCCGACGGTCAGACCATGGGCGAGATCGTGCTCCGCGGCAACAACGTCATGCTCGGGTACTACCGTGACGAGGCCGCAACCGCGGAAGCCTTTGCCGGCGGGTGGTTCCATTCAGGAGACCTCGGCGTCATGCATCCCGACGGATACATTCAGCTCAAGGACCGCGCGAAGGACATCATCATCTCCGGTGGCGAGAACATCTCTACCGTCGAGGTGGAGCAGGCGATCATGAGCCACCCCGCGGTGATCGACGTTGCGGTGATCGGGGTTCCCGACGAGAAGTGGGGCGAGCGTCCCAAAGCGTTTGTCGTCCTCGGCAAGGGCATGACTGCGACCGCCGAAGAGCTTGTCGCGCACACCCGGTCCTTGCTCGCCGGGTACAAGGTTCCGAGGGACATCGTCTTTCCCCTGGATCTTCCTCGCACACCGACGGGCAAGGTTCTCAAGTTCGAGCTCCGGGCGATAACGAAGTAGTTCAGAGTATTTCGGTCAACCCGCACAACACCTTGTTGTTGTGCGAGCCCCGGAATTCACTGTGGCCCAGGATCTTCTGTACGACGGCATGAATCACCTCGGGTGTCGGCGCGTGAGCATTGATCAGCGCCGACACCATCGGCACGTCGGCCAGATGGTTGGGCAGCCCGAGCGAGACGAAGATGGTCGGAACTTCGGCGCTGTACCAGGGCATTTCGGGACCGAACGGCATCGACCACGCAAGTCGCACCGACGATTGCCGGCCGATCCCGTGGAACCCGGCCACAACGATCGCCGCGTCGCACGACTTTCCGAAGTCCCGGTTGGAGCTGCCGACGTGGTCGAGAATCTCGGCAAATGACTTCGGCAACGCCGGCGGATAGTCCTCGACTTCGAACCCCGCAGCTTCCAGTTCCGCCCTCATCGCGCCCTGGTAGCTGGGCGGCGCGCCGTATCGAAGCAGATCCGGTGGGCAGATCAACCGGATCCGGCGATGGGTGTCCACGTCGAGCGGCAACACGCCGGTGTCGCGGACCAGCGTCACCGTCTGATCGGCGACGTCAGCCGCGATGGCCCGATGCTCGTCACAGCCGACCACGGCCCGCGCGTCGTCGTCAGGGACAAGTGTTCCCGCGATCTGAGCTCGATGCAATCCGAGAGACGCTTTGAGTCCGAGAATTCTCTGGAGTGCGACATCCAGCCGCTCGGCACTGACCACACCAGTTTCGACGGCGGTGCGCATGATCTCGAGATCTTCCACCGGATCACGGAAGAACAGCACCATGTCACAGCCCGCGTTGACTGCTGCCGGAAGCAATTCACGCCGCGGCAATGCCGCGGTGAACCCGATCATGTGAGTGGCGTCAGTGAGGATCAGACCGTTGAACCCGAGTTGTCCACGCAACAGGTCGTCGGCCAGTTCCGGCGCTATGGTCGCCGGCAGAATCCGGTCGATCTCGGGGCGAAGCTGCCGCGAATACTCCGGCAGCGCAATGTGTCCGATCATGATCGAGGCGATGTCGTCCTCGATCATGTTCCGGTAGATCCTCCCGAAACTGTTGTCCCACTCCGCCGTTGTCATCGTGTTGACGGAGGTGACCATGTGCTGATCCCGCTCGTCCACCCCGTCACCCGGAAAATGCTTGGCACACAGAGCCATCGGGCGTTCGGCGACTCCGTCTCGAATTCCTTCGGAGTAGGCCCGGGCATGATCGATCACGACGTCGGGATCGTCACCGAACGCGCGCGAGGCAATCACCGTGTTGCGCCAGTTGTAGTGCACGTCCACGACCGGGGCAAACGACCAATTGCAGCCCACGGCAGCAGATTCCGCGCCGCCGACAAATCCCATGCGGCGGGACGCCGTCAGGTCGGGCGCCGACGCGCACTGCAGTGCCGAGCCCACCAGGGTGCCCTCGCTGGCAGTGGCGTCGCCGCCGGCCTCGATGTTTGCCGCCACCAACAGCGGCACCTTCGCCCGCTCCTGCACCCGTCGCACCACTGCGGAAACCTCGGCGGCCGGCGCGGTGTGATGCCGTATCCCACCGACGCGGAACTCGTCAACCAGGCGATCGAGATACGCATTGTCGAAATGTGCATTGTGATTGACGAAGAGCTGCCCGATCTTCTCGGGAAGACTCATCGAATCAATTGTCGTCCGTACCCATTCCACGTCCTCGACCCCGAGATGGAATGGTGCCGCGGTCAGATCGACCGAACGCGACGACGGTAGTGTCTTGTCACTCATCAGTTTCCTCCTGCTACATGTCGGTACCACCGGAACGAGGTCTTCGGGGTACGCACCAATGTCTGCGCGTCCACGTGCACCAATCCGAACCGTTGAGTGAATCCGTAATTCCACTGGACGTTGTCCATCAGCGACCAGACGTAGAAACCGCGAACGTCGATTCCCGACGCGATGACCTCGGTTAGATCGTCGAGCACAGCGTCGATGTGCTCGACCCGCACGATGTCGTCGTACGGGCCGCACGGCCCACTCTCGTCCACGAGACCAAGGCCGTTTTCGCCGATGACGAAGGGCGGATGATCGGGATAGCTGTCGTCGATCCACCGCAACAGATGCCCGAGACCGCCCGGCGTGATCTGCCGGTGACTGCCGCCCCACTCCCAGCCCGGTAGCGGAACAATCGCAAAGCCGAAGCGTTCGAGTTCAGGGTTCGCCCCCGTGAACAACCGTGCTGCGTCTGGCACGTTCTCGGTGTACCGATGCGCATTGTGCGGTGCGGCAGCTCCCATGGTGGCGTACCAGTTGACCCCGAGGTAGTCCAACGGTGACGAAATGGTCTCCATGTCGCCGTCTTTCACCACGCCCTGAGAGCGCAGTTCATCGTCGAGTTCCGGGATATGGTTGCCGGTCAACAACGGATCCAGAAAGAGCGCCTCGGTGAAGTGTGCGGCCTTACGTGCCGCTTCCACGTCGTCCGGGTACCAGCTTGCCGGTTCGACTCCGGACAGCGACAGCGTCGTCCCGATCTGGCCAGGCACTCCCAATTCCCGCAACGTCTCGACTGCCCGGCCGTGTGCAAGCAGCATGTGATGGATACTGGCCAGTCCGGCGCGCCCCAGCTTCTGGTGCGGCGGCAACGCACCGGCCACGTACCCGCCCACCGTCGGGACCAGCGGCTCGTTGAGTGTGATCCACTGGGCCACCCGATCCCCGAGCCGATCCGCGAGAATCGCCGTGTACTCGGCAAACCACTGCGCGATATCCCGATTCATCCAGCCGCCACGTTCCTGCAGCGCGCTCGGTAGATCCCAGTGATACAGAGTTGGCGCCGCACCGACACCGCGCTCGCCAAGACCGTCGACCAGGCGGTCGTAGAAGTCCAGGCCGGCAGCATTCACCTTCCCGGTGCCACCGGGAAGGACCCGCGGCCACGACACCGAGAACCGATAGATCTTGGCTCCCAATGCCCCGATCAGGTCGAGATCCTCACCGAGCCGGTTGTAGTGATCGGCAGCAACATCTCCGTTCGTGCCATCCGGAGTACACAAACCGTTGTGCGCGTAGTCATCCCAGATCGACGGTCCCTTTCCGTCCTGGTTCCAACCGCCCTCCACCTGATAAGCCGACGTTGCCGTCCCCCAGAGGAATTCCGGGCCGAAATCGCGCATGTTCTTTCACCTCACTGCTTGTTGGTCGGATCCGACAAGCGGGCTGTGACAAGCCACCTGACGACCCGGTGCGATAGTGCGAAGTTGCGGAATGTCCGCTGCGCATCGGTCGTGAGCGCGGAGGCATCGAGTTCGAAAAGCGCAGCCGCTCGGCGGATTCAGTGGTGATGGTGGCTCAACGTCGGACAAGCCGAGTTCGCCGAGCATCTCACCAGGTTCCGGGACGGCTGCACGCAGAGCCGCGGTGTACGGGTGCGCCGGGGCTGCCAGCACCTCCTCCGTCGGGCCCGTCTCGCACACTCGTCCGAGGTACAGAACGGCAAGATCGTCACACAGCGCCCGAACAACACCAAGATCGTGGGAGATGAACAGAATCGACAGACCCCGCCGGTCGGTCAACTCCCGGAGCAAGTTGAGTACAGTCGCCTGGACGGACACGTCGAGACCTGAAACCGGCTCGTCCGCAACAAGAACCGACGGCTCTGCGGCCACAGCGCGGGCAATGGCTACACGCTGAGCCTGCCCGCCCGAGATCTCCCTCGGCAACCGCTCGCCGTACGCGTCCGGATCAAGCCCCACTTCGGCAAGCAATTCCTCCGCCCGCGCCCGCCGCGCCGCCCGATCCATCTTGCGGACCACCAGCGGCTCGGCCACGATGTCCCGAATCTGCCGACGGGGATTGAGAGAGGCCACCGGATCCTGGAACACCATCTGCATCTGCTTGCGATCGGCACGGCCGCGACGCTCACGCACCGCGGCTTGCGGTCGGCCCTCGTAGAAGACCTCGCCACCGGTGCGGGCGGTCAAACCCAGAACCGACCGCGCCACGGTGGATTTCCCCGATCCGGATTCTCCGACCAGCGCCAGGATTCGCCCGGAATGCAGTGTCAGATTAACGTCGGTCACCGCGCGCAGTACCCCTCGCGGAGTTTCGAAGCTGACGGACAATCCGGCGGTCCGTAGTGCCGGCGCCTGATTCCCGTCTCGTTCAGCGGTTCCCACCCGATCTCTGACCGAATTTGCCTGTGTCATCACGATGTGCCCTTCTCGCCCAAATTCCAGCACGCGGCCTCGTGGCCGAATGCAACGGTGGTCATCGGCGGTCGTTCGTTCGAGCAGCGGGGCAACGCAATCGGGCAGCGAGGGGCAAACGGACACCCCACCCGCGGCGCCGCCATCGAGGGCAGCGAACCTGCGATGGTCGGCAATTCACGGCGCCACGGGCCACTGACCCGCGGAATCGAATCGAGCAGACCACGCGTGTACGGGTGAGCCGGTGTGGTGGTCACCGAGACCGTCGGTCCCGTCTCCATCATGCGCCCGGCGTAGAGCACCGCCGTGCGCTCGGCTCGACCGGTCAGCAAACCCAGATCGTGGGTGACCAGCAGCATCGACATGCCCAGATCGCGCCGCAGGCCGTCGAGCAGATCCAGCACTTTGCGCTGGATGGTGACGTCGAGCGCAGTGGTCGGTTCGTCTGCCAACAGCAACCGTGGTTTGCCCGCGATGGCAGCAGCAATGCCGACACGCTGCCGCATACCACCTGAGAACTCCGCCGGATACGCGTCGACGCGTCGCTCCGGATCCGGAACCCCTACCGCCCTGAGAAGTTCGACAGCGCCCTCCCGCTCCGCCTTTCGGCTCAGCCGCTGCCGATTGCTTACCGACTCCATCAACTGGCGTCGCACCCGAACCACCGGATTGAGTGACGTCATGGGGTCTTGGAAGATCATTGCGATGTCGACACCGGCCAACCCGGCCCGCTCGCGTGCTGCCAAGCCGGTCAGTTCGCGATTGTCGAAGTAGATCGCCCCTTGGACACTGGCTGCGGCCCGCGCAGACTCGACACCGAGAATCATCCGCGCGAGTACCGACTTCCCCGAGCCGGATTCACCGACGATTCCGAGCGACTCCCCGGCCCGGACAGTCAACGAAACATCTTCCAACACGTAGGTAGTGCCAGTGGGCTTCGTATACTGAACGGACAGGTTCTCGACCCGCAGGAGTGGCGGAAGGACCTGGGTCATCGAAGTTTCTCCTTGACTCTCTCACCGATGAGGTTGATCGACAACACCGTCACGCACAACGCAATTGCAGGTGCCAAGGTCACCCAGGGAGCGGTGGCCAGCAAACTCCGCCCGTCGGCGATGATCCCGCCCCAGGACGGCGTCGGCGGTACCAGCCCGAAGCCGAGGAAGCTGAGTGAACCTTCCCCGACAATGGCACCGGTCATCGCGGTGAAGGAAAAGGTGATGGCAACCGGAGCGACGTTGGGAACTATGTCGCCCAGAAGAATTCGCCACCGGGGTGTGTCCATCAGACGTGCTGCCTGGATGTACTCGCGTTCACGTGCGCTCAGTGTCGCAGCACGCGTGACGCGGGCAAAGGTCGGAGTGGTGAGTACTCCGATAGTGGTTCCGATCGTGAGCAGGCTCGGGCCTCGGAACGACACCACGATCATCACCAGAATCAACGAGGGAAACGCCATGAGCACGTCGATGAGCAAGCCGGAAACACGGTCGGTCCACCCACGAAGGTAGCCGGAAAGTATCCCGATGATGCTGCCGCCGACCATGCCCACCGTCAAGGTGATCAGGGCGACTACAAACGAAGATTGTGCACCGGCAACTGTGCGCGCGAAGACATCTCGGCCCGTGGAGTCGGTACCGAACCAGTGGGCGGCACTCGGCGCTTGCCTGGCTGCACCGAAGTCCGCTTCGAGCGGATCCATGAGATCTGTGAAGTTGGAGAGAAGAATTGCGCCGAACAGCGCGACGAGCCACACCGAAGCAAGGGTGATTCCCGGCGCTCGCCGGACTCCGCGCCACAGGTCTCCCAGCACGTCCCACCGAGGCTCTGTGACAGCAACGGATTCATAGCTCACGGGCAATCCTCGGATCGATCAATCGGTAGGTGAGGTCCACGAGAATCGTCACGACGACCACGGCCACACCGGCAATGATCACGACACTCTCGACGACGGGGAAGTCACGCCCGGCTATTGCCGTCTGTATCAGTCGGCCGATTCCCGGTACGGCATAGAGAGTTTCGACCAGTACAGCTCCGCCGAACGCCCCGCCGACTGCGATGCCCACCATGGTCAGCAACGGCAGGGAAGACGGCCGTAGAGCACGGGCACTCAGCAAGCGGGTGCCGCTCATCCCCCGACTGCGGGCAGCATGAATGTAGGTCTGGTCGAGAGTGTCCATTGCATCCGAGCGCAGTGTTCGGGTGTAGACGGCTGCCTCGGTCAGTCCCATCGTCAACGCCGGCAGGATCAGGAAGCGAAGGTTGCCGACGGGGTCGTCGGTGAAACTGACCCATCCCGTGGCCGGTAGCCACCCCAACCAGATCGCAAAGATGTAGATCAACAGCACCCCGAGAACAAATCCCGGAGTCGACAGCGTGACGTAGCTGAATAGGGTGGCGACCCGGTCGAAGATCGAGCCAGGCTTCCACGCCGAGCGCAGGGCAACCGGGATCGCGATTGCCAGTGCGATGATCTGACTCGCCACCAGTAGTTCCAAAGTCACCGGAAGACGCTCCAGAAGTTCCTCTCCCACAGAGTTCTTCGTGATGATCGACGTGCCGAGATCACCGGTCACGGCAGAACTCAGCCAGCGCCCGAATCGCGCGAAAACATTGTCGTCGAGGTGGTACATGCTGGTGAACTGCGCGATCTGTTCCGCCGTGGCCTCCGGCCCGAGGACAGTGATGGCCGGCGAACCGGGAAGCAGTGCGGGCAAAGCCATGGTCACCAGCCCGAGGAGAGCGAGCACGAGCAGCGCTCGCCCTCCTCGAACAGCGGTGGAGCGAATCACGACGTGGCTGCCCAGAACTCACTCGGGCGAACCGAGATGATCGACCGGGTAGAGACATCCGGCACTCCGCCGACACGATCGGACATGATGTAGCCGTCGACGTTCTGGGTGTAGAAAACCACCGGTGCGTCGACGAAGACCTGCGCGGCAATATCGTTGAGCAGTTCGGAGCGTTGATCCGGATCTTGCTCACCGAGCATGTCGCTGATCAAGGCATCGACGTCCGCGTTGGCGTACTTGGAGAAGTTCGACACTCCGGTCGAGGCGAAGAAACTGGTGCTGCCGGAGTCGGCGTCACCGAAAAGGCTGGTCGTCATGTCGACCATCTGGAAATCTCCGGAGCGCAGAACCGTGCCCCACGTGGTCGTGTCCACAGGGTTGAGCGTCACCTCGATTCCGACATCGGCGAGCATCTGCTTGATGACGGTTGCCCGCTGCTGCGACTGCGGACGGTTGTCGGAGGTGTAGGTGAAAGAGATCGGCTTGCCGTATTCCGCAACAAGTTTCCGGGCACGATCCTGATCGAATGCAGGGTACTCGGCAGTCTGCTCGTACGACGACGTCGACGGAATCGGCCCGTAGCTCACGTCGCCGGTGCCTTCGTTCACGACGCTGCGCAGAACGTCCCGGTCGATCGCGGCTTGAACGGCTTGACGCACCACAGGGCTGTCGAACGGTGCCACCTTGGTATTGAACAGGCCCGTCGACATTCCGGTGTCCGCGGTCGACGCCGTGAACCCGTCAGTGGGCGCCTGCAGGAACTGTGTGGAACTTTCGGACCAGATGAGATCGACCTCTCCGGAAACCAGGCTCTGGTACCGGGAGTCGCTGTCCGGGAGGATCTTGAAGTCGAGCGAGTCAGCGTGCCCACGCTCGCCCCAGTACTCGGGGTTGCGATCCATCGTGATCGACGTTCCGGACTGATTTCCGGTCAGGACGTACGGGCCGGAACCGAGCGGGACGCCGAATTCGTCGAGCGTCGGCGACGTCACGTAACCGAGTTGGCGGGTGAACAGATTCTTGAAGGCGGAGTTCGGACGGTCGAGAGTGAAGTCGATGGTTGTCGGATCGACGGCCGTCATCTCGACGATGCTCTTGGCGTCCCGTGCACACGCACACGCTGTCGCCGGATCCGCCAAGCGAGTGATGTGGTCGATCACTGCCTGCGCTCCCAGCAGGCTGCCGTCGCTGAACGTCACGTCGGAGGCAAGTTTCATCACCCATTTGGTCTGTGCAGCATCACTTTCCAGACTCTGCGCCAAGAGTGGCACTACCGCGCCGTCGTCGGCGTAGGTGAACAGCGGATCGAACAACGCGTTCGCCAGAATGAATGTGGGCTGCTGCGTGATGGCCCCCTTGGCCGGATCGAGCGACGTGATGTCACGATCCATACCGACGGTGACCGTACCGCCGTCGACCGGCTCGCCCGAAGTGGCTGCGCTTCCCCCGGACGAACAGGCGGCAAGTGTCGACGCTACGGCCAAGGCCGCAGCTACGGTGATGAGACGTCGTGAGGTCTTCACGAAAATCCTTTCGAAGGCTGTCTTTGGTGTGGGTTGCTGGTGTGTTCAGCGGGAGAATCGAGTGAGCAGCAGGTGAAGGTCTTCAGGGGGCAATCCGGAAGCGATCAGATAGGACTGCGCTCCACCGCGGTGCTCGATGTAATCGAGCGCCAGCTCGATATCGGTTGCCAGACACGTCAAATCGAACTCCTTCGGCATCTCGGGCAGCCGCTCGGCGAGAACGAGGAGAGCGTCGTTTGTTCGCAGGTAGTCCGCGATCACCTCGTCCCGCGTAGCCCCGACCGCGAGTAAGAGGAGTGCGCTGAGAACTCCCGTTCGATCACGCCCGACCTGACAGGTCAGCAGCACCGGGCCGTTCGCTCGCACGACAACGCTGACAGCGCGCGCCAACTCGGCCGAGGATCGCTCGAGCAGAGCGACGTAGAACTGGCCGAAAGATACTGTTCCGTTGATGAACTGCTGCACTATCGCGTTCTGCTCAGTCAGTGCCAGATCGCCAGAAGGGTGCGCATTCACCCGTTCGACCACCCAACTCGGCGGTAGGCCTGGCCCACTGTCTGCGGCTTGCTCCTGCGGTGTCCGCAAATCGAGCCAGGTCATTGTGTCCGGCGCCGCGGCAAGCTCATCGGAAGTGGCCAAACTTGCTGCAGCAGAGCGATATACCGAATACGACGCCTCGGAATCCCCAAGCAGTAGTCGACCGTTCGGGAGCCCGAACGCGGAAGTGGAGGTTGCCATGAACACACAGTCACAAAGTGGCACGACTGCCAGTTGGCATTCATGCCACAAGTTGCCGTCGAAATGGTGAACAACAGGATTCGAGTACCCCAAACGCGGGTCGCTACGTCAAAATGCCTTTATGAACAACACGGGTGGGGCAGCATCGGACATCGGTCGACGCGAACGCAAGAAGGACATCACGCGTCGGGCGATCCGATCATGCGCTGTCGAACTCTTTCTTCGCCAGGGTTTTACGGACACCACCGTCGAACAGATCTCCGATGCTGCCGAAGTCGCACCGCGCACGTTCTTCCGTTATTTCAGAACCAAGGAAGCAACACTGTTCTCACTCGAATCCTTCGAGGAGATCATTGCCGGATATCGGTCCGCACCGCCAGAACTTGATCCACTCACTGCGTTGATGGGCGTCGTGACGCAATTCGACGCCCGTGAACTGTCGCCGGAGACCGTTGTTCGACGAAACCTGCGAACCTCGTTGCTGGTTGTGCCCGCAGTCTCTCGGTACGCATCGGAAATAGCCGACGAGGCCACCGAGCGCATGCGAGATGCCACCAAGTGCCGACTCGACGTGGTCGAGTCGGTGTTCGACCACCGCGCCGAAGTGATGGCCGGGTTCTTCCGCTCGATCATCATCACGCACTTCTTCCGGACCAACCCGGCAGGTGCTCACGCGGAAAGTTGGCTCGGCGCCATGACAGAACTGGTCGACCTGGCCCGTCACACCAACTCTTCCGGATAGGAAGCACGACCATCCACAACTGCCCGTCTCGTCGGACTGGTCCACCTTCCACTCGAGCCGCCGGCCCGAGATTGCGCCAAGGAACGCAGACAGAGGTAGGAGTCGACTATCCGAATCAACGGAAAGATCGGTGCGTACAACAGATACCGGGGCCGTTTCATCGTGACCACGGCAAGGACAGTAAGGATCAGATCCGGAATCAGCAATCCCAGCACCAAGTACAGCGGCGGTAGCGTATTCGCAAATTCCACAAGGGGTTCAGGTGGTGCCGGCATCCAGCGCGCAGCTGCGGCAGCGGCCAGTGATACCACGAGCAGCGGAACAAAAAGCAGCAACACCACACTGCTGATTATCAATTCTGCAATGTAGAAGCTCAGCGCCAGCCAGAACTTGTCGGCTCGTACACGGTGCCTGCGCACGGTCTGCCAGAAGCCGAGTGTCCACCGCCTCACCTGATTCGTGTATTCACGGAAGCTGTCCGGATCTTGGGTGTAAGCCACTGCAGCACTCGGATGAAAGGCGATCCTCCCCAACTGTTGAGCATGCACGTCGAATGTCATGTTGAAGTCCTCGATCACCAAACCGGGAGCATCGATGTCGATCCGGGAAAGAATGTTTGTCCGGTACATGCTCGCAAATCCCGGCACGATCGAGACCACGTTTGCACGCTTGGCCGCCTGCCCGTACTTGATCAGCAATTGCATTGCGACATAGACACGTTCACGATACGCAACCAGAATTCGACCGAGCCGGGTAGCTGGCGTCGGATCGACGTTGGTGGCCGCACGGCCCGCCACCGCAACCACATCCGGATCGTCGAAATAGGGTAGACCCGTTTCCAGGTAGTCGGCGGACAACCGGGTATCTGCATCGAGCAGTAGAACCACTGCGTATTTTTCCGAAAGCCCGAAGTTCTCGATCGCGGCAGCCAGTGCTCCGGCTTTTCCCACGTTCGGCTGAAGTTCCAGCACTCGCGCACCATCCGACCGCGCCAGATCCGCTGTTCGGTCACTACTTCCATCGGAGACAACGTGGACGTTCGATGCGGGAACAAGCGAACATGCAGACCCGATGGTGAGCTCGACAACGAGTTCCTCGTTGTGGGCCGCAATGAGAATCGCTACGTCGTCCGGGGTCAACCGTTCGGCACTCCGCGCTCCCCGACCAGCTACTTGCCCACCGGATGGCCCGGCAATTCTCTCCTGCCGGAACTGCTCGATCCTCCTCATCCCGCCCACCGCAGACCAGAAGACCGCATTGACCCCGAACATGACAATCGACAGAACGACTATCGCTATCACAGATCACCTCCTGCCCACACCGGACCGGCGTAATAGGTCGGACCCTGCCCGGGTCCCCCAGACGTCAGCGAACTCGTGAGACGACAAAACTGATTCATGCAGCCACATTCCATCCACTCGACCAAATGCATCGACTCCAGAAACGAAATCACTCGGAACTAATTCCAAACCTCCCCAGCCCGTCGAAATAATCACATCGACAATTCCCGAATATCAATAGCGGTGATTCTTGCCGGAGATAATCACTGTACGAATTGCCCCGTTTGTGAACTTACAGTAAATCTTCGCGGCTCGCGCCCCTATACGAGAAGTCTCGCTCCACGATGCCCACTCCGAGAGTTCACCTTGACACCGTCGACTTTCCGCAAATCCAGGGCACAGTTCACGTCGGTACCGATTTGCAGACATACCCATCAAGAAAATGCGACACAAACAGCGGTTACGTATCACGCAGGCTCGGTTTTGCAGTCGTAACATCTCCAGTTACCACCAATCGAACATCCTCAAACCATTCGACAGCTATCAAGTTGAATCCCGCGCATACCTTGACGACCCCGAGCATTCATGCAAATATCGAGTCCGAAACGTCCGATTTGACGGTTCACAGCTACCTCCTCGCATCAAGGTTCAGATTGCGCAGCCATGAGGTGGATCGGAAATTCGCAGTATCTTCCCTGACCTCGACTACTGCTTGAAATCTCGGCACTGCTTCCGCAGTGGAATGCAGGTACACCAGCGCTGCATACGACGCCGTCTTATCGAAAAGAGAATGTGATGCAACCCAATACGTCAGCAGCCACAGAGTTTCCTCGGGATAATGGCAATCTGGTCGAACTCATCTCGGACAGTCCACCCCCGCATGGGACATTTTCCTTCGACGTGGCGATCGTCGGCCTCGGCTACGTCGGCCTTCCTACGGCGTTGGCCTTTCACACAGCCGGCGCCCGCGTCCTCGGAATCGATGTCAGCACAGAGCGGCTCGTGGCGATCGATCAGAAGAATGTCGATCTTCTCGAGACCGATCGCCTTCGACTTGCCGTCGCAGTCGATGATCCGGCCTTCGAAACCACCACCGACACAGACCGACTGCGTGAGGCTGCCGCCGTCATCGTCTGCGTGCCCACACCGGTGGACCAGCACCTGACTCCGGATCTCCAAGCACTCGGCGCCGCTTGTTCCACCGTCGTGGATCATGCGGTCACGGGCCAGGTACTGATGCTGACGTCGACGTCGTATGTGGGGTGCACTCGCGACTTGCTGATCGATCCCCTCACGGACCGTGACCTGCCCGTCGGATCGGCCGTCTTCGTCGCGTTCAGCCCCGAACGCATCGACCCCGGCAACGATCGATTCAGCCACGAAGAGGTTCCCCGAGTGATCGGCGGAGCTACGCCGGCCTGCACAGACGCGGCGTCGTCCGTGTTGCTCCGGTACACGACACGGCTGCACCGCGTCGACTCTCCCGAAGTGGCAGAGGCAACCAAACTTTTCGAAAACACGTTTCGCGCAGTCAATATCGCCCTTGCCAACGAATTTGCCGAAATCTGCCTCACGCTCGACATCGATGTGATGAACGTGATCGCTGCTGCCGCCACAAAGCCGTACGGGTTCATGCCTTTCTATCCCGGACCAGGGGTTGGCGGGCACTGCATACCCTGCGATCCGCACTATCTCTTGTGGCAGCTACGTAAGGAGCGACTCGGCGCGCCGCTGATCGAGCAGGCGATGACTGCCATCTCGGCCCGGCCGCACCGTGTCCTGGAACAGATTCTCCACACCCTCTCCGATCGAGGCAAAGGTCTGCGCGGGACGCGCATAGTTGTTGTCGGCGTTGCATACAAGCCCGATGTCGGGGATCACCGAGAGTCGCCGGCACTCGAAATCCTCGATTCCCTGCTTGCGGAGGGCGCCGACGTGGTCTATCACGACCCGCATTTCGAGACCCTCACCTTACGGAGCGGCGCGGTACTCACAGGAATCGACGATCCTGTCGCATTCGGAGCAGATTTGATTCTCGTGCACACCGCTCATTCCGACGTCGATCTCAGTTGGCTGCCTGCCGCTCGAGCAGTACTCGACATGACCTACCGACAGACAACCCTCGCCGTGACGGTTGAAACAACGAACATCGACGAAAGGCGCGCATCATGAAAACTGTCGTCACAGGTGGAGCGGGCTTTGTCGGAAGTCACCTCGTCGAGCATCTCCTCGACTCCGGAGACGACGTGGTCGTCCTCGACAATCTCTCCACCGGAACACTCGACAATCTTGCGACTGTCGCGGGACACAAGAACTTTCGTTTCGTCGAGGGCACCGTCACGGATCGACGATGCGTCCACGACGTGATGGCAGGAGTCGACCGCGTATTTCACCTGGCAGCAGCGGTCGGGGTACGTCTGATCGTCGACCGGCCACTCGAGAGCCTACGCACCAACATCCACGGCACCGAGAACGTTCTCGACGCTGCCCTCGAAGCCGGGGCGGACATGCTCCTGGTATCGACCAGCGAAATCTACGGAAAGAACACCTCCGACAGCCTGCATGAGGATTCCGACCGTATCCTCGGATCCCCGTTGATCTCGCGGTGGACCTACGCTGCGGCAAAGGGAATCGACGAGGCCTTCGCCCATGCGTACTGGCGCGAACTCGGCCTGGATGTGGCCATCGTCCGACTGTTCAACACGGTTGGACCGCGCCAAACCGGTCGATACGGGATGGTTGTCCCCAATCTTGTGCAGCAAGCACTGAACGGAGAGCCTCTCACCGTGTTCGGTGACGGTCGCCAAACACGCTGCTTTTCCTACGTGGGTGATGTCGTTCCGAGCATCGTTCGCATCCTCGAAACCCCCGAATCATTCGGTCGGGCATTCAATCTAGGCGGCTCACAGGAGATCTCGATTCTCGACCTTGCTCGTAGAATCATCGAGCTCACCGGAAGCCCGAGCCCCGTCACCCTGGTCCCCTACAGCCAGGCGTACCCCGCAGGCTACGAGGACATGCGTCGGCGTGTTCCCGACAACACACGTTCTCGTGATCTGGTCGGATTTCGTCCCACGACAACTGTGGACGAAATCATCCTGCATATAACCGGCGACCTGAAAGCGCTGGCGCCCGCTGTTCACTGACCGGATGTCCAGGCTGGGACGCCGCAATTCGCGGATCACAATGCAGAGAAACAGGTTTGGAGTTCTGGTGGCAATTACTGCAGCGGCCGTCATCGGCAGTGCCAGCCTCCTCGGCATGAGTTCGACCACCGTTGTTCCCGCGGGCTCTCGTGTGGTCGCCGCATTGCCACACTGGGACTCGGAGAGCGCACTGGATTCTCTGCAGGATCAGTCCCAAGACATCGACGTGGCCGCACCCTTCGTGTATTCGGTCGGCGCAGACGGGTCGATTGTACCAGAGCCTTCAAGTGAACACGCCGTCAATCGAATTGACGAGATTCGCACGCAGGCAGACCATCTGCAGGTTGTGCCCTCGGTCGCGAATACCACCGCTGGACGCTGGGATCGCACCACCGTGGCACGTATTCTGCGCGATCCGTCTCTCCGCGCTGCGCATATCGATTCGTTGACCACGCTCACCGCGTCGGATACATTTTCCGGTGTTCAGATCGACTACGAGGATCTCCATACCGACGATCGAGAATTGTTCTCCTCCTTCGTATCCGATCTTGCCGTCCGGATACGGGAGATCGGCAAGGTCCTCTATGTCACGGTCCACCCCAAAGAGGACGACGCCGGGTACGACACACGCAACCTGGCGCAGGACTACGCAGCTATCGGACGTTCTGCCGACAAAGTGGTAGTGATGGCGTACGACCGGCATTGGGAGAACAGCCCTAGCGGTCCGATCGCACCATACGACTGGGTGAACAGCGTCGTGCAGTACGCAACAGAACAGATACCCCGGGAAAAGCTCCTGCTCGGAATCCCGCTGTACGGATACGACTGGACCGGCGCTAGCGGCACGCCACTGACCTGGAAGGAAGCGGTGGAACTGAGCGTCACCTACTCTGCAACACCGGCCTGGGATCCGGTCAGTCGATCCAATCGTTTCACGTATCGAACAGGCGACGTAACCCACGAAGTCTGGTTCGAGGACGCCCGCAGCATCGCGCCGAAAATCGCTGTTGCACAGCACTATCAACTGGACGGGATCGCACTGTGGCGACTCGGCGGCGAGGACCCCGAAATCTGGGATGTAGTTTCCTGACCTGCCGTCACCGTCGACATCACTTCAACCGCTCGTACCCCCACTCTCCGAGGAAGTCTCCGTGAACACATTCTCCGTCCCGTCATCTCGCTTGAATATGTTCCAGCGACACGAGTCCCGCTGATGTGCGGAATCGTCGCGTGTCGAGTCCGCGATCACGCGGCGCCGGTCCTCTTGTCCGCACTCCGGAATCTCGAGTACCGAGGATACGATTCAGTTGGAATCGCCGTGAGCACCGAGATAGGAACTCTCGCGAGAATACGCACCGTTCACCGTATCGACGACCTCGAACACCGGGTGAACGATTGGAACGGACCCCGACTCGGTAACGTCGGAATCGGCCATACACGCTGGGCCACACACGGAGCCGTCGACGAAGCCAACGCACACCCTCATTGCGACTGCACCGGACGAATCAGTCTTGTGCACAACGGAATAATCGAGAACTGCGACGAGCTTCGCGCAACCTTGACGACGTCAGGGCATCAGTTTTCCTCTGCCGTGGACAGCGAAGTCGTCTGCCACCTGATCGAGGCGCGCCTTGCCGAATCGTCCGACTTATTCGATGCCGTCCAGACTGCCGTGACGCAACTCGAAGGCTCGTGGGCTCTGGCAGTCCTCGAGGAAAGCACGGGACGGCTCGTCGCAGCGGCTCATCACTCACCGCTGCTACTGGCGCACAACGATGCCGGAACCTTCGTGACCAGTGATCCGGCAGCGGTATCCGAGTGGGCATCGGAATTCCACATATTGAGAGACGGCGATGTGGTCGAAGCCGGCGAGACCCTTCGGTGGCGCAACTCCGGACTGATGATCGATCCACCGACACCCGTCGATTTCGCCCGGACGCATTCGCCGGCTGAACTACGAGGACACTCCGACTTCATGGATCAGGAGATCGACGAACAGCCAGTGCTGGCAGCAAAATTGATCGACGAGCTGGGTCCGGCCATCGCCAACGGACGATTGTGGGACGAGCTCGGGCTGCCCCCGTTCGACGCGTTGCAGATCATCGCCTGCGGCACGTCGATGCATGCGGGACGGGTTATTGCGCAAACACTGGGGCGCCTCGCCGCAGTTCCGACAACCCTGACGCTCGGCAGCGAAGTTGCCTACGACGTCGTCCTGCCTCGCACCCTGCGTCTCGCGATCAGCCAGTCCGGAGAAACAGCCGACGTCCTGCGAGCGCTCGACCACCCGGTACCGACGGAAGTGCGCACACTCGCATTGACCAATAATCCGCACTCGACGCTGAGCCGTCGCGCCGACGCAGTATTGGCATACTCCGCCGGCCCAGAGATCGGCGTCGCAGCGACCAAAACATTTGTTGCCCAGGTGATTGTCGGAGTCTGCGCTGTGTTGTCTGCTCTGGTGTCATCGGGCCGACTTTCTGTGACGGCAACCCTCGAACTTGTCGAGCAGTTGCGCCGACTACCGGTACAGCTGACCACCGCACTCGAAATCTCGCGCCGCGTAGTGCCGGCGATCGCACACGATCTCAGCACAGCAAGCGGTTTCCTCTTCCTCGGACGCGGTTCCGCACTCCCCTACGCAGCGGAAGGCGCATTGAAGCTCAAAGAATTGAGCTACCGCTGGGCCGAGCACTACCCCGCAGGCGAACTCAAGCACGGCCCACTTGCGCTGATCGAGCCGGGAACGCCCGTGGTTGCCGTCGAAAACGGCGACCCGAGACTGAGAGCGAATATTTCCGAAGTTCGTGCTCGCGGTGCCCGAGTCGTCACTGTCGGCTATGACGGAAGCACAATTCCTGTACTCACCGGTGAACCGACTCCGTGGGGTCCGCTCGAAGCCGTCGTCCCACTGCAAATTCTCGCCCGAGCCGTCGCGCTCGAACTGGGAAGGGATGTCGACAAACCACGAAATCTTGCCAAATCCGTGACCGTGGAATAGATCGATTGCCCGACACCGATGGAGATGAATATTGTTGTGTAGCAGAAGAACTACCACAGTACTGCTTTCTACCGCTATGGTTGCGGCGAGCGCAGCCCTCGTCGCGTTCGACATGCCCGTCGGGTCGGTCGCGCAGGCAGCGCCGTTCGAGTCAGGATCGAGTGGATCGTTCGGTGGCAATTCGACAACCTCGCCGCCCACAACCATCCCGCCCGTCGATTCGGGTAACACCATCGTGAGTTTGACGTTCGACGACTCCAATGCCGACACACTTGCTGCCGGCCGGGTGCTGACGTCGAAGGGCCTTGCGGGAACGTACTTCGTCATTACCGGGTTCGTGGGCGCGCCAGGCCACCTGACCCTCGCCGATCTACGATCTCTCTCCGCTGACGGTCACGAGATAGCGGGACACACAGTGGGACACGCAGATCTTGCAGCACTGCCGGCCGCGGAAGTGACTCGACAGGTGTGCAACGATCGAGTCAATCTGAGCAACTGGGGTCTACCCGCAGCCAACTTCGCCTATCCCTTTGCCTCCATGAACCTTGCGGCTCAATCGATTGTCGCGGACTGCGGATACAACAGTGCCCGCAGACTCGGGGATCTCAAGACCCGGTTCGGTTGCGAAAACTGCGATTACGCGGAGTCGACGCCGCCCCGAAACAGGTTGTCGACCAGAGCACCTGCACAGGTCGACAACACCTGGACGCTGGAAGATCTACAAAACACCGTGACCAACGCGGAGAACACCGGTGGAGGATGGGTACAACTGACCTTCCACAACATATGCGCGGACAACTGCAGCCCACTCGCCGTCACACCGGCGTTGTTCGAACAGTTCGCCACGTGGCTTGCCGCGCGCAGCGACACAACCGAGGTGAAAACCGTCGGACAGGTAATCGGCGGATTCACGACGCCGGCGCACCCCGGAGCGGTTGTGCCCGCTCCGGCCCCCGGCGTCAACGGACTGCAGAACCCAAGCCTCGAGACCACAGGAGCACAAGGGCTTCCCGACTGCTGGAGCGCAGGCGGGTACGGAACCAACTCCCGGGCCGTCGCTCCTGTTTCGCCCGGCAGAACCGGCACGACAGCCCAGAAGCTGACGATGTCCGCACACGTCGACGGAGACGGTAAATTGATCCCGACCCTCGACCTCGGCAACTGCGCACCGAGCGTCACACCAGGTCATGCGTACTCAATACGGGCTTGGTACACCGCGACCACCAACACGCAGTTTGCCGTCTATCTGCGTAACGCTGTTGGGGCCTGGTCGTACTGGACTGCGAGTCCCTGGTTCGGGCCTGAGGACAGCTACACCGAAGCGGAATGGACCACTCCGCAGATTCCGGACGGATTCACCGGAATCAGCTTCGGGCTCAGCCTGTTCAGTGACGGTGAACTCATCACCGACGACTACGGTTTATACGACACCATCGGAGCGCCTCCGATCGGCGTTACCGCGCCACAGTCGAGATCGGAAAAGCCTCAGACGACGACTACGACTGGTCCGCCAACAGAGATCACGCTGTTTGTGCCAGGGCCCGGACACACTCTGCCCGGCCAACCGTTCGCGCCGATCGAAGCCGAGTAGGCGAAGCGGGATTCGCCGGCACTACGAGCGGAGTCCTAGGTACGAGGCCCGTCATTCGACAAGCAGTGTGGATACTGGCATTCATGAATGAGCGTCCAGACATTCCCGGAACCGATCCGACAGAGTTCCGCGTCCATGTCGCGTCCCAAGCCATTCGGTTGTTCTCGGAGAACGGCTACGAAGCCACCACCGTCGAACAGATTGCCATTGCTGCCGGGGTATCGCGTCGCACGTTCTTTCGGCAGTTCCGTTCCAAGGAAGACGTGATCTTCGCCGATCACGAGTCGCTTCTCGCGCATGTCGCGCAGTTCCTGTCCACTGAGTCGCCAGATCCGTGGGCGTCGGTCTGTGAAGCAGCCGGTCTGGTCTTCGACTTCTTCCAGCAGAATCGTGATCTGTCGATGCGGCGATACCGCGTCGTGCAGCACGTTCCTGCTTTGCGCGACCGCGAACTGGTGACAGGTTTCCGGTACGAGCGGCTTTTTGTCGACTATCTGCGCAGCGCTGTCCCGCGCGAACCGGTGCTCGAGGTTGTCGGATTCGCCGCCGCTGTCACCGCGTGCCACAACTACCTCTTGCGCAGCATGATCAAGGGCGATTCCGACGCCACAGCCGACGCACTGCGCCAAGCACTGCTGAATGTGCGTCGCACGTACGGCGTTGCCCCTGGTTCAAAGTCCAGTCCACGAGAAGAGAAGTCTGTGCTGGTAGTGGCATTTCCTCCGGGAACTTCAGCTGAAGAGATCAGCAAAAAAATTCACGAACAACTCGGCTGATACTTGTCGTACACCGCAACGTCACACCCCATTCCCTTGACGTGGCACTGAGTGCCGTGTTTGACTGACGTCATTGGCACCAGTCCGCCGACGAGCCATGCTGGTTCTGTTGGCGCCGTTCGATCCACCTTCCATCAAGGAGTGCTCCCATGGCCGGAAACCCAGACTTCAATCTCTTCTCTCTGAACGAAGAGCACGACGAGCTGCGGGCAGCTATCCGCGGACTCTCCGAGAAGGAAATCGCGCCGCACGCCAAGGACGTCGACGAGAACGCCCGGTTCCCCGAGGAAGCACTCACCGCGCTCAACGCGTCGGGCTTCAACGCCATCCACGTTCCCGAGGCCTACGACGGCCAGGGCGCCGATTCCGTTGCCACCTGCATCGTCATCGAAGAAGTTGCTCGCGTCTGTGGCTCCTCCTCACTTATCCCCGCCGTCAACAAGCTCGGCACCATGGGCCTGATCCTCAAGGGCTCCGAAGAGCTCAAGGCCAAGGTTCTCCCGGACCTCGTGAACGGCGGAATGGCGTCGTACGCACTGTCCGAGCGCGAAGCCGGATCCGACGCAGCCGCCATGCGCACCCGCGCAAAGGCCGACGGCGACGACTGGATCCTCAACGGCTCCAAGTGCTGGATCACCAACGGCGGCAAGTCCACCTGGTACACCGTCATGGCTGTCACCGATCCCGACAAGGGCGCAAACGGCATCTCCTCCTTCATGGTCCACAAGGACGACGAGGGCTTTGTCGTCGGACCGAAGGAAAAGAAGCTCGGCATCAAGGGCTCCCCCACTGCTGAGCTGTACTTCGAGAACTGCCGCATCCCCGGCGACCGCATCATCGGCGCACCAGGCACCGGCTTCAAGACGGCACTCGAAACCCTCGACCACACGCGTCCCACCATCGGTGCACAGGCCGTCGGCCTTGCTCAGGGCGCCCTCGACGCGGCATTGGCTTACACCAAGGATCGCAAGCAGTTCGGCAAGTCCATCAGCGACTTCCAGGCTGTGCAGTTCATGCTCGCCGACATGGCAATGAAGGTCGAAGCCGCACGTCTGATGGTTTACACCTCCGCTGCTCGCGCAGAGCGCGGCGAGAAGAACCTCGGCTTCATCTCCGCCGCAGCCAAGTGCTTCGCTTCCGACGTTGCCATGGAGGTCACCACCGACGCAGTGCAGCTGTTCGGCGGCGCCGGCTACACCACTGACTTCCCCGTCGAGCGCATGATGCGCGACGCCAAGATCACGCAGATCTACGAAGGCACGAATCAGATCCAGCGCGTCGTGATGTCGCGTGCGCTGTTGAAGTAAGGCGCTTCGCGCCCCGTGCGCCTTTCTGGTAGTTCTGACTACCGGAACGGCGCACAGGGGCTTGCCCCTAATTTTGAGGAGAATTGTGGAACTTGTAGGCGTAATCGGCGGCGGCACCATGGGTGCCGGCATTGCCGAGGTATGTGCAAAAGCCGGTAGCTCGGTACTGGTGCTCGAAACCAAGGAAGAATTTGCCGCTTCCGCACGCGAGCGGATCGCCAAGTCGATCAACCGCGGCGTAGCCAAGGGCAAGATCACCCAGGAAGAAGCAGACGCCGCCATCGCTCGCGTCCGCGTCACCCTGGACATGGAAGAGTTCGCCGATCGCGATCTGGTGATCGAGGCTGCTCCCGAGATCGAAGCCCTCAAGTACGAGATCTTCGGCAAGCTCGACAAGATCGTGAAGCCTGCGGGAATCCTGGCGACCAACACGTCGTCGATCCCCGTCATCAAGATCGCCAAGGCCACCTCGCGCCCCGGCCAGGTTGTCGGCGTTCACTTCTTCAACCCCGTGCCGGTCATGCCGCTCGTCGAGATCGTGGTCAGCCTGACCACGTCCGAAGAGACTGTCCTCGCGGTCACCGACTACGCGAAGAACACGTTGCGCAAGAAGACAGTTCGTGCGGGCGACCGTTCGGGCTTCATCGTCAACGCACTGCTCATCCCGTACCTGTGCCAGGCAATCCGGATGCTCGATTCCGGTTACGCCACCGCCGAAGACATCGACGAGGCAATGAAGGGCGGCTGCGGTTACCCGATGGGCCCGCTGACGCTCCTCGACACCGTCGGCCTCGATGTTGCTCTCGCAGCGGCAGAGTCGCTGTACGCAGAGTTCGCCGAGCCGCACTACGCTCCCCCGGCACTGCTGCGCCGCATGGTCGACGCCGGCCGCCTCGGCAAGAAGACCGGTCGCGGCTTCTACGACTACGCGTAACCTGTTCGGCATTTGCATTCGGCCCCATACTTTTCCGAAGGTGTGGGGCCGAAAGTCTTTCTGTATCCTTCAGCTCTCGTAGGCAGACTTGTTGAATCTCTCCAACAATGTGACGAACGTCGACACATCCTCTGGGGACCAGTCGTCGATCGCGGTGGCGATCCGATCACGATTCACCCTGCTCGCCTCACCGAACTTTGCCGCAGCGTCCGGCGTCGGAGAGAACAGCGAGACCCGGCCGTCATCCGGATCGGATTCGGACACCACATAGCCCTGTTTGGTCAGAGCAGTCAGATTTCGACTCACGACACTTCGGTCCAAACCTGTAACCGCGATGATGGCCGCGGGCGACACCGGAAACATATCGACGACGCGCGTCATGATGACAAAAGCAGCGGGAGTCATCTCCGGTACAGCCGCACCCGCGTCGGCGATCAGCGTCTTCCGGGAACCTTGCACCAGCCGCCGGATTGCCCATTGAATCGCGTGAATATCAGCTTCAGGTTTTGTCGACCTCACCTGGTCAGCATAGGACCTTCCACGTCACCCGTTCCGCAATATAGTTGCTGAAATCAACTAAATGTGATTGACTTCGGTCACATACTTTGACGGCTAGGCGAGGAACCCCATGACGGAATCGACCGGCGAAAGCGGACCAGCGCCGACAATGTCTCGACGCCAAGTGAACGAAGCATTCGGCGGAATCCTCATCGGAATGCTTGTCGCCGTGTTGTCGACGTCGGTGATCAACACGTCCCTCCCGCGCATTGTCACCGATCTCCATGGCGATCAGACGACCCTTACCTGGGTCGTCACCGGATCACTGCTCGCAGTCACCGTCTGCACACCGATCTGGGGCAAGCTGGCCGACCTCTTCAGCCGTCGACTTCTCCTGCACATCGCGCTCCGGATCTTCATGATCGGCTCACTTGCGGCCGGTTTCGCGAGTGAACCCACACTGATGATCGCAGCGCGGCTGGTTCAGGGAATCGGAACCGGCGGGCTCATCACCCTCTCTCAGATCGCTATCTCGGACATCATCAGCCCTCGCGAACGCGGCAAGTACATGGGCGTCCTCGGGGCTGTCGTCGTGGCAGGCACCGCCGGCGGACCTCTCGTGGGCGGCCTCGTCACCGATACCATCGGCTGGCGTTGGAACTTCTACATCGTCATCCCCTTTGCGGTAGTCGCGATGATCGTCATCCAGTTGAAGCTCATCCTGCCGAGACGAAAGGGCACCGGACGGATCGACTACATCGGATCGGTCCTTCTCACTGCCGCGATCTCGACACTCCTCATCTGGCTCTCGCTCGGCGGCAAGGTATTCGAGTGGAACTCCGCAGTGTCCTGGTGCATGGGCATCGGCACCGCGGTGCTGATTGCCGTGACGCTGGTTGTCGAGAGCAAGGTGAAGTACCCCGTACTCCCCCTGCATATGTTCCGCGGAAAAACCTTCACGCTGTCGATCGTGGCCAGCGTGTGCGTCGGCATAGTCCTCTACAGCGTCGCCATTTTCATCAGCCAGTACATGCAACTCAGCCGCGGCGCATCGGCCACCGGAGCGGGCCTGATCACGCTCCCCCAAGTCGCCGGAAACCTCATCGCATCCACTGTCGTGGGTGGGCTCATCTCTCGAACCGGGCACTGGAAACCCTGGCTGATCACGGGAGCATCTCTACTTACCGTGGCCAGCATCCTGCTCTCGACCTTGCGAGTCGACACCAATATCGTCGTGCTCTTTCTTGCTTTACCGCTCGTCGGTCTCGCCCTCGGCATGCTGCTGCAGAACCTTGTCCTTGTTGTACAAAATGCCACGGACGTGCGCGAGATCGGCGCGGCCAGCTCGGCCGCCGCATTCTTCCGCAGCTTGGGCGGCGTCCTTGGCGTGACGATGCTCGGAGCAGCCCTCTCTGCGCGAGTCGATACCGAAATCGAGAACGGGCTACAAGAATCCGGTATCGCGAGATCGGCAAGCGGACTGACGGAGGGGGCACTCCCGAACATCGACACGTTGTCAGATCCCGTACGCGACATCGTCGAATCGGCATACGGGCAGGGAGTCGGGGAGGTATTCCTCATTTCGATTCCGTTCGCCGTCATTGCCCTGATCTGCGTCATCTTCCTCCCGAATGCCGTTCTCGGCACCAAGACCGGTATCGAGCAACTAGCGGACATAGAGCAAGACGAGCCGGCGGACGCCTCCCCAACTCTCAAGGTTCCGTAGTCGCATCGACGGAAGGTGCGCGACCCATCACCACTCGCGCGGCCGGTATCGTCGTGGCCATGGCCCAACTACCTCCCGACGCGATCAGTGTCCGCGTGGACAGTTGGACGTGGGCTGTCCGCCTCTTCAAGACCCGGTCCCAGGCTGCGGCGTCGTGCCGATCCGGCCATGTGCGGGTGAACGGAACTTCGGCAAAAGCTGCTCAGCAAGTGAAAGCCGGCGACGAGGTTCGGGTACGCGTTTCGGGCGTCGAACGCATCGTGGTCGTGGTCAAGCCCATCACCAAACGAGTTGGCGCAGTGCTGGTCGACGATTGCTTGAAGGACATTTCACCGCCGCCCCCGCCCCCGGAATTGTTGGCGTCGATACCGATGCGCGATCGCGGAGCGGGCCGCCCCACCAAGCGCGAACGACGGGATCTCGAGAAACTACGGGGCATCGATCTCTGAACTTCGATGGCGTCGATCTCCGCATAACCATTGACATTTCTGCTCGGTGACGCGAAAGTCAAAACATGACAACATGCGTTGTCATGTCCGCGCGAGAGGCAAGAGGTCACCCGAATGACCAATGATGCAGATACGGTTTCCGAGAAGTCGGTCAGTAATCCCGAGCCACGAACACTTCGAGCTGCTCCCATCGGACCCGGCTCCCTGACGTGGTTGCACTTCGGCGACAATCGCGGCTTGCTGTACCTCGCACGCGCTGGAACTCTTCAGAACATGTATCCAGCGGTCAGCGGTGCGCTGCAAGATTATTCGAACTTCTTCACCGACCCTCTCGATCGACTGTTCCGCTCGCTTCCCCCCATTTACGGAGTTGTGTACGACCGGAACGATCACGGCACCGGAACGCTCGTCCGCAACTTTCACACCGAGCTCAAGGGAACCGACGAAACCGGCCGGCGGTATCACGCACTGGCTCCGGACACTTTCTGGTGGACCCACGTTACGTTCTTCGAGGTAATCCTCGATTTCAACGAGCGGTTTGCGTACAAGAAATTCACCGAAGAACAGAAGGATCAACTCGTCCGCGAAGCCGTAACGTGGTGGCGCTGTTACGGTCTCACTGATCGGCCGGCTTTCGACAACTACGCGAGCTTTCACACATACTGGGAAGACATGCTCGACAATCAGTTGATCAATACCCACACCACCAAGTGGTCGACACGCGTCGCCGAACACCGAATCGCCCCACCACCCAAGGTGCCACGTTGGGCGTGGACGCTCATCTCGCGCCCGACGGTTGCTGCCTCGAACTGGATCTGCAAGGCACTGATGCCCGACAAGGCACGTCAGACCCTCGAATGGGAATGGACTGCGCGAGATGAGCGCATATACGTCTGGTTCGCGCGCTTTCTGACGTTGTCGGATCGTTTCTGGCATCTTCTGCCACTTCGCGCACGATATGCACCACGCGCGTATGCCGGGATCCGCAATCACGGCCTCGAAACAGGCTGACGCAGAACCGTCTTGAGCTTCTCGGGCTGCGTCCGGCGTGCATCACTGAGGTAGATCTCGTGATGATCACCGTTGAAACTCAGATTGTTCGCCGGAATGAAGGTGTGGTGCAGGCGATCCAAGGTCGGAGCTTCGTCGTCGTACGACCCGATGTGGAGGATCTGCACAGACAGGCCCTCCTCCAGTTCGAGGAACCGCACCTTGTCGAGAGCTGCGAGGTTCTTCTTTGCACCGACTGCGGTAATCGAGGCAGTGAGTTCGGCTGACGTGATCCACTCCGGTTGCGAGATCATCATCGTCCAGTCCCACGACGCTTTGTCGCGCGTTACGAACGCCTCGGGGTCGTCGGCCCGCCACAATCCTTCGAGCGGGCCAACCACATAGTCCCGGTCCAGTTCCTTCTTGCTCGCAAATTTGGTGGCATAGGACACTGCATAGAGCGCTTCGAGCGCCTCGGAGTACTCGGTGGCGGTATTGGGATCACCGTGGCCATCGACGGCAAAGTAACTGAAACGCGGCACGGTCACCAGCGAAAAATCGCGCCGACTCGGTGCATACAGTTCCTTGTATGCCTTTTTGACGTCGAACTTTTCCATGTGCCACCCACCTGGTCTCGGGTCGAGTTCCAACGCCTCGCAACCTATCCGAAGGTACCGACGTCCAAATAGCGGACCGCCGTCCCCTTGTTAATAGACCACTGGACCTTTACTCTGGACGGGGTGACTACACCACCGGCGACCGAAGTTGCCCACGTCCAGCGCCGCAAGCCACTGAGGATCGTCGCCATCAGCGCGATCGTCGCCTCGATCTTGGCATTGCTGTTCGCCTATCCCTGGTGGAGCTTGGTCATTCGACCGGACTGGCCGGGCGCCGTGACGATTATCGGCACCGTCGTGTTTGCTGCCCTCCTGATCGCCCTGCCCGCCAGCATGGTGCTGAGCAACGGACACACCGATCGTGATCGACTTCGACTGGTCGGCGATGCGCTCCTCGGAATCATCTGGGTCGTGTTCGTCTGGACATTGCTCGGCGAGGTCTTGCGGCTCGGCCTACTCGTCGGCGGGGTGGAGAACCCACTTCGCGGACGCGTTGTTGCCGTTGCGGCACTGATCATCTCGGCAGCTCTACTGATCTGGGGTTATCGCGAAGCGATGCGATTGCCACGGATCAAGCACGTGGACGTCACGATTCCGCGCCTCGGCGCCGGCATGGACAAGCTTCGTGTCGTCGCAATCACCGACACCCATTTCGGTCCGATCAACCGGGCGAAGTGGTCGTCTCGGGTTGTTGCCGCCGTCAACGAACTCGACGCGGACATCGTGGCCCATGTCGGAGACATCGCCGACGGAACAGTCGAGCAGCGACGCAACCAAACGTCTCCGCTCAGTTCGGTGGACGCCAGGCTTGCCCGCGTCTACGTGACCGGCAATCACGAGTACTTCCATGAAGCACAGGAGTGGCTCGACTATATGACGTCGATCGGCTGGGACTCGCTCCACAACCGCCACATCGTTGTCACCAAGGGCGACGACAGCCTGGTGATCGCCGGCGTCGACGACGCCACCGCATTGGGGTCACGGCTGGAAGGACACGGTGCGAACTTCGAGGATGCATTGACAGGAGCCGATCCTGAACTGCCAATCCTGATGCTCGCCCATCAACCGAAGCAGGTTCCCCAATCCGCTTCTGCCGGAGTTGATCTACAGCTGGCCGGACACACCCATGGCGGTCAGATCTGGCCCTTCAACTTCCTGGTCAAACTCGATCAACCGTCAGTGTCGGGTCTCAGCCGTCACGGCGAACGCACCCAGCTGTACACGAGCCGTGGCACAGGATTCTGGGGCCCACCGTTCCGAGTCTTCGCGCCGAGCGAGATCACCGTACTGACCTTGCACAGCTCCTGAGATGTCAGTCAGCTCGTTCGGGTTGCCGCCCGTGCCGACAACCCGACGAGTTGATTGACCAGACCTTCCCGGAGCCCCGTGGCAAACATTTCCGCGGCGGGTGGTGCGTGCATCTCACCTAGAACAACAGCCATGGACTTTGCCGGTTCAGCGTATGGCCACATTCCTGCGACGATCACCAGAGTTGCCTTGGCAAAATGTGCCGCGTCCTCATCTGCAAGATCAGGCAATTGCGAATGCACAAGTGATGCAAGCCGAGTCGTGTTGACCGCTGCACGTTTCTTGAAGTCGCGGGCGAAGTCCTCCGAAATGTTCCTCTCGAGAACACTCCCCATCACGCTCAGCAGTTCGCACAGCAAACGCTGAGGGACAAGCGATTCCGCGATGGTCGACGCCAGATGGATCTCGGCGGCAAACGGCGAGCTGTCGTCGGTCGGGATCACCGAGGCTTCCAAACCGTCGAGCCATGCCACCCAGTTCTCGTCCAGGACTTCCAGGAAGATGGCCTCACGACTGTCGAAGTACCGCAGCACATTCGACTTTGCCAGTCCGACGGTTTCACTGAGTTCACGCAAACTGATGTCTGCAACGGACCTGGATCCGAGTAGAGCGCGGGCGGTGTCGAGAATGGCGCATCGCCGAGCCTCGATCTGCTCCGGTTTGCGCGCGCGCTGAAATCCGTGAGTCGCCACCATCCGGCCAGAATATCAGACCACCAGTCTATTGTTATCTGCCCAGCGAATCAGTTCTCCGACGGAGAGCGCCGCGGCAGAGCACTCCTCGACGCCAATTCGCGGCGTAGCGCATCAGTGTCGACGGACGTGAGATCGACGCCCTGCGCCCGCGTAGCCAATGATCGAACCTCCTCGGCCAGATCCGCCACCTGTTCCGACGTCCACGCAGTGCGGCGGTTCACCGACTTCGACGATTCGTTCATCGGGGAAGTCTGACACCACCGCCTGCGCCGGGACGGCAAAACCCCTTCCGGTTACACAGGTTCAGCGCTCAGAATCCTCAGAGCCTCCGGCACTGCTTCGATCGTGATCGGTAGCGGCCCCACTCGGTCACCGTCGGCGTAAGCGATGATGCCCTCGGAGATGAGCCGGACCTTCTTGGATCGGTACGTCGATACCGCGTCCAGATGGATGTGTGTTCCCTTGTAGACCCGGGGAAAGAGGCGCACCAGACGCAGTCGTGAACCATGCCCGACAACAGTCAGATCCAGCAAACCGTCGGTCTTGGACGCACCAGGCGTAATGAGCATGCCGCCGCCGTAGGATCGCCCGTTACCGACTGCCACGAGCGTCGCATCCATGATGATCACCTCGTCGTCGAGTTCGATCCGGTACGGCAGCGGCCGCATCTTCGCCAGTTCGGCAAGCATCGCCAGGTTGTAGCGCATTCGCCCCTTGGGCCAGGTCATCTTGTTCGCGCGCTCGCTGACCAACGAGTCGAAGCCACTGGCGATGATCGTGCCTGACCACACAACGGACCCGTCGGCCAGCGTGATCTTCGCGAGGTCTGACTGCTGCACGATTCCGTTGGCAATCACGTCAGCGGCAGCTTCGGGATCACCTGTGGGAATACCGAATTCGCGGGCGTGATCATTTCCCGTGCCCGCCGGAATGAGTCCGATCGGCGTGTCGGTCAGCGCCGCCGCTTGCAGTCCGATGCTGATGGCACCGTCTCCACCGACCACCACGAGAGCGTCGGTACCGTCTTCGATCGCCCGACGCGCCAATTTCTTGGCGTCGTCAGCATCAGTGCCGATGATCTCGGTGACGGCAACTCCACGTTCACGCAGTCGCGCAACACCTTTGCGGCCGGCTGTGGGCGCATGCCCATGTCCCGCCATCGGATTGATCAGGACGGTTACCTTCTCGATCTGACTGCGGGTTTGACTCAAGGAATCAGCTTTCCAGGATTGAGGATGCCGGCGGGGTCCACTGCATTCTTTACTGCGCGAAGAATATTCGCGCCCAATTCACCGATTTCGTCCTTCATCCACGGCCGATGGTCCGCACCGACAGCGTGATGATGAGTAATCGTGCCACCGGCAGCGATGATGGCGTCGCCGGCTGCTGTCTTGGCCTTATGCCACTGAGCAATCGGATCTTCGGTCTGAGCGCACACCACGGTGAAGTACAGGGATGCACCGGTCTTGTACGTGTGCGAAATATGGCACATCACAAGCGGCTGGGTGCCCTGCTCGACCAATGCCTTGGTCAATGCCTCTGTGACCGACGAGCGCAGGTTCGCAAGATTGCCCCACGTCGTTGCCGTCTCGAGAGTTTCGCACAGCGCGCCGACGTCGAGCAGTGCGTCACGCAGATACGGTGCATCGAACCGTCCGTGTTCCCAACTGTTTCCAGGCTCAGCGCCGAGAGACGTTCCGCCGTGCGCGGTGAGAATTGCGCGGGCTTCTGCCATTCGCTCTGCGGTATGCGAGGCCGTGCCTTCATAGGTGGTGATGCCGAGGCAGCCACCCGTGAAGGCATTTTCGCCGATCTTGTCGGTGGTCGCCAGGTTCACCCCGCTCTCGGCTTCGTCCGACAACCGCAGCACTGTCGGCGCTGACCCTTCCTGGACGAGCTCGCGCAATGCTGCTGCGCCGGTAGCGAAGTCGGGAAAACTCCATCCCTCCCGAACCGTCGTCTCCGGAAGTCGGTGAACCCGCACTCGCACATGCGTAATAACGCCGAAAGTACCCTCGGAGCCGACAAACAGTTCCCCGAGATCAGGACCCGCGGCCGATGCCGGCGCTCTACCGGTCTCGAGCACACCACTCGGGGTGACCACAGTGAGACCCTGGACCATATCCTCGAAACGTCCGTAACCGGCCGACGCCTGTCCCGAGGAACGCGTCGCCGCGAAACCACCGAGCGTGGCAAAGAGGAAACTTTGCGGGAAGTGCCCGACGGAGAAGCCGTGCTCGTGCAGTAATTCCTCGGCGCGCGGTCCCGTTGTTCCGCCGCCGAACGTGGCGATGCCGGATTCCTCGTCCAGTGAGACAAGCTGATCGAACCGTCGAAGATCAAGAGAAAGTACCGCGTCGAACCCGTCCCGGATGGGATCCAATCCGCCGACGACGCTGGTACCGCCGCCGAACGGCACTACGGCAATCTTGTTGGCCCCGCAGTACCGCAGAACCTGCTCCACCTCGGCGTCCGTGCCGGGTGTGACTACTGCATCCGGCGCGTCCTGGGGCTCGGTGCTTCGGCGGCGCAACAAGTCCGGGGTGCTCTTGCCACCGGCTCGAAGAATCCGATCCGAATCCTCGGTAGTTATGTACTCCGCGCCGACCACGTCAGCCAGCGCGTCGACGTGCGCCTGAGACAGAGCGGACGGCGTCACTCGCACGTCCCCAATGGCCAGTCGGGATTGCTTCGGGGCCGATACACCAAGAAATCCGGTCAGCAAAGCTACGACCGCGTCCGACAGCTCACGCTTCTTCGCTGGATCGCCCCACGCGTCCCATTGCATCGGCGGTTGCAAGGCAGATTTCTCGGTACTCATGCCTACCAGTGTTACACATCAGTGTGATGTGTAAACATAGGTGGGTCGATCATCCCATTGTCTTGGAACCGTCGATCGCTTCGCGAAGTATGTCCGCATGGCCTGCATGCTGGGCAGTCTCGGCAATGATGTGGAGCAGCGTACGCCGGGCCGACCAGCGCGCACCAGGCTCGAACCACGGCGCAGACGGCAGCGGATGCGAGATGTCGAGACTGTCCAAGGATGCCACCAACTCATCCGTCCTCGCCGCGATCTGCTCATATTCGGCCACAATGCCGGCCAAGGTCTCGTCTCCCACCATGGCAAACTCGTCCACGCGCGCCTGAAGCATCTCCGGCGTGAATTTCGCCGGATCAACATCCCCACCCATACCGGATGGGCCTTCCAGGATGAAATCCACACATCCCCGCTCGGTGTGGGCCACATGCTTGATCAATCCGCCGAGGCACAGTTCACTCACGGTGGGCCGCGACGCTGCCTGTTCGTCGGTCAAGCCCCGAACAGTGACAAGCAGAAACCCGCGATGCTCGCGCAAGGTCTGGATAAGGTCCGCGCGCTCGCCGGTGAGGGTGCTGGTCGATGCGTTCATCGGTTCGTCCTTTGTTTGTGGGATCTTGCCTGTGAAAACAACGGTAGAACCCAATGCGGACAGAAACGGTCCTCATTAGAACTTCTCCACAAAAAAACTCCCGGCATCCGCCGATGAAGGCGAATGCCGGGAGTTCAACCGAACGGGAACGAAGATCAGACGGTGCGAGCCAAACGGTCAGCCAGCAGGCGCGTGAAGTGCGCCGGATCGCTCAACTCGCCACCCTCGGCGAGCAATGCCATCCCGTACAACAATTGCGCTGTCTCCGTAAGGTTTTCAGCAGAACCATCTGCCGCCTGCGCATCGCGCAGACCCGTTACGAGAGGATGCGACGGGTTGAGTTCGAGGATCCGCTTGCTGTGCGGAACCGGCTGCCCCGACGCCCGGTACATCTTCTCGAGCGTCGGCGACATACTGAATGCGTCGCCGACGATGCAGGCAGCCGACGTGGTGAGTCGCGTCGAGAGCCGCGTCTCCTTGATGTCGTCTGACAAGGTTTCGGTCAGCCACGTCAGCAGCGCACCGAATTCCTTTTCCTTCTCCTCACGTTCAGCCTCGGCTGCCTTCTTCTCGTCCTCGGTGTCGAGGTCGACCTCACCCTTGGCGATCGATTGGAAGGTCTTGCCGTCGAAGTCCGAAACAGCGTCGACCCACATCTCGTCGACCGGATCGGTGAGAACCAGAACCTCGAGGCCCTTGGCCTTGAAAGCCTCCATGTGCGGGGAGCTTTCGATGAGGTGGCGAGATTCGCCGGTCATGAAGTAGATCTGTTCCTGACCGTCCTTCATGCGCTCGACGTACTCGGCGAGAGTGGTCACGCCGTCTTCACTGTTGGTCGAGGCGAAAGACGAGATGTCGAGCAACGTCTTACGGTTGTCGGCATCGGCCATCAGGCCTTCTTTGAGCGCGCGGCCGAATTCGGTCCAGAAGGTCGAGTACTTTTCGGGCTCGTTTGCCTTCATGTCCTTGATCGTCGAGAGGACCTTCTTGGTCAGTCGACGACGGATCGCCGAAATCTGACGGTCCTGCTGCAGAATTTCTCGAGAGACGTTGAGCGAGAGATCTTGTGCGTCAACAACACCCTTGACGAAACGCAAGTAGTCGGGCACCAACTCTTCGCAGTCGTCCATGATGAAGACGCGCTTGACGTACAGGTGGATGCCGGCCTTGCGCTCACGCATGAAGAGATCGAACGGCGCCGTCGACGGAATGAACAGCAGCGCTTGGTATTCGAACGTACCTTCGGCCTTCATCGGGATGACCTCGAGCGGCTCGTCCCACGCATGGCTGACGTGCTTGTAGAACTCCTTGTACTCCTCCTCGGACACGTCGTCCTTGGAGCGAGTCCACAGAGCCTTCATCGAGTTGATGGTCTCGGTCTCGATGGTGACCTCGGGCTCTTCACCCTCGGCCGGCGTCGACGTGCGAGCGACATCCATACGGATGGGCCACGCGATGAAGTCGGAGTACTTCTTGACCAGTTCCTTGATCTTCCATTCCGACGTGTAGTCGTGCAGGCCGTTCTCGGAATCCTCGGGCATCAGATGCAGTGTCACGGAGCTGCCCTGCGGCGCCTCGTTCACATGCTCGAGCGTGTACGTGCCTTCGCCGGTCGACTCCCAGCGCGTCGCGTGGTCTTCACCGGCGCGGCGGGTCAGCAGCGTCACCTTGTCCGCGACCATGAACGTGGAGTAGAAACCGATACCGAACTGGCCGATCAGTTCCTCGGAAGCTGCGGCATCCTTTGCTTCCTTGAGCTTGCGACGGACCTCGGCAGTGCCGGACTTCGCGAGCGTGCCGATCAGGTCGACGACCTCGTCACGCGACATACCAATGCCGTTGTCGCGGATCGTGAGCGTGCGTGCGTCCTTGTCGATGTCGATCTCGATATGAAGATCGGAGACGTCGACGTTGAGGTCTTTGTCCTGGTATGCCTCGAGACGGAGTTTGTCCAGCGCGTCCGAAGCGTTGGAGATCAACTCACGAAGGAAACTGTCCTTGTTCGAATAGATTGAATGAACCATCAAATCCAGCAGCTGACGTGTTTCTGCTTGGAACTCGAGCTGCTCGGTATGCGCGGTCACTTCGATCCCTTTCTCTTCTTCGTTACTGGTCCCGGGGATTTTACTTGACCTCGAATGCCCAGGAACGGCGCCCGCGAATCACTTGCTGTGCGCAGCACATTCAGGCCTGCCCGCCCGACTTCTCGACCACCCATGCTGCGATCTGCGCACGCGAGTTGAATCCGAGTTTGGTGAGAATGTGCTCCACATGGCCCTGTGCGGTGCGGAGCGAGATCACCAATTTGGCAGCAATCTGTTTGTTCGTCAGTCCCTGAGCGACGAGTTCGGCGACCTCACGCTCACGTTTGGTCAGCACCACCGACGCCCCGGTGGGCGTTGTATCCAGAGGTTGCCGGCCGAGCGCAAATGCGACCGCCTCATTCATGCTCATGAGTCGACCTTGACGACGTGCCGTCCCGAATGCCTTCTCTCCCAATGCACGCCGCGTCGTCGCCGCACCTTCCTCGTGGTAAGGCTGCAGGGAGGGAAAGACGATCGTAATGCTGCCCACGGAGTGACCCAACTCCTCTGCTGCTCCCATCAGCACGGCGGCGCGTCGAGGATCCGGTTCCGCGGCGGCAATCCAGGCCAACACCTCCAGACATGCCGAGCAGGTGAGTGGATCGTTCACCTGCTCGGTGAGCTGCAACGCCTGCCCGAGCAACGCCACGGCACGATCTTGATCACCCTGCCGCCACACCGCGACAGCCATGGCCCACAGGGTGTACGACCGATAGACCGATTCCCCGTGAGATTCGCAGATCGCGAGCGCTTTTTCGTAACAGCCAACAGACCGCTTCGTTTCACCGAGCAGCTCGTACACCAACCCGAGTATCTGCAGCACGCCCACTTGCAGTGTGAGATCACCACGAGTGTCGAAAACCTCCAGTGCGCTCTCCAGCCCCGAGGATGCGCGGGGAAGATCATCGCGATAAAGCGCCAGCATCCCGTCCAACTGGTCGAGGAGTCCGTGAACAAGGGGGTCGGTGAGGTGCTCGGCAAGAGCGTGCCCCTCCTCCACCAACGCGGTTGCTGCCAAAAGATCGCCCTGCACCACTGCCAGGAGGCTGTCGGCGTGTATCGCCCAAATGCGTTCCACCGTGGGCTTTCCGGCGTCGCGAGCCAGGAAAGTATCGAGCCAATGCCGCGACTCGGTGTACAGACCGCGAGTCAGCGAGAAGTGATAAAGCGCGGTGGACATACTCAGTCCGGCAGCGACTCCGTCGTCGTTGTCGGAGAGGCAATACTCGAGCGCTTCCCGCATATTCGGAACTTCCCGGTCTAGCCGATCAATCAACTCGAGTTGCCGGGGACTGATCCATCCGGCTGCCGCGTCGAGCGCCAACTGCTGGTACCAGTCCCGGTGCCGACGACGCAGCACCTCGTACTCGCCGGTCTCGACAATCTTCTCCCGGCCGTAGTCACGGAGCGTCTCGAGCAATCGGAAGTGAACCACTGTGTCCGATTCCTCCCGGATCAGGATCGACTTGTCCACCAGCGACCCCAACGTGTCGAGCAGCCCCTCGGGTGTCAGGTCGCCACGACATATCTCCTCCGCCGCGTCGAGTTCGAAACTTCCCGCGAACACCGACAACCTGCCCCAGAGATGCTGCTCGCCGGGCGTACACAAGTCGTAGCTCCAGTCGATACTCCATCGCAAGGTCTGCTGACGCGTCGGCGCGCCCCGGCTGCCGCTGGTCAGGAGCGTGTAACGATCGTCCAGCCGCTGCAGGATCTGCTCGGGCGACATCGCGCGCAGTCGGGCAGCCGCCAGCTCGATCGCCAGCGGCAGCCCTTCCAGACGCTGGCAGATCCGAGCTACCGTCGCCTTGTTCTCCTCCGTGATTTCGAAGCCGCGCACCGCAGCGGCCGCACGTTCGGCGAACAACGTCAACGCGTCGTACCGGGGCAAGCCCCGCAGCGACGGCTCCCGATCCGGGTCGGGGACCGCTAGCGGGGACACTCGCAATACCGATTCCCCGCCGATACCCAGGGGCTCGCGCGAGGTCGTCAGAATCCGCAGCTGCGGGCACGCACGCAGCAGCACTTCGGCCAATCCCGCCACGGCATCGATCACCTGCTCGCAGTTGTCGAGGACCAGTAGCAATGTCCGAGTGGCCAGGAACTCCACCAAAATCTCCGTTAACGGCCGCGACGACTGGTCGCGCACACCGAGTTCTGCGGCCACCGCGCCGACCACAAGCGACTCGTCGTGCAACTCGCCCAGCTCGACCAGCCACACGCCATCGGCGAAATCCCGCTGGACATTGCTCGCGACCCGCAATGCGAGACGCGTCTTACCGACACCACCGATCCCCGTCAACGTCACCAGCCGGGACACCGACAGCAGATTCTTCACCTCCGCCAGCTCGGTGCGACGACCGACGAAGCTCGTCAGCTCCAGCGGCAGATTTCTATCGGCTTTCCGAGCCACCGGCGATGCGGGTGGATGCCATCGCGCCGACGGCGGCTGCGGATCCCGTGGGTCGGCCACTGGGGCGGCGCGTAGCGCCATCTCATCGACCGGCAAACCGCGGCGGACCTGCAACTCCCTAAGATTCTCACCGAGCACCGACGTAGAAGGACGGTCCCCTGGATCGCGGGACATTGCCTTCTCTATGACGGCACATACGTCGTCGGGGAAACCGTGCTCGCGCATGTCGGGTACCGGTTGCGCGGTGATCCGTAGGAACTGGGCAACAACCTGCTCGCCGCTGCGGCGCTCGAATGCCGCGTGCCCGGTGAGGGCGCTGAACAGAGTGGCCCCGAGCCCGTACACATCCGAGGCGGGACTTGGCGGTTCACCACCGAGAACCTCCGGGGCAGTGAACGCGGGCGAGCCCGTGACAGTGCCGGTCGCGGTCTTGAAACCGTCTGCAATGTGTGCGATTCCGAAGTCCGTCAGGGCCGGTTCGCCGTAGTCGGTGAGCAGAATATTGGCAGGCTTGACGTCGCGATGCAGAATGCCGAGTCGGTGCGCGGTCTCGAGCGCCCCCGCCATCTTCACCCCGAGCCGCAGGACTTCCTCCAGGTCGAGCGGGCCGTTCTCGCGAATCTTGGTGTCGACGGACCCTTGACGGTGGTAGGGCATCACCAAGTAGGGACGACCGGTATCGGTGGTTCCAACCTGCAGGACACCCACGATATTCGGATGCCCGGTCAGTCGCCCCATCGCTCGCTGTTCCCGAAAGAAGCGCGCCCGATTCTCCTCGTCGAGGTCGGCGGTAAGGACCTTCACGGCCACCGTGCGGTCCAGCCCGGCCTGCGTGCAGCGGTACACCACACCGAAGCCGCCGCGCCCGATCTCACGGGCATCGTCGAATCCCGCCTCTCGCAGCTCATCCGAAATGAACGGAAGCACGTCACGACGCGTTTGGAGTGGATCGTTCTCGTCCATGTGCTACTTCGATTCCGCGGCATCGTCGATGATGCACCGTCGCGTTACCTCTCGATAATGTGCCCACACGGGCCTGGCCGTCAACGCAGCGCACTTTCGCGACCCGGGCGCAGACGCCTCAAAAAAGGAGTGCGGTCGGAACGGACGCAGGTACCGACCAACACTCGAAATGTGAGACATATCACTTCATTTTGATGATTAGTTTCAACCCACAATGCCCTACCTGCCACCTAAGCAAACGTCCAGGTCAGTGCCCTGACATGTCGAATAGCGCCGACCGTGCCCGGGCTGTAGAACCGATAGCGAGATACTTCAATGTGACTTCGACCACGCCGAAAGTCCACGACCGATCGATAACACCCACTCGAATACCAGTTCTCGGGAAGACCTACGCGCACCAACCCCGACTTCATGAGTGAAGGACATGCATGCTGTTACCGATGGCACCCACCGATTCGCTATTTCTTCTCGGCGAGTCCCGCGAGAACCCGATGCACGTCGGTGGCCTGGCGATCTTCACCCCACCCGACGGAGCATCCGCAACCGACATGCGCGCGATGTTCGATATCGCCCTCACCGGCGGCAAAGTAGCCGAAGTGTTCCGTAAGCGGGCCCGGCGCTCCCTCACCTCGCTTGGCCAGTGGGGATGGGAAACCCTCGCCGACAACGAGATCGACATCGAGCACCATGTACGCCGCGATGCACTTCCCACCCCGGGCGGCATGACCGAACTCACCGCATTGATCTCGAGATTGCACGGCACTCTGCTCGACCGCAGCCGCCCACTATGGGAAATGCACTTGATCGAAGGGCTCACCGACGGCCGCTACGCCGTGTACACCAAGATCCACCACGCCCTCGCCGACGGAGCCAGCGCGATGAGGCTGCTCCGCGAGAGCATGAGTGAAGATCCCCACCGTCGAAACATGTCCGCCCCCTGGCAGGTTCCGCACTCACTGAGATCGGTGCCGACACCGGTCTCGGCAAAGTCCAGCGCGCAAGGATCGTCCCTACCTGCAACCTTGTGGGGAGCATCTCGGGCCGCCGTCGGTGAGGTGGCCGGACTGATACCGACGACGGTCCGCACCATGGACCGCGCCGTACGCGGCAAAGGCAGCGCTGTCTCCGTGACCGCGCCCCACTCGTTGTTCAACGTTCCGATCGGTGGAAGCCGCCACATCGCCGCCCGTTCCTTCCCTCTCGAACGGATCCGATTGCTGGCCAAGCACTCCGACGCCACCATCAACGACATCATTCTGGCAATGTCCGCCGGCACCCTCCGCCACTACCTGCACGAGCGAGACGCGCTACCGTCCGCCCCCTTGGTTGCTATGGTCCCCGTGTCATTGCGCGCCACCGACAACGCCGACGATCGCACCGCTGGCGGTAATCGCGTGGGACTGCTCATGTGCAACTTGGCTACTCACCTCGACAACCCCACCGACCGACTCGACGTGATACGCAATTGCATGAATGAAGGAAAAGACTCACTCCGCGCGATGAGTCCCGCCCAGGTGCTCGCCATGAGCGCCCTCGGAATCGCTCCCCTCGGAATGGAAATGCTTGTCGGGCAGCGGGGACCGCAGCGGCCGCCGTTCAACATCATCATCTCCAATATTGCCGGTCCGCGTACACCGTTGTACTGGAACGGATTCCGTCTCGACACCCTCCACCCGCTGTCGATCCCGACAACCGGACAAGCTCTCAATATCACCTGCACCAGCAGCGACGATCAGATTTCATTCGGGCTGACCAGCTGCCGAAGAGCCGTTCCGGACCTCAACCCCCTGCTCGATCACCTAGGCACCGAACTCGAACTCCTCGAAACCGGCGCCGGCCTGTAATCCACCACTCCTGCAAAGATCGCCACATCTTCCAACCAGGACAGGGACATTCACCATGGGCTTCCAGATTCCGCAATCCTCGACATCCCCGATTACCGCCACGAACTCTGCCCCACGCGGTGGAGCAATCAGTACCGCAGAGATCAAAGCTCGGATGGAGGTCATGTTCGCCGACCGTGACCGGGACCGCAGGGCAAGAAATACCCTCTGACACGGACTCTGAATCTTGGTGTTCTGCTTCTATAGAGAACATGCACACCGATACGACAACAACCCGACGACGAACTCTACGTCGCCTCGCGATGATTATCGGGGTGGCGGGAATCGTCGTCGGGCTTGTTGCCTTGATCGCAACGCGTCTGGCCGTAGAGCGCAATGTGGTGATTGTTCTGGCGTCCTTCGCCCCGGTGGCGATGTTTGCACCCCTGATCGGTGGGGTGATCGCAGGCTTCGGCCGACGCTGGATCCTGTGCGCAGGATCGGCGGTAGTCCTTGGCCTGTTCACGTGGTCGGTGGGTCCGCTGTACGTGGGTGGGCCGACCGGCGCCGCGCACGGACCGTCCATTCGAATCATGCAGGCGAACCTGATGGTAGGTTCCGCGGACCCGGAATCTCTGGTTGCCACCGTCCGCGATCGAGACGTGGACGTGTTGACGGTGCAGGAGTTGACGTCAGGTGCGGCCGACGCGCTGAAAACCGCTGGGCTCGAGGATGTTCTGCCCCACCAGTTCTTGGTTCCCTATGGCGGCGGCGGAGGTGGAGCGGGAATTTACAGTCGCTTCCCTCTGTCCGCCACACGAAGTTTGGACGGATTCTCCCCCGAAACACTCGCGGCCGAGTTGAATGTCGGCCTGGCGCAGCCGGTCACACTGTTTGCCGTCCACACCGCACCGCCGTACATCTCGCCCGCCTCGGTCTGGGCAGCGGAACAGCGCACGCTCGGCAGCTACCTGGCCGACGTCGACGGTCGCGATAACGTCATAGCGAGCGGAGATTTCAATGCAACTTACTCACACAAGGAGTTTCGTGATCTCCTCACGAACGGGTACGTCAGCGCAGCCGATCAGGTAGGTGCGGGTCTGATCCCGACCTACCCGACCGACAAGCCGTATCCCGCGATAGTCGGCATCGACCACATCCTCACCAGAGGCGCGGTGGCGACGTCACTCGAGCGTATCGACGTCAAAGGATCCGACCATCACGGTCTGATTGCCGACATCACGCTGGCGTGAAAGCTAACTGAGCAACCGCGCTTTTGCCGCCGCAAATTCTTCGTCGGACAAGACCCCCGATTGATGCAATCGACCTAGTTCCTGAAGCTTCGAGACAAGGTCGTCACCGGCCGGCGGCGCTGCCGGGGCGGCCTGCTGCTGCGGGGGCGGCGCCTGTTGCTGCTCGTACTGCTCATACTGCGCCTGCTGCTCGCTCGCCTTCCGCTGGCTACGCCGATCCATGGCATTGGACGTCGCCTTTGCCGTTCCGGCCACCACTGCTGTGCGCGCGACGGTGCCGAGCAATCCCGGCCGTCCTCTGCGTCCACCTCGAAAAACCATGCTGATCTCCTCTGCTTGAGACGATGCCTGAGCTACCTAGAGCGCCGCAGCGACTGCGGCCACTACGACGTCGTGTGGGATCTGAACATGGAGAACTACCTCGCCACCGCCTGCGCGGGCCTTGGTGGTGAAGTCTCGCGCCCACGTCTGCTCGTAGACGATGACTGCCGCTGAGGTACCTGGTTCCAGGGACTCACGAACCACGTCGAGATCCTCGTCGCTGATCAGAGCCTTTGCCTCGATCGACAGGATCGCCAGGCCGATGTCGGTGAGGTCTTCATCGACGTCGACCTGCCTGATGCTGCCATCGAGATCTTTGGCGATGTACACGAGATCGAGCAGGGTCACGAACCCACGCTCGACGATATTCTGCAATGCGGCGACGGTATCCGGGTCCACTCTCGAACCTGGGAACCCCAGCACCACCAATTCAACCGGGCCGATGTCCAATGGATCGTTCATCCATCAAGGGTGGTACGAGCGCACATGCACTCGCTTCACCCGTCGCGGATGAATTACTGCCGACGACCTCGGAGAACCTCGCGCATCGGACGGAACCGAACTCCGTCTGCCTCGAGTTGGCGTCGGGCTTTGCCCCGGGTGACAAGCACACCGATGATGCCGAGAATCCAGACCGGGTACTGAACCAACCAGGCCACCCGGAAGCCGTCGAAGGTATAGCCGCCCATGTGGCCGAGAATCACACCCATCACCTGGATCACGATCAACGACGCCAGGAATCCACCGATATTGACCATTCCCTGAGCGGTGCCCATCGACGAACTGGGATTGGACGTGCGGGCGTAGTCGAAGCCGATCACCGAACCCGGACCGCCGATTGAGATCACGATGATCAATATCGTCAGCAACCACAGCGGTGACGGTTCGCTGCGGGCCAGCACGATCGTCCACATCACCGCACTGCTCACCATGATGGAAAGAACGAGCCAGGATCGGCGCATCGGATACCGGCCGGTGAGGATGCCGAGGATGGGGCCCGCAACGATGGCGGAGATCACCGACAGGGTCAGTAGCGAACCGACTGTTGCGGCGTCGAGGCCTTGCGCCGACGACAGGTACGGAACTCCCCACAACAACGCAAATGTCGTGATCGAGAATTGTGTACCCATGTGACTGAAGAACCCGAGGCGTGTGCCCGGACGCATCCAGACCGTCTTGATCTGGCGGCCGATCTCCTTTGCCCCGGCGGGAACCGCAACAATCTCGGTTCCCGGCGGAGAATCACGAATCAGGCTGAGCGCCAATGCAAAAGCGAGTAGCCCCAGGCCGGCCGCGCTGCCGTAAGCCAGCGTCCAACCGGTCCCGGTCAGCAGCAACATGAACGGCAGGGCCGAAAGTACTTGTCCCAGTTGACCGAGAATTCCCGTGAACTGTGACACCAGTGGTACCTGCCGCGGTGGGAACCACTGCGGAACCAGTCGAAGCACGGAGATGAAGGTGAGAGCGTCGCCGGCCCCGACCGCGATGCGTGCGCCAATCGCGACGGGCAGCGATTCCGTGAACGCCAACGTCAGCTGCGCACACGTCAGGATGAACGCGCCGACGCCGATCATGATGCGAGAGCCGTATCGATCGAGCAGCACTCCCGCCGGGATCTGCATACCCGCGTACACCACGATCTGCAGCACTACGAAACTGGACAGCACACTGGGAGTAATCGAGAAACGTTCTGCTGCAGCCAGACCCGAGACACCAAATGAAGTGCGGTGAAGGACGGCGATTACATACGCGAATACACCGATACCCCAGACCAACCACACTTTTTTCATCGCGCAGTTATCTTACTAGTAGTTCGCCAGGCTTACGGCTTTTTTGACTACTCGCGGCCTTGCGAGATCCAGTTAAGATCTGCCGAACGCTCCCCTTCGGTGATGGCCGCAAGCGCGTCGAGTCGGGCGATCTGATCCTCGGTCAGCACGATGTCCAGTGCGCCGGCGTTCTCGCTCACGCGCGCCGCAAAACGGGTGCCGGGAATGGACACCGACGGCAGACCGTAATGCCGTCCCTTGGCGTCGAGCCACGCCAGTGACACCTGCGCCGGAGTGGCTCCCGATTCGACGCCCACGTCGCGCACGACGTCGAGCACCTTCTGGTTGGTGGCAAGCGCGGAGTCCGTGAAACGCGGGAAGCGTCGACGCAGATCGTTCTCGCCCCACTCGCTGGGATCGAACGACCCTGCGAGGAACCCTCGTCCTACGGGAGAGAACGGAACAAATCCCACGCCGAGCTCAGCGGCGGCCGGCACCACCTTGTTCTCCACGTCGCGACTCGAGATGTTCCATTCGGACTGAATCGCGGAGATGGGATGGACCGCATAGGCGCGGCGCAGTTCGTCTCCCGTTGCTTCCGAAAGCCCGATGTGGCGGATCTTGCCGGCCTTCACCTGCTCTGCCATCGCGCCCACGGTGTCCTCGATCGGAACGCTCGGATCAACACGATGGAGGTAGTAGAGATCGACGTGGTCGACGCCGAGTCGACCGAGCGATTCCTCGAGTGCCTGTGCCACGTAGGCCGGATCGCCGTTGATCCCCCGCTGACCTGCCGACATGCCGCCCACTAACCCGAACTTGGTGGCTAACTGAACCTCGTCGCGCCGACCTTCGAGCAATTTACCCACGGCCCGCTCGCTCGCACCGTCGCCGTAGATGTTTGCAGTGTCGATGAAGGTGATCCCGATATCCACCGCATGATGAAGCGTCGCGAGTGCTTCTGCCGGATCCACCGGGCCGTACACGGGGGCTACCGACATAGCGCCGTAGCCTTGCGCGCTAACGGTCAGACCTTCGGCCAGGGTGACGGTGGAAACAGGCATGAACACTCCTCGAGATCGAATGAAGGAACAACCCTCACAGTCTGTACCGAAACTACCGGCGGCGCATTCAGGCCAGGACAGCAAGCTCCGGCAACCCCGCCACCACAACGGCGAGGTTGTAGCCTGTCATCCGCAATTCACCGTTGTCTCCGGTTCTTGCGTACTCCGCATGCCCGAAGGCGCGTTCATGTTTCACGCCGTCGGGGGTGATTCCCTCCGCTGTGGACAATCGCTGGAACTCCGTACGCGTCGGATCACCACCGAAGCGCCCGAAGCCGGCGATACTGTCCCCTTCGGCCTTCATGACGTAGACGTGTCGATCCGCGATCCCGAGATCCGCCTCCACCTTTGCTCGCACACCCGGAGATCCGTAGAACACCACATCGTCGACCGATGCACTTGCACCCCGTTGCAGCGCAAGCGAAGTCGCGAGGGATCCGTAGGAATGACCGAGTGCGGTGATGTGCACATCCGGCTTCGCAGCGCCCGCTCGCAGGCCGTGAAAGAAACTCCCCAGTGCATCGGCCGCGATACCCGCTTTCGCGGAACGGCTCACGTCGAAACTTGCCCGACCGAGGTCGAATTTTCCGGGGCCGATGACTTGAGGGGCGTCGTATCCGATCCAGGCGATCGTGGCAACGCTTTCGTCACGTCCGGCACTGTGGAGCTGACGCTGTGCCTCGTCGCGCAATCGTGTTGCCTCCCCGACCATTCCGCGCAGTGAGTCTTTGACATTGGTGTTGAGCCCCGGAACGGTCACGGCAATGTGATCAGCCGTATCCGGATCGCCGATCGCTATCGCGGCAAACCCGCGCTCGCCGGAACGCATATCCATCAGGACCAGCTTGCGATCGGGTTGTTCGTGCAGGAGCTCGTCCAGCGCATTCAGATCCTCGAGTTTCCGCTGCGCATACCAGAGGCCCGCACCGGTATTGCTCAAACGTCCACCGAAGTATTCGCGGTGCAGTTCCTGAGAGATACGCACCGAATCATCTTGTAGCCGTGCCCGTTCGGCCTGCACACGTCGCAGATTCACCGGACTGCGCACACCTGTCGGGATACCGTCGAGATTCGCAATCAGATCCGGCGCGCGCTGCACTATTTCTCGTCGGCGCGCCGGACTGAAAGCGCGCCACTCTTCGTTGACACGAAAAGCCTTGTCCCGCAGATCCGTACCCACCTGCGACCGCACGGACAGTGCGTGGTGCAGATCCGCGGATACCAGCAGAGCTTCCCCGATCAACTCACGCGCGGCAGCCGAGAGCAGCTCTGCGTGAACGTGAAGGGGATGCCCTTCGGCAATGGGAGCGACTGCCGATACCGAACCGTCTTCACGGATCTGTAATTCGTCGGAGGCAGCCTCCCTGCGCAACAAGTCCAGCCGTCGTCGCATGTCTCGAACACGGTGCGCAACCAGGACACCCTCGAGTCCTCCGGCAAGTTGTTCGAGTGGTTCGACGTCCCACACGTCGATGTCAGTGAGATCCACTCGGGTCAGGACGAACGAGCAGCGATTCGAGCCTGAACCTCGGGTCGACGCAACGGCGGGACGGTTTGGGGTGGCTGCTTGCGCGGCGGCAGTGCACTCAGCAAACGCGTCGTGGTTTCGGTGACCTCGCGAACTGCCTGTTCAAAGGCATCACGGTTGGCATCGGAGACCTTGGCAATCCCACTCACCTTACGTATGTATTGGCGAGAGGCTGCCTCGATCTCCTCCGCTGTGGCAGCTGGTTCGAGTCCTCGGAGTTCGGTGATGTTTCGGCACATAGTTCGACGATAACCGCGCTCAGCCACCTCGTCACGGACCGATACACGAATGCATCCAAATGGCCACGCAAACCCAAGCATCACGGTAGTTTCAGTAAAATTCTCCCCAAGTGACTGGAAGTGGCCACATGGACTCAGCTCTCACATCGGTCGGTCTTCCGATTGCACTCGCGATCATCATGTTCGGCCTCGGACTCTCACTGACCCTCGAGGACTTTGCCCGTGTCGCAAAAGCACCCAAAGCAGTCTCGATCGCCCTCGTCTGCCAGTTGATACTGCTGCCGGCCGCCGCGTTCGGGCTTGTCACCGCCTTCGATCTCGATCCCCTGCTCGCTGTCGGCATGATGCTCCTGGCAGCATCGCCGGGCGGCACCACAGCCAACTTGTTCAGCCACCTCTTTCGCGGCGATGTTGCGCTCAATGTGACACTCACAGCAGTAAATTCAGTGATCGCCGTGGTTACCCTGCCGGTGATCACCAACTTCGCCCTCGGCTATTTCGAACCTACCGACGCCGACGACACCCTCGGCCTCCAGTTCACGAAGGTTGTGCAGGTTTTTGCCGTCGTCCTGATTCCGGTGGCAATCGGGATGTGGGTTCGCCTGCGCAGTAGCGCTTTTGCCCAGCGAATGGACAAGCCGGTGCGCATCGGGTCGGCCATCGTGCTGGCGCTGGTCATAGTCGGCACTGTCATATCGGAGCGCGAGAATATTGCGGACTACCTCGTCGACATCGGAGTTGTCGCAGCACTGTTCTGCCTGCTGAGTCTGTCGATCGGATACATCGTTCCCAAGCTTTTCGGTATCGAGGACCGCCAAGCCATTGCCAGTTCGATGGAAATCGGGATCCACAACAGCACCTTGGCCATCACCATTGCCGTCAGCTTGATGGACAACGTGCGTCTGGCAGTACCGGCCGCGGTCTACGGCGTCGTCATGTTCCCGTTGGCCGCGGCATTCGGTGCGGTCATCACGCGAAAATCTCGAAATATGGCCGAGATCGACTGAGATCAGCCTGTTTTCGCTAATTCTCTTGCGTGCTGCTCAGATCCGTTCCGAGCGCCCCGGCAAGAGTGCGAAGACAGATCACACGCAATTCTTCCTGCGGAATCGACGGTTGATCGAGCCAGTTCAGGCACACCGCACGAACGAAGGCAATCCAGCCGCGCACCGCGACAGCGGCAATCTGCCTGCGCTCGTCGTCGAATCCCAGCGCGTCGAGGATCCGAATCTGTTGCTGTTCCAACTCGCGCTCGACTATTGCCCGGATACCCGCTTCAGCCGACAACGTCCCGACATTGATTGCGCGCACTCCCTTACTGTGCGACTTCACGTACGCAAAGTAGGCATCCAGCCCAGCCGCGATTTGCTCCTGGATGGGCAGCGTCGAATCCGGCGCCGTCACGTCGAGGAGGTGCTGGGACTCTCGCTCGACTATCGCCGCGAAGAAGTCGCGCTTGGTCGGAAAGTAGTGGTACATCAGCCCACGCGAGACGCCCGCGATTTCGGCGACCTCTTCGATCCAGACATCCTCGTACGACCGGTCGGCAAATAGTTGCGCACCGATGTCGAGGAGTTGCGTGCGTCGCTGCTCGCGATCGAGACGCTTACGTGGGGTGACCATGGCGAACTCAGATTACTACTTGACACCGATTCAGTAAGGCGTACTTTGCGTACTAGACACCAATTCAGTAAGCGAACTCTTCTCGGGGGACAACGATGAGCGTCGACGCAACGCCGAACACGGGCGCGCCTGCTATTCCGCATCCGGCCTGGCGCCTCCCCCTCCTCGGCGACATTCTGGGTGTCAACGTCCGTACACCACTGCAGAACTCCGTGAGCATCGGCCGCGAACTCGGCCCGATCTTCGAACGCAACGTAGTCGGAAATCGCTTTGTCTTCGTATCCGGCGCAGACATGGTTGCCGACCTCTCCGATGAGTCCAGGTTTGCAAAACACCTGGCACCCGGCGTCAAAGCCCTACGAGGGATCGGCGGCGACGGACTCTTCACGGCCTACAACAGCGAACCGAACTGGGCCAAGGCCCACAATCTTCTGGCTCCCGCGTTCAGCCAGACAGCCATGCGCTCGTACCACCGCACGATGCTCGACGTGGCCGGCGAACTGGTTGCGTACTGGGACCGTCATGGCACCGACTCCCCCATCGACATCTCGGCTGACATGACCAAATTGACGCTCGAGACAATCGGTCGCACTGGGTTCAGCTACTCCTTCGATTCGTTCGAACGCGAAGAACAGCATCCGTTTGTGAAGGCGATGATCGGCACCCTGTCCCATTCACAGCGGACTACGTTCCTCAAATCCACAGCCCTCGGCCGACGCCTCGCACGGCGAGCAGACCAACGCGACGACGTGCGCAAGGCGTACATGGCCGAAGTTGTGGACGAGGTGATCCGCGCTCGGCGAGAGAGCCCCGGCGGCGCACACGAAGATCTTCTGGAACTGATGCTGCGCGCTGCCCGGGAGAATGATCCCAACCGGATCGACGAGCTGAACATCCGGCACCAGGTCGTGACATTCCTGGTCGCTGGGCATGAAACAACCTCCGGCGCTTTGTCGTTCGCGCTCTACTACCTGTCGCAGAATCCGGAGGTCTTGGCCAAAGCGCAGGCGGAAGTTGATGCCGTGTGGGGCACGGAAGAACCGGCATTCGAGAAGATCGCAAAACTGAGGTACGTCCGACGCGTCCTCGACGAATCACTGCGGCTGTGGCCGACGGCCCCGGCCTATGCCCGCGCCGCTCGGCAGGACACCACGTTGATTGGCAAATACCCGATGAAGAAGGGCGACTGGATGCTTGTCCTCATCCCGTCGCTGCACCGAGATCCCGTATGGGGCAACAATCCGGAAGCCTTCGATCCGGACAGATTCTTGCCCGCAAATATCAAAGCGCGCCCCGCCCACACGTACAAACCCTTCGGAACCGGCGAACGCGCGTGCATCGGAAGACAATTCGCCATCCATGAGGCAGTTCTCGTTCTGGGAACGATCCTGCAGAAGTACACCGTCGAACCAGATCCCGAGTACCGGTTGAAAGTTGTCGAGCGTCTGACCCTGATGCCGGAGGGGTTCACGCTGTCGGTTCGCCGACGCTGATCCATCGTGCCCGAATCGTCCAAAGAGCTGATTCCAGGTCTACTATCAGCGAGGGCCTGCCGGTCCGAGGCTGGAACCGCGCTCACCTGGGAGAACACAGTGAAGAGAAATTACCTTGTTGCGGCAATCTGCGTAGCTGCCGCACTGGCTTCCGGAGCGTGCTCGGCATCGGTCAGCGTCGGCGACAAGCAGGTACCTGCCGACAAAGTCGCAGCCCAGATGTCCAGCCAGCTTGCAGCGACCGTCGGTAGGGCACCCGACGACGTCACCTGCCCAGAAGGACTCGACGCGGAGGTCGGTGCGACCGTCGTGTGCGCCTTGACCGACCAGGGCACCGAATACGACGTGACGGGAACTGTGACCAGCGTCGACGGCGACAACGTCAAGTTCGACGTGCAGGTGGCCGATACCCCGAACTAACTGCTGTGCGCCGTTGTTAACAACGGCGCACAGCAGATTTGTCAGAGACGCTCGATAATCGTCACATTTGCGGTGCCGCCACCCTCGCAGATGGTGAGCAGGCCGTAGCGTCCACCGGTGCGCTCGAGCTCGTTGAGCAGCGTTGCCATCAGCTTGGTGCCGGTGGCGCCGAGCGGGTGACCGAGGGCAATTGCGCCACCGTTGACGTTGACCTTGGCCGGATCCGCGCCGATTTCCTTGATCCACGCGAGGACAACGGGAGCAAAGGCTTCGTTGATCTCGACGATGTCGATGTCCTCGATGGTCAGCCCCGTCTTCTCCAGCGCATGCTGCGTTGCCGGAATGGGCGCGCTGAGCATGAAGATGGGGTCGTCACCGCGGGCGCTGAGGTGATGAATCCGGGCGCGGGGCTTGAGGCCGTGCTTCTTGACGGCTTCTTCCGACGCCAGGAGCAGTGCGCTCGCTCCGTCCGAGATCTGGCTTGCGACAGCAGCTGTCATCCGGCCGTCTTCGACGAGGACGTTGAGCGACGCCATCTTCTCGAGGCTGGTCTCACGGGGGCCTTCGTCGACGGTCGCGTCGCCCATGGTGACGATCTCGTTGTCGAAACGGCCTGCTGCGATGGCGGCCTTGGCGCGCTCATGGCTCTGCAGTGCCCACTTCTCGAGGTCTTCGCGGCTGACATCCCACTTCTCGGCGATCATCTCTGCGCCCTTGAACTGCGACACTTCCTGGTCGCCGTAGCGCTCGGTCCAGCCGACGGAACCGGAAGAGGGAGTGTCGAATCCGTACTGCTGGCCGACGATCATGGCTGCCGAGATCGGGATCTGGCTCATGTTCTGCACGCCACCGGCGATGATCAGGTCTGCGGTGCCGGAGAGGATTGCCTGCGCACCGAAGTGGACGGCCTGCTGGCTGGAACCACACTGACGGTCCACCGTCACACCGGGAACGTGCTGCGGCAATCCTGCTGCGAGCCAAGACATGCGGGCGATGTTGCCGGCCTGGCCACCGATGGCGTCGACGCAACCGAAGATGACGTCGTCGACCTCTGCCGGATCGATGCCGGTGCGCTCGACAACCGCCTTGATGACGTGTGCGCCCAAATCGATGGGGTGCACTCCCGACAGTGCGCCGCCGCGCTTACCGATCGGGGTGCGGATAGCATCGACGATGTAAACCTCGGACATGATCTTTACTCCTAGTTCGATAGTGCAGCAGTAGTTTTGGGTGCGGCAGCTGCCGCAGACGGATCAGAGAGTCCGTCGAGAACAATTGCGAGGTACTGAGCTGCAACAGTGTGCGCGGTCAATGTGCCACCCGGCCGATACCAACGCACGGCAACCCAGACGGTGTCGCGCATGAAGCGGAAGACCAGTTCGATATTGAGATCGGAGCGGAAACTTCCGTCGGCGACCCCCGCCTCGAGCACTCCCACCCACAGGTCCCGGAACTCGGTGTTGCGTTCGACCAGGTACGAGAATCGCTCGTTGGCTACCAGGTGCTTGACCTCGTCCTGATAGATCGCGACGGCCGAATGCGACGCGTCGATCGCTTCGTACGACGTGACGATCAGCGCTTCGAGCGTTGCCCGACTGTCAAGACCTGCAGCCACGATCTCGCGGTACTTGCCGAACAAGTCGTCGAGGAACTGGTGCAGAATCTCGTCGACCATCGACTCCTTGGAATCGAAATGGTGATAGAGACTGCCCGACAGTATCCCGGCTGCATCGGCAATATCGCGTACCGTCGTCGCCCGTACTCCGCGGTCGGCAAACAGGCCGGCCGCGATCGCGAGAAGCTCGTCGCGGCGACCGGATTTTCCTGCGGTGTCGTCGGAATTTCGGGATGGCGTCATGATTTCAATCCTATCCAGGGCTTCACTGTGCGCCTTTCTGGTAGTCGGTGCTACCAGAAAGGCGCACGGCAGGCCTACGCCCTCTGCGAAGAAACAGAAACGATCTCACCGGTCATGTATGTCGTGTAGTCGCTCGCCAGCATCGCGATCACCGAAGCGATTTCCCACACCTCGGCCGCGCGGCCGTAGGCCTCACCGGACGCCAACTGGTCCAGCAGTTCTTCGCTGGTGACCTTCGCCAGGAAGGCATGGCGGGCGATGGACGGCGAGACGGCGTTGATGCGGACGCCGTACTCGGCAGCCTCGATCGCACTGCAACGCGTCAGGGCCATGACGCCGGCCTTGGCCGCTGCGTAATGGGCCTGCGAATGCTGTGCACGCCAGCCGAGAACCGATGCGTTGTTGACGAGAACACCGCCGTGCTCGACGCTCTTGAAGTAGCGCAGTGCGGCGCGCGTCGCACGGAACGTGCTGTTGAGGGTGATGTCGATGACACGATCCCACTGGTCATCGGTCATGTCGACGACCGGTGTTTCCCCGCCGAGGCCTGCATTGTTGACCACGATGTCGATGCGACCCAGCTTCTCGGCTGCGCCGTCGAAGAGTGCGTCGACCTGTGCGGTACTGGAGACGTCGCAGATGATCGATTCGACCTGCTGGCCGGGGAATTCGGCCTTCAACTTCTCGACGGTCTCACCGAGACGACGCTCGTGGAAGTCGGAGACGAGGACGTCGCCGCCTTCCATCAGGACACGACGCGCGGTCGAGAAACCGATACCCGTTCCCGCAGCGGCGGTGATGATGGCCTTCTTACCCTTCAGCAATCCGTGGCCCGGAGTTTCCTCCGGCGCTACGGACAAGGGCGAAACCACTGTGGAGTCAGACATTTAGCGAGCCTCTCGGGGAAGACCGAGCACACGCTCGGAAATGATGTTGCGCTGAATTTCGTTGGAGCCGCCGTAGATCGTGTCGGCGCGAGTGAAGAGGAACAGTCGCTGCCACTCGTCCAACTCGAGATGTTCGGGATCGGTGATGTCCGATGGCTGGCCTTCGGAATTCTCCCACGGTGCAACCAACGACGACGCACCTTGGACGTCCATCGAGAGCTGCCCGAGGTCGCGATGCCAGTTGGCCCACAACAGTTTTGCGACGGATGCTTCGCCGCCACCGGTTCCGGCGTCGACCGCGTCGAGAGTACGCATAGCGTGGGCGCGCATGACGCGTAGCCCGACCCAGGCGCGGGCGATCTTCTCGCGGATGTGCGGATCCTGGTCGCTGCCATTGGCTTTCGCCAGGTTTACGACGCCTTGAAGTTCGCGGGCGAACCCGATCTGCTGACCGAGTGTTGACACACCACGCTCGAAAGTGAGCAGGCCCATGGCAATCTTCCAGCCTTCGCCCGGTTCGCCGACCACGAGGTCTGCGTCCGTGACGGCGCCGTCGAAGAAGACCTCGTTGAATTCGGAGGTGCCGGTGAGCTGCTGGATGGGACGCACGGTCACACCGGGCTGATCCAAGGGCACCAGCAGGAAGCTCAGGCCCTGGTGACGCTTGGATCCGACCTCGGTGCGGCACACGACAAAGCACCACTGCGCAACGTGCGCGAGCGACGTCCACACTTTCTGGCCGTTGATGATCCACTTGCCGTCTTCGAGACGGGCCGTCGTCGAGACGTTGGCAAGGTCGGAGCCGGCTCCGGGCTCGGAGTACCCCTGCGCCCACAGCTCGCTGACCGTGTTGATGCCCGGAAGGAAGCGACGCTTCTGCTCGTCGGTTCCGTAAGCGATCAGGGTCGGACCGAGAAGTTCCTCGCCGATGTGACTGACGCGTGCCGGGGCACCCGACTTCGCGTACTCCTGATGAAAGACAACCTGCTGGGAGATGGTCGCTCCGCGGCCACCGAACTCCTTTGGCCATCCAAGGCACGTCCAGCCCGCGGCCGCGAGATGCTTGTCCCACTCGAGGCGTTGCTCGAAGAACTCATGCTCGCTGCCCGGTCCGCCCTTACCCTTGAGCTGGGCAAATTTGCCGGTCAGGTTCTCTGCCAGCCACTGCGAAACTTCTGCCGCAAACTCGTCGTCGGTCATCTGCCCGTCCGGGCTCTCGCTCTGGTCCACATATGTAAGATAACCTACCAAGCACTTGCTAGGTAGCGTGTCAGGTAGGAGTCCAGTGACCGATCAACCGAGAACCATCCCATCAGCCCTTATCAGGGCCGCCGAGGAGTTCGGTGAGCTCGCGGCAATTGCCGATGGCGACACCCGACTGACCTTTGCACAGTTGCACCAGCGTGTTCGTGATTTTGCGGGCGCACTGATCACACGTGGAGTGAAGGCAGGCGACCGTGTTGTCATCTGGGCGCCCAACACCCACCACTGGGTGATTGCACTGCTGGGCGCGCAGTACGCCGGAGCAGCAATTATCCCGATCAACACCAGATACACGGGCACCGAGGCACTCGACATCGTCGAGCGCGTCGACGCGGCTGCCCTGGTAGTCGTCGGCAAGTTCCTCAAGGCCGATCGATACCAGCAGTTGCTCGACGCTAATCCCGACCTGTCGATTCCGACGGTGATCCGCGTACCGGTAGACGGCGACGACGCTCGCGCCGGCGTCATCGAGTTCGAGGACTTCCTCGCCCTCGCGACGGACGACACCCGCACCGAAGCCGACGCTCGGGCTACAGCGGTGACGCCCGACGATGTCAGTGACATCCTCTTCACCTCCGGTACGACGGGTCGCAGCAAGGGCGCCATCAGCGCTCATCGCCAGTCGATCGGCGTCGCACAGGCATGGGGAGACAATGCCGAGGTCACTGCCGATGACAACTTCCTGATCATCAGCCCCTTCTTCCATACCTTCGGATACAAGGCCGGAATTCTGGTCTGCCTTCTCAACGGTGCAACCATCGTGCCGGTGTCCGTCTTCAACATCGACGAGACCCTGTCACTGATCAACCGTGAGAAGGTCAGCATCCTCCCGGGCGCGCCGACGATCTACCAGACGATCCTCGATCACCCTCGCCGCGGCGAGTACGACCTCTCGTCGCTGCGCATCGCCATCACGGGCGCCGCTCCGGTTCCCGTCGCGTTGGTCGAGCGCATGCAAAGCGAACTGTTCGACGCCGTTCTCACCGCCTACGGCCTGACCGAAGCAGTGGTGGCCACCATGTGCCGCACCGACGACGACCCGGTCACGGTGTCCACGAGCTCGGGCCGCGCGACGGCTGATTTCGAGGTCAAGATCGGCGACCAGGGCGAGATCCTGCTTCGCGGACCGAACGTCATGCTCGGATATCTCGACGATCCCGAGTCCACAGCCAAGGCCGTCGACGCCGACGGTTGGCTGCACACCGGAGACGTCGGAACCCTCGACGAGCGTGGATATCTCGACATCACCGACCGTCTCAAGGACATGTACGTCAGCGGTGGCTTCAATGTCTACCCCGCCGAGATCGAAGGAATGCTGGCTCGCCTGCCCGGTGTCCACGAATCGGCTGCCATCGGCATTCCCGATCACCGGATGGGTGAGGTGGGCCGTGTCTACATCGCTCAGCTCGACGGTGCCGGACTGACCGAAGAATCCGTCATCGCTTTCCTCAAGGAGAAGATCGCCGGATTCAAGGTGCCGCGCGAAGTGCGCTTCGTCGATCACCTCCCGCGTAATCCCTCCGGCAAGGTCCTCAAAACAGTTCTGCGCGAGGAACAGTCATGACCGTTCCTTTCGAAGCCGATGTCGTGACCTACGAGGTCCGCGGCACTGTGGCCGTCGTGACCCTGAACCGTCCCGACTACCGCAATGCCCAGAACTCGGTAGTGACGTACGCACTCGACGCCGCTTTCCAGCGCGCTGTCGACGACGACGACGTCAAAGTCATCGTCCTGGCAGGCAACGGCCCGCACTTCAGTGCGGGACACGACCTGGGAACTCCGGGCCGCGACCATCACGTCGAGTACGAGAACAAAGCCGCCATGTGGTGGGATCACGTCGACAAGCCCGGTGGTGACCAACGTTTCGCGCGCGAGATGGAGGTGTACCTGGGAATGTGCCGCCGGTGGCGGGAGATCCCCAAACCCACCATCGCCATGGTCCAGGGCGCCTGCATCGCGGGCGGCCTGATGCTCGCGTGGGTCTGCGACATGATCGTCGCCGCCGACGACGCGTTCTTCTCCGATCCCGTTGTCCGCATGGGCATCCCCGGTGTGGAGTACTTTGCCCATCCGTGGATGGTGGGCTCGAGATTTGCAAAGGAAATGCTCTTCACCGGCGATCGATTCACCGCGCAACGTGCCTACGAAATCGGCATGGTCAACCGCGTTGTTTCCCGCGACGATCTCGAGAAGGAGACGTTTGCACTTGCCGAACGCATCTCCGAGATGCCGCGCTTCGGATTGGCACTCACCAAGAAGGCCGTCAACCAGTGTGAGGATCAGATGGGGATGCGTAACGGCATCGATTCCGTCTTCGGTCTGCATCACTTCGCTCACGCTCACAACGCCGAGGTAGGCAAAGACTCGCTTGGTGGTCTCGACGCCAAAGCTATGGCTGCCAGTGCTCGCACACCGCAGGAAGGAACAAACTAGTGGATCTCGTATTCGACGACGCCACAACCGCATTCCGTGACGAGGTCCGCTCGTTCCTGGAGGCGAATGTGCCCGCCACTCCCCTGAAGTCGATGGATACCGCCGAGGGCTTCGAAGAGCACCGTCAGTGGGAGCACACTCTCGCCGACGCCGGCTACGCCGTTGTCTCGTGGCCCAAGGAACTCGGCGGACGCGACGCGTCACTGCTCGAGTGGGTCATCTTCGAGGAGGAGTACTACCGCTCGGGTGCACCCGGACGCGTGAGCCAGAACGGCATCTTCCTGCTGGCTCCCACACTTTTCGAACATGCAAACGCCGAGCAGCTGGCACGCATCATGCCGCGCATGGCACGCGCCGACGACATCTGGGCACAGGCCTGGTCCGAACCCGAGTCCGGTTCCGACCTCGCCAGCCTGCGTTCGAGCGCGAAGAAGGTCGACGGCGGCTGGCTGCTCAACGGCCAGAAGACGTGGAGCTCACGCGCCAGCTACGCGGACTGGGGCTTCGGCCTGTTCCGCTCCGATCCGGATGCACAGCGTCACAAGGGCATTACCTACTTCATGTTCGACCTCCGTTCGCCCGGCGTCACCGTGCGTCCGATCGATCAGCTCGACGGTGAGCCCGGCTTCGCCGAGATCTTCCTCGAAGACGTCTTTGTTCCCGACGACCCGGCCAACCCGGGTGAGTCCGGTGTGATCGGCAGCGTCAACGAAGGATGGCGCGTCGCGATGAGCACCGCCAGCAACGAGCGTGGCCTCTCGCTGCGTAGCCCCGGCCGCTTCCTCGCGACCGTCGACCGCCTTCTCGAGCTGTACAAGGCCAGCGGACGCACGGACGACAGCGCTCTGCGCAATCAGGTCGCCGACGCCTGGATCGGCGCTCGCGCCTACCAGCTCAACACGTTCGGGACCGTCACCCGTCTCGCCGACGGTGGACAACTCGGTGCCGAGTCCTCGATCAACAAGGTCTTCTGGTCCGAGTGGGACATCGCTACCCACGAGACCGCCCTCGAACTGCAGGGCCCCGAAGCTGAACTGGCCGACAACTGGATGGACGGATACCTGTTCTCCCTGTCCGGCCCGATCTACGCAGGCACCAACGAGATTCAGAAAAATGTCATCGCTGAGCGTCTGCTCGGCCTACCTAAGGCGGACCGATGAGATTCGCGCTCGACTCCTCCCACCAGGACTTCGCTGCGAGCATCGATGCGTTGCTCACCAAGTCCGACATGCCCGCCGTCATCCGATCCTGGAACGACGGTGACACCGCACCAGGCAAGAAGCTGTGGCAGCGCCTCGCCGAGACCGGCGTCAACGGACTTGTCATCGCCGAAGAGCATGACGGCCTGGGCGCCGACGCCGTCGACCTGGTTGTTGCTCTCGAGCAGCTCGGTCGCCATGCGGTACCTGGCCCGGTCGTCGAAACCATCGCAGTAGCACCGACTCTGCTGGCTTCTGTTGCACCCGAGCGCCTCTCCGCTCTTGCCGAAGGTTCGCTCGCCACGGTCGCAGCTCCCCCGCACACACCGTTTGCGCTCGATGCCAACTCTGTTGACCTGGTTCTGCTGGCACAGGACGGCGAAGTCAGCCTCGGCGTTCCCGGCGAAGCCAAGGCGTCGGTTGACCTCTCGCGCAAGCTCTTCGAGGTATCCGCCGGCGAGTCGCTCGGCTCCGCCGACTTCTCCGCCGCATTCGACATGGGCGCCCTCGCCACTGCTGCTCAGCTTCAGGGCCTCGGGCAGACTCTCCTCGAGGTCACCACCGAATACGCAAAGCAGCGCAAGCAGTTCGGCAAGGTCATCGGACAGTTCCAGGCCATGAAGCACCACTTGGCCGAGGTTGCCGTTTCTCTCGAAATGGCTCGCCCGCTCCTACACGGTGCCGCGCTGTCGGTGCGCGATCAGTCGGCCGATGCCTCGCGTGACATCTCCGCTGCCAAGGTTGCCTGCGGCGACGCCGCCTACAAGGCCGCTCGCGTCGGGCTCCAGGTTCACGGCGCCATCGGATACACGATGGAACACGATCTCTCGCTGTGGCTCACCAAGGTACGAGCATTGCTTACCGCGTGGGGCACTCCGTCCGAGCACCGCGCCCGGGTCGTCGCATCCCTGGTTGCGTCATGAGCATCGACACCGAAGACCAGGCAGCATTGCGCGCGTCGGTACGCGACCTCCTGAGCAAGCATTCAGACTCAGCTTCCGTCCGCACCGCCATCACCACGGACAGCGGCTACGACGCCGCTCTCTGGAGCAAGCTGTGTGAGCAGATCGGCGTCGCCGCACTGGCGATTCCCGAGGAGTTCGACGGCGTCGGAGCAAGCTTGGCGGAAGTTCATGTGGTCCAGGAAGAACTCGGACGCACGCTGACGCCGTCGCCGATGCTGGGTTCCGCGATTCTCTCTGCGCAGGCCCTGTTGCTCTCGGGCGATGCCGACGCCTGCTCGCGTCTGCTCCCCGGCGTTGCTGCCGGCGAAAGCACACTTGCACTGTGCTGGGCGGGTGCGAGCGGTTGGGATTCCTTCGGAGTCTCCGCCACTGAAGACGCGTTGAACGGCACCGCTGCCTATGTCCTCGACGGACACGTCGCCGACACCTTACTGGTGCTGACGGCCGACGGCTTCTACGAAGTCGATCCCGAAGCCGAAGGTGTTTCCCGCCGACGCGTCCCCACCATGGACCCGACGCGGACGCTCTCGGAGGTCACGTTCTCCGGTGTTCGCGGGCGGCCTCTCGCATGGTCTGCGGATCTGGTCGATCGCATCCGAACGGTTGTCTTGATTGCACTGTCCGCCGAACAGGTGGGTGCTGCCGCAGCCATCGTCGAACAGACGGTGGAATACACGAAGTCTCGCAAACAGTTCGGTCGCGCAATCGGGTCCTTCCAGGCCCTCAAGCACCGGATGGCCGACATGTACACGCTGGTCGAGACGGCTCGGTCCATGACCTACGCCGCAGTGGCCACACAGTCAGTCGGTGACGCAGCGATCGCCAAGGTCTACTGCTCCGAGGCTTTCCAGCAGATCACCTCCGAAGCCGTTCAGTTGCACGGCGGAATCGCCATCACCTGGGAGCATGACGCTCAGCTGTACTTCAAGCGCGCGCACAGCAGCGCGCAGTTGTTCGGCCAGCCGAGTGCATACCTGCCCGAGTTGGCAACGGCCGCAGGCCTGTAGCAACGACACCCGAAGCCCCCTCAGCCTCGCAAAGGCCGAGGGGGCTTTTGTGTCGAGCACACAGCACGATCACGTTACGAAGTTGCATCTTTCGCCCTAACGCTCGCCGAAGACCTCGCAGCAGGAATACGGTCAAAGAGCTTTGGCGTCAAACTCGCTCCACCCGTGACTCATGGCGGTTGGGGAATGCATGGTCGGCGAGCAGGATTCCTCCTTTCATCTCGCGGTGACCCGACCAGCGCCGCGCTACGTACAGCCTTGCGCTGTACGTAAATTGGATTGCGGCAGTGCGTTAACTGCCACTGGTTCGCTCAGCGTCGACTGCCACGTGTTCGCTCAATGGGATAACCCCTGGTTTCGAGCTTTTCTTCTCCGGAGAATCAAAAGTAGCAGCGCCGTTTTCTTCCACAGACCGGAGATTTTTCATGAACCGATTCGACAACAAGCGCATCCTCATCAGCGGTGCCGGGTCCGGCATCGGGCAAGCCACGGTGGCTCGAATCCTGGAAGAAGGCGGCACCGTCGTTGCCGCGGATATTTCCGAAGCAGGACTCGAACTCACTCGAGCCGCAGCAGCTGCCGCCGGCCATGGCGACCGCCTCACCGTCGTCACCGTCGACATCTCGAAAGAGGACTCCGTTCGGCAACAGATCGGTTCTGCGATCACGGCACTCGGTGGTTTGGACGTCCTCGTCAATGCCGCTGGAATTCTGCGCTCCGAACGCACCCACGAGATGTCGCTCGACTTCTGGAACACCGTCATCGGCGTCAACCTCACCGGTACCTTTCTCATGACACGCGAGGCGCTTCCCGCTCTGCTGGAAAGTGGCAGCGGTGTTGTCGTCAACTTCAGTTCCACCTCCGCGACGTTTGCCCACCCGTACATGGCGGCCTATGCGGCGTCCAAGGGCGGTATCCAATCCTTTACGCATGCACTTGCTCTCGAATACAGCAAGCAGGGACTGCGTGCCGTTGCCGTCGCGCCAGGAAGCATCGCGTCGGGAATGACGTCCGACCCCGGATTCCCCGCCGATATCGACTACACGTTGCTCGGCAAGCTGCTACCGGCCATCGGTGACGGTTTTGCTCCCCCGTCCGCGGTGGCAGGCGTGATCGCGATGCTCGCATCCGAGGACGGCTCATTTGTGACCGGAACCGAAATCCGAATCGATGGCGGCACGCATATGTGATCGCCTACTGTGCGCCTTTACCAACCGTCCGCGGTTAGTAAAGGCGCACAGCGCGAGGCGGCATACTTGTCCGAGAGTCCCCTGGCACCCGTCCGGCGGTACGAACTTCGGTGGGAGCGCGCGATGAGTGAACAGAGTGACACTACGAATCTCGAACCCGTATTGATCAGTCCCGTCGTCAGTGGAATGATCCGCACCTGGTCCGAGGACGAGACCCGTCTGTGGAGCATCGATAATCCCGAAGGTCTTGCCGAGCTGCTCGGTCGTGGACGTATCGCCCGTACCATGATGCCGGACAACAGATCTCGAGAAATTGCCTTCCTGGACACACAGTCTGGCACCCTGTCGGTGCAACCGCGCTTCGCCTCTGCCGACAACGCCGCAGCCGCCGGATCGTTCCAACTCGGCGAACCCATCCCCGTCGACGGAGATCCGTGGGACGAACTCGAGCTGGCACTCGCACACGTTGCTCTCTCCGCTGCGGCGCGCAGCGAATTCTGGCTGGTAGAACAGGGCGGCTGGGACGCTCCAGCGCAGCCGCATTGTCTGTTTGCCGTGATCAGCGAGGACGGCGCAGCCAATGCCGTCATGGAGGCAGCACCCGCACCCGCTGATACCGGCGTCTGGCCTGAGGTTCCCAGCGATCAACCAGGGGTTTCCGTCGCGGCGCCGGCGTCGCAGGAGACCATCGAAGCGGCAGGCATCTTCGCCACAACAGCCATCCAGACGTGGAACGTCCATCCCTGGGATGTTGGCCTGACCTTCGGAAAGCTCGAGGATTTTGCCTGATCCGCAGCCAAGTGAGTTCTACGTCTCCCGCCGCAACAGCAATCGCGGTTCGTCACAACACCCGGTATGACCACGACAGGACGACCTGCAATGGGCATACTGAGGGAACTGGGGTAACTCCCGGTCACAAATACCGTGAATCCGCGTCGGGGCGGAGATGCGGCCATCACAACACGCGAGCGCTGGACAAACCGGCCGCTCCGAAAGGCTCAACCATGGCAACCGATCAATTGCAGACCGTTGTACTGCACGGTGACCAGCTGAAATACGTCGACCAGGGCAAAGGCCCCGTTGTCGTCCTGATCCACGGCCTTCTCGGCGCACATACCAATTGGGAACCGCAGATCGAGACGCTGTCGCGGCGCTACCGCGTCATCGCACCCGACCTGTTCGGGCACGGAGCGTCCGACAAGCCGGCCGGCGACTACTCCCTGAGTGCCCACGCCGCGACCGTGCGCGATCTCCTGGAAGCACTCGACATCCCCTCCGCCACGTTGGTCGGCCACTCCCTCGGCGGCGGTGTTGCCATGCAAGCCATGTATCTGTTCCCCGACCGCGTCGAGCGCCTGTGCCTGGTGGCCAGCGGTGGCCTGGGCCCCGAAGTCAGCCCACTCCTTCGGGCCGCAACCTTGCCCGGCAGCGAACTGGTTCTTCCCGTCCTGGCGTCCAAGACGCTGACCGACGTCACCGACAAAGCTCTCGAACTGTTCAACAAGATCGGGCTGTTCAAATTGGGTGCCAGCGCCAGTGAAGCTCGCAAGAGCCTTGCGACGGTATCCGACGCCGCAACCCGGCAGGCTTTCCTTGCCACTGCCCGCTCGGTGATCAATTACCAGGGCCAAACCGTGGCCGCTACACCACATTTCGCGAAGTTCCAGAACTTGCAGGCACTCTTGGTCTGGGGCGCCGAAGACACCATCATCCCCAACGCGCACACCGAGAACGCCCGCGCCGAACTACCCCTGGGTCGTGTCGAAATCTTCCCCCGCGCAGGACATTTCCCGCACCTGGACTACCCGGACCGGTTCGATCGCGTATTCACGGAGTTCATGACAGATTGTGGTGTGGGCTTCGGACCGAAAGCCGTCACGGGCTGAAATTGCCGCCGCGCCTCGCGTCCACTACCGATGGTCGAATAACAACACGACCGGTTCTCAGCAGCACCATGTTTGTCGAATCATCTGTTGGGTAGGGCTCTGTCAGAGGAATTCTCTTCGCACGATGTGTGACGAACAGAAGGGGCTGTCCGATGCCTTCATCACCGTACATCCCAGGCGCACCTGCTCCCAGGGCGCCGGACCTCCGAGAGCCCGTCCAACCACGCCCGCCGCTGTCTCCTGAAGAAGATCAGAGACAGCCCGAAGTACGTACTGTCGCAGGAGCCGAGCCCGCGACGGACAGCCACGGCCGGGCACAACAAGGCGAATTTCTCACGACTGCGATCGGAACTCACCTCTACAAGACCGACCAATCGTTGACCGTCAGCGAACGTGGTCCGACGCTCCTTCAGGATCATCATCTCCGGGAGAAGATCACTCACTTCGATCACGAGCGCATTCCCGAGCGGGTTGTGCATGCGTGTGGGGCTGCCGCTCACGGCAACTCCGTCGCGAACGGATCCGACGAAAGTATCTGCAAGGCAGCACTTTTTGCCAAAGGAACACAAACCCCACATTCGCTCGCTTCTCGACGGTACTGGGCTCACGCGGCTCAGCCGATACTGTGCGCGACACTCGCGGGTTCGCGACCAAGTTCTACACCGAGGAAGGTGTATTCGACTTGGTAGGTAACAACATTCCCGTATTCTTGCACTGGGGGCTGCCGGAATCGACGACTCGGCATTCGGGGTGGTAGTTGCCCCGACCCCGGAGGAAGCAGTCACCGCCGTAACAGAACTGCTGAAAACGCACCGGGTATGGGAACGTTTTCACACTTCTTCTGCGAACTGAAAGGACAATAGAGGTGAGCACCGATCCGCAACCTGAACTCCCCATTGAACGCGGCCTCGACGACGTATGTGAGCAATTGGCAACCGCAGCAACAAGACGCGGTTTGACTGTCGCAACAGCAGAGTCGCTGACCTCCGGAAATATCGCTGCGCACCTGGGAAAGGCGCCCGATGCCGGGTCTTGGTTCAGTGGTGGGATTGTCGCGTACAGTCCGGCGGTCAAGCATTCCGTGCTCCACGTTCCGGACGGCCCCGTCGTCTGTGAAGACGCGGTGCGAGTCATGGCCCACAGCACTGCAACCCTGATGGGTGCCACGCTGGCTCTGGCCGTCACCGGGGAGGCAGGCCCAGAACCCCAGGAGGACCAAGATCCTGGAACAGTGTGGTTCGGGGTTGTCGATCATGGTGTCGCCGAGACTGAGAAACAGGTATTCAGCGGCGAGCCGGAGGACATTCTCGCCGCGACAGTCGAGCATGCGATCAAACTGTTAGCGCAGCATGCCGCCGGCGGCGATCACACCAGACTGGCGAGTTAGCCGTGGTTCGAAGACGCCAATTCCTCCAGGTAGCTCGCCACCCCGTCCTCGTCGTTGCTCGCCAGCACTCGGTCTGCAAGTTCGAGAATTTCCGGTAGCGCGTTCGACGGCGCCAAGGCGGTACCTGCCCACATCAACATCGGCAGGTCGTTGACGGCGTCACCTGCGGCCGCGACCTCCGACGGGTCAATGCCTTCAGCGGCGCACAATTGTGCGAGTGCACTGGCTTTGGACACCCCGGATGCCGCCATTTCCATGTACGGGGCACCGGAATGAGTGAGTTCGACGCCGGTAATTCCGGCTGCCGCGGCGGTTCGGTAGAGATCGGAACTCGACACGTCCGGATGCCGGGCAACAATCTTCACCATCGGTTCGATCTCCAGCGGCAACGTATCGGCAAGAACCATCTCGTGGACGTGCCTGTGGTGATCCGTGAAGTCGCACAGCGCAGCGTATTCGGGTTCCGCAAAGAACTGTGTCGGCCCGACATTCGCGAACACGACGCCGGGAACGAGGGTGCGGATTTGTTCCATTGCTGTTGCTGCCAAGGATGTTTCGATCGATACAGTGTCGACGATCTTCGGGGTACCGTCGGCAAGATCAAGAATCACAGCACCGTTGGCGCACACGGCCTTGCCCCGGAACCCGCATGAGCTCGCCAATGTATGCACCGAATGCCGAGCCCGAGCCGTCGCCCACACCACTTCGATTCCCGCCAGGCGTGCGCTCTCCATCGCCTGCGCCGTCCGCTCCGAAATCGTTCGATCGGAGCGCAGCAGGGTGCCGTCGAGGTCGGTGGCAAACATTCGGATTCGGGTCACGTGAATACATGATGCCAGGCAATCCGCCTGCAGCCTCGCTAGCCTGAATACATGAGCATCCCCGACATCAGCCTGAATTCCGGAACCACGATCCCGCAACTCGGCCTAGGAGTCTGGCAGGCCACCAACGACGAAACCGAACACGCCGTGCGCTTTGCGCTCGACGACGCCGGCTACCGCCACATCGACACCGCTGCCGCGTACGGCAACGAAGAGGGCGTAGGACGCGGCATCGCGGCATCATCCGTTGCCCGTGAGGACGTTTTCCTGACCACAAAGCTATGGAACTCCGATCAGGGCTACGAACCGGCGTTGGCAGCGTTCGATACCAGCATCAAGAAATTGGGCGTGGACTACGTCGATCTGTACCTCGTCCATTGGCCGCTCCAGGACAAGGAACGACTGCTCCGCACCTGGGACGCCATGGAGAAGATCGCTGAATCAGGCCGCGCGAAAGCCGTCGGCGTCTGTAACTTCGAACCCCACCACCTGCAACTTCTTGTCGACCGAGGTGGGCTGCTTCCCGCTGTGGACCAGGTGGAATTGCATCCCCATCTCCCCCAGCACGCCATTCGCGCCAAGGCTGCCGAGCACGCAATTGCGGTCGAGTCGTGGAGCCCACTCGGTGGGACCAGTAACGCGGGATGGGGTCCGGCGTCGAAGCCGAACACACTTTTGACGGACCCGATCATCACCCGAATCGGTGATCGGCACAGCAAGTCGGCCGCGCAGGTACTGATCCGCTGGCATCTGCAGAACGGCCTCATCGTCATTCCGAAGTCCGTGCACGATGCCCGCATCGCGGAGAACATCGACGTGTTCGACTTCGAACTCACCGAACTCGACCTAAGCGAAATCGCCACGCTCGACGACGGCACTCGCGTCGGCGCACATCCGGACGAACTTAATATCGGTGCGCCACAGTAATTTCCGACAGATCCTGCAGGGTTGCCATCACTCGTTCGAGGGGCTCGATGCTGCGCGTCGTCTGACACAGCGCAACGGCCCCCTCGATCGAGGCGATGGTCAGATTTGCCATCGATCGCGCCTGATCCGGCGGTGAGCCTGCCTCACCAAGCGCGGTCTCGACAAGTGTCTGCCAACCCGCCAGAACCTCGGCAGCGGCCTGCGCAACTTCGGGTTCGCTCGCCCGGGCGAGCCCACCGGCGATGATCGGACAGCCGATCGCAAAATCGGAGTTCGCGAGGTTGCGACGCCAGATATCGCCGACTGCATCGATGATGTCGGCCGGCGATCCGGTAGCCGACGCCGCACTGATCCGACGCGTGATGACGGCGCCTGCAGCTTGCACGGCCTCGACCATCAGCTGGGTTTTGCCGCCCGGAAAGTGGTGGTAGATGGACCCGCGCGGGGCGCTGCTGTGCTTGATCACGTCGTTGAACGAGGTCGCGTCGATGCCGTTGCGGCTGATCAACTCGACGGCGCTGCGGATCATCCGCTCGCGCGAGGTCAGGCCTGCCATCGCAACTGCGCCTCCGTTCATCTCGTTCATCTGTCGGGTTCATGGTACGTGCCGGAGCTAGCACCCTTTCTGCACAGTGAGCACGGTTTCCTGCCTGCTGAAGTCCATGCTCACTCGAGACAAACCGTGCTCACTCGATCCTCGCCCAGTCCACAGACCGAGACGGTTCAGCAACCATGCGGGCACTCGATGTACCATCGGCTCGTGACCTTCCCCGCCCCGCACAGCTGGTGGCCTGACCGCTGACGGTCAGCCGCAACTGTGTGCTGCCCAGACGAGATCGGGTGGTCCGCAACGCTCCAGCATTGGATCACCCGATACCGCGAACCAGGTACCGAAATCCATGAAGGAGAGTTAGTTGACCACCACCCCACTCAACCGTTCGCTCGAACCATTGGGCGTTTCCATCCCGTCGAAGGTTCCGACGCACTGGTACAACCTGGCGGCCGACCTCCCCGAACCCGTTCCCCCGCACCTGCACCCGGGCACTCGCGAGCCACTCGGTCCTGAGGACCTGGCACCGCTGTTTCCGATGAATCTCATCGCGCAGGAAGTGTCGACGGAGCGGTACATCGAGATCCCCGAGACCGTCCGCGAGATCTACGGCATGTGGAGGCCCTCCCCGCTCTTCCGCGCACACCGCCTCGAGCGAGCACTGGGAACGCCTGCCCGCATCTACTACAAGTACGAAGGCGTAAGCCCCGTCGGTTCGCACAAGCCGAATACCGCTGTAGCTCAGGCGTACTACAACGCCATCGAGGGAACCACCAAGCTCACCACCGAAACCGGTGCCGGCCAGTGGGGCGCGTCGCTGTCCTTCGCCGGCGCGCTGCTCGGACTCGACGTCGAGGTGTGGCAGGTCCGTTCGTCCTTCGACTCCAAGCCGTACCGCCGCATCCAGATGGAGGCCTACGGCGGAATCTGCCACCCGTCGCCGTCGGATCTGACGGAAGCCGGTCGCGCACTGCTGAAATCGCACCCTGACACCACGGGCTCCCTGGGCATGGCGATCAGCGAAGCAGTCGAGGTTGCCGCGCAGGATCCGAACACGCACTACTCACTCGGTAGCGTCCTGAACCACGTCATGCTGCACCAGACCGTCATCGGCCAGGAAGCCATGGTTCAGCTCGAAGAAGCCGGCGACGCCATCCCTGACACCGTATTCGGTTGCGCCGGCGGCGGTTCCAACCTCGCCGGCCTGACCTTCCCGTTCCTGGGACGGAATCTGCGTGAGGGCACCAAGACTCGTCTGGTTGCCTGCGAGCCGTCGGCCTGCCCGTCCCTCACCGAGGGCGAGTACCGCTACGACTTCGGTGACGTTGCCGGCCTGACCCCACTGCTCAAGATGCACACCCTGGGCAAGGACTTCGTTCCCCCGGCCATCCACGCCGGCGGACTGCGCTACCACGGTATGTCGCCGATGGTCTCCCATGCTGTCAATCTGGGACTGATGGATGCCATCGCCATCGATCAGGACGATGCACTGAACGCCGGTCTGATCTTCGCCCGCGCCGAGGGCATCATCCCGGCTCCGGAATCCACCCACGCAGTTGCGGGTGCGATCGCTCACGCGCGTTCCGTCACCGAACCTGAGGTGATCGTGATCGGCCTGTCCGGCAACGGTCAGCTGGATCTGCCCGCGTACTCGCCGTACGTCTGAGGCCCTGCGGGCCCTGTGCGCCTTTTTGGTAGTCGGAACTACCAAAAAGGCGCACGGGGCCGAAGGCCCTAATGCACCCGAGCCGGCCGCGCAATCACCTCTAGCGCAACCAACGCGAGCACTGTCACAAGCACCGTCACCGCTACGACAACTCCCGACGGGTAGCGCCAGAAGACAAGTACAGCCACGGCGATGACAACGACCAAAACGCGAAGCGCCACAATATATTTTGCGCATATCGTCTCGATGGCACGTGGTTCACGATCCGTACTCGGTGATCTGACAGAGTCGACTGCCTTGCTGAATCCGCGGCGCACGGCAAGCGCCGACGACGATCCACCCGTCAGATAGCCGACGATCGCAATCACAACGCCGAGAACGAAGACGGCCCGCAGGCTGGTCTTGAGCGGCAGGAGAAGGGTGTCGACGATAACCCCGGCTGACGCGGGCGACAACACGTCTGCAGGAATGTCGTCCAGGTACACCGCGCGCCCGATGCTGAGTGCGACCGCGAGGAGCGCCATCGCCACGGCAACGGTGATTCCGACCAGCGACAAAGTCCGCAGACGCGATCCCTTGGGCGCGCACCAGATTGCCCCGGCTGCGAGGATGATGATCACCCACGGAAGAACCGAGGACGCTTTGTCCAGCGCAGACACAAGACGCTGAGCCTTGACCAACTTCGGGGATTCGAAGATCACGAAGGACTTGTCGACATCGGGAATCTTGTCGGCAAAAGCAAACCCACGATCGACGAGTGCGCTGCGCGCCTTCTCGATCAGCGGGGCCAACGAGATGCTGACCTCACCCTTGTCACTGATATCGACCGCAGCTCGCGTGTCGCCGGTCAATACCGCCGTCAAGGATTGGTGGGCTTCACGATTCGCCTCGACCCACAGATTCTCGAATGCGTCCGAGGACACCACGGAGCCGACTGTCTGGTGGATGAACGATTTTGCCTGATCAGCAATGACCGGCGCGAGACCGACCACTACCTGCGGCACCCGCTCCGCATTCTCGGTCAGCGTTGCCAACGCGTCCGCTGTCACCTTCTCGATGTCCAACTGTGAATCGATCTCATCCGTGATCCGGTTGGTGATCTCACCTTGGATGACGGGATTCGACCCCAGCGGCGCCACCGTCTGCACGTAGCGTTCGGAATCGAGCAATTCGCTGCGTGCATAACGCGCGAGAACACCGGCGAACGACAGCACAAGAATCAAAATGAGCAAGATCCAGACGCCGATCCACCGAAGCCCCGAATGCTCAGCCCGTTGCCGCTCAGTCGGCTTGGTAGCCGCAAATTGGGCGCGTAACTTCTCGAGTTCGGCGCGTTCCGACTTACTGAGGGGTTCAGCATCAGCAGAGTCCATCTAGTGTCTCGTATCTCTCGATGAAGCATCGACAGCGGAGCATGCACAGAAGTACATACCCAGATACAAACGCACTCAACCGGCGAGATCGAACGACGCAGACGACTGCCTATTCGAAGAGGTTCGGCAGCCCACTCGACACAGCGTCCGGGAAGTCCGGCGTTCGCTTGGTGAGGAAAGCGTCAACCCCCTCCTTCACGTCGTCCGAGGTACCCCGCACATAGATGCCGATCGACTCCGCGCCGTGTGCCACTTCGGGACCCGACGCGCCCAGCATTCGCCACATCATTGCCCTGGTCAGCGCCACCGAGACCGGAGCGGTTCCCGACGTGAGTTGGCGCGCAACCTCGATGGCTCGCGGTAGTACCTGTTCGGCAGGAACCACCTCACGAACCAAGCCCCGTTCGAGTGCGTCCGCGACCGGAACCATCGCTCCGCCCAATGCCCACTCCAGTGCAGTGGAGATGCCGACTATTCGCGGCAGGAACCACGTCGAGCACGCCTCCGGAACCAGACCACGCCGGGTGAAGACAAACCCGAACTTGGCAGTGTCCGACGCGATCCGAATGTCTGCGGGCAGGGTCATGGTGACACCGACACCCGCCGACGGTCCGTTGATCGCCGCAATCACCGGTTTTGTCGACCGGTAGATGCGCAGAGCTACCTCCCCACCCGAATCCGCCGGCGCTCCGGACTCGTTCGGGTCCTTCTCCAGCACAAAGGTATCGCCGCCCGCAGCAAGATCCGCACCGGCGCAGAATGCGCGACCGGTACCGGTGATCACGATTGCCCGCACCGAATCATCGGCGTCGCACTCGTCGAAAATCTCGAGGATCCGATCCCGCATCTCGAGGGTGAACGCGTTGAGTCGATCAGGACGATTGAGTCGCACGATCGCAATCTCGCGATCCCGCTCGAGAACGACTACGGACTCACTACCGATACCAGTCACTGCATTTTCCAATCTTGATCATCCCAACGCGCAGTCAGCGCATCTTCTCGAATCGGTCCGCAACATCCGAGTATTCGGACCTGATGGCCGTCTTCGACAGTTTGCCGCTTGGTAAACGCGGCAGGGGCTCGTTTCGGATCACGATGTAGCGCGGCACTTTGTAGTCGGTCATCAAACGATCACAGTGCTCGATGATCGCAGCCTCGTCTACCGATCCGGTGACTGTGACGATCGCTGCCGGGGTTTCACCGAATCGCGGATCCGTTGCGGCAATAACCGCAACCTCCTCGATTCCGTCCATCTCGCCGATTACTCGCTCGATCTCGACCGGAGAAATATTGATCCCGCCGGTGATGATGAGATCTTTGAGGCGGTCGACAAACTTGACGCGTCCCTCGGAATCCCGCGTACCGAGGTCGCCGCTGTGCAGCCATCCGTCTCGCAAGGCAGCCGCGGTCGAGTCGGCATCATTCCAGTACCCCGGCGTGACACCTGGACCGCTCAGCAGGATCTCGCCCTCTTCACCTGGTTCGGCTTCGGTTCCATCAGGACGTACCACCTTCACAGACGTGAAGATGGACCCGTTTCCACAGGTGTCCGGATGATCAAAAGCTTCGGCGACGGGTGTCGCAGTGGCAACACCTCCCGCTTCGGTCATTCCGTAGATCTGACGGAGCGCAACACCCTTGGCAGCCCAACGCTCGAGCAACGCCGGCGCGACGGCAGCGCCGCCGACAATCGCAGTGCGCAACGACGACAGATCCGCTGTCTCGAACTCCGGTGCCCGCGAGATGGCGTCGAAGATCAGGGGAACACCGAATATTGCCTGAACGTCGTTTTCGCCCAGTAACTTTGCTGCCCGGCCGGGGTTGAAGTCCTTCTCGACGATGAGTGTGCCCCCGAGCACGGTTGTCATCAACAGACCCCACACAAGACCCGGAGTGAACACCAACGGAAGCACAAGCAGAGTTGTTGTCCCCGGACGCAGACCCTCTTCGGTCAGACTGGCCTCGAAAACGATACTCAGCAGTGTTCGATTGGTGCAGATGACGCCCTTCGACAAGCCAGTCGACCCGGACGTGAAGATCAGCGCGGTGGGGTCGTCCGGATCGATGTCGACTCGGAAGTCGTCCGCCGATCCCTCACGTAGAGAGATGAATTCGTCGAACCGCCGGACGTCGAAGCCACTGCCGAGTGCAACAGCCTCCGCGACGCCGCCGGCGTACTCCTCCGGCGTGATCACCAGAGTCGACCCGGAATCATCGACGATCTTCCGCAACTCGGCAGGCTTGAGCCGAGGATTGAGCGGTACCAGGACCGCACCCGCCTTGATCACACCGAGAGCCAGCACCGGCCACTCGAGTGAATTCGGACCGAGAAGTCCCACGCGGTCACCCGGCGAGATACCGGATTCGGAGAGTCGCCGAGCTACACGGCTCGACCAGTCCTGCAACTGTCGATAGGTCAGCACCTCGCCGTCGACGACAATCACATTCTGATCACCTCTGGTCCGCGCCCACCACTGCAGGGCAGAGCCAATCGTCGCTGCCATGTAATTCCTCAATCTCTCTGATTACTGTCTTGTTCAACTTATTTGGGAATATTCAGCCGGAATCAGGAATCGGAGCATCGCACAGCGAGGGGGCCCATGCCGCGCTTGGGACACGGCATGGGCTACGCATCACGCTTCCGGAGTGAACCTAATCGGCAGACGCGCACAACCACGCACCTGACCGGCATGAAGGATCGGCGGATCGGATTCGATCAATTCGTAGTCCGGGATTCGCCGGTGTAGTTCTTCGAGTGCCAACGACAACTCGATACGAGCCAGGTGCGAGCCTATACAACGATGCGCACCAGATCCAAATGACAAGTGCCGATTGGGATGTCGCTCCAGGTTCAGCTCTTCTGGATCCTCGAATTCGGTGTCGTCCCGATTTGCCGAGCACAACATCAGGATCAGTTGCTCACCCTTCTTGATCTGCACACCACCGAGTTCCACATCCCGGGTTGCGGCCCGCCCCGGTATCACCGCAGCTTCGATACGGAGGATTTCTTCGACCGCGCTCGGAATCAATGTCTCGTCGTCGACGAGGGCATCACGCTGGTCCGGATTGTTGAACAGGTGAATGATGCTCCACGCCAACGATCCCTGCACTGTATGCAGACCGGCGATGAGAAGAAGAAAGAACATCCGATTGAGCTCTTCATCGGTCAGCAGTCGCTTTCCGTCTTCGAGTTCGACCTCGGTGTGAATCAGCGTCGACGTGATGTCATCGCCGGGGTTGGCACGACGTTCGTCGACGATCTTCTGGAAGTACCCGATCATCTCGAGCCCGGCCGCAACGGTGGCCTGACTCGACTCCTCTTCGCTTGCACCAGGTTTTCCCATCAAGACGGTGTCGGTCATCTCGGTGAACATCGGTGCGTCGTCGGCAGGCCAGTCCATGAGAGTCAGGAACACGCGAGTGGGAAGCTCATGGGCGAACTCCGAAATGAACTCGGCTTCACCCTTCCCGGCAAATCCGTCGAGCAACTCGTTGATCACATCACGGATCTCATCGGTCAGCGCCTTCATCCGATTGGGACTGAACAGCGGTTGCAGTGCAACGCGATAGCCGGTGTGTTCCGGTGGATCGAGTTCGATCGGAATGAACTTACCCATGCCTCCCGGCCCGGTCACCAGGTTGTTCGGGTAACTGGAGAACGTCTCGGTGTCGCGAAGCACTTCGTGAATCTCTTTGTAACGCGTCACAATCCAGTGTCCGCCATGCGTTGGCGAGTAGACAACCGGGCCCTTACCCGCCAACTCCGCAACCCGCGCCTGGACCGTATCAACGGGTTGTGCGAGCGACTGGTCGTAGATATCGAAATCGACTACAAGGTTCGCGGGTATGTGTTCAGTGGTAGTCATGGAGCCACTCCTCGAAAAGTTGACGAAATCAAAGATGTTCGACGGTCAACACACGCTCGGGGCACACTATTGCGGCGGCGCGCAGTCCAACCGATCAGCTACAAGACGCACATCAGGCATCAGCGGTGAGCGTCGGCGTTCCTTGATCCTCGGGGAACCACATGCCGACGCGCGACAGTGTGCCACCATCGGTGGTCGGCAGAGTGACGCCGGAGATGTAAGCGGAGTCTTCGGAGACGAGGAAGAGCGCTGCATGCGCATTGTCGCGCAGTGACGGGGGGCGGTTGAGCTTGAGCGAAATCGGGGAGATACCCGAATCCCACGGTCCTGCAGTCTCTTCGTAGGACTGGCCGACGACGGGAGAGCCCGCGGGCATCAGGAAGTTGGGCGACATTCCGTGAGTGGGCGCAATGGCGTTGACGCGAATGCCGTACCGGCCCAAATCCAGGCTCAAGCCGCGCACGAGTCCGTTGACACCGGCCTTCGTGGCGGAGTACATCGCGATACCGTGGTAGGCCTGCAGCGACGCAGCCGATGAGGTTGCGAGGATGACGCCACCACCGTTGGCGCGCAGGGCCGGAACTGCCGCCTTTGCGGTGTAGAACACGCCACTGAGGTTTACGCCCAGCACTGCCTGCCAGTCGCCGTCGGTGAGATCCTGAAACTCGACTACCTCGCCGCCGGCAACGGACGGCACGCCGCCGCGAGAGATCACGCCCGCATTGGCAAATGCGATGTCGAGCTTGCCGAAGGCATCCACGGTTGCTGCAACGGCGTCAACAATTTCCTGCTCGACAGAAACGTCCGCAGTGATCGCAATCGCCTTGCCGCCCTGCTGTTCCACGAGATCTACAGTCCCGGCCGCACGCTCGGGATCGATGTCGACAACTGCGATCGACGCGCCCTCGGAGGCGAAGAGTTGCGCAGACTGCCGACCGAGGCCGGATCCGCCACCGGTGATGAGTGCGACTTTGCCGTCAAGCTTCATGTGAGTTCCTCTTTGTTCGAGTTGTGTGTGTGAGAGTCCGGGTACTACGGATTCACCCATTCGCAGGACTCGGATACGACTGGACCGAATGGTCGAATCAGGTTTATTTGCAATGAATTCGAGGTTGCAGTCACCGCAGATCCGCTCGAGTTGCGGGACAGCTGCACTGCCGTGTGACTGAGGTTACTCCGCACTTGATGAGACGTCAATCAAATTTTGTCATTTGATACACGACTCGCCCATATCGCCACGACACACGCCATTCCGGCCGCTACACCCCCGACGCAGAATGCAAGGACGTACGCCCGTTCGGAGGCAATCTGCGTACCCGCCAACGTGATCGACGCAAGTACGGCGGCAACAAACGCGCTCGCCACCGAACTGCCGAAGGTGCGAGCGATTGCATTGATCGCGTTCACCACCCCGGTATCCGACTCGGCAACCCGCTCCACCAGCAAAGCCGGCAGCGCCGCGTACGAGGCGCTGACAAAAATGTTGACAACGATCAAGGCGATGATCAGCTGCCACGCATGATCGTGCGCTAGAGCAAGCAGGGTGAATCCTGCGACGCCGATGACGCAGGAAACGATCAGAACCCGAGCGCCGCCGAACTTTCCGATCAGTTTTCCACTGAGTGAGGCTGCGATGACGCCGGCGATCGATCCCGGAAGCAGATACACAACACTTGCCTGTAGCACCGATGCGCCGAATCCGTACCCGGCGACAGCGGGATCCACTTGAACGAACTGCGCCGCTCCGAGGAATTGCACGTACATTGCCGCGCCGACGAGCAGTGCCGCGAGGTGTGTCGGGCCAACAGCGCGCCCGGTGAGCAGACCTGGCGGTACCAGAGGCAACACGACCCGCCGTTCGTGTAAATACCAGCCACACAACACAAGTACACCGCCGAGCGCGAGAGCAAGCGTCGGCGCTGAGCCCCAGCCCCACCGTCCTCCCTCTGCCAACGCCAACAAGAGCGCGGACAGCCCGATCGCGAGTGCAACCGTGCCCAGCGGGTCGAGCCCGCCAGGTAGCGGCGGCTGCGAACTAGCCGGAACGACAAACCATGCGAGCCCGAGCGCAATGGCACCGAGCACCAGTAGCAGCCAGAACACACGACGATAATCAGCATCACCCGTGTGCAACAGGCCGGCTGCCACCATGCCGACTCCACCTCCGACACCGAGGAGACCCGACATGAGCCCGATGGCGCCGGACATCCGGTCCGGGCTCAGCACACCCCGCAGGACTGCAACACCGATCGGGAACAGTGCAAATGACAGTCCTTGCAACGTTCGACCGATAACCAACGGGACTAGGCTCTTCCAGGCAAGACACAGCACCGATCCGGCGAGCACCAGGATCAGGATGGTCAACAGCACCCCGCGCGCACCTCGCCGATCGGCCAATCGACCCAGAACCGGCGTACACACAGCGGCTGCAAGGAGATTCGCGGTCAAAGCCCAGGCAACCGCAGATGGACCGACATCGAGTTGCTCAGCCATGGCAGGCAGAAGCGGAACCACCGATGTCTGCACAACGGCCGTCGTCATCACGATGAAACACAACGAAGGTACCAGCGCCCGGCTTACCCGGGGAGCGGTGGAAACAGTTGTCACCATAGACAACCAGGTGTCCCGGGAACTACGTCGATCAGCATCTTTCCCCTTCGAGTGGTGGCCTAGAGATCGATGACGAGTTTTGGTGTGCGACTGCGTGAAACGCAGATCATCATCGCGTCTCCGGCTTCCTGCTCTTCCTCGGTCAGGATCGAATCACGATGGTCGGGTTTTCCGCCCAGCACCGCAACTTCACACGTGCCGCACGTACCTTCTCGGCACGAGAAGTCGACGGTCACACCGCCTCGTTGCAGCGCGTCGATGATGGATTCATCCGCGCCGACGCCGATTGTGCGACCGCTGCGGGCAAGCTCGACGTCGAAAGCGTCGTCGACTGCGCCCTCCTCGAGCTGCTTCGGCGAAAAGCGCTCGATATGCAGATTCAAGTGCTCGCGTTCGCGGCATACAGCTTCGATAGCCTGCAACAATGGCTCGGGCCCACAGCAGTAGACCGCAGTGCCTGGTGCTGCCGCGTCCAATGCCGAGGCCAGATCGAGGATCCCGTACTCGTCCTGCGGACGCAAGGACACGTTCTCGCCGAACTCTTCTGCCAGTTCGTCGGCAAAGGCCATCGAACCACGGGTTCGTCCACCGTAGAGCAACCGCCAGTTCGCGCCGCGCGCCTGGGCAGCGCGGAGCATCGGCAGCAGCGGTGTTATACCGATTCCGCCCGCGACGAACACATACGATTCGGCTTCCACCAACGCGAAATGGTTTCGCGGTCCACCGATCTCGATGACGTCACCGGTCTCGAGTTTGTCGTGCACATGGATCGATCCACCACGCCCACTTCCCTCACGCAGCACAGCCACGGTCAAGGTCGAGGTGTCCGAGGGATCGCCGCACAGCGAATACTGCCGTGTCATCGAGGTATCCAGAACAAGGTCGATGTGTGATCCGGGCTCCCACATCGGGACACTTCCCCCAGCCGCGTCGGCCAGACGTAGAGCCACTACACCGTCGGCAAGCGGATCCTTGGCGATCACACGCATCGATTGCTGTCCGGGACTGCTGGTGGTGTTCATCGATACTCGTTCCACTGTCGGGATGCGCTTGCGTTTAAATCTTATGCAATTAGATTTAATCTAGGCAAGGCCCCCACCCGAAAGCAGGCAAACACGCATGAACCAACACACCCGGACGCCCATCCTGGATCTGTTCCGACTGACAGACTCCGTCGCAATAGTCACCGGCGCGGGCGGTGGTCTAGGTACTGGCTTCGCCCGCGCGCTGGCCGAAGCGGGCGCAGACGTCGTTCTGGCCGGACGCCGCAGGGAAGCTCTCGAACCGGTTGCACGAACTGTGACCGAACTCGGCCGACGCGCGCTGATCGTGCCGACCGACGTGACCGATCCACAGCAATGCGACACTCTGGCGGAACAAACGATCAGTGAGTTCGGCAAGCTCGACATCCTGGTAAACAATGCCGGCGTCACGCATTCCGCACCGGCCACGCGTGAGCGTCCGGAGGATTTTCGCGCCGTCTTCGACGTCAATCTCTTCGGTGCGTACTGGGCGGCCCAGGCGTGCGCCCGCGTCATGGAGCCCGGTTCGAGTATCGTCAACGTGTCGAGCGTCCTCGGCCTCGTCAAATCCGTTCTCCCCCAGGCCGCGTACGCCTCGAGTAAAGCCGCGATGATCGGGCTGACACGCGACCTGTCACATCAGTGGTCCAAGCGAAAAGGTATTCGCGTCAACGCCATTGCGCCGGGATTTGTCGAAACGGACATGATCGGCGAGATGCCTTCGGATACTCTCGAAGAATTCCTGACCGGATCCACGCTCGGCCGCACCGCGACGCAACGCGAAATCGATGCCGCGGTAATCTTCCTCGCCAGTCCCGCAGCAAGCTACATCACCGGATCGACGCTCGCTGTCGACGGCGGAACCTCCGGGCACTGAGACACGAAAGCTGTTGAACATCATGACGGTAGAAACGACACTGGTCAGAATGCAGGGCGACGGACTCACTCTGACAGCCGATTGCTGGACTCCCACTTCCGGCACATCGACCGGCACGGTGCTGCTGCTGCACGGCGGTGGCCAAACTCGGCATTCGTGGCAGCGCACGGGCCATCGGCTCGCCGCGAACGGTTGGCGAGCCTATGCCATCGATGCCCGCGGCCATGGCGACAGCGAGTGGAGTGCAGACGGCGACTACAGCCCACGGGCACACGCTCGGGACATCGCGTCCATGGTTCAGCACCTTGGTGAACCACCGGTACTCGTAGGCGCCTCGATGGGCGGAATGGCGGCACTGCTGGCCCAAGGCGCCGATCCGAACCTCGGACGCGGCCTCGTGCTCGTCGACATCACCCCGCGAGCAGAGGCATCGGGCATCGCCAAGATCACCTCTTTCATGGAGAGCGGCCTTGGTGGATTCGACAGCCTCGACGACGCCGTCGCAGCCGTTGTCACCTACAACCCGCATCGCCGACGCCCGCCCAACGCCGAGGGGCTGCGAAAGAACCTGCGCCGACGAGACGGGCGTTGGTACTGGCACTGGGACCCGAGGATGCTCTCCGACCGCGAGAACTCGCCCGAGCAGTCCGATGCTCGCGAGGCGCGCGCCCGCACGGCAGCGCGGGCGATTACCGTCCCCACCATGTTGATTCGAGGTGCACAGTCCGACGTGGTAAGCCACGAAGGGGCCCGTGACCTGCTCGAACTCATTCCGGGAGCCCGTCAGGTCGATGTCGGCGGGGCTGGTCACATGGTGAGCGGCGACGACAACGATCTCCTGAGCGAGGGCCTTCTCGAATTCCTGACCGTCATCCCGGAACAACCGAACCGCTAGGCTTCCCAGGTGCCGAGCAACGGCATCAGACCCGACCGCCCAGCCGAAAGCCGCACATGCCCAGACCGTCCAAGCCCCTCATCTCCCGCGCCTCTGCTGTCGCGGCCTCCATCGACATCATCGATACCGAGGGCCTCGACGCGTTCAGCTTGCCGCGTCTGGCCAAGCATCTCGGCGTGCGCGCTCCCTCGCTTTACCACCATTTCGAGGACAAGTCCGCGATCTTGTCAGCCGTTGCACGTCATATTGCCGGCGCCGGCACCATTCCGCGTCGCAAGCCCGGGCCGGACTGGCCGGAGTACTTCGTCACCCTGAGTCTCAATTTGCGGCGATCGATACTGCGGCACCGCAATGCCGCCCCCATTCTGCTGCAGTACCTACCGCGCGACCTTCTGATCGGACCATACGAGGAGACCGCCCACTTCCTCGAAGCGTCGGGTGTCCCGACGCGGTTGCATGTTCAGATTCTCGACGGCATGGAGCGAATTACGCTCGGTGCCGTACTCACGGAGGCGATGAGCAAACCCAGCACGCGCTCCTCGATCTTCCCGAACATCGATCCCGAGTCGCAGCCCATGCTGTCGAAAGCTATGGCGGCAAACGAGTTCACGCAGAAACAACTGTTCGAGGAAATGATCCGCAGTTTCCTGTACGGCGTCATGCGCAACGAAAACTGAACGGATACACAAACGCTCGGCCGGAACATTCCGGCCGAGCGTTTGTGTGTGATCACCCGGGAATCCGGGACGCAACTCCTACTGCGCGGTTGCCGGCATGTGTACGGCCTTGGTCTCGAAGAACTCCTCCAGCCCTTCAATCCCACCCTCGCGGCCGAGTCCGGACTGCTTGTACCCGCCGAACGGCAAGGTGAAGTCCATCGTCGAGGTGTTGACGCTGATCGTTCCGGTCCGGATGCGCTGCGCAACCTCGAAGCCGTGATCAAGATCCTCGGTGTAGACGGCTCCGGACAGACCGTAAACGGAGTTGTTCGCGATCGCGACAGCGTCGTCTTCGTCCTCGAATGTGATGATCGAGATGACCGGTCCGAAGACCTCTTCCTGAGCGATGCGCATGTCTGGCCGCACACCGTCGATGAGAGTCTGCTCGACAAAGAAACCGTGGTCGTAGCCGGCCGGGCGACCACCACCGAGCGCGATGGTTGCGCCCTCTTCCTTCGCGATCTCGATGTAGCTTTCGACGCGTTCACGCTGACGCTCCATGGCAAGCGGGCCGAGGAAGTTGCTGGGATCCCACGGATCGCCCATCGGCAGTGAGCCGTACGCGACCTTCAGCGCCTCGAGCACCTCGTCGTGGCGCTTACGCGAAACCAGGACGCGGGTGAGCGCGATGCAGGCCTGGCCGGACTGCAGGCACCCACCCATAGGCAGGCTCTGCAGAACGTGGTTGATGTCCGCGTCGTCGAGGATGATGGCAGCGGACTTGCCACCCAGTTCGAGAGACACGCGAGCGATGCGCTCGCCCGCCAGCGACATGATGCGTCGACCCGCTGCGGTACTGCCGGTAAAGGTGATGTGGTCGACGTCGGGGTTCGTGACAAGGGTTTCCGAAACCTCGCGGTCAGCGCACAACACGCTGACGACGCCCTCGGGAATGTGCCCTTCCTCGACAAGCTCACCGATGATGTCGGCAAACACCGACGGCGAGACCGGCGCCTCCGGAGCAGTTTTGAGCACGACGGAACAGCCCGCAGCAAGAGCCGGGGCAACCTTGAATGCGATGGTTCCGATCGGCCCGTTCCACGGGATGATCGCCGCGACAACGCCGGTGGGCTCCTTGAGGATGCGAGTGATGCCGCCGTCGGCGCGAGTTCGATCCTCACGGGTCTCGAAGTCACGAGCGAACGCCGCGGTCGCGCGAAACAGCCCGCCCGTCATTTCCTGCGTGGGGCGGCTCACCGAGATGGGAACGCCGACCTCGACAACGCCGATCGGGGTGAGCTCGTCGACTCGCTGCGCCAGACGGTCCGCGATCATGTCGAGCACGTCGGCACGCTGCGCCATCGTGCGCGATGCCCACTCTCCCTTGTCGAAGGACTCGCGTGCGGCTGCAACTGCCCGGGCGACGTCTTCGGTTGTGGCGCTGCGGATTCGCGCGACCTTCTGCTCGGAGAAGGAATCGACCAGGTCGATCCACTCGTCACCGGTCGAATCGACCCATCGTCCGCCGATGAATACCTGCTCGCGATCGGCGATCACCGGAGTAGGCGCTGCCGAGGTTTCTGTCGTGGTCATGGTTGAAAGGCTCCTTCACTCAACGGATGTTGTAGCCGGCGTCTACCGGGAACGTCACACCGGTGACGTATCGACCCTCGTCGGAGGCGAGGTAGAGGATGGCATTGCTGATGTCGACGGACTCCACGAGTTCGACAGGCATCGGGTTCTTGAACGATTCGTCCGCGGCGACATCCGGGTGGGTATTGATGAACTCCCCGTACTCCGCGTTTGCGACCATCGGAGTGTTGACGCCGGTCGGATGCACCGTATTGACGCGAATGCTGTGCGGAGCAAGCTGTTTCGCATACAACCGCATCAACCCGACAACGCCGTGCTTTGCCGCACTGTAGGCAGCCTGACCCGGCAAGGTGTTGAGGCCGATACTGGTCAGCCCGGCTGCCGAACTGGTGATGACGATAGAACCGCCCTCACCACGCGAAATAAGGTCGGGCACAGTTACTTCGAGCACGTGCCACACGCCGGTCAGCATCGTGTCGAGCGCGTCGTGCCAGGCTTGCCGCTGCTCGCCCGGCCCGATAACCGGCATGATTCCGGCGTTGGGAAGCACGATGTCGACCTTGCCGAACTGCTCGATGCCGGCGTCGTACGCGCGCTGGACGTCCTCGATCTTGCGAACGTCGCCGACGGACGTGACGATCGATCCGCCGGCTTCCTTGACCAGACGCTCGGTTTCAGCGAGGTCGTCCGTGGTCGCCATCGGATAGAACACCGTCGGGATCTGATCGCAGATGTCCATCGCAATGATCGACGCGCCCTCCTCCGCCAGACGAATTGCATGTGAGCGGCCTTGCCCACGCGCCGCACCGGTAATGAATGCGACCTTGCCTTCTACGCGGCCCATGATGTGTCCTCTCTCTGATCGGCCAACCCGCGAGCGCCCAGACATGCCTGATTTACATGGGGCAGAACAACATACGGGTCTGATCACCGATACGTACGGCTACTGTCGAATAATTCGTTTACACGCGGTTGGATTTCACTCTCTCCACAAGATGCTGTGAAGCGTGTCACAGAAGACTACCGACGCCGAAGGCAATCGTCAACAAATGACATAAATCGTCATTCGTCTCGCTGTTTCACGATTCGACACCCTCCTTCCATACGCCGACTTGGAAGCACGCATGCGCATCCTCCTGCTCGTACGACAGCAGCCTGAGCATGCGCACCGCACCCTCGTCTTCGGGATCTATTCGGATCAGCGAAGTTTGGGCTCCAACCGCCTCGAGTTCCTCGAGCGCACGAGTGAGCAGCGCGGTCCCCAGACCGCTGCCCCGCGATTGCGGAGTAAGCACCAGCGCCCGCACCCAGGCAGCGCGAAGTTCGAGATGTTCATGCAACTCGGGGTCGAACCACACAAATCCAACCGGTTGACCGCCCTGATCCGACGCGATCAACACCGACCCGGTTCCCGACGCGATCCCGTCCGAAACCTCGGCCGCTTGACGCGTCGGCAACCCTGCCACACCAACAATCTCAGTGACTGCGACCATGTCGCTCGCCTCGTTGACGGCATACCCCGCCGGCACCGATGCCGGTGCGAGATCCACCGCGAATGGGCCGGTCAGATTTCGGGAGAGCGTCCACAACCGTCGTACGGCCTCGATACCGAACCGTCCGGTCAAGCGCTCGGAAGCGGGATGGCTGCCATATGCCCACGCTCGCAATGCCGTGGCCCCGGTACCCACCCACCCCCCAGGTTGGGTGACGTCGATTCCGAGTTCTTCGACAAGCATCGTGGTGACACCACGTGAGCGGTAGTCCGGATGGACGACGTACGCCACCGATCCCTGACCACTGTCGTCGATCGACAAATGCAGGTAGGCAACAACAAGCATCGGTGCATCGTCACGGGCACTCAGGTCCCGGCGAGCCTTGATCGGCAGATGCCAGACCACCACACCCGCCCGCGAAACAGCCTCGACGTCAGCGGCCGGTATTGCCGTGAAACCCGCCTCGTGATCGTAGTCGGCGGCCGTGCGCACGAGCTCCAGAACCTCGGCCCGATCGTCGTCGACGAGCTGTTCGCACCATCGGTAGGAAATCATCGTCCATCGCTCCTTATCTGCCCATCTTGTGCCCTAAATCTAATGACTATCGGTAAACTTCGCAACGAAATCGAGATGGCCGAGGGTTTACACCTAAACCTATATGAGTTAGATTTACGGCAATCAAGACGCACACCAACGTAAGGACGAGCCATGACTGAAGTCGGAGCACCCCGCGAGGAACGCATTCGCCGGACCTTGGATCACTTGCGCAACGACACCACGGACGATTTCGGACACCTCACGTGGTTCCGTCCCGAGGAATTCCGGGACACCGACATCGCCAAACTCGAACGCGACCGCATCTTCGGCCGCGTCCCGTCGATCGTCGCTCACGGATCCGAGATCCCGAAGGCCGGCGACTTCTTCACCCTGCAGATGCCGCGCAACAACGTCATCGTCGTTCGTCAGCGTGACGGCAGCGTCAAGACTCTCGTGAACGTGTGCCGACACCGCGGCGCCATGGTCGAGAAGGAAGAGAAGGGTCGCTGCCGGCTCTTCTCGTGCCCGTACCATCGCTGGTCGTACGACACCGACGGCAGCCTGCGCACCATTACCCGAGAGAACACGTTCGGCGAGACCGATCAGTCGGACATGGGTTTGATCTCATTACCCACCGAGGAGCGCCACGGTTTCATCTGGGTGGTGGACGACGCCGACGCCACCATCGACGTCGCAGACTGGCTGGGTCCGGACATGGATGCGATCATGTCTGGCTACGACATCGAATCGCTGACCTGCTTCCGCGCAGAAGGTTTCGACGAGCCGGTCAACTGGAAGCTCATGCAGGACGCCTTCCTCGACGGCTACCACATTCAGTACGCGCATCCGAACAGTGCCGCCAAGCACATCCATACCAACGTCATGGCATTCGAAGATTTCGGTCGCCACTGCCGCTTCGTCACCCCACGTAAGTCCATCGATCGCTGGATCGAGGAGGATCCCGGAAGCCGGAGCCTAGCGAACGACGTGACCGAGAGCCATCTCGTCGGCCCGAACAGCACGCTGCTTCGTCAACCCGACCACTTCCAGCTCCTGACATTCCGGCCGCACCCCACAGATCCGCAGCGTTGCCGGATGGAAATGCGTGTGATGGTTCCGCCCGTCGAAAAGACGGAGTTTTCGCAAGAAAAGTGGGAGCGCCGCTGGAACAAGAACTGGGAAATTCTCCTGGCCGTCCTGCATGCCGAGGATTTCCCACTGTTGCGCGACTCCCAGGTCGGTCTGACCAGTGCAAGTGCCGGCCGCATGGTGCTGGGCCAGAACGAGGTCGCAAACCAGGTATTCCGTCGCGAAACGCAGAAGCTGCTCGACCAGAACTGAATTGGAGATAAAGCAAGTGGAAAGTGATCTGTTCGAGAGCGATCATCTGTTGTTCCGCGACTCCGTGCGCTCGTACGTCGAGAAGCACGTTGTACCCAACCTCGAAAAGTGGGACGCCGATCGTCTGATCGACCGCGAAACCTGGCTGGCCGCAGGCAAACAAGGGCTCCTGGGGTTGTCCGTCCCCGAAGAATACGGTGGACCAGGCGAGGTGGACTACCGCTTCCGCGTGGTCGTCCAGGCTGAAATCGCGCGGGTCGGAGCGTCAGCCCTTCAGTCGGGCTTCTCGACCAACGACGACATCGTGCTCAACTACCTGCTCCGCCACGCAAACGAGGAACAGCGCAGACGCTGGCTCCCCGGCTTCGTCACCGGACAGACCATCGGCGCCATCGCGATGAGCGAGCCCATTGCGGGTAGTGACCTGCGCGCCATCGGGACTACCGCCGTGGCGGATGGAACGGACTGGGTGATCAACGGTTCGAAGACGTTCATCACCAGTGGCATCCTGGCCGACCTGGTGATCGTGTTTGCCAAGACGGATCCCGACGCAGGCTCCCGTGGATTCAGCCTGTTTGTCGTCGAGGAAGGAATGCCGGGGTTCAGTCGAGGACGCAAACTCGACAAGATGGGCCTGCACGCGCAGGACACTGCGGAACTCTTCTTCGAGGACGTACGAGTTCCCCAGGAGAACCTCCTCGGCGAACTCGGATCCGGCTTCGCCTATCTGATGCAGAGTTTGCCTCTCGAGCGCCTGGGCATCGGTATCGCCGCCCAGGTCTCCGCGGAAGCGGTGTTCGGATGGACGCTCGACTACGTCAAGGAGCGCACCGCCTTCGGCAAGAAGATCGGCGAGTTCCAAGGCCTGGGTTTCACGTTGGCGGAATTGCAGACGGCGATCGAGGTCTCCCGGGCATACATCGACCGTTGCGTCCGTGCGCACAACGCCGGAACGCTCACGGCGGTCGACGCCGCGAAGGCAAAGCTGTGGGCCACAGAGTTGCAGGGACGAGTCAACGACGCCGGCGTTCAGTTCCACGGCGGGTACGGCTACATGATGGAGTACCCCGTCGCAAAGGCATACATCGACGCGCGCATCCAACGTATCTACGGTGGCACGAATGAAATCATGAAGGAAATCATTCACCGAGATCTACTGAAGGCGTAGCACTCTCATGACTGTGGGGTGGACCGGACCGGTCCACCCCACAGTCGTATCCGGAAAGCGGGGACACGATGATAGAAGAACACGCGATGCTGACCGTCAGCGCCGGCAGCGAAACCGAGTTCGAAGCGGCGTTCCATCTCGCGAAGCCGGTGATGGAGTCTGCGCCAGGATGTCTGCGCGCCGACCTGTTGCCCAGCGTCGACCGGAAACACACGTATCTGTTGCGGGTTCGGTGGGAAACACTCGAATCGCACACTCGAACATTCCCGGGTACCGGGCAGGCCCGTGAATGCGGCCGCATATTACAACCGTTTCTCGCAGGTCCGCCGCGTGTGACGCACTACCTGACGCCCATCACCTCCGGGTGAATCGCCTGCGCGGCCGCCCCCGGGAAACAGGGACGGCCGCGGCGGAGGAAGTCTGGCGGATCAGACCAATTCCTCTGCTGATCTTCGTGATTCATGCGCTCGGTCGTCGGCAGGAGGCTGCAGCACAGAAGTGCGGACCAGGTGGTCGACCTCGGCGGAACTGAGTCCGAGGAGGGATTCCGCGATCTCGCGGGTCTGTTCGCCGGCGATCGGGGCCTGCCGAAGTTCCGGATCCGCGATGGTGCCGAAGCGAACCAGCCGAGTTGCGGCCGGTAGTTTCGCTGGGAGCAAACTGTGTTCGATCTCGGTATAGGCATTGCGCGCCGTCAACTGAGGATCGGTGAGCAGTTCGGGAAGCCGTACCATCGCACCGGCCGGGATTCCCGCAGCCTGCAACTGGTTCATGGCCTCAGCCGGTGACCAATTCGAAAGCCACTGGGAAAGAACATGATCAACCTTGTCCCGATTGAGCACCCGAGCTGCCGACGTTGCGCAGTCGACATCCTCGACAAGGTCTTCACGACCGATCACTACGCACAATCTGGCCCAGTCCTCGTCATCACGAACGGTGACGACACACCACTCGTCGTCGCCGGCACACGCGAAGACACCGGACGGTGCGGCATACGGATCCGAATTGCCGGACGCAACAATCGATCCCGGAGCCAACGACTCCGCGGTCAGCAAACTACCCAGATGAACAAGCGCTGTATCGGACTGCACCACTTCCACGATATTTCCGGTTCCGGTGTGCGCACGCTGGATCAGCGTGGCAAGTACTGCCACGGCCCCCGCTTGTGCAGCGATATGGTCCGGATAGACCGTCGACCCGTCACACAGCAGTTCTGCGTCGTCCGGATACCGCCACAACGCCGATACTCCGCCGGACGCCCGGACCAACGGTCCGTACCCCATTCGCTTACTCCACGGTCCGGTACTCCCGAAGGCACTGGACTCGTGAACGATGATGCGCGGATTGATCTCGGCAAGTTCGTCGTACGAGAGCCCCATCGACTTCAGTGTGCCCGGCTTGAAATTGGCCAGAACCAGATCAGCGTCGGCAGCCAGTTGTCGGAACAGCGCCAGTCCCTCCGGATTTCGCAGGTCGACGCCAAAGCTGCGCTTGTTGCGATGCCCCCAGGCCACGGAGGCCGCGAGCGCCGATCCGCGCTTCGACTGACGAAGACCGTCCGGGAAATTAGCGTTTTCGATCTTGACGACGTCGGCCCCGAAGTCCGCGAACTGTCTGCCGAGTTCGGCGCCGAACACGACAACGCCCAGATCCAGGACACGCAGCCCCGCGAGAGGGCGTTCGCCGGATGCGCGATCCGCGGCGGGAACGGGCGAGGGCGTCGATCGGGCCGCGACGGCCCCCTGATGCTCACCGAGTTGTGGTGCACGCGTGCGGAAACCGATACGGTTCCCACCGATCGAACCGTAACCCGACGGCACTCGAGCATGCAGATTCGGTGCGATTTCAGCGTCGATCAGCGCGCCGGACGCCTGGAAGTGCTCAGCCGCAAGTACTTCGCTCGGTGCCAGGACGCCGCCGACCGGGATACCCCGCGCTGCGCCCTGGGCAACAAGTTCGTCCCTGGTCTCGCCGGCAAACAACTCGGCGATCAGCGGATGCAGCCGATCGGCCGCCGCAAAACGAGCCGGAATCGTGTCGTATTTCGGATCGGCGAATTCTTCTGGACTACCAAGCCATTCGAACATCGATCGCCACTGTCGCTTGGCCAGGAGGCAGATCCGCACCTGTCCGTCGGCGCACGCGAAGACCGGGTAGAAGTTGGAGGCGTTGGGCCGTCCGCGAGGAAAGTCCTCGGTTCGGCCCGCAGCGGCAGATCCCTGCGTCCCGAACCCCGGGTCGAACCCGTGGACGACAACTTCGTAGGCGGAGACGTCGATGATGTCGCCCCGGCCAGTGGTCAACCTGTTGTAGTAGGCCAGCAGCGCCGCCCAAGCGGCGTGCACGCTCACCGTTCCCTCGGCCAACCCCGCCGGCGGTAGCAGCGGCTCTCTGCCCGGCGCCCCGGATCGCGACAGCACACCGCTCATCGCATACAGGACCGGCTCGGTGACGGCCCAATCACGGTACGGGCCGGTGCGCCCGAACGGCGAGATGGACATCCACACGAGTTCGGGGTTATGCGCCGTCAATTCGGCTGCGCCGATGCCTCGTTCGTCCAACCAACCCGGTCGCAGCGATTCGATCAAGATATCGGCCCCGGCCGCGAGAGCGCGCAGCTCGCCGCGGCCCGACTCCGATTCGACGTCGAGCACGATGCCGAGCTTGTTGGCATTGCGCAGAGCAAACGGAATGCTGACACCGCCGCGAATCGGCTCAGCCGTCCGTGATGCAGATCCACCGGGCAACTCGATGCGGATCACCTCGGCACCGAGATCGGCGAGATACCGGCTGCTGGACTCACCCAATCCGTCGGTGATATCCAGTACGCGTATCCCGGTCAGTGGTGTTGTCGGTGTTGTCGGTGTTGTCATCGGAATGCTCCAATCGTCTCGCCGCGCGCGTGCGGCTGGGACCCTTCGGGCGGGTCAGCGAGTCGCGAGATAGATCGACTTCGCGCTGTAATAGGGACGGAGTCCTTCCGGCCCGAGTTCACGGCCGAGTCCGGATGCTTTGACGCCACCGAACGGGGCTGCCAGATCCAATTCGTAGTGGTTGACTCCGACAGTGCCACTGTGGATTTGCGATGCCAGGGCCAAACCGTGCTCTTCGTCGGAGGTCCACACCGTGCCGCCGAGCCCGTATTCGGAATCGTTGGCGATGGCAACGGCCTCCGCCTCGTCGCCGTACGGAGTGATCGTCAGGACGGGACCGAAGATTTCCTCCTGGGCGATACGCGCAGCGTTGTCGACACCCTCGAATACCGTCGGTTCGACGAACCACCCGATCGGCTGATCGGCAGGTACTGCTCCGCCGGTGGTGATGCGGTGGCCGGCACTCCGCCCGTCCTCGACGTACCCGAGAACACGATCGCGTTGTGCCGCGCTGACCAATGGTCCGATCTGAGTGGACTTTTCGAGCGGATCACCGACCAGCAGAGCGCGAACGGTCTCGGTCACCGCCTCGACCACTGCGTCGTAGCGTGATCGCGGGGCCAGGATCCTGGTGCTGGCGTGGCAGGTCTGGCCGTTGTTGACCAGCGAGACTCCCAGCAGACCCGCCGCGAAAACGGAGAGGTCTGCATCATCTGCCACGATCGCAGCGGATTTTCCACCGAGCTCGAGTGTGACCGGTCGCAACAATCGACCACACACCTCGCCGATTGCGCGTCCTGCCACAGTGGAACCGGTGAACGCGACCTTGTCGACACCGGGATGCTCGACGAGATAAGCACCCGCTTCCCGCCCTGCCGGTACGACGTTGAGGACGCCGGCCGGCAAACCGGCTTCCTCTGCCGCCTCGGCAAACGCATACGCGTCGAGTGCTGTCTCCGGTGCGGGCTTGAGCACGACGGTGCAGCCCGCAGCCAGTGCCGGAGCAATCTTCATGGCGGCCAGCGGTTGTGGATAGTTCCACGGAGTGATCGCAGCGACAACACCAACAGGTTCGTTGCGGACGACGGTCCGACCGCCGAACGCGCTGGGGCGCACGTCCTCGGTGGGGGCGTTGCGAATCAACGACGCGTAGTAGCTGACCATGACGGATGGTCCGAAACCGTTGACGCTGCCGGACAACGAGATAGGCATACCGTTCTCACGGCTCACCAGTGCCGCGGTCTCGCGGCCTCGGGACTTGAGAGCCGCCGCGAACCGGTCCAGCAGGTCGGCACGCTCGGAGTTGCCGAGCGCTGCCCACGGGCCTCGCAATGCTTCCCGCGCCGCTGCCACCGCGGCGTCGATGTCACCGACGCCGGCCATCGCAGCGGTGCCGAGAACCTTCTCCGTCGCGGCCTCCACGACGTCGAAGCTTGCGCCCTGCAGCGGCGCGACCCATCGGCCGCCGATGAACAGCGATTCCCTGTTCACGCTCGTGTTGTCCGCGTTTCCCATGCCGGTCCTTTCGGGTGGTTCGATGAGCTCAGAGCGCGTCGGCGTGCGCAAACAGCGTCGAGCTGACGATCGGAGCCATCGGACCACCGATGAACAACGACGTCTTTGCATCTGCAACTTGATTGGTGGATGTGCCTCGAAGCTGCCGCACGGCCTCGACTGCAAGTCCCATGCCGTTGACAAAGGAATCGGCGATGTTGCCGCCGCTGGTGTTGATCGGCAGCTTGCCAGTCGGTGCCGTCAGGTTTTCGACGGTCAGCACGTCGCCGGCCGCAGGGCCGGACGGCGCCAGCCCGTGATCGATCAGTGCCGAGACCGCTGGCCCGGAGAAGTTCTCGTAGACCTGGACGACGTCGACGTCGGACGGGCCGATCCCGGCTGCCGCCCACAGTCGATCTGCGACGCCGGGCCGGCCGTCTACCCCAGCGAAACCTGCACTCGTGTACTGGTTGTCGTTGTCGATGATCGACGAGTATCCGCCAGGCGCACCCTGCGCGCCGGCCAGAACGTAGGCCGGGGTCTGTCGAAGATCGCGGGCACGTTCCGCGGACACGAGAATCAAGGCAACTGCCCCGTCGCTCTCACGCGAGCAGTCGAACAGATGGAACGGCTCGGTGATGAGGCGCGAGTTCTCGTAGGTGTCGATATCGAGCGGTCGGCCGTATCCCTGTGCGGTGGGGTTGTTCTGGGCGTGCTGGTACGCGGCGAGCACGAGTGATCGCATCGCCTCGCGCGGCACTCCGTCATGTTCGAGCAGTCGTTGCGTACGCAGGGCGCAGACCTGAGCCGGTGAGCCGACTCCGTGAGCGAGAAAGTGTGGGCCGTAGTGGTACTTGGCGTAGCCGAGGCGCCCGGTGTCCTCCTGCGACATCGCGCGATAGACCGCGACGACGTCAGCTTGCCCCGACGCGATCGCGACGACGGCATTGTTGACGGCCGCAGCGACGGTCCCGCCGCCGCCGCCCCACATCATGTTCGACCATTTCACGTCGTTCACCATGAGCGCGCCGCCGATGACCGCACCGTCGTTCGAACCGCCTGCGTAGGAGACGAATCCGTCGATCTCACGCGGCGAGATGCCGGCGTCGGCGCAGGCCGCGACTATTGCTTCCAGCGTCATCCGCTGCTCACCGTGCGGGCCTTCGCCCCGGCGGTAATGGTGTTCGGCGACTCCGACGACGGCAGCAGCTCCGCGCAATGCAATCGAGCTCATACCCGTCCTTCCTTACGGCTCCAACGCAGCATCGGCCACGTCGCGCCCTGATCAGTTTCGAAGTGTCCGACAACCGTGTCGCCGATCTGGACGGCATCTGCGTCGGCACCCGTGAGAATGCCGAGGACCCTTCGATTTCCGGCATCGGGAAGTTCCACGAGAACCGTCAAGTACGGAACCTTGGCAGCTAGTTCCGTCACGAACGGGTACCAACTTCGGGACCACGAGTACACGGTGCCAACCGGTTCGACCGCCTCCCAGGCGGGATCGAAGGTGTGGCATGAACCGCACATCCATTGTGGGCCCCAGATCCAGGTCCGGCACTGTGTGCACCGCTGCAATCGCAGCTCACCCGCGCGCAGTCCGTCCCAGTACGGCTGATCGAGTCCGTCCGCGGTCGGTCCCCACGGCTCTTCGCCGCTCACTTCGATTCACCTGCTGCGGCGAAGTTCTCGAGCCTGGCGGCCTTCCAGGATCCGTCGTGTAGCTCCCAGATCGAGCGCAATCCGATAACACCCGTCGGGGTGTTGTACACGGTCTCCCCGATGCGCAGATCGCCCTCGGCACGCACATCCTTGATCTCGTGGCTGTCCACGGCGCCACGTGGCACGACAACACCGTCGAATACGGTTGGGAGGTTCTCGGCGACCATGTCCGCGATCGCGGATTTCATGTCGCCGGACACCACGTAGCCCACATGGCGCTCGTACAGTGCGCGGAAGTCTTCGATCGACATTGCCGAACCTTTCTCCGATTATCGGATCCGTGTGCTCCTGCACCGAATCCCGCAATAGTTTTACCTTAAGCCTTTAGATAAATGTGGTCAATCTACCGAAACCGAAAAGATCCGTCCGCGGATACCGAAACCTTTGCCTCGGCCACATCCGACTCCGTCATGCGGGCAAGCTCGTCAGCCTCGTCGGTCACCGCAAGCGTGCGTTCACCAGTAGCAATGCGGGCGGCAACAAAACCCTTCTCGGGCTTGCCCTCCCGGTCATACACAACGGTGAAGGACTCGATGCTCGCGGCACCTTCGTACGACGTCAACGCTGTTGTTGTCGGTTCGGAATCAACTCGCGCCTGCACGTCTTCACAGCGGAATCCCGTCGCCGCCGGCTCGGTACGGTAAACGCCGAACGCATGCTTGCTCAAGTACCCACTGTTCGCGGTCAGCAGACCCCACGCCCCCGGATCGGCTCGCAGTTTCGTGGTCAGTGTCGCGATCGCGTGAGTGCTGTAGTTGTTCCAGGGTCCGCCGGCAAATGTGAGTCCACCGGTCTGCGTCAGCGGCTGAGACGGATCGCCCAGCGCCAACCCCAACTCTTTTGCCGCAACCTGCACCGCAGACGGGAAGCACGAATACACGTCCACCAGGGAAACGTCGGCGATACCGATCCCGGCCAGTTCGAGCGCGCGAGCACCGGCGATCCGAATCGCGGGCGAACGATCGAGCGCTGCGCGTTCCGCGACAGCATAGGTGTCGTGCGCTTCGGTTCCGGACTGCGGAAACACCCAGTTCTCGCGCGGAATACCCAGCTGCTGAGCGGTCCCGACAGAGCACATCAACAGGGCCGCAGCCTGTTCCACCATATTGTTGGAGTTGAGAAGCTTTGTGTACGGCCAGGCGATCGGACGATTCTCCGGCGACGGCGTCGTAATCTCGGAAGGTGAGTACTCACGTTGCGTCCAGGCGTGTGGATTAGTGGCAGCAACTCGAGAAAATCCGGACCACAGCGAGCCGATGTGATCGCGATGGTCGGAATCCGTACGGCCCGAGGAGATTCGCAGCGCCTGCTCGAACAACGGGTACAGATACGCCGGGCGATCGAGCCCGATGCGTCGTTCACTCTCCGCCGTCATCGGCACCTCGGGAACGAGGATCGGCGCCGACGGGACCGAATCGCCTTGCACCGTCCACTCCGGGCGCTCCCCCTTGGCGCGCAACTTCATTCGGGTACGCCACGACTCCGCACCACCGATCAACACGACATCAGCGCGTCCGGCTGCGATGTCCAGGGCTGCGCCGTTGACCAGAACCTGTGGCGAACTACCACCGCTACCGGTGTATCCGGTTGTGCGCGGCACCGCACCGATTCGCTCCCCGACAAGGGCGCCAGGATCGCGATACTTCCACGACAACATGCCGACGATGCGCACGGAGTCCACGAGCTCGAGCAGCCTTGCCGAGCCCGCTTCTGCTGCAGCCTCGCGAGCTGCCGAGACAATCAGATCTACCGGTTCGATGCCTCCGGAGCGCTCGTTGATCTGTCCGCCGCCGACCAGAATCGGGGTTCTCGGGTCCAGCGTCATGACATCACCGCGTCGAGGATCCGTTCGCGGTTCTCCGGTTTCGGCCAGCCGCCCAGAATCAACGTCGTCAGACAGGTCTTCTTCCATTTGCCGACAATTTCGTCGATGATCTTGTCAGCGGGTCCGACCAGAGCGACATCTTCCACCATCTCAGTGGGCACTGCCTGCGCCGCGAGCTCCGGACGACCGCTGAGGTACAGCTCCTGAATCTCGGAACACACCTCGCCCCAACCCATTCGGGTAAAGACGTCGTTGTGGAAGTTCGCACCCTTTGCACCCATCCCGCCGGCGTACAGAGCAACAGTCGGTTTGAGCCTTGCGGCTGCCTTTTCGACGTCGTCGTGCTCGACGAGCCAGCATGTGTTGGCGATTTCGAAATCCGATTCGCTCCGGCGGGCACCATCACGGGCAAATCCCTCGGCCAGCGCCGCGCGGTAGAACTCGTCGCTCTTGGGCGAGAACCACAGCGGTGTCCATCCGTCGGCGATCTCCGCGGCCAACGCGACGTTCTTGGGCCCCTCAGCGCCAAGGTAAACCGGAATGTCGCTACGCAGGGGGTGGACGATCGACTTGAGCGGCTTACCGAGCCCGGTTCCGCCGTCGAACGGCAGTTGGTAGTGCCGGCCCTGGTACGCGACGGGCTTCTCACGGGCCCACACCGCACGCATGATCTCGACGTATTCGCGGGTGCGCTCGAGCGGCCTGGGATACGGCTGGCCGTACCAACCCTCGACGACCTGTGGTCCGGATGCACCGATCCCGACGATCATCCGTCCACCGGACAGATGATCAACGGTCTGTGCCGCCATCGCGAGTGCGGTCGGAGTGCGGGCGGACATCTGGCACACCGCAGTGCCCAGTTTGATCGACGTTGTCCGCGCGCCCCACCACGCAAGTGGCGTCAGCGCATCGGACCCGTACGTCTCCGCTGTCCAGAAACTGTCGACGCCAAGCGCTTCTGCCTCGTCCACCATCCGCTCGACGTGACGCGGCGGACCCGAGCCCCAGTAGCCTGCGGCAATTCCAACCTTCATGTGTGCCTACTTCAATCGTCAGGGGGGTCAGGTACTAGTTGTTCCGGTACTCGGCTGGCCGCTTCTCGAGGAAAGATTGAACGGCTTCTCGGTGATCTTTTGTCAGGGCACTGAGAATCTGCGTGCGATTCTCCAAATCGATTGCGGCCCGCAGCGACGGCGCTTCGAGGTTCGACCACATGACCTCCTTGGTCATCCACACCCCGAACGGACTGTTCCTGGCGATGGCCTCGGCGGTATCGAGCGCAACATCGACGAGCTTGTCCGCGGGTTCGACCGACGAGGCGAGGCCGATCCGCTCGGCTTCGAGCGCATCGATGGAACGGCCGGTGAGCATGATCTGCGCCGCCCGGGAAAATCCGATCATGCGGGGAAGCAAGTAGCTCATGCCGATATCGCAGTTGGACAGACCCCGGCGAATGAATGCGGCGTGCAGCACCGCATCCTCTGACAAAATCCGGATGTCCGCCATGAGCGCAAGCGAGAGTCCCCCGCCCGCTGCGGCACCGTTGACCGCTGCAATGATCGGTGCCCGAACACTGCGGCACAGGTCGACAAGACTCGCGATGTGCTGCTGAACCCGCAACCCGGCTTGCGCCCGCCCCTCCCCTTCAGCGGCGCCAGGCGGTGTTCCATAACCACGCAGATCCAGACCTGCGCAGAATGCCCGTCCAACTCCGGTGAGGACGATCGCGCGGACCGTGGAATCGCGGCGAACCTCGTCCAACGTCTGATACAGCGCCTCTACGAGGTCGGCGTTCATCGAGTTGAGAGTTTCCGGGCTGTTCAGTCGGATCACCAGAACGCCGGGACGAGGCTGCTCGGTAAGGATCAGGTCGGACATTGTGTTCTCCGTCTACTCGGCCCGTCGACCGGGGCATGGAACCGTCGTACGACGGAAGTGACTGTGAAGTCTCGACATCCACAGACTAAAGACATTAGATTAAAACCTCAAGACGTTAGATAAAGAAACAATCGAAGGGGTTCTGCCACCATGACTGATCTCGCCGGAAAATCCGCCATCGTCACCGGAGCCGCAAGTGGCATCGGAGCTGCCACTGCCAGAGAGTTGGTGGCGCGCGGAGCCAAGGTTCTGATCGCCGATATCGACGATGTCCGCGGCGCATCCGTTGCCTCCTCGCTCGGCGATTCGGCAATCTACCTCCACACCGATGTGACAAGCGAAAACGACATCGCCGCAGCGGTTTCCATTGCAGTCGACCGATTCGGACGCCTTGATTGCATGGTCAACAACGCCGGACGCGTCGGATCGTGGACGTTCCTCGAAGACACGTCGGCAGATGAATGGGACAACTCATTTGCCGTGCTGGCTCGCAGTGTGTTCTTGGGCTGCAAGCATGCCTCCCGGGTCATGCGTGATCAGGGCAGCGGCAGCATCGTCAACGTCTCCTCCGTCGCCGGAGTCCGAACGGGCTTCGGCCCGCATCCCTACGGCGCCGCAAAAGCGGCAGTACTGCAGTTGACCAACACCGCCGCCATGGAACTCGCACCCTTTCGCATCCGCGTCAACGCTCTGATCCCCGGCGGCGTCGCGACCAGGATCGTCGGGCACGGCTCCGGCTTGGAAGCGGACGCACTCGACAACAGTGTCGAATCCGTCCGCCGTGGCCTTCACAAATTCCAACCGATCCCGCGCGCCGGCGAGCCCGAAGACCTCGCGCAAGCAGTGGCATACCTGGCCTCCGACGGCGCGTCCTTCGTGACCGGACAACACATCGCCGTCGACGGCGGTCTCATGCTCGGCAAGAAGTGGCCGGCCAACTACCTCGAAGAGGCACGTGCCGCCTCAACCCGGGTTTTCGAGGCCTGACCCGCAACGCGGTCCGGTTTCGCTACGTGAGTGTTCACGCAGCGAAACCGGAGGCGGCGGGCGTTCAGTGTGGCGGATGCTCAGGCAGAGCGTTGCTCGGCCGCTCCGCCCAGATACGACGATTCGAGCTCGGCTCGCCGCAACAGCAAATCGTCCCGAGTTCCGGACATCACGACGGACCCGTGCCGCAGCACATAGCCACGATCTGCCGCTTCGAGCGCAAGCTCCAGGTGCTGCTCGACCAACACGACTGCGATGCCGGTTGTGTCGGCAAGTCCCCGAAGGATGCTCACCAGTCGAGCACAGATCAGCGGTGCAAGACCCAGGCTCATCTCGTCGACCATGAGTACCTTCGGGCGTTGACGCAGTGCGCGGGCCAGCGCCAACATCTGCTGTTCGCCGCCCGAGAGAAGACCGGCCCGTCGGTCGATCAATCGCTCCAGTTCCGGAAAGAGCTCGTAGACCTGCGCCAGTTCCGACTTTCCGCGCGCACCGGCGATGATCAAATTCTCACGAACAGTCAACCCCGAGAACAACGCTCGTTCCTCAGGCACATGAGCGATTCCGGCCTTGGTCGCCGCATACGGACGCCCCGGCGCAACAACTCGCCCGCCGACGCTCACCGTTCCACCACGCGCTTTGAGAATCCCGGAGAGTGTGAGCAACGTGGACGTTTTTCCCGCACCGTTGCGTCCCAGTAGCGCAACCACTTCGCCTTCCTCGACCTCGAAGGAAACGTCTCGCACCGCGAGGGCCCGCCCGTAGCCTGCGGACAGATTGTCGACCGACAACACAGTGCTCATGCGCTTGCTCCCAGGTATGCAGTGCGGACAACTTCGGAGGACCCCACCTCGGCAGGCGTTCCGGAACCGATGACCTTCCCGAAATCGAGGACGTACACGCGATCGCAGACCGCAAAGACCAGATCGACGTCGTGGTCGATGAGCAGAATCCCGATGCCTTCGTCCGCGAGCGCTCGGATCGGCTCCACCAAGCCGATCGACTCGGACGAATCGAGTCCAGCCGCCGGTTCGTCGAGAAGAAGCAGATGTGGCTCCGAAGCCAGCGCTCGCGCGATTCCCACGAGTCGCTGATGGCCGTGCGAGAGATCCTCGGGATACGCCTGGGCAAGACCTTCGAGCCCGAATCGTTCCAGCAGAGCAACACTCGGGTCTGGCGCTGTGGATTTTGCCGCCACTCTGATGTTGTCGGCCACCGACAGATCCTGGTAGAGCTCGAGTTGCTGGAAGGTTCGCACCACTCCGGTCCTGGCCCGTCGGTGCGGAGCAAGATGTGCAATATCGTTGCCGTCGAACATGACTCGTCCTGTGGACGGAACAAATCCGGTCACAGCGTCGATGAACGTCGTCTTGCCAGCACCGTTCGGCCCGATCAAACCGACAACCTCACCGGCCGCCACCGACAGATGTGCACCGTCGAGGGCTTTGACACCGCCGAAGGCTACCGACAGTTCTTCCGTCTCGAGCAACATCACGCCTCCTTCATTCCGGCGAGCACGGGAGCCTGGTCGGATATGCCCTCGAGTTCCGAATCATGCTCGGCGCCCGTCTTGGTACCGCTGGTTCGATGCAGTTTGAGTCGATGCACCATGCCTGCCACACCCTCGGGATTCATCACTGCGCCCGCTACGAGAGCAATGGCAAGGATCAGCGATTCGTAATCGCCGAGACCCAACCACTCGTCGAGTGCTATCGACACCAAACCACCGGAGAACATCAGTGCCGCAACCAGTCCACCGGACACGCTGGAGATTCCACCGATGTAGACGACCGCCACGAGCAGCAATGACGTCATCACACTGAAAGTCTCGAATGACAGCTGTCCCTGCTGGTACGCCATCAGAGATCCACCGATTCCCGCAAGGAACGACGCAATCGTCGCGCCGATCAACTTGATGCGCGCAGCATCGATACCCGAAGCGGCAGCGGCGCGTTCACTGCTGCGGACCGCGAGCATCTGACGGCCGAGCGAACTACGACGCAGCAACGCAACCCCGATCGCAACAACCGATGCAACAGCCAGAACGAGATACCCGAACACCGGTTGCGGGAACTCCCCACCCCCGCGGATACCCAATTCCATGCCGAACAAGGAAGGCTGCGCCACCGGAGATCCAGTGAGGCCGCCGGTGAATTTCGGATTCTTGAAGATCAACTCCTCGATGGCAACCGCCGCGGCAATTGTCACGACTGCGAGGTGCAAGCCGCGAACCCGCAACGCCGGAATGGACACGATCACACCAAGAATCGTCGCAACACCGGCCGACAGAATCATCGCGACGGGGAACGGCATCCAACTGTTGCCCCCGATCTTCGCGAGGGTGAATCCGGCGACTCCTGCCAGCGACATCTGGGCCAGTGATATCTGCCCGACGTATCCGGTGAGCACTACGAGCGACAGACACAGAATCGAGGCCGTCATCGTCGTGATGAGTCCAAGCCTCCATTGCGAACTCAGGAGCGGTATTGCCACCGCGATCACAGCGATCCCCACTGCAATCAGCCACGGCCTCATCGGCCCGGCCGGTGCGGGAGGAAGCTTCTCCTCAGCGGCGCCGCGACCGGGCAGTTTGTTGCCCATCACGATCAAAGCGATGATGATCACGAGGAAGGGCAGGCCTTGTTTGAGGCCGTTCTGCGGCAACCACGGCACGGTCTGGGTGATGTAGAGCAACATCGACTGAGTGGCACCGAGAATGAAACCACCTGCGACCGCCCACGGCACGGAGGACAGACGCCCGATAAGCGCCGCGCCGAGAGCCGGAACGATCAGCATCGTGTAGGTACCAGCCTCGAGTGAGGTTGTCGGGGCAATGAGGATTCCCATCGCGGTACCGCCGACACCGGCGATCAACCAGTTGATCGCAGCCAAACGCTGCGGGCGGTAGCCGAGCAGCACAGCAGCCTTCTCATTCTCCGCCGCACCTCTCGATGCCATACCGAAACGTGTTCTGCTGATGACAAAACCGAGTATCACCGCGAGAACAATCACGATTCCCGCGAGATAGAGCCGATCTGCCGGCATCTTTGCACCAAGGACCGTCACGGCGTCATTGGGCAGGATCGGAGCAACGGACCGAGGAACCGACCCGAACCGCACCAGTACCAACGCCTGGACCGCGAGCATCACACCAACCGAGACGACGACGCGGGCCAGCGGAGGCGCCGCATGAACCGGACGGAAGCACAGAGCGTAGATCACCAGCGTCAGCAGCGCCGAATGGAGAAGAACGACGGCAAAAGCCACCAGAACTGAAGGCCTGCTGCCAAAATCGATCGAACCGATCGGTAGCACCAACACTCCCGTGGTGCGAAGGTCGGCGAACTGATAGACACCGAACAAGATCATTGCGCCGTACCCGAAATTGATGATTCCGGACGCGCGGTACGTCAAGATGAGACCGAGAGCGAAGATCGCATAGATAGCGCCGGTACCGAGACCGAGCAAACCGAAGGAGAACAATTCCACAGCACACCTCCTTTGTGGCAAAGGGACATTCGAAGGAGACAACGCGCGGCGAGGATCGGATCGAGATACCCCGCCGCACAGGTTGTTTCCGGATTAGGGGACGATCCAACCGTCGGAGGCTTCAACCTGCTTGCCATTGTCAACGGTCACCATGCGCACCGTCGCGTTGCAGATCGTGGAGAAGCCTGCCAGCGCCGTACCGTCGCACACGACCGGGGAGTCCATGAAGCCTTCAACTCCGTCCGCGGACCGCAGTGCCGAACTGACCGTCGCGGTTGTCGGGTTGTCACCGGCTTTTGCCAGGAACGCGGCCAAGGTCATGACCGAGCTGAAGCCGACCGGAGAACGACCACCGGCCTGATCGGAACTGATCCCCGCGTAACGATCCAACGCATCGAGGTAGAGCTGTACCTGCGGGTCATCACCATGCACCGCCGGGGTCAACAATTCCTGCGCGAAGTAGGCTCCTTCGGCAGCATTACCGGCGCTGGCAAGAACATTGGGGTCAAGGCATCCCGAACTGAACGCCAGCTTGCCCTCGTAACCGAGCGACCGAGCCGCCTGCATGATCTGTCCACACGTCGGAGCGACGAACAGCACTGAAAGAGCATCAGGATTGTTACGCGTTGCAGCGGTGACCACACTGGTGAAATCGGTGGCCGTCGGCGACTCCGGAACTACTGTGACGTCGGTGATTCCGTTCTTCGTCAGCGCGGCCTTGAACAGATTTGCACCCTGTTGTCCCGACGGCGTGTCGTTCACGACAACAGATACCGACTTCACGCCGTCCCGCGCCAGGAAAGCGGCCTGTGCCGCGTACTGCCCCGCCGAAGAACCGACAAAGGCAAAGACGTTCTCCCCGTTGTAATCGGTTCCCTGAATCGGGTTGGAAGCGACGTAGGGAATTCCGGCGGCATTGAGTACCTCGTACGCGGCCGGCCCCGAGAAGTCGAGACCCGTCATCGCGACGACCACTCCGGCACGGACCAACTCGTTTGCACAGCCCTGGGATGCTTCGGGCGATCCATTGGTGATACAGGTGTGGAGTTCGATCGGTCGGCCGTTGACACCCCCACCGTCGCGATTGACGTATTTGACCGCAGCCTCAGCTGCAATCCGAAGATCGGGGAATGAACCCGACGGCGCCTGCTCCTGGTTGATGTAGCCGACCTTGATCGGATCACCGCTGGCCGGGTTCGAACCGGGTCCGTCGTCGGCGCTACTGGAGCTACCGCAGGCGGTTGCCAGCAGTGCGGCAGCGGCAAGGATCGATAGAGATGCAAGTGTCCGTGTGGATTTGGCCATCGAAGGCTCACTTTCGAGTTCGGAAGTCAGTGAACTGAACGCAGGGGTGCCGTACTGGGCCCAATGCGTACGACGGTATCTCGGGTGCATCCAGCGGCACCCCGTAACCTACACGCATTAGGTGGCATATGTCACATCAGGACCCGGACGTGTCCGGATTCTCGCAATCACTTAACACTCGAAAGATATTTCTACACAATATGTCTCGGCAAATTTACTTCTTTTGCAAAACAAAGGGCACCGTCACGCAAGCGCGCAACGGTGCCCTTCTCGAATCTACGGTCAGAACCCGACGGGCCCGCCCTTCCACACCCCGATCTCCTCACCGGAAACATGGCGTCCGTCCGCACTGACAAGGAAGGCAATAGTCGACGCAATGGACTCGGCAGGAATCTTAGGCCATTGCGAGGCAAGCGTTTCCACAGCATTATCGCCACCGGAGGCAATGATGTCGGTTTCGACGAACCCTGGAATCACTGTGTTGACCGTGATGCCGCGCCGGGCAACCTCCTGAGCCAAGGTACGAGTCATTCCGACGAGGCCGGCCTTCGCCGCCGAATAGGCACTCATCCCCGGTGACGGACGACGCCCACCCGACGCCGACCCCAGGAAGATGACCCTCCCCCAATTCTGTTCGTACATAGCCGGTAGCGCGGCATGGGTGCAGTAGAAAGGGCCGGAGAGGTTGACGCCGATCACACGATCCCAGTCGGCCGGACTCTGCTTGCGGGCCGAGCCGGCCAGATTCATGCCCGCGTTGTTCACGAGCACCGTAGGCGCTCCCAACTGCGCGGTCGTCTGCGAAATCAGTTGTGCGGCTTGCTCCGGATCAGAGATGTCGGCGCGAATCGATGCTGCCACACCACCTGCTGCGACGATTTTCGCAACCACGCCGTCCGCGTCCTGCGCACTGCGCGAATAGTTAACTGCAACAGCCATTCCCTCGGATGCAAGTCGTTCACAGATAGCGGCACCGATGCCCCGGCCACCACCGGTGACAACGGCGACTCGACGTTCACTCGACATGATTGTCACCGAACCTTCGCGTAGGTGTCGGGGACGTCCGCATAGGAATCGCGCAGATCTCGTTTGGCGATCTTCCCGCTGGCCATCCGGGGAAGCGGTTCATCCACAAAAACCACGTAGCGCGGAACCTTGTAGTCCGCCAGGTTCTGATTGCAGAAGTCAATGATGTCCGACTCTGTCAGGGGTACTGCAGTTTTGACAATCGCGGCGGGCGTCTCGCCGAACTTCGCGTCGGGCACACTGATGACAGCAACCTCCTCGACACCCGGAATTCGGTTGACAACCGTCTCGATTTCGGCGGGCGAGATGTTCAAACCGCCGGAGATGATCATGTCCTTGAGTCGATCGACGTAGGTGAGGTAGCCGTTCTCGTCGAGTTTGCCGAGATCGCCGGTCTGCAGCCAACCATCGATAATGGTTGCCTTGGTGGCATCTTCGTTGCGCCAGTAGCCCGGCATCATGCCGGGTCCGCGAAGCAGAATCTGGCCCGTCTCGTGCGGTACACAGTCGTTGCCCTCTGCATCGACGACACGGATCTTGGTGAAGATTCCACCCCAACCACACTTGTCGGGGTATTGCGCGGCTTCCTCACGCGGCATGGCTGTTGCGGATCCACCGATCTCCGTCTGCCCGTAAATCTGCCGAAGCTGCACCCCCTGTGCCTGCCAGGCATGCAACAGATCGACCGGAACTCTAGCGCCGCCGACGTGGGCCGTGGTCAGGTGACTCAGGTCCGCGTCCGTGAACCCCGGGACCTTGGAGATCTGATCGAAGAGGATCGGCGGCCCCGTGAGCGTGGTTGCCTTGTCCTCGGACAACACCCGAAGTGCTTTCTCCGGATCGAATTTGGGCTGCAGGAAAAGTGTTCCGCCCTGCAGCGTCACCCGAGAGATGCCCCAGATGATTCCGGCAGCACTGAACAGCGGTAGCACCAAGAGAGGACGCAGGCCGTTCGGCAGAATCGGTTCCATCAACGACCACTCGTGCATTTCACCGGAAATCGATGCGTGCGTGAAGATCACGCCCTTCGGGCGGCCCGTTGTACCGGAGGTGAACACGATGGCGGTCGGATCTTTCAGATCGACAACAGGCGTGCGGTACCCAGCGTGCGCGGCGGTACGCAACGGCCGCACATCCTGCTCGAACACTGCCAGCGAGAATCCTTCGCGAGCAGTTCGGACCTCTTCGAGCCTTGACCGCAGGTCTTCATCGCAGTACACGACGGCCGGTTCGCAGTCTTCGACAAGGGCCGTCAACTCACCGGCAAGCATGCGCTGATTGAACGGTGCCACTATCGCGCCGACTTTCAGCGCGCCGAGGGCGGCGGCACACCATTCGAGCGTATTGGCACCCACCAAGCCGACGCGGTCGCCAGGCTTCACTCCGCGGGCCGCCAGATCGTGCGCGACCCCGTCAGCCCATCGAGCCAGTTCCGCATACGTGATGACATCGCCGTCGAAGTTGATCGCGGGTAGATCGGGTTTGGTGCGTGACCAATAGGTCAGTGCATCGATAACAGTGCCGCTCATGAAGGGCCTCCCGCGTTCTCACTGGGCCGCACGAATGCGACCGATAGGTCCGAAAGATGATGTGCGCACGACAAACAGAATCATCAGTGGTTCACATCACAGTAAACTTAATCTAAAGGTCATCGGTTAATTGAGCAAGCCCTGGGACGGTGAACTTTCCATGACGGCGTGTGCAATGGCCGCAGCCTCCCGCCGATCTACCAACTTCACCCTGGGACGTTCCTGGCGGCGCCCGCTCTCGAGCTCATGACGGTCGATCGCACGCCAACCGTTGCCATCGATCAGGCTCGGGCGTCGCTGCAGGATCAACGCATGAAGAGCGCGCACATCAGCCATCGGCGTTCCCAGTCGCCCAGCGCGGTGGTCTTCGACGATCGACCTCACCGTTTCACCGGCGCAGTATCGATTGGTGCCGATCACACCGGTTGGCCCCCGCTTGATCCACCCCGCAACATACAGGCCGCGGCTTACAGTACCGGCGTCTGGATCCTGCACTCGCCCTGCCGAGTTCGGCACTGTCCCGGACCTCATGTCATACGGCAGTCCGTCAACCGGGCGCCCCCGATATCCGATCGAGCGCAGCACGAAGCCGGCGTCGAACTCCGAAACCTCCCCCGTACTTGTTGCCGCAACCCGTACCTTCTCCACTCGACGCGATCCAAGCAACTCGAGGGGTGTCGTGTCGAACCGAAGGATGATGCGCTTTTTCTCCGGATCAGTTTGTCGGGCAGCATATTCGGCAAGAAGGCGAGTTTTGGTCGTAGACGACGCGTCGACGTTCACGGGCCCTTCCACCACAACGTCGATACCCGGCAAGGAATCGAGCGCGAGCAACTCCGGCGTCGTGGCGGCCGTGAACTCCGGACCACGGCGTCCGAGAACCACAACCTCCTCGATGTCACTACCCTCGAACGCCGCCAATGCGTGGTCGGCGATGTCGGTGCGTCGCAGTACGTCCGGATCGGAGACAAGAATTCGGGCCACGTCGAGAGCGACGTTACCGTTACCGATCACCACTGCACGCGGAGACGACAGATCGAACGTCGCATCCGCGTGATCCGGGTGCCCGTTGTACCAGGCCACGAATTCACGCGCTGCGTAGCTTCCCGGGAGGTCCTCTCCCTCAATCCCGAGTCGGCGGTCGTCGGATGCACCTGACGCATACAGGACCGCGTGATGGTGGTTTAGCAGTTCCTCGGTCGTCACATCCCGACCTACCTCAACGTCGAGAAGGAATGTAAAACCGTCGCGTCGTGCAGTCCGGTCGAACACCCTCGCTACTGACTTGGTGTTCGCATGGTCCGGTGCGACTCCGAATCGGACCAGCCCACCGGCAACCGGCAGTCTCTCGAACATCGTCACCTCCACGTCGAGTCCGGACGTGGTGAACAATTCTTCGGCCGCATAAAAGGCGGAGGGTCCGGAGCCGACTATCGCCACACGCAGTGGCGCAAGCGGGGTTTCATCATCACGCGTCCCTCGTGGGCCAGGTTGCACGTGCGCACCCGGCGGTTCGTTTCGCGGATGCGCGGCAAAGTACTCGGCATTGATCTCGAGGTAGCGTGCCGTGCGCTCGGTCAACGCGTCCTCCGGGACTATCGCGTCGACGGGGCACACATCGGCGCACGCACCGCAGTCGATACAGGAGCCCGCATCGATGTACAGCATCTCGGTGCTCTGGTACTCGCGTTCCTCCGGTGTCGGATGGATGCAATTGACGGGGCACACCGCAACGCAGGTCGCATCGTTGCAACAGTTCTGAGTGACAACATAGGCCATGTCGGCAATTCCTAACGCGTGCGCGTCACAGTGACAGGCACGCCGTTGAAGATGGGGGAAGCAGTGAGTGGTTCGACAATCACGTCGTCTACGAGAGCATTGACGTTGGCGCCTGGCGCGGCCGCCGAAGCAGACGTACGCAATCCACTACCGTCGTGACCCCAGCCGTGCGGCAGACTCACCACACCAGGTCGCATCTCGGCGGTCACCCGAACTTCGGCGACAACGCTCGACACCGCCGAGGTCACGTCGACTCGATCCCCGGTGTGTACGGACAAAACTGCTGCATCATCCGGATTCACGAAGAGTGCGCATTGTCCGTCGTCCGGTTGCGGCAATGCATTGTGCAGCCACGAGTTCATTCCCCGCCGCTGCCTTCGGTTGATCAGCAACAGCCCGTCCGTCGAGCGTTCCATACTTGCCCTCAGGCGCGGAATATCGTCGACGATCATCTTCGGTACCACATTTACGCGCCCGTTCGGCGTTCGCAGCACCTCAGGCAATCGGGGCTGCAGCGGCCCGAAGTCGATGCCGTTCGGAGTCGACTCGAGCATTGCCAACGTAAGTCCTCCGGGATTGCTCCCGAACCGGTCACCGAACGGGCCACTGCGTAGCCGAAGGTCCAGCAGTCTGGCGGGTCCTGTGCGCCTGGCACTCTCGCGTTCGACGTCCTCGACGCCGCAACCGGCAAGCTTTGCTGCGCGGCGCATCGCCACGGCCGCTACCTCCTCGTCGATCTCGCCGACAGCACGGTTCGGGGTGCCACTCGCGATCGCAGCAAGGCGTAGGAGGATGTGCCATTCCGACATCTCGTCAGTCGAGGTATCGAGCAATGGCGGCGTGTAGCGCGCAACGTTGCGGACTTGAAAGTGTGTGAGGGCGATGTCGTAGTGGCCACGCGTGGCAAGCGGAGGTGGGGGCAGGATGACATCGGCATATCGAGTTGTCTCGTTGACGTAGCAGTCGATACTGACCATGAATTCGAGTTGCCCCAGGGCCTTTTCGATCGCGGTGCTGTTGGGTAGCGAGCGCGCGGGGTTGCCGGCGATGGTGACCAGCGCTCGGGTGCGGCCAGGCCCGGGAGTCAGAATCTCCTCGGCAAAACACACTGCCGGCAGTTCCCCCATCGCCTCGGGTAGAGACCGCACGCGAGAATGCCAGCGAGCGAAGGTAAACGGTGGAGTCTTGGTCACCGGCCAGGTGTTCTGCCCACCGGCAGGCGGCATCGGGAACATTGCACCACCCGGACGGTCGAGATTACCGGTCGCGATCGTGAGTACCTCGACGAGCCAATTGGCCAGTGTCCCGAATTCCTGCATACAGGAACCGATCCGAGAGTTTGCCACTGCCCGCGGTGCGCCGGCAAAACCACGTGCAACAGTGAAGATGACAGCCGGATCGATACCGCACACCGGCGCCACCACAGCGGGGGGAAATTGCGCCGCGATCGATAGCGCGTCATCGAGACCGTCCACGTGCGGAGCAGCATCACCGAGACTCGCGAGTCCCTCTGCGGCAATGACCGAGAGCAGGCCGAGCAGGAACAGCGCATCAGTGCCTGGCCTGATCGCCACGTGCAGATCACTGACCTCTGCGGTTCGAGTACGCGCCGGATCGACCACAACGAGTGTGCCACCGCGCTCGCGCAGCGCACTCAGCCGGCGAGCGATACCGGGCGCGGTAATCGTGCTTCCGTTGGAGACCAGTGGATTGCTCCCGAGGAGCAGAAGATAGTCGGTGCGGTCGATGTCCGGAATCGACAAGCCGAGACCGGTGCCGTAGAGCAGCATGTGTGCGAGGTTCTTCGGCAACGTGTCGACACTCGCGGGCGAGTACAGGTTTCGGGTGCGCAGGGCCGCAACCATCGTCCCGAGGTAGAGCGACGGATCCAGATGATGGGCAGCGGGGTTGCCGGTGTACACGGCGCAGCTACCGGGATCGTTGCTCACGTACTCGGGTAGGCGTCGACCGATCTCGGCAAACGCTTCGTCCCACGTTGCCTCCCGGAACTCACCCCTGGCGCCATCGCGGATCAGTGGGGTCCGCAAGCGGTCGGGATCATTCTCCAGCCGCCCCAAACCGAGACCCTTCGCGCAACTGTGACCAGCACTGAAGACATCGTCGACGTTTGGTGACACCCCGACAACTGTGCGACCGTCGAGTTCGAAGAGGAGTCCGCACGTAGCTTCACACAGCGGGCAGATCCGAGCCCCGACGTGCGTACCGCTCGAATGGTCGGTGACAGTCGACGTCATGGGTGATCCTCTCTCCCGGCAGTCGGGATGACCTGATTCATAAACCTAATGGTCGAAGTTTTACTTGGCAAGTGCCGACGGCAGTGGATACACGGCCACGGGTACCGCCGTCATCGTCGGCATCGCGTTGATCGCCTGGGCGCCCTCGGACCGGCCGGTGAGAAGATTGACATTGCTGCCACTACTACGAGGGTCGGCATCAGGATCCAAGTCGCCGAAACAATGGGTCATCGACACCACACCGGATGGAACGGTGCGGTCGGAACGTGCGACCGCTTTCAGCTGTCCCGACTTCGAGCGCACCATGACAAGATCACCGTCGTTCACACCCAGACGAGCCAGGTCTTCAGGATTCAGATGAGCGGGATTGTGTCCACCGGGTACAAGTCCGTCCAGCGCCGTACCAACCGAGTTCATCGCCTCACGGATACGACGCACGGTCAGGCGCATCGTGAAGGCGGGATCTTCAGCCGAGATAATCGACTCCGACAGCGCCGAAACCAGTTCTGCGTAAACATCATCCGGCAAAAGCCGCAATCTGTGACCACGACCTTCCGCACGTGCCGGCCCTACCACCGAACCGCTGTGCCCCGCCACATAGCCGTGCTGTGCGGTACGGAGCCGCTCGAAGGGCACCCGACCGCGCTCGGCCAGCATCGCGAGTGCTTCGGGTGACGTCGGAGGCTTGTCCGGATCAAGAACTCGACCGGCGAATTTAAACGGCTGCCCGGAAGCGGCGGCAAGATCGAAGAAGAACCGCCAGTCGTCGACAGCACCTGGTGGCGCCTCGACAACTGGAGAGGTGTACTGCGCGAACGGTATCGGAAAGAATGCTTCCATGAGCATCGTGTGATCATCGCGCTCGTACATCATGGTTGGCGCAATGACGTAGTCGGCAAGCCTCGCCGTATCCGACATCAACGGGTCGATGCAGACCAGCAGATCCAGCGATTCGAATGCTCGTACCGCCTTGGCCCGGTCAGGAAGTGCCGCAGCCGGATTGCCACCCGAGACGACAAGCGCTCGAATTCGATCCGGCCCGTCTTCGAGTATCTCGTCGGCAAGAATTCCCGACGGTAATTCTCCTCGCATAGCGCGGATACCACCGATGCGACTGCGGAATCCGGTCTCGAATCCCCTTTCCGGAGGTGAGACTTCGGCCCGGGCCGGCACGGATCGGCCGAGAGCCGAACGATCGTCGACAGGCTCTCCCTCACGTAGGTATCGGCCGCACACGACGTTGAGCGCCGCCACAAGATGTTCGGCCAGGTTGGAGTGCGGACCCATGCACACTCCCGTGCCCGTTGTTGCCATCCCGCGAGACGCGGACGCAAACATTCGCGCGGCTGTGCGCACGTGATCCTCCGGAACGCGGCAGACCCGTTCCACCATCTGCGGGGTCGCACCAGCAACCGCGGCGGCAAGCTCGGGCAAGTCGCCAGCATACTGTCGACAGAAATCGTGGTCGTACAATTCTTCGGAGAGAACAAGATTCAACATGCCTGCAAACAGCACAGCATCTGTGCCAGGACGCGGCGCGAGGTGCAGATCTGCTCGCGCTGCCGTCTCCGTCCGACGAGGATCCACAACGATCAACCGCAACCCGCGCTCACGTGCTTCTCGCAGTGTCACGGATGGATTCTGGACGACCGCACCGTCGCCGTCTCCGCCATTCGCGGAGACGAGAGTATTTGTCCCCGCAAGCAACCACACATCGCAAGTCTCGAAGCGCTGACGTCCGCCGAGATAGGTTCCCATCCGCTCTTGGACAACCCATTTGGCGGATTGATCGATCGTCATGGTCGAGAACAGCTTGTGCGAACCCGTCCCACGGAACCAGGCACGCGCCATCGGCGGGGTCAACGCCGCAAAGTTCTGTTGTGTCCCCATGAACATGGCAACCGACTCCGGTCCGTGTTCGTCGACGACGGCCTTCAAGCGCGCCGCGATGTCGGTTACCGCTTCCGGCACCGATACCGGCACGTGTGTGCCGGTATCGGTGCGCCGAAGCGAAGACGTCAACCTATCCGGACCGCGCGCGAGATCAGCGCCTCGGCGCCCCTTCGCGCACGTATACCCGCCAGAAATCGGATGGTGGGCATCACCGAGCACCCGAACGATCTGGTTGTCCTCGAGATCGAGCAGGACACCACACGATGCGGGACACAGACGGCAATAGGACGTCTTGCGCGACCGGGAAGTCTTCATGATTACGAACTCTCAGCTAGCTCTCGACCGGAGTAAACACCGAGGTGGTGGACGATTGCTCGACCCGACGCTCACGACGACTCCGTAGTTGCAACACTGCCAGCGTCAGTACCGCGACCATCGTCGGCACGATCATCAACATGAAGATCGTGCGGGCATCCATGCCGGCGGCGATGAGCACTGCGCCCAGACTCGGGCCGACGATCGATCCGATTCGCCCGACGCCCAAGGCCCAACCAACACCTGTTGCTCGTGACGAGACCGGGTAGATCGATGATGCAATCGCAATGATGCCGGCTGAGCTGCCGGACATACCGAAACCCACCACGAAAATCGTCACCAGGAGCAGAAGCGAATTGCCGAGCAACATTGCCACTGCCCCGATGAAGATGGCACCAAGAGTGTATCCGGCCATGACTACGGCAAATCCATTGCCGATGCGGTCTGTGATCCGGCCGAACGTCAAAGCACCGGTCATACCACCAAGATTGAACAGGGCGGCCGCAAGTAGCGCGGTCGACGCACTCTGACCGGCGTTACTGAACAGCGAGGGCATCCAACTCAGCAGGAAATAGATCACCAGGAAGTTGATGACGAATACCACCCACAGCAGCACGGTGTCGATGGCCCGATTACCCGAGAATAGCTCCCGTACAGGCGATTTCGCGTGAACCGGAATATCCTGCACGAACCGGTCCGTGGCGGTGATGTTTGCCGTAGGCGCAATCGACGCAAAGATCTTCGAAGCTCCTGCATGGTCACCGCGAGCAGCCAAGAATCGACCGGACTCCGGCAGCCAGAACCATGCCACCGCGGCTGCGACCAACGGAAGTACACCACCGATGACGAAGATCGATTGCCACCCGAACGACGGAATCAGAAAGGCTGCGGCAAAACCTCCGACAAACCCACCCAGTGACATACCTGCGATAACCACGGTTACTGCCGTTGCACGGATTCTCGTGGGGCTGTATTCACTGGTCAGAGCAACAAGATTCGGGGTGACACCACCCAACCCCAGGCCGGCCAGGATGCGCAGCACGATGAGCATCGACATCGATGTCGCCAGCGCAGACGCCAGCGTGAAGACTGCGAAGATCACCGTACAGACAAGGATGACTCTCCGCCGTCCGTAGCGGTCGGACAACGGCCCGAACACCATGCTGCCGACAACCATAGCGCCGGCGCTCAACGCAAGAAGCAAACCGAACGAAGCCTTCGAAACTCCCCAGGCTTCGGACAGGGCTGGAATTGCGAAACCAATCAACTGCGCATCGAGCCCATCAAGAATTGCCAGGATCAAACACACTGCGATTGTTCTCTTCTGCAAGAGAGACAGCGGCGCCTTGTCGATCAAATCCGAGATATCCACGTCTCTAGTCGTTGTCATGTCATGCGTTCCTTTCAGAGATTCGATGCATCCCGCCCACTGCAAGCGCAGATTCCGGCGCTTGCGGGAACTTGGTCCGCAGAACTGCTTTTGCCAACTTTCCGGAGAACGTGCGAGGTAGCGGCTCATCCAGAGCGACGGCGTGGCGCGGCCGTTTGAAACTTGCGAGGCTCGCACCCGCAACAACGCTGATATCTGCGACGACATCGGCCGCAGCACGGTCGCTGTGGAACACGACCATCGGAACTTCACCCCAGCGGTCGTCCGCAACCCCGATCACCGCAAGATCGACCAACCCGTCGATGACGTGCAGGGCTTTCTCGATTTCCGCCGGGTAGACGTTGAGACCCCCGGAAATCACCATGTCCTTACTGCGGTCCACCACTTTGAGGAACCCCAGGTCGTCTTGAAGGCCGAGATCACCGGTTCGCAGCCAGCCACCGACCAGGGCGCCGGCAGTAGCATCAGGTTTGTTCCAGTACCCCGCCATGACGTGCTCACCGCGGACCAGGATCTCTCCGATCTCGTTCGGCGCAGAAAACCCGCCGTCCGCAGCGCCGATCCGGATCTCGGTGCCTACCAATGCAAGACCGGCAAAACCCGGCCGCGTCCTGGCGTCTTCGTACTCGAGAGTCGATACCAGTCCGGAGGCTTCGGTCAAGCCGTAGGCCTGCGTAAGTGGAACACCGCGGTCGTTGTAGAAATCGAGGAGGTCGAGACTGACCGGCGCTCCGCCGGCGGTAGCAAAGGTGAACTTGGCCAGCTTGCGAACGCCGAAATCCGGAAGAGCAGTCATACGCTCCCAAATCACCGGCACCGTTTGCGCAGCCGTCACCTGTTCCCTCGCAAAGGTATCGAGTGCAATCTCCGGGTCGAATTCACGCAGAAGCACCATGGTCGAGCCAGGTACCAAGACCATCTGGACAAAAATCGAGATAACCGAACCGGTATAGACGAGAGGTGCCGAACACATGACACGATCACGCGCCGACAGCCCGGCACCGATCACCAAGGACAGACCGGAAGACAGTGCATTGCGATGGGTCAGCGTCGCGCCCTTCTGCACACCCGTCGTCCCCGACGTGTAGCAAATGAAGGCGGGATCGTCAGCCGAGATGTCCACAACCGGAGCCGTACCCACATCCAACAACGACTCGTACCGGCGATGAGCACTACCACCGATGGCAAAGATCTCGAAATCTACTGCTGCAGAGCCCTCTTCGAGAAGAGAAACCAACTCGTCCTCCACGATCACCACCCGCGGCGCCGAATCGACCAGCATCGGCGCAAGCTCCTTGCCGATCAACCGGAAATTCAGCGGGACACTGATCGCACCCAACTTGAGCGTCGCCAAAATGACATGGGCCAACTCAGGCCGATTGAGCATCATGACCCCAACCCGATCCCCCTTGCCCACACCACGGGCTGCCAAACCCCGCGCCAACGCGTCGGTGATCGCATCCACCTGCGCCCACGTCTGCGACGTGTCACCAAAAACAATGGCCTGCTGCTGCGGCCGCGTTTTCCCCCAGTACCGGGTCAGGTCCGCCAAATTCATGAGCTCTCCTCGTTATCGACCTGGTTGCAATGCAATCCGAACAATTCCCAACAGCCGCCGGCGCGACACGTCCGATTCGAAATTTGGTGAGATGAAGAGTTATGCGACCGACGGCGACAACACGATCGTGTGATGGCCATCACAGGAACCGTAGAGAACATAGCACCAACAGGTAAGTTACGCAACGCGTTTCGACCCAGACTCACAGATTCACGAAGTTGCCGGAAATGCGAAAGCTCCTCCCGCCACAGGGTTTTCAAGGCAGGAGGAGCCGGCACAAGCAATCGGACCTGGAAGTCAGTCGGCAGCTGTAACTGCCGATGCCCGAACTACTGGAACAGCCGCCGTCGGAGCCATGGGAAAGCGCTCCCGGAGAACAGCTTTAGCAAGTTTGCCGGAGAACGTGCGCGGCAATGGTTCATCCAAGGCAAGTGCGTGACGCGGCCATTTGTATTTCGAGAGGTTCCGGCCGGCCACGTCGGTAATGTCCGCGACGACATCGGCAGCGGCACGGTCGCTGTGAAACACCACCATCGGAACTTCGCCCCAGCGATCGTCCACCACCCCGATCACCGCAAGATCGACCAACCCGTCGATACCGTGCAAGGCTTTCTCGATCTCCGCCGGGTAGACGTTGAGACCCCCGGAAATCACCATGTCCTTACTGCGGTCCACCACCTTGAGGAACCCACCCTCGTCCTGCGCGCCCAGATCGCCCGTGTGTAGCCAACCGTCGACCAGCGTGGCCGTCGTAGCTTCCGGCTTGTTCCAGTACTCACGCATGACGTGCTCACCGCGCACCAGAATTTCACCAACCTCGCCGGGAGCGACCGAACCGTCACCGATCCGTATCCTGGTTCCTGCCAGCGGCAGCCCTGCGAATCCCGGGCGAGTGCGGGCATCGGCGTACGTCAAGGACGACGCCATACCGGACGATTCCGTCAGCCCGTAGACCTGAGTGAGTGGAACACCCCGATCGTTGTAGAAATCGAGCAGATCGAGACTGACCGGAGCACCACCGGCACCGGCGAAGGTGAACTTTGCAAGCTTTCGAACGCCGAAATCGGGGAGCATCGTCATGCGCTCCCAGATCACGGGCACCGTGGTCGTCGCCGTGACCTGTTCGCGTTCGAAAGTATCGAGGGCGATCTCCGGATCGAACTCGCGCAAAAGCACCATCGTTGCGCCCGGTACCACCACCAACTGCATGAAGATCGACAGCACGGAACCGGTATAGACCAGGGGTGCCGAACACATCGCTCGATCACGTCCCGAAATACCATGTGCCACAACCTGTGCCAGGCCAGGTGCGATTGCACTGCGATGTGTGATGACAGCGCCCTTCTGCGCTCCCGTCGTCCCCGACGTGTAGCAAATGAAGGCGGGATCGTCAGCCGAGATGTCCACAACCGGAGCCGTACCCACATCCAACAACGACTCGTACCGGCGATGAGCACTACCACCGACGGCAAAGATCTCGAAATCTACTGCTGCAGAGCCCTCTTCGAGAAGAGAAGCCAACTCGTCCTCCACGATCACCACCCGCGGCGCCGAATCGACCAGCATCGGCGCAAGCTCCTTGCCGATCAACCGGAAATTCAGCGGGACACTGATCGCACCCAACTTGAGCGTCGCCAAAATGACATGGGCCAACTCAGGCCGATTGAGCATCATGACCCCAACCCGATCCCCCTTGCCCACACCACGGGCTGCCAAACCCCGCGCCAACGCGTCGGTGATCGCATCCACCTGCGCCCACGTCTGCGACGTGTCACCAAAAACAATGGCCTGCTGCTGCGGCCGCGTTTTCCCCCAGTACCGGGTCAGGTCCGCCAAATTCATGAGCTCTCCTCGAGATCGACTCGGTCGCGGCGGGAAGCATCCTCACTCGCGACCTGTTCGACAGGTGTGATCCGGATCGAATCGCACCATCTTGTTTGTTTTCCCTGCACTGCTGCGTCGGCCACATCGACGCGGATGTGATCGCGCTCACCGCATCCCTCAGTAAATCTAACATCAATAGATATCAATTACCAGGCAATTCGCAACTATTCTGCCGACGGATCGAATCGTATCGAAGACATGAAAAAGCCACTCGTGCATATGATTTCATGCACGAGTGGCGCGGCCAGGCCGGCGAACGACTATGAAGTTGTCGGAGCGCGCAGCCTACAATCCGGTTCCAACGGGAGCGGCAGCAGCGGGATCGACCACCGATCGTGCACGCTCCGGTGAGTAACCGGCGACCTCACACAAGACGTCCATCGTGTCCACACCCAGCCGAGGCGGAAGATCCGGAGCGAATCTCTCGCCCGCAATCCGGACAGGACTGGTCACGAACTCGAGTTCACCGACCCCGTCGTAGTCGACTCGATACGTATTGGCGCGAGCACGAAAGTGGGGATCGGCGATCATGTCGGCAACGCTGTTGACCGGACCACCGGCAATCTCGTGTTCGAGGAACAGAGCAACCCATTCGGCTCTGGTCCGTTGCAGAAATACTTCTCGCAGGGCGCGCCACACCAGATCTGCACGAGCCGGCGCACCGTCATCGGCACTGCTCAAGTCGATGGACAGCAGATCCTCTCGACCTACCGCAACACAGAAATTGCGCCAGAATTTGTCCACGTGAGAACCGAAGAGCATCGCCTCGCCGTCACTGGTCCGGTACGCCTCCAGTCGTGGCCAGTCCGGCAATCTACCGTCCTGCATCCATGACGGCCTGGGAATCGACCGCTCCCGGTTGAGTTCCGCATCGATCATGTCCGGCACCCATGCCGCTGCAATATCGATACCGGCTACCTCGAGTTGCACCGCTTCGCCGGTCGTACGCGCGCGATGCAGCGCGGCCAACAACCCCATCGCTCCATACGCGCCGAGCGCGTACATCGCGATGGGTGGTGTGGTCGATCCCGCCATCCCGACGGTAGGCGGGTCGGTTGGCGTCGTCACTTCCCGTAGGCCTGCATATGCGTCGAAAACCGGCCCGCCGGTTCCCATCTGCCGATAAGGTCCGTCCGATCCCATCCCCGATACCGAGCAGAAGACGATGCGCGGATTCACCTGCCGCAGTTGCTCGTAACCGATTTCCAGCCAGTCCAGATAGCCCCCGCGCATGCCCTCGATCACAGCGTCGCACGAACCCGCCAAGTCGAGGAACGCCTGCTTTCCGGCTGGACTACGCAGGTCAAGCGCAACACTCTTCTTGCCGCGATTCCAACGTAAATGCATGAACGCCGGGCCGTCCTCGTCCCCGATCGCCCGACTACCACCGACTCGAACCGGATCGCCGAGTGGCCCGGACTCGATCTTGACGACTTCGGCGCCCAAGTCGGCTAGATGTCCGCCGAGCGAGGACGGGGCGAGTTGGGCGACCTCGAGTATCCGCACACCACTGAGCAACGAGTATCCACTCATGCCTTCTCCTTCTTCCATTCGCGCGTAGGACTTCTGAAAGCGTTATCTCTGTTCGGGTTTCAGCTCTACCCACAAACCTTCAACGTCAGCGACAAGGATGTCTCCGTCGTACATCGCTCCCCGCATGAACCGTTTCCGCCCGTCCTGACCGACGAACTCCGCCTCCACTCGCAGCACCGCGTCGAGTGGAGCCAACGCTCGAAAGTTCACGTTGAGATAGGCGGTGCGGCCCCAAGGACGCCCAGCACTATTGGCGAGCCTCGCGAGAATCTCGTCGAAGATCAGCGGCGTGACACCGCCGTTCATCGCATACCGTCCGGAATGGAATCGGCCGACGCTCACGTGGCCCCGAGCAGTGGTATCGGTAACTTCGTCGATATGTAGCGCCGGGGCCATGGACTGCGCTCGTCCGGCAAGTTCCCAGCGCCGGCCGGCAATTTGCTCGTCTTCGGCGACTTCGAATTTTGCCATCTGCAGTGCGATATCACGCAGTCTCCGGGCAGCATCGGCCGCTCCGGCGGGAGTCGGTCTACTACGAGCAACCGATTCTTGAACCGCTCGCAACGCGTCGATCAATTCGGAGAATTCGTCCTCGCGCTCGACCGTCGGCTCGAACGGGTCGATCCAACTCGGATTCCAGAGATCGGACTGCTCAGCTAAATCCGGAATGGCATCCATGTGTCTCCTCAGGGTTGTGCGAGCAGCTCCTGTGCATCACGCGTAATCATCTTGTGGAACACCTGACCCGGCAATTCGTTACGGCCGTATATCAATTCGTCCACCTGACCGTGCGCCGCATTGTCGGTGATCGTTTTCGTGACGAACCAGTCCTCGTTGTGCAGAGTCTCCATGAGCAGTTCCCAGTTCTTCTCGAGCACCCGCTTCTCACGCGGGGTTTCCGGTTCTTTGGGAGAAAGAAGACGAATCGTGCAGTACGAAACGTTCGGATCTTCGGTATCGGGGACGATGGTCCACACCTCGAAGTGATTGGGTTCCGTGACAAGCATGGTCCCGGGGTAGATCGTGTAATTCGCGAGCGAGTAATCGCGGACGTCGAACGAGTCCGGGTCTGCATCGCGCACCTCGGTAATCGACTTGCGCGCCACGACGATTCGCCATGATCGATCGACGAGATCGAATGCGGTGATGTTGCCTTCGAGGTAGTTGCACACCGTCTTGGTGTGAAGTTGGCACAGGTGATACGAGTCTTGCACTCCGTCGACGGCGATCTTCCAGTTCATGCCGAGCTTCCACGTTTCCTTGCGAACCTGGAACGAGTCGGCCATGCCCGTCGCGATCACCTCGGCGTCGTGCTTGGAGCCCAGGGTGTGCTCGATGTCCAAGTCGGCACCAACCGTCGGCACCACCCACACGAGACCGTGGCGCACCTCGCACGGGAACTCGACCAGTCCGTATTGCTGGCGGTCCATTCCCTCGAAACCCTCCGCGTGCGGCATCCCGCGCAGTTCGCCGCCGCGTCCATACGCCCAATTGTGATACGGGCAACTGAAGATTCGCTTGCATCCGGATTCGGCGAACTCGACCTTGGCACCACGGTGGCGGCACACGTTCGAGAACGCCTTGACGCTTCCGTCGGACTGCTTGACCACCAGCAGCGGGGTTCCGATGAGATCCGTAGTGACAAAGTCACCCGTCTTCTTCAACTCGTCCACGTGAGCGACGATGTGCGGGAAGCGCCGAACCACTTCCCGTTCACGCGCTGCGAGCTCGGGGTCGTCGAAGGCCGAAAACGGAACGCGCATCAAATCTTCCGCATAATCGGTGGTGTCGTTGTCCACGTGCGAGATAAGGCGCCTGGTGAGTTCGATCTTGTCTTCACGCTCCATACGTGAAGCCTGGCACATGAGACAAAGATTGTCTAGTGCCTCACGGTCCTGGGTGGCGGTATTCTTCACCGATGACCTCAAAGACGGAACCCGATGCGTCGACAGACGTGACGATCGCAATCCTGAATGCGGCGGAGTCGTGCTTCGAGCGATTCGGCATGACTAAAACGACTATGGCCGATGTGGCCAGAGCCGCAAAGATCTCGCGCGCAACGGTGTATCGGTATTTCACCGATCGCGAAGCTCTGATCACAGCGTCGATCGTGCGACGCGCGCAGGTGAACATGGGACCGGCGCGTGCTTTCATCGCCAGCTTGCCCACGATCGAGGACCAGATCGTCGAGGGTATCTGCAAAGACGTGCAAAGCGGTCGCCAGGATCCTGTGGTCAACATGCTGGTCTCACCTGAGGAAATGGAGTTGTCGACCAAACTTCTCAACGAATCGGGCAAGGCAATCGAACTGACCTACGAATTGTGGGGACCGATTCTGTCCGACGCTCAGGAGAGCGGCAAGATACGCGCCGACATCGACCTGCGCCTGCTGTGCGAATGGATCTCCGAGATCGAAATCATGTACATCAGCGCGCTCACCGACGACGATGGCGCCTTGGATCGATTCAAGTACAAGATGCGCCACTTCTTCGTGCCATCGCTTCTCCCCCGCTGATCCGGGTCATGGCTTCAGATGAGCGCTGACGCGATGAGGGCGAACGACCACAGGTCGTTCGCCCTCATCGCTAAAGGTAGTTCGATCACGAGGTGAACCCGGCCGCGATGTCGCGGCCGATGATCTCCTTCATGATTTCGGTGGTACCGCCGTAGATGGTCTGAATGCGCGTATCCACGTAGGAACGTCCGATCGGATACTCCATCATGTAGCCGTACCCACCGTGCAACTGCACACAACGATCGACCACTCGCTTCTGCAACTCCGTGGCCCACCACTTCGCTTTCGACGCGTCGACAGCAGACAGTTCCCCCGCATTGAGGGCCAGAACGCACCGGTCGACGTGAGACTCGGTCACCTCGATCTCGGTCAACATCTCCGCGAGAGCAAATCGAGTGTTCTGCAAATCCCCGATCCGCTTTCCGAACGCTCTGCGCTCGAACACATACCGGCTAGTCCAGCCGAAGCCGATCGAGCCGCGGCAATCGCGTTGACTGCGATAGACAGCCGTTCGAGAGGCAGACGCTCCATCAGGTGCACAAAGCCACGCCCTTCGGCGCCCAGCAGATTTGTGGCGGGCACCCGGACGTTCTCGAAGACCAGTTCCGCGGTGTCCTGACTGGCAAGGCCGACCTTGTGCAGCTTTCGCCCGCGACTGAATCCCTCCATCCCTCGCTCGACCACAAGTAACGAGAACCCTCTCGATCCGGCACTGGGGTCGGTGCGGGCCACGACGATCACCAGATCGGAATGAATACCATTGGTGATAAAGGTCTTCTGGCCGTTCAGGATCCAATGATCGCCATCGAGAACGGCAGTACTCTTGACACCCTGCAGATCGCTCCCGGCGCCAGGCTCCGTCATGGCAATTGCCCCGATCAGTTCACCGGCCGCCATTCCAGGCAACCATCGCCGCTTCTGTTCCTCGGTGCCCAGATCCTTGATGTACGGGATCGCAATATCGTCCTGCAAGGTCACGCTCTGCCCGAACGACGTGGTAGCCGCACGCGCGATTTCCTCGGAGACCACACACCGGAAGCGATAGTCTCCGACTCCGGAACCCCCGAACTCCTCCGGTATCGAGAGACCGATGATGCCGGACTTGCCCGCCGCGAGCCACGCAGATCGGTCGATGAGCCGATCGGCTTCCCACTGCTCGTAGTACGGTTCGACCTCACGGGCCAGGAACTCACGAACCGTGTCCCGATACGCGTCGTGGTCCGTCTCGAAGAGACTGCGTTGCATGGTTATTCTCCTCAACCGTTGATCTGCTCAGGGTCAGGCGTTTATCGGATCGAGGACACCGACAAGGCGCTCGGCAATCAGAGCTTCGGCCTCGGCGACCATACGATTAACCAGGTCACCGACGGTGGGAATGTCGTGGATCAAACCCTGCGCAGTTCCGACGGTCCAGATGCCGGCTTCAGGATCACCGTTCTCGTACACGGTTCGTCCCCGCGCACCCGCGACAAGATCACGTACGTCCTCGAATTGACCACCGTTGGAGAGAATTTCGACGACCTCTCGACTCACGCTGTTACGCGCCACACGGGCGGTATTGCGTAGTGACCGGAAAATCAGTTCGGTGTCGACCTCGGTGGCCGCAACGATCGCTTCCTTGATGTTGCGGTGAATCGGCGATTCTTCGGTGCACATGAACCGCGTACCCATGTTGATACCGTCGGCGCCAAGTGCCAAGGCAGCGACCAACCCTCGCGCATCGGCAAATCCGCCGGACGCGATCATCGGAATGCTGATCTTCTCCGCTGCTGCGGCGATGAGCACCAGGCCGGGTACGTCGTCTTCGCCCGGATGACCGGCACATTCGAACCCGTCGATACTGATTCCGTCAACGCCGAGATCCTGGGCCTTTACCGCATGCCGGACGCTGGTGCACTTGTGGAGAACCTTCACCCCGGCCGCGTGGAATTGAGGCAGATGCGGGCCGGGGTTCGAGCCGGCAGTCTCGACGATCTTGATCCCGGAGTCGATGATCACCTGGCGATATTCGTCGTAGGGCGGCGGTGTGATCGCGGGGAGAATCGTGAGGTTGACTCCGAATGGTTGATCGGTGAGCTCGCGGGTTCGCGCAATCTCCTTGGCAAGATCGTCGGGTGTCGGCTGAGTCAGCGCTGTGATCATGCCGAGTGCGCCGGAGTTCGCAACGGCCGCCACCAATTCGGCTCTCCCGACCCACTGCATGCCGCCCTGCACGATGGGATGACGAACTCCGAAGGTCTTGGTGAAAGCAGTGGTCAGCACAGAAGAGCTCCTCGCGAATCGGGTGATTATCAGTCTGATCAGATGTGTTGGTACAGAGTCAGATACGTTCGATGATGGTCGCGTTTGCCATTCCGGCACCCTCACACATCGTCTGCAGTCCGTAGCGGCCACCGGTAGCCTCCAAGTGGCACACCAGCGTGCTCAGCAAGCGAGTACCCGACGATCCCAAGGCATGTCCAAGTGAGATCGCACCACCCCACGGGTTGAGCTTGGCCGGATCGGCACCGAACTCGTGTGCCCAGGCCAACGGCACCGGCGCAAACGCCTCGTTGACTTCGTAGGCGTCGATGTCGTCGATGCTCAGCCCCGAACGGGCGAGGACCTTGTGGGTTGCGGGGATCGGCGCGGTGAGCATGAATACCGGATCGTCGCCCGCCACCGAAAACGCGCGGAATCGCGCCCTCGGCGTCAGTCCGAGCTTGGCTGCCATCTCCTCGCTCATGATCAGCACCGCTGATGCACCGTCCGTCAACGGCGAGGAGTTACCCGGCGTGATCTGCCACGGTGCCTCGGGAAACCGCGTCGCATACTCCTCGGTGTAGAACGACGGCCGCAGCCCCGCCAGACCGTCAGCGGTGGTCGAGGCGCGCACGGTCTCGTCAACCGTGTGCAGCACTGTTTCTCCGGCCGCGTTGGCCACCTCGATAGGCAGGATTTCCTTGTCGAAGTATCCGGCGGCCGCGGCAGCAGCAGCGCGCTGATGTGACTGGGCAGAAAACGCATCAAGGGTCTCGCGGTCCAGTTTCCATTTCGCCGAGATCAGTTCCGCCGAAATACCTTGATTTACCAGCCCTTCCGGGTAGCGAGCCACGATCCCAGGTCCTGACGCGTCTTGTCCCATCGACGCCGTCCCCATGGGAATCCTGCTCATCGACTCGACACCGGCCGCGATCACCATGTCGTAAGCGCCGGCGATCACACCCTGCGCAGCAAAATGAGCGGCTTGCTGGCTCGATCCACACTGGCGGTCAATCGTGGTCGCGGGCACCGAATCCGGGAATCCGGCCGAGAGCAACGCCGTGCGGGTGATGTTGAGTGACTGCTCGCCTACCTGCTGCACGCAACCGCCGATCACGTCGTCGACCTGCGCCGGGTCGATCCCGTTGCGTTCGACGATGCTGCGCAACACATGTGCCAGGAGTTCCACCGGATGCGTTCCCGACAGCGCACCGCCTGGTTTGCCCTTGCCTGAAGCCAGACGAACTACGTCGACGATTACTGCGTTGGTCATGTTGTTTCCTTTGATCGAAGGATGTCGGTGGTGCAGGTCAGCGCGGCGTCAGCGCCCTTGCCACACGGGTGCGCGTTTCTGCGCAAACGCCGCAGGCCCCTCGGCTGCATCGGCACTCGTGAACACAATTTTCATGGACTTCGCATTTGCGGCCCACACATCCGGTTCCCAATCCGCACCCGACGCGGTCTGATGGATCACCGACTTCGATTCACGCACCGCCAGTGGCGCATTCGCGGCGATCTGTTCAGCCAACTCGAGTGCAACCTCGAGGGCTGTGCCTGCGGGTGCAACACGATTGACCAAACCCAATTCCTTACCCTGCGCAGCGGTGATCGGTTCGCCCGTCAACGCCATCTCGAGGGCCACTTTCCGCGGGATCTGTTGCGCCAACCGAATCACCCCGCCGGCTGCGGCGAACAACCCCCGCTTCACCTCGGGAAGCCCCAACGACGCGGTCTCGTCGACAACTGCGAGGTCGCTGGCCAGCACCAGTTCGGTACCGCCTCCGAGGGCAAACCCATTAACCGCCGCAATGGTCGGCTTACTGATCCAATGCTCGACGAACCCGGCAAAACCCCACTCGCGATGTCCTCGGGCGGATAGATCTTCTCCCCCGCCGAGCGCCTTCAGATCTGCGCCGGCACAGAATGCCCGACCGGCGCCCGTGATGACGACGACCCGCACCTGCGGGTCGGAATCCGCCTGTTCGAGGAAGGAACCGACTGCCGTCGACAGCGCCTGATTGACAGCATTCAATGCCCGTGGGCGATTGAGAGTGATGATTGCAATCCCACCGCGGCGCTCATACAGCGCCGCCGACTCGATCACGGTCGACTGGTCGGCCATGTGTGCCCTCCGTAATTGTCGAAAACTGCAGATCGCCCAAACCTACAGTAGTTAGGTAATATCGATCAACAACAGATCAGAACATTCACAGCGAAGACGCATCGTCGAGTCCGTTCCGCCGGCCAGGTTGCGGCAGCGGGGGCGAAAGCTATTCCGCTGCAAGAACGACCACCTTGCCAATAAGACACCGATTGGAAACACATGAGTAATGATCTCGCCGGCATCGACGTCACCGTCGACGGCAACGTTCTCCGCATCACCGTCAACCGCCCGTCTCGAATGAACGCCGTCACCACGGAATCACTCGACGCGATCGCCTCAACGCTGAACCACTACCGCAATGACTCTGCGATCCGGGTTGCGGTGCTGACAGGATCGGGACGAACGTTCTGCACTGGTGCCGATCTGTCGAGCATCGAGGAGATCTCCGACCCACCGTCCCCCGCCACCATCGACGCGGCAAACCGCTCCGTCACCGAAATCATCACGTTTCCCCATCCGGTCATCGGTGCGATCAACGGACCGGCCGCAGGAGTTGGCGTGTCCCTGGCGCTCGCATGTGACCTCACCGTCGCAACCGAATCCAGCTACCTGTTGCTCGCATTCACCAAGATCGGGTTGATGCCGGACGGCGGCGCCACTGCACTCGTCGCAGCATCGATCGGACGTGCAAGAGCCCTCAGGATGGCTTTGCTCGCAGAACGTCTCCCCGCGGCGACTGCCGCCGACATCGGGTTGATTGCCGCAACATATCCGGACGACAACTTCGCCGAGTCCGTCGGAGCACTGACTCGGCGGATTGCCGACGGCCCTGCTCACGCACTTGGCACCACGAAATCCGCGATCAATGCGGCGACTCTCACCGAAATACACAACGCACTGGAGCGTGAGCGATCAGGGCAGCTCGAATTGATCAGCGAACCCGACTTCAGCGAGGGCGTTCAGGCCTTCCGCGAAAAGCGTCCCGCCGCATTCGGGCGAGCGACTATCGCCTGACCAGACACTCCAGGGACGCCTTCGCCAAACCGATGCTTGACGCACCAAGACTAATGGCGATAGTTTATTAGTCGAGAGGGTCGCCGACGAGCGGTGCACCACGGTGCACCGCGGTTTCGAAACCGAATGCAACGCAACATATTCGGTGGCATGTACCCCAAGCACTGCGCATGGACGAAGAAGGAGATCCCCATCATGAGCGTCGACCTCGACTTGCAGGGCATCCGCGATCAAGCCCTTCGGAACTTGCTCAACCACCTCAACGACTCCGTCACCGACCAGTGGAACGAGATCGCCCTGTTCAAGGCCACTGACTACACGGATCCGGCACGTGCCGAACTCGAACGAGACAAAATCTTCGGCGAAGTTCCGTTCATCGTTGCGCACACCTCGGAACTTGCAGGCAAGAACGACTTCATCTCAGTCGAACTCCCGCGCAACAAGGTTGTAGTGGTCAGACAAAAGGACGGAAGCGTCAAGGCATTCGTCAACGCGTGCCGACATCGCGGCGCCCAACTCGTGTCGGAAGAATCCGGAAAATGCCGCATCTTCTCATGCGTCTATCACCGGTGGTCCTACGATCCCAACGGCGAACTTCGCACGGTCACGCTCGACACGACATTCGGCGACTTCGATCGCTCGAAATTCGGACTGGTAGAAATACCCGTCGAAGAACGTCACGGATTCATCTGGGTAATCGACAATGCTCACCGAGAAATCGACGTAGCAGCCTGGTTGGGTCCCGAGATGGACGCAATTCTCGCCGACTTCAATGTCGAGAAGCTCGTAAGCATAGATCCCCACACTTACCGCCGCCCTACGAACTGGAAGATCCTGCAGGACGGTTTTCTCGACAACTACCACGTGAAGTACGCGCACCCGAATACCGCCGGAAAGATGTTGCACACCAACGCCGTAACGCTGCAGGACTACGGACGACACTTCTGGTTTCTCACCGGCCGAAAGAGCGTCGACCAGTTCATCGGTCACGACGTCACGTGGGACGAGTCAATGGAGAAGCACACGATCGAGAGTTGCTACCTCGCACCGAATACCATGCTGCTCAAACACGCCACTCACATTGAGATCCTGACATTTCGTCCGGTAGGGGCAAACCCCAACGAGTCGATCATGCAGATGCGGATCCTCGCTCCTACCGTCGAGGACAGTGGATTAGCCCAGGAACACTGGGAGAAACGCTGGAAGAAGAACTGGAATTTTCTGGTCTCGATACTCCACGATGAAGATTTCCCCATCCTCGACGGTTCACAACGAGTGCTGTCCAGCATGGATGCCGGAACGATGTTGCTCGGCCGAAACGAGTTGTCCAGCCACCTCTTTCGCCGCGAAGTCGACCGGCTCATCTACGGGACTTCGGAGGCCTGACCATGCCGGAGAAATCCAGTGTCGAGGATCCCTCCGTCATGTCACTGAACTGGTACCGGGGCCTCCCCACCGGTGCCGCCGTCGGCTTGCTGGATCGCGCCCGAGCAGCCGACGCCGAGATGGACTTCTCCGCCCCGCACCGGCAATCCACACCGGCATCCGCGCACTGCGTCACCGCCGAAGTTCGCACGCTCCTGCATCGTTGGAACGCGCCCGTATCGAGCGAACCCCAGTTGGCAGCAGTACTGACCGTGATCACAACACCAGAACAGATTGCAACGATCGACTTCACAGTCGATCCGGACTTCCGCTCGACTGGCGTCGCTACCGCTGTGTTCGAGGAACTCGGCAACGAAGAATCGGAATCCAGACAATGGATCGACAGCGACACCACAGCGTTCCTCGGTTGTGCATACGGTTCACATCCTGCCGCCCTGCGCCTCGGAATGCGCTTCGATGCGGTCGTGATCGGCCAACGACATCATCTGCTGCTTCCCTCCCACCGCGACTACGGCAATTCCCGGGCGGTATCGGATTCAGCCCGCACCCCCGCCGTGCACATCGATGAATGCCGCGAAGAGCAGCGTACGGATACCGTCTGGGACCAACTAAGAGACAAGCGAACTAGTCCTGCTACACGGATCGTCAGCAACACCGCGACGGTGGATGTGGACGTGCACAACGGGGTGGGAACGATCCGGAGCCTGACGATCACGGAACCACGTTCCGCGCCAACAGGTTCGCCCCTGATTGCCGCAGTCCGTTCTGCGGTGGATTTCCTCTGGGAATTTGGCGCCGAATCCATCGAAACCACTGTCGACGCCTTGGACGACGAGCTATTCGGCGCGTTCCGATCAGCAGCATTCCAACATGACCGAACCGACATTCTGTTCTCCCGATCATCGAATTGCATTGAAAGTCAACCGAAGTAGATCTTCACCTCCCCCCGAGACGGCTCCCTACGAAGTAGATACTTACTGTTGACTTTTTGCCTAATGACATTAGTCTATTGGGAGACCTGGATCACACTCCTGCACACAGCTAAGGATGTCTTAGATGCCCAGTAACATTCTCCGACCACTCAATGCGTGGGCCACACGCCAGCCTGACGCTGCGGCAATCGAATGTGGCGGGGCACAACTGTCCTGGCAAGAACTCGACAGCGCCGCCGCACGCGCAGCTGCCGAACTCATGGCGCACGGCGTCTCACACGGTGACCGTGTCGCGATCATCGGCCGTAGTTCCACCACGTGGGCCGCCACAGCACTCGGGGTACTCAAACTCGGTGCGATCATTTGTCCGCTCAACGAACGAAATGGTCCCGCCGAGATCGGGCCGGCCGTCGAACAACTCGAACCTCGAGTGGTGATCTCCGCGGCACACGCAAGGACCGCCGTAGAAACAGCACTCTCCGAGACGTCGGTACAGTTCCCCGTCCTGGATCTGGAGCAGATCGGCAACTCTTCCACCGCGATCGTGGCTCTGCCGAAGCTACAGAGCCCCGGTACCGATCCGGTGTGCATTCTCTCCACGTCGGGGTCGACCGGACACCCCAAAGGCGTTGTTTACACCCATGAATCACTGCTGAGCGCCTTCTTCGAGTGGTGCCTGCAAGAACCGTCTTTCATGCGAGCGCGGTCACTCAACGTCAGTTCGATGTCGTTTGCGGCCGGACTCCTCAACGGCTTCCTCGGGCCGTTGACGCTCGGCGGCAGTTCAGTCTTCCTCCCCGACTGGGATCCCAGCGTTGCTCTGGCGCTGATCCGCGACTGCAAAATCACACACTTGGGTGCCACCACGATCTTCTACGAACAAATGGCCGCGATCCCGGAATTTGCGAGCGCGGACCTCTCTTCCCTGACAGTAGCTTTCACCGGAGGTAATCCTGTGACGGTGGAACTGATCCGGGCCTGGTCGGACAAGGGCGTCGGATTGCGCCAGGTATACGGGCTGACCGAATCACAGTCCAACGCAACGATTCCCTCGGTGGACATGGCACTCAATCAGCCCGACAGCGTTGGGCTCGGAGGCGTTCTCAACGAGTTCATGATCGCCGATGCGAATGGAACACCCTGCGCCCCTGACACTCCGGGAGAAATCCTGATCTCCGGTCCGGGCGTAGCCGCTGGATACTGGCGCAACGACGAACTCACCAAGGCAAACTTCGAGGGCGGCTGGTTGCATACCGGTGACATCGGAACGCGGGACGCCAGCGGCGCGATTCGAATTGTGGGCCGAATCAAGGACGTCATCATCTCCGGTGGTATGAACATCTACGCCGCGGAAATCGAACGCGTGATCATGGAGATCCCGGGAATCCTCGAAGTAGCCGTCATCGGAGTGCCCGACGACAGTTTCGGAGAGACACCCGCGGTGCTCCTCCGAGCCGCTGGATCCCTGACGGCAGAAGCCGTCGTCGAGCACTGTCGTGCCCGGCTGGCGCGGTACAAGAGCCCGCGGTACGTGGAGTTCCTCACCGATCCGTTGCCGCGGACTGCGGGAATGAAGATCAACAAGGCCCCTCTTCGTGTGCAATTCAATGATCTACCCCAGCGGGCCGCACAGGTTTCGCCACGGCACCTGGAAACCTCCGACCGACTTTCCTGAGCGGGAGCGTTCATGCCGGGCAGGTTGCCGGCCGCGACGTCACCCACGCCATAATGATGTGAGGACTTGCCGCACACGTGGGTGACGGCATGATCGAAGTAAGGGTCGGTATGGGCCGGAAACCATTGATACAACGTGAAACGGTGATCCGCGCGGCAATCGAAATTGCCGACGCGGACGGTCCGGGATCGCTGAGTCTCGAACGAATCGCGGCGGCACTGGGAGTGAAGGCTCCTTCGCTCTACAATCACTTCTCCGACAAGGCCGAAATCCTCGCAGGAGTGGCGCGATCCATTGTCATGGAAACTCCGCGAACACCCGCTCCCGTCGGAGGCGACTGGAAACAATGGCTGATCGAGGCCTCGGTCAGATTCCGGGAGACACTCCTGAAGCATTCTCGGGCCGCACCGCTCGTCGTCGAGTACTTCCCACGCGGTTTGCTCGAAAAGCTCTACGCCGAGCACTGCCTGGTACTGGCCGCTGCGAATGTCCCCACCAACTATCAGATGTTCATTCTCGAAGCGACCCATCGGATGACCATCGGGGCGGCTATGTGCGTTGCCACCGGACGCCCCGCAATGGCCCCCTTCGCCAATCCTGACCAGTTCGACGACCAACTGAACGAGTCTATGCAGCAGGGTAACTGGTCGGACGCGAAGCTCTTCACCGAGATGCTGCGGGTCTTCATGGACGGTGCCGAAGCAGACTACTCACGCCGCGAGCTCCAGCTCGATCAACCGTCGTAGGGACGGATGGCACGCCGCAAGCCACTGGCCCGGAGCACTTGGCGTTCGACGCCGGCGCGCACGGACTCCTCTGTTCCGATCACGCGAACATGAGTTCGCGCGCGAGTAATCGCGGTGTACAACAACTCCCGAGTGAGCAGCGACGACGCCTCGGCCGGCAACATGACGGAGACGGTGTCGTATTGACTGCCCTGGCTTCGGTGGATGGTCATCGCATAGACCGTCTGCACGGAGGACAATGAGCTCGGGTGCAACTGGAAATTGTTGTCGCCGCGCTGGAAGGCTGCCATGAGCACTCCGCCCTCGCCCTCGACAATGACTCCGGTATCTCCGTTGTAGATGCCGACCTCGTAGTCGTTGGCTGTGACCAACAGCGGCTGGCCGGGATACCACTGTTCAGGATTCAGGAACTCCCCTGCCTCAGCCCCCACCCAGTCCATGGCCTGTTTTGCCCACCGGCTGACGCCGTACGGGCCGTCGCGGTGTGCGCACAGAAGCCGATGCGATTCCATCGCTTTCAGCGCTCTCATCGCGTCACCCTGCTTCGCGAATCCAGTCGCGGACTCAGCGCTCGTGACGATATCGGAACGCAGCGCGTCGAGGTCTTCGGGCGCGTGAAACGACACGGCGGGATCACCGCTACGAAGAAGGCCGATAACCTCCTCTGCCTTGCCCTCCCGAACCGCGCTTGCCAACTGCGCAATGATTCCGCCGAATCGTCGGCCACGGGAAAGTTGAACTATGCCGCCGCGGAGACGTTCACGATCGTGCGCGGTGAGTGATTCGGCAGTACCTCCAGGTTCCAAGTCCGCACCGACAATGTCGGCCAGCGCCTTGTTTCCCTCCGCATTCGACGGTCGTGCAACAAGATCCGCGAGGACCGCGCCGGCATCCACCGACGTCAACTGATCCGGATCTCCGACCAACAGCAGTCGCGCGTCAGGACGCACGGCCTCGAGTAATCGAGCCATCAACGTCAACGACACCATCGACGTCTCGTCCACCACGATCACATCGAACGGCAGGCGGTTGGACGCGTTGTACTTGAACCTGCTGGCGCTGCCCCGTTGCCAGCCCAACAAACGGTGCAGCGTCATCGCCGTGAGGTCTGCCGGAAGTTTCAACTGCTCCGCCTGCTCGCGCACCGACTCCTGCAATCGCGCAGCCGCTTTGCCGGTGGGCGCAGCCAGACCGATTCGTAACTCGCTGCCGTGCTCTTCGAGAAGCAGCGCAAGAATACGTGCCACCGTGTGGGTTTTGCCGGTACCCGGGCCACCCGCGATAACCGTTGTCCAGTGTGTGAGCGACAGGGCTGCCGCAATGCGCTGACGGTCAGGGCCACTGGTATGGCCTGAATCCCCCTGAAAAGTTGTCTGCAATCGGGTGCGCGACTGTTCGGTGTCGACTGTCGGATGCGTCTCGGCTCGCTCGTCCAGTACGCGACGAATTGTCTGCTCCTGCAAAAAGTACCGATCCAGGTACAGCAACTCTCCGTCGTCGCTATCCACCAGTCGCAGCGGTCGCAACGGCCCGGCAGTTCCGCCGATCACCAAGGGGCTCAACCGCAACGCGCTGATCACCGCTTCAGGTTCCGGCCAGGGTAACGCGGCAAGTTCGGCTTCGGTGGCCCCGTCGACGCTGACATCCTGCATGCGTCGTAGATCCAGGCAAACCGATCCCGAGCGCACCGCCCGAACCGCCAACGCGGCCACCAACATCACGCCTGGCGACGGTTCCCCGCCCAGCGTGCACAATCTGACAGCAACGTGGACGTCGGCGGCCAGAAGGACCCCGGCCTCGTTGAACGTGCGCACGATCCCACGTGCTCGCTGGGCCAACTGCGCTTCGGTCATGAGAACTCCAGTACGTCAGGCGAAGATCGACCCGCGAGCAGATCCGACAACTCGACGATGAGCGCGGCCGGTGGTTTCCACTCGAATACACCGCATTCCGGCGGACTTTCCGGTCCGAGCATCCCCCGGACAAACTGATACTGCGCTCCGCCCAGATGCCGCCCCGGATCGTAATCCGCAAGTCGCCACCGCAGATAGCGATGCAATGCAACCGAATACAACAGAGCCTGGAGCGGATAATGCGAGCGAATCATCTCAGCTGCCATCAGGTCCCGGGTGTAATGCGCAGCCGTGAGATCACCGCGCCCCAACCTGTTGGTCTTGTAGTCGACGATCACGAACGACGGCCCCGGAATGCGCAGTACTGCATCGATACTGCCGGTCAGGAATCCCCGCATCGGTATGGCGTCGACCCGGCCCAGGTGATCGGCATAACCCGCCAGAATGTCGTCGTGCGGCAGATGCTTTCGGAGAAGTTCGGCCACCTGACGCAGCGTGACCGTCAATGACACCGGATCGTCACCACCGGCCAGCGGCAATTCGAAGTCCAACTCCGGCAGTCGATCCGAAGGATCGATTGTCGCCAGCGTTCCGAAGCCCAGTGGCGTGTGCATGACTGCAAAGAGCGCATTCGCCAGCGCCACCGGGTCCAGGTCCGCAGCCCGCGCAGAAACCGCCTGTGCACATCGCATCTCGAGTTCGCTGCGTAAGTCCACAGCGGAGGTATCGACAACTTCGAGAATTTCGTGAACCAACGTGCCGAACGCGGCGCCCGCGGGAAGTCCGTTCATCGGCGACGGCAATGCCTCCAGCGGTGAGGCTTCCACGGGTCCGACGTCCACGAAGTCCGCCGGTTCGTCGTCCTTCCCCGGATCCTCGACCTCACTGCCGGTGGTGGGCGCATGATGAGCGCCCGCCGTCAACGCCGAATACGACGTCCGGCGCCACAGCGTATCCAGGTCACGATCGAAGCGGGCTGCCTCCAACTCGTAGGTCTCCGAGACGGATTCGGACCAACGATCGACCGACGGTGGGTGCGGCCCGACCGACTCGACGGAAATCACGTTCGAGTGGTCCGCCGGCCACGATTCCAATCGCGTGGCAATGGCGCCGTCATCAAGTACTTTCACCACTCGGGCGGGCTCCACGATTCCGGGTGTACGCCCGAGTAGCAACCTGTGCAACGCAGACCGCGACGTACCGTATGCCGGTGCCCACCAAAGAACAAGCTGACACTGCGCCCGGGTGAGCGCCACGTACAGCAGACGCAACTCTTCGCCCGCTCCCTCCGTTTCAGCAGTCAGCTTCCGAGTGTTGTAACCCGGCCCTTCAGCCCCACCGACGTCGAGAATCCGGCGTCCGTCGCCGTCGTGGAGCATCTGGGTCGCTGCGGCGAATCCGCCGACGCTGTCCCAACCGAAGGGCACGTACACAATCGGGAACTCGAGGCCCTTGCTGGCGTGAACCGTGGCGATCTGCACTGCCGCTGCGTCGCTGTCCAGACGTCTGCTGCGATCACTCACGCTTCCCGACGCCGGGTCCTTGATCCGATCCCCCAACCACCGTACGAGGGCGCTCAGGCCGAACGATTCTTCGGCCGCGACTCGGCCGAGCAATTGCGCCACGTGACGCAGATCGGTGAAATCACGTTCGCCGGACGGCGACGACAGGATTCTTCGCTCCAAACCTGTTTCACCCGATATTTTTTCGAACACCGCCGCAAACCCGATTCGCTGGAACAGCTCGGCAAACATTCGCAACTGCCCGGACACGGCAGCCACGACGGCGTCGCCATCGGAATCCATCGCCTCGGGCGTATGGCCCAGAATCGGCGACAGCGCAGCCAGTCGCACCCGGTCTGCACGGTGAGGCTGCTCGACGGCCTGCAACAGCCATAGCCAGTGTTTTGCGCTCGCCGTCGCGAAGACGCTGGAGCCGCCGGTCAATACAGACGGAACACCGACGAGTTCCAACGTGCCACGAATCATCTCGGCTTGCTTGTGATTACGCACCAGGACGGCAATGTCGCCGGGTACAACAGGCCGGCTCACACCACCGAGACTCAGCTCGGAACCACTCGAGAGCACGCGCACGACGTCGGCGGCCAAGTCGTCGGCGATTCGGCTCCGCAATCTGCCGACCGCGGGAAATTGCGACCGATTGAGCGGACCTGCGCCGGTGCGCGGCAGATAACGCAAACGCATCGACGGCTGCCCGGGAAGCCGGGAAACCTTGTGCGACGACGCAACCGGATGAGCGACGATGCTGTCGTTACCCAGCGCGGCACCGCCGTACAGATGCTCGAGCGCAGCCAGCAGACCGGGGTCACTGCGCCAATTGGTAGTGAGTTCCTGATGCGAATCGGCCTGCTGTACGGCGTCGAGGTAGCTCAGCACCTCCGCTCCACGGAACGCGTAGATAGCCTGCTTGGGGTCACCGACAAGAACCAACGTGGTGTGCCCGTGAAACGCGAGGCGCAAGATATCCCATTGCAGTGGGTCGGTGTCCTGGAATTCGTCGATCAGGACCACACGAAACTTCTCGCGCACGCGGCGACAGGCTTCCTGTCCGTAGTCGGGGTCGGCGAGCACCCCGTGCAGCAACGTCAGGAGGTCGTTGAAGTCGCGAATCCCCCTGGCACGTTTGCGTCGTTCGACCTCATCCCGCGCTGCCGCCGCGAACAACACCCGCTGCCCCGGGATGGTGTCCTCGTCGGCATCGGGTTCGAGTACAGCTTGCCCGTCTGCGACCGCACTCCGCGCGATCGCCAGCGCATCCTTCACAGAAAACGGTGGGGACGTATCCAGGGCGCTGTAGCGGACGAGGTAAAGATCGGACACAACCTCGTCGATCAGATCGTCAACCGATTCGACAAACGTCGCATCCGGTTCCCGCTCACCCGCGATACCCAGACCGTCGAGCATCCGTTGGCAGAAGCTGTGCGTTGTGGTCATGGTGCCGGAATCGAACTCCGCGAGTGCCTGCAGAAGTCGGCGGCGACGACGTGCCACCTCTTCGTCGCCGGCAGATGCCAGATGACGAATCAACACGTCGTCCGAGTGACGAGCACGGTCCGGGTCGGCCAGCGCAGCCGATACACCAGCGAATCGCTCACGCGTCCGCTCCCGAAGCTCCTGTGTTGCAGCCCTACTGAACGTAACCAGCAGTACCTGCGAAATATCCGCCACACCTTCGGCGACACACCGAGTTGCCAGACCCACAATCGCGTAGGTCTTACCCGTGCCCGCGCTTGCTTCCAATACCGTTGTGCCGGAAGGAAGGGGGCCAAGCAGGTCGAAGTCCATGACTACTCCGCACTTTCGTTGAGCAACACGGGCAACCACAACCGGTTGGCAAGGACGCCGAACCGGGTTGGCTCCTCGGCCCAGACACATTCGTCCTCGAGTGGCGCCGTAGCGGCGAGGTCGGCAAAGGAACTGGATTCACCGAAGACGTAGACATTGCTGGGATCGTCACCGTCGCTGAATTGCCGCCCCCATGTGGCCTCGGCACTGCTCATGGCATTGTCGATCGACTGTCCGGCAAAACGCCTTTTCGCGTATTCGGCGGTGGTATTGACCCACATCGGAATCGGACCGCGCAAACCCCGATCGAGCAGATCGACCAACTGAAGAAGGACATCGAGCGGGTTCTCGGGAGCGGACAGAACGGAACGTGTTGCCGCGCGCTGGTTTCCACCGCGCCCCACCGTGATCGCATTGACCTGCCCGTGATCGCCGGCAGCGGCAAGCGCCAGCAAATTGACCCACGCGCTTACCCGATGCTTGGGCGCCAACGACGAATACTGCGCCCGCACAACCGAATTTCCGTACACTCCCGTCACGGTTCCGCTCAGCCGTCTACCTCCACCAAGATCGACTGCAACGTCGACGGAAGCGGCATCTCCGACCATGTGTGGCAGTGCGAGTGACGCCAACTGATCCACTACCCACTCGATGTTACCCAACACGGCGCTGCCCAGTTTGTACGGCGGCAACGTGCCTCGCCGCCATTCAGCAGCCCGGAAGTCCGCCGAACTGCGTCCGGTCAAGCGAGAGAGGAGCATTCGATCTCCCAGCTCCCAGGTCGCAAGCCCGTCGAGTTCCGCGTCGAGTGAATCGGCGATGTCGTCGCCGAGTTCCGGTACCCGCACACCGAGTCGCTGGCGCAGGAATCCCCGCGCCGGGTGAGTGAGGAACGATGCCAGGTCCGCGAGGTTGACGTCGCGTGGCGGTATCGACGGCAACGACGCCGACCGAAGCGACGGCGGTGGGACCGGCGCCTGGGTGATGGCACGGGCGCCTGCCAACGCTGCGGCGTCGAAGCTGAACGGTTTTTCCACCTCGAAATTCCGTTTGTCGAATGACTGCAACGGGTGCCGGGTCACAACCTGGTCCAGGTCGTTCGGTCCCACCGCCAACTTCAGGACATCGAGCAACCCGCTGAGCGGAATAGCCGGTGGGCGGGATGCGCCGGTCACGGGATCTGCACCGGTGTACAGCAGCAGCAGGTGTTCACCGGCCGACATCACCGCATCGAGCAGCAGTTGCCTGTCTTCGCTACGCAGATCCCGCTCCCCGACAACAGGATCGCGAGCCAGGATGTCGTCTCCGTCGACGCCGCCGGAGCGCGGAAACACCTCGTCGTCAAGTCCGAGCAGTACAACAACCCGGTGCGGTACCGACCGCATCGGCACCATGGTGCACACGGTTAATTCACCGGTACGGAAATTGGCCCGAGTCGGCCGCCCCGCCAGACTCTTCGAAAGAAGTGCACGGATGTCGGAGAGTTGAAGTGTGGTGTCAGAACCGAACTCGACCGCACTCGCAAGAATTCGCTGTGCCGACGCACTCTGCCAGGCGTCGTCCGGTGCCGCATCGGTGAGAAGGTCCAACGCTCTGAGCAACACCCGAAGCCAATCCGACGGCGAATGGGGGCCCGCGAGATCACGCAACGAGACCGCCAGTCTGTCGATGTACTCGGCAAAGCGGCCACTGAGGTCGATGTCTGTGCTTTCGACGTCGTCAAGGGGCAATGCGAGGTCCAGCCACGCATTTTCCGACTCGTCTGCGCTGGCTCCCAACAGAATACGGTCAACGGCAGTGTTGAACGTGTTCTGCTTGAAACCGGCCAGACCGAACGTTGCCCGCTGCCTGATGTCGATGCCCCATCGCGCCCCGGCCGCTCCGGTCCACTCGCGCAGACGCTCCAATTCATCGTCGGAGAACGCGAATCGGGTACGTACCGGCACACTGGTGGCAAGATCGAGAACCTGGCTGGCCGTGGCGCGGCCGTCTGCCAGTTCGAGCAGAGTGCCCAGCACAGCCAGCATCGGATTTGTCTGACGCAGACCACGATCAGCAAGGCGGACGCGAAGGCGGTGACCGGGGTGTCCCTGAACACCCTGCCCGAACGCGCCACGCACCAGGGGCGCATATGTTTCGACATCCGGGCACATCACCAGGACATCGCGGGGTTCGAGCGTCGGATCGTCTTCGAACAACCGCAACAGGCACTCTCGCAGGACCTCGACCTGACGAGCCGCGCCATGGCACGCGTGAACCTGTACGCTCCCATCGGGTTTCACTCCACCCGCAGGGGCACGATCGGCCACGATGTCCGCCTGTATTGCCGCCAGAAGGGTCGGTGCGCCTGATGTAGCAGGCAGATATTCCGAAGTGAGATCGGTGTTTGCCAGACTTGATTGCATTTCACGAACATCACGGGCAAGACTGGACAACAGTGGGTTCGGCGAGATCAACGCAGAGTTGTCGTCCGAACGGCGAGTGGCGACCGCCCCCGACGACAATTGGGAGCTCATCTCGTCCCACAGCGCGGGGCTTGGATGTGGCAGCCAGACGTGCACGTCTCGATGAGTCGCCAAGGCCTCGAGAATCATTCGCTGATCAACTGGCAGTCGGGTGGGACCGAACACCGAAATACGTTCCGGTAGAGAAATAACAGTAGCGTCATCACTCAGCCGGCTGCACACCGACATGAGTCGCTCGGCCGGACCTGCCACGTCGATTCGCTCCGCGACAACCGTCCACAACTTGGCTTGCCATTCGAAGTCCTGGGCAAGCGGTAACCCGTGGCCGTCGGTGAACCGACCGGCCGCCCACTCGATCAGCATCTGGGGACGCTGCGCCGCGTAGCTGGAGAACAGATCGGTGACATGCGACGCCGACGCAAAGCGTCGCCCCACCCCGTGTCCACGGAGATGCTTGGCAAGCACGCCGCACCACGGTTCGGAAATGGAATCATCGATGGCACCCAGAACTGTCCACACCAAGCGCGTCGGCGCCCACGGATCATTGTCCGCGCCGACACCACTCACCGTAGCGAGGACGTCGTCGACCAGTCGAACCGGCGAGGGAAAGCTGATGTTCGCGGAGATGCCGTCCTGCGAGGATTCCGTCGCAGTGCCCAATCGTGAGGAAAGCTGCTGATTGAGCCAGCGTTCCACCCCTTTTGCCGGCACAGCGACTATCTCCCGGGCAAACGGATCCGACAACGGCGAGCGGAGAAGAGTGGACAGAGCGCAGACCAACGTGTCGGCGCGCTCGGCACGATACAGCTTCAGCAACCCTCGCCCCTTTCGATCCCGCGATGTCCTGAACTCGGATGCGTCCATCTCACCACGCGAGTGCGACACGAACTCGCACCCGCGGCCGCAAGCCCCTCACACAGCAGTGACGAGCAGGCAACATGCCTGCAATCGAACCTTCGTACTGTGCGGAAATGACCAGTCCCATCACCACACCTCGTCCTCTCGGAACAGGTCTCGACATATCGGGCCTCGGTAAGACCTTCACGATGGGACGGCGGTCGGTGACCGCATTGACCGACGTCTCATTGCAGACGAGCGAGGGAACTTTCCTGTCCCTGCTCGGGCCGTCCGGCTGCGGTAAGTCCACTGTCCTGCGCATCCTCGCCGGACTCGACACTCCGAGCGCGGGAACTGCGCTGGTCAACGGGCAAACGCCCGCCGAACTGACAAAACGCCGGGAACTCGGAATCGCCTTTCAGGATTCTGCTCTCCTCCCGTGGCGGACCGTGACTTCCAACATCAAGCTGCCACTCCAGGTCGCCGGAATCGATCCGGACCCGGAGTTGATAGCCGATCTGATCGCTCTTGTCGGCCTCGAAGGATTCGAGAAGGCAAAACCCGCTCAACTCTCGGGCGGTATGCGTCAGCGCGTCTCGATCGCTCGCTCGCTTGTCGTCAAGCCGAGTGTCCTCCTCCTCGACGAACCATTCGGTGCGCTCGACGACATGACCCGCCAACGTCTCAACATGGAACTACTTCGAATCTGGACCGAGAAACCGGCGACAACGTTGATGGTGACTCACGGCATCTCGGAGGCGGTGTTCCTCTCGGATGTTGTTGCCGTCATGAGTCCTCGGCCCGGACGTGTCCTCGAAGTTGTTCCCATCGATCTCCCTCGTCCGCGCACCCCCGAGATGATGCGTACGCCCGAATTCCACGCGATCCACGACTACCTGTCGGGTCTCCTGTTCGGAAAAGCAGGCGTTGCATGACAATTACCGATATCGAAAATGTTGCCACCGCAGCTGCAGAACCCATTCCGACGAGGCGGCGGGGCTTCACACGTCCCACCTGGCTCGGCGGCGCCATCGGAATCTGTGGGCTGATAGCAATCTGGTGGATTCTCGCGGCTGCCGGCGTTGCGGGCGGCACGATCCCCACACCGTGGGTTGTGATCTCGACGATGTTCGACGACGGTTGGGCGCTCTACGGCCCCAATTTCACTGTCACCGCTTACGGCGCCTTACAAGGCTTCCTGTGGGGAAACTTGCTGGCGATCATCCTGGCAGTCTTGGTTGTTCTCATCCCGCCGATCGAGAGTCTCGCCACTCAACTTGCGATCCTCAGCTACTGCACACCACTGCTCGCCCTCGGCCCGATCATCCTGGTGGTCTTCGGTGGACGGACCCCGACGATCTTCCTGGCGGCGATGTACTGCTTCTTCACAACCATGGTCGGAACTCTCGCCGGCCTACGATCCGCCGACAAAGCGAGCCTCGACCTGGTCGCCGCATACGGCGGTGGGCGCTGGCAGAAGTTCACCAAAGTACAACTGGTGAGCGCACTTCCGAGCACATTTGCCGCTCTCAAGATTGCCGCGCCGTCGGCTGTCCTCGGCGCCATCCTCGGTGAGTACCTCGGCGGTGTCGACAGCGGAATCGGAGTTGCCTTGACGGCCGCACAATCGTCGTACAACGTCCCTCGGACGTGGGGAATGGCTATCGCCGCAGCTCTGCTCGCCGGCCTGGGATACGCCCTCGTTGCCGCGGTCGCAAAGATCGTGACACCGTGGACGTCGGCTCCGGGAGCACAGAAATGACCGCGGTACGAGGAACATTCAGATTCCTCGCTCCGATCGCCATTGCGTCCGCACTGCTACTCGTCATCTGGGTCGTCTTTCTCAACGCCTTTCCCCAAGTCGGACCGCGCGTGGGAAAAACACCGGCCGATCTGTGGGAATACCTGTTCTCCGGACCGAAATCCGCTGACGCGAGGGCCGGAATCCTCGACAATCTGCTCATCACCCTGCGCGATGCGGGTGTCGGATTTGCCGTCGGAATGACGGCCGCGATTGTCGTAGCCTCGATCTTTGTCGTATCCCGCACCGTAGAACAGACATTCATGCCGGTAGCGATGCTGCTGCGGTCCGTGCCGCTCGTCGCGATGACCCCGATCATCGTGTTGATCTTCGGACGCGGAATCGTCGGCGTCACAGTAATGGTCGCCATCGTCGTATTCTTCCCCGCACTGGTCATGATCATGGTCGGATTGAGGGCAGCGCCAACGCAAGCTCAGGACCTCATTGCCGCATACGGCGGGAGTCGTTGGACTGCACTGCGAATGGTGTCGGTTCCCTCGGCACTTCCCGCAGTGTTCGCCGCCGCGCGCGTCTCTGTGCCCGGAGCACTGATCGGAGCGCTGATCGGCGAGTGGCTCGGTAGCGGTCAAGGCCTGGGATCGAGCATGATCAAGGCGATTCCGCGCTACCAGTACAACGAGTTGTGGGCGTCCATCGTGGTGATCACGGTCGTGTCGATCATCCTTTACGCCATTGTCGGAATCTTCGAGAACCTCGCCTTGTCCCATTTCGGTCCTTCGGCAGGCAAAGCGTGAGAACTGTTAACACAACCTCAACAAATAGTGTCCGCCAAGCAAACTCGACGAAATCGACTGCCCCTAGTGTTCCGGTTCATGACGCCTTTCAAGCCCGTTCGCCAGGTGGACCGCCGAGCTTTCTTCCGTTACTCCGCACTGACCGGCATCGCTGTGGCAGGCAGCGCGTCATTGCTCGCCTGCAGTAGTGATTCCACAGCCTCGAGCGGTGGCACTTCCGACGACGGATCCGAATTCGGAACTGTTGCAGTGCAATTGTCCTGGATCAAGAACATCGAATTTGCCGGTGAATACTTCGCCCTCGACAAGGGCTACTACAAGGACGCCGGATTCGGGAACGTCGAACTTGTTGCGGGCGGCGCCGCCGGCACCGGTGTCGAAGCCGGATTGGACACCGGCAAGGTGTGGATCGGCATGTCAGCTCCGCAGCTCACCGCTCCCGCTGTTCTCGACGGACTCGAGGCGAAGATCGTCGGCGCAACCTTCCAGAAGAATCCGTTTGCGATTGTCAGTTCCGCTGCAGCACCGATTAATTCGCCGCAGGATATGATCGGCAAGAAGATCGGTGTCCAGGATTCCAATCAGCTGGTCTTCGGCGCTCTCCTGGCCGCGAACGGGCTCACCGAAAGTCAGATGACCATAGTGCCCGCTCAATTCGACCCCAGCCCACTGGCAAACGGCGAGGTAGACGGTTGGGTCTCCTACGTCACCAACGAGCCGATCACCCTGGCGGCAAAAGGTTTTCCCAACGCCCACTTCCTATTCGCGGACTACAATCTGCCACTCGTAGCCGAATCGTTCACCGTCCTGCAATCGACCATCGACAACGAGCGAGACAAGCTCAAAGCCTTCCTGAAGGCCGAAATCCAGGGCTGGCGCGACGCTGTCGCCGATCCCGCAGAATCCGCCCGCCTCGCAGTCGAGGTGTACGGCAAGGACCAGAACCTCGAACTCGAGGAACAGACCAAGGAAGCGACCGCACAGAACGATCTTGTGGTCTCGGCCGACACCAAGGCAAACGGATTATTCACGATGACCCCGGCATTGATCGAACAGAACATTGCGGCATTGGCCAAAGCCGGACTGGAGATCTCAGCAGATCAACTGTTCGACCTGTCGATCCTCGAGGAGGTATACGCCGAAAACCCGGATCTCATCTGACGCTACTGACCGAAGGTGAACCGCAGGTTCGCGTTGATCAGTGTGTTGATCCGTTTGCGCAAGCGGACAACCTCGGACTCTGTCGGGACCGGATCCTCCACGAACAACGTCCAACACAGTGTCGTACTGTTGCCGACCGCCTCGATGTCGAAACGGATTATCGCATCCGGGCGGTCGGGCCAGATCGAAGACCAGACCACCAACTCCGGTTCAACCGCCTCGATAATCCTCGGCTCAATCTCGTTGTCCCGCAAATCGAGCCAGTGCCGAACGGGCTCCCGATGCGGATCGATCAGAGCTTCGAACAAGAACCGCGCGGGCGGCGGCTGACTCCGGCGTCGACTCGCAACTTTGTGCATCACGCAATCCTACTGACGCCCGGAGCCGACGTGAGGCGTGTCAATCAGGGATCAGCGCGAACCGAGGTCGCCGGCTCTGTCCCAGACTTGACCGACTATCGGTGTGCGATCCGGTATGTAGCAAAGTGCATCCCGGAGTCAGTGGCCGGTGGATTCCTTTGCCGGCGAAGCGGGAACCGGAGCACCGTATTCGCTGGCAGCCCATGAGGCGAGCAGTCGCAGCGCTTGTTCGGATCCGGAGCCCGGCTCTGCGGAGTAGATGGTCAGTGTCAGGCCGGGTTCGGCCGCCATCTCGAGGCCCTCGTACGCCAGGGTGAGTTCACCGACAACTGGGTGGTGGAAGGTCTTTGACCCGGTGCCGTGGTGTCGGACATTGTGTGCACTCCACCGACGACGAAAGTCTTCACAACGGGTGCTGAGCTCGCCGATAAGGTCGTGAAGTTCCTTGTTGTGTGGGTCGCGGGCGGCTTCGGTGCGCAAGATGGCAACCGTCACCTCGGCAAAGAGGTCCCAGTCGGGGTAGAAGTCTCGTGCCCGCTCGTCGAGGAAGGTGTACCGGGCGATGTTCGGCGGCTGGCCCGGCATGTCGTAGACGTCCCCGTAGAACGCTCGGGCAAGCATGTTGCCGGCAAGGATGTCCATGCGTCCGTTGCGGACAAATGCCGGGCCGGCGGTGATCGCGTCGAGGGCCCACTGCAGACTCTGGTGCGGCAGCCACGTCTTCGAATTGCGGCGCCGCGGGGGCCTGGCCACGGGACTTGCTGCATGGGCGAGATCGAACAAATGCGCCCGCTCGGCATCATCAAGGCACAGTGCCTTGGCGAGACTGTCGAGCACCTCGGGTGAGGCGCCGCTGATTGCGCCGCGTTCTATCCGTGTGTAGTACTCGATGCTCACCCCGGCCAGGGTCGCGACCTCACTGCGGCGAAGCCCCTCGACCCGCCGGTTGGTTCCCGCTGGGAGTCCGACCTGTTCCGGAGTGACCAGGGCGCGACGTGAGGTCAGGAATTCCCGGACTTCCGCTCGATTGTCCATACGTCGACGCTAGTCGAGGTCCCGGTGTCGAGGGAGTCCCTTGTAGTACCCCCACCAACCGGGACTCCCTGCTATGCGCAATGAGTGGTGTGCTGGTGATCGAGAGACGAAGGTCTCGCCTGCGACTTTCAGCGGCCGTCCACAAGGAAGAAACGAACCCACCTTGAATTCAGACACCGAGTCGATCGAAACCGTAAGCGTACTAATGCAATCCACTTCCAACGACGGTATCGTCGAGCCAACCACATCGATGCCGGCCAGACTCGTGGACTCGTCGTATCCACACGGCCGCCTACCGTTGCATGCACTGCTCGTCATGGCGCTCATGGGGTTCATCCTCATCACCACCGAAACGATGCCCGCCGGGCTCCTGCCGCAAATCGCGGGCGGCCTCAACATCGCCGAAGGGACCGCGGGACAGCTGGTCAGCGCCTACGCTCTGGGTACCGTGGTACTCACCATCCCGGCCATAGCATTCACCCGCGGCATGCGACGCAAACCTGTGTTCCTCGTCGGCATCCTGGGATTCCTGATCGCCAACACCATCGCCGTGTTCTCCCCGGATATCGCGGCGACGTTGACGGCGAGGTTCGCAGCCGGTGCTTTCTCCGGTCTGGTGTGGGGAATGCTCGCAGGATATGCACGCCGCATCACCGCCCCGGAAATTGCCGGGCGAGCCCTCACCATTGCCTCGATCGGCACACCCCTCGGCTTGGCCATAGGAACGCCTTTCGGATCGTGGCTCGGCACAACATTCGACTGGCGCTGGTCTTTCGGAGTCATCTCCGTATTGACTATTGTCACCGCCGTCCTCGCCCTGACGATCGTTCCCGACGCCCCAGGGCAACCTGCGGAATCACGCGTCCCCCTCGTGCGGCTGTTTGCCATTCCCGGCGTCACCGTCATACTCGTCGTCATTTTTGCATGGATGCTCGCGCACAACACGCTCTACACCTACATCGCGACCTATCTACGGACCGCGAATGTGCCGATCTCCGTAGACGTGGCTCTGATGGTGTTCGGGGTTTCCGCACTGATCGGCATCGCGATCACCGGCGCCCTCATCGACCGTGTCCCTCGGCCACTGATTTTAGGCAGCCTCTTCCTCTTCCTCACCGCGGGTGTAGTTTTCGTTGCCGGAAGCCACTCGCCCGCTGCGGTGCTCGTCGCCGTTGTTCTCTGGGGAGTCGCCTTCGGCGGCGCGGCGCCACAGCTGCAAACAGCCATCAGCGCAGCAAGCGGCGAGAACGCAGACATCGCCAACTCCATGCTCGGGGTCGCGTTCAATGTCGCCATCTTCGCGGCCGGAGTCCTGGGTGCCGTACTCGTGAGCACCTTCGACGGAATGGCCCTGCCTTTCCTCATGATCGGGCTCACCGCAATTGCCGTCTCCATCGCATTCACTGCCCGCCGCACAGCATTCCCCGCCCGATAGCCCACCGTCACACTCATCCGACTGACCACACACCAGGAGATAGAACATGCACACCGTCACCGCCTACGCCGCCCCGTCTGCAACCGAACCCTTACGCCGCACACACATCGAACGCCGCGACGTCGGCCCGAGTGACGTGCTCATCGAAATCAAGTACGCCGGAATCTGCCACTCGGACATCCACACCGTCCGCGGAGACTGGGGCCCCCAGAACTACCCCCTCGCCCCCGGCCACGAAATCGTCGGCATCGTCACCGAAGTGGGCTGCGCCGTCACCAAGCACGCCGTCGGTGATCGTGTGGGTGTCGGCTGCATGGTCAACTCGTGCCGCGAATGCGTCAACTGCCGTGGCGGCGATGAGCAGTACTGCCGCGAAGGCAACATCGCGACCTACGGCAGCGTGGACCGCGACGGCACGATCACCCAGGGCGGGTACTCCACCCACGTCGTCGTCGACGAAGACTTCGTCCTTCGCGTTCCGGTGAGCATCGACCTCGCAGCGGCCGCCCCACTGCTGTGCGCCGGCATCACCACCTACTCACCACTCGAACATTGGGGCGCCGGCCCCGGCAAGAAAGTTGCCATCGTGGGGATGGGTGGACTCGGCCACATGGCCGTCCAGATCGCACACGCGCTGGGGGCCGATGTCACCGTCCTGTCCCAGACGCTGAGCAAGAAGGACGACGGCTTGCGTCTAGGTGCAGATCACTACTACGCCACCAGTGACCCGGCAACGTTCCTCGATCTCGCAGACACCTTCGATCTGATCGTGAACACCGTCAGCGCACAAATCGATATCAGCTCCTACCTGAAGTTGCTGACGCTCGACGGTTCCCTTGTCAACGTCGGCGCACCGCCGGAACCGCTTCCGGTGAACGTATTTTCGCTGATCCTGGGGCGACGCTCCTTCGCCGGGTCTGCGATCGGCGGCATCCGCGAGACCCAGGAAATGCTCGACTTCTGCGCCGAGCACGGCATCGCTCCCGAAACCGAACTCATCGCCGCCGATCAGATCAACGATGCCTACGAACGCGTCCTTGCCTCCGATGTTCGGTACCGGTTCGTCATCGATACTGCGACCCTCGTCTAGACCCCACGTTTCCGGTGTGGCCGGAGGGCAGAACTTCGGCCACACCTAGGCGATGGTCCCGTTCACTGCGGGCCGAACCTGTGAACTGCAACCGAGAAGAAGGAAAACGATGCGACGAAAGCTCCTCATCACAGGATCAGCGGCAATCGTGTTCGCCGCCGCCGGATGCACGACCCCTGCGGGGCCCGCCTCCTCGACGTCGGCAATTTCCGCCACCTTCCCACCTGGCATCGCTTCTGCTAGCAGTTCTGCCGAAGGAACCGTAGTGCGCTTCACCTCGGGTGAAACTGCAGTCGACGTCACGATCGAATCGGACAATCCCACAACCCGTGATTTCCTCTCGATGCTTCCACTCACATTGTCAGTCGAAGAATTCGCGGGAAGGGAAAAGATCAGCCAACTGCCCCGAAAACTGGAGACAGACCGCTCGCCTGGATCCGACCCCGAGGACGGTGATCTCATCTATTACGCACCGTGGGGGAATATCGGCTTCTACTACGACACCGACGGCATCGGCTACTCGGATCAGACCATTCACCTGGGCACCTACGACGGATCCGTCGAGCAGCTGAGCCGCCTCGAGGGCGGAGACGTCACCGCCGAAGTGGTCCACCAGCAGTAGATACCGAGCCAACAAACTTCTGCCCACGGGCACAGGCTGCCAGATGTGCTGAACCCCGAGAGATACTTCGCCACTATTGATTTCGAAAACGAATCCGAACAACTCTGCCGCACACATCGACCCCCGCCTCGCGGCGACAACGTGACGGCGACACCCATCCTGACCATCCACACCGACCGCGAATCCGCGGCAAACATGGAGAGCTATGACCCGCACATCATCCCGGTACACATTTATCGCCGCAGGACTCACTGTGGGCGCTCTCCTGGCCTCGTGCACCGCGCAGCCCATACCCTCCGCGACGACCTCTACTTCCTCTCACTCAACGGCGCACCCGTCTCTCGGGACATCCGTGCCCTCCCACGTCACGACAAACCTGCAAGCCCCGTGGTCGGTGGTGTTCCTCGACGGCACACCCCTGGTCAGCGAACGCGACAGCGCGCGAATCCTCGAACTCGCAGAGGACGGCACCGCACGCGAAATCGGAACGGTCACAGGCGTCACCGGCAGCGGCGAAGGTGGTCTCCTGGGTATGGCGGTCGACGATCAGAGTCGGCTGTACGTGTATTCCACAGCATCGAGTGGAAACCGCATCCAGCGGTATTCCGTGACCGGAACAGCCGGATCACTCTCGCTCGGCGAACCACAGACCATCATCGATCAGATCCCGGCCGCCGGATGGCACGACGGCGGACGGATCGCGTTCGGCCCCGACGGAATGCTGTACGCCGCAACAGGTGATGCCGGACAGCGCGGCACCGCACAGGACCCAGCCTCCCTTGCCGGGAAGATTTTACGGATGACCCCCGACGGTGATGTCCCCGAAGACAACCCGTTCCCGGACTCACTCACCTACAGCTACGGGCACCGCAACCCTCAGGGTCTGGCCTGGTCTGACGACGGAACGATGTTCGCCACCGAATTCGGACAAGACACCTGGGACGAACTGAACATCATCACCCCCGGCAGCAACTACGGGTGGCCTACTGTCGAAGGCATCGCCGACACCGACGGTTTCACCGACCCCGTACAGCAGTGGGAGCCCAGCGAGGCCAGCCCCAGTGGCATGGTCAACATTGAAGGGACACTGTTCATCGCCAATCTCCGCGGTCAGGTCCTGCGAGCTGTCCCGAGCGCCCACCCTGCCACTTCGACCGACTATTTCAGCGGCGAGTACGGCCGCATCCGCGATGTCGCCGAGTCCCCGGACGGGGACCTGTGGCTCATCACCAACAACACCGATGGCCGCGGCGAACCGGGTCCCGAGGACGACCGCATCCTCCGTGTGCATCCAAGCATGCGGTAAGAGGCATCGTCAGCCGGCAACCTGACCCCACCCGCAACCGGTTCGAGAATGATTCCGTAGCAACGGATCTGGATTGAAATCTTGAGCATCAGCACTGTCGTACGGCGCAATCGCTTCGTGTTTCATACGACTTGTCGCCGCGAATCAGAAGCATCCCCAACCATCTGCGCCGTCACCGTCCCGATCAACGTAGAAAACGTGATCCTGGCGCTCTGGTGGCACCGAAGAAGGTGAGACGGGTTTCTGAGACACATTACGATTCCACAACTGTTGCAGTCGATTTCGCTCCACTCCGGCGTCGACTAGCAACTTTGTGCATCTCGCAATCCTACTTTTAGCGATTGTTTCTCCAGATTGCAGCAGAGAGGACTGTGGCGAACGAGCACCACAGCGGATACGGAACCAGTGCAAGGCCCGCAGAGCGGTCGACGCGCCCAACTCGCATCGCCAGATCAGAACTACTGACAGCTAGGGCTGCCGCGATGACGGGTGCAGCAGCGAGTCGATGTGAGCGAAAGAAGACCCAACTCCAGCCTGCATTGACGGCGAGGTTAGCCAGTAGTGCCAGTGCCAACCTTCGTTCATCGGCACGGTCTCCCTCCTCTTGGAGTCGATCAAGTGCAATGGCGGAACTGACAGCAATATCGGCATACAAGGCGGTCCATACGACCGGAAAAACAACGGCCGGCGGTTGAAATGCCGGCTTGCGCAAGTTCCTGAACCACGATGTTTTTTCGGGGCTACGGCCGGCCGCAGACCCGACGAGAGCCGTGAGGGTGGTAAACGCTCCGGTCCTCGCCAAATTCTTCGGAAGCCGGTTCAGTAGCTGTTCGCTCATCAATCTATCCCTACCGTCGTCGGTGTGGTCGCGGTGAAGCCGAAGTCAGACCGGATTCTCATGTGCGAGTGCGCGGTAGCCTTTTGCACCCATGCGATCCACTGCCGCTTTGACCACTGCAAAAATTGCTCCCTGCAGTGCTGCGGAAATGAGAACCTCCTTGCTTGACCTGGTCAGATCGTGCGGGTCAGGCGCTTCGCCCTCGTGCGCGACACGCTTCCAAACTTGTTGAAACACAGCACCGGCGGCGATTCCGCCGAGAACACTCGTTGCGAGCGAAAGTGGAGTGGCAGCAATTCGCTGAGCGTGCTCCATGGCGGGATGATCGATCCACTTCCACTGATGACTATGTTCGACAAGCAGATTCAGCTTCGCCTGGGACAGGCAAACGGCAAGAAATGGGTGGACGGCATCATGCCTTCATGATGCCGTCGAAGTTCGCCGTCATGGGGCTGGTGTATCTGCAACGTGCGTATCTGCGAGTCGCTGCGCGCGTCGCACGTCTCGATGACTTCGCAGGGAAAGACGCCCGACAGCGACCGCGCCGAAAAACAGGATCACCGCACCGAGGCCATCGAAGAACGCCAACTGTTGCAATGCCTGAAATCCGGGCCGGGTTGCTGTCGGGCTTCCAGGGTCTCCGATGTGCAGCACGGGCGCCAGCACCGGTCCGACGATGAACCATGCGCCGCCGACAACACCGAGCCACGCGCCGAAGCCGGCGACGGCGCGGTTGGCGCTGAACAAGAGCAGGATCCCGCCAACCACGGTCACTGCACCCGGCAACACTTCGAGCCAACCCCGAGCGGAAGTCCAGGTCCACGCCTCATCCGGCGTGAAAGAAAACGAGAAGTACGGACCCACAAACGGTATAAACGCTCCCCAGAGTCCAAGCAGAATCAGGGCCAGGCCACTGACAGCACCACGGGTGCGAGGCACCCACATCCGACCAGGCGTTGTTTCTCGAACCGGCACCGCCGCGCGATCAGAGGCTGCGTAGTCATTTGCCGGGGCTGCATCGCCTGCAGACGATTCATGCCTCTCGTGCCGAGATGCATTCTGACGAAACATGATTCCACTCCTTGTCGTGCGCGAACCAGGGGCCGCTCGATCAAGTCCCGACAAGTCGCGCGCGACTGTAGTATCGACGGATACACACGGCTAGTTGCTCTACCGCGATCACCACTCTCGGAATACCCTGAAGCCACTGTCGGCAAACGAAGAATCAGCAAGCACAATCCCACATATGCCGTGCTCCACGCATAAATCGGCGCCACCGCGTTCAGCTGATCGCGAGCATCTCGCGAAGGAAAACACTGCACACAGCATCAAGGAAGGGCGAACATGTTCGGAAATCAATCTCGATCATCCGAGGAACACATCGCCACGGCCTACCTGGTCACACACCTCTGTGGTGCAATGTTGGGTCTACAGCTCGCGAGATCGCTCGTCGACTCCTACGGATCGTGGGCGGAGGGACGGCTGGATTCGCTGCCGAACGAATTGGAGTACGAAATCGGACAGTTATTGCAACTGATCGAAGACACTCAGGAAATTTCGCTACCTCGCTATCCGGTGATCGATGCGGGATTGAATCGGCTGAGAAAACTGGTTCACATCGATGCACTGTGGCAGCGTCGTCTCGTGAAACTAGCTGCCCTGGAAGTCATGCGAACCGCGCTCTGCGGAAAAAGTGCGATGTGGGAAGTTCTGCGCGATATCCCGGCCGGCGAGACCGAGGACCAGCATCGCGAACTCAATGCACTGGTATCAAAGCAGATTTCCACGGTGACGGATCTGCACCACCGTGCCGCAACTGATGCGTTCAATCGTCCCGACTCGGAAAAGTCCCACACCGAGCACGGGTAACACCACGGACATCACCTCGGAGGCAACGTTCCGGACGAGGAACGGGTTTGCCGAAACAGAACTTCACGTACCAACTGCGTTGTCCGCGTAATACTCCTGACTGTTTACAACCACAGTCCCTAATATCCGACAATTCAAGCATTGCCGGGGGACACTCATGAGCACACCCATTCGAGAGGCCTGCTCATGCGTATACGACATCGAGTTCTACTTGCTCTGACTGCAGCTTGCGGTCTTGCGGTGACTCCCACCGTCGCGTCGGCGACACCGAGCACCGGAGTGCACGGCGAAATCCTCGGGCAGGTGACGTTCGGCGACAAGGACTATGTGCTGCGCAAAATCACTGTCGACCCGGGTGGATCCACCGGCTGGCACTTCCACGACGGTGTTCTGTACGCCGCCGTTGCCGGCGGCACCTTGAGCCACTACCGATCCGATTGCTCGGTCGACGGCTTCTATCAGACCGGTAACACCCTCATCGAACCGAGCGGATCGGATCACGTTCACATCGGCAACAATTCGCAGACCACTCCCCTGGTTCTCCTTGTCGTTTACGTCAACCCCACGGGCAGTCCCTTGTCCGAGGACGCGGCAGCGCCCAACTGCCAACTACCCGGGTAGCAGATTGGCGAGCGGGAATCGTATCGGCATCGATTCGATGCCGGACACGAAGTTGGCGGCGCGACGCGGTAGTGGTGCGTCCGTCGCCAGTTCCATCCCCGGTAAACGCTGGAAAAGCTGCTCGAACATGATCGTTCCTTCCAGCCTCGCCAGCTGATTACCCAAGCAGAAATGCGTGCCGAACCCGAACGCGACGTGTGGGTTCGGTGTCCGACCGATATCGAACTGCGGCGCATCCACGAACACAGCGTCGTCGAAGTTCGCCGACTCGAAGAGCAGCAGCATCTTCTCTCCCGCTTTCAGACGCGCACCGAAGAAATCCGTGTCGCGGGTAAGTGTGCGGGCCATGTTCTTGATCGGCGACGACCATCGCAGCATCTCTTCCATCGCCAACGGAATCATCTCCGGGTCGGCGGCCAGCGTTCGGTACTGATTTGGGTGGCGCAGTAGTTGTTCCATCCCTCCGCTGAGCACGTGGCGCGTTGTTTCGTCGCCGCCGATCAGAATCAACAACGACTCGTTGACAATTTCCTGGTCCGACAGCGCCTCTCCGTCGATCTCGCTGTGAATCAACGTGCTGATCAAGTCGTCTGCTGGGGCTGACCGACGCTCCCTGATCGTCCGGGTCATGTGCTCGGTGAAATCGACGTACGCCGCCATCATCGCCTGAAGTTGCTCTGGGGAAGCGTTACTACCCAGCGCTTTCACCAAATCGTCCGACCACCGCAGGAACACCGCGCGTTCTTGCGGACGCACACCGAGCATGTCGCCGATGACCGCCATCGGCAACGGCGCGGCAAGATCGGCCACGAAGTCCGCTTCCCCGCTCTCACAGACAGCATCGATCAACTGGTCACAGATCTGTCGAATCCGATCGCGTTTTGCTTCGACCTTCCTTTTGGTGAATCCGGCATTGACGAGGCGTCGACGCGTGAGGTGCTCTGGATCGTCCATGTCGATCATCTGCGGAAGCGGACCGGTTTCGGGTCTGATGCCGCCGGCATTGGAGAACAACGCAGGGTCTCGCTCGGCCGCGATGACGGCGGCGTAGCTTGCAGCGGCGGTGATGCCGTTCGCGCTGTCTCGGTACACGGGTTCGTGCTCACGCATCCACGCGTATGCGTCGCGCACATCGCCGAGATCACCGGAATAGAAGCGCCCGTCGATCAGGTCGAAGTTCGGCCGATTCGCCATCTCGCCGTCCTCTCTCGAGAAACCCTTGCCTCAACAAGTAGAACCTGTTCCTATAGAGCTCGGGGCGTTATTGCCGAAGTTCTTCGGCCCACCTCGATCCGTGTACACCGCGCAGACGACAACCGGGAGATGGACATGGGCGACAACACCGCCTTTGCAGGCAGATCGGTACTTGTGACCGGAGGCGGAAGCGGCATCGGATTCGGCATTGCCGGTGCGCTCGCCGGAGCCGGTGCCCACGTCACGATCTGCGGACGAAACAAGGACAAACTCGATGTTGCGGCCAACTCGATTCGTGCCCGCAACGGGTCCGGCTCCGTCACTGCTGTACCCACCGACATAACCGTCGAAGCCGAGGTCATCGCTGCAGTCGCATCCGCGGTCGAGGCAACGGGAACACTCGACGGCGTTGTTGCCTGCGCCGGTGGCAACGAAACCATCGCCCCGGTGACCCAACTCGACGTCGATGCGTGGCGCCGCACGGTAGACCTCAACGTGACCGGCACGATGCTGACGATCAAGCACGGCGCACGTGCCCTCGTCTCCGGAGGCGGTGGTTCCATCGTGGCGATCTCGTCGATCGCGAGCAGCAACACACATCGATGGTTCGGAGCGTACGGCGTGTCGAAATCCGGCGTCGACCATCTCGTACAGTTGGCGGCAGATGAACTGGGTGCCAGCAATATTCGAGTCAATGCGATTCGTCCCGGCCTCACCCGGACCGATCTGGTCGCGCTCATCACCGACGGTGGACCGATTCTCGACGACTACATGGCCAACACTCCCCTCGCACGTGTCGGCGAAGTGGAGGACATCGCAGCACTCGCGACATTCCTCCTCGGACCGGACTCCACGTGGATCACCGGACAGATCATCAACGTCGACGGCGGTCAAATGCTGCGTCGCGGACCGGATTTCCGCTCGATGCTCGAATCCGTGTACGGCGCCGACGGACTCCGCGGGGTGGTGGCATGAGCTATACCATCCTGGGCAAGACCGTCGAGATGCCCGTAGAAGTCCGTACCGCCTCCGCGTTCATGGCGATGTTCTCCGTTCCGAGTGTTACTGCCCAGTCGATCATCAACCACACCGGACTGACCGTTCTGCAATTCCGCCCGGGGCGCGCACTGTGCGGACTGGTATTTGTCGACTACGTGGACGGAGATCTGGGACCGTACAACGAATTCGGCGTGACATACATGGTGCGAAGCCATACCGCCCCACCGGAAATTTCGGTGCTGGGCGACCTTCGTGCGCTCACGTCCGGCACAGCGGGCGCCCTCATCCATGAACTGCCCGTCGACGGCGAGTTCACCAAGGCCGCCGGCCGTGAGATCTGGGGATTCCCGAAGGTGATGGCGGAGTTCGATACCGAGCATGTCGGTTCCGTCAAACGCGGTTCGGTATCTCACGACGGCAAACTCATCGCGCAGTTGAGCGTGAAATCGGGAGTGAGCGTTCCCGGCTCGGGAGCGAACATGTCACTTGCCGCATATTCACATCTCGACGGCATCACCCGCTGTACGTCGTGGGACATGGCTCCCACCGGCGTCAAATCTCGCCCTGGTGGTGCGGAGCTCCAGCTTGGCACCCACCCGATGGCCGCCGAACTACGACGGCTCGGCCTGCCGAAACGAGCTTTGATGACAACCACGATCACCAACCTCTCCATGACATTCGGTGAGGCGACAACCATCTGACGGCGTCTGCCTCATTGCGCGAACGCGTTTGAATGCCCTCCTGCGGTGCCACCTTTGTCGGGACTCCGCAGGAGGGCTCATCCCCGGGCGCAGACTGCGACCCTCAGGGTGCGACACAGATCCCTCACAAGGGTTGCGCCAATCGATCACTGGGAGCGCAAGGCGTGTCGCAAGTTTTCTATTGTGGAACAGCTTCGGGTGAATCCGTGTGCTCCACTCTGGCATCCGGCGTTTCTCCTCACACGGGTCGAATGACCCATTCGGGTACCTATTTTCGGGTCATCGCGCGTCACTACCTTCGCAATCAATGCCGAGGGTCCAACCTGTTTGACATGTAGCTTTGCCGTAGACCTACCCCGCCAAACGACGCCGCTCGCACTACGAAAATGATTTCTCACCTGCCCCCGAGTTGGCCCGAAGACAATAATGCCGCGTGAGAAATCAATAGTTTCTGCGCCATGAACCAGTGGCAACTCGGTCAGTCTGTTTCCTCAGCCCGATCGCGCCAGACCCGCTGCTAACGTTCCCAGGACATGATGGTCCACCCAGAATCCTTCTGGCACAGTTGAATACCCGGCAATACCAGCAAGGCCACCCAATCGGCCAACGTGGAGTTCATCGACCAGTTGCCCTGAAAAACGTGGTACCGGTCGGCTTGGTTCGACTTGTCAAAAATTGGCGTAATCCGCGAAACAGGTATGCCACCGGGTAATTGGGCCGTTGTACGCATGTGGGCGAGGCAACAACCTTGGCGTGACTCACAAATCGTGACCATGAAACCGGAAGGAACTATCGGCACGCTCCCTCTTCACCCGAGAAGCGCTCTGTAACAAAGAGATTGGCCTGACCAATTCGGTCAATGCAAATAATTGTCCACGGATAGCGAGAACTGTTGGCGCACTTGTTGTCAACTCATCTTCAATCGCCTTCCAGCATGGGCGATCTCGTACACCACGCTGCTCAGCAGTTGATCACCGCTGCGTGCCGCGAGATTGCCGACACCGATCAAGGAAAAGATCATGGGAAAACACAGGAAACACCACCGTTCTCACGCCACACGATTCATCACACTCGCTGCCGGAGCAGGCGCTCTGACAGCCATCGGCACCTTCGCCAACACGGGCGTAGCCAGCGCACACGACTGGTCGCAAGTGGCCATGTGCGAGAGTTCCGGAAACTGGAGCATCAACACGGGCAACGGGTTCTACGGCGGACTGCAGTTCACGCAGTCGACGTGGGATGCCTACAAGCCAGCCGATGCACCGGCCCGTGCTGACATGGCGTCGGTCGCGGATCAAGTCGCAGCAGCGGAGGCAACACTCGACGCTCAGGGCATCGGTGCGTGGCCGGTGTGTGGCACACACCTCGGCTGGGGTGGAGTCACCCCTGGTTCAGCCAACGTGATCTCATCGACACTGCCTTCTGCCGAAGAAGCCATCCACGTAGCCCCTCTTCATGCTGGTAACAGCTGCAGTTGGGAGTGGCCGGTAGATGGGGTGCTCTCGCAGGGGTTCCACGCCGGACACGATGGAGCGGACTTCGCGGTCAACGTCGGAACGGTCCTCCATGCCCCGACGTCGGGCACGATCTCGGTTGCCGGACCATATGACCCCGGCGGATACGGAACCTACATCCAGCTCGAAGCCGATACCGGCGAGCAGATCCAGATGGGCCACCTCTCCGAAACGTGGGTCGGTGAAGGCTCTCACGTCGAGGCCGGCGACCAAATCGGTGCCACGGGTAATACCGGCAGCTCGACCGGCCCGCATCTGCATCTGCGCATTCACAGCGGCGGCGCCGTCGATCCCGTCGCCTTCCTGAAGTCGACCGGCGCGTGCGATACCGGGGCTAGCGTCACGCCCGGACCGACGTTCGCACCCGCGTTGAATGCTCCGGCACCAGAGCCTGCCACGTCGGCAGTCGGCGACACGGTGACCGTGTCCGCAGGCGATACGCTGTTCGACCTCGCTTCGGCAAGAGGGAAGAATTGGCAAGAGGTGTGGGCCATGAATGCGTGGATCACCAATCCCGACCAGATCTTCGTGGGCGATCTGATCAAGTTCTGATGCTGGAAGTCAGCTGCTGCGGGCTCATGCCCGACTGAGCGAACGTACCTTTTGCCGCCTTGGATGCGCCGAAAGGTACGTTCGCTCAGGTGAAGTGGGGGTACGGACCTGGACAACCCGGCACTACCCGACCAGTACGCCGTCCCGCTCCGGAGTCTTCTCCGACCTGTCCATCGACGACGCGAGGAGCAGCACCACCAAACCGACCACGGTGACGGCGGCACCCATCCAGATCGGGGAGGTGAAGCCGAGCCCCGCGGCAATGGTGAGACCACCGAGCCACGCGCCCAATGCATTTCCGACATTGAAAGCGGCGATATTGGCGCCCGACGCCATAGTCGGCGCCTCCGACGCGTAATTCATGATCCGCATCTGCAGCCCTGGTACCGTCGCAAAACCGAAGGCGCCCATGAAGAACAGTGAGATCACGGTCATGACCTTGCTCTCTGCAGACGCCGCGAACACGATCAGAACGACGGTCAAGATCGCGAGAATCCAGACCAGCGCCTTCGTCAGCGAACGGTCGGCGGCCTTCCCACCGAGGACGTTGCCGACAAACAGACCGGAACCGAAAAGGATCAGCAACCACGGAACACTGGACGCTGCAAAGCCACTCACCTCGGTGAGAGTGAACGCGATGTACGTGAACGCGCCGAACATTCCGCCGTAGCCGAGAATCGTGATCGCGATCGAGAGCCACACCTGTTTGTTGCGGAAGGCTCCGAGTTCGCCGCGCAGGCCGCCGCCCGTCGTTGGTGCCGGCGTCGTAGGCACCAGAGCCGCGATCCCGATCAGCGCGACAATGCCGATGACGGTGATCGCCCAGAATGTCGAGCGCCATCCGAACTGTTGGCCGAGCATCGTGCCGAACGGAACGCCGAGAACATTGGCAATGGTCAACCCGGAGAACATCATTGCGATGGCACCTGCACGCTTGTCCGGTGCGACCATTCCGGCGGCGACCACCGATCCGATGCCGAAGAACGCGCCGTGGCACAGGGCCGCAACGATGCGCCCACCCATCATCACCTCGTATGAGGGGGCCAGCGCGGACATCAGGTTGCCGATGATGAAGAGCACCATCAGCGAGAGTAGGACCTTCTTGCGCTCGAACCGGATGACGGCCGCAGTCACCAGAATTGCACCGATCGCGACGGACAGTGCGTAGCCGGAGATCAGGTAGCCCGCTACGGCTTCGGTGACCTCGAAATCGGCGGAGACCTCGGGCAGCAGGCCCATGATGACAAATTCGGTGAGGCCGATCCCGAACCCGCCCATAGCGAGGGCAATGAGACCCAATGGCATCTCGATGTTCCTTTCACAGATTTACGCGTAAGCCGTTAGCGGGCGTGTGCAGTAGTTGCATGCGCGCTATAAATAGTTGCACGCGCGCGCTACATGCGCAAGCTGGTAACCTGGAGCGGCAGGAATCGGACAAGGAGAATCACATGGGGATCGCCGACGACGCCGTCGAAATCCGTTCGCAAGGGTGGCGCACGCTCGCAGCGCTGCACGGCGCCCTCGACACCGAATTGGAACGCGCTCTCCAGCGTGAGCACAAACTGTCCGTCGTCGAATACACAGTCCTCGACGCGTTGAGCCGCCAAGACGGCTGGCACATGCGCATGGCCCAGCTGGCTCGCGCTGCCGCGCTGAGCAGCAGTGCCACGACGCGATTGGTCAACCGTCTCGAAGATCGTGGACTACTGACCCGAATCCTGTGCGCCGACGACCGTCGAGGCATCTACACCGAGTTGACACCGGCCGGCCGCGAGCTTCTCGAAAGCGCACGGCCGACACACGACGCCACCCTCGAAGCCGCACTCGACGAGGCATGCAAGACACCCGAACTCGCGCCGTTGGTGCGGGCGCTCCACGAACTTCCCGTCGGCTAGAACCCTGCCGGAAGCAGGGCACGCTCGTTGATGTCCGCGACCACCTGATCGACAAACACTCCCGCGTCGACGACGGCCCGCTCATCCCGCGCCGGGATCAGAGTGTCGACGGTGCCGCCCCGCACTTCGTTGTCCCCGATCACGGCGACGTACGAATCCCGATGAGTACGAGCCTCGCGGATGCGGCGTCCCAACGACCCTTCGGACGCAACGGCCACGCGGACATCGCGAGCCTCGAGATCTGCCCGTAGACGCTCGGCCGCATCCTGATGCCGGTCGCCGACGGGCAGGATCGAGACCTGGTTGGGCGCCAGCCACGGCGGCATCCGACCTTCGAACCTTTCGATCAAGAGCGCGGTCATACGTTCCATCGAACCCAGCAGGCCTCGATGGATCATCACCGGACGATCCTTGGTTCCGTCCTCCGCTGTGTACTCGAGCCCGAACCGCTCCGGTTGGTTGAAGTCGAGTTGGACGGTCGAGAGTGTTTCTTCGCGGCCGTTCGCATCTCGCACTTGGACGTCGATCTTGGGCCCGTAGAACGCAGCCTCTCCCTTGGCTTCCACGTAGTCGATCGAGCGCGCATTCAGTGCGCTGCGAAGTTGATCCTCGGCGGTGGCCCACTGTTCGTCGGTGCCGAGGTACTGCCCCGCTGCCCCTCCACTCACTGCCCCTCTGATCGAAAGCCGATATTCCCGTTCGGCAATCCCGAGAGTCGAGTAGCAGTACTCGATCGCGTCGATCGCAACGATCACTTCGGCTCGAACTTGGTCACGAGTGCAGAAGACGTGTGCGTCGTCGAGATTGATCTGCCTGACGCGGCTCAGTCCGCTGAGAACACCGGAGAGTTCGCTACGGAACATCGAGCCGAGTTCGCGAAGGCGGAAAGGGAGTTCGCGATAACTACGGCCGCGCGCGGCGAATACCTGTGCGTGATGAGGACAGTTAGCAGGACGAAGAAGAAATGATTCCCCACCTATCTGCATTTCGGGGAACATGTCTTCCGAGAACTTGGACCAATGCCCAGATCTCTCGTACAACTCCTTCTTCGCCATCACCGGGGTGTAGACACCGCGGCATCCGGACCGAGCAGCTTGCTCGGCCGCGAACTTCTCGAGTTCGCTCCTGATGATCGCGCCGTCCGGCAACCAGAGCGGAAGGCCCGCTCCGACGATGGGGGTGGTGGTGAAAAATTCCAGCTCGCGTCCGAGTTCGCGGTGGTCAACGCTCATGAGAGCTCTCCAAATCGTTCAAGGGGAGTCGCGCATCGGAGCGAAGAAACAGAACAACCCCGGGGCGATAACTCCCGGGGCGGAAAAGGGTTCGGTCAGCAGGTGCTAATCGATGCGCCGGAAGGAAACCGGCGTCGTCGTGTTGTGCGCAAAGCTGACCATGTACGTCAGGTTACATTAACTTCCGACCCATCGACGGCCCGGATTACCGGGGATCTATGCTGACGCAACTGGGAAGGCGCAGTAGTAGCGAAGGAAACACCCACGAAGAGCGAAGTTTCGGCAATCATGTCCGAACGTGAGGTTCTCGGATATGAGGAGGATGGGCGACGGTGCCGGACCACTTGCTCGAACAGTTGATCACCATTCCTTTGTTCACGGGAATCATCGGGTACATCACCAATTGGTCCGGCGTTCTGATGCTCTTCGCCCCACTCGAATTCCACGGAGTCAGAATTCCGGGCCTCAAGATCCTGTTCCCACTGCTCCCGCGCCGGGTCCAGGTAATCCCGGCGATCACCAGCGACGGCCGCTTCGGTTGGCAAGGAATTGTGCCCTCCCGGGCCGAGAAAATGGCGTCGATCGCAGTGGACAAATCGTTGGCAAAAGTGGGCAGCATCGCCGACTTCTACCGTGAACTCGATCCGGACAGCATCGCCGAACATCTGGTCACCATCTCGCGAAGCGAAGTCCGCGGCGTGGTCACCAGAATCATGACCGCCGAGAATCCTCAGCTCTGGCACAACCTTCCGAACCCGGTGAAAGAAGCCGTTTTCCGGAAGGTCGAGGAAGATCTGCCAGCCAGTGTCCGCACCATAACGGACCGCATCGAAGAGAACATCGACGAATTCATCGACGCCAAACTCATGGTGATCCGGTACCTGTCGTCGCACCCGAAACTACTCAACGACATTTTCCGGACCATGGGAAACAAAGAACTGCGATTCATGCAGAACTTCGGTTTCTACTTCGGGTTTCCGATGGGGTTTGTCCTGGTGGCCGTACTGCACTTCCTGCCGTACTGGTGGATCCTGCCCATCGGCGGCGTCATCATCGGCTACATCGTCAACTACCTCGGAATCACAATGATCTTCGAGCCCATCGCGCCCAGCCGATGGGTGCCGTGGCGGCAAGGTCTTTTCCTCAAACGACGCACCGAGATCATCGAGGGGTACGCAAAAACGCTCGCCGATCACGTCATCACACTCGAGAACATCGGCACAGAACTTCTCGAAGGACCACGCTCGGACCGAACCCGCCGAATGCTCGATCAGGTACTGCGTGAATCCGTCGACGACGCCGTCGGATGGGCACGATCCGTCGTGAAAATGACGGTCGGCTCGCAAAGCTACAAGCGTCTGCCGAGCCTCGCGACAACCGAAGTGCTCGACCTCGTTCCACGAGTATTCGAGGACGCGGCTTTTGCCGAAAGTCAGTCCGAGAAAATCCGGATATTCGTCACGGCGCAAATGAACAAACTGTCACCGGAAGACTTCAGCGAACTGCTGAGATCTGCCGTCAAACAAGATGAATGGTTGTTGTTCGTCCACGGAGCGGTACTCGGCTCGTTGGCCGGTTTCCTGCACCTCGCGATATTCGGAGTATGAGAATGAGTGAGCAGCGCGAAGAACCCACGTATGACTGGGATATCGACACGGGCACCGAAGAATCCGTCGAAAAGCGGTTGATCCGTAGCCTGGTCGGCTTGACCGCCACCACCACACTCACCTCCCTGAAAATAACGGGGTGGGCGTTGGGCACAGCGCGCGAGGCGACGCGGCAGATCGTTGCAGCCGCCGCAGACGCGGCAGCAGAGGCCGCCGAAGCCGCCAACGTTCAACCTTCGACAAAGCGACCGGCAAGTGCCGGGCCCTCCCGATCCGAAAACCTGCGATCGGCCATGCGCGCTCGCCCCACCGGTAAACAGAGCACCGAGGCCATGCTCGCAGCCCTTCGCCAGCGCGGCGACAACCTGCTCGACCGTTCCGCCGATGTCACCGACCGCGACGATCTTCACCCCGCCTACGACCGAATCCTCGACGAGATTGCACCGGACGAAGCACGCATCCTGCGCCTGCTCGCATTGTCGGGCGCGCAACCGAGCGTCGACGTCCGGACAGCCCGGCCCTTCGGCGTCGGGTCGGAAATGATCGACGAAGGCCTGTCGATGATCGGCGATCTCGCCGGGTGCCGGCACCTGGATCGCACGAATGCCTACCTCAACAACCTGCACCGACTCGGGCTGGTGTCATTCTCTCGAGAACCTGTCGAAGCAGATCGATATCAGGTCGTCGAAGTCCAGCCCGCGGTGATCGACGCCGTGCGACGCGCGGGCCGGTCCAACAAGATAGTGCGTCGTAGCATCCTGCTCACGCCGTTCGGTGAGGACTTCTGCCAGACGTGTTTTTCCTTGTAGGGGCTCCGCCCCCGTGCTCCTTTCCGGCAGTCCCCACTACCAAAAAGGCGCACAGGGGCCGCAGGCCCCTACAGCCAGGTATCTTCCGTCGTTGTTGTCAGGAACGCCTCGAGATCGTCCCGCCAATGCGCGGGGACGGTCTTGTCCGGTTCGATCCCGGTGTACTGCCCGCGATAGAACAGCAGTGGACGCTCGGTCTTGACCTCACTCATCGACGAGACCCGACCGAAGACCACGAAGTGATCGCCGCCGTCGTGGACGGTTTCGACGGTGCAGTCGATGTGCGCGAGCGATTTGTCGATGATCGGTGAACCCAACGGCGACGGTGTCCAGTCGATACCGGCGAACTTGTCCGGCTCACGCGAACCGAAGCGCGCGCATACCGACTGTTGTTCCTCCGCCAACACGTTGACGGCAAACTTTCCGGTCTTCTCGATTGCCGCCCACGACCGAGAACCCTTGGTGGGGCAGAACAACACCAGGGGCGGGTCGAGGGAGAGCGCGGCAAACGACTGACACGCAAAACCCACCGGCACGCCGTCGTCGACGGTCGTGATGATGGTGACACCGGTACAGAACTGGCCCAGGACGGTACGGAACTGCCGCGGGTCGAGTGCAGGGGCACTCACGGCTTCAGTCCGACCGTGAAGTCGTGACCCCACAGACTCACTGCCGTACTTTCCCGCGCGATCCAACTCTCGTCTTCGACCTCGCGTCCCTCACAACCGAATTCGATGTCGAAGCCGCCGGGAGTCTTCATGTAGAACGAGAGCATTTCGTCGTTGACGTGGCGCCCGAGGGTCGCCGACATCTTGACCTTCTTGCGCAGCGCACGGTCAAGGCACAGTCCGACGTCGTCTGAGTTCTCCACCTCGAGCATCAGGTGCACGATGCCCGTCGGATTGGGGAACGGCAGGAACGCCAGGCTGTGATGACGTGGGTTGCAGCCGAGGAACCTCAGCCACGCCGGATCGCCGTCAGCGGGTCGGCCGACCATTTGCGGTGGCAGACGCATCGAGTCCCGCAGTTTGAATCCGAGGACGTCGCGGTAGAAGCGCAACGACGCGTCGTCGTCATCGGTGGTGAGCACGACGTGTCCGAGCCCCTGCTCCCCCGTGACGAACTTGTGTCCGTACGGGCTCACGACGCGTCGATGTTCGAGCGCTACACCGTGAAACACCTCGAGCAAGTTCCCCGAGGTGTCCTCGAACGCAATCAGCTCGACCACGCGACGGTCCTTCAACTGCTCCGACGTGCCTTCTTTGAAGGGAACTCCGGCTGCCGACAACCTGTCACGGATATCCTGCAGCTCAGCCGCATTCGCTGTCTCCCACCCGGAGACGAGCAGACGGTCCGTCTCGTTCGGAACGATGACCAGACGTGCCGGGAAATCGTCCATGCGAAGGTACAGCGAATCGGGGTCGACGCCCTTGCCCTCGCTCATGCCGAGAACCTTGAGCCCGTACTCGCGCCACGCGCCCATATCGGTGGCCCCGATACGCATGTATGCCAGAGATCGAATACCCATCACTTACCTCCGTCGAGCAAGAAGTCGGTTGCGAGCCGGTTGAATTCGTCGAACTTCTCGAGTTGCGCCCAGTGCCCACAACCACCGAAGACATGCAGTTGCGCGCGCGGAATCATCTTGAGCGCAACCAGTGCGCCGTCGAGGGGGTTGACCCGATCCTCACGGCCCCAGATCAGCAACACACGCTGACGAAGCTTGTACGCCTCGCGCCAGAGCATGCCGAGCTCGAAGTCACCGCTGGAGAAGGACTTACCCATCGCCTTGGCCGCAGCCAGGGACTCGGGAGTACTGGCTGCGGCAAAACGTTCGTCGACGAGTTCCGGCGTGATCAGCTTCTGATCGAAGACCATGATCCGGAGGAATGCTTCGAGGTTCTCACGTGTGGGCTGGTAGCTGAACTTCCCGAGGTTCTTGACGCCTTCGGTGGGGTCGGGTGCAAAGAGATTGACACTCAGACCGCCTGGCCCCATGAGGACCAGCCGGCCGGCACGGTCCGGGTAGTCGAGCGCAAAGCGAACAGCAGCGCCACCACCGAGCGAATTGCCCAGAAGATCAACGCGACCGGTGATCTCGAGCGTGTCCAGGAGGTCGTTGAGCGCCGACGCACTGTGCACGAAGTACTGCGGATGCTCGGTCGGCTTGTCCGACTGTCCGTAGCCGGGCTGATCGACCGCGATGACGTGAAAGTTCTTCGCCAACACCGGAATGTTGCGGGCAAAGTTCGACCACGACGACGCTCCCGGACCGCCTCCGTGCAGCAGCACGATGGTGCGATCGTTCCCTACCCCGGCTTCGTGGAAATGCAGTTTCAGGTCGGGGCGCACCTGCGCAAAACGCGACGTGGATTCGTAGGTGAACACTTCTTCGGTGGTTGTCACGGACGTCTCCCCTAGACCATCGTGTCGGTGATCGGCAGACCGAACTCGCCTGTTCCGAACATGACGTATGCGCGTTCTGGATCGTTGGCCGCGTGGACGCGTCCGGCGTGAGCGTCGCGCCAGAATCGCTGAATCGGCGTGCCGTTCTGCAGTGCTGTTGCTCCGGAGTTCTCGAAGAGCTTGTCGATGGACGCGATCGCGCGACCGGTGGCCCGGACCTGATCGCGTCGCGCTCGCAGACGCAGTTCCATCGGAACCTCTTCGCCCGCAAGGATCAACGCGTACTCGTCGGCGACATTGCCGGACAGTTGACGCCAGGCTGCATCGATGTCGCTGGATGCCTCGGCGATACGTACCTTCGCAAACGGATCGTCCTTGGACTTCTCGCCGGCAAAGGCTGCGCGAACCCGCTTGCCCTGATGCTCGACGTGCGCTTCGTAAGCGCCGTAAGCCATTCCGACGATCGGGGCCGAAATCGTAGTGGGATGAATGGTGCCCCACGGCATCCGGTAGACGGGAGCGGTGTTGTTCTCGAGTCCGGGAGCAGTCAGTTCGCTCATCGCCCGGAAGCTCAGCACGCGATGGGTCGGAACAAATACATCCTTGACCACAACGGTATTGGAGCCGGTTCCGCGCAGTCCGACCACATTCCAGACGTCGTCGATCTGGTAGTCCTCGCGGGGAATCAGGTAGCTGACAAAATCGACGGCGCGACCGTCCTTGAAGACCGGCCCGCCCAGAACTGCCCACGTTGCATGGTCGCAACCCGACGACCACGCCCACGCGCCGTTTACCTTGTATCCGCCCTCGACTACCTCACCCATACCCATGGGCGCGTAGGAGGACGAGATGCGAACGTCAGAGTCCTTGCCCCACACGTCTTCCTGCGCCTGCTGAGAGAACAGCGCCAGGTGCCAGTTGTGAACACCGATGATCGAGGAGACCCACCCCGTCGATCCGCAGGCGCTCGCGATCTTTTTGACCGCCGAGTAGAACAGGACCGGATCGGCTTCGTATCCGCCCCACTGCTTCGGCTGCAGTAGACGGAAGAAACCGGTCTCCTGCAATGCCTTGACGGACTCGTCAGGGATACGACGAAGATCCTCGGTCTCCTGCGCCCGCTCACGTAGTGCCGGCAACAATGCGTCGAGCTTCTGCATCACCTCGTGGCTGTCATGGTTACCCACTTCGACGCTCCCGTCTGTCTCGCTCGGATAGTTCACTTACCTTTGAGACTAGAACACGTTCTCTTTTCTGTCGAGATGTCGCAAATCGCGTCATTGAGGGCCGCAACGCTGTAACAAGTGCTTCCGAAATCTAGCGAAATCAGAGTTCATTCTATAACGTGTTCTATTAACAGCTAGAAGGGATGTGAGGTCACTATGGCGCAGATTCGCGAGATCGACGTGGGAACGGTGCAGACACGGTTCGCGCGTGGATGGCATTGCCTGGGTCTTCTGAAGACCTTCAAGGACGGCAAACCGCACGCGATCGAGGCTTTCGGTACCAAGCTCGTGGTGTTCGCCGACAGCAAGGGCGATATCAAAGTCCTCGACGGGTACTGCCGACATATGGGCGGTGACCTCACCCAAGGCGAGGTCAAAGGCGATTCCATCGCGTGCCCGTTCCATGACTGGCGCTGGGGTGGAAACGGAAAGTGCACCGGCATTCCCTACGCCCGCCGCGTGCCCCCGCTCGCCCGCACCCGGGCGTGGCACACACTCGAACAGAACGCTCAGCTCTTCGTCTGGAACGACCCGGAGGGCAATCCTCCGCCCGAGGAAATCGTGATCCCTCGCATCGAGGGCGCGTACAGCGACGAGTGGACAGACTGGACCTGGAACTCCATGGTCATCGAGGGTTCCAACTGCCGCGAGATAATCGACAACGTCGTGGACATGGCGCACTTCTACTACATCCACTATGCCTTCCCGACGTACTTCAAGAACGTCTTCGAAGGTGAGATCGCCACTCAGTACCTCAACACCACGGGCCGTCCCGACATCGGAATGGCATCCCAGTACGGCGGCGATACGCTACTTCGCTCCGAGGCTGCGTATTACGGACCGTCGTACATGGTCAATCCTCTGTGGAACAGCTACAGCGGATACGAGGTCGAAAGCGTCCTGATCAACTGCCACTACCCGATCAGCCCGGATTCATTCGTGCTGCAGTGGGGCGTGACGGTCAAGAAGCCGACGGGCGTCTCCGACGAAATGGCCGACAAGTTGGCCGGCAAGTTCACCGAGGGCATCAGCGAAGGATTCCTTCAGGACGTCGCGATCTGGAAGAACAAGACCAAGATCGAAAATCCACTCCTCTGCGAGGAGGACGGCCCCGTCTACCAGCTACGACGCTGGTACGAGCAGTTCTACGTCGACAAGGCCGACGTCACCGAGAAGATGACGCAGCGCTTCGAGTTCGAAGTGGACACCACCAAGGCCAACGAAGCCTGGCACGCTGAGGTCGAGGAAAACCTCGCCCGTCAGAAGGCCGAGAAGGAAGCCGCTGCAAAGAAGGAAGCAGAGGTCTAGTCGTGAGCGCCTCGATCCGTGACCTCCGTTGGGCCAAGGCTCCGGACTTTGCCGGGCAACCGGAACGGCGGGGCGCAATCGAAGCCCAGACCGTCGAGGACAAGCAGGAATACCTCGACTCGGGGATGCAGGAAGTCGATTGCAAGACATGCGGCGCGTGCGTACTGGTTCGCAAGAACACGTACAAGCACACCAGCATTCAGTGGACCTCCGACCCGGCACGTCGGTGTCACACGTTCAAGGACGCCATCGCGTCGGGGCAGAAATCTGCACTCAAGGACGGCTGCCCGATGCTCCATGAGAGCATCGCCGACGCCGTCAGGGACGGCACAATTACGGTTCGCGACGCCGAAAACAGCTGAGCACCGCGAACAGTTGCACGAGAACTGAAATGAGGGCCGACCCCAACGGGTCGGCCCTCATTTGTCAGGTGTGGTCACAGTTCCTAGGTAACTGCTCCCGCGATCTTGAAAGCGATGACACGTTCCCAGTCGAATCCCAACTCTGTCAGAATTTCGTCTGTGTGAGCGGCGAATTCCGGTCCTGCACGCAGTTCGGGTGCAGTGACGTCGAACTGCACCGGGTTTGCGGCCAGTTCGAGTTCCCCTGCCTTGAGCAGATATTCGTTGGCCAGAACCTGCGCGTCGCTCGACACTTGCAACGAGTCCTGCACAGGCGCCCACGGACCGGCAAGAGTGGCAAACTTCTCCGACCATTCCGCGAGTGTGCGGCTGCCCAGTACCTCACGCAGAATAGCCACTGCGGCTTCGGTATTGGCGGCAATCTGCTTGGAATCGGCAAAACGAGGGTCGTCGATGAGGTCGAGGCGATCGATGTGGCGACACACATCGGCCCAGTACTTGCCGGCCTGGAGCATCACGAACGAAAGGAAGCGCCCGTCCGATGTGCGGTACAACCCGGACAACGGATTGGTCAGTGCACCATGACCACCCGGCACCGGCGCCACCATGGCCTGGTCGAGATGCGCCGACAACGCAATCCCGTGTCCCATGGCCCACACGCCGCTGCCCAGGAGGGAGACGTCGACTACCGAGGTCTCGCCCGTACGTTCTCTCTTGAGCAGCGCTGCCGCAACACCGCCGGCAAGGTTCGTGCCGGAGATCGTGTCACCGAACGCCGGCCCCGGCGGGGTGATCATGCCGTCCACTCCAGGAGGCGTGAGAGTAGCGGCAATTCCGGCCCTGGCCCAGAAGGCCGTCATGTCGTACCCACCCTTGTCGGACTCGACACCGCGCGGCCCGAGTGCACTGCCGCGGGCGTAGACGATCTTCGGGTTCACGGCGCGGACGTCGTCCACGTCGATTCCGAACTTGGTCCGAGCCTGGGGCAGGAAGCTTGTGAGGAACACGTCCGCTGTGCGGATCAGTGCATCCAACACCTCTTTACCCTCGGCGGTTCCCATGTCGATGCCGATACTGCGCTTGCCTCGGTTGGCGTGCTCGACGTTGGGGTTGGGATCCCCCTCGACCTTCAACGCACCGACCTGACGAAGGCCGCGCTGTGGGTCACCGGTGACGGCGTGTTCCACCTTGACGACCTCGGCGCCCCAGTCGGCGAGCACTGCGCCCGCCGACGGAACGAAGCCGTACATCGCGACCTCGAGAACGCGGATCCCCTCGAGTGGCTTCACTTGACCACCGTCGCAAAAGCCTTGGTCTGGAGGAACTCCTCCAGTCCGGCGGTACCCATCTCACGGCCGATGCCCGACTGCTTGTACCCACCGAACGGAACATCGGGGGTGAAGTAGTTGCCACCGTTGACGCTGAAGGTTCCGGTGCGGATACGGCGGCCGATGGCGATCGCGCGATCGTCGTCGGCACCAAGCACGCCACCGGAGAGTCCGTACTTCGAGTTGTTGGCGATCTCCACGGCATGATCGTCGTCATCGAACGGGATGACTGCGAGCACGGGTCCGAAGACCTCTTCCTGCGCAATTTCGCTGTCCGGGTGGACATTTGCCAGCAGGGTCGGCGTGTAGAAGTAGCCGGGATCGATCCGCGTGCCACCGGTCACGAGCGTCGCGCCCGCCTCGACGGCCCGCTGAACCAAACCGTCGACCTTGTCTCGCTGCTTCTCGCTGATGAGCGGGCCCATGTAGATCTTCGGGTTGGTCGGGTCTCCGACCGGCACGTGCGCCATCATTCCGGCCACCTTCGCGACGATCTCGTCGTGATGTGCCCGCGGCACGAGCAGCCGGGTGGTGAGCGCACAGCCCTGACCTGTGTTGGAGCAGATGGAGAATGCCGCGAACTGTGCAACGGTGCCGAAGTCCGCGTCCTCGAGCACGATCAATGCCGACTTGCCACCGAGTTCGAGGAAGACCTTCTTGAGGCTCGCACTTGCCGCAGCCATGATCGACGCGCCGACGGGCGTGGATCCGGTAAAGGTGACCACGTCCACGTCGGGATGGGTGGTCATGATCTTGCCGGTCTCCACGTCGGACGAAGACAGTACGTTGACCACGCCGGCCGGAATATCGGTGTGATTGGCAATCAGTTCGCCCAGCGCCAATGTGATGAGTGGTGTGTCCGGAGCGCCCTTGAGGACGATCGTACAACCGGCGGCGAGCGACGGAATCAGCTTGGCAAACGCCAGCTGATTCGGGTAGTTGTACGCAATGATCGCGGAAACGACTCCGGCGGCTTCCTTCTCGATCCAGCGATTGTGCTTCTGCCCCTTGATGTCTACCTCGCCGAGCTGTTCGGTCAGCGGGTAGGTGCGCAGCAGATCGGCGTAGTAGCGGATGATGCCGATGGGCGCCTCGAGCTGGTTACCCTGCGTATTGATGTAGGTGGCTCCGACCTCGGCGATCGTCAGCGCACGAAACTCTTCGAGATTGTCGAGCATTGCCTGGTGCAGCTGGTCGAGGCACTTGATGCGGAATTCCACATCGGTTGCCCAGCTGGTGGTGTCGAACGCCTTGCGCGCTGCTGCGATAGCGGCTTCTGCCTCCGCGACACCCGCATTCGGTGCGTAACCGAGGATCTCACCGGTAGCGGGATTGATCGATGCAAACGTCTGCTCCGTTGTCACGAGCTTTCCGTCGATGAGCAAACGCCGATCGACATCCAGCACGGCGGTGCCCTCGTTGCCCGACACCGTTTCCTGAGATGACATCCGTTCTCCTCACTAAAGTATGAAAATAGAGTTCTCATATTCGAGAATATTGCATCCTGGTGGTGTGAATGTAGCAACTGTGAAGTCGTACGCATACCCCCCACCGAAAGGTTGCATTGCACCTGAGCAGTCTCTACTCGGGATCTTGCGGCCACGTCAGAGCGAGAGTAGGATTCTCCAAAATTGAATTGGAGATTCTTGTGAACCAGAATGCGACACTCGAACGCTCACCTGTAACGACGGCAGCCCCGTCGCCGGTGAGTCACGCACTCAGGCCCGAGCCATTTCCCAGCCCAGCCCATCTCGCGGCATGGACACGTTCTGTGCCCACCTTCCGTCCGTCTACGACGCAAGTTCGATCAACATCGTCATTGCCGGCCGTCCCCGATCAGCTAGTCGAAACAGCCTGAATAACAAAAAGATTCACGTGCAAACAGGAGGAATATTGTGAAGGTGAAGGTCGACCCAGCACTGTGCCAAGGGCACACACTGTGCGCTATGGCTGCACCGGATGTGTTCGAACTGAGCGACATCGACGGCCACGCTACGGCCATCGAAGGCGATGTTCCTGCCGATCTCGAGGACAAGGTGCGGGAAGCTGCCCATTCCTGCCCGGAGCAGGCCATCACCATCTTTGCGAGCAACTCCGCCTCCGAGAACGCCGACGCCAAGACGCCAGAGAGGACAGCTCCATGAGCATCGACAATGCGCCAGCGCAAGACAACCACGAGAAGCCCGTATTCCAGTTCGACCGGCACGCAGCGGACTATCGCGACAACTTCCTGGACATCACCCAGGAGATGCACTCGAAGTGTCCGATGGCCTGGTCCGATACCCACGGCGGGCACTGGGTTGCGTCGGGCGGCGACGAGGTCTTCGCTCTCGCTCGGTCCGCTGACATCTCGAATGATCACGACCTCAAGGGAGTTCGTCGTGGTTACAAGGGAATCATGATTCCGACCGCGGAACGCGCGTCCGGTGTCCGTGGCGGCATCCTGGAAATGGACGACCCCGAGCATCGCGAGTTCCGTGCGGTTCTCAACCCCTACCTGTCTCCTGCTGCTATCAAGAAGTGGGTTCCGCTGATCGACGAGGTGATCCGCGCCAGCCTCGACGAGAAGATCGAGTCCGGCAAGATCGACTTCATCGACGATCTGGCAAACATCGTCCCGGCCGTCATCACGCTGGCAATGCTCGGTATCCCCGTCGTCAAATGGTCCGTTTACTGCGAGCCGGTACACGCGGCTATGTACACCCCGCCGGATTCACCTGACATCGCCCGGATCGGTGAACTCCACCGCGCCATGGGATTGGACCTCCTCACCAATCTCCACCAGATCCGCGAGAACCCCAGGCCCGGCATGGTCGACGCGATCGCCCGAGCCACCGTCAACGGCGAGAAGCCAGACGATCTCGAACTTCTCGGAGTCCTCAGCCTGCTCATCGGCGGCGGGTTCGACACGACAACGGCGCTCACGTCACACGCACTCGAGTGGCTGTCACAGAACCCGGATCAGCGCGAGATTCTCAGCCGGGAACGCGACACCATGCTGGACTCGGCAACGGAAGAATTTCTCCGCTTCTTCTGCCCGACACCGGGCGACGGCCGCACCTTCTCCGCCGACGGCGAATTGGGCGGCGTGCAGTTCAAAGAGGGCGATCGACTCTGGCTCTCCTGGGCAATGGCCAACCGCGACCCCGAACTCTTCGAGGACCCGAATACCGTCGACCTCGAACGAACGGCCAACCGACACTTCAGTTTCGGTCTGGGAGTACACCGATGCATCGGCTCGAACCTGGCCCGAACGGTCTTCAAGCGCATGCTCGTCGCAGTGTTCGACCGGATGCCCGACTTCACGTGCGACCCCGAAGGCACCGTGCACTACGACTCCATCGGCGTCATCCAGGGCATGCGTCACCTCCCGGCGACCTTCACCCCCGGCCCGCGTCTCGGTGCCGGCCTCGACGAGACCCTCGAGAAAATCCAACTGATCGTCGACGAGCAGGGACTCGCCGCACCGATCACTGCGCAGAAGTAAGGAAACTGAAGTAAGTGACTGATTCCGCGGTAGTCGATCCGGTAAACGAGAACAAGGTAGCCGAGTCGGGGCGTCCTCTTCCCCTTGTGACCCGGCAAAACCGGTTCTACTGGACGTCCGGCGCGGATGGCCGGCTGCGCGTACAGGAGTGCGAGTCCTGTACGGCTCTCATCCATCCGCCGCAGCCGGTCTGCAGGTACTGCCGTTCACATCAGATGGGCGTGCGCGTGGTTTCCGGCTACGCCACCCTCATCGGATTCACGGTCAACGAACGCTTCAGCATGCCTGGGCTTCCGGCACCCTACGTGGTGGCTCAGGTCGCGATCGAAGACGATCCTCGGGTTCGGCTGACTACCAACGTCATCGAGTGCGATCCTGCGCAGCTGCACTTGGGCATGCGCATGGAAGTTGTCTTCCACCAGGACGGGGATGTGTGGCTCCCGTTGTTCCGGCCGACGGCCGAGCAACCAGAACCTGCGCCGCTGCCACAGGCCGAGGGTGATCCGGAAGAGATCCGGCGACGCGTGCGACCGATGTCCACCACCGTGAAGTTCGAGGACAAGGCGGCGCTCACCGGCATCGGCATGTCCGAGATCGGCCGACGCTTGATGCTCTCCCCCATGGAGCTGACGGTGCAGGCGTGCGAACGCGCTGTCGCCGATGCCGGCCTCACGATGGACGACATCGACGGTCTCGCAAGCTATCCCGGCGCCGGACCGGTAGGGGGGTTCGGCGAGGGCGGCGGGGTGACCGGCGTCGAGGCGGCTCTCGGCATCCGGCCGACCTGGCATAACGGCGGCATTGAAACCTTCGGCCCCAGCGGTTCGGTGATCGCGGCGATGATCGCCGTCGCCAGCGGCCTTGCCCGCCACGTGCTGTGCTACCGAACCGTCTGGGAAGCCACCCACAACGAATTGATGCGTCTGGGCGAAATCAGCCCACCCGCGCCGAGTCGCACCCCGAGCTGGATGTTCCCGTTCGGAGCGACCTCCGCAGCACACACTCTCGCGCAGAATGCGCAGCGCCACTTCCACAAGTACGGCACAACTCGCGAAAGCTTGGGCTGGATTGCGCTGAACCAACGAGCCAATGCCGCACTCAATCCGAGCGCGATCTATCGCGACCCGATGACGATGGACGACTACCTCTCGGCCCGCACCATCACCACGCCATTCGGTCTCTACGACTGCGACGTACCGTGCGACGCTTCGGTCGCTGTGATCGTGTCCGCCATCGATGCAGCACACGATCTTGCCAAGCCGCCGGTACTCGTCGAAGCTGTCGGAACGCAGATTGTCGAACGTATCGAATGGGATCAGAGCACACTGACACACGAGCCTCAGGTTCTCGGCCCAGCTGCTCACCTGTGGACACGAACCACGATGCGCCCCAGTGATGTCGACGTCGCGCAACTCTACGACGGATTCTCGTTCAACTGCCTGTCCTGGATCGAAGCGCTGGGCTTCTGCGGCATCGGCGAAGCAAAGGACTTCCTCGACGGCGGCCACAACATTGCCCGCGACGGCGTGATCCCACTCAACACGCACGGTGGACAACTCTCACACGGCCGCACCCACGGCATGGGGCTGATTCACGAAGCGGTCACACAGTTGCGCGGCGAGGCCGGTGAACGTCAGGTCGTCGGCGCCAAGGTCGCCGTCGCGGCCACGGGTGGCCTGTCCCCCGGCGGCGCAATGCTCCTTCGAACGGATCGATAGTGGAGGCGCGTCAATGACGACCGCGACGATGACACCCAGCTACCACGCTCGCCGGAGCCCGGACACCCCGGCCATCGTGATGGCTTCGAGCGGTGAGGTCACGACATACGCCCAACTCGACGAACGCTCGACGCGATTTGCGCGGGCATTGCGGGCACGCGGGCTGGGCGTCGGCGACCACATCGCGATCCTGATGGAGAACAACCGCCCCTTTCTCGAAATTGCCTGGGCAGCGCAGCGATCCGGCATTCACTACACCGCGATCAACCGCCACTTACGCCCGCTCGAGGTGCAGTACGTTCTCGACGATTGTGGTGCCCGCGCCTTGATCTCGAGCGAAGCACTTGCCGACGTCGTGGCCGGCCTCGACGTCTCGCGTATTTCCATCCGGATATCGGCGCTCGGTGACATCTCCGGATTCGATCGGTACGACGACGTGCTGGCCGGCGAGACGGCCACACCACTCGACGACGAGTGCGAGGGCCGCGAAATGCTGTATTCGTCCGGGACCACCGGACGTCCCAAAGGTGTGCGTAAACCGTTGCCAGGAACGGCATTCGGAGATCCGAGTGCCGCACCCGTCTTGATCGCCAGGGGCCTGATGGCCGGCAACACCGTCACCGATGCGGTGTACCTGTCGCCCGCACCGCTGTATCACGCGTCGCCCCTGGTCTTTTCGATGTCATGGCACCGTCTCGGCGCCACGGTCGTGGTGATGGAGAACTTCGACCCACTCCAATGCCTTGAACTGATCGAGCGTCACCGAGTGACAAGCGCGCAGTTCGTGCCGACCATGTTCGTGCGCATGCTTCGGTTGTCACCGCAGGAGCGAGCGCGATACGACCTGTCGAGCCTGCGCAACGCAATACACGGAGCGGCGCCGTGCCCGATCCTCGTGAAGCAGCAGATGCTCGACTGGTGGGGGCCGATAATCCACGAATACTATTCGGGCACCGAGGATGTCGGCGCTTCGACCATCACACCCGAGGAGTGGCTGACGCACCCCGGATCCGTCGGGCGACCGATGCAGCAATGCCACATCGTCGGCGAGGACGGGGCGGAACTTCCTGTCGGACAGGTCGGCTCGGTGTATTTCTCCGGCGGCAGGCCGTTCGAATATCACAACGATCCCGAGAAGACCGCGTCCGTCACCAACGACCGCGGGTGGCGCACACTCGGCGACATCGGGCGTCTGGACGAGGACGGATACCTCTATCTGACCGACCGCGAGGCGCACACGATCATCTCGGGTGGAGTGAACATCTATCCGCAAGAAGCGGAGAACGAACTCGCCGGGCATCCTGCCGTCGCCGATGTCGCAGTCATCGGCGTACCCGACGACGAGATGGGCGAGTCGGTGAAGGCTGTTGTGCAACTGGTCGATCCAGCGGCAGCCCACGCTACCCTCGCCGCCGAGCTCATCGAGTACTGCCACAAAGCGCTCGCGTCGTACAAATGCCCCCGAAGTATCGATTTTGTCGACGCCCTCCCCCGAGATCCCAACGGCAAGTTGTACAAGCGCCTGTTGCGTGACCGTTATCGGGCGAGCAACGTCACCCCTATCGCTTGACGACAGAACAGGAGACCCTCGTGCAGGGTTTGACAGACAAGGTCATTCTGATTGCCGGCGGCGCCACCGGCCTCGGCGCCGCCTCCGCGCAGCGACTGGCAAACGAGGGCGCACAGATCGTGATCGGTGATCTCAACCTCGAAGGTGCCGAAAAGACCGCTGCGGCAATAAACGAAGCCGGTGGGCGTTCCGTTGCAGCACAATTCGACATTTCCGACGACACGTCAGTCAAGAAATTGGTGGCATTCAGCGTCCGGACCTACGGCGGCCTTGACGCCGTCCATATCAATGCCGGAGATATGGGTTCGGTGTCCAAGGACACCGATATCGTCGACATCGACCTCGAGGTCTGGGACCGCACCATCGCCGTCAACCTCCGCGGCCACATGCTCGTGACCCGGCACGCCATTCCCGAACTCCTCGCACGCGGTGGCGGCACGATCGTCTATACATCGTCGATCGCTTCGTTCACGGGTGATCCGCAGCGTCCTGCCTATTCGGCAACCAAAGCCGCTATCAACTCCCTGGCCCGGCACGTCGCGTCGCGCTGGGGCCGCGACGGCATCCGCGCCAACGCCATCACTCCCGGCCTGATCCTCACCAAAGAGATCGAGGAGGGCGCGTCGCCCGAACTGCTGCAGTCGTTGATCGCGCGTTCTCGCAGTACACGGGGAGGCAGACCCAGCGACATCTCGAGCATGGTCGCCTACCTGATGTCGGATGACGGCGAGTGGATCAACGGGCAGGTCGTCAACGTCGACGGCGGCACGGTGTTGCGGTGACCGGACACAGCGAATATGTGATTCTCCGCTCGTCCAGCTATTGATTCTCAATAGCGAAAACAATATTCTCATTGCAGTAGGCGCCGCTGCCGGGCATCTCTGCGCAGCGCAGGAGAGGATTCTCAATGAACATTGACGACATGGTGATGGTCAGCATCGACGACCACGTGGTCGAACCGGCTGACATCTTCGAAAAGCACTTCCCGAAAAGCCTCATGGACCAGGCCCCCAAGCTGACGGCCCACCCCCGCAACCCCAACGTGCAGGCCTGGCTTTTCCAGGACACGGTGGTCGGCAGTTCCGGCCTGAACGCCGTCGTCTCCTGGCCCAAGGAAGAATGGGGCATGGATCCCACGGGCTACGCCGAGATGCGTCCCGGCGTCTACGACATGGACCTGCGTGTACGCGACATGGATGCCAACGGCACCTTGGCCGCAACACTTTTTGCCACCTTCCCCGGATTCGCCGGAACCCACCTTGCGAGCCTGCCGGACAAGAAGTTGTCCCTAGCGGCATCTCGGGCCTTCAACGACTGGGTCGTCGGTGAGGTACCGAATGCTCACCCCGGGCGCTTCATCCCCCTCGGCATCATCCCGTTCTTCGACGTGGAGGAATCCGTCAAGGAGATCCACCGTCTCGCCGCGATGGGTTGCCGATCCATCAGCATCCCCGAAACTCCGTACGGAGTGGGTGAGGGCTACCCCGACTTCAAGTCCGGCTACTGGGATCCGATCTTCAAGGCATGCGTCGAGACCAACATCGTCCTGAGCCTGCACATCGGTGGCGGCTTCAGCTTGGTCAAGCGCCCCGAGGGCTTCAACATCGACGACATGATGGTTCTGACACCGCTCATTTCGACTATCGCGGCAAACGACATGATGCTCAGCGGAGCCTTCCAGAAGTTCCCGGATCTCAAGGTCGCCATGAGCGAGGGTGGCGTCGGCTGGGTTGCACCGTGGCTCGACCGCGTCGAACGCCACGTCGTCAACCAGTCCTGGACCGGAACCAGCTTCCTCCCCAAGGGAATGACGGCAACCGACGTGTGGCGCAAGAACTTCCTGGCGTGCTACATCACCGAGCCGAGCGGACTGAACAACCGTGACCGCCTCGGCATCGACACCATCGCCTGGGAATGCGACTACCCCCATTCCGACTCCACTTGGCCGATTTCGCCGGAGATGTTGATGGAAGAACTCGTCGACGCCAAGCTCACCGACGAGGAGATCGACAAGATCACCTTCGGAAACGTTGCCCGGTTCTTCGACTGGGATCCCTTCAAGCACATCAAGCGCGAGGACGCCACCGTGGGCGCCCTGCGTGCACGGGCAACCGATGTCGACATCAGCGAGACATCCAAGGCCGAATACCGTCGACGCTACGAGCTCGCCAACTCGTAGCCTCCACGCTTGGACAAATGCCGCCGACACCCGTGTCGGCGGCATTTGTCGTACCCACACGCGGTCGGTGCGCCTGCTGGAGAACCTCACCAGCCCAACAGGTTTGACTGGATCACACACCGACCGTCGTGGCGATCAAGAATGAGAATTTTGCCCGAAAAGAATTGCATTTTTATCAATAAGAACGCTATTCTCCAAGTAACCAAGGAGGCGCACATGGCGTGGGATTTCGAGACCGACCCCGAGTACCAAGCGAAACTGGACTGGGCGGACAAGTTCGTACGTGAAGAGGTCGAGCCGCTCGACCTGGTCTGGCCGCACGAGCAGTTCGTGCCGTTGGACGGAGCCAGGCGTAAAGCGATCGACCCGCTCAAGGAGCAGGTTCGGAAGCAAGGACTGTGGGCCACGCATCTCGGACCCGACATGGGCGGCCAGGGATACGGCGCACTCAAGCTGGCTCTGTTGAACGAGATTCTAGGTCGATCATCCTGGGCACCAATCGTATTCGGATGCCAGGCACCGGATACCGGCAATGCCGAGATCATTGCCCACTACGGCACCGAAGAGCAGAAGCGGCGTTACCTGCAGCCACTACTCGACGGCGAGATGTTCTCGACCTACTCCATGACCGAACCACAGGCCGGTGCCGACCCCGCGCAGTTCACCACGCGCGCAGTCAAGGACGGCGACCACTGGGTCATCGACGGAATGAAGTACTTCTCCTCCAACGCGAGAACCGCGTCGTTCCTGATTGTCATGGCCGTCACGAACTCCGATGTCAGTGTGTACAAGGGCATGTCGATGTTCCTCGTACCGTCGGACACACCGGGAATCAACATCGTCCGCAACGTGGGTCTGTACGGTGAGCCCCTCAACGACGGCACCCACGCCCTCATCCACTACGAGGGTGTCCGGGTACACGAGGATGCACTCCTCGGCGGCGAAGGTCAGGCATTTGCCGTGGCACAGACGCGCCTCGGCGGCGGACGAATCCACCACGCCATGAGGACGATCGGCCTTGCACAGAAGGCAATCGACATGATGTGCGAGCGCGCACTGAGCCGCGAAACCGCGGGCAGTCGGCTCGCCGACAAGCAGTTCGTGCAGGGCTACATCGCGGACTCCTACGCCCAACTGGCTCAGTTCAGGCTCTTCGTATTGCACACGGCATGGAAGATCGACAAGTACAACGACTACAAGAAGGTCCGCAAGGACATCGCCGCCGCCAAGGTCATCATGCCGACTGTGCTGCACGACATCGCTTGGCGGGCAATGCAAATACACGGTGCGCTCGGTGTGACCAACGAGCTTCCGCTCTTCCAGATGATTCACGGTGCCGCAGTGATGGGCCTCGCCGACGGCCCGACCGAGGTACACAAGACCACCGTCGCCAAGCAGGTACTGCGGGATTACAGCCCCAGTGACGACCTCTGGCCTACGGAATGGATCCCGCGCAAGCAAGAAGCCGCTAAGGCAAAGTACGCCGACTACATCGAACTGGAAGTGGGGAACCTGTGATCGATTTTCAACGGCTTTCGGACTGGATGGACGGCGAGGGCCTCGGCAAGGGCGCGCCGCTCGAGCACCGATACCTCTCCGGCGGTACCCAGAACGAAATCTACGAACTCACCCGTGACGACTTTCGCTGCGTGATCCGGATACCACCGCCGGAGGCTCCCGCAAACCGCGACAAGGGAATCCTCCGCGAGTGGCAGATCATCTCGGCACTCGACGGCACCGATGTGCCCCACACCGAGGCAATCGCCGTGTGCGAGGACGCCTCCGTACTCGGCCGACCGTTTTATCTCATGGGATTTGTCGACGGTTGGTCCCCCATGGACGACCGGAATTGGCCGGAGCCCTTCAAGAGCGACCTCGAAGCACGGAGCGGACTGGGCTACCAGCTGGCCGAAGGCATCGCACTTCTGTCGAAGGTCGATTGGAAAGCCAAGGGCCTCCAGGATCTTGGTCGACCCGACGGTTTCCACGAGCGTCAGGTCGATCGCTGGACCAGCTTGTTCGAGAAGATCAAGGGCCGCGAACTCGAAGGAATCGAAGTCGCCACCGAGTGGCTGCGGAACCACAAGCCGCTCGACTTCATCCCCGGAATCATGCACGGCGACTACCAGTTCGCGAACGTGATGTTCGAAAACGGCGCACCGGCCCGGCTTTCCGCCATCGTCGATTGGGAGATGGGAACGGTCGGCGACCCCAAACTGGACCTCGCCTGGATGCTAGAGGGCTGGCCCAAGGACACCAGCGCTCCAGAGGCAGCAACCAGCAGCTACGTTAACCTGCAGGGCATGCCGTCGATGGAACAGTTGGCCGGGCACTACTCCGAGATCTCGGGTCGCCAGGTTGACGACCTGGACTACTACCGAATCCTCGCCAAGTGGAAACTCGCGATCATCCTCGAACAGGGGTTCCAGCGCGCCGGCGACAACGAGAAACTCCTTGCCTTCGGTCCCATTGTCGCCCAATCGATGATCGCTGCTGCCGAACTCGCCGAGACAACGGAGTACAAGTCATGACCGACACAACCCCCGAACTGATCCAGGAACGACGCGGACAGATCCTGATCCTGCGTCTCAACCGTCCGGACGCACGAAATGCGCTCACCGGCAGCCTGTATCGCGAACTCGGCGATACAGTACTGGCCGCTGACACCGACCCGGACATCCGCGCAATCGTCATCACCGCCACCGGTGACCGCGCATTCTGCTCAGGCATGGACCTGAAGGCCTTTGCCACGGAAGGCGAGGGAGCCTTCACCTCCGAAGGTTTCGCTCGACTCGCAGCGGGCAAACTCGCAACCCCGGTGATCGGTGCCGCCAACGGCACCGCCATCGGCGGCGGGCTTGAACTCCTCCTCGGTTCCGACATCATCATCGCGTCGTCGGCCGCGAAATTCGGCTTCCCCGAAGTGAAACGGGGATTGTTCCCCGGCGGCGGCGGCACCGACATCGGAACCCGAATCCCGATGCACGTCGCCCTGGAGTTGACCCTCACCGGCGATCTCATCACGGCTGACCGGGGCTACCAACTCGGACTGATCAACGCCGTCGTAGATCCGGACCAGGTTCTGGAGGCCGCAGTGGGATATGCCGAACGCGTCGCCGCAAACGCTCCACTCGGCTTGGCTGCATGCAAGGAACTCGTCCGCCTCGCGGTAACCGATTCAACCAGCGCTGCACAGAAACTCGGGCAATGGCAGTCAACGGTGTTCAGCAGTGGTGACGCCAAGGAGGGCGCTGCTGCTTTCATCGAGAAGCGCACACCGATCTGGCAGGGTAGGTAACCTGCGATGCGCGCTGCTGTGTGCGGGGCGTACGGACCTCCCGAGGTTGTCACCGTCGAAACACTCCCCTCGGCTCCGCTCGAGGCCGGGCAGATTCGGATCCGTATCGAATCCGCAGCCGTCAACTTCTCCGATGTGTTGTTGATCGCTAACAAGTATCAGGTCAGTGTCCCACCGCCATTCACGCCCGGCAGTGAGTTCGCCGGTGTCGTGTCCGAGATTGCCGAAGGCGTCACAGCTGTCTCCGTGGGTGACCGCGTCACCGGCACCGGTTTTGTCGGTGCGTTTGCGGAGGAAATTGTTATAGCGTCGGACAAACTCACGCTGGGCCGCATCCCGGACGGTGTCGAGACACGCATTGCCGCCGCTTTCGGTGTGGCTCACCGCACGGCGTACCACACGCTCCGATCCGTGGCTCACATCAAACCCGGAGACGAGTTGATCGTTCTCGGCGCCGGCGGCGGTGTCGGCCTTGCCGCCGTTCAGCTCGGTGTTGCGCTCGGGGCGTCGGTCACTGCGGTCGCGTCGAGCACGAACAAGCTTGACGTCGCGGCGTCGTACGGCGCCGGGCACCTCGTCAACCATCGCACCGAGGACCTGCGCACGGCACTGAAAAAGGCTCTCCCGCATGGAGCAGACGTTGTTGCCGATCCAGTCGGCGGCGACCTCTCCGAACCTGCGCTTCGTGCTTTGCGTCCGGGCGGCCGCTTTGTCACCATCGGGTACGCGTCCGGTGTCATCCCCAAGATTCCGCTCAATCTGATCTTGGTAAAGGGTGTGCAGGTCAACGGATTCCAGTTCAAGGACATACCGCCGGAAGAATACCGTCGGAATGAAGCCGAACTCACCGATCTACTGGTCGCCGGCCGCACAGTTCCCCACATCGGTGCCGAGTTCCCGCTGGACAAGGCATCTGATGCTCTTCGGATGGTCGCCGACGGCCAGGCGGTCGGGAAGGTCCTCATCGACCTGACGTCCTGACAGGCAGAAGTCATCAGTGGGGTCCGGGAACAGCAGTGTTCCTGGGCCCTACTTTTTGACGAGATTGTGATTCTTACATCAGAGAATGACGTATGCTCTTCGTATGGGAGACGACTTGGGAGCAGACGGTTTACGGTTCGAGCGCGAAGGCGCGATCGGGTGGTGCACCATCGACCGACCAACGGCGAGAAACGCATTCACCCCCGCAATGTATTACGGACTGAAACGAGCAGTTCGCCTCGTGAACTCCGATCCTGATCTGGGAGCACTGATCATCACCGGCGTCGACGACGTATTTGCGCCCGGCGGCGATCTCGGTGGACGCTCCGATCCGGGAGACAATATGCCGGAGGGGCTTTCGGGCAACGACGTCGTCCCGTTCATGACCATCCGTGACAGCCGCGCGCCTGTGATTTCCGCGGTCAACGGAATCTGTCAGGCCGGCGGCCTCCTTGTTGCGATGATGTCCGACATCGCCGTCGCCAGCGATCGGGCCACATTCCGCGTTCCCGAACTTCTGCGAGGAATCCCTGACGCGACCTATGCCGCCGTACTGCCCGCTCACGTCGGCATTGCAGCTGCGCGCGATCTGATGCTCTCCGCACGTAAATTCGATGCCGCAGAGGCACTTCGGCTCGGAGTGATCTCCCGCGTCGTGCCGCACGAGGATCTCCGAACTGCCGCGCTCCAGGCCGCACGCGAGGTATTGCAGAGCGCGCCACTGGCCCGTGCCCAGGTCAAGCGAATGCTCAACGAGCGTTACGGACTGTTCGACTACGAAACCATGTTCGGCGCGCTCGAAACGTCACCGGAGCCCCGTGAGGGAATGCGCGCTTTCATGGAAAAGCGCGACCCCAACTGGATCCCGGCAAATCTGCCGAGCTGACCGCCCGCACCATCCGAGGCCGCCGTCGCAGTGCGACGGCGGCCTCGGATCCTTTTCTGTGCCTTCCACGATCAACGCGGCTTGGAATACTCCGATTGCACGGCCATGATCCGCATTTTCGGAATCGGGCCGTAGCTCAGCGAGTCCGACATATTCAACTTCTTTGCCGCAGCGGCGATATGAACGTTTCGCTTTGCCTCATGGGGATCACCCTCGAGCTCGTAGAGCGTCACGGAAGGACCGCCATCTGCGTCGGCAGCTGCCAGTCTGGTGCCGCCGACAAATCCGTCAAGAGCCACTACTTCAGGTATGTGGATCTCGTCGTACCACCGATTGAACTCGTCCAGCCGATCCGGATGAGAGGGATGCGATTCGACAACCAGATAATGCTTCAATGTGGATCCTCACTATGAGAAGTACTGGTGGCAGTGCAGATTCAGACTCGAACAACCCAACCGCCATCGATGTTGAGCGTGTGGCCGGTCACCCAGTTACTACCCGACGAGACGAGGTACAACAGACCGGGAATCAGCTCTTCCGGCTCGCCGAACGGAAACGGAATGGCGTGCTTGACCATTTCCTTGAGTTCCGGCGGTGACGCGATCGAACCCGCTTCGGTGTTGACCATTCCCGGAGCGATCGCATTGACACGAATACCGAACGGCGCCAACTCTCGCGCCAACGACACAGTCATGCTCACCAGGCCGAGTTTCGTGATGCCGTACGCCTGCGCAGCCATGAATGCACCGCTCGACGACTGATTCACGATCTTGCCGTATCCGCGTTCCTTCATATAGGGCACTACCGCACGGGCGCACAAGAGCGGACCGGTGAGATTGACTGCCAGCGTGCGGTTCCAGAGTTCGAGATCCATAGTGGTCAGGGATCCCTCGCCCACCACTTCGGCCATCAATCCGGCGTTGTTCACGAGAATGTCGACGGACCCGAAGTGCCGGGCCGCGGTAGCCGCCATCTCGGTCGTACTCGATTCGTCCCGGACATCGACATGCACCGCAAGGGCGCGGTGACCGGCCGCCGTCAGTTCGCCTGCTGCTGCAGTGGCGGCCTCGAGGTTGACGTCAGCGAGCACCACGGCGGCGCCGGCCTCGGCGAGTCCCTGAGAGTAGGTGCGGCCGATCCCGCCGCCGGCACCGGTAACGATGGCCACCTTGCCCTCGAGTAGGAGGTTGTCGGTCATGTTTCCCTTTCGTCAGACCTTGCGGGTAACTCCACCGTCGACGCGGATGATCGCCCCGGTGGTGTAACTGGAAGCCGCACTTGCGAGATGGAGTGCAAGTGGGCCGATCTCCTCGGGACGGCCCATCCGACGGAGCGGCACGAATGGCGCATCTTCGCCCTCGGCCGGAGCCCAGGACTTGGAGATATCCGTCAGGAAGGGCCCGGGAAGAATTGCGTTGACGCGCACCGTCGGCGCAAAGGCCTCAGCCAGTCCGACAGTGAGGGCATTGAGGCCCGCCTTGGCGCACGCGTATGGCAACTCTCGAACGCTGGCGACGAGGGAGCCCGCGGTGCCGACGTTGATGATCGAACCGCCGTCGTTCTCGGCCATGTACGTTCCGGCGCGCACGGCAAGACGAAAGGGCCCCTTGAGATTAACGCCGAGAGTCTTGTCGTACAGGTCCTCGGTAATATCGTCGAGGTTCTTGTACGGGGGTGACATACCCGCGTTGTTCACCAGCACGTCGAGTCGGCCGAAGTGTTCGAGCGTCCGGTCGATCAACTGCTCACAATCGTCCCAACGTCCGACATGACACGCAACCGGCAGAACCTTTCGCCCGGTCGACGCCATGACCTCGTCGGCGGCGCGTTCACACGAGTCGAGTTTGCGGGACGCGATGACAACGTCAGCTCCCGCTTCGGCAAGAATCTGGACAATCGCTCGGCCGATCCCACGGGATCCACCCGTGACTATCGCAACTTTGCCGGTCAGGTCGTGGAGATGTTCCAAGGTACTCATAGGTGAATCATGCCTGATTCGACCACACTTTGAAAAGGCCATTCTCCATCTCAAGAATATCCTTCTGGTTGCAACACCGAACACATTCTCCAAGTGCGGCTACGCCGAAATGAGCAGCGTAGAGTACTGGAAGACAACGCTGTTCGACAGTCGAATCGGTACATCCAATCGCAATTCGCACGAGGTCACATAGGTCGACAGAAGCCGCAACCCGTCACCAGATCCGGCGGCGATAGATTTTTCACACTTCATGTTCTACTTTATGAGAATTGCGTTCTCATGAACGTGACGCCTCGCCGAGAGTTCATCGAGCAAACGAGGGCCAGGAACCCACCGTCAGCAAAGGAACTTCGTGGATCTGCAGACTGTTCAGGACAAGATCGAGATCGCCGAACTGATCTACCGATACGCCCGCGCCGTGGACACCAAGAATTGGGAATTGCTGACTACCGTGTTCACCGAGGATGCGCATCTCGACTACAGCGCCGTCGGCTACCCGGCCGGATCCCGGGACCAAGTGCTGACGCTGCTCACACAAGCACTCGGCCAGGTTCCGATGACTCAGCATTTTGTCACCAACGTCGAGGTCGAACTCGACGGTGACACCGCCAACGTACGGGCGATGTTCTACAACCCGATGCAACTCCCGGGCGCTGCGGAGATGACCTACTGCGGCGGCAACTACCACCATGAGGTCGTTCGCACCGCCGACGGCTGGAAGAGCGCTCGGGTGACCGAGGAGAACCTGTGGTTCTCGAACCACCCCGCCAAGTCGCCGGCCTGAAAGGTAAACCTATGACCGAGCGCGTAAACGGGCGTGTATCCGGCAAAGTCGCCCTGATCACCGGTGCCGCCCGCGGACAAGGACGAGCGCACGCCGTTCGCTTGGCGGCCGAGGGCGCAGACGTCATTGTCGTCGATCTGTGCGCACCCATCCGAGGTGTCCCGTATGCACCGGCCACCCCCGAGGATCTACAGGAGACCGTTCGACTGGTGGAAAAGACTGGACAGCAGGCAATTTCAGCGATCGTCGACGTGCGGGACCTCGAGAAGCTTCGTGGGATCGTCGACGATGCCGTCATTCGTCTCGGCCGTCTGGATGTCGTCGTCGCGAACGCGGCGATCTGCTCTGCCGCTCCCTGGCATGAGGTAACCCCCGAATCCTTCGAGGACACAATAGGTACCAACGTGACCGGTGTCTGGAACACCGTCATGGTCTCGGCCCCACATCTCGTCGAGCGCGGTAGCGGATCGATCATCTTGATCAGTTCCGCAGCGGGATTGAAGGCTCAGCCGTTCACCATGCCGTACACCACGAGCAAGTGGGCAGTACGCGGAATGGCAAAAGCGTTCGCCGCGGAACTCGCTCAACACAGCATTCGGGTGAACAGCGTCCATCCCACCGGAGTGAACACGCCCATGGTCAACGACGGTGGCCTCGGCGGGCAGCTCGACAAGGCGATTGCCGGCAACAGTCGTATCGGCGCGATGATGATCAACATGCTGCCCGTCGACATCATCGCACCCGAAGATGTGTCAGACACGGTGTTGTTCTTGGCATCCGACGAATCGAAGTACATCACCGCACACGAATTAGCACCCGACGCGGGTGTCACCGAGTTCTGATCGAACAGTATTCACTGGAGGAAAAGCATGGAGTTGTCCTCGGCGCGGCACGCATTCATTACCGGCGGCGCGAGCGGTATCGGCCTCGGCATCGCCGACGCGCTGGCAGAGCGCGGGTTATCCGTCACGGTCGCCGATATCAATCGGCAGTCGCTGGATTCGGTGATCGCTTCCCGAGGTGTCGGGTTTAGTGCCGTCTCACTCGACGTCCGTGATCGCGAGGCCTGGGCAGCGGCCAAGGCAACGTCCGAAGATACTTTCGGCCCGGTGGATATCCTCGTCAACAACGCGGGCATCGGTTTCAACGGGCGCGACGTGGTCGACATGGATCCGGAGACCTTCGACAATCTTGTCGCGATCGATCTGACCGGAGTGTTCAACGGCGTGTCCGCCTTCGGCGGGGATATGCGAGCACGTGGATACGGGCATATCGTCAACACCGCTTCCGTCATGGGATTGACCGCAGGCGCTCCCGGGCGGGGCGCATACAGTGCCGCAAAGAGCGCAGTCATTGCTCTGTCCGAAGCACTGCGCAGCGAGATGGCGCCACACGGTGTTGGCGTTTCCGTGCTGTGCCCGGGATTGGTCATGTCGAATCTCGATCGGAACACCACCGAATTGGGTGGTCAGGTCGAGGATGTCAGCCACATCAAAGGAACGGGAAACATCGGCATGGAGCCCGCGACCGCAGGCGCATACGTTGTTCGAGGGATAGCGCAGAATCTCCCGTACATCGTCACGCACCCGCATTATCTCGACTACGTCGAGAAGCGAATGGAGAGCATTCGAGCCAGTGTGGACGCGTCGACCCCGATTCCCTGAGTTCTGCCTCGACGCGTTTTCACTCGAATGGCATGATGCCGGATTTGCGAGATTTCCCACGCCTCAAAATTTCGCTCGCCATACTGGAATGGATGCTTCCCCCTACCCAGTAGGTGCACATGGATATCGATGTACTCGTCGCAGGCGCCGGCCCGATCGGGCTGACCGCCGCCATCGAACTGCGCCGTCGCGGGGTGAACGTTCGGATCGTCGACCCGCTCGGCGAACCTCCGCAGTACGCCAAAGCAGTTGGCATCCAACCCCGCACCCTCGAAGTATTCGAGAACATGGGCGTACTGCGACAGGTTCTCGATGCCGCCACCATCTTGCGCGGGCAGATCAGCTACACCAACGGTTCCGAAGTGGGGCGGATGGATCTCACACTCCCCGGCGACGTGCCGTACACCTTTTGCGGACTCCCCCAGTACGAGACCGAAAGAATCCTGACGGCCAGGCTGCGAGAACTCGGAACCTCGATCGAACGCGGGCTCTCACTCGACAGTTTCGAGGACAGCGACGACGGAGTCAGTTGCATACTCAACGATGGAAGTACCGTGCGGGCCAAGTATCTGGTGGGATGCGACGGTGCGCACAGTGTTGTCCGTAAGGGCTTGGGATTGACCTTCGAGGGTGGAGCTTTTGCCGAAAGCTACATGCTCGGCGACGTCGAAGTTGACTGGTCGATGCCCAGCGGATACGCGATTCGCGCCAGTCATGTCGACGACGCTGGAACTACCGACGATCTCCTGGTGTGCATCCCGCTCCCCGGTCACAAACGATATCGGATGTCGATGCTGGTTCCCGACGAGCTTCTCCCGGATCCTGCCGGACTTGACGGAATTGCACACGGCTTTTCGTCCGGAAAGGCGCCCGAACTCCACCACATTCAGGCTGTGCTCGACCGATTGTCGCCCGAACCTACGACAGCGTCGGCGATGCGGTGGTCGTCGGTCTTTCGGATCAGCCACCGCATTGTCGATGCCTACAGTCGCGGAAGGGTTTTCATCGCCGGTGACGCCGCGCATATTCATCCGCCCACCGGCGCACAAGGTATGAACACCGGAATCCAGGATGCGCACAACCTCGCGTGGAAACTGGCACTGGCAACCCAGAACTTCGCTTCCCCTGGCCTTCTCGACACCTACGACGCCGAAAGACGGCCGGTTGGTGAAGAAGTTGTCGGAATGACCGTCCGCAACGCCCGCGAAGGGATCGGCGCTGGAGAGTCCTCGATCGAGACCGCGATGCGTCGGCAGGCACAACTACTGGTTGCCTATCCCGACAGTCCGCTCAACGGCGGAGAAACCGGGAACGTCTCGAACGTTCACCCCGGCGAACGGGCACCGGACGCACGTGGGCTAACCCGCGACTGCGTGCAGTTCCCCATCCGGTTGTTCGAATTGCTGGCCGGTGTCAACCACACGCTTCTTCTCTGCTCGGACGGATCCGAAGACAGCATCGGTGACTGCGAAAAGCATTCTGCCGCTGCTGTTCACGCGGCACACGGACAGCTCGACGTGTACGTGATCGCACCACCGTCGTCTGATTCCGTCTATTCGACACTGCCGATCATTCGCGACACCGATTCCCAGCTGTGTGCCGCCTACGGCGTGGAAGAGAACTGTGCGTTGGTAATCCGACCGGACGGGTACCTCGGATACCGAGGTGACTGCGCCGGTATCTCCGGCTACTTATCGAAAGTCTTTGCGTTCAATACGTGATGAGCGAATCGAACATCAAGCGGATCTCGGGCGAGAGCTTCATGAGTTCCACGTAGCCGCCCGTCGGGCCTGCGTCGACGTAGGCAAATTCCATTCCCACGTCTTCGATGCGCCCCTGCTGCAACACCGACATTCCCCGACGCTCTACCTCCGCCAAGGTTTCGTCGTAATCGTCCGGAACAAATGCCACGTGATGAACGCCAACACCATGGGTGTCGAGGAACTCCGAATAAAGACTGCGCCCCGAAACCGGTTGGATCAGTTCAATTTGCTGAGTTCCCGCATAACCAAGGGAAATGTGGGCTGTGTAATCGGCGGGCTGGCCCCGATAAGTCGTGGTCTCCGGACCGAAGTGAAGGTCGGGCATCCGTAGCCATCGCTGAACGCCCCAATTCTCGGAGAACTCCTCTTCCGCTGCGGTGATGTCGGCTACTACCCAACAGATCTGAAAGATCGGTCCCGAAACCAGCGGGGTCATGCCATTTTTCCGTTGTCCACCGAATACACCGCGCCGTGAATCGCAGAGGCATCATCGGAAGCAAGAAAGGCCACCATCTTCGCCACGTCCTCCGGTTCCATCAGTCCGCGCGGTGACGCGACCTTCATGATCAGATCGAAATCGACGCCGTCCGGGAAGGTGAATCCCGTGACCTGCGGAGTCATCATGCCGCCAGGGCAGATTGCGTTGACGCGCAGAGATTTCCCGGTGAACTCCATAGCCATCGCTCGGGTGAGCCCGATCAGCCCGTGCTTGGCAGCGCAGTACCCTGCTGAGTATGCCTGCCCTTCGAGTCCAGCGATCGAGGAAACGTTGACGATGTTGCCGCCCCGCGCGAGAAGATGGGGCAGCGCAGCTCGTGACAGGAAGAACGGCCCGTTCAGGTTGACCGCGAGGTCATGTGCCCAGTCGTCATCGGCAATGTCTGCGGTATGGCGGATGGTATGTGAACCAGCCACATTGACGAGGATGTCGATTCCGCCGAAGGCGTCGACGCAAGCCTGCACAGCGGCGTCGCACTGAGCGGAGTCGGAAACGTCGGAAGCCGAATAACGGCCCGCACCGTCACTTCCCGTCAGTTCGGTCATTGCCTGGTGCAATGTGTCCTTGCTCCGGGCAACTCCGAAAACCTTGGCGCCTCTGCCGTTCAGGATCTCGGCGACGGCGCGCCCCAACCCCGAGGACGCGCCGGTCACCAGTGCAATTTTTCCGTCCAGTACGTCAGCCACACACCGAGTCTACGACGCGGCGGCCTCCCGCTGAAGCTCCAACGCGATATCTATCAGCTGATCTTCCTGTCCGCCAACCAACTTGCGCTTCCCCGCGCGCACGAGTAGCTCGGCAGAGGACACGCCGTACCGCTCAGCTTGACGTTCAGCATGCTTGAGGAAGCTGGAGTACACGCCGGCGTAGCCCATCATCAGCGCCTGGCGGTCGAGTAGACATTCCTGCGGCATGGCCGGTCGCACAACATCTTCGGCGGCGTCGGCTATCGCGAAGAAGTCGATACCGGTCTTGACGCCGATCTTGTCGCAGACTCCGACAAACGCCTCCACCGGCGCGTTACCAGCACCGGCACCGAAACGGCGGGTGCTGCCGTCGATCTGCTTGGCCCCAGCGCGCACGGCGGCAATCGAATTCGCGACACCCAAACCGAGGTTCTCGTGTCCGTGGAAGCCGACCTGAGCGTCGCTGCCGAGTTCCTGGACCAGCGCCTCGACCCGTTCGGACACCTGCTCGAGAACAAGAGCACCCGCAGAATCGACCACGTATACACACTGGCAACCGGCGTCGGCCATGATGCGCGCCTGCTTGGCGAGCGTCTCCGGCGGAATCGAATGAGCCATCATGAGAAATCCGACGGTCTCGAGTCCACGCTCACGAGCAAGGCCGAAGTGCTGAATGGAGACGTCCGCCTCGGTGCAGTGAGTGGCGATACGGCAGATGGACGCGCCGTTGTCCTGAGCGATGACGATGTCGTCCTTGATACCCAGCCCCGGCAGCATCAGGAAGGCGATCTTTGCGTTTTTTGCCGTCTCCACAGCAGCTTTGATGAGTTCTTGCTCGGGCGTTTTCGAGAAGCCGTAGTTGAAGGAGGACCCGCCGAGACCGTCACCGTGGGTGACCTCGATGACCGGCACACCGGCTCCGTCGAGGGCACCGACGATCGCCCGGACTTCCTCGAGGGTGAACTGATGACGCTTGTGATGGGAACCGTCGCGCAGCGAGGTGTCGGTGACGCGGATGTCCCAGCTCGAATCGAAGTGAATCATGTCGCTCATGCCTTCACGCTCAGAAGCTTCTGGGCGATCTCCTCGCCCACTTTGGTGGCTGCCGCCGTCATGATGTCGAGGTTTCCGGCGTACGGCGGCAGGAAGTCGCCTGCACCTTCGACCTCGACAAACGTTGTGACCGTTGCATATCCGCCGGACACGACGCTCGGCTTGTCGAACTGCGGCTCGTTGAGCAACCGGTAGCCCGGCACGTACTGCTGGATGTCCTTGACGACGCGATGAATGGAGTCGGTGATCGCGGCGTGGTCTGCATCTTCGGGGATGGCGCAGAAGATGGTGTCTCGCATGATCATCGGCGGGTCGGCGGGATTGAGAATGATGATCGCCTTGCCTCGCTGGGCGCCGCCGATCGTCTCGATACCGCGACTGGTGGTCTTGGTGAACTCGTCGATGTTCGCGCGGGTTCCCGGTCCGGCTGACAGTGATGCAACGGAGGCGACGATCTCGGCGTAAGCCACTTCCACCACACGAGATACCGCGTACACGATCGGGATAGTTGCCTGCCCGCCGCAGGTGATCATGTTGACGTTCGGCGCGTCGAGGTGCTCGCGGAGGTTGGCCGGAGGAACTACCGCCGGGCCGACAGCAGCCGGGGTGAGGTCGACAGCGCGGATTCCCGCGGCCTCGTAACGCGGAGCCGCGTCACGGTGAACGTAGGCCGACGTCGCCTCGAATACCAGGTCCGGTTTCTCCGCCTGATTCAACAGCCAGTCGACCCCCTCGGCGGAGGTCTCGAGCCCCATCGCGGCGGCGCGCGCCAATCCTTCGCTCTCCGGGTCGATTCCGATCATCCACCGCGGCTCCAGCCACTGCGAACGTTGCAGTTTGTACAGCAGATCGGTACTGATGTTTCCCGACCCGACAATCGCCACACTTGCCTTGGTCATGACTACTCCCTAGATGAGCTGAAGCTGGGGGGTGAACTGAAACGGGCCATCGCGGTGACCGTGGCCGCATGAAGTCCGGCGCGACGGCCGGAGAACACACAGTCAGCGAGCGACAAGCCACTCACATACGAATTGGAACAAATACCGACGGCTGTGCGTCCGGCTGCATAGAGTCCCAGGATTGATTCCCCGGCTTCATTTTTCACCAGGCCGGTCGATTCGTCGACCACCAATCCACCAAGTGTGAGCATGGGACACGGATTCATCATGTTGGGCTTGATCGAGACGTCGTACAGCGTGAACGGGGCGTTGAGTATCGGTCTGATGAAGTCGGACGGCTTGCCCATCGGATCGGATTGACCGTTCGCCGCAGCAGTATTGTGCGCATCGACCGTTTCATACAGGCCGGCTGCATCGATTCCCGCCTTGTGCGCCACTTCGGCAATCGTGTTGCCGTGTACTGCGGTACGCATCATGCCGGCGGTCTGCACCCGCTGAAACCACATGGACTGATCGGGGATTTGCGCTTTCGCTTCACGAACGAGGTCGGAATCCGCCAGCAGCCAACCGATTCCGTTGCTCTTCTCGACCATTGCTTGCCCCAGCGCCGCACCGTAACGCGATTCGTCGACGATTCGCGCTCCGGATTCGCCCACCAGTATCGAACCGAGAAAAGCGCTGGGCGGGACGATGAACCGCCATGCGGAAACGTTACCGAGCTTGTCGGTGGCGCCGCCCGCCTCGATTCCGAGGTTGATTCCCTTGCCGTCGTCGCCCGACGTGCCGAGCGGGATCCCACCCTTGTACGCGGGTGCGTGAGTGCGCATCATCTCGCGGTTGGATACAAATCCACCCGCGCTGAGGATCACGCCGCCACGCGCCTTTATGCGGATTTTCTTGGCGTACTTCTTCTCGATCTTGCTGATTTGGGCGTCGACAATCGAACGCAGTTGGGGCGCATACACACCCGGTTTGGCGGAAATCGAACTGAGCGCAGCGTGACGCCGCCGGACCCCGGCGGGTGCATCCCGAAGCGTCAGCGCCTCGACGCCGATCACCCGGCCGTCCTCGATGATCAACCGATCTGCTCGGGTCTGACCGAGAAACCGCACACCTTTGGCCTGGGCCGACTTCGCAAGCGGGCCGTAGAGCATCTTCCCCGACGTTCCTCGGCCTTTGGCACGGTGCCCACGCGGAGCAGGTTTGGCGATGTCCCGGAACCCGCCGGCCGATTCGCTGCCCGAGAAGTACAGGTAGTGCTTGTTGCTCGGATACGAGGTCTTGTACGGGCACAGCGACGCCTCGAACGGCACACCGTGACCGCGCAGCCAGTCGATTGTCGCCGGACTCTCCTCCACGAACCGACGCAAGGTCTGGGGCGTCACCGCATCACCGACCTCGCGGTTCAGGTACGCGAGCATGGCTTCCGGAGTGTCCTCGATACCGGCTTCTCTCTGAATCGCGGTGCCGCCACCGGCATAGAAGATTCCACCGGAAATGGTGCTGGCGCCACCTCCCAATGCCCGGTCGATCGCCATCACCGATGAACCGGCCGCCACCGCTTCGAGTGCGGCGCTTGCCCCCGCCACGCCGAATCCGACAACGAGGACATCAACCGAAGTATCCCAGGTCACACTGCACCATCCTCAATTTTACTGCAACGCGTTTCGTTATCGAAGGCAACGTTCGTAAATACTTCCTGGCAGAAAGCATGGACTGACACCCCCATCATTCTATAACGTGTTCTACATGAGCAAGCAGGAATACGACATCGTCGTCGTCGGCAGTGGTGCCGCAGGTATGACAGCGGCCTTGACCGCAGCCCATCAGGGCTTGAGTGTGGTCATCGTGGAGAAAGCCGCCCACTACGGCGGATCGACCGCCCGTTCCGGTGGCGGAGTCTGGATCCCCAACAACGAGGCACTGCAGGCAGACGGTGTCACCGACACACCCGATGCCGCACGTTCCTACCTGCACAGCATCATCGGCGACGTCGTCGCTCCCGAGCGCATCGACACCTACCTCGAGCGTGGGCCCGAGATGCTCTCGTTCGTTCTGAAGAACACTCCGCTCCAACTGCAGTGGGTACCCGGCTACTCCGACTACTACCCGGAAGCTCCCGGTGGACGCCTCGGTGGACGCAGTGTCGAGCCCACCCCTTTCGACGGCAACAAGTTGGGTGCCGATCGCAAGAATCTCGAACCCGACTACGTCAAGGCACCCAAGAACTTTGTCATCACCCAGGCCGACTACAAGTGGCTCAACCTGCTGATGCGCAATCCTCGCGGACCTCTGCGCGCCATGAAGGTAGGCATGCGATTCCTCGCAGCCAAGGCCACCAAGAAGGATCTGCTGGTTCGCGGCCAGGCACTCGTCGCCGGCATTCGACTCGGCCTTCAGTCCGCCGGTGTTCCCATCTTGCTGAACACACCCCTGACGTCCCTCTACACCGAAGACGGCGTGGTTCGCGGCGTCAATGTTCTCGTCGACGGCGAAGCTCAGGTCATCCGTGCTCGCCACGGAGTCGTGTTGGGCTCCGGCGGATTCGAGCACAACAAGGAAATGCGTGAGAAGTACCAGCGCGGGCCCATCGGCACCGAATGGACCGTCGGCGCGAAGGCAAACACCGGCGACGGCATCCGAGCGGGCCAAGAGATCGGCGCCGCAGTCGATTTCATGGACGACGCCTGGTGGGGCCCGTCCATCCCACTCACCGGTGGACCGTGGTTCGCCCTGTCCGAGCGCACTCTTCCCGGCTGCATGATGGTGAACCTGTCGGGCAAGCGCTTCGGCAACGAGGCGGCGCCGTACGTCGAGGCAACGCATGCGATGTACGGCGGCGAGTACGGCCAGGGCAAAGGCCCCGGCGAGAACATCCCGACCTGGATGATCCTCGATCAGCGCTACCGCAACCGCTACACGTTTGCCGGCATTACTCCCCGGTCCCCCTTCCCCAGCCGCTGGCTCAAGGCCGGCATCGTGGTCAAGGCGGGAACGATCGCCGAATTGGCCGAGAAGACAGGACTTCCCGTCGCTTCCCTGACCGAAACGGTGGAGCGGTTCAACGGCTTCGCGCGCAACGGCAAGGACGAGGACTTCGGGCGCGGCGACAGCGGCTACGACGCGTACTACGGCGATCCGAGACTGAAGAACCCGAGCCTCGCCGAAATCAGCAAGGCCCCGTTCTACGCCATCAAGATGGTTCCGGGCGACCTCGGCACCAAGGGCGGAATCTGCACCGACGTCAACGGCCGAGCACTGCGTGAAGACGGCAGCGTCATCGAGGGTCTCTACGCCGCAGGCAATGCCAGCGCACCGGTCATGGGTCACACGTACGCCGGACCAGGCGCGACCATCGGTCCCGCAATGACTTTCGGCTACCTGGCAGTGCTGGACATCGCAGAGCGCGTGAAGACCGCCGAGGTCACAGAAACCGCAACGGCCGCCGAGACCCCTGAGGCCTCCGAGGCTGCAAACACGGCGGTCGATCATGCCAATTGATCCTTCTGTCGCACTCGGCGCAGAGCTTGCGCCACAGGAGTTCTCGTGGACGCCGTCGGACGTGCAGCACTACCACCTGGCGCTCGGCGCTGGGGCTCGTCCGCTCGATCCGAACGAACTGCGATACCTCGACGACGAGAAGCCACAAGTGCTGCCCACCTTCGCCACCGTCGCGGCCAACTTTCACGCCACCCAAGCACCGAAGGTCTCGTTCCCCGGTGTCGAGATCGATCTCGCGAAAGTTGTTCACGGAAGCCAGGAAGTCACGGTCCATCAGCCGATTCCGGCCAGCGGCACCGGGCGAACCACAACTCGGATCGCCGAGATCTGGGACAAGGGCAAAGCTGCAGTCATCGTGCAGGAATCAGTCACCGTCGACGTGGAGGGCAACCCGTTGTGGACTGCCCGTTCGTCGATCTTCGCGCGCGGCGAAGGTGGATTCGGCGGGCAGCGCGGGCCGTCGGAGTCGATTCCGTTGCCTGATCACAGGCCCGACGGTGAGGTCGTGATACCGGTACTTCCGCAGCAGGCCTTGCTGTATCGCATGTGCGGCGATCGCAATCCATTGCACTCGGATCCGCAATTCGCCTCCGCTGCAGGCTTTCCAGCGCCTATCCTGCATGGACTGTGTACTTACGGAATGGTCTGCAAGGCCGCAGTGGACACAATGCTCGACGGCGACAGCACGCAGGTGGCCGGGTTCCGTGCACGCTTTGCCGGGGTGGTATTCCCGGGTGAGAACCTGAGCATCCGAATCTGGAAAGGCGAAGGGCAACTCTTGATCTCCGCATCTGTCGCAGAGCGCGACGCCCCCGCCCTAGCTGACGTAGTTCTCACTCTTGCCTGAGATTCACCTGTCGAACTCATTGCAGTTCCCAACCCCCGATGGAGCAGCCCGAAGATGACGGCCCAAGACGAAACAACCCGACTGTCCCGACGAGGATTCCTCGCCGCCGGAGCCGGCGCAGTCGCCGCCACCGCCCTTGCCGGCAGCTGGACCCCCGCCTACGCAATTCCGTTCGGATCCAGTGGCGGACAAGTACCCACACTCGCTGCACCCCCGGCCTTCCCGGAAGGCATCGCGCTCTACCAGCAGGCATACCAGAACTGGTCCAAAGAGATCATGCTCGACACCATCTGGACCTGCGCTCCCAAGACACCCGAAGACGTAGTACGCCTGGCCAACTGGGGACATGCCAACGGTTACACCATCCGGCCCCGCGGAGCCATGCACGGCTGGACACCCCTGACCGTGGTGAACGGCGCTTCCATCGACAAGGTCATTCTCGCCGACACCATGGTTCATCTGAACTGGGTCAACGTCGACGCCGGCGGGTCACCGGCGACGGTCACCGCGGGACCCGGTGCCACCCTCGACGCCATCACCACAGCACTTCAGGCCCAGGGCCTTGGCTTCGCTAATCTCCCCGCGCCCGGCGTCCTGTCCATCGCAGGCTGCCTCGCCGTCGACGCCCACGGCGCAGCCCTTCCCGCGGAAGGCGAAGCACACGTTCCCGGACAAACTTTCGGTTCACTCTCCAACCTCGTCACCTCCCTGACCGCAGTGGTCTGGAACGGCAACGAATACGCACTGAAGACGTACTCGCGGGCCGATACCGCCATCAAGCCACTCCTGACTCACCTCGGCCGCACCTTCCTCACCTCAGTCACACTGCAGGCTGCGCCCAACTACCGCATGCGCTGCGTCAGCCACACGGACATCGGTTGGCAGGAACTCTTCGGCGCTCGCGGGGCTTCCGGACGTACCTTCGAGAAGTTCGTCCGCGAAAACGGTCGCGCAGAGGCAATTTGGTACCCCTTCACCGAACGCCCGTGGATGAAGGTGTGGTCCCTCGCTCCTGAAAAGCCTCGCTTCTCCCGCGAAGTCACCGGACCGTACAACTACATCTTCTCCGACAACCTCCCCGAACCGATCACCGACATGATCGGACAGATCAACTCCGGAAACCCGGGCATCGCACCCGCATTCGGGCAGATTATGTACGCCACCACCGTCGCCGGCCTTGCCGCGACCTTCGCCAACGACCTATGGGGATGGTCCAAGGACGTTCAGTTCTACATCCGGGCCACCACCTTGCGCCTGACCGAAGGCGGTGGCGCCGTCATCACGTCCCGCGCCAACATCGGCCAGGTCATCCACGACTTCACGCAGTGGTTCAACGGCCGCATGGAGTACTACCGCTCCATCGGGCAATTCCCTCTCAACGGACCCGTCGAAATCCGATGCTGCGGCCTCGACGAGTCATCCGACGTCGAAGTCGCATCCGCCGGCGCCCCCACGATCTCCGCTATGCGTCCGCGACCGGACCACCCCGAATGGGACACCGCCATCTGGCTCAACGTCCTCGGAGTCCCCGGAACACCCGGCATGTTCGCGTTCTACCGCGAAATGGAGCAATGGATGCGCGGCCACTACAACAACAACGACGCTACCTTCCGCCCCGAATGGTCCAAGGGCTGGGCATTCAGCGCCGACAAGCCGTACACCGACACGCAGATCATCGAAAACGCCCTCCCCCAGACCTACCGCGACGGCGTCCCCACCAGCGACAACTGGGACACTGCCAACGCCGCCTTCAACGCACTGGACCCGCACAAGGTCTTCAGCAACACCTTCCTCGACCAACTACTTCCGTAGTTTTCGGCCGACAAGCCCTCGATCAGCACTGCCCGGCACCTTCTACGAAGGTGCCGGGCTTTTCTGTTGACTCCACCCGTTTAATTCAGCGACGAGCACTGTCCGGTCGCGGTAGATTCAGTCAATTGCGACATTCCTTTTCCGCTGAGGACACGAAGGGATCGCCACGGATGAAGTCCACCTCGCGACAGCGACGAACTCGATTGGCCGTGATTGCACTCGCCGTGACAGTTCTTGCCTCCTGCGGATCCAACGAGGACACCACCACTGGCACGAGCAGTCCCGCGTCCAGCACCGTCAGCCCCGAATCACAGAAGATCGATGACATTGTCCGCACCCAGGTGACCGAACTGGGCCTCAGCGGCGCGGTGTACGGGGTGTGGCGCGGTGACACCAACGTGGTCACCGGCGCTGTCGGCGAATCCCCACTCGGCGTGCCAGCAACAACCGATATGCAACTACGCGTCGGACAGCCCATGGAACCGATGCTGTCGACCGTCCTCCTCCAACTCGACGAGTCCGGCACTCTCCCACTCGACGAACCGATTGCCAAGTGGGAACCGAGCTTTCCGCGTTCCGACCAGATCACACCGCGAATGCTCGCCAACAGCACCACCGGAATCTCCGACTACGTGACCAACCCCGAATTCGAGAAGCGTTTCTACGCCAACCCGATCCTGGGGTGGACCGCACAGGAAATCCTCGATCTCGCCAACACCCGTCCACCGCTGTTCGCGCCCGGAACGAGTTTTGCCTACTCACACAGCGACCTGACCCTGCTCGGTGAAGTTGTCCAGAAGGCGACCGGGCAATCTTTGAGTGACCTACTGCAACAGCGTATTTTCGACCCACTCGGCATGACCGACAGTCGGGTTGCGCTCAACCCGCAAATCCCGGATCCCGTCCTGCACGGCTACACCACTGAACGCGGTGTCTTCGAGGACTCGACGTTCTGGAATCCCACGGCCTTCCTACACAGCGGCAATATGAATTCGACAGTCACCGACGTCGGGAAATGGGTTCGCGCCCTCGGAACCGGCGAGCTGCTCTCCGACACAGTCTTCGACGAACAGATGGCCCCGACAACCGCAGGTCTCGGACCTCTGACCGACGACAAGTTCTTCACGTTCGGAACGGCGCACCTGGGCGGGTGGCTTGTCATGAACCCGTCGTACGGCGGATACAACGGTGTTGCGCTCTACGAACCGAAGTCCGAAACCACCATTGTCATCTATGCCACCCTCGGCCCCACAGCCAACGCCAACGGCAACAACGCTGTCCCCATCAGCAACGCCATCGGTGCTGTCATGGTTCCGGACAACCCGCCGCAGGTGCCAGGGCCGTAAGAGCAAGTTTTCTCTGTCACTGCCATTCTTGTGACTGGCAACGTCGTATTTACCTGAGGAATACCTCCAGGACTCATCACACCGTCACCATTGCGCTCAGTACCGAACAACCCGCGTCGGACCGCGAGCTTCCCAGTGGAGCTACGAGAGCAAAAGATGGATTGGGACGGCCCGATGAGGAAATACTCGCTGTCAGTGGTGTGCACATTCGCCCTGGGGACCGCGCTGCTGTCCGCCAATGCTGCGACGGCATCACCGAACTCATGCCCGACCGGCGCGGTATTCGCAGTTGGTGGAACCTGGGACCCGACCGGCCAGACCACACAACCCGTCACCGATCGCTATGCCGCCCAGGGATACGTCGCAAAACCCGTGAGCTACCCCGCTAGTTTCTGGCCTCTCGGCGACCAGACCTACGACGCCAGCGTGGCTGTGGGCGTCCAAGCACTTCATGCTGAAGTTGATACCTTTCACAACCAGTGCCCCGGGAGCGACGTTGTCATCACCGGGTACTCCCAAGGTGCACGGATTGCAGGCGACGTTCTCGGTGACATCGCCCGCGACGGGTCCATTCCCCAATCCCAGGTGACCGGCGTCCTGTATTCAGACCCGCGAAACTCTCACGGCGGCATCGAAACCGTGATCCCGAATGTTGTTCCCGGTGCAACGATGTCCGGGACGCGCGCCGGCTTCGGCGACATACCCGTCCAGGAGGTATGCATCGAAGGAGACGGCATCTGCAACATGCCCAAACCACGCGATGCGCCGGAAGAGTTTGTGGACTCGGTTTTCGGCTACTTCACGAAACACGGTACGTATCAGCCGATGATGACCAATAGCACTCCGCCGCCGCAGCCTGGCCTTCCCGAATCACCGACTGTTCCGCTACAGCCGGCGGAGGTCGCCACCGCGATCGCGTCGCGGCTCGTCGAGAACCTCACGCCATACGTGAAGGCAGCACTGTCGAGCGCGCTGACTACTGTTCTGACCGCACCATGACCCCCATCGACTGAAGCAGCGACAACCTACTGAACAGCCGGGCAAGCCCCGCGGCGTCACGAAGGTGGCCGGCTACGTCCTCGAGGCCTCCTTCGGCGAACAATGTCAACCGCACGTCGGCGTCATAGAGAACATCGACGACGTTCCCGAAACGCCGCACTGCGAATTCCGTTGCGGTGCTGAGGATCGGCACACCGTGGATCACCCATTCATCGAAGCGGGTGACAAGATCGAGGTAGTCGGCCGCCGACGTCGAACCACCGCACAGCACATCGAAATCGAACCACACGGCTCCGTCGCGAAGCGCAGAGCACATCAATGTGCGTGACCCCACTGTTAATTCGACCGGTTCACCGTCAAAAGCACCTGCACTCGAGTGGAAAGCTCCCGACGCGAACCGTCGATCCCGCTGACGCGGTTCCCCCAGCATTCGGTAGTCAACCGCTCCACCCAACTCGATCACCTCCCACACCCTCTCGATCAACTCGATGGACGGCACGAACTGATCGTGAAAAAGTGGATTGGGAAGGAGATCACACGGCGGAACATTGGACGTGACAACAACAGTCACATCTTTCGCAACAATGTTCTCCAGAACTCTCGCCATGAACTGTGCGTCAGCGATGTCGTCGATGTGGAACTCGTCGAAGCACAGCAGCCGAATCCCGTCGACCACCTGATCCAGCGCCTTGCCCATCGACCCGAGACTGTGCGCGTGGGTGTGCAGATCGGCAAAGAACTGGTGAAAGTGAATGCGCCGCTTCGCCACTGGAACACTGTTGTAGAACTCGTCCATCAGCATGGTCTTTCCACGTCCGACACCACCCCAGAGGTAGATCCCACCCCCGATGCCGCCGATCGCAATCCGGGCCCGCAGGGCGTCGAGTGATGCACGTGCCGACAACTGCTCTTCGTCCAGTCGCATGACCCTCCTCTACATCTGTAGAGTTGAGGCTAGAGACCGGCTCGGAGCCAAGTCAACGTGATCCGCACTACGCAGAACGGGATAGGCATGACTGGAGATCGCAGACACCTCATCGGAGCGTGCGCTGTCACGATCATCGCTGAACACGGTCCGCGGACATTGACTCATCGCGCCGTCGATGCCGCCCTGGGTATCCCGCAGGGTTCAACCTCGTACTACTTTCGAACCCGAGAAGCGCTGCTGACAGCTGCAGTGCAACACATCGTCGAACGGTCACAATCGACATTCGACGAACTGCTGGAGACGAATTCCGATCCGGCAACTCTGATCGCCCGATATCTCGGCGATCTCCTGTCCCGTCGCCGCGACGAGTTGATCGCCCGGTACGCACTTCTCCTCGAGACGCGAAGCAATCGCGAATTGCACGACGCCCTGGCGCAAAGCCTGTTCTCCACGGCCAGAGCGCAAGAGATCTTCGTACGTCACGGCGTGACGAATCCGGAGAGCGCGGCAACCGATCTTGTCAGTTTGCTGGAAGGACTGATATTCGATCGATGCATCGGAGCGAGATCAACCCCGACCCATCACGCCGAATCGTCGGAATTCGTTCTTCAACTGAGGATCCCGATCGATGCGTATCTGCGCGGCGCCCGCTAGCGAAGGGACCTTCAGTCGACCGGGCGTAACAATCGCACCATCATCTCGACCGTGCGCTCAATGGGACGCTGCCTCGACGTCGGCGTGAATACCACTGTGCGAGTGAGAATTGCACCGAGAAGCATGTCGAAGGCGTCGTCGGGATCGACTGCGGGATCAACACTTCCGGGAGCTGCGGCGCGCAGAATGTCCTCGAACAGCGGCCGCACCGACATCCTCGGATACACCTCTGATGACGCATCGCGATCCGGCTTCTGGTGATGAGCAAGAAGCCCCGCAGCGGCCGCTCGCGCCGCCGGCGCACTGAAGGCCGCGACGTACGCACGGATGAACCTGCGAAGGTCGCGTCGAAGATCCCCACTCGGCACGATGCCGGCAAAGGTGAATCGAGGGAACGCCGCTTCCTCGATCAACTCGATCCGCGACGACCATCGGCGGTAGATCGCCGACGAATGCACGCCCGAATGACTGGCAACGGCTTGAATCGTCGTCGCCTCGAAGCCTCGTTCGATCAAGAGTGCGCGCGTCGCCTCGAGAGCTCGCTCGTCAATGCTGATGTCGCGGGGTCGCCCCAGACGGCGATGAGGTTCTGACATGCCAGTGAGTGTAGTGACCGCCAGCAAGTGCGCAGCACCTTTACAGGAGATATTGCTCTATTAAATTTACAGGAGAGAGTCTTCCGTAAGTGCCAATCCATGGATACAGTTCACCCACAGAATGAGAACTACATATTCGCGGAGGAGAATCGAATGCGCGCTGCAGTACTGCGAGAAGGCACCGTAGACGTCGGAGTGGTCGACGATCCGGTTCCCGGCCCCGGCCAATTACTTGTTCGTTCGCTGGCCTGCGGAATCTGTGCGTCGGACCTTCACTTCATGGACAACCCGGACGCCGGCATCCACGACGACAGCGGAATGTCCACGTACGATCAGAACGTCGACATCGTCATGGGCCACGAATACTGCGCCGAAGTCGTCGACTACGGACCCGGCACCGACCGGCGAATCCCCGTCGGCACCCGAGTAAGTTCCCTCCCGGTGCTCGCCACACCCTTGGGCCGCAAGATCATCGGGCAGAATCCCGAATCGCCCGGCGGTTTCGGTGAGTTCTTACTCCTCGACGAATCGATTACACGCGTGGTGCGCTCGGACCTTCCGAGCGAGGTGATCTGCGTTGCCGACGCACTCTCGGTCGGATGGTCCGCAGCAGCACGTGCGCAGATGGGTACCCGCGAGGTTCCGCTGGTCATCGGCTGCGGTGCCATCGGCCTTTCTACGATTGCGAACCTCAAACGTCTCGGAATCGGCCCGATCATTGCCGTGGATTTCATTGCCTCTCGCCGCGAGACCGCGATGGCAATGGGGGCTGACGCTGTCATAGATCCCGCCGAAATCTCCCCGTACCAAGCCTGGCGAGATGTGGCACACGGATCGCCGGATACAACGAAGGACATGATGGCGATAGCCGCACTACCAGGCTGCGTCATCTTCGAATGTGTCGGAATACCAGGTGTTCTCGATTCGATCGTCAAAGGATGCGAGCGTGGAACCAGGATATTCTCCTCCGGTGGACCGCCGGAGGGCGATCACCTCCACACGCTCACCGCTAAGCGCAAGGGCCTCAACATCCAATTCGGCGGAGGCCCACTTCCTGCCCACTGGGACGAAGCATTCCACGCAGTGTGCTCCGGCGAGGTCGACATCAGCCCGATGCTCGGAAGGACGGTCGGACTCCACGAAGTCGCGGAGGCACTCGATGCGTCGCGCGACGCCAACGGTCCGGCACGCATAGTCGTCGTTCCTGGAAAGGTGTGAAAATGGTTGAGAACGAAGACCTTCGGACCGCGGTGACGAATCTGACGAACCGAGTTCGCACTCTTGAAGACCAGGTCGAGATCATGCAACTCGTCGCGCAGTACGGTCCGGCCGTCGACAGTGGTTCCGGTGCGGCTGCTGCGGCACTCTGGACCGAAGACGGCACCTTCGACGCCGTCCCCCAACGTCACATGAAGGGTCGAGAAGAAATCGCCGAGATGGTGCTCGGCGACGGTCACCAGAGTCTGATCCGCAACGGGTGCGGTCATGTATTGACCGCACCGCACATCGAGATCGACGGCGACAACGCGACGGGACGCAACTACGCACTCAACATCCGTTGGGACAGTGACGCGGACCGCTTCTGGGTGGCTCGCGTCTCGGCCAACACCTGGCGGTGGGTGCGCACCGCGGAGGGTTGGCGAACCGTCGAGCGAATCAATGCCAACCTGGACGGGACGCCCGAGCACCGCAACATGCTGGCGCCCTCGACGTGAGCGATGCACCAGCACGACAATTCGCGCTTTGACCACACACGTCGAACAGAGTCCACATTGAAAGGAATCACACAATGCCAACACATCTCGCACAGAAGTACGGACCGTGGGCGATCATTGCCGGCGGATCCGACGGGGTTGGTGCCGCATTCGCTCACGAACTGGCCACTCGCGGCGTGAACATCGTTCTTGTCGCCCGGCGAGCGCTCGTCTTGGAATCTTTCGCCGACGACATCCGCGCACAGCACGATGTCGAAGTACGCACGGTTGCACTAGATCTCAGCGCAGCGGCCGCAATGTCCGAACTGGAACGGATAACAGCCGATCTCGAGGTCGGACTCTTTGTGTACAACGCCGGTAGCGACGATTACAGCGCCGAATTCCTCGACAAGGATCTGAACAAACATCTGTCTCTCGTTCATCGGAACTGCACCAGCGTGCTCGAGGCCACCTACCGCTTCGGCGCGCCGATGGTCGCCCGAGGACGGGGCGCCGTGGTGTTACTGACCTCCGGAGCAGCCTGGGCCGGGGGCGCAACACACGCCACGTACGGCGCCACCAAGGCATTCGATCTCATTCTCGCCGAAAGTCTCTGGGCGGAATGGCATCCGAAGGGCGTCGACGTTCTGTCCCTCGTGCTTGGCGCAACAGACACCCCATCTCTCCATCGTGCACTCGGCGCGCGGGCCACATCGCGTGCCGACCTTGCCGATCCCGCCGACGTTGCCCGGGAAGCTCTCGACCATCTGGCCGACGGACCCACCTGGCTGTTCGGAAGTGAGAACCCGACCGGCGGGTCACCGTTCGGAAGCATCGACCGCCGTGACGCGGTTCTGGCCATGAGTCGAGGGACCGCGGGAACGGACACCGCAACCGCTCGGCACTGAGTCGTCGAACTTCCGGGCCGTCGAACTTCCGGGCCTTCGAACCTCCGCCCCTTTCACCATATCGCGTACCCCGGGGCTTGCGGCAAGGCCCGGGTGATGGTGCAGACTCGCCGCTGCGAGCAAGCGCATGCCTTGCCCACAGGAGGGGTCTACATGAGTGACGTCATCGTTGTCGGTGCCGGACCAACCGGATTGATGCTGGCGGGTGAGCTCCGGCTTCAGGGTGTCGACGTCGTGGTGCTGGACAAGGCCGAGCAGCCGACTCCGTTTGTCCGCGCCCTCGGCATCCATGTGCGCAGTATCGAGATCATGGAGCAGCGCGGGCTGCTGGACCGATTCCTCGCACACGGCCGAAAGTATCCACTCGGCGGATTCTTCGCGGGTATCTCCAAACCCGCACCCACCTACTTGGATACCGAGCACGGTTACGTACTGGGCATACCCCAGCCCGAGATCGACAGGATTCTCGCCGAACACGCCATCGAAGTCGGCGCGGACATTCGGCGCGGGAAGCGCGTCGTCGCGGTCCGGCAAGACCACAACGGCGCAACTGCCGAATTAGACGACGGCACAACACTTCAGGCGCGCTACCTAGTCGGCTGTGACGGTGGGCGCAGCACCGTGCGCAAGCTGATCGACGTCGGGTTCCCCGGCGAGCCGTCGACGGCCGACACGTTGATCGGCGAAATGGACGTGACCATGCCGGCGGACGAACTGGCAGCCGTGGTCGCCAAGATCCGCGAAACTCACAAGCGATTCGGAATCGGCCCGGCCGGCAATGGTGCTCATCGCGTCGTGGTGCCCGCAGCCGATATTGCCGACGGTCGTGCCGTCCCGACAACCCTCGACGACATCAAACAACAGCTACGTGTCATCGCCGGCACCGACTTCGGCGTGCACTCGCCGCGTTGGCTCTCACGCTTCGGCGACGCCACCCGTTTGGCCGATCACTACCGTCGTGGCCGGGTATTTCTCGCAGGCGACGCCGCCCATATCCACCCGCCGATGGGAGGGCAAGGTCTGAACCTCGGCGTCCAGGACGCGTTCAACCTCGGCTGGAAGCTCGCCGCAGAGATCAACGGATGGGCACCGGAAAGCCTGCTCGACACCTACGAATCCGAACGGCGTCCGGTGGCCTCCGACGTACTGGACAACACGCGCGCACAGGCGGAGTTGATCTCCACCGCAGCGGGCCCACAAGCTGTGCGGCGCTTGATCTCCGAGCTGATGGATTTCGACGACGTCAACCGCTACCTGACCGAGAAGATCACGGCGATCTCGATTCGCTACGACTTCGGCGACGACCATGACCTACTAGGCCGGCGGCTGAAGAACATCGCGTTGACCCGCGGCAACCTCTACGACCTGATGCACTCCGGCCGCGGATTGCTGATCGACCAGGGTGGTCAACTGTCGGTCGATGGATGGAACGATCGCGTCGACCACATCGTCGACACCAGTACCGAATTGGATGCTCCCGCCGTGTTGCTTCGTCCCGACGGCCATGTGGCCTGGGTTGGAGACGAACAGTCAGAGTTGAATACCCGTCTGAACAGATGGTTCGGCCGCTCGACAACCCGGAAATCGCCGCCGAATTCAGAGTGAATGCGCTCAATGGCGCGCGCAGACGACCATGATTCGATAGAGTATCGACGTTCAATACGCGCAGGTCGACATGCAGACAGTCGACATGCAGACACAGTCGATACGCAGACACTCAGGAGGTGAGTCCCATTACCGCTAGGTCAGTAGTGGCGCCGCCTCCTCCGTTCAGCTTCCGGTAGCGGTCGAGAGCGCCCATACGGTAATTCCCGAAAGGCACTCTCCTATGTCCGCACCGATGCACTCTCGTCCTCGGCAAAAATCCACCACCGCCGTCCTGCGCCGCGCAGGATGTGTATTTGCCGAGGACGAAGCGCGAATTCTACTGAATGCCGCACAATCCCCCGCCGAGCTTGACGTCATGATCGCTCGGCGGGTGGCCGGCGAACCACTCGAGATCATTGTCGGCTGGGCAGGATTCTGCGGCTTGCGAATAGTGCTGGAACCCGGGGTATTCGTGCCACGCCGACGCACTGAGTTCTTGGCCAGGCAGGCATGTTCGTTGACTGCCCCTGGCGGTGTTGCCGTTGATCTCTGTTGCGGCTCGGGTGCAGTCGGGGCGGTCCTGCAGGCGAACGTCCCGGCGATCGAGTTGTACGCCATCGACATCGAACCCGCTGCGGTTCATTGCGCACGGCGCAACATCGCCGAGCCTGGCCAGGTTCTCGCTGGCGATCTCTACGATCCGCTGCCCACCCAACTCCGCGGACGGATCGACGTCATAGCGGCAAACGCACCGTATGTCCCCACCGATTCGATCCGTCTCATGCCACCCGAAGCGCGACTCCACGAACCCCGTGTCTCCCTCGACGGCGGTGTCGACGGACTCGATATCCAACGAAGGATTGCCGACGAGGCAGCGACGTGGCTCAAACCCGGCGGGCACCTGCTTGTCGAAACAAGCAACGAACAGGTGGACCGCACCGTGGAATCATTCACTCACGGAGGACTTCTCGTGAAAATTTCCGCACACGATGCCACCTCGTCGACAGTGGTGACCGGCACCAAACCCGCAGCACGAGTCACCTACTGACGGCTTTCTGATATCGACGGATTGCAAACGGCACGAAGACAATCAGCAAGCCGGCCGTCCACAACAGCGACGCGAGAATCGGATTCTGCAGTGGCCATGCATCGGGAACGGTCATGGCGGGGTTGGTGTTGCCAAAAAGCTCGCGCACCGCCTGAGTCACGGCCGACACCGGATTCCACTCCGCGATCACCTTCAAAGGCCCTGGCAGGTTGGTGGTTTCGACAAATGTATTCGCGATGAACGAGAGCGGGAAAATGACGACGAAGCTGGCGTTGTTGAACACTTCCGGCGTCCTGATCCACAGGCCGACCACTGCCATGACCCAGGACAACGCGTACGCGAACAACAAGAGAAGTAGGTATCCGGCCAGCGCTTCGAAGAAACTGGAGTGAATGCGCCACCCCACGAGCAGACCGGTGATCGACATGACCACCAGGCTGATCACGTTGATCAGGACATCGCTGGACGTGCGGCCGATCAGCACTGCTGAAGGAGCCATGGGCAGGGAACGGAAGCGGTCGATGATCCCCTTCTGCAGATCCTCGACCATACCCAGACCAGTCCAGGTGGAACCGAATATAACTGTCTGCGTGAAGATTCCGGCGATCAGAAACTCGCGGTACGACGTCCCCGGAACGGAGATCGCACTGCCGAACACGTACGCGAACAACAACACGAACATGATCGGCGAGAGTGTCGTGAACACCAGAAGGTCGGGAACCCGCTTGATCTTGATCAGGTTTCGTTTGGCAATGGTCAGGCCGTCTTCGAGTGCCATCTGCACCGTCATTTCTGGTCCTCCAATTCAGCCTGGTGCCCGGTCAGCGTGAGGAAAACGTCGTCGAGTGTCGGCCGACGCAACCCGACATCGAATACTTTGATTCCGCGAGCCGACAGCAGATTGAGGGCGGTGACCAATGCATCGGTTCCGTCGTCGACCGGCACGGTGATGCGTCGGACGTTCTCCTGAATCTGGATCTCCCCGACGGCCAGTGCCCTCAATTCCTCCCGGACGATGTCGAGATGTTCGTTCTCGTGCACGCTCAGTTCGATACGTTCGCCACCAACCCGTGCCTTGAGTTGATCGGAGGTTCCACGCGCGATCACCACACCGCGGTCGATCACCGCAATCTGGTCGGCCAACCTTTCGGCTTCCTCCATGTATTGCGTCGTGAGCAGCAGTGTCGTGCCTTGTGCCACCAGTCCTTCGATGACATCCCAGAGGCCGAGCCTCGCTCGCGGATCGAGTCCTGTTGTCGGTTCGTCGAGAAAAAGAACCTGCGGCCGGGCCACCAAGGCACCGGCCAGGTCGAGGCGTCGGCGCATACCGCCCGAATAGCCCTTGACCGGGCGATCACCGGCTTCGACCAGGTCGAACTGGTCAAGTAGCTCGCGCGCCCTCGCCTTACTCTTCTTTGCTCCCAGGTGATACAGCCGTCCGACCATCTCGAGGTTCTCGTACCCGGTGAGGTATTCGTCGACTGCGGCGTACTGACCTGACGCCCCGATCTTGGATCGCAGTGCCCGCGCATCCTGGACGACGTCCAGCCCGGCGACTTCGGCGCGGCCGGCGTCAGGAGTGAGCAGCGTGGTGAATATGCGAACCGCTGTAGTCTTTCCCGCGCCGTTGGGTCCAAGAAGTGCCATCACCGAGCCTTCGCGCACTTCCAGATCTACGCCGCCCAACGCCGTCAGCTCGCCGTACTTCTTGACCAGTCCCTCGGCCACAATCGCTCCGGTCATGCGTCCTCCCGCGTCAGCACAAATCCAACCCGAGACCCCAGTGTGACGCAGAGCCCCGACAGATTTCTACGGAATTACTCGCGGACAGCTTCTCCGGACTGAACGTTCTCTGCGGAGCGATCCCGCTGAACATCGCCTTTCCGTTCGACACGAACCGCGACTGTCACTATCGCAGCCAGTAACGCAGCTCCCGCCCCGATCGAGTAGAGAACCTCGAACGAATGCAGCGTCGGCACAACCGCGACGCCGATCAACACGGTCGAACTGGCCAATACCGCAGCAGCGACTGCACTTCCGGTCGAAGTACCCACGGAACGGAGCAAGCTGTTGACGCTGTTCGCGGAAGCAGTCTGGTCGAGCGGAGCCGACTCGGTGATCAATGTGGGCATCGCCGCCAAGGCAAATGCGACGCCTGCAGACACAATCGCTGTGCCGAGAATGATGGTGAACAGCGTCGGAGCGAGGAATACACGCAGGACATAGCCGAAAGCGATGACGATGGCACCGGTCGCCAGTGTTGTCTTGGCTCCCCAGCGGCGAGTGACCTTAGGTGAAACGGTCGCGAGGAGGACCATCAAGAGCCCACCCGGCGACATTGCCAGTCCCGCTGCTGACGCAGACAGCCCGAGTCCGAATCCGGATTCCGCGGGAAGCTGCAGTTCCTGCGTAGCAGCCAGGGAACTGATGAACATAGCAAATCCGAGCAGCAGCGCGCAGATATTCGATACCAGGATCGGGGCGCGGACCGATGTTCGTAGATCCACGAGCGGCGCCGACGCGCGCAGTTCCCACGGTACCCACGAACTCAGCAACACAATTCCCGCCGCAATGAGCACGAGAATGACCGGGCTTCCCCAACCCCATTCCGTGCCCTTGGAGATGGCAAGAAGCAGGCTGGTCATAGCCGCCGTGAAGACTATTGCGCCAAGGAAGTCGAAGCGTCCGCGGCTTTTCACCGCCGATTCCGGTACGACAAAAGGCAGTACAACTGCGACAGCAATTCCGACGGCACCGGTCACCCAGAAGAGCGAGGACAGGCCCCAATGCGCCGAGAGCACCCCTGCCATCGGCATGCCGACCATTCCGCCGATACCCACGGTCGCACTCATGAGAGCAACTGCACCACTGAGCTTTTCGGGCGGCAGTGCGTCGCGCATGATGCTGATTCCCACGGGCAACAACGCCGAGGCAAATCCTTGCATCGATCGACCGAGTACAAGAACGAGGAAGCTCTGACTGGTCGCGGCAATCAAGCAGCCCACGACCATGACGCCGAGACACAGCAACATCATGGCCCGCTTGCCGTACATATCGGCAAGCCGGCCGATAAGTGGAGTTGCGACGGCACCGGTCAACAAAGTTGATGTCACCAACCACGACGCAGTCGAGTTGGAGACTCCCAATGCCGTCGCGAACTCAGGGAGAAGCGGAACAACCAAAGTCTGTTGCAGTGCGACCACCACACCGCTCAGACTCAAGACTCCGACAACCCACGACGCCCGCACATGTCGGCGGGACGACACTGTGGTCAAGCGTTCGAACGAGCAGCGACTCCGGCGTCGACAGGAACAACGATGCCACTCATGTGGGCACTGGCATCAGCCGCGAGGAACAGAATGACGCGCGTAATCTCGAACGGATCAAGCCACCCCACGGGCTGCGCGTGCAATGTCGCGAATACCGGTTCGACGTCAGCCATGGTCGGTTCTTCGAGATCCGGACGCATCATGTGGTACATCATGTCGTTGTGGATCATCGGCGTCGAAATATTGCCCGGCGCAATCGCATTGACTGTGACGCCGGAATTCGCGAGCTCGAGGGACACGCTCTTGGTCAGTCCGATGACACCCCACTTGGAGGCGCCGTATGCGGCCATCTGAGTGCCACCGGATCGACCCATCATCGAGGAGATCGTGATGATACGGCCGTAACCACGCTTTGCCATTCCGCCGGACACGGCGGCGACGGTGTTGAAAACACCCGTGAGGTTCGAGGAAATGACTTCGTTCCACTGCGCCGACGTCATCGACGTAATGGGGGCTGGAACGGATACACCGGCATTGGCGACAGCGATATCGACCTTGCCGAACTCGGCTTCCGCGCGGGCCACCAGGGCGTCCATTGCCTCACGGTCGGCGGTATCTGCCTTGACCGCGATGCAACGACGCCCCGTGGCCTCGACGAGACGCACTGTTTCGGCGAGATCAGCTTCGGTCGCAAGAGGGTAGGCGACGGCGTCACTGTTCTCGCAGCGATCGCAGATCACGATGTCGGCGCCGCGCTCGGCAAACGCAACTGCGTGAGCTCGTCCCTGCCCGCGAGCGGCACCGGTGATCAGTGCAACCTTGCCTTCGAAACTACCCTCGAGGCTGTTCATGCCATCTCCTAGTTCGTTGTACACATTCGCTTACTGCATGAGTACTCCGAACTCCAAGCGTTCCCGTCTCCGATCCCGAACAGCGGGAGCTCTGCCGTCAGCGATACACGGCCGACTCGAAATCCAAGTACCCGCCAACCGAACCCGCATCTGCAAACGGCAGGATCTGCGTGGCCCAGAATCCACCAACGCCGCTCTGCCGATCAATCCAGTAGTAGAGGTTGGCCAGTCCCGCCCAGGCAAGTGAACCCGCTGGTCGCCCGGTGGGAGCCACTTCCTCGTTTGTCATGAACGAGTACGCCCATCCTTTGGGCACTCCGGGGAAGAACTCGGCGTCGTTGGACAATGTCGGGATGACGCCAGGCAGAAGACCGACATGTTGGCCTTCGAGGCCGTTCTTGGTTGCTGCTGCCACCGTTTCCTGCGACAACACCCGCCCCTGATTGCCGGCACCGTCGTTCAGCCACATCCGGATGAACTTCATGTAGTCACCGACGGTGCCGTGCAACCCGTGTCCACCCATGTGTACCTCGGGCTCTGCGGGCAGTTCGAATCCTACGAGCGGAGTGAGCGTTCCGTCGGATTCTCGCTGATGAATGGTTGCAAGGCGGTCCTTCATCGACGGAGTCATCGAAAATGCGGTGTCCGCCATCTCCAACGGTTCGAAGATCCGCTCTCGCATGACGTCGCCGAGTCGTTGTCCACGAATGGATTCCACGACCTGACCGGCCCAGTCCATGTTGGTTCCGTACTCCCACTTCTCGCCCGGATCAAACAGCAGCGGAGTGGTGAGCGCAGCTTTGGTGCAGGTGATCACGCTGGGCTGACCATGGTCCTGCGAGAGGCGGTTGTACGACTCGTTGAAGAAGTCGTAGCCGAATCCGGCTGTGTGAAGCATCAACATGCGAGTTGTGATCTCTCGCTTCGGTTCCCGCAAAATCGGCTCACCCTGATCGCCGAATCCGTCGAGAACCTTCAGCTCACCGATATCCGGAACGTACATGGCCGCCGGCGCGTCGAGATCGAGCAAACCTTCCTCGACGCACTGCAGTACCGCAGTTCCGGTGATGGCCTTGGTTGTCGAGAACAGGGCGAAGACCGAATCCGTGGACATCGGGTCTCCGAAGCCTGCAGCGCGCTCGCCTGCGGAACCCTCGTAGACGTTGCCGTCACGATCGGTGATCATGGCAACTACACCGGGGACGCCAGCGGGTCCGCGCACGGCATCTGCCAACAGACCGTCGAAACGCTCCTTCGAAAAAGCCTTTCCTGCAACATCTTCGATCGTCATCACACTTCTCCATCCGACTGAAAACTCTTCTGTCAGAGAGAATGTAACGACGATCACATGCCCGGCTCTGCCTCGAAACGGCAGAAGTTCCGTCTGATTTCGGCAGAACCGGACCGGATCACTCAGCTCTGCGGAGTGCCGATATTGACGACCCAGTTAATTCCGAACTTGTCGACGCAGGCTCCGAACTCGTCGCCCCACATCTGCTTTTCGAGCGGCATCGACACGTTTCCGCTGGAAGACAGCTTCTCCCAGTAGCCGCGCAGTACATCGCCGTTGTCGCCGCTGAGGCTGACCGTGATGTTGTCACCCGGGTTGTACGGCATGCCGGGAGGAGTATCCGAGCCCATCACGGTGTAGCCCTCGTCGGTTTCGAGCATTGCGTGCATGATCTTGTCCGAGCCGGCGCCCTCTTGGCCGAATTCGCCGAAGGTGTTCAGCGCGAGCGTGCCACCGAAAACGCTCTTGTAGAACTCCATCGCTTCACGGGCGTCGCCGTTGAAACTGATGTACGGATTGAGTCGAGATGCCATGATTGAGCTCCTAATGCGAGGTCTGATTGATGTTCCGGGCCTGCTGTCACTCTCACCGTCAATCCTTGCAGAAGGCTCCGACAAGAAACAACGGATCGACCTAGATCCTCGGAGAGGCAAACGGGGTGTCACGGCTTCCCCAAGACCACACGTTCAGACTCGCGACCTGGTCTGCGACGGCAATTCCCCAAATCGCTTCCGGTATCCGGCAGCAAAAATGCCCAGGTTGACGTACCCCCAGGCGTTGGCGATATCGGAAATTGTTCTTCCGTCCGAAAACAGGAGTTCACTTCGCACTCCGGTAAGCCGACGCTCTCGCAACAACTGGCCGGGTGTTGTGTCACGGTATCGGCGAAAGCCCGCGGTGAGTGCCCGAACGCTGACTCCGACCGCAGCCGCGATCTCCGAGGCAGTCGGAACCGAACGAGCGAAAGTGTCGATGTACTCCTCCGCCGCTCGTACATACACGGGCTCCGCAGAATCGATACCCGCACCGAGTGCGATACCGGCCTGCGCCGCCCACTCCTCGAGCAGTTGCGCAGTGATCAGTTCCTGCACCCGCGCCCCCAACCGCTCGCGCGACAAGGCTTCGGGCGACTCTGCGACCGCCCGCACCACGTAATCCATCAGTGCCAGCCAGCTCGATCCGCGCCCACCGATCGAGCACTTGTGTTGCCACAGACGATCATCCGGCGCCCGGCCGTACCACTGTTGGGCGTGATCGGCGACAAGCTGATGCGGCACAGTCAGATTCAACTGCAGATGATCCTCGTCGAACTCCACGAAGTAGTCCGTCCGACTGCAGTCCGCCACAAACGTTTCTCCGACAGCGGTATTCACGGACGAACCCCCACCAAGGGCATGCCGCCCGTTCCCGCGAATCGTCGTCAGAACCAGAATGTTCCCAGCTTCGGGCGAACACTCACCCACCGTGACCGGAATGCCGTAGCAGAACCGGGTGACGTCGATCCGACCGACGGTAGCCGAATACATGTCTGACGCCGGACGCAATCGACTACCGATGGGCGTGACCGTATACGGCATGTAGACGTTGTCGGACCACTCCTTGATGCGGTCCCAGTCCTGAGAAAAGGCCTGGTGGTGCCGCTGGGTCTGCCGACCCGCCGCGTCGATCAGCAAGGCATTCTCGAACATGTTCCGAGTATCGCACCACAACCGGATCGGGTCACCTGTCCCGATGGACAACGACACAGCAGAGAGACTATGCCTACCGAGTGAGAACCAGTCCCGACGTCGGCACGCCGGTACCGGCAGTGACCAATACGTTCTGGGCAGCGTCGACCTGGTTCACGGAAGTCCCGCGGATCTGACGGACACCCTCGGCTATGCCGTTCATCCCGTGAATGTATGCCTCGCCCAGTTGACCGCCATGAGTGTTGATCGGAAGCTTCCCACCGAGTTCGATCGCGCCACCGGCGATGAAGTCCTTGGCTTCTCCCCTACCGCAGAAGCCGAGTTCTTCGAGTTGCATCAGCACATAGGGCGTGAAGTGGTCGTACAGAACCGCGGTCTGCATATCCGCCGGCCGCAAACCGCTCTGCGCCCAGAGTTGATCACCCACAAGCCCCATTTCCGGCAGTCCGGTCAGACCGTCACGGTAATAGCTGGTCATGATGTACTGATCGGCCCCGCTGCCCTGAGCTGCGGCCGCGATGACGGCCGGGGTGTTCTTGAGATCTTTGGCCCGTTCGGCTGAGGTGACCACGATGGCAACACCGCCGTCGGATTCCTGACAGCAGTCCAGTAGATGTAGCGGTTCGGCAATGAACCGGGAATTCTGGTGGTCCTCGAGTGTGATCGGCTTTCCGTAGAAGAAGGCCTTCGGGTTTGTGGCAGCATGCCTGCGATCAGCAACGGCAACGCGGCCGAAGTCCTCACTCGACGCACCGTAGACGTGCATGTACCGCTGCGCCACCATCGCGACAAACGAAGCGGGAGTTCCCAATCCGTGCGGGTACGAGAAGGCGTTGTCCGTTCCCGATGAATTGACCTGTGCCACAAGACCGGAGTTCACCTGGCCGAACCGGGCACCGGAGCGTTCGTTGAAAGCACGGTAGGCAACAACGACGTCAGCGACTCCGGTCGCGACAGCCATTGCAGCCTGCTGGATCGTAGCCGCAGCAGCCCCGCCGCCGTAGTGGATGCGACTGAAGAACTTCAGGTTCGGGATTCCGACCGAACGTGCCACGGCTACTTCGGTATTGGTATCCATCGTGAACGAGGTGAGCCCGTCGACGTCGGCAGGGGTCAGGCCCGCGTCGTCCAAAGCTGCTTGGACGGCCTCCGCCGCCAGGCGAAGTTCACTTCGGCCGGAGTCCTTCGAAAAATCCGTCGCGCCGATACCGACGATTGCGGCTTTCCCCGACAATGCACTCATTCGATATCTCCGGCCGTCGTGGAAGTCAGCGGGGTAAATGTCAGCATGACCTGGGCGGTGATGTGATCACCCAGACTGTTCTTGCCCACCACGGCAACCGTCACCAGCGCCTCGTCGAAGCTGGTGACGGTTCCGCTGAGCGACAAAGTGTCGTACGCGTACCACGGCACCCCGAGGCGGAGCTTGATCGAGGTGATGACGGCACGGGGCCCCGCCCAATCAGTGACAAATCGCTGCACCAACCCGGTGTCGGTGAGGATATTGACAAAGATGTCCTTCGAGCCGCGCTGTTGCGCCAGGTCGCGATCGTGATGCACGTCTTGGAAATCGCGCGTTGCCAAAGCGGCGGACACGACAAACGTCGGGTCGCCATAGATCTCCAACGCCGGAAGCTGCTCTCCCACAGTGATGTCCGAAACCGAAGTCATCGAGCTTCCTCCTGCCGCGAAACCGGTACCCACGCATACAGAGTCCACGGAGTTCCGCCAGTCTCTTCATCTCCCGGAAAATCGAGATACGTTGCTTCGACGGACATCCCGATCGAGACATCGACAGGTGCGACACCTCGAAGTTCGCCGAGCATACGCACGCCTTCCGGTAGTTCGACGAGTGCAACCACAAACGGCAGTGAGCGACCGGGCACTGCGGGCGCATGATGGACGACAAAGCTGAATACGGTTCCCCGCCCGGAAGCCACGAGGTAGTCGGTCTGCGCCGACTTGTCCTTCCAGATCGCGGGCACCGGTGGATGCTGAACGCTACCGTCAGGGCGCAGTTGAATCCGAAGCTCGTGCGCGGCAACTCCGTCCCAGAAGAACTGTGTGTCCAGAGACGGCGTGGGGCGCAGCATTCGAGAAGAATCCAGATCTTCGGGCACATCCGATGGAACCGTCTCACCGGCCGCCGGAGCAAACTTCAGGATCCGGAACATCATCTCGGACACCAATTCGTCACCGACGTGCCACAGGCTTCGAGTTGTGAAGAACCAGCCCTCACCGAGGCCCGTCTTCTTGGGCCCCACAACGTCTTCCAAGACAGACGAGATCGTCACGTCCTCACCCGGTCGCAAGTAGCGGTGGTAGGTCTGATCGCAGTTGGTTGCAACGACCGACGTGTAGCCGGCTTCGTCGAGGATCTCCGTCATACGGCCGAGTGGATCATCGGATTCGCGTACAGCGCCCAGTCCTCGCATCGTCCACACCTGCGCCATGGCCGGCGGAGCGACCAGCCCGCCATGCCCGGCGGCGAGTGCTGCGGATTCATCGACATAGATCGGGTTCTTGTCGCCGATCGCCTCGACCCAGTTGCGGACCATCGGCACGTTTACGGGATCTCGGCCGGTGCGTGGCGCGCTCGGTCCGGCGGCGCGAACCTGCTCTGCAGCAGTAAGAATGGGATCTGACACAGTCAATTCCTATCTCGGAACTCTTGGCAGCTTCAAGCCGGCGGTCGCGATCAGTTCACGCATCACCTCGTTGACCCCGCCGCCGAAGGTAATCACCAGATTGCGCTTGATCTGCATGTCCAACCACTCCATGAGATCAGCCGTCTCCGGATCGAGAGGGTTGCCGTATCGACCGACAATTTCCTCGGCCAGTCGGCCGACTCGCTGAATACGCTCGGTGGCGAATACTTTGGTCGCGGAGGCGTCGGCAACATCAACCGAGTCCGAATCACTCGATGCCACCTGCCAATTGAGGAGTTCGTTCAGTCGATAGGTTGCGTGGATCTCCCCCAGCGTGCGTCGCACGTCGGTGTGATCGAGAAGATTCTCGCGGCGAGCCCAGTCGAAGACATGATCGTAGATGCCACCGACGCGGCCTGCCGGTCCGAGCATGACTCTCTCGTGATTGAGCTGGGTGGTAATGAGGCGCCAGCCCTGATTCTCCTCGCCCACAAGCATGTTCACCGGAACGCGAACGTCCTCGTAGTAGGTGGCATTGACGTGATGGGCGCCGTCGCAGGTGATGATGGGCGTCCAGGTGTACCCAGGATCCTTCGTGTCCATGATCAGGATCGAGATACCCCGGTGCCGCGAGTCTGCTGCTCCCGTTCGCACAGCCAGCCACACATAGTCCGCATCATGTCCACCGGTGGTGAAGATTTTCTGACCGTTGACTATGTACTCGTCACCCGCGCGGACGGCACCGGTACGCAAAGCCGCAAGGTCGGTTCCGGCCTCAGGTTCGGTGTATCCGATGGCAAAATGCACTTCGCCGGCCAGGATGGCGGGAAGAAACTTCTGCTTCTGCTCCTCGCTACCGTACTTCTGCAACGTCGGTCCGACCGTCTGCAACGTAACCGACGGCAGTGGAACATCTGCTCGCACAGCCTCGTTGACAAAGATCTGCTGCTCCACCTCGCCGAAGCCTCGCCCGCCGTATTCGACCGGCCAGCCGACACCGAGCCACCCGTCCTTGCCCATTCGGCGGATCACGTCGCGGTAGGTGGGTCCGTGCCGTTCGGTACGCATGATCTTCGCCTCGTCTGGCGAGATCAGAGTCGAGAAGTAACGACGAAGTTCAGCCTGCAACGCGCGCTGACTGTCGGTCAGATCGATGAACACCGGGCCCCCACGAGGTCGAGTCGATGCGAAGCGCCACCGAGCAGGCGCGCCAAGTCTTTTGCTGCCCCGTAATAGCGATGAAGCGGATAGGTGACATCCACTCCCAAACCGCCGTGCAGATGATGGAGAACCTGCATGGTCGCAGGAACTTCCTGAGCTATCCAGTACGCCATCACATCCAGATCGGACTGCGCGTCAAGCCCTTCCGACACGCGCCACGATGCCGACAGCGACACAACGTGCAGTGTCCGGGACGTGACGTAGGCGTCGGCGATCTGTTGTGCGACGGCCTGGAAGGTCGCGAGCGGCTTACCGAATTGCTCGCGGGATCCGATGTGGGCAGCAGTGAGATCCACGGCTCCGGAAACCAATCCGTCGACCACAGCTCCGATGCTCGCCAACGCGATGCGATAGAGCGTCTGCAGGGCTTCCGTACCGGCGCCCAGCAGCTCACCTGTGGCGTCGTCGAGAACGATCGCAAACTCGGGACTGCCGGACGAACTCGGCATCGGTGTAAGCGTCACACCTGCCGAGTTCGGGTCGATCAACACAACACCGACGTCTGTCGGAACCAATACGCGGTGCGCACTCGCAGCGAAGGGGACCGCGAGCACAGTCCCGTTGACGCGGTACCGATCACCGGTCTTCTCACCGGTCTTCCTTGCCGTAACGGCTGGCTGCTCGGGAAACTGGCGGCCCGGCTCAGCCAAGGCAGCCGTGAACACCCGTCCCGCGGCAACACCGGCCAGAAGTTCGTCCTGCTGTGCGTCGCTGCCCAGCGCGACTATGGGCAGCACCCCGAATCCGAGTGTGGCCAGCGCTGGAATCGGCGCTGCCGCTCGGCCGACTTCGGTGAGCAAGGCGCCCACGTCGGTGACGGACAGACCCTCCCCTCCGAGTCGCTCCGGTAGCGCCAACGTGAGCAGATCCGCCTCGGCGAAGGCCGCCCACAAGGCATCCGGCTGTAGTTCGCGGGCCAGGAGTGCGGTAGCCACCTCGGCTACCGCATCCTGGGTTTCATCTCTGGTGAAGTCCACGCTGGCAAATTCCCGTCGTCGATATAGAACGTGTTCTAGTTGTATCACCAACGGGACCAAATTTGTAGACCTACTACTCCCGCGGTAGCCCCAGAATTCGCTCAGCCGCGACGGTCAGCAGGATCTGCGTCGTACCACCGGCGATGGACAGACAACGCGTATTGAGGAACTCCCGGGACAACGGCCCCTCGACCCAACCAGCCGGACCGCCCAACTCCATCGCGAATTCCGCGACGGTCTGACGCTGCCGAACACCGACCAGTTTGCGGACGCTCGACGCCGGTCCTGGATCCTGGCCATCCAACTGCCGCAATGTGGTTCGCAACTCCAAAAGCGATCCCACCATCGCGGTGCCGATCAAACCGCCCAGCTTGTCCGCGACTACAGGATCGGGACTTCCTGCCAGAACAAGCAATTCCTCCATCGCACCACCAAGTGACGAGCCACCGCTCATCGCGACCCGCTCGTTGGCGAGTGTGGTTCTGGCCAGTTTCCAACCACCACCGAGCTCTCCGACGACACAGTTGTCCGGGACGAAAACGTCGTCGAGGAACACCTCGTTGAACAGCGAATCGCCTGTGATTTCCCGCAGCGGCGAAATCCTGATCCCCGGTGTTCTCATATCGAGCAGAAAGTACGTGATGCCCTTGTGCTTGGGTACACCACGATCGGTACGCGCCAGACAGATCGCCCAATCAGCCTCACGCGCAAGCGAAGTCCACACCTTCTGCCCGTTGAGCTTCCATCCACCGTCTACCTTCTCGGCAGTGGTGCGCAGCGCGGCGAGGTCGGATCCAGCTCCCGGCTCGCTGAACAACTGACACCACGTGATGTCCCCCTTCAAGGTGGGGACGGCAAACCGTTCGATCTGTTCGACACTGCCGTGCTCGAGAATGGTTGGCACGGCCCACCATCCGATGACCAGGTCAGGTCGGCCGACGCCTGCCGCGGCCAACTCTTCCTCGATCAAAATCTGCTGAGCTGCCTTCGCCCCTTTGCCGTACGGCACCGGCCAATGCGGCGCGAGGTAACCCGATTCAGCCAAGGCAGTGCGCTGCTCGGACTCCGGCAGAGCGACCAGTTGTGCTACTTCACTGCGAATTTCGGCGCGATCGGACTCCAACGCACTGAGATCGATCTGCAGGTGACGACGCGATCCCGCGAGCGTCAACTCCGCCACCCTGGCGCGCCAACGAGACGAGCCGCCCATCATCTGGCGCAGCGACACGGCGCGACGAAGGTAGAAATGCGCCTCGTGCTCCCAGGTGAACCCGATGCCGCCGAGCACTTGGATGCAGTCCTTCGCCGTGTCGACTGCCGCATCCAGGGAAACCGCGGCGGCTACTGCTGCGGCGATCGGAAGTTCGTCACCCGACTCTGCCGCCACGGCAGCGTCCCAGGCGACTGCACCGACGTTCTCAACCCGGCACAGCATCTCGGCACACAGATGCTTGATCGCCTGAAAGGAACCGATCGGTTTGCCGAACTGCTCGCGAATCTTTGCGTACTCCACCGCAGTCCGCAGGCTCCACGCGGCAATTCCGGCAGCCTCTGCCGACGCGAGCGTCGCAGCGAGATCAGCCACCGATCCCGTTGCTATGTCGCCGATGATCCGATCCGCATCCACGACCACTCGATCGAAGGAGACCTTCGCCAACGGACGGGACTTGTCGATCGTGTCGAGCGCGTCGTACGTGACTCCACTCGATTCACCGTCGACGAGCACCCACACGACACCATTGCCGCTGTCGGCGGAAACCAGTACCGACACTCCGGCATCTGCGCCCCACGCGAAACCTCCGTCACCGTGAAGTTCGAGCCCTCCGGATTCGGTAGCCGTTGCAGCAACTGGTCTTTCGTCCAATACGACGGCGCAGGGAATCGCACCGTCTGCAAGCGCCTCGGACCAGCGCTTTGCCGCGGGAGTTGCACTGCGCCCGACCACCAACGCGGCCAGTGCCGTAGTGAGAACAGGACCCGGAACGAGTTCAATCGCAGCCTGCTCGATCATCGCCGCCAGATCGACGATCTCAGCTCCGGAACCGCCAACCGACTCGGGCACAGCAACGGAAAAAAGCCCCAACGAGGCAAAATCCGGCCAACCCTGGCGCCACGAATTCGCTGGTCCACGGCGTACCATGTCCATCGGCGCTGCTGATCGCGCCCACGCCTCGATCGACTCCTGGACTGCCCGTTGTTCATCGGTCGTGGCGATAGTCACAACTGGTTCCCACCTCTCCATTAGTGACACAATTGTTTAGAACGTGTTCTAATATGACACCTGGCCATGAGTCAAGGCGCGAAGGAATTTGTCGATGACCGCAACATCTCGATCCCGCTCCACTGCCGTCGCATCCGCGACGCTCGGAGAGGACGATCTCAGCTCCAACGCGCAACGCGAACGTCGCAAGCGGATTCTCGATGCGACATTGACATTGGCATCCAAGGGCGGATACGAAGCCGTTCAGATGCGCGCGGTGGCCGAGCGTGCGGATGTTGCCGTCGGAACGCTCTACCGATATTTTCCGTCGAAGGTGCACCTCCTGGTTTCCGCTCTGGCGCGTGAGTTCGAGAAGATCGACTCCAGAGGCAAGATTCCGCCCGGAACAAGCCCGCTCGAGCGCATGCAGCTGATCCTGAGTTTGATCACCCGAGCAATGCAACGCGATCCGCTGCTCACCGAAGCAATGACCCGCGCATTCATGTTCGCCGACGCGTCTGCTGCTGCCGAGGTCGATCACGTGGGCCAACTGATGGACCGATTGTTTGCACGCGCGATGACCGAAGAGGAACCGAACGACGAACAGTTGGCTATCGCCCGCGTGATCTCCGATGTGTGGCTGTCCAACCTCGTGGCTTGGCTCACACGCCGATCATCGGCCACCGACGTCGCCAATCGACTCGAATTGACCGTTGAACTGTTGCTCGGCGACGGATCCCGCAGACCTGCATAGGGATAATCCGGATCGATAATCGGCTCTGGGCACCTGCCGAGCCGACGTACCGAGCCAGGACGCTCGCAATCACCTAGATTTGAAGAGGTGAGCGCACAGGATCTCCCCATCGAACTCCGTCGAGCCCTCTCAGCCGTGGCGCAGACGCCACGGTTGCTGGTTGCCTCCGATTACGACGGGACCATGGCGCCCATCGTCGCGGATCCGGAGAAGGCGTATCCACGCGCGGAATCGGTCCGTGCCCTTCGCTCGCTCGCCAGCCTGGCTTCCACGACAGCGGCCGTCATCTCGGGACGTGCCCTCAAAGACCTCGCCGCGCTCTCCCGACTCCCCGCCGAAGTACAGCTGGTCGGCAGTCACGGCTCCGAATTCGACATCGGATTTGTTCACGCCATCGACGCCGACGCCAAGAAACTGCTCGGCGAGATCAGCACCGAACTGACCCGGATCGCGTCCCGCACTCCCGGCGCGACCGTCGAGAAGAAACCTGCCAGCATCGCTCTACACGTTCGAAACTCCCCCGAAGACGACGCCGAAAAAGCCCTGATCGCGGTGCGAACGGAATCCGCGCTCTGGCCGGGAGTGCAGGTCACGGAAGGCAAGTCCGTCGTAGAACTGGCTGTCATCGCCACCGACAAAGGCCAAGCGCTTGATCTCATCCGGCACCAGGACGGCGCAACCGCTGCCGTGTTCATCGGCGACGACGTCACCGATGAAAAGGCGTTCGCCAGGCTGTCCGGCCCGGACATCGGCGTCAAGGTCGGCCCGGGCGACACCATGGCCGCCTTCCGCGTCGACAGCACCGAGGACGTCGCGGCCGCGTTGGCGTTTCTGCTCGAAGAGCGCCGCACGTGGCTTTCAGGTGCAGACGCGCCGCCCATCGAGCGGCTGTCCATGCTTGCCAGCCCCCGCACGGTTGCCCTCGTGACGCCCGACGCCACCCTGACCTGGTTGTGTCACCCCGAACCCGACTCCGCAGCGGTATTCGCCCACCTGCTCGGCGGGACAGCAGCCGGACATTTCAGCGTCGGTCCCCGGCGGACTGCGCTGCCGCTGAGCCAGAAGTACCTCGACGGCACCATGACCGTTCAAACGCGGTGGGCCAGCCTGTCTGTCACCGACTACCTCCCCCACGACGTGCAACAGGGCCGAACCGACTTCACCCGCATCATCTCCGGTAGAGCCGACGCCGTGGTCTCGTTTGCACCGCGCCCGGAGTTCGGCCAAGCTCAAGTCACCCTCGAGATCGTGGAGGATGGCATCCGCGTCCTGGGCACCAACGAGCCGTACGTGCTGCGATCCCCCGGTGTGCAGTGGAATATCGCAACCGACGGCAACCAGCAGACCGCCCATGCAATCGTCACGCCGTCAGCCGGCGATATCGTTCTCGAACTGCGCTGCGGCACAACAGATATGGACCCGTCACCGGCGCCCGAAGCAGACCGGCGCGCCAGGTCGGAAAGTTACTGGTCCGATTGGGCTAAAACCCTCGAGCTGCCGAAACTCAAGCCGGACTTGATGAAACGCTCCGCTCTCACGCTGCGCGGACTCGTCCACGCCGACTCAGGCTCCATCATGGCAGCGGCAACCACGTCACTTCCCGAAGAGATCGGCGGCGTCCGAAACTGGGACTACCGCTACTGCTGGTTGCGCGACGCCGCACTCACCGCAACAGCTCTCGTGAGTGTCGGGTCGACGCACGAAGCCGAGGAGTACCTCGACTGGGTCCACCGTGTCCTCGAAACATTGCCGGGCCCCGAGCGTCTACACCCGCTGTACACGCTGAACGGCACGTCACTGCCGCCTGAGGCCGTCATCGACTCCCTGCCCGGGTACGCCGGCTCCCGCCCGGTGCGGGTTGGCAACGCTGCCAATCAGCAAGTCCAACTCGACGTCTTCGGCCCCATCGTAGAACTGATCGTCCACCTTGCCGATGCCCGCGAAAAGGCCGGGGCTGCCGAGCCTTTGAGCGATCGGGACTGGGAACTGGTGGGCGCCATGGTCGAAGCCGTGCAACGACGATGGTTCGAACCCGATCACGGCATCTGGGAGATCCGCGACAACCCGCGCCATCACGTCTACTCCAAGGTGATGGGGTGGGTGACCGTCGACCGCGCAGTGAAACTGGCCGACCGCTTCGGCCGAACGGCACTGCCCGAGTGGGCCGAATTGCGCGATCAGATTGCCGACGAGGTGCGCCACAAGGGATGGAAGGACGACGTCCAGTCGTACACCGCCGCATACGACGGTGTAGATCTCGACGCCGCAACCCTGCACATCGGTCTGTCCGGGCTGATCGATCCGGAGGACCCGCGATTTGCCGCGACGGTAGTTGCCACCGAAGCCGAATTGCGTAGCGGTTCAACGGTGTACCGCTATCACCACGACGACGGCCTGCCCGGCATCGAGGGTGGATTCCACCTCTGCGCGGCCTGGTTGGTCGAGGCGTACCTGCTGATCGGACAACGCCTGCAAGCAGAGGCGTTGTTCGACCAACTGGTCGCAGCAGCAGGTCCTACCGGTCTTCTCGCGGAAGAGTACGACCCGGTCGCAGAACGGTCACTTGGCAACCATCCCCAGGCTTACAGCCATCTCGGCCTACTGCGCTGCGCTCAGCTCTTGGACTTACCCGCTCAGATCTTGGCCTGACCCGACGTACGGCCGACCAGTAGTTCCGTTTCGAGCATCTCGATGATCGGCACACCGGAACCGGACGGTGACATCAGCAGTGCACCCGCGCGCCGGCCCTTCTCCTCCTGAGGCTGGCGCACGGTGGTCAGCGATTCACGAAGCGCCTCGCCCACGCCGTCGAATCCGGTGATTGACAATTGACCAGGCACGTCGATGCCCTGCCAACGCGCCCAGTCCAAAGCGCCGAGGGCAAGTACGTCGGTAGTGCAGATCAATGCCGTGATCTTCGGATTCGTCGCGAGCGCTTCCGCCGCCGCGGAGTGCCCGGACTGCGTGGTGTGGACGTACCGCTCGATCACAGTCAGAGAAAACGGATCAATCTGCGCCGTCGACATCGCGTCGCGCACTCCCTCGATCCGCTCACGCTGAACGTGGAAATGCGGCGACTTCAGGCGCTCCTGACTGACAACACCATCCATCCGGTCTCGCCCCAGCCGCATGCAAAGCACACCGATCTCGGTGTGGCCCAGACCGATGAGGTAATCGGCAACCTTGCGCATGGCAGCGCGGTCATCGATGCCCACGAGAGACGCTCCGGGAATCTCGCGCGGCTGATCGCACACCACGATCGGGATGTGACGTTCGAGGACGGCGGCAAGATACGGGTCGTCGTCGGCAACCGAATAGACGACAAAACCGTCGACGCCGGCTTGCTGCACGACCGCGGCGGCATCCACGTCGTCTCGCCCTGGTCCGGCAGGAATCAGGAGCAACCCCTGCCCAGCTTCCTCGCAGGATTCCGAGAGGCCTGCCAGGAAGCTCATGGCAGCCGGGTCACGGAAGCTGTAACTGAGCGCTTCGGTGAGGAGAAGTCCCACGGCACCGGCTTTACGGGTACGTAGGGAACGGGCGACCGGATCGGGTCCGGGATATCCGCGTCGCTTGGCCGCTTGGAGCACTCGATCCCGAAGCTCGACGGAGAGCTGATCGGGTCGGTTGTACGCGTTCGAGACTGTTGTTCTCGACACATTGAGCTCGGCGGCGAGCGACGCCAAAGTGGCTTGACGGCGTGGCTGACGGGACCGGGGCATAGACGGACGTTATCGGTACCCCTCAAAGTCGGCACGACGGGGCTGAACCGAACATGACCTACCAGCGACTATGCGCTAATGTGTAACGGTAACGGTTTCCAATAGCATTTAGCCCACCCTTCGTTCAGGAGAAAATTCGTGCGCTCGTCGTCCAAAATCCGCATCGCCGCCCTCGCCACCATCTCGGTCGCAGCGGCCATGGCACTGACGGCCTGCGGCTCCGAAAAGACCGGGGACGATGGCATCTCCGTCGTCGCCTCCACAAACGTGTGGGGCAATGTTGCGCAGGCCGTCGCAGGTGACGTTCTCACCGTCACCTCCATCATCGACGAGCCGTCCGCGGATCCGCATTCCTTCGAAGCCACCCCGGCTCAGGCTGCCAAGATCACCGACGCCTCCCTTGTCGTCTACAACGGTGGTGGCTACGACCAATTTGTCACCGACATCCTCGACGCAGGCAAGGGCGACCAGAAGACCGTCAACGCGTACGACCTGCTCGACGGTGGAATCCACGCAGGCGAGACCTCGGGAGAATCGCACGACGGTCACACGCACGGCGCCGTCAACGAGCACGTCTGGTTCGACATCCCCACCGTCGACGCAGTGGCCCACTCCGTCGCCGACCAACTCAGTGCACTCGACCCCGACAATGCGTCGACGTACGAGGCAAACGCACAGGCATACAGCCAGAAACTGGCCGGCATCACCGCCGTCACCGATTCGATTGCCGCTGCCCACGGCGGCGAGTCGGTCGCGCAGACCGAACCCATCGCGCACTACCTGTTGGTTGCCGCCGAGCTGAAGGACGCAACCCCCGAGGAATTCACCAGCGCGATCGAAGACGGCAACGATCCGTCACCGGCCGCGATCGCCGCAACGCGCCAATTGCTGTCGGACAAGGCTGCAAGGGCCCTCGTCTACAACACTCAGACGCAGGACAAAGTGACGCAGGACATGCGCTCCACCGCCGAGAAAGCAGGCGTGCCCGTCGTCGAGGTTACGGAGACTCTCCCCGAAGGCCTGGACTACATTCAGTGGCAGACGCAGACCGCGGAGTCGCTAGCCAACGCCCTCTCTGCCCAGTAATTTCTTGCCCACTCAATTCCGAGAAGAACCGATCGGCTTGTGACAGAAACCTCCGCGAATCCAACGGCGCCGGCAACAAACGCCATGCCAGCAGTCGCCCTGAAAGACGCCCGATTGTCCTTCGGCGCCCGCACCCTCTGGGACGGCCTCGACCTCGAGGTTCAGCCCGGCGAGTTCATCGCAGTGCTCGGCCCTAACGGCTCCGGCAAGACCTCACTTCTGAAGATTCTGCTGGGGCAGCTACAACTCAGCGGCGGCAGCGCAGAAATCGCCGGAACCCCGGCCCGCGCCGGAAACTCGCACGTCGGGTACATCCCGCAGCAGAAATCCATCGACGACGGACTTCCGCTGCGCGGGCGCGACCTTGTCGGTCTCGGGGTCGACGGACATCAGTGGGGCACCGGCCTGCTTCGGCGGGGGCGTCGGCGCGCGATTGTCGACAACGCCATCGCGCAGGTCAGCGCCGAAGCGTTCGCGGACGCCCCCATCGGATCCATGTCCGGCGGTGAGCAACAGCGATTGCGTATTGCGCAGGCACTGGTCGGCGATCCGAAGATCCTGCTGTGCGACGAACCGCTGCTCAGCCTCGACCTCGCCAACCAGCATCTGGTGTCGACGTTGATCGACAAGCGTCGACGCACCCACAACACGGCCGTACTGTTCGTGACCCACGAGATCAATCCGATCCTTCCGCTGGTCGATCGGGTGCTGTATCTGGTCGACGGCAAGTTCCGCATCGGAACGCCGGCCGAGGTGATGACGTCCGAGGTTCTCTCTGATCTGTACAACACCGACGTCGAGGTACTGCAGGTTCGTGGCCGCCTGGTTGTCGTCGGCACCGGCGACGCCATCGACGCTCTCGGCAGCGCGGGCGGCCTGCGTCCGGGCGAAGGCGTCCACCACAGCGATGAGGATCACGCGTGAGCAACAAATTCACCGATGCGATGTCGCGGATGTTCGACGTGTCCGCCACTGTCGACCTTCTGCAGTACGACTTCGTCCAGCAGGCATTGATCGCCGGGGCGATTCTCGGATTGCTGGCCGGCATCATCGGCCCGCTGATCGTGAGCCGGCAGATGTCGTTCTCCGTTCACGGGACCAGTGAGCTGTCACTGACCGGCGCGTCGGCTGCCCTGCTGGTCGGAGTGAGTGTCGGCGCCGGAGCAATTGTGGGTTCGGTGGTCGCGGCAGTTCTCTTCGGACTACTGGGAGCCAAAGCGCGAGACCGCGATTCGGTGATCGGCGTGATCATGGCCTTCGGGCTCGGACTGTCGGTGCTGTTCCTCTGGGCGTACGACGGCCGCACCGGAACCAGCTTCTCGTTGTTGGTCGGTCAGATCGTGGCACCTGGCAACAGCGGACTCGAACTGCTTCTTCTGTGCGCAGTCATCGTGATCGGCACGCTGGGATTCATCTACCGCCCCTTGCTGTTCGCCAGCACCGATCCCGAAGTGGCTGCGGCACGCGGTGTTCCGGTACGCGCGCTGTCCATCGTCTTTGCGGTTCTTGTCGGCATCACGGCCGCTCTGGGTGTGCAGATCGTGGGCGCGCTGCTGGTGATGTCGTTGCTCATCACGCCCGCCGCGGCGGCCGCGTACGTCACCGCAAGCCCGCTCAAGGCCACCATCTTGTCCGTGGTCTTCGCGGAACTCGCCGCTGTCGGCGGCATCCTGCTCTCCCTCGCACCCGGAGTTCCGGTGTCCAGCTTTGTCACCACGGTGTCGTTTGTCATCTACCTGGTGTGCCGCCTCACCGGTTCTGCGCGACGCAAGAATGCCGGACGGATTCCGGCGCACGCATGACGATCCGCGTCGACCTCAACAGCGACCTCGGCGAGGGATACGGCGCCTGGACGCTCGGTGACGACAACGCCATGCTGACCGTGGTCACCAGCGCCAATATCGCGTGCGGGTTTCACGCCGGTGACCCGACCACACTGTTGGCGACCTGCCGCTCCGCTGTGGCGCAGAACGTACGGATCGGCGCGCAGGTCGGATACAACGATCTTTCGGGATTCGGCCGACGCTTCATCGACGTCTCACCCACCGATCTCGCGGCCGATGTCATTTATCAACTAGGGGCACTCGACGGACTGGCCCGTGTCGCCGGCTCCCGCGTCACGTACGTCAAACCTCACGGCGCGCTCTACAACGCGATAGTGCATCACCGTGAACAAGCGCGCGCCGTTGTCGACGCCGTTCGTAGCTACGACGCGTCCCTCCCCGTTCTCGGGCTCCCGGGTTCGGTGTTCCTGGCCGAAGCGGAAGCGGCCGGTCTGACAGTTGTGACCGAGGCCTTTGCCGACCGCGCGTACACGCCGGAGGGGACGTTGGTGCCCCGAAACCAGCCAGGGGCAGTGCTTCACAACCCTCTTGCCATTGCCGAACGCGTGCGCCGGATAGTGCTCGAGGGCGTCGTAGACGCCATTGACGGCAGCCGCGTGACGGTCCGCGCCGACTCGGTGTGCGTCCACGGTGATACCCCGGCCGCCGTCGACATGGCCACCGAAATCCGGAGACTGCTCACCGCGTCCGACGTGACGATCACGCCCTTCACCTGATTCCTGCGCCCGCACTCCTCGCTGAGGGACAATGGCTTCATGGCATGGCTCGATGTCGTTCGCCCCGGCCCGTTGACCACCGTCCAGGACCATGGACGGGTAGGTTGCGCGGCCAGCGGCGTCGGCCGCTCCGGCGCGGTTGATCTGATCTCCCACGACGCGGCAAACAGGCTGGTAGGAAACGCACCTCATGCCGCCACGCTCGAAATCACGACAGGTGGATTCGCCGCACAGGCCGTCGGGCCGCTGACCGTTGCAGTCACCGGCGCGAGGGCACCGGTGACAGTCAACGCACGTCCCGTTGCCGACTACTCGACCCTCCGACTCGATGGCGACGACCTCCTCGAAATCGGCTACAGCACAACCGGACTGCGCACATATCTCGCTGTCCGCGGCGGCATCGACGTCCCGGAAACTCTCGGCTCTCGCTCCACCGACACACTCGCCGAACTCGGCCCAGCGCCCGTCCGCGCGGGCGATCACCTGCTCGTCGGAGTTGGCGAAGCCGAGTGGCCGATCGAGGATTTCATCCCACCGCCGGCGCCCACCCCATGCCCCGTTCCGCTCGGCATCACCCTCGGACCGCGCGACGACTGGTTCACACCCGCCTCCGTCCACGCATTGCTGCACCACGCCTGGACCGTCACCGAAGACACCGATCGAGTCGGCGTTCGGCTACGCGGCCCCGGACCGCTGCATCGCTCACGTACGTGCGAATTGCCCAGCGAAGGCGTCGTCTCCGGCTCGGTTCAAGTGCCCCCGAACGGTCACCCCGTGATATTCCTGGCTGATCATCCCGTAACCGGCGGGTATCCGGTGATCGCAGTGGTCACCGACCCCGGAATCGCCACGCTGGCGCAAATGAGACCGGGAAGTTCGGTTACCTTCCGGGTGGCGTAGGCGGCGCTGATAGTCTCAGCCACTGCTGGCGTCGGCGCACGGCCGTCGTGAATAAGCCGAAGGAAACTGACATATGAGTATGAAGAGCAGCACAATCGCTCTGAGCGCAGCCAGTTTGATCACCGCAGCACTTGTTCTCTCGGGATGCAGCAGCTCCGACGACGGCGAGGCTGTCTCGGAGGCCACCTCGGTAGCGACCTCCGCAACTACCTCGGCCGCCGCGGCAACAACGTCGGATGACAGCATCAGCTTCAGCGGCGAACGTGTCACCCTCAACTCCGGCACCGACGCCGACGCACCGGCCATCAGCGTCAGCCTTCCGGACGGATGGTCGCAGACCCAGAAAGTCACCACCGGAAGCGTCACGGACATCCTGTCCAGCAACCAGGCCGATGCAAACGGCTTCATGCCGAACACGACATTGACGGTGGAAAGCCAGGGCACCGCAAGCCCCGACGACGTTCTTGCCGGCGCCCAGGCGTCGCTCGGCATGCTCAACGGATGGACCGAGGTGAACAAGGTCGACCTCGACATCGACGGACAGAAGGCGATCCGCATCGCCGGAACCTGGTCGCCGCCGAACGTTGACGTTCCCCTGTTGGCGGTCATGACCGTCATCGCCTACCAGGCTGACGAATCGTCTCCCGTGTACCTGGTGAGCTTCGCGAATCAGTTCACCGATAAGGAAGACATGGCGCTCTCCGACCAGGTCGAGGAAATCAACACGTCAATCGAATTCGGCTAAGCCCCCCGTGCGCGTTTCTGGTCGTTCCCACTACCGGAAACGCGCACCGGGCCGAAGGCCCTAGCTGCTACGGCGACGACGCGCGATGTCGGCCAACACAACTCCGGCAGCAACCGAAGCGTTGAGCGACTCGACCGGTCCAGCCATGGGGATGGACAGAATCGCGTCACAGTTCTCGCGGACGAGACGTGAGAGTCCCTTGCCCTCTGAACCGACCACGATCACCACTGGACCGCTGCCGTCGAAATCGTCGAGAGTGGTGTCGCCACCGGCGTCGAGGCCCACAACCTGTACACCCTTGGACGCCCAGTCCTTGAGCGTGCGAGTGAGGTTGGTGGCGCGAGCAATCGGCAGACGAGCAGCAGCACCGGCACTGGTACGCCAAGCGACGGCACTGACACTGGCGCTACGACGCTCGGGAATCACGACGCCGTGTCCACCGAAAGCCGCGACCGAGCGCACGACGGCGCCCAGGTTGCGGGGGTCGGTGATGTTGTCCAGCGCGACGAGCAACGGCGGCTCGGCGTGCTTACGCGCCTCGGACAGGAGATCGTCCGGATGTGCGTAACGGTACGGCGGAACCTGCAGCGCGATGCCCTGGTGAAGACCGTTGGCACTCAGGCGATCCAGATCGGTACGCGGTACTTCGAGAATGGAGATTCCGGCATCAGCGGCAAGCTGAACGGATTCCTTCAGGCGGTCGTCGCTCTCGGTGCCGACGGCAACCCACAGCGCCGTCGCCGGAACGCCAGCGCGCAGGCACTCGACCACCGGGTTGCGTCCGAGCACTGTCTCGGGACCGTCGAGAACCTTGCGGCCCGGACCCGGACGGCCACCACGACCCTGCTTCTCGTCGGCCCGTGCGGCGCGCGCTGCACGCTTCGCCGCGGGATGCTTGGTGCGTGCCTCGGCGGGTGGCGTAGCGCCACGCCCTTCGAGACCGCGACGGTGCTTACCGCCGGAACCGGCAACCTGGCCCTTCTTGGTGCCGCCCTTACGGACTGCGCCGCGCCTGCTCGAGTTTCCAGCCATTGTTACTGCCCTGCCTTCAGGGACCATTCGGGTCCGTCGGGAGTATCGGTTACTTCGATACCCGCCTTGATGAGGCGATCACGGACTTCATCCGCCACCGCCCAGTTCTTTTCCGTCCGTGCCTGCTGCCGCCGATCGAGATCGGCGCGCACCAACACGTCCAAAGCTTCCATTGCCGCCTCGGTGTCGCCACCGGACTGCGACCAATGCGCGTCGAGGGGGTCGACGCCCAGGATGGCGAGCATCGCTCGCACCTGACCTGCCGCCACGCGCGCCGCGCCCAGGTCTCCCGCTGCGAGCGCGGTATTGCCCGCACTCGCCTTGCCGTGAATCTCGGCCAACGCGATCGGGACCGACAAGTCGTTGTCGAGCGCTTCCGCGAAACCTTCTGTCCACGTTCCGAGTTCGACGCCACCTGCGCGCTTGTGCGTACGCAGGACAAACGCCTCGAGTCCTTGGTACGACTTGGCACTCTCTTCGAGGGCTTCGTCCGAGTACTCGAGATTCGAACGGTAGTGAGCACTACCGAGGTAGTACCTAAGTTCTTGCGGGCGAACCTTTTTCAAGACATTCGGCACCGACAGCACATTGCCGAGCGACTTGGACATCTTCTCGCCACTCATCGTGACCCAGCCGTTGTGCAGCCAGTACTGAGCAAAATCGTCGCCGACGCATTTTGCCTGGGCAATCTCGTTCTCGTGATGAGGGAAGACCAAATCCCTTCCACCGCAGTGAATATCGAATGCGGCGCCGAGATAGAACTCCGCCATTGCCGAGCATTCGAGATGCCAACCGGGACGGCCGGGTCCCCACGGAGTCGGCCACGAGGGTTCGCCAGGCTTGGCCGTCTTCCACAGCGTGAAGTCACGCGGGTCACGCTTGCCCTCGGCAGCACTCTCACCCTGATGGACGTCGTCGAGCTTGTGCCCGGAGAGTGCGCCGTATTCGGGGTAGCTCTGCACGTCGAAGTAGACGTCACCGCCCGCGGCGTACGCATGACCGTTCGCGATGAGACGCTCCATCATCGTGACCATCTGCGTGACGTGACCGGTGGCCCGCGGTTCGATCGACGGCGGCAATACACCCAACTGGTCGTATGCCCACGTGAAGGAACGCTCGAACGTCGTGGCCCACTCCCACCAGGGACGGCCGGCGTCGGCAGCCTTGTTCAATATCTTGTCGTCGATATCCGTCACATTGCGCACGAATGCAACGTCGTTGTCGTGCGCTAGCAACCACCGGCGCAGCACGTCGAATGCGACGCCGCTACGCACGTGTCCGATGTGAGGATCACCCTGGACTGTCGCCCCACACAGGTACACCGATGCATGTCCGGGGACCAACGGAACAAAATCCCGCAGGGCCCGCGTACCGGTGTCGTATAGGCGCAGGGTCACGACCAGCGATCTTACCTGTCGTTGCCGGTTGTCATGACCAACGCGGTGGCCATGGCGGCGATCCCCTCGCCGCGCCCGGTCAAACCGAGTCCATCGGTGGTGGTGGCGGAGACCGAAACCGGGGCACCGAGAACCTCGGAGAGGACCCGCTGCGCCTCATCGCGACGCGGACCGATCTTGGGGCGATTCCCGATGACCTGAACTGCGGCATTGCCCACCGTGAACTGGTTTTCCTCGAGCAACCGCCGAACCTCGGCGAGCATCCGGACGCCACTCACTCCGTCCCATTCCGGCCTCCCGGTACCGAAGACGGATCCGAGGTCGCCCAATCCCGCCGCGGAGAGAAGAGCGTCACACAACGCGTGAACGGCAACATCGCCGTCGGAATGCCCGGAGCAGCCGTCAGCATCCTCGAATAACAAACCGGCCATCCAACACGGCCGTCCTACCTCGATGGGATGAACATCCGTCCCCAGACCGACTCGCATCTAGTTTCCGTCCTTACGAATCCGCGTCCAGAAGTGCTCGGGCAAGTACCAGGTCGAGTGGCGTCGTGATCTTGAAGGCATGAGCTTCACCGGCGATGGTCTGTACGGAAACGCCGAGTCGCTCGACCAACGACGCGTCGTCCGTTGCCGCCAGATCACCGGCATCGTAGGCCTGGCGCAATACCTGCGCGGAAAAGCCCTGGGGAGTTTGTACCGCACGAAGTTCGCTGCGAAGCGGGGTACCGGTAACCATGCCGACAACATCGACAGACTTGATGGTGTCCGTGACCGGCAGCACGGGAATGACCGCAGCGCTACCCGCCTTCAGTTCTGCGACAACCCGCGCAATCATCGCCGGCGGAGTCAAAGCTCGCGCAGCATCGTGCACGAGTACGAACTCTGCGTCTCCGGCCGCCTCGAGCCCGGCCCGCACGGAATCCGTGCGCTCTGCTCCACCTGCAACCACGTCGACGTCGTCGCTACGCCCGAGATCAGCCTTGACTGATCCGAGAAGTTCAGGCGGCACAATCACAACAACGCGGTCGACCGCTCCGGATTTCCGGAGCCCGTCAACCGCGCGTGCAAGCATGGTGCGCCCACCGAGTTCGACGAATGCCTTGGGTATTTGCTCACCCAAGCGCAATCCCCGACCTGCGGCAGGAACCAGTGCGACTACCGACACTGTCAGCTTTGTTGTGGTGTTGATTCAGGACGCGGTCGCGAGGACCTCGTCGAGAATGATCTCGGCCTTTTCGTTGTCAGTGCCCTCGGCGAGCGCGAGCTCCCCGACGAGAATCTGACGAGCCTTGGCAAGCATGCGCTTCTCACCAGCAGAAAGTCCACGATCCTGCTCACGACGCCACAAGTCACGAACAACCTCGGCGACCTTGTTCACGTCACCTGAAGCAAGCTTCTCGAGGTTCGCCTTGTATCGACGAGACCAGTTGGTGGGCTCTTCGGTGTGCGGTGCACGCAGAACCTGGAAAACCTTGTCGAGGCCTTCCTGGCCGACGACGTCGCGAACTCCGACGTATTCTGCGTTGTCTGCGGGAACTCGAACTGTCAGATCGCCTTGAGCAACCTTCAGAACGAGATATTCCCTCTGCTCACCCTTGATGGTGCGGGTTTCGATAGCTTCGATCAGCGCCGCACCGTGATGGGGGTATACGACGGTGTCTCCGACCTTGAAAATCATGTGTCCCGTGCCCCTTTCGATTCCACTAGTTTAACACGTCGAAGAACCAGCCATGCATCAACGGCGCAGGTCAGGGGCATCCTTGCTCGAGCGTAGGGGTTGACAGTGCTTGTTGGACGTGCATTCAACCAGCGTCGACGGCCTGTTCACGGCGGCGTGAAAGCCCACGCGGACAACCGTTGTGGCTACCCAGCGACCGGCCCGCGAGAGCTGACTACTACTCTGCCTAGTGGAGTGCGAACCTGACGCCCTGGAGGACAAACCGTGACTGCTATCCGCAAGCCGACTCGCCGAGTCGCTACCGCCATTGCACTGGCTGCAGGCGCAGCCATCGCGCTGTCCGCATGCGGCTCGGGACAGGTGAGCCAGACTGCCGTCCAGCAGGCCGCCGTGAACGGCAACAGTGCCACCGTTGGTGACATCGCCCTGCGCAACGTGCATATCGCTTACCCCTCGTCCGAGGAATACAGCATCGAACCCGGCGGAAAGGCCGTGCTGGCCTTCACGATCGTGAACGAGAGCACGGAGACGACCGACAAGCTGGTGAGCATCACCACTGACTACGCTGCAAGCGTTGTCGCCGGTGAAGAGGTCGCCGGATTGGTGCTCAAGCCGCAGACATCCCTGCAGGCCGGAGAGCTTCCCGCGGGCGAGTCCGCCGAGGCCGAAGCCGAGAAGCAGATCGAGAACAAGGACCAGAACACAGACGCTCCCGCAGCGCTCGTGCTCGTGGTCCTCGAAGACATCAAGGCCGGCGTTCGCCCGGGCCTGACCATCCCGATCACCTTCACCTTCGAGAAGGCCGGCCCCGTCACGGTTCAGGTTCCTGTCGATGCGGGCCCGCAACTCGAGCGTGACGTGTCCGAGAAGTCACCGGTCGAGGGCTCAGGACACTGAGCTTGTAAACCTCAGGCGGACACTGCGTTTCGCCAAGGTCACGAATTGCCACACTAGAGGCGGGGTCCATGTCGGACCTCGCCTCTAGTCTGTTCCGGTGGCCAAAGCGAAATCGAACTACCGGTGCTCCGAATGCAAATCCGTCGTGCCCAAATGGGTCGGCCGCTGCCCCGAGTGCGACACGTGGGGCTCCATGTCCGAAGTGTCCGTCGTCGCTCCGGTCGCCAGTCGCGCGGGAGCATCGCTCGCCAAGGCCGGATCGGCCGCTGTCCTGCCCACCACACCCGCCACTCCGCTCACCCAGATCGACAGCCAGAGCACCAAGGCCAAGCCCACCGGGATCGGTGAACTCGATCGAGTTCTCGGCGGTGGTGTCGTTCCAGGGTCGGTCGTCCTGCTCGCCGGGGAACCTGGCGTCGGCAAATCCACGCTGCTGCTCGAGGTCGTCTACCGGTGGGCGATGCGGAGTCCGCAAGACCGCGCGCTGTACGTCACCGGAGAGGAGTCGGCCGGGCAGGTCAGGCTCCGGGCCGATCGCACCAATTCCGTCCACGAACGGATGTATCTGGCCGCGGAAAATGATCTCGCGACCATCCTCGGCCACGTCGAGCAGGTCAAACCCACCCTGGTGATCGTCGACTCCGTGCAGACCATGCTCGCGGCCGACGTCGACGGCGTTGTCGGTGGCGTCACACAGGTCAAAGCGGTCACCAGCGCGCTCACGTCGTTGGCGAAATCCAGTGGAATCCCCGTACTCCTTATCGGCCACGTCACCAAGGACGGAGCCGTGGCCGGCCCACGGTCGCTCGAGCATCTCGTCGACGTTGTCCTACATTTCGAAGGAGACAAACACTCCACGCTTCGCATGGTCCGCGGCGTGAAGAACCGATTCGGAGCAGCCGACGAGGTGGGTTGTTTCGAACTCACCGAACAAGGCATCAACGAGATCAGCGATCCGTCCGGATTGTTCCTTCACCATCGGGAAGAGATGGTGGAGGGCACTGCTGTCACCGTGATGATGGACGGCAAACGCCCGCTGCTCGGCGAAGTACAGGCATTAGTGGCGCCTACCCCACTCCCCACTCCCCGCCGCGCTGTGAGCGGCCTGGACACCGCGCGCGTCGCCATGGTTCTAGCGGTACTCGAGCGACGCGCCGGAGTATCGATCGCCAAAGCCGACGTCTACGCGGCAACGGTGGGCGGCATGCGAATGACGGAACCGGGTGCCGATTTGGCCCTCGCCATCGCCGTGACGTCCGCAGTGAAGGGAAAGCCAGTTCCCAAGGGAATGGTGATCCTCGGCGAAGTCGGACTCGCCGGTGAGGTTCGCCGAGTTGCCGGCGTCAACCGACGACTGATCGAAGCTGCCCGATTGGGATTCACGAGCGCAATAGTGCCGGTCGACTCCGGGCCGAACATTCCCGGTATGAGAGTCAACGAAGTGACGAACATAGCCGAAGCATTGACCTACGCCGGTTTGCTCGGTGGCAAGCAGGGCGCGCCTCGACCCAAGCTCACCCCCGTCAAATGACGGAGGTGCTCAGCACAGGGCAATCAGACGGACGAGGTCCCGAACGGCGACGTCGGAACGCCGTCGACAAATTCCTGGGTTTGTGCAAAATGCTCGGGTGTGATGGTCAGGAACAGTCCGCGCGACGTTCCGACAATGACGTCCGGATCAGCGGCTGGACCTTCGACGATGACAGCTTCTGCGCTGGTGTAGACCTTGCGGCGAACGGTGCCCTCGACGCGAGCCCGAAACTCGAGAACCGAACCAAGCGGAATCGGCCGAGCAAAGTCGATCTCGAGGTGACCGGTCACCACCGGAGTGCCGAGGACCATGCATGCCACGCCCTGCACCTCGTCGAAAGCGGTGGACAGAATTCCGCCGTGAATGACTCCGGGTCCACCCTGGTACTTCTTCGCGACTTCGAGGCGTCCGGTCACTTCGAGGCCCTCGCCCGCCTTGAAACTCATCGCCATCCCGGCCGGCTGATCGTCGCCGCAACCGAAGCACTTCGACCAGTGCTGAGGCAACTTCTCACCCGCCGCCGGGAAGAATTCGACGGGCACGGGCACGGTCAGGTCGTCAGGCAAAGTCCAGGTGCTACTCACGGATAGGTAATCTAATCGAAGGATCTGCCAGTACCAGCTATCGGACCCGGACTTAGTGACATCGACCTCAGCAGGGAGTTTCTCAATGATCAGTGCGATGGCGGATCCCCAGTCGTCGCCGGCGTTGAGAGAAACCATCGCCAGATTGGCCCCCGGAACCGCGCTGCGCGACGGCCTCGAACGCATTCTTCGAGGTCGCACCGGCGCCCTGATCGTCCTCGGTTACGACGACGAGATCGAAGCGCTCTGCGACGGTGGTTTCAACCTCGACGTCGAGTTCGCGCCCACCCGCCTTCGGGAACTCTCGAAGATGGACGGTGCCGTGGTGCTGTCCACGGACGGCTCGCACATCGTCCGCGCAAATGTTCAACTCGTTCCGGACCACAAAATCCCGACCGTCGAATCCGGCACTCGGCACCGGGCAGCGGAACGCACGGCAATCCAGACCGGATACCCGGTCGTGTCGGTAAGCCAGTCGATGTCGATCGTGAGCGTCTACGTCGGCGGCATCAGACACGTCATCGAAGGTTCCGCCACGATCCTTTCCCGGGCAAATCAAGCCGTTGCGACACTCGAGCGATACAAGGCACGCCTCGACGAGGTCACCAGATCGCTGTCCGTCGTCGAGATCGAGGACTTCGTGACGCTGCGCGACGCACTGACAGTGGTGCAGAGACTCGAGATGGTTCGACGCGTATCGCTCGAGATCGAACAGGACGTCCTCGAACTCGGCACCGACGGTCGCCAGCTCGCCCTTCAGCTCGAAGAACTGGTCGGCGACAACGACATTGCGCGTCAGCTCATCGTTCGCGACTACCTTGCCGGCCCCGAGCCGGTCGGAACCGCCGCGATGGACAATGTGCTCGCTGCCCTGGACCGTGTCACCGATGCCGATCTCCTCGACCTGACAACACTCGCCCGAGTGCTCGGTTACCCGGGCACGATCGAAGCCCTCGATACCCCGATGACACCCCGCGGATACCGGGTTCTCATGCGGGTACCGCGGCTTCAGTTCCATCAGATCCACCGATTGGTCGGATCATTCGGCACCTTGCAAGCTCTGTTGGCTGCTACTGCGGCCGACCTTCAATCAGTCGAAGGTATCGGTGGGCTGTGGGCCCGTCACATCCGCGAAGGTCTGTCACGGCTCGCCGAATCTTCGATCACCGGTTCGTTCAACTAGGCGATATTGAACGGCTCCGCGCCGCTACTAGGCGATATTGAACGGCTCCGCGCCGCTACTAGGCGATATTGAACGGCTCCGCGCCGCTACGTAGTGCACCGAGCTGGCCGACGACGGTGTACGCGCCGGGACCCACGGGATTGCGCTGCGGATTCTGCGAAGTGGCGCAGTCCGGAGTCGACGTCGTGGCAGACCAGGCAACCTTGAAGGCGGCCTGCTCACCCGGTTCGAGGTTGCGCACATCCGGAGCAGGCTGCGGGTAGCAGTCGACGTTGGACCACAGTCGGTTCTTACCGTCGATGCTGTAGACAAGCACCTGCTGGAGTCCGCCGGCCAGGTCGCGGTCACACGCGGCGGAACCGATGTTCGTGATGACAATCGTGAAGGTCGGTTCCTCACCACCGGCGAAGGTCGGCTTGTCTGCGGTTGCCTTGACTGCGAGGGACGAGTCGGCGCACTGCCCAGCAGGCACCGGAGCCGCACTGGTCGCCGAGGTTGTCGAACTCGCAGCAGCGGACGTCGCAGAACCATTCGAACCGGAATCACCACTGCCGCCGCCACCGTTGCCGCCGGAGCTGTTGCTTCCTGACGGGTTCGGCGTGAACGACACCTCCGACGTCAGTGAGGAAGTCGCGGCCGCGGCATCTGCTTCGGCAGGATCGTCTCCCCCACCGACCAGTGCCGAAATCGCCCAGATCAGCAACACCAGGGCGATAACGGCAGCACCGATGGCCAGAGCCCGGCGACGCCAGTAGATCTGAGGGGGCAGTGGTCCATTCGGTTCCAACACGGTCTCAACGGTAGTTGGCGAAAGGCTCACAAACGGTCAGCTGAGACGGCGTGTCGGCACCGTGTGACGAAGGACTGCGGGGATTATCCCGGCCTACTCGCCGATTTCGCCTACTACGCCCTGCAGGCGCATGTGTCCGTCGGACAGCGTGTAGGTGACACCTGCGATCGCGCACTCTCCCTTGGCCACCTTGTCGGCAATGATTCGTGACCGCTGCATGATGAGCGAGCCCGTCTCGACAACGTGCCGGCCCTCGAGTTCGTCGACAGTCTTCAGGCCTTCGTTGCGTCCCATGAGAATGGACGGCGCAACGCGTTCGATCACACTGCGAATGAAACCGTCTGGCACTGCGCCCTTGTCGAGAGCGTCGAGCGTGGCTTTGACGGCGCCACAGCCGTCGTGCCCGAGCACAACGATGAGAGGCACGTTGAGAACATGGACGGCGTACTCGATGGAACCGAGAACGGAATCGTCGAGCACGTGACCTGCAGTGCGGACGACGAACATGTCACCCAACCCCTGATCGAAGATGATCTCGGCGGCAACACGTGAATCACCACAACCAAACAGCACGGCGGTGGGGTGCTGTTCGTTGACCAGCTTCGCGCGATCCGCGATTCCCTGGCTGGGATGGATGGACTCGCCGCCCACAAATCGCTCGTTTCCCTCACGGAGGGACTTCCAGGCGGACTTAGGACTTGAATTCGGCATTTCAATATTGTGCACCCGCCGCGATATTCCGACACATCGGGAAGGGCCTGGTCGCGGAAACCAACCGCCTTGTCCGTAGTCCGCCGCACGAAGGAGCATGGACCTCCGCAGCGTACGATCCCCCCAAACCTTATCGAACGATAGCTAATGGAGAAGTCATGGTCACGAAGAATTCGGCGAAAATCGCCACCACCGAGGCCAGTTGGCGACGGATCGAGCCACTCGAACTGAGCCCCATCCTCCAAGCTGCCCTCGAAGGATTCTACGACAACGGCTTCCACGGCACCTCCGTGCGAGACATCGCGCGTCGCGTCGGTGTCACGATTCCTGCGCTGTACTACCACCATCAGAGCAAGGAAGGGATCCTCCTCGCGCTCTTGGAGATCTCGACCGGCGACGTGCTCGCGCGTGCACACACCGCATCGGCCGACGGCGGTGACGACCCGTGCGAACAGCTCACGAATGTCGTCGAAGCAATCGTGCTGCGCATGACAACCCGATCGCGCCTGGCTGCCCTCGAAGGTGAGGTGCGGTACCTCAGCCCCGAGAACCGGCAGCGATACCGCGTTGTCCGCAAGGGCATCGAGGAACTCGCCCTCGCCATCGTCAGCGATGGCGTCGAACGAGGAGTGTTCTCTGTCGCCGATACAGCCGAGACCACTCGCGCACTACTCGCCATGTGTCAGTCCATTCCGCGGTGGTACCACGCGGAAGGCGAACTCAGCCCGGAGGAAGTCGCCAAGAAATACGCAGAGATCGCCCTGAACACGGTGGGATACAAGCCTCGCCGCAAGCGGACTCGCTAGTTCTCACAGTGCTGCGTACTGCGCTCGAAGTTCGCGCTTGAGTATCTTTCCGGTAGCGCCAAGTGGAAGTTCAGCAACGACGTCGATCGATTTCGGGCACTTGTATCCGGCGAGACGTGCTCGCGTGAATGCGAGTATCGCGGTGGCATCGAGTTCGTGATCTGCAGCAGCGACCACCACCGCCTTGACTGCCTCACCCCAGACCGGATCCTCCACTCCGACAACGGCAACCTGTGAAACGCCGGGATATTCGGCGATCACCGATTCGACCTCGACGGGGTACACGTTCTCGCCACCGGAGATGATCATGTCCTTGATCCGATCGGTGATGTAGACGTATCCATCGTCGTCGATCCGTCCGACATCGCCGGTGTGAAACCAACCGTCTGCATCGATCGCAGCCGCCGTCTCAGTCGGACGTTCGTAGTAGCCCTGCGTAGTCTGCTCGGATCTGATGCAGATCTCCCCCGACTCTCCAAGTGCTACCGACTCTCCAAGCATTCCTTCGGATGTTCCCGCGCCCACAACCTTCAACTCCACCCAGGGGTACGGCTTGCCCACCGACCGCAACAGCGAGGCTCTCTCTCCGTCAACCGAATGGTCGGCCGCATCGAGTTGTGTTACAGCTCCGTGTGTTTCGGTCAAACCGTAGACCTGAAACAGCGGGGTGTCGAATGTGTCGAGAGCTCGCCTCAACACTGCCGGTGTGATCGGCGAGGACCCGTAGGCGATAGATCTGAGCGCTGCAAAATCTCGGTCTCGCGCGCCCGGTACTTCGACCATCATCCCGATCACGGAAGGCACCAGGAATGTATTCGTGATGCTCATGGTCTCCAACACGTCCAGCAGGTCAGGCGGCGTGAACTCCGACAGAATCACGTTGTGCGCGCCGTTCGCGAGACCGACGAGGGCCCAACCCAATCCACCGATGTGAAACAGCGGCATCGCACACAAGCTGACGGATGATTCGTCGAATCCCCACGGGCCACCGGTCTGTGTGCACGCCCCGAGGTTCCGGTTCGACGTGAGAACACCTTTGGGCTTTGCCGTCGTACCGGACGTATAGAGTTGCAGAACAACGTCATCCGAGCCTCCACGCCAACCGGGATCCACCGCGCTCGCACCAGCCAATCGAGCTTCGTAGTCCAATGGGCCGGTGCCGTCGATCTGAACCAACCGCTGCATCGGCGCTCCGGATTCCCGGACTGCGGAGACCACCCCGTCGAATTCACTGTGAAAGAACAACACTTGCGCTTCCGAATCGGCGAGCACCTCGGCGGCCTCCACACCGGACAATCGCCAATTCACCGGGATGGTCACTGCCCCGATCTTCGCCGCGGCCAGCACTGCCTCGACCACCTGCGTGGAACTTCTGTCCACGACCGCCACCCGAGAGCCCGGACCACAACCGAGCGCGATCAGAACATTCGCAAGCCTGTTTGTTCGAATGTCCAACTCCGCGAAAGTGATCGAACCATCACGGCCAGTCAGAGCAAGGGCGTCGGGTCGAGCAAGAGCATGACGACGACTCTCGTCGGCGAGGCGGTACTCCGTAATCATGTGAGTAGATCTTTCTCAGTTCGAAGGAGCGGATTCATGTGCGGCAGGGCAGCCGCGAAGCTTGCCGCTACGACAGGGCCCCGAGGTGTTTCATGACATCGGGGTACCGACGCAAATGCGCACCGCCATTGACGTCGAGAACCTCCCCCGTTGTCCACGACGACGCGTCGGAGGCCAGGTAGAGCACAGCTTCCGCAACATCGCGCGGCGACCCGTTACGTCCGAGCGGGGTGTTCTCCGTGAAATCTGCCTGGATGACCGGGACAGATGTCAGCCCCTCGACAAGGGGTGTCTCGACCAGACCGGGTGAGACGGCGTTAACCCTGATTCCGCGCTCACCGAGCTCGAGCGCTGCAACCTCGGTGAGCATGGCGAGACCTGCTTTGGCGGAGCAGTATCCCGCAAACCCTGCGGCAGCCTGGCGTGCGTTCAGAGAGGTGATCGAGACGATCGCTCCCCCGGCCTCCATCGCTCGGGCAGCATGTTTGATGACGAAGAACCCACCGGTCAGGCAGATATCCACCGTGCGCCTCCACGTATCGGCGTCCAACTCGGTGATGAATCCGGGCAGATTCAAGCCGGCGCAGTTGACCGCAATGTCCACCCGACCGAGCCTCGCCCGAGTTTCTTCGAAGACCGTGCGAACCGATTCCTCGTCGACAACATCGACGCACACGGCTTCGGCTCCCCTGCCGAGTTCGACGGCGCGGGACCGTCCACCTTCGACATCGATGTCTCCGATCACGACAGTTGCACCTTCTGACGCCAGCAATTGTGCTGTTGCCCAACCGATGCCGGATGCTCCGCCGATGACGACCGCCACTTTCCCCGCAACACGTGTCGACATCAGCGAGGAATGTTCTCGTAGTAGGGGACCACGATTTCGTCCGTGCTGGTGACGTCGCCGAGCATCATTGTCGTAATGGGGTGGACGACGTGTGGATCCACCTCGACGTTGATGCATGCGGGCACCCCAGCGTCGAATGCACGCTTCATCGCGTCGGCGATAGATGCAACATCCTTCACTCGCTCGCCGTACCCGCCGAAGGCCTCGGCAACCTTCTCATATGCGCTGTCCGCGAGCTCTGAGACGACGATACCTTCATCCCCGTACACAGCTTCCTGACCATGGATCGACATCCCCCACACTGCGTTGTTGAATACCACTGTCACAACGGGTATTCCGTGACGGGCCATGGTGTCGAATTCCTGGATGTGGAATCCTGCAGCACCGTCGCCGGTGATCAGCACGACGGGCGATTCCGGGCGCGCACGATGTGCGCCGATGGCAAATCCCGGCCCGACTCCCAGACAACCGAGATATCCGAGGCGCAGAACGCCACCCACTTGTTCTGTCGTCGTGAAGAATTCACCCCATGACGGCGCCTCGGCACCGTCCATGACAAAGGTCGTGCCGGGAGGGCAAGCCTCTACGATCGCGCGCGCCGCAAAGTACGGATGCGCCTTGCCGGTCTGCGTCTGCTCATCCGTGAATCCATGACGATGTGCGTGCTTCGCACTGGTGGCGGCCTCGACCCAGGTCCTCCAGTCGGGCCATTGACGTTGATCAGCAGCAGTTTTCAACGCAACGAGCGCCTCGCGGCAGTCGGCGAGGATCGGAACCTCGACATCCTGCATACGTCCGATTTCGGACGCGTCGACGTCGATCTGTATCAATCGCGCGCCAGGGAACAAGCTGGTGCGCCCGCCGGTGAACATTCCGGCCCGGGCTCCGACTATCAGCACTACGTCGGGAGTGGGCTGTCCGAGCGCAGGCAAAGACCCGATCGCCAACAGTCCACCGCCGGCGAGACGATGACTTGCGGGTATCGCTCCATCCGACTTTCCCGGGTAGAACACTGGTACATCCACTGCTTCCGCGAATGCCACCAGAGCCTCGCCGGCGCGGGAGAACGTGACACCACCGCCGATGACTATCGCAGGATTGTTCGCTTCGCCAAGAACATCGAGTGCGGCTTCGACGGCCGAGGCAGTTGGACCGGGCCGGGCGTCGACTGTGTAGTTCGCGGGGAATCTCACGGCATTTTCGTCGGCCTCGCCGAACATCACGTCGATCGGAACTTCGAGCAGCACCGGACCCGGAATTCCGGTCGTAGCCTTACGAATAGCCAGTGCAACGATTTCGGGCACGCGTGCGGGGTCGGTTATGCGATAGGCCCACTTGGTCACCGGTGTGGCCGCTGCTATCTGATCGAACCCACCTTGCAGCGGATTCGTCTCGGTCTCGCGCATCGGCGGAGCGCCCACAACGAAGATGGTCGGGGTGCGATCGAGGAGCGCATTTGTCAGCGCGGTGTAGACGTTGGTAAAGCCAGGACCGGACGTGACGACACAAACGCCGTACGTCCCGGTCACCCGCGCGTAGGCGTCGGCGGCATGTCCGGCAGTGGCTTCGTGACGGGTGTCGGTGAGGCGAATGCCGTTTCGCCGACAGGCAACGAGGAAAGCATCCAAATGCCCTCCGTGCAGGGTGAATACCTCGGTAGTTCCAGCTTCGGCCAGGGCTCTGGCAAGTAGTTCGCCACCATTGACAGTCATGTGTTGTCCTTCCGGAAATCATGGCGCTTGATTAACGATCGCTAAGTATCTGAACAGTAGCGTGGGTCACAGTGCGGCGCCAGAGTGGCATTATGCGAACACATGGCACGTAACTCACCGCAGACCGATCGCATCGTCATGCTCACCGAACTGTTGGCATCCGATCCCAAAACTGGGCGAAGCCTCGCCGACATTGCTCGGCACCTAGGGGTCGCAAAGGCAACCTGCTATCCCATGGTCGTCGCGCTGGCGGAGTCGGGCTGGCTCGTCCGCCATCCCGTTCGCAAGACGTACCAACTCGGCCCCGCCCTGGTCCCGATCGGTCAGGCCGCCTCTCGCGCAACCGATGTCGTCGATCTCGCCCGAACCGTCATGCATGAATTGGCCGACACGTCAGAACTGGCATGCCTGGGATTCATCCGGTCAGGCGCCGATCTGGTTGTCGCAGAAGTTGTTCAACCGATCTCCGGACGCAGCGGAACGCTCGGACTACGCGTCGGCGACAAGGTGTTGATGGCACCACCATTAGGCGCCGCACTGGCAGCTTGGTACGGGCAGGATCAACTCGACGAGTGGCTCCAACTCGGTACAAAAGCCCTGAGCACGGAGACCGACTTTTTACAGGCAGAGTACGAACCGATCCTCGACACTGTCCGGGAGCGCGGATTTGCCGTGGAATGCCTTTGGCAACAGGACCGTTCGATCTCCGATGCGGTCGCAGAGTTGCGCACACCGGGGGTCGGCGGACAGCGGGCCGCGCTCGCACTGAGAGAGGCACGTCGACTGCTGTCCGCGGACGTTGCCGTGGGAACAATCGACCCGAACGCGCACTACCAACTGCTGTCCGTGAACGCGACCGCATTCGATCAAGACACATCACCCGCACTGATTCTCTGCCTGGTCGACGCACCGTCATCCGTAACCGGGGAACGCATTACCGAACTCGGCGTACTTGTGCGCGAAGCCGCCGAACGGGTCACCACGCTGATGCATGGCCGTTCACCCAACCCATTGACATCTGAAGACCGTGCAACATAGCTTATATAGCGATCGCTAAGCTATGTTCAGGGCAATAACCGCGACCGAAGAGCAAGGAAGTATCCCGTGGGCATACGGTCCAGTGACCAGTACCGAAAAGGCCTCAACGACGACCGTCGGGTCTTCTACCGAGGGAAGAAGATATCCGACGTCTACGCGGAGCCTGAACTGACTCTTGCAGTGGATCATTCGGCACTGTGCTACGACATCGCCGACGACCGACCCGACCTCGCGATCACCGACGTGGATGGCGAACCAGTCAGCGCGTTCTACGTCGCACCGAACTCCGCCGAAGACCTCGTGCGCCGCGGAGCACTCATCGAAGAGGTATCACGACGCGGCGGCGGAACCATCGTCCTCAAAGAGGTCGGCAGCGACGCATTGTTTGCACTCCTACGCGCCACCACCGGCGAAGGGCTCGACAACGCCCGCGCCTTCTACCAGCGGGTGTGCGAAGGCGACCTGTCCCTGGCCGTCGCCCAAACCGACGTCAAAGGCGACCGTTCACTCGCGCCGCGTCAACAGGCCGACCCCGACCTCTACCTGCACATCGTCGACGAAGACGCCGACTCCATCACCGTGCGCGGCGCCAAATGCCACACCTCGTTCTCCGCGAACGCCGACGAGCTCATCGTGCTACCCACCCGCGCCATGGGACCCGACGACGCCGACTACGCGGTCTCCTTCGCCATCCCGATCGACACGCCGGGCCTCGAACTGTACGTCTCCCCGTACGCTGCCGGGGAACGCAACTCGTTCGAGTTCCCGATCTCCACGAAGCACAAGCTGCTCGAATCGCTCACCGTCTTCAACGACGTACGCGTACCGAAGAATCGGGTCTTCCTCAACCGCCAACCCGAACTCGCCGGCCCGCTCGCACTGGCTTTCGTCGACTACCACCGCTTCACCGCCATCAACTACAAACTGCCACTGCTCGACATCATGGTCGGCGCGGCATCGCTGATCGCCGAAGCCAACGGCATCAGCAAAGCCGGCCACGTCAAAGGCAAGATCACGGAACTGATCACCTGGAGCGAAACCGTCCGTGGGCTGGCGCAACTGGCCGCCGTCCGGTCCAAGCCGGGTGCGCACGGCGTTCAGCAGCCCGATCCGCTCGCCGTCAACATGGCCAAATACCACTTCGCCCACGGATTTCACAACGCGGTCGCAATACTCACCGACCTCTCGGGCGGCCTGCTCGCCACCGGTCCCGGAGGCGAAGACTGGGACAACCCCGACATTCGCGCAGTACTCGAAAAGTATTACGCTGCAGCAGTTCCTGCCGAAAAGCGTTTGAGGCTACTCAACTTCATCGCCGACCTCACCGCCCGCGACTACGGCGGATACCAATCCGTACTCGCAACCCACGCAGAAGGCTCACTAGAAGCCGAGAAACTGCAGATCGCACGCTCCTTCGATTCCACGAAGGCACGAAACTACGTCAGCGACCTGGCCGGAATCAGCCACCTCTGACCGACTTCCACTCCGACGCAACAGCAAGGACCCTCATGATCTCAACAGCATTCACGGAAACGTTCGGTGTTCGCCATCCCATCGTGCAGGGCGGTATGCAGTGGGTAGGGCGAGCGGAACTCGTTGCTGCCGTAGCCAATGCCGGCGCACTCGGATTCATCACCGCATTGACACAACCGACACCCGCGGACCTGGCCAACGAAATCGCCCGCTGCCGTGACCTCACCGATCAGCCCTTCGGCGTCAACCTCACGATCCTGCCGTCCATCACACCGCCGCCATATGACGAGTACCGCCAGGTGATCGTCGATTCGGGCGTGAAGATCGTCGAGACCGCCGGCTCCAACCCCGGACCGCACCTGCCGATGTTCCACGACGCCGGAATCAAGGTGCTCCACAAGTGCACCACCGTGCGCCACGCGGTGAAGGCTCAGGACCTCGGTGTCGACGGCATCAGCATCGACGGCTTCGAATGCGCCGGTCACCCCGGCGAAGACGACGTAGCCGGGTTGGTTCTGATCCCCGCAGCGGCAGAGAAGATTTCGATTCCGATGATCGCCTCCGGCGGATTTGCCGACGCCCGCGGACTCGTCGCCGCCCTTGCTCTCGGCGCCGACGGCATCAACATGGGCACACGCTTCATGTGCACCGTCGAATCGCCGATTCATCAGAACATCAAAGAAGCCATCGTCGCCGCCGACGAGACCCAGACCGAACTCATCTTCCGGCCACTGCGCAACACCGCTCGCGTCGCCAGCAACACGGTCAGCCGCGAGGTGGTCGACATCCTCTCACGTGGAGGACAATTCGAAGACGTCCGCGAACTGGTCGCCGGCGCCCGCGGACGCACCGTCTACGAGAAGGGCGATCCCGACGCCGGCATCTGGACCGTCGGAACCTCGCAGGGGCTGATCCACGACATCCCTACCGTCGACGACATGGTGCAGCGCATGGTCTCCGAAGCCGAGGACATCATCGGAGCGCGTCTGCGCTCGATGACCGAACGCGTTTCCGTCTAGGACAGGAGGGGAAGTATGCGTCGCACACTCTTCACCGAAGATCACGAAGCCTATCGAGATTCCGTCCGCGAGTTCATCGCCCGTGAGGTGAGCCCACACTACGACGACTGGGAAGCAAACCGTCTCGTGGACCGATCGGCATGGCTTGCCGCCGGTAAGATGGGCATCGTCGGCTTGGCCGTACCCGAACAGTACGGCGGGTCAGGAGAACTCGACTACCGCTACCGTTACATCGTTGCCGAAGAGATCGCCCGTAGCGCCACCACTTCGTTCGGCGCCGGGCTCGGACTCCAGGACGATATCGTCATCCCGTACATCGCCGATCTCGGTACCGACGAGCAGAAACAACGCTGGCTTCCGGGAATGGCTGCCGGAGAGATCATCTGCGCCATTGCGATGACCGAACCGGGAACCGGTAGCGATCTGCAGGGCATCAAGACCACTGCCGTTCGTGACGGAGACGACTGGATCTTGAACGGCCAGAAGACATTCATCACGAGCGGTATCCATGCCGACATCGTGATCGTCGCTGCCCGTACCGATCCCAGCGCAGGATCGCGCGGCTTCAGCCTCCTGGTCGTCGAACGTGGGATGGAAGGGTTCACCCGCGGTCGCAAGCTCCACAAAGTGGGTCTTGCAGGCCAGGACACAGCCGAATTGTCATTCGAGAACGTCCGTGTTCCGGCAAGCAACCTACTCGGTACAGAGGGCGGCGGACTCATCCATTTGATGGAACGACTTCCCCGCGAGCGACTCTCGATTGCCGTCAGCGCAATCTGCGTGGCACGTGCAGCCTACGAATGGACCAAGGCCTATGCCTTCGACCGCCGTGCCTTCGGAAAGCCCATCGGCGACTTCCAGAACACACGATTTGCGCTCGCCGAGATGCTCACCGAAATCGACGTGACACAGGCGTACGTCGACAATGCAGTCCTGGCGATCAACGACGGGGAACTCTCCGCCGTCGAAGCGGCGCAGGCAAAATGGTGGGCAAGTGAACTACAAAAGCGTGTCGTGGACCGATGCGTCCAATTGCACGGCGGGTACGGCTACATGATGGAATACCCGATTGGGCGAGCTTACGTCGACAGTCGAATTCAAACGATCTACGGTGGGACCACCGAGATCATGAAGGAGATCATCGGTCGGGACATCGCCAAGAACTGACAGGCGTTGAGACGATCGAAACCGTCGGACCCACACCACCACTGGTATGGGTCCGACGTGCAGTCAGCGGACAATCTTGCCCTGCCGGTACTCACAGCCGCCCCAGACCCCGGTCTGCGCAGTATCGGCCGCGTAGGCGCCGCACGCGATGGTGATGGGGCACCGGGCGCAGGTCTCGGCCGCGTAGTCGAACGCCTCACTCGGGTGGGGGAACCACCGGTCTGGGTGCCGATCACCTCGGCAGGCGGCGACGGCCCAGTCTCCGACCTCCTCCGAGACAGGCAGCAGGTCAGCCAAGGTCATCATCGTCGTCATGGGATGTGCCTCCTTCCAAGGCAATTCAGAGATGAGGAGTCAATTCACGCCAGATCGTGTGTTGGCGTTTGCGGTCGGTGCGAGGCGTTCGAGGTACCCAGAGGAGCGGCATGCCTGACTCTTCCGGGGTCTGATCGGACTTGGCGTTATTGCAGGTCAGGCAGCACGCTACGAGGTTCGACCAGCTGTTGTTTCCGCCTCGGCTACGTGGGTACACGTGGTCGACCGTCGTCGCCCCCGCCGCGCCGCAATACGCGCACCGATAGTGGTCTCGCGCCAGAACGCCGGCAAAACTCGCGCGGGTGTCGTCGTCGATCGTCGGACGTGGCGGGGTGTGCACGTACTCGAACAGCTGGATCGTCCGTGGCAGCGGGATGGCCACATGCTGGGAGCGCACGACGAAGCGCGGAGAGTGCTCGACCAGAGTGAGTGCAAGATCCTCGACGAGCAGCACGACCGCGCGAGCGGCGGGTACGAGGTCGAAGTCCTCGTAGGTGGCGTTGAGGACTCGCACGTGCGCGTTCATCCAGGTTCGGGTGGTGATGGCGGTGGGTGGGCGAGGCATGACAATCGACAACCTTGTTCTCTCACAGAGGGAGTGGTGGTTCTCGAGGTGTGATCGTCCGGGGTGGCCGAGGTCGGCCGTGAGGTCACCCGTTGGGTGAGCTGGTATCGGGACGCGCACGCCCCGAGTGGTGGGGCTTCAGCACATGCGGAATCCGGCGGCCGTGCCGGAGTTTTCCGCCAGCCGGTCCAGGAAACGAATCATCGACTGCGACTTGCGGTACGAGTACAAGCTGGCGTGCATTCGAGCGTCCTTCCTGATCGTGTGCGTCGGCTGTGAGTCACCCAGTGTGCCACGTCAAAGCTGAGATGTATTGCAAATATTCACGGACGGCAACCCGTCGCTCAGTTCACCCGGCCTACTGCTACCCACCGAACACCGCCGCCCGCTTGCCTTGGAACGCCGCAACACCTTCCGCAAAATCAGCACCGGCGAGTAGTGAGATCTGTCCGGCACGCTCACGCTCGAAGGCAGAGTCCAGTTCGGTCAGGGTGGCGTCGTTGATCGCGTCCTTGGTCTGCTGGAATGCCTTGCCCGGCCCGCTACCCAGGCGACGAATCAGCTCCGCAAGCTCGTCGTCGAATGCGTCGTCCGGGCAGATCTGCGAGATCAGTCCACTGTCGAAAGCGTCTCGTGCCGAAAGTTTTTCCGCTAGGAGTGCCATTCGCATGGCCCGAGCCCGGCCGATCGACGCCGCAACAAGAGCTGTTGCACCGCCGTCAGGCATCAAGCCCACCTTGGTGAAGGCGAGCAGGAGGTAACTGGACTCCGCAGCTAGGGTGAGATCACACGCCAATGCCAGTGAAACACCCACTCCTGCAGCGGGACCTCGCACCGCTGCGATCACGGGGGTGGGGAACGACCTGATGGCACGCGCCAGGTCGTTGGCTGCATCGATGGTGTCCGCGGAGGGCGGACCCGACAACACTGCATCCGCGAGGTCCGCCCCGGTGCAGAATGCTCTGCCTGCTCCCTCGAGTACCGCTACCCGTACGTCGCCGCGACGCGCGTGATCGTCGAAGATCGTAGAGAGATTCTGCAACGCTTCGGTGTTCACCGCATTCATTCGATGCGGGCGGTTGATCACAACACGAAGTACGCCGTTGTCATGGGTCGAGTAGACGTCTGGTCGTGTTGCAGTCATGTCGGGTCCTTGTCGTTCAGGCAGTCGTCCGGTCGCGGCAGGAAGCGGCGACGGAAGAGTCTTGCCGAAGTAAGCGATTCACTGATATTCATACCTTAGCGAGCGATAAGTAACAAGGAGAAACAGGCTATGTCCGACCTACTCGAAATCAGTACACCGACGCCGGGCATTGCCCTGCTCACTCTCAATCGACCCGAACGACTCAACGCGCTCGACGTCCATCTGGTCGCGGCACTAACTGCAGCGCTGGACGACATCGCGTCGGATAGAACATGTCGTGTCGTGGTCATCACCGGTGCGGGACGAGCGTTCTGCGCTGGGCTCGACCTCAAGGGCTACGGCGACTCCGAGCGAGACGAGGCAGAAGGCAGAACCCTTGCGGCGTTCGGACGACAGCAGGACATTGCACATCTGACCGAGCGAATCAATTCACTCCCCCAGCCTGTGATCGCCGCGGTGAACGGGCCGGCGGCGGGTGGCGGACTAGCACTCGTCTGCGCCAGTGACATCCGGATATCCGCACCCGAGGCAGTATTTGCGGTCTCGTTCATTACCGCCGGATACTCGGCGTGCGATATCGGCGTCTCGTGGTTGTTGCCACGCATCGTCGGGGCCGGCAATGCACACGAACTGATGCTGACCGGGCGTCGATTCGACGCCGCGCATGCGCGATCCATCGGGCTCGTTTCCCAAGTTGTCGACTCGGAAAACCTTCTCACCGAAGCACTTCGAATCGCCGGTGAGATCCTGAACAATCCGCCGGTCTCGGTCGAGATGACAAAGAAGGGCATGTGGTTGGCACTGGAAACCCCGACCCTGCATGCGGCGATCGAGTTCGAGAACCGCCAGCAGGTCATTACCGCTCTCACCGAGGACGCTGCAGAAGCTACTGCGGCATTTCTCGAGAAGCGGGCTCCGACCTACCGGCGGCGTTGACGACCTGGGGGGAACCTGCCTTCAGGTCCCCCCATTTCAGGTGCCCACCACTTCAGGCCCCAAGCCAGTCGCTCAACACGGCTGCTGTATCCGCGCCGGGTTTGGGCGCCCCCGCGGGCTGAGTCGTTGCTGTCCGGGAGAATCGCGGTGCCGGCGCCGACTGCACTATTCCGTCGGCTTCGACCAAAGTTCCACGGTGCGCCAGGTGTGGGTGAGTTGCAGCTTCCGCCGGACTCAGCACCGGCGCAACGCACGCATCCGTCGATTCGAAGAGCGCCGTCCACTCGTCACGTGTACGTGTGGCAAACGCTTCCGTGAATCGCTCGCGCAGTTCCGGCCAGCCATCCTGATCCATCTGTTCGGGCAGTGACGCGGGATCGAATCCCAGACCGTCGAGCAGCGCTCGATAGAACTGCGGTTCGAGTGCACCGACAGCAACGAACTTGCCGTCCGAGCAGCGATACGTGTCGTAGAACGGAGTCGAACCGTCCAGCAGATTGGTTGCGCGAGAATCACTCCACTGCCCGCTGCCCCGCAGCGACCAGATCATCTGTGCCAGTACTGACGTTCCGTCGACTATGGCTGCGTCGATCACCTGGCCTTTACCGGACTTCTCGCGTTCGTACAGCGCGGAGACGATTCCCAGGATCAAGAACATCGAGCCACCACCGAAGTCGCCCACGAGATTCAACGGGACCACGGGCTTGTCGGCTGGGCCGATCGTATGGAGGACACCGGTCAGCGCAAGGTAAGTGATGTCGTGCCCCGCGCGCTGAGCGAGTGGGCCGTCCTGCCCCCAACCCGTCATGCGGGCGTAGATCAGTCGGTCGTTGATCTTCCTGCAGTCGTCCGGACCGAACCCCAGCCGTTCAGTAACGCCGGGGCGGAAACCTTCCACCAACACATCGGTTTTCGCAATAAGGGCCCTGACGAGTTCCCGTCCCGCGTCGGTCTTGAGATCAGCCTCGATCGAGCGGCGACCGCGCAACAATTGGTCCTGATCCTTGGGCGAGATTTCCAGCCCGCCCGACGGACGTTCGACGCGGACGACATCGGCTCCTAGATCGGCCAGCATCATCGCAGCGTGCGGTCCCGGCCCGAGGCCGGCGAACTCCAGTACGCGCACTCCATGCAACGGGCCGCTCATCGTGCGCCGGCATTGTCTGAATAACGAGCACGCAGTGTACCTTTGACAAGTTTTCCGGTAGGGGTGCGCGGAAGATCGGTGCTGAACACGAGCCGCTTCGGCAGCTTGTACTTCGCAATCTGCCCCCGCAGATGATCGAGCAATTCGTCGCGAAGCGCATCATCTGCTTCCAGACCGGGAACAGGCTCCACAACTGCCATCACGATCTCGCCCATCTCGTCGTCGGGAACACCGATCACTGCCGCATCCAACACCGACGGATGTTCGATCAGCGCGTTCTCGATTTCCTGCGGATAGATGTTCACACCACCGGAGATGATCATGAACGACTTACGATCAGTCAGGAACAGATAGCCGTCCTCGTCGACATATCCGACATCACCCGTCGTTGTCCATGTCGGATGTTCGGGATGCTGTGCCTCCCGGGTCTTTTCAGGTGCGTTGTGGTAGTTGAATGGAAGTGCATCACGTTCGAAGTACAGGGTGCCCACTTCTCCCACAGGCAGATCCTCACCGTTCTCGCCGCAGATATGCAGAACACCCAAGGCCGCCCGGCCCACCGTTCCCGGTTTACGCAACCATTCGTCGGAATGGACGATAGTCATACCGTTCAACTCCGTCGACGAGTAGTACTCGTCGAGAATCGGGCCCCACCACTCGATCATCCGACGCTTCACGTCAACCGGGCACGGCGCCGCAGCATGCACCGCCAGACGCAACGACGAAATGTCGTAACGCTCTCGCGTTTCCTGTGGAAGTTTGAGCATCCGAACAAACATCGTCGGAACCCACTGGCTGTACGTCACGCGGTACTTCTCGATGTACTCGAGTGCCTTCTCTTCATTGAACCTGTTCATCACCACGACGGTTCCGCCCAACGCCTGTACCGATGCACAGGTACGAAGCGGCGCAGCGTGATACAGCGGAGCCGGCGAAAGATAGACATCGGAATCCGTAACGCCCCAAGCAGTCTGATTCATCACCGTCATCTGATCACCGGCATCCTGAATCTGACGATCAGGCAACGCAGGCTTGATCCCCTTGGGCCGACCGGTCGTTCCCGACGAGTACAACATGTCGGCACCACGAGGCTGATCCGGCAACGGCACATCGGACTCGAGCGCCGCCGCCGCGTCGAGCGAGGCATATCCCTCGAGCTCGCCGCCGAAGGACAACCGAATCACATTCGCCGGAATGAGATCGGCCAATGTTCCCGCCAATTCGGGTAGCGCTGAATCGACGATGACAATCTTGGCGTCACAATCCTCGACAATGTAGGCACCCTCGGGAGCGGTCAAATGCCAGTTCACCATCGTGAGATAAACACCCGACCGCATGGCGGCCCAGTAGATGTCGAAAACTTGAATGTTGTTGGTCGCGAGTACCGCCAGATTGTCGCCGCGTCGCAAACCCAATTCGTGCAGAACACGCGCGATGCGAATCGAATTCGCTTCCAACTCCGCAAACGTCACCACCGCACCGGTCTCCGCGACGATGACAGCAGCTTTGTCCGGGGTTGTTGCGACATAGGCTCCGGGGTACATGGTTTTCACTCCAAGGTTTCGTTCACGAAAGATGAATGGTTCCAGCTCATTCGAAGGACAGAGCCACTTTTCCGACAGCAGACCGGTCTTTCAGGGATGTCAACGCATCCACGGCACGATCTGACGGATAGAGAGTCGGTTCGGGCACTCGCAGAACTCCGGACTCGAGCAAAGGGTAAAGCACATTCCATTGACGGGCAAGGTATCCGGGATCGGTTCGCAGATACTCACCCCATCCGGCGCCCATCACCGAAATATTGTTCAGCAGAAGTCGATTGACCTTGACAGTCGGTATCTCACCGCCAGTGAAGCCCAAGACGATCAGGCGACCGTTGGGAGCGAGACTGCGCAAGCTGTCCGTGAAACGATCACCACCGACGGGGTCGAGAATGATATCGACGCCGCGACCGTTCGTGATCTCGCGAACTTGATCTTTCCAGCCGTCAACCAAGACGACATGCGATGCTCCCGACTCGGCAGCCAGTGCGGCCTTCTCCGGCGTGCTCACGACCGCAATGGTTTCGAGCCCGAGCGCGGCAGCGACATGCAATGCGGCAATACCCACTCCACCTGCAGCGCCGTGAACCAACACCGTCTCACCAGCTCGATACCGAGCTCGCTCGTCGAGCGCGAAATGCACAGTCAGGTAGTTGACCAGAAATCCGGATCCTGCTGTGAGAGAAACGGAATCAGGGAGCGGGAAGACCGAGGACGGCTTCACGGCCACAGTACGCTGCCAGGATCCGTCCTCCGTGGACAACACGGCTACGCGGTCACCCGGGGACAGATCCGACCCTGCCGGCACACTACGAACAACTCCCGCGCCTTCCAACCCGAGAACACATGGCAAGTCACGCGCCATCTGATAACTGCCGGTGGTCTGCAGAAGATCCGGAAAACACACTCCGGCGGCATGCAGATCCACCACTATCCGCGTCGGGTCTGTCGGCTCGGCGATATCCACCGAACGCAACCCTTCCGGTCCGATCAATTCGGCTAGCTGGACCGCGTGCATACATGCTCCTCGTGGTGATCCGACATCTTTGACTGTTCGGGCACGCCCGTGATAACAGTTTAACGAGCGCTAGGTAAGACTTTACGACGAGAGGCAGTCCATGGCAATCACGCCCGAGCACCAGACATCCGAAGCAGCAGCACTGTACGAGGTTCGTGGGCAGGTTGCGATCATCACCCTGAATCGGCCGCGGGCCCTGAACGCGGTGAACGCGGCTCTGTCGACCGCGGTCGGCACCTTGCTGGAACAGGCCGAAGCCGACGCCGACGTGCGCGTCGTCGTGATCACCGGTTCCGGACGCGCGTTCTGCGCCGGCGCGGACCTCAAAGCTCTGTCGGAGGGAGAAAGCACCGACGCCGACGGCCATCCCGAATGGGGTTTCGCGGGTTACGTACAGCACTGGATCAGCAAGCCGACCATAGCCGCGGTCAACGGATTTGCACTCGGCGGTGGCACCGAACTGGTGCTCGCGAGCGACCTTGCAGTGGTCGACGAGAACGCGCAGCTCGGCCTGCCCGAGGTCAAGCGCGGATTGTTCGCCGCTGCCGGCGGTGTAATCCGGCTGCAGCAACAAGTCCCACGGAAGGTGGCGCTCGAAATTGCCCTGACCGGCGAACCGATCACGGCCGCTCAGGGCAAGGAACTCGGCCTGGTCAACCGAGTGGCACCGGCGGGAACCGCACTGGACATTGCACTCGAATTGGCGGAGCAGATTGCGGCAAACGCGCCGCTGTCGGTGCGGGAGTCGAAGTCGATGATCCATCGAACCGCAACGGCATCGGACTGGGAGCCTGATGTGTGGGCAGCCAACGCCGCTGCAATGAAGGTGGTCTTCACCAGCGCCGACGCACAGGAAGGCCCGCTGGCCTTTGCGCAGAAGCGCCCGGCTGTCTGGACCGGCCGCTGAGCCGTTCCCTATGCGCCACCGGAATCCTCGATTCCGGTGGCGGGTAAGGGTTTCCGTCACCACTGTGATTCCGTCACCACTGTGATTCCGTCACCACTGTGATTCCGTCACCACTGTGTTTCCGTCACCACTGCGGTCGCGGGAGATGTTCCGAGAACAGGTCAGGCATCGCGTCGCTGCACCGATCTGGGAAGTTCGCGTCACGCTTGCCGAGGAAGGCGCTGATGCCCTCCCGGACGTCCTCCTGCGCACCTCTGGCGTTGATCCCGATGCTCTCGATCCGATGCGCCACCATGGGATGTGGGGCGCCCAGCAGGCGCCAGACCATCTGACGCGAGAGAGCAACAGAAACCGGAGCGCTGTGGCGAGTAAGGCTGCGCGCGAGGGCAATAGCCTCACCAAGCAGATCGTCGGCAGAATAGAGTTGGTAGACCAATCCGGCGGCGTGGGCTTCGGTAGCCGGAAAGATACGCCCGGAGTAAATCCAGTCGAGCGCTCGTTGCAGCGGAACCAACTTCGGCAGCAGCCATGAGGAACAAGATTCGGGCACAAGGCCTCGGCGATTGAAGACGAACCCCATCCGGGCGTCGTCAGCCGCCAAGCGGAAGTCCGCTGCGAGAGTCATGGTGATACCGACGCCGACCGCGGGACCATTGATCGCCGCGATGATCGGCTTCAGGGAGTCGAACATCCGTAACACCACACGACCGCCGCCATCGCGCCGTTCGCCGGCACTACTCTCCTCTGCTTCGTTCTGCTCGGCGCTCCATTCGGTGAAGGTATCCGGCCCGGAGGACAGATCGGCGCCGGCACAGAACGCTCGGCCTGCTCCGGTCAGAATCACGGCGCGTACGGAATCGTCAGCGTCGGTGATGTCGAACGCCTCGATCAGCTCGTTTTCCATGATTGTGGTGAAGGCGTTCAGCTTGTCCGGTCGATCGAGAGTAATGACGGCAATGCCATCGTCCACGGTCAGCGATATGTGCTGCACAGGCAATTCTCCTCTTGTTAACGAACGATAAGCTCACAGGACGTGGATCTTCACAGTTCACGGCGGATATTTGCTGCCCGTCGAACCTTGTGATCGTTCGGCTACTACGCTGTGTCCGGATACCGGAAGACGTGCAGAACGCGAGGAGTTCGAAAAATGAGCGTGGCAAAAACTGCCGCAGTCCGGCAGCTCATTCTCGATTCCGCCGTCCGAAACATGAACGAACGCGGCTACCACGGCACATCCATGCGCGACATCGCTGCAGGCGCCGATCTGACAGTCGCATCCATCTATCACCACTTCAAATCCAAGCAGGACATTCTGCAGGAAATAATGCTCCAGGCACTGCGAGACGCTCACGGCATGACGCGTAGCGCGCTGCTCCGCTCGGGCGGAGAGCCGAAAGACCAACTGCAAGCGCTGGTTCGCGCCTGGGTCATGTTCCACACGACGCGGCGCGAAGACGCTCTTGTCGGAGCAACCGAGCTGCGCAGTCTCGATGAGCCGGGACACCGCCTGGTAGTCGCACTGCGCGACGAGCAGGAGAACATCTTCCGGGATGTCATCGAACGCGGAGTGGAAGAAGGCGCGTTTCGCACCGAATACCCACGAGACGCCGTTCGCGCCATCATCAACATGGGGCAGCAGGTCTGCGTGTGGTGGCGTGCCGACGGCCCACTGAGCGCGCAGGACCTTGCGGATCGCTACTGCGCTTTGGCCACCGCGATGGTCGAACCGGCCTGACCGGCCCGAACACTCCTTCCTTTCCACGCGTTTCACCGGAATCCACACCTCCACCATCCGTGAGACCTGCGTCACTAAATGCCCATAATGTCAGGCGAACGATCGTTTGGCAAGCGGTTCGATCACCGTTGCTCCCGCACCAATGTTCGCAGGAAGTTCGATATTTATTCATGGTTGACATTTGTCGATCGTTCCATTGATGATGATCCACAGCCGAACGATCGTTCGGCTGTGTTTCCATCGAAAGGAGCGTGCATCGAATGTCCGCGGCATCATCGACGACGTCCGACGCAGGCCGCGTCGTCTCCGGACTCGACCTCGACGCACTCTCCACGTACCTGTCGACACATCTCGCTGGCGGGATCGACGGAGAGATCACGGCGTCACTCATCAGCGGCGGGCGATCCAACCCCACCTACCGCGTCGCAGACGGCTCGAACACCTGGGTATTACGGCGTCCGCCGTTCGGTCACGTACTTCCGAGCGCTCACGACATGGTTCGGGAATTCACCGTCATCGACGCGCTCGCATCCACGTCGGTGCCGGTACCTGAGGCGTTCCTTCTCTGCGAGGACGAAGACGTACTCGGCGCGACGTTCTATCTGATGGAACTGATCGACGGCAATTCCATCGGCATCCCGGAATCCGCCGCCGCCCTGTCTCCGGCCGATCGAGAACGCGCCGGACTTGCCTTTGCCGATGTCCTCGCCGACCTTCATTCTGTCGATCCTGATTCAGTGGGACTCAACACTTTCGGGCGAACCAACGGATACCTGGAGCGACAACTGGACCGATGGTCGCGGCAATGGGACGCCTCTCGAACCACTGATCGCCCCGAGGTCGCGGCACTCCTCGACAAACTTCGCCGTGCCGTTCCCACCACATCCCTACCCGGGATCGTGCACGGGGACGTCAAACTCGACAATGTTCTCTACTCCCGCTCCGATCCCGGAAAGATTGTTGCCCTTCTAGACTGGGAGATGGCAACACTCGGAGACACACTCGCCGACGTCGGCATCATGCTCAGCTTCTGGGATCAACCCGGAGCCGTCGACAACCCGATCACTCGCGGACTTGCTCGATTGGACGGATTTCCCAGTCGCGCTGCGTTACTCGAACGATATGCCGACCGCCGGAACATCGATCTGCCGGATATCGACTGGTACACGGTGTTCGCCGACTTCAAGATTGCCGTCATCCTCGAGGGCATCAATGCCAGACACGCCAAGGGCGACACTGTCGGCGAAGGATTCGACGACGTCGCCGACATGGTCGGCCCGCTTCTACAGCGTGCGCTCGATCTGACCCGCACTTCCTCTGTTCACGAACTGCGCCGCTGACTTTTTGTGCGACGCGCCCCGAGATTGGAACCACCGACGTGGATTTCGAATACAGTCCGAAAGTCAAAGAGCTGCAACAGAAGCTGACGACTTTTATGCAAGAGCACGTCCTACCCGCCGAAGCCGTTGCAGCGCAGCAATTGGCGGCAGACCCCAGCCACTGGGGCGCACCACCGATCATGGCCGAACTCAAGGCAACGGCCAAGGAATCGGGCCTGTGGAACCTCTTCCTCCCGGCCCGCGAGGGCGCCGGCCTGAGCAACCTCGAATACGCACCGTTGGCGGAATTGACGGGCTGGAGTCCGTTGATCGGTCCCGAAGCCGTCAACTGCAATCCACCGGACACCGGCAATATGGAACTGCTCCATCTCTACGGCACCGAGCAGCAGAAGGCCGAGTGGCTGACCCCACTTCTCGACGGCGATTTCCGATCGTGCTTCTCGATGACCGAACCCGAGGTCGCGAGTTCCGATGCAAACAACGTGTGTCTCGATATCGCGGAGGACGGTGACGAGTGGGTGCTGACCGGACGCAAGTGGTGGTCCACTGCTGCCCTTCGCGAAGACTGCAAGGTTGCGATGGTCATGGGCGTGACCGACTCCGATGCTCCGGTCGGTAGCCGCCACAGCATCGTGCTGGTACCCATGGACACCCCCGGCCTGCAGATCGTCCGTTCCACAACGGTTCTCGGCTTCGACGACCGCCACGAGGGTGGACACGGCGAAATCGTCTTCGACAGTGTTCGTGTCCCCAGGGAAAACCTGCTCGGTCCCCGCGGTCGGGGTTTTGCAGTCGCTCAGGCACGCTTGGGTCCAGGACGCATTCATCACTGCATGCGGTTGATCGGTATGGCAGAGCGCGCAATCGCACTGCTCACCGAACGTGCCAGGACCAGAGTCGCTTTCGGGTCTCCCCTTGCCGATCTCGGTGTTGTACAGGCCAACCTTGCTGATTCCAGGATCAAGCTCGACGCCGCCCGGTTGCTCGTTCTGCGCGCCGCCTGGCGGATGGACGTCGAGGGGAACAAGGCTGCGCGCCATGACATTGCAGCGGCCAAAGTTCTGGTTCCACTGACAGTCAAGGACATCATCGACAACGCCATTCAGGTGTTCGGCGGCGCCGGGCTGTCGCAGGACACCATTCTTCCGGTCCTGTATGCGCAGGCACGGTTCCTGCAGATCGCGGACGGCCCGGACGAAGTCCACCGTCGCTCGCTCGCTCGCGCCGAATTCGCCGCAACTCCAGTCCTCAACGAACCCAAGTGAACGATCCCACAGAGAGTGAATCGTGATGACCAACAACACCGAATCAGCGGTGCAGCGCCAGGGTAGGTCCCGGCGCGCGTCCTTCGCAGCGGCCATCTCCACTTCCCTGGAGTGGTACGACTTCTTCATCTACGCGACTGCTGCGGCACTCGTGTTCAACTCGACGTTCTTCGCCACCGACAGCGAGGTGGTTGCAGCAATGAGTTCGTTTGCCACCGTTGCAGTCGGTTTCATCGCTCGCCCCATCGGCGGCGTGCTCGCGGGACATTTTGGTGACCGCTACGGCCGCAAGCCGGTGTTGGTGGCCGCGGTTGTCCTGATGGCCATTGCCACGTCGCTGGTCGGCTTCGTCCCGAACACCAATGTGATCTGGCTGGCCCCGGCTATCCTTGTCACTCTGCGAATCTGCCAGGGCTTGGCCGTCGGCGCACAGTGGGGCGGCGCAGTGCTGCTGGCAACCGAGAACGCCCCAGCCGACCGTCGTGGATTGTTCGGAAGCTTTGCGCAACTGGGCGTTCCGATTGGCGTCGTGCTCGGAAATATCGTCTTCCTCATTCTTACAGCCACTCTCGCCGCGGATTCGTTCCTCGCCTGGGGCTGGCGCATCCCGTTCTGGATCAGTTTGGTGATGCTCCCGGTCGCGTTCCTCATTCACCGTTATCTCGAGGAGACGCCTGAATTCAAGGCTATTGCCGAGAAGCTCGCAGAATCGCCGGTTGTCCGCAAGTCCCCCATTCTCGAGGTCCTCAAGAAGAACCCGGGCACGGTTCTTGCCGCGGCAGGCGCCAATGCAATCGGTGTGATTTTCTTCTACACGATGATCACCGGATCCGTGCAGTTCGCGACGACGTATCTGGATATCCCGCGGTCGACGGTATTGACGTACATCCTGATTGCCTGCGCCATTCAGATTCCCCTGGTCCCGCTGGCCGGTTACCTCTCCGATCTGTACGGCCGCAAGCTCGTCTTCGGTCTCGGCACCGCGGCGATGATGCTGTGGGGCATTCCGATGTGGCTGATGATCGGCGGCTCCAGTCCGGACACGATCTGGCCGTTCGCAGTGGCCGTGATCGTCGGCGTCGTTGCGATGTCGCTCCAAACCGGCACTCAGGGAACACTCTTCGCAGAATTGTTCCCGCCGGAGATCCGATTCTCCGGAGCGTCGCTCGGCTATCAGATCTCGGCCATCATCGGCGGTTTTGCGCCGATGATCATGGTGATGCTGATCAACGGTAATCCGGACAATGCGTGGAAGGTCGGTTCATTCCTTGCCGCTGCCGGAGCGATCGGACTGATCTGCCTCTACATCATCGTTCGCCGGTACTCGGGAACGTCGACGCCCGCGTCGACCGCGACACGAACGGATGCACAGTACGCGTCCTGATCGAAACGACGAGGTGGGTGGGCGGTTCTTGATACCGCCCACCCACCGTTTTCTCTGCATCAGGTGCGCATGTTGGATGTCGGAGCGTAACGATAGGGTCTTGGTGAACGTCGCCGAGCGCGTAACCAGGCCCTAGGAGTGTGTCAGTCAAGGTGGCAGTGGAATCTTCGGTGCTGCTGAAGTGGTATGCCGATAGCGCCCGTGATCTTCCGTGGCGACGCGACGGAGTCAGTGCCTGGCAGATTCTGATGAGCGAGATCATGCTCCAGCAGACGCCGGTGGTACGGGTCGCGCCGATCTGGGAGGAATGGGTCCAGCGCTGGCCGGTTCCGTCGGCAATGGCGGCGTCGAGCCAGGCTGAGGTACTGCGGGCGTGGGGCAAGCTCGGTTACCCACGACGCGCACTGCGCCTGCACGAGTGTGCCGGCGTCCTGGCCACCGAACACGGCGACGTGGTCCCCAGCGACGTGGACACTTTGCTGTCACTGCCGGGTATCGGCTCCTATACGGCGCGTGCCGTGGCGTGCTTTGCTTACGGACAACGAGTTCCCGTCGTCGACACCAACGTTCGCCGCGTTGTTGCTCGTGCCGTGCACGGCAACGCAGAGCCGGGCAATCCGTCGAACACGCGCGATCTCGCGGACGTCGCCGCACTGTTGCCCCGCACCCGCGCACGAGCGGCAACCTACAGTGCTGCGCTGATGGAACTCGGCGCCGTGATCTGCACGGCGCGTACACCCAGCTGCGACAACTGCCCGCTGCCCAATTGCGCTTGGGTTGCCTCCGGAAAACCGGCACACACCGGTCCACCGAAGAAAGTGCAGAAATTCGCCGGTACCGATCGCCAGGTCCGCGGCAAGTTGATGGCTGTTCTTCGAGAGACCCACCATCCCGTCGAACGTGCGCGCCTCGACATCGTCTGGCTCACCGACCCCGGTCAACGCGACCGCGCACTGCATTCACTGCTTGTCGACGGATTGGTGGAACAAACCGAAGACGGCCTGTTTGCACTGGCCGGTGAGGGCAACCTCTGACAGCGGGTTGAGCGCTAACACTCCGGCGAATCTCGAGCTATGGCCCTACGTCCTCACTCTCTGGGCACAAAAGCCCGTGGTGAGGCTGGATTATCGGCCGGACACCGGATTCCCTTGAGAAGAATTGTGCCCGAATTGCCCTAATTAGGGCATCAATTCTCCGTACCAGTTACTATTTCGGAAGCACACGAAGAATTGGACATTTCACCCAATCTCTCTGTGCCTGTCGGTCCGAAGATTGCAAGCACGAGCACAACGGGGATTAGGAACACAAGGATGTCGGGGCGGGAGGGGGACGCAACTGTCGAGGGCGTCAATCACTCTGCCATCACCAGACCATTCCCCCGTCAGGCGCTCTTTGCAAAGTTGGATCGCCGGACTCCCCTGACAATTGTGCGCGCCCCGAACGGATACGGTAAATCCGACCTCCTGAAATCCTGGCTCGAATCTTCCGACACCTCGGACCACGATCTCGTGTGGGTTCCGGCTCCACCGCTCAATTCGAGCGCATCGGAATACCTCACCACGATCCTCCGCCAGAGCAGGCAGTCCGGCATTGTTGCCCCACACGTATCCGGCGATCCGTTCACCGACCTCGCCGCCGCATTCTCCGCCGTCACCAATCCAGTTCTCCTGGTATTGATTCGGCCGGATCTCATCCCAAACCACGCACTCGAAGAGCAACTTGTCGAACTAGTCACCCGCTGCCACCAGTTGGACATCGCCGTGACATTGTCGGGACTCACCCTGTTTGCCGAACCATATTTCCTCGAGGTAGATCACGAACTGATCCGTGCCGAGGAACTACTCTTCAACTCGGCCGACACGGCAAACCTACTGACGTTCATCGGGTCGAATCCCCTTCCCGGCGAAGCCGAGAAGATCACGACTATGACCGGCGGCCTACCAACTCTCGTACATGCCGGCGCCGCGGTCGTCGAATTACTACCCACACAACATGATCGAGATCAACTCCTCGAGCTGAACCTGCAACAGACGATCGACGAGTACACCCGGCGCACGACCCTCGATAACACCGACATCGCTGACCATCGGGCCTTCCTCGTATCCTGCTCGACAGCGCGAACCCTCGATGTGAGCACTGCAGCGCACCTGTTCGCCTCCCCCGAATCCCGTGACCGGATTCGTGAACGTCTACTCGAGCTGGAATCGGCCGGCACACTCTCCCGGATCGAAATCGGAACTGACGAAAGCTGGGAACTTCCAGCGGCAGTTCGCGCGTCACTGATGGCAACGCAACCACAGCTCGGACTTGATCCGACAGAGCAATTGTCCTCGCTGGCACATTTCCGACTCGATTCCGGCCGACACGCGTCGGCGCTGAAGTACGCGACCGAAGGCGGCGACTGGGATCTTGCCATCAATATTATCGAAAATAATTGGGTAACAATGCTTTCCGAAAGCTTTGATATCGTACGCCGCGCATTGCAACAGATACCGCCCGCAACGGCGAAGAAGAGTTCGATTGCTCTGGCGGGCCGCGACCTGTTCACCATGCAGCCGGGCGACATCCCCAAGCCGATCACCGCGCTGCCTCGCTCTGCCGAGGAACTCCGAGCGATCGGTGCAAGCAAGGACGCCCGCGACGTACTCAATGTCGGCTGTGTTCACTCGATCAGGCTGCGCGTCGCCGGAAAATACGGGCCTGCAGCCGAAACGACCCGCCGCCTGGCCCAGATCAGCAGAAGCGCTCTCGCTACGAACCCCGACGACGTCAGCCCGCAACTCCCGTTGATGCGCGTGCAATGGGGTATCACCTTTCAACTGAGCGGACGGTTCACCGAATCCACCACCGAGATGCGCATGGCGTACTGGGGCGGTGAATCACAAGGCATCGACTTCATCGCCCGCAATGCGGCGGGAGGTGTAGCCATGAATTGGGCGATTGTCGGGGAACCCACTCTGTCGCAGGGATGGTCACGGCTCGAGCGCAAACATCCGAACACATATGGATGGCTCCACTCGATGGTACGAACGCCAGGACTGGTAGCCCGTGCGTTGACTGCACTGTGCACTCTCGACCTCGAGGATGCACGTGAGGCCGTCGCAACCCTGGGAGAGCCCGACAACAACGAGGAACTGTGGGCATTTGTCCTCTACACACACTGCCAGTACGCACTCGCCTGCCGTGAAGAAGCCGCAGCTATCACGTTGCTGCGCAAGGCAATTTCCGACAACCCCACAAAGCTGAAACCCGATTCGTTTGCGCTACCGTTGTTGCGCTCCACCAAAATCGATCTCGCCCTCGCGCTCGGGGACGGAAACTTGGCAATGGCACTGTCGTCGGACATTGCCGAGCCGGCCGCCAACCCCTGGACACTGGTTTCCGTCGCGCGCCTGTATCAGCGGGCCGGTCAGAATGAATCTGCAATCGCGCTGTGCCACCAATTCGATTGGGCGCGAGAGTCGTACCCACGCCCACAAATCGAGGCACTCCTGATTCAAGCCGTCGCGCATTCACGAGGTGGCGAGCCGCGACGCGCCGCCGAAGCCTGGTCGAATGCCTGCAGCATCGCAGACCAAACCGGCAATCTCCGATCGTTCTCGACCATATCTCGACACGACGTCGATCACCTTGAATCCATAGCGGGTACCGGATCGAGCGCACTTGCCAAATTCCTGAAACTTGCTCCAGAAGAGACATTTCCACACGAACTGAACCTGGTCACCTTGACCGAGCGAGAAAGACAAGTTCTTGATCTGATCGCGTCCGACGCCAGTTTGACGGAGATGGCAAACGCACTCTTCATCTCCGTCAACACGGTCAAGACGCAGGTGCGCACGCTGTACCGAAAGCTTCAAGTCCACAATCGACGCGAAGCACTCGCACGCGGACGGGAGCTACGTCTGCTCTGATCCACCGACGGGATACATTCTGTAGTCATGAGCCATACCTGCGTCTTCTGCAACATCATCTCGGCAGACGAGCCCGCAATTCGTGTTTTCGAAACCGAAACCGTGCTCGCTTTTCTCGACGCCCGCCCGGTCAGTCGCGGACACACCCTTGTTGTGCCCAAACGCCACGCCACCAACCTCGACGGACTCGAAAACCACGAGGGCGCAGAGATGTTCCGGGTAGGCACACTCATCGCCGGCGCGCTGCGGAGGTGCGACATCGCTGCAGACGGCGTCAACATCCTGGTCAACGACGGTCGTGCTGCCGGTCAGACCGTCTTTCACTCCCATCTGCACGTCGTGCCGCGACACAGCGGAGACAAAGCCAAGTTCGCAGCCGGGCTCCTGGCGAGGCGAGCCGTCGAACTCGAAGAAGCGGGAGCGTCGATCCGAAGTCAGCTCTGATCAACCAGGAACGCCGTCACTTCGTCGCGGTACCGGTCTGGTTGATCATCGTGGACAAGGTGACCGGCGTCGGCAATGCGCACATACCGAGTTCCCGGACGCTCTGCCATCTCGCGCATCTGGCCTTGCGGGGTAATCGTGAACTCACCCTCGACGAGAAGGGTGGGCACCTCGATTGCACTCCACTGATCCCAGAAATGTCGCGTGCCCCATTCTTCCGAGATATCGCGGAAGGTCGACACGTCACCGTGCAGGTACCACCCGTCGTCGCGGCGGTCGAACGAATCCAGAAAGTATTGTCCTGCAACCGGACCGAAGAATTCCTTCACCGCGTCATCGGTGGCAAACGGTTGCGGCCACGACGACACCATCTGAGCCCAGTCCTCCGCAGTGCGCCCGCGGAAATCCGGTGCCATGTCCTCGAGAACCAACGCACGCACTCGGTCCGGATGTGCGGCGGCAAAACACCACGCGTGCAGGGCACCCATCGAGTGCCCGATCACGATCATCGGCTCGTCGATGATCGTGACGGCCGACGCAAGGTCTTCGACAAAGGCCTCGGTCGTCAATTCTGCGGGCGCCGGCCGTCCGTGACCGGCCGCGTCGAACGTGTAGACGTGGCCGAACTCGCGAATCCAGGGCACATGCCGGCGCCACGTCCGGGCACTGCCCATGAGGCCGTGCAACAACAGAATCGGCTGGCCGGTACCACCTTCGTCATGCAACACGAATGTCACCGTACGCGGTGGAACCGCGCGGTAATGTCGCTTACATGGCAGTCGTGAAGATCAATGCAATCGAAATCCCCGAGGGCGCGGGCCCCGAACTGGAAAAGCGCTTCGCAGCACGCGCTCATGCCGTGGAGAACTCTCCCGGATTCCTCGGATTCCAGCTCCTGCGCCCCACCGCCGGAGAGAACCGCTACTTCGTGGTCACGCAGTGGGAAAACGAGGAGGCGTTCGCCGACTGGCGTGACGGCCCGGCCCGCGCAGCGCACTCAGGTGAGCGCGCCAAGCCCGTCGCCTCGGGAGCGTCGCTGCTCGAGTTCGAGGTAGTTCTGGACGTCCCCGCCAAGAGTTGATCCGTGATCGTGAAGGGTTTTGGTCGCCTAGCGAACAAAATCCTTCACGATTTTCGTGTGTTCACTGCTAAAGTGCGCTCTGTACACGCGATGGTCGACAGGAATCCGGTGAAAGCCCGGAGCGGTCGCGCCACTGTAATTCGAGGTGAAACCACCTCGACAGCCAGACACTCCGGCCATCGCATCTGACCTAGGGGACGCGAAAATCCCAGGAGGCTTCGATGGCACTCGCCTACTCTCCCGACTCGTCGATCGATTCGACTCGTCTTGCCTTCCTCGCCGCAGCTGTTGTGCTGTTCGCGATGCTGGCTCTCTACCTGGTCGGATTCGACCAGGGCGCAATCTCACGCACAGGCATGTACATGCATGAGCTGATGCACGACGGACGCCACTTGATGGGCCTCCCGTGCCACTAGTCGACAATTTCACGAAGCTTCTGATTCGTGGCTTGTTGGCTGGTTTGATCGCAGGCATCCTTGCCGGCGGAGTTGCATTTGTGCTGGGTGAACCGCACGTCAACGCTGCCATCGCGATCGAAGAAGCCAACAGTGCCGCCGGCGAAACTGCCGGACACTCGCACGGCGACGAAGAAGCTCCACTCGTCAGTCGTGACGGTCAACGCGCTGGACTCTTCCTCGCAACGTCGCTCGCGGGCTTGGCCCTCGGTGCCATCTTCGCCGTAGTCGCCAACTACGCGCGGCGGATCACCACCATGTCCGGACCGTTGTTGGTGATGGCCATCGCATTGGGAGGCTGGCTCGCCATCGAGGCGGTGCCCTTCTTCAAGTACCCGGCCAACCCACCAGCCGTCGGCGATCCCGACACGATCAACCAGCGAACCTGGCTGTGGCTCGCGACCGTGATCCTCGGACTGCTGGCCGTCACCGCGGCCGCCGCGGCGGCAAAAGCTGTATCCGCCCACGAGTTCCTCAGTGTGCGCGTCGCCGCTCCGGTGGCTGCGTTCCTTGTCATCGTGGCAATCGGTTACCTCTCGCTGCCCACGATCAACGAGGTGGGCGACGACTTCCCGGCAACTCTGCTGTGGGAGTTCCGCCTCTCGTCCCTCGCTACACAGGCAACCTTGTGGCTTGCACTCGGATTGGCATTTGCCTTCCTCACCGAGCGCGCGACCAAGGATGCCGACGTCGCGAAAAAGTTCGCCCTGCGCTGACCTGCTGTGCGCCTTTTAACCGCGGGCGGTTAAAAGGCGCACAGCAGTTTGTTTTCAGCTCAGATGATGCACTTCCTGCAGCCCGTACACCGGCGTCGGAATGCCCTCGTAGCGCGCCTTCAACTGCAGCGCCAGATACAGCGAGTAGTGGCGAGACTGATGCAGATTGCCGCCGTGAAACCACAGCGCTTCCTGCTGCGTCGGCTTCCACATGTTGCGCTGCTCGCCCTCCCACGGTCCTGGATCCTTGGTGGTGTTCGACCCAAGACCCCAGACCTTGCCCACCTTGTCAGCAGTGTCCTGACCGATCAGATCGGCCACCCAGCCGTTCATCGAGCCGTAGCCGGTTGCGTAGACCACCACGTCGGCCGGTAGTTCCGTTCCGTCTTCGAGAATCACGCTGTTCTCGGTCAGCTCACGAATGTTGCCGTGCGCGAGCTTGATGTCTCCGTTGGCAACCAATTCGGCAGCGCCGACGTCGATGTAGTAACCCGAGCCGCGTCTTAGGTACTTCATGAACAGGCCAGAACCGTCGTCGCCCCAGTCGTGCTCGAAGCCTGCCTTTTCGAGGCGATCGTAGAAGTCCTTGTCGCGCTCACGGATTGCGTCGTACACCGGGATCTGGAATTCGTGCATGATCCGATACGGCAGCGAACCGAACGTGAGGTCGGCCTTGTGTGTCGTCATACCGGCAGCGAGTGCGCGTTCCGAATACAGATCACCCAAGCCCAGATCCATCAGCGAATCCGACTTCACGATATGCGTCGAGCTGCGCTGCACCATCGTGACGTCGATGCCGTTCTCCCACAGAGCGCCGCAGATGTCGTGCGAGGAGTTGTTCGCCCCGATGACCACAACCTTCTTACCCACGTACTGATCCGGGCCGGGGTGCTTGCTCGAGTGGTGCTGATCGCCCAGGAACTTGTCCTGACCGGGGAACGTCGGAACGTTTGCCTTGCCGGACATCCCGGTTGCCATCACCAACTGCTTGGGACGCAGGGTCAGCTTCTCGCCGTTGCGGTTGACCTCGACGGTCCATTCCTGGGCCTTCTCGTCGAATGACGCCGACGTGCAGGTCGTGGAACTCCAGTACGGAACCTCCATGACCTTGGTATACATCTCGAGCCAGTCGCCGATCTTGTCCTTGGGCGCGAACACCGGCCAGTTGTCGGGGAACGGCATGTAGGGCAGGTGGTCGTACCAAACCGGATCGTGCAGGCACAGGGACTTGTAGCGTCCGCGCCACTGATCCCCCGGCCGCTCGTGGCTGTCGATCACGATGGCCGGAACTCCGAGCTGACGCATGCGCGCTCCGAGCGCGATTCCGCCCTGGCCGCCGCCGACGATCACGACGTAAGGCTGTGTGGTGTAGCCGAGTTCGCGGTCCTCGATCTCCTTCTGTTCGGCCCAGGTGATGCGGTCCGGGTCTGCCCCGTGCTTCGCGCCGCGTGGCCGGCGGGTGCCCTTGCCCTCTTCGTGTCCCTTGAGTTCCTGCAATGACGTCAGCAGTGTCCAAGCAACAGGATCGCCGAGTTCGTCCTTGAGCCGAAGGTGTCCGTGCGCGCGGCCCGTCGAGGTCTCGAATTCGATCCAGGCCGACGTGACGCCGTCGGCTTCGTCGGGGGTCTCGGTGGTCCGGAATCCTGAAGGATCAGTGTCGTCGAGACGCTCGGAAAGCATGTCGGCAATCTGCTCGCGACCTTCGACGGTCTTGATGTTCCAGGTGAACGAAACCAAGTCTCGCCAGAAGCTGTCGAGGGCGAATTTTGCTGCGACCCGTTCGATGTCACGAGCGGCGAGCGCCGACTCGAAATCCGCCAGCCAGGCGTCGACGCGCTCCTGAGGTGTCACAGCCGTCGAGCTTTCCGCGGCTACGACTGCGGAATCGATGGTTTGCGTCATCACTTCTCCTTCTTTGGGAATGTGATACACAGCACATCGCATAAGTGGCCCGGGTCACAAGCGTTGCAATCCGTTGCAATCCCCGGGCCGTTGAAGTTCTCCCGGACTGTGCCCCGCTACGTTCGCGGCCAGGGACGTCCGGCTAGTTTCTCGACGTCGGAATTGAACCTCCGAAGCCACATCGCAAACGTCGCCACATCCTCAGGTTCCCAATCGGCCACGACCCGATCCAGGCCGTCCACGTTGCCAGCCCGATCCGCACCGAGTCGGCGCATCCCTTCGTCGGTGATGCGGAACTTTCGCGCCATACCGCCATCGGGGTCGGAAATACGTTGAACCAGACCCGAATTCACCATTGCGGACGTCTGGCGACTGAGTGTCGATGTATCCAGCCCGAAGGCCTCGCCGAGTTCACCGATCGACATAGGGCCTTGCATGTCGATGCGACTGAGCAACCTGTACGCACTTCGATCGAGGTGATTGCCACCATGCTTGTACTGCGGCGGATGGAGGCCGACGTATCGCCCGAGCAGCATGGTTTCGAACTCGATCAAATGCGTGGGCTTGTCCATGCCAGTCCTTCTACCGATCCATTCTCGATCCGCGCACCGAATCTCGACACGACGGGCATCGGCGGCGCACTCGGGTTGCCAATGGCAGCTGCCGTGGCCGAGCACACCAACTGGCGTGTCCTCTTCTGGGGTTCCGCCGTTCTCAGCGTGATCATCGCCGTGCTGATCTGGTTCTTCGTTCCCGCCACCCCGGTACACAACACCGGCGGACGCTTCGATCTGATCGGAGCACTCGGACTGGGAGTCGGATTGGTCTCGCTTCTGCTGGCTGTGTCCAAAGGCGCGGACTGGGGCTGGGGCAGCGGAACAACGCTCGGCCTCTTCGCGACCACCGTCATCGTCCTCGCAGCGTGGGGTTGGTGGGAACTCGAGACCGACGATCCGCTGGTGGACCTCCGCGTCACCGCCAGGCCGCAGGTGCTGTTCACTAAGCCGCCTCCGTAGCCGTCGGCTTAGCGATGTACGCCCAGGCACTGATCCTGCCCCAGCTTCTTCAGTTGCCCGCCGCGACCGGCTACGGCATGGGTCAATCAATGCTCGCAATGGGTCTGTGGATGGCGCCCGGCGGGTTTGTCATGATGGCCGTCTCCGTCGCCGGGGCAAAGCTCTCCGCCGCCCGCGGCCCCAAGATGACACTGCTTCTCGGAACCCTGGTCATCGCACTGGGTTACGGATCTTCGATGCTTCTCATGGGATCGACCTGGGGCTTGCTGATCGTGACCTGCATCTGCAACGCTGGAATCGGCCTTGCCTACGGCTCGATGCCCGCCCTCATCATGGGCGCGGTTCCGCCGTCCGCCACGGCGTCGGCCAACAGCTTCAACACCCTGATGCGGTCCGTCGGCACCTCGATCTCCGCCGCTGTCGTTGGCGTTGTCCTGGCTCAGATGAGTATGGACTTCGCCGGTCACACCCTCCCGACGGAAGCCGGGTTCCGTACAGGTCTGCTCATCGCCTGCGGTGCCGCACTGATCGCCGGCGCAATCACGCTGCTGATTCCCGCACGAAAGAACGCGGCGCAGAAGGAAACTGCCGCAGAGTCAGCACCCCTCACGAAAGTCTGACCTACGCGATTGGTTGCCCGCATACATTTGCGGGCAACCAGTTCACACGGATTCAGGCTTCAATCGGCCAAGCCCCAGCGACTGGAAACCGACAACGTAGAACAACGTCCACAGCACCGCCCAGTCCACGAAACCCAGTGCATTGCCGTGCAATCCGTCGGCCACTGCGGGTTCGTGAAGAATGTGCTCGGCAGCAAAACGGTAGTAGAAGAGGAACGTCACCACTGCCAGCCCCAACGTGAGCACTGCGCGGATCAACAGGTTCACCCCGTCAGCGAACCCAGTCGGCCTGTTTCCGAATGCATTGGCCCAGAAGATCATCCAGAAGGCCCAGCACACACCGAGTTGGGCCGGAAACTGATTCACGACGCCACCCAACTCGGCAACCGCAGCACTTCCCAGCAGAACCTTCACAACAGACAGTGCCACGAAGTACAGCCCGGTTCCCAGTGCAAAATTGCCCACCGTAGCCGCGAGTGCGGTTTTCCCTCCACCACCGAACAGCCGCCACGGCCAATTTTCCAGAGTCTGACCGGTCAAGATCACGACCACCACAACGCAGTAGAACCACCCGAGCACGGTGTCGACGGTCATCAATGGATTGGTTGCGGACAGCGATACGGACGGCAGCCCGAAAACGAAATACAGGGCAAGCGTCGGTACCGCGACAAACGCGATCTCGCACAGACCCACCAACGGCTGCTTCATCCCGATGGAGACCCACGGCCAATGCTGCCAGTTCAGCACCACCATCACCCAGGTTCCGAACCCGAACAGCACAAACAACGCACCGGCGAAGTAGCCGAGACCGCCGGCGCGGTCTGCCGCGAAGTCCGGATACAGACTCCCGATTCCGTTGGCGAGCAACCACGTCACCACAACCGCGAACACGGCTGTCGCTGCCATGATTGCAACGCCTCTGGCCGGCTGCGGCAGTTGATCGAATCCGGCAAACTCGCAGTTGAAGCCGATGAACACCACAAAAAGTATGGCCCAGAACAGCGCTGCATTGAACGGCAACGGATAGAAATTCCAGGGGCTGGTCACCGGATCGGCCAGAAGATACCAACTCGCCAGAGCCAGAACCAGAACGATCACAAGATTTGCAGCACCGAACGGAATCCAGCGGCGCGAGGGTCGACGGCTCGGCGTCGCCGAACCCTTCGGAACATCGACTGTTGCAGTCATATCTTCTTCTCCCGGTTTGTGCCACAAAGCAATTCGCGAAGTGGTCGCGCAACTATGAAGGCACCGAACCGGACACAGGGAGAGTTGCCGACAGTTGCAATCGATGTCCGATTGTTCGGGTTTGCAACGCGATGCAACCCTTCTATAGTGTGGTCGTCATCACATATAACTCACTCATCGGCTTACCCGCCAACGAGGAGACACTGAATATGAGCATCACCGGCAAAGTTGCACTGGTCACCGGAGCAGGCCAAGGGATCGGACGTGGAATCGCACTCCGGCTCGCCCACGACGGCGCAGACATCGCGCTAGTCGATCTCGACCAGACCAAGCTGGATGCCGTCGCCAAAGAGATTCGCGAAATCGGCTGTCGGACAACCACGTTCATCGCCGATGTCAGCGACCGCGACCAGGTGCAGGCAAGCATTGAACACGCACATTCAACGTTGGGCGGCTTCGATATCATCGTCAACAATGCCGGAATAGCACTGGTAGGCCCCCTGTCCGACGTCACCCCCGAGGAAGTCTCCAAGATTTGGAGCGTCAACGTCGACGGCGTGGTGTGGGGTATTCAAGCCGCGGCCGCGAAGTTCAAGGAACTCGGTCAGCGCGGGAAAATCATCAACGCATCGTCCATTGCAGGCCACGACGGTTTTGCCATGTTGGGTGTGTACAGCGCAACTAAATTCGCCGTCCGGGCACTTACCCAAGCTGCGGCCAAGGAATACGCATCAGACGGCATCACAGTCAACGCGTACTGCCCCGGAGTTGTGGGAACCGACATGTGGGTCACCATCGACAAGCGATTCTCCGAACTCACCGGGGCACCGGAAGGTGCGACCTACGAAAAGTTTGTCGGCGGCATTGCTCTGGGTCGAGCCGAGACTCCCGACGACGTGGCGGGGTTCGTCTCCTATCTGGCCGGACCGGATTCTGATTACATGACCGGCCAAGCCGGACTCATCGACGGAGGGTTGGTATATCGCTGACATGGCCACACCCACAACGCGGTTGCCCGAGCCCGCGATGCCACCCGGTGAGGATCCTCGCAACTACGCGAGGACCCTCGCCGCGGTGTACGACGCCACGATGGCCGGTGATCGATCCCCCGCGCGTCCCCGCGACGTGATCCGCAAGTCCTGGCAGCGGCTGAGAGAGCTGGGAGTCGATCCTGAACAGAGCCGAATCGAACCGTCGATGGATGTGGCAGAACTCGACCTACGTCGCCGTGAATCGGGCCTGTACGACGTACTCGACGACGTGACCCGCGGACTCGAATCGGTGACTGCGAGCGGCGAGAACATCATGGTTGTCGCGGACATACGTGGAACAGTGCTGTGGCGCAGCGGATCCAATCGGGTCCTGGATCAGGCGGGGCGGCTCGGATTTATCGAGGGTGCAAACTGGGCCGAGGACTCTGTCGGCACCAATGCCATCGGTACCGCATTGGTGTCGCATCAAGCCGTTCAGATCTTTTCGGCGGAACACTATGCGCGCAGCCATCACCCGTGGACCTGCGCGGGTGCACCTATTCGAGATCCACGAGACGATCGGGTAATCGGCGTGGTCGACATCAGCGGGCCGGCCAAGACCATTCACCCCACCACACTCGCCTTGGTCGACGCCGTCGCACGTCTTGCCCAATCACACCTGCGTGACAAGCACCGCGACAACCTCGACCAATTACGTTCTGTTGCAGCGCCGATGCTCGCACGCGGCGGATCACCCGCACTGGTCACCGACGCTCATGGCTGGGTTGCGGCGGTCGATTCTCTGCCACATCGCACTCGAATCCTGCTGCCCTCGGCGCTGACTCCCGGCCGGACGTGGTTCCCGGCCCTCGGGCTGTGCGAATTGGATCCGCTACCAGGAGGTTGGCTGATCAGGCCGACCTCCACCGGAAGCAACGTCGCTGCTCCCACAGTGCACGTCGATCTGCGTGATTCCGAGAGCATGTCGGTAACAGTGTCTTCGGAGTTGGGTGAATGGACGTACTCCCCCACCCAGCGCCATGCGGAAATTCTGTTTCTCCTGGGATCGGAGCGAAGAGGGCGCACCGCGTCGCAATTAGCTCAGGACCTGTTCGACGACCCAGCCCGCACGGTGACCGTACGGGCCGAGATGTCCCGCCTACGCAAGAATCTTGCTGGAGTAGTTGCAGCACAACCGTATCGGTTTGTCGATGCAGCGCAGGTCACGCTCTCCTGCCCCGACATCGGTGCACATCTGCTCCCGTTCTCGAACGCTCCAGCCGTCCGGGCCGCCCGAATCAGGGAATGAGGGCCTTGATGTCGGGGACTGCAGTGATCGAGAGAATCTTGCAGTTGTCATCGAACTCGAAGAGATCTGTAGACGCAAAATCCTCCAAACCTTCGCGCTCGACACGCATTTGCATCGCAGCAAACTTGCCCACAACAGTGACAGGGGTCAGCAGACTCACGGTGAACGGCGTGTCCTCACTCTCGGCGAAGAATGCCCGAATCTCGTCAAAACCCCGATTGGTGCGAACACCGACGGGCTCGTGCTGCACAGCACCCTGATGGAACAATTCCATCAACTCATCGATCTGGTGCGATCCGAGCAGCTTGACGTAGCTGTCGACAACGGCGCAGATCTCGTCACGAGAAGGCATGTAGGACTCCTTAATTGAGGGTTGAGTTATCAGCAGATCGAGAAATCAGTGAATGATTCCGCGTTCGAGCAGATGCCGGATTATCTGATCAGCGGCATCGAGAGTCGACGATGACGTCGTATCGATACGAATATCCGGCGAGACCGGAGTTTCGTACGGCGAGTCGATGCCGGTAAAGTTCTTCAACGCACCACTGCGCGCCTTCTTGTACAACCCCTTGGGATCTCGCTTTTCGGCGACAGCCAGCGGGGTGTCGACGAACACCTCGAAGAACTGATCGGCGCCGATGGTTTCCGTGGCGGATTGACGTTCGATCTGAAACGGTGAGATGAACGAAGCGAGGACGATCAGTCCGGCATCGGCCATAAGTTTAGCGACTTCTGTTACGCGGCGGATGTTTTCGACACGATCAGCTTCGGTGAATCCGAGATCACGGTTGAGTCCGTGGCGAACGTTGTCGCCGTCGAGAAGATAGGTATGGCAGCCTAGCGCATGGAGTTTACGCTCCAACTCGTTGGCAATCGCCGACTTACCCGAGCCGGACAACCCGGTGAACCACACTACGCACGGTTTGTGACTGTTGAGCGTCTCTCGCGCCTTCTCGTCGATATCGACGGCCTGCCAGTGAATGTTGTCCGAACGCCGAAGAGAATGCTGGATGAGTCCGGCGCCGACGGTGGTGTTCGTCAACCTGTCGATGAGGATGAATCCACCGGTATCACGGTTGTCGGCGTACGGGTCGAATGGCACCGGACGGTCGAAACTCAGGTTGCAGACACCGATTTCGTTCAGTGCAAGCGTGTCGGTCGCCGTCTTCTCCATAGTATTGACATTGATCTTGTGCTTGGGCTTGGTGATTCGAGCCTGGACCGTCATAGTGCCGATCTGGCAGAGGTACGGCCGCTCCGGGAGCATCTCATGCTCACCCATCCACACCACGTGGGCTTCGAACTGGTCGGCTACCGGGGGCAGCGCATCCGATGAAGCGAGCATGTCGCCGCGGCTGATGTCGATCTCGTCGGTCAGTGTGATGGTCACGGATTGGCCGGCGATGGCTTCGATGAGATCACCGTCCATCGTGACGATGCGCGCGACGGTCGATTCCTTTCCGCTGGGAAGCGCTCGAATCCGATCACCCGGGCGGATGATGCCGGAAGTGACCTGGCCGGAGAAGCCGCGGAAATCGAGGTCGGGGCGGTTGACCCATTGCACCGGCATACGGAACGGGCGTTGCTGCACATCATCGTCGATCTCGACGGTTTCGAGGTGATCGATAAGTGTCGGACCGTCGTACCACGGGGTATTCGCGCTGCGCTCGGTGAGGTTGTCCCCCATATATGCCGACATGGGAATCGGAACGACGTTCTTCAAACCGATTTCGTCTGCAAAAGCACGGTATTCGGCGACAATGTTGTCGAACACCTCCTGCGAGTAGTCGACAAGATCGAGTTTGTTGACGGCGATGACTACATGTCGAATACCGAGCAGTGAAACCAAGTACGAATGGCGGCGGGTTTGAGTGAGCACACCTTTGCGAGCATCGATGAGGATGACCGCGAGGTCAGCTGTCGATGCGCCGGTGACCATGTTGCGGGTGTACTGCTCATGACCAGGAGTATCGGCGACGACAAATTTGCGACGCTCGGTCGTGAAGTACCGGTACGCGACGTCGATAGTGATGCCCTGCTCACGTTCGGCAGCCAGTCCGTCGACGAGGAGCGCGAAATCGAGACCTTCGCCCTGGGTGCCGACCTTGCGTGAGTCGTTTTCCAGAGCCGTAAGTTGGTCTTCGAAAACCAATTTCGATTCGTAGAGAAGGCGACCGATGAGCGTGCTCTTGCCGTCGTCGACACTGCCGCAGGTGATGAAGCGGAGCATCGTCTTGTTGGCATGACGTTCGAGATACTGTTCGATATCGTCGGCAATCAGATCCGAGGAAACGGTCATCAGAAGTACCCCTCTTGCTTCTTCTTCTCCATCGACGCGCTCGAGTCGTGGTCGATGACCCGGCCTTGGCGTTCGGATGTGGTGGTCAACAACATCTCTTGGATGATGTCGGTCAAGGATGTCGCGGTCGATTCGACAGCGCCGGTCAGCGGATAGCACCCGAGGGTTCGGAAACGAACACTCTTGAGTTCCGGTGTTTCACCCGGCAGCAACGGCATCCGGTCGTCGTCGACCATGATCAACGCGCCGTCACGTTCGACGACGGGACGCTTGGCGGCGAAGTACAGCGGGACAATCGGAATCTGTTCCTGGCGTATGTATTCCCACACGTCGAGCTCGGTCCAGTTCGAGAGCGGGAACACGCGCAAGCTCTCCCCCGGCGATTTGCGGACGTTGTACATCCGCCACAATTCCGGGCGCTGTTGCTTGGGATCCCAGCGGTGCGCTGCCGATCGGATCGAGAAGATCCGTTCCTTGGCGCGGGATTTTTCTTCGTCACGGCGGGCGCCACCGAATGCGGCGTCGAACTTGTAGTGATCGAGGGCTTGCTTGAGTCCCTCGGTTTTCCACATGTCGGTGTGGACGGCACTGCCGTGGGTGAAGGGGTTGACTCCCTTCTCCACACATTCCGGATTCTTGTACACGAGGAGATCGAGGTCCGGCGCCGCTGCTGTCTCGTCGCGAAGGCCGTACATCTCGCGGAACTTCCACGTAGTGTCCACGTGCAGCAACGGAAACGGAAGCTTCGACGGGTAGAACGCCTTGCGCGCCAAGTGCAGCATCACGGCGGAGTCCTTGCCCACCGAGTACAGCATCACCGGATTTTCACTCTCGGCGACCGCTTCTCGCATGATATGGATACTCTCGGCTTCGAGCCGTTCGAGATGCGTCAGCGTGGTAGTCATCGGTTCAGCACCTCCAGTGCGGTAGCAGCAAGTTCAGGGCGGCAGATCAACAAGTCGGGCAACCAAGGGTTCTCTTGGTTGTAGTGCAGAGCAGAGCCATCGATTCGTGAAACATGCAGGCCGGCAGCCTGAGCCACGGCAACCGGGGCGGCAGAATCCCACTCGTACTGTCCGCCGGCATGGGCGTAGATGTCAGCGTCGCCGCGCACTACCGCCATGGCTTTGGCTCCAGCCGAGCCCATCTCGATCAACTCGGCATCCAACGCTCGGGCCAGTGCCATCACTGGCTCCGGCCTCCGAGTGCGACTTACGACAACCCGAGGGTTGGACGGCACGACGTTGTACAGCGGTACCGGGTCTCTACTCGAGTGTGTTATTCCCAGACCCGGGAGCGCCACGGCTCCTGCTGTGAGAGAGCCGTTTTCGAACAATGCAACGTGCACAGCCCAGTCACTGCGGCCGATCTCACCGAACTCGCGGGTTCCGTCGAGTGGGTCGACGATCCAGACGCGCGACGCACTGAGCCGCACAGCATTGTCAGGTGATTCTTCCGAGAGCACCGCGTCGTCGTTGAATCGGCGAGCCAGTTCCCCAGCGATGAATTCCTGACTGACTCGGTCTGCACCCTTTCGGAATGCGACGGGCTCGACATCGTCGGAAGTCAACGCTTCGCGATACCGGAGGAGCAGTTCTCCTGCGGCAGTGCTGATATCGATGGCAGCGGTTGTATCGCACGTCATTTCGGGTGGGTCGTCATGATGCGTGGTAGTTCGCGTCATCGATGCTCCAGTCAGTGTGTAATTGCCCTCGCTAGCCCGTCTGCCGAGTACGTGATGTACTCCGTCGGATCGAGGTCTTGGGCCCAGTTGTTGACGATGGTGTCGGCCAGCCCCATGAGGCCGGCCCAGACGAAGGGGATCAGGGAAGGTCCCTCACGGAGTGAAAGCCCCTGTGCACCCGCTGCGTCTTCGAGAGCTGTCCGCAACTCTGCAAATTGTGCTTCGGTGGAATGTCGTAAGTCTTGGACCGCTTGCCCGTCGGAGTTCGAAGCGTCTTCGGTCGTTCTCCACACAGATGCCACGTGCCCGACTCGGGCCCATTGCTTGGTGGTTTCAGGCACGATAGCTGCGATCAGGGCCGATATGCCTTGATCGCGTGGCAATTCGGCAATGAACACGGTCAACTCCTGCTGACTCTCGAAGAGGAGAGCTGCAAAGATGTCGCGTTTGTCGACAAAGTACTGGTAGATGAGTCCGGGACTCATACCGGCTTCTTTGGCGACGCTCCGAATCGTCAGTGCGGCGTAGCCACCCACATCCAGGATGGCTGCTGCAGCATCGAGGATCCCTCGGCGCCGTGCTTCCGTATCTCCGCGGACAGACGTGGTGTTCGTTGCGTTCATCCACACACACTAGCTGCTCGCTAAACAATGTTCAACAGCTATTGAACATTGTTCACAAACTGGCTACTGTCACACCTCATGACATCAAGCACCGAAGACAGAGCAACTGATTCTATTGCGAAAAGTGTTGTGGCATTCGACTTTTCTTCCTCCCGAGTTCTCGTAACCGGAGGGTCCAACGGCCTCGGACTTGCGATTGCACACCGCTTCGTCGACGCCGGCGCGCACGTGACGATTACCGGAACCAAAGCGTCGGCCGACGACTACGAGCACGACCTCTCGGCATTCGTCTACCGGCAGTGCGTCATGACAGATCGCGAGCAGATCGCCGCCGTCGCGGCAGGGCTGTCCGCACTGGACATCTTGGTCAACAACGCCGGTCAGACACTTACCCAGAAGGGCGAGTGGAACCCGGAGGTATTCGAGGAATCGCTTACCGTGAACGTCGTGAGCGGATTCCGGATGTCTTCCGCGGTTCTCCCACTACTCAAGGAAAGCACCCAGAGCGGCGGCGCTTCCATCATCAACGTCGCGTCGATGGCGTCGTACTTCGCCGTCGACGTCGTGCCCGGATACGGCGCATCGAAAGGTGCCGTCGTCCAGATGACCAAGACGATGGGATCGAGCTGGGCCAAGGACGGAATTCGAGTCAACGCCATAGCTCCGGGATTGACCGCAACCAAGATGACGGCTGGACTCCAGCAGCGCCCTGAACACAGCAAACCGTCACTCGATCGCACCCCGATGGCCCGGTGGGCAGACCCGTCCGTGGACGTCGCTCCCGTCGTCCTGTTTCTTGCCAGCCCGGCCGCACAATTCGTCACCGGACAGACCTTGCCCGTCGACGGCGGATTCTCGATCAGAGGATGACTTCGATGCCGTCGTCCACCGCGCAACCTGAAGCAACCTCACCGAAACGCGTGCGCATCACCGACCTCCGTTACCCCGTACTCACCGAATCCCAGCAACAGACGTGGGCCTACGCCGAAGCGAACCCGATAACCCTGTCCGTGGACAGCGTTCTCTCCGCCGCGCGAGAACAAACAGGCCTCGGCGATTTCGGTCCTGACGACTTCCGCGAGCGACTGGCGTTGTGGCTCGACGAGATCGACGCCGATCCCAACCGTTCACCGGTCTCCCGGATGACTACTCACGCAGCGTGCACCCGCTACGCGGCCAACCGACTTCGAGTACTGGATGTCCTGCGTCGCCACCCCGAGATTCACGACGAGGAGATCGTGGCTCCCATCATCGTTGTGGGACTGCCGCGTTCGGGTACCACGCATCTCCTGAACCTCATGTCGGCTGATTCCCGTTTCCGGTCGCTGCCACTCTGGGAAAGTCAGGAACCCGTCCCCTTCGCGGGTGACGAACTCGGCGTGGACGGCGTCGACCCGAGATTGCTTCGGAGCCAAGAACGTTGGAACCAGATGCAGGCCAAGAGCCCTCTGGTGGCAGCAATGCATCCGATGACCCCGGAACATATTCACGAGGAACTCGAACTCGAAAGCCTCGATTTCTCGAGTTACAACTTCGAGTGGATGTCGTCGATGGCACCTCGCTGGCGCGATTACTATCTCGCCCACGATCAGCGCCCCCATTACGAGTTCATCAAGACGATGCTCAAACTCCTTCAGTGGCTACGTGGTCCGAACCGTTGGATTCTCAAGTGCCCGCAGCACCTCGAGCAACTCGGTCCACTCATGGACACCTTCCCCGACGCCACCGTCGTCATGACACACCGCGATCCGGTGTCGGTAGTCCAGTCTGCAGCGACGATGGTCGGCTACGGCGCCCGGATGAACTTTCACGAGCTCGACCTGGATGCGGTGTGCGACTACTGGATCGACCGCGTCAGCCGGTTGCTCGATGCGGGAACCCGCGATCTCGCCCTGATCCCCGACGAGCGGCGAGTGGATGTGTACTTCGACCAATTCATGGCGAACGACATCGGAACTGTCGAGCACATCTACAACCGCGCCGGCCTCGAGATGACCGAGCAGGCGCGAGGAGAGATCCGCGAGTACATGTCCAGTCACAAACGCGGTTCGGGCGGTCAGGTTGTGTACGACCTGCGAGCAGACTTCGGCCGAGAACCGGCCGAACTGCGCACTCGATTTGCCAACTATTTTGACGCCTTCTCTGTGAAAGTAGAGGTTCTGTGAACCAGCACATCTCCGATCAAGTCGACGCTCTGATCGCGCAACGACCGGGAAAGACCCTGCTCGAACCTGAGTACACCGACGAAGCGATCACGATCAACGATTTCATCTACCGCAGCGGCGGCACCAGCTCGGCGTACATGATCGTCACGCCGGCCGGCCGGATCATCGTCAACACCGGCTGCGGATTCGAAGGACCGCATCATCGAAAGCTGTTCGACGACATCTACTCCGGGCCGACCAGGTACATCATCACCACTCAAGGCCATACCGACCACGTCGGTGGAGTTCACGCCTTTCGTGAGCCGGGTGCCGTCTACGTGGCCAACGAGCTGAACCAGTCCGTTCAGCTCGACGATGCTCGTGTCATCAAGCGGATGCGTCAATGGGCACCCGTATGGTTCGGCCGGGACGGCGATACCGTCGCACGCTTTGCCGCAGAATTCCCATCCGTGTCCAATGCACAGGACGAGCCGATCCCGGATCTCACTTTCACAGATCGTCTCGACCTCACGGTCGGCGGACTGGATGTCGAATTACATTCTGGTGTAGGCGAAACAGTCGACGGCGCAATGGTGTGGCTTCCGCAGCATCGCATCGCGATGATCAGCAATCTGCTCGGCCCTCTCTTCGGCCACTTCCCCAATCTCAATACCGTTCGCGGACAACGATACCGCTTTGTCGAGCCGTACCTGAAGACAATTCGCACGCTGCGTGATCTGCGTCCGCAGACACTGATCACCGGCCGCGGCGAGCCCATCGAGGGCGAAGAACTGATCGACGCCGTCTTGAAGCGGATGTACGACGCCGTCGACTACGTTCACCGCACGACGCTCGACGGAATCAACGCGGGTAAGTCCGTCGAATCGCTGATGCGCGAAATCGCCTTGCCGCCACACCTTTACGTCGGACAGGGCTACGGTCAGGTCAAGTGGGGAGTCAAGACCATCTGGGAAACCTACCTGGGATGGTTCCATCACGACTCCACCACAGCGCTCTACGATCTGCCCCGAACGAAGACTCTGGCTGATCTCGTCGAACTGGCCGGAGTGGAGCGTGCAATCGAACTCGCCGAAACGAGACTCGCCGAAGGAGCAGTGGTCGAAGCCACCGCGCTGTCCGAGGCTGCTCTCGCATTCGAGCCCGATAACGGACCTGCTACCCGCGTCCTCCTGGCCTGCCACCGGGAACTGCTGACACAGCCGTCCACCGAGGCGAACTTCTGGGAATCCGGGTGGCTGGCACACCAGATCAAGAAGCTCGAAGCAGCTGTCGCAGAATTGGATACGAGCCGATGACCACACTGGAGGCCTTCGCGCCTGCGAAGTTGGGACCGGCGACGCTCCGGAACCGAATCATCAAATCGGCCACGTTCGAGGGAATGACACCCAACGGCGTCGTCACCGACGAACTGATCGACTTTCATCGCAAGTTCGCTGCCGGCGGCGTCGGTATGACAACAGTTGCCTACTGCGCCGTCGCACCGGAAGGGCGTGCGGCCGGCGGGCAACTCCAATGGACCGAGGAAACCGCGCCCGGGTTGCGCCGGTTGACTGATGCGATTCACGCCGAAGGTGCGGCAGTCTCAGCGCAGATCGGCCATGCGGGTGCTGTCGCACCACCGAAAGCGACTGGCCAGAAGGCACTTTCAGCGAGTAGACACTTTCACCTGACAACCCTCAGTTTTGCCGAAGCCGCCTCCGAGGCAGACATCGATCGGATCGTCGAGGCTCACGCCCACGCTGCCAGAGCGGCCGTCGAGGCAGGCTTCGATGCCATCGAACTACATTTCGGTCACGGTTACCTCATCAGTTCATTCCTGAGCCCGAAACTGAACCACCGCACCGATTCCTACGGGGGAAGCCTGGAGAATCGGGCACGCTTCGCGCGTCGAACCGCACGCGCCGTCCGAGACGCGGTCGGTACGAAAATCGCCGTGATCGCCAAGGTCAGCATGGATGACGGCGTGCCTGGTGGATTCTGGCTCGAAGAGGCAATCACAGTTGTGCGCTGGCTCGAAGAAGACGGAACCCTGGACGGGGTGGTCCTCACAGCCGGAAGCTCACTCGAGAACCCCCTCTACACGTTCCGAGGTGACGCACCGCTACGGGAATTCGGGGCACTCATGCCGCAGCCACAGAAGCTGGGAATCAAACTGGTGGGAAAGCACTTCCTGCGCACCTACCCGTACACCGACGCCTACCTACTCGATCACGCGCGCCAGATCCGCGACGCAGTAGACCTCCCGCTGGTGTTGCTCGGCGGAATCACGGGCAAGGAATCGATCGACCTCGCCATGCGTGAGGGATTCGAGTTCGTCCAAATGGGCCGCGCACTGCTCAGCGACCCGAACTTGATCAAGACGATCGAGGAAGAAGGTCACGGGCAGACGCTCTGCATTCACTGCAACAAATGTATTACCACGATCTACGGGGGAACTCGCTGCGTATTGCGGCCGTGACCCATCCCTGACAGCGCCTCTGCGCACGCGCTGTCAGGGATGTTCGCTGTCAGGCCGGCTCGGAAGCCTGCGTGAGCAGCTGCAGGAACACCTCTTCGGGCTGAGCGCCGGACACAGCGACCGCACGGTTGGCGACGAAGAACGGAACGCCGCTGACCTGGAGCTGGCGGGCCATGGACAGATCCTCGCGCACTGACTCGGCGGCGGCATCGGAGTTGAGCTGCTCACGCACGGTGTCCGCGTCGAGGCCGACGCTCACAGCCAGATCTACCAGCACCTCACGATCGTCGATCACCTTTCCGTCGCTGAAGTGAGCCTTGAACAGTGCTTCGAGGAGTTCGTTCTGTCGCTCACCGGCGAGATGTAGCAGTCTGTGCGCATCAAAAGTGTTGGCGGCGATCACGGTGTCGAAGTCCAGGGTCAATCCGACCTCGGCGGCCGTCGCGCTCACATGCGAGAACATCTGGCGTACCTGATCAGGCGCCATTCCCTTCATCTCGACCAAGGCGTCGAGTTCCGTGCGGCCCTCTCCCACCGGAGTCTCCGGCGCAAGCTGGTACGAGCGCCAGATGACGTTGACGCGGTCCTTGTTCTCGAAACGATCCAGGGCCGAGAGGAACCTGGTCTTTCCGATGTAGCACCACGGACAAGCAACGTCCGACCACACTTCGATGGTCACGTCTTGGTCAATCACGATTTGATCAGTCACCGAAGGTCCAACAACAGCAGCGGCGAGATTAGTCCTTACATCACACGACGAGACCGCAGCGGTACGCAACCAACGATGCACGCACCCGATTGTTCACTCCGAGTTTCGAGAACAACGACGAGACGTGCGATTTGATCGTTGTTTCACCGAGGTACATACGCTCCGCGATTTCACCGTTTCCCAGACCTGTGGCCAACTGCACCAGAACTTCGCGCTCACGGTCGGTGAGCACCGCCAACGCCGTCTGGTCCCGAACAGGTTCACGGGGAGTGGACTCGGCGATAGTCCGCAGAGAATCCCGGCTGAACAGCGCATGGTCGGATGCAACGACGCGCACGGCCTGCTGAAAGGCTTCGGGTGCAGCATCTTTCCGCATGAAGCTGTGCGCGCCGGCCTCGACCGCCTCGATCACCAGGCCGTCGACGTCGAAAGCCGTCATTGCGATGACCTTGGGAGGGTTGGGCATCAACATCAACTGGCGAGTTGCTTCCAAGCCCCCGACGCGGACCATTTTGAGGTCCATCAGTACCACGTGGGGACGAAATCGAGTGACCTTGGCCGGCACTTGGTCGCCGTCCTCGGCCTCTGCAACCACCACGATGTCGGGTGTGGCTTCGAGGATGTCCTTCATCCCGCGCCTCACCCAGGCGTCGTTGTCGACAATCAGCGTCGTCACCCGCGAGTCTGTGTTCATGGTGGGCGCAAGACTACCGAGTGCCACCGACAAAATTATGCGAACCAGGGCACCCAGCAACTGACGAGGAAGTCCTCCCCCAGCGCGCCGGCCTCGACCTTGCCGCCGATCTCGCGTGCCTGCTCGGCCAATCCGCGGAGCCCCGAACGCGAACCGATCGACGTCATCGGAGGCAGATCGCTGAGCTTGTTGCGTGCCAGAATGCGAATTCCGTCATGCGGTGATCCAGTGACGGAAATGACGAGCATTTGATCGCTCGCGTATTTCTGAACATTGGTGAGCGCTTCCTGCACTACGCGATAACACACGTGACCAGCCAACATTCCCACGTCACCCGGAAGCAGTTCCGATTCCAGACGGCAGTGAATGCCGGCCGCACGAGCACCGTTGACCAGATCACCGATCGCATCGATGCCCTGATGCCCACCGTGCTCACGACGATCACCACTTCCCCTGAGCACTCCGACGATGCCCTTCAATTCGTCCAAAGCCTCGTGTGCGGTAGTTCGGATCATGGCTGCGGTATTGACGACCTTCTCCGGATTGTCTGCAGCACTGACTTGCAACCCGCCGGCAAACAACGAAATTCGACTCAAGCTGGCCGCGATTGTGTCGTGCATGTCGCGGGCGATCCGGGTGCGTTCCTCGGTGCGAATCATTTCGTCGCGCATCGCATCGGTCTGTTCCGTCGCCAGATCCCGCACGTGCTCGGCCTCGACGAGTTCGGTTTTGGTACGAACGAGAAGCGAGAGCGCCACCACGACGGCGACCATGACGGCTGCGACCAGCCATGGAATCCACAGCGCCAGGTTGTACTGCGCGAGCTCTGTGCCGTCCTTCGGCGCAGCAGTTCCGATCGTCAGCACCGAAAACTCGCGATCCCGAAAGGCGTCGTAGGTCAACGAGATTCCGCATGCGACGTACACCGCCGCGCCCGCGACCGCCAATTGATTTCCGCGCGCGATTCGAGCAACTGCAAACAAAGCGATGAGCGCCGCCGTGGCATCTGTCGGAAAGAACAGAGGACCGACCAGCGTGATCGCCAGAACCGCCCAGGGACGTTGACGCCGCCACACCAGCGATATCCCACCAGCTGCGCCGAGAACAAAGCCGATTCCGACCAGCACCGGTGGCACATTTCCCGACGAGCCGGCGATAGTCGCCGTCATGATCGAGCAGAAAATGCTGAATGCGACGGCGACAGTTGTCCATACGCGTCGTCGCACTGCAGTTCCTCGGGTGGTGATCACCGAGTAAGCGTATAGACCACCACCGACTCCTCGAATCAGCCGATTGGACCACCACGCGCGCAAACAACGACCGAAAGGAGGAGATCACCCGATCTTTCGGCTGACGCGAAAGGCATCCCGGACATCGTTGACTAGTGCCATACCCGCTCTCGAAAGGCACCCATCATGCGATCACTCCGCACTCCCCTCGCCGTCCTCGCCGTCGGCGCAGCCCTGTTCGCAACCATCGCGTCAGGCGAAACCGATGAAGCGAAGAAGGTCGACGACAACGGTTCGTCCGCCGCGCCCGCGCCCGCTGCCGCTTTCGGTATCGGTGACGTCGTCGAACTCGGTGACTGGCGCGTTCAGGTACACGGCGTTGTCGATCCGTACGTCTCGACCAATCAGTTCATCACCGCTGATCCCGGAAACCGCTACGTCGTGGTTGACACCGAGGTCACCAACAACAGTGACAAGCCCGCCGCGGTGTCGTCGATGATGTGCTTCGAACTGCAGGACTCGGCAAACAAGTCGTACAACATCACGTTCACCGACAGCAACACGTCGAGCGTCGACGGAGAGCTAGCGCCGGGTGCGGCCAAGCGCGGTGAATTGTCGTATGAGGTCCCCGAAGCCGCCACCGGTCTGCGTTTGCAGTTCAAATGCGATCTGTTCTCGTCCGGCTCGGCAACCATCAACCTGTCGTGAGGCGTCCGGGCGATCTGCTGCTGAGTCCGTGGGCCCTGGTTTCGGTGGCGATCATTCTGATCAACGACCACGTGCTCAAGGACGCCTTCGGAAACACGATGACGGGCAAGCTGTCCGACATAGCCGGTGTGTTCCTGTTTCCACTGCTTCTGCTCTCGGTTCTCGAGGTGCCCAGACGCAGCCTGGTGGGGCGAGCAGCGATCGCCTGGTCCATCGCAGTCACGGGAATAGGCTTTGCCGCCGTGAAAATGGTTGCGCCGGTTGGCGACGCGTACGAGTGGGTGATCGGATTTCTCCGTTGGGCCGCAGCAGGATTACGCGGAAACCTCTTGCCGATCCTCGTCGTCCGCGATCCTTCGGATCTGTGGGTGCTCCCGATACTGCTCGCGAGCTACCTGGTGATCAGAGGTGCTCGAGCGCCGAAAACGGCGCCCGAGCACGAGAAGATCAGTCCAGCGCTGCATCCAATGTGATGTCGACGCCTGTCAAAGCCTTACTGACCGGGCATGTTTCCTTTGCGGCCTGGGCTACCTTGGCAAAACCGTCGGCGTCGAGGCCGTCGACCTCGGCGCGAACGGTGAGCTTGATTCCGGTCAGCTTGAAGCCGACCGTGTCGGGGCCCAACGAGACATCCGCCGTGATGTCGAGGCTCTGCGGAGTTCCCCCGGCCTCGGCGATGAGCGCTGACAACTGCATCGCGTAGCAGGACGAATGTGCCGCGGCGATCAGTTCTTCTGGGCTGGTGGTTCCGCCGGCTTCCTCAGCTGCTCGTTTGGGGAACGACACGTCGAATGTCGCGACTCCGGAACTGGTGAGTTCCACCTGCCCCGATCCGGCTTCCAAGGTGCCGTTCCAGGCAGTGCGTGCGGTACGAGTTGGCATTGGGTGTCCCTACTTCCGTCTGCGGATTGTGTGAAACGCCTTGCCACTCGAACTTACCCGCGACTATCCGAGAAGTGTCACCGACAGAAGTGCCGCGACGCGTTCGGCTTCCGCGAATCGGACGACGCGGCCGACATCGAGAACCAGTCCCAGCGCCGCGTGAACAAGAAATCGAGCCGACGCGACAGTGAGTTCGGGCCGGGCGTCGACGCACAGGTGCGCCCACTCCTCGACATTGCGTCGCTGAATCTTCCGTAGCTCCTTGCCGGCATCGGCAGGGAGATTTCCGACTTCCGCGAAATAGACGGCAAGCAACTCACTCTGAGCGAAGAAGACGGCAACGTACAGCTCAGCAAGTGTGTGCACAGCCTGGCGCGGAGTCTCGGATTCTGCCAGGGCGGAGCCCAACGTGACGGTCAATTGTTCGGACACCCGATGAAAGGCTGCGGCCAGTAGGTCTGCCTTGCTCGGAAAATGCCGGTACACACTCGATGCGGTGATCCCGGCGGCGGCTCCGATTTCCTCGATGCTGACCTCGTGATACCCACGTTCATGGAAAAGCTGCACCGCTTCGCGAAGCAGCACTTCACGTTTCGATGTACGTTCGAGTCCTGGAATCGTATTGACGCCTTGCAAAGGCACTACCGACGAGGCTCGCCGCGGGAGTTCCATATCGATCACAGACCAGCAGGCGGAGAGCATCAAGGACTCGATCTGCTTGGGCGGCAACGCCGATCGATGCCCCGTGACACTACCGATCACACTCAGAATCGCTGCCGTGACGAGGTCGAGATCGGCACGACCGAGCTCCGGGCGGACCGCAGCCAACGGCTCTGACACCCGCAAGCGCAACGCCACCACCTCCAGGCGCAGGTTCTCGCGATCCACCTTCTCGAGGTAGCGGCCTTCCCAACGATAGAGCCCGCCCCGACGCCGATTCTCGAGGGTGACACCGATGACCGCGACCATGACGGCTTGCAACTGTTGCCGTGGATCGTCGCTCTCGCAGTGCGCGGAATCGGCCGCATCGAGCAGTGCCCGAGACAAGTTTTCGACCGCGTGAACGAACAGTGCGTATTTGGTGGGGAAATGGCGGTACAGCGCGGGACCGGACACGCCGACGGCAGACGCTATGTCGTCGATACCCACCGCGTGGTACCCGCGCTCACTGAACGCCTCGGCTGCAACCGCCGCGATCTGAGCCTTGCGATTCTTCGGCCGCGTACGCGAAGTGGATTCATCGCCACGTGCCACGACGCGTGTCCGTCCGGGCATGAATCCCTCCATTCGTTTCACAGCTACCGTATCGGATTCTCCGAACACCCTTGACACTGCCACTCGAGGTGTTATGTTAACCGCTATTCGCACAATCTCGCAGATAGATTCACCACTGAAGAGACCCTCCTGCGGCACGAGTTACGGCCTACGCCAAGGGAACACATTTCGCCAGATCAACCGTGAGAAGGAAGCTGTGTGCTGATGATTCGCATGTGTTGTACCGTTTTCCCGAGTTCGTCATGACCTCGTCCGAAGCGGGTCTCCTGACGGAACTCGACAACGGCATTCTGCGTTTGACCTTCAACCGCCCCGAACGCATGAACGCAGCCGACTTCGAGACCATGAAAAGTCTCATCGACGCTGTTACCGACGCCGGCGACAACCCGGATGTGCGCACCATCGTCATCACCGGAGCAGGCCGCGCCTTCTGCACGGGAGCAGACCTCGCAGCTATCACAACCAATCCGACAGATCCCCAGATCGTCATGGACACCGCAAACACCGTGATTCGCGCTATCACCAGCACCTCCGTGCCCGTGATCGCCGCAGTCAACGGACCTGCCGCAGGTGTAGGCGTCTCCATCGCCCTCGCCGCAGACCTGACCTATGCTGCCGAAAGTGCCTACTTCCTCATGTCTTTCGTCAACATCGGACTGATGTCAGACGGCGGCGCCAGCGCATTGATTCCGGCAGCGATCGGCCGGGCGCGTGCAGCCGAGATGCTTCTGCTGGGTGAGCGTCTATCCGCTACAGATGCAGCGCAATTCGGGCTCGTCTCCAAAACCCTTCCCGACGATCAGTTCGCTGCACACATCGAGTCCGTCGCGAAGCGCACCAGCGCAGCGCCCCGTCGTGCTCTCCAACTCACCAAAGCCGCACTGAACGCCGCAACACTCGATCGCATCGACTCCGCTCTGGAACTCGAAAAGACCGGTCAAGCAGAACTTCTTGTCGGAGCCGACTTCGCCGAAGGCGCGACCGCAATGCTTCAGAAACGCGCACCCCACTTCAAGTGATTGAGAGGAAACAGTAGATGCCCTCCACCGATACAGCGTCCGAGGTACAGCGCCTGCGACGCACCAACTGGAACAATCAGGTTGCCCGCCACGCGCAGATGATCCCGGGCCGCATCGCGCTGCGATTCCAGGGCGATTCCATCACCTGGAGCACGCTGAACGAGCGCGTCGAAAAACTGGCAGACGCGCTCTCCCGGCGCGGCGTCAGTTTTGGTGACCGCGTTCTGATCCTGATGCTGAACCGCCCCGAGTACCTCGAGATTGTTCTCGCGACCAATGCGTTGGGCGCGATCGCTGTCCCGGTGAACTTCCGACTGACCCCACCTGAGGTCGCCTACCTTGTCAACGACTCGGGCTCCAAAGTCATTGTCGCGGAGGGCCCGTTGGCTCCGTTGGCCGGCGCAGCCCGCGCAGCGTCCGAGGGCATCGACATCTCCATCACGGTGGGCGCACCCGCTGAGGGCGACAGCTTGAACTACGAGGACTTGATCAGCGAACCGGGTGAACCTCATGCATTGATCGACATCCCGGACGACACACCGGCTCTCATCATGTACACCTCGGGAACCACAGGACGCCCCAAAGGTTCCGTGCTCTCGCATTCCAATCTCTCGTCACAAGCGTTGACCTGCATTCGTGCCTTCCACCTGTTCAACGAGGATTCCATCGGCTTCTGTGCGTCGCCGATGTTCCACATCGCTGCCCTCGGTTCCATCGCCCCAAGCCTGCAACTGGGCACTACCACGGTGATCCACCCGGTTGGCGCATTCGACCCGGGTCAGCTTCTCGATATCCTCGAAGCCGAGAAGGTCACCAGCTTGTTCCTCGTGCCCGTGCAGTGGCAGGCGGTGTGTGCAGTTCAGAAAGCCCAACCTCGAGCCCTCTCGCTCAAGAACATTTCCTGGGGTGCCGCCCCGTCGTCGGACACGATCTTGCGGGCGATGGCCGAAACCTTCCCTGATGCGTTCAACGTCGCAGTCTTCGGGCAAACCGAAATGTCTCCCATCACTTGCGTACTCGACGGCGATGACGCCATCCGTAAGCTCGGTTCAGTCGGCCGGGTCATCCCCACCATCTCGGCTCGCGTCGTCGACGAGAACATGGATGACGTGGCACCCGGCGAAATCGGGGAAATTGTCTACCGCGGACCCACAATGATGAGTGAGTACTGGAATAACCCCCAGGCCACCGCAGATGCCTTCCACGGCGGGTGGTTTCACTCCGGCGACCTGGTCCGTGTCGACGACGAAGGATTTGTGTACGTCGTCGACCGCAAGAAGGACATGATCATCTCCGGCGGCGAGAACATCTACTGCGCCGAGGTCGAGAACGTTCTGTACGAACACGAATTGATAGTCGAAGCCGCGGTCGTCGGGCGTCCCGACGCCAAGTGGGGCGAGGTACCGGTAGCGATCATCGCGATGACCCCCGGTTCAACCGTGGACCTGACCATCGAGGAGCTGAGCACCTTCCTCAATGATCGCCTGGCACGGTACAAGCACCCCAAGGACATCATCGTCGTGGAAGCCCTGCCGCGCAATGCAAGTGGCAAGGTAGTCAAGGGCGAACTGCGTGAACAGGCTCGGGCTGTAGACGTAGTGTCCTGAACGTCATGTCCTGAACGTCATAGAGCGGGCGGCATCTCGATCGAGAGGTGCCGTCCGTTTGCGTGTCGTCAGGCGCCGCGTGAATGCAGCATGCGGTGCAGTTCGCGGACCTCATCGACCAGCTCCGGAACCGGCCCTTCCACCGGAAGATTCGGCGCAACCTCGTTGATCGGGAGGGATCGTACCGGCCCCGAGGCCACTCCCCACTCCGTAAGCCATTCACTCAACTGCGCAGACGAACACACGTACACGATCCGGCCCAATCCCACCCAGGCATGAGCAGCCGAACACATCGGACAATGCTCGCCGGAGGTGAATACCGTTGCCGTAGAGCGCTCTTCCGTCGTCAGATACTGCGCGGCCCACCGCGCCAACTCGAATTCCGGATGTCGTGTGCTGTCGCCTCCCGCAATTCGGTTTCGATCTTCCGCGAGGAAAGTCCCGTCAGCGGCAGCAAGTACCGATCCAAACGGTTCGTCGCCTTCGTCCAATGCCTCTCGCGCCAATTCGACACAACGTCGCAGATGGCCCATCTCGATCTCGTTCATGAATATGCTCTCTCCCCGTGATACACAAAACGGGCGGCACCGGTAAGGGTGCCGCCCGTTTTCGTTTACAGCTCTGTACTACTTACTCTGCGGCGCTTTCACTCTCGCCTGCCTTGGACAGTTCGATCGGCGGTGCGTCCGGCACGTCGATCGGCTTCTTCGTAGGCGTGAACGTGAACTTCGCGTCCTCGCCCGAGCCTTCGCCGTCCCAGCCTTCGACGTCGACGAGCACGATGTGTCCCGGTCCGATCTCTCCGAAGAGGATCTTCTCGGACATCTGGTCCTCGATCTCGCGCTGGATGGTGCGACGCAGCGGCCGCGCACCCAGTACCGGATCGAATCCGCGCTTGGCCAGAAGCGACTTGGCCTTGTCGGTGACCTCCATGGCCATGTCCTTGTTCTTGAGTGCCTTCTCGACGCGAGCAAGCATCAGGTCCACCATCTGAACGATCTGCTCGTTCGTGAGCTGATGGAACACGACGATGTCGTCGATACGGTTCAAGAACTCGGGGCGGAAGTGCTTCTTCAGCTCATCGTGCACCTTGAGCTTCATCCGCTCGTAGTTCGAGCCGGTGCCCGTTCCCGAGCTGAAGCCCAGGCCGACAGCCTTGGAGATATCCGACGTACCGAGGTTGGACGTGAAGATCAGCACCGTGTTCTTGAAGTCGACGGTACGACCCTGACCGTCGGTGAGACGGCCGTCCTCGAGCACCTGCAGGAGGGTGTTGTAGATCTCCTGGTGTGCCTTCTCGATCTCGTCGAACAGCACGACGCTGAACGGCTTGCGACGGACCTTCTCGGTGAGCTGGCCACCCTCTTCGTATCCGACGTACCCGGGAGGGGCACCGAACAGACGCGAAGCGGTGAAGCGGTCGTGGAACTCGCCCATGTCGATCTGGATCAGAGCGTCGTCGTCGCCGAACAGGAAGTTAGCGAGCGACTTCGCGAGCTCCGTCTTACCGACACCGGACGGGCCGGCGAAGATGAAGGAGCCCGAGGGACGCTTGGGATCCTTCAGACCTGCACGCGTACGACGGATCGCCTTCGAGACGGACTTGACTGCCTCTTCCTGGCCGATGATCCGCTTGTGCAGTTCCTCTTCCATACGGAGCAGACGAGTGGTCTCCTCCTCCGTGAGCTTGAAGACGGGGATGCCGGTCCAGTTGCCCAGAACCTCGGCGATCTGCTCGTCGTCGACCTCAGCGATGACGTCCAGGTCGCCCGCACGCCACTGCTTCTCACGCTCAGCGCGCTGAGCAACGAGGGTCTTTTCCTTGTCACGCAGGTTCGCGGCCTTCTCGAAGTCCTGCGCGTCGATCGCGGACTCCTTCTCGCGACGCGCGTCGGCGATGCGATCGTCGAATTCGCGCAGGTCCGGCGGTGCAGTCATCCGACGGATGCGCATTCGCGCGCCCGCCTCGTCGATGAGGTCGATCGCCTTGTCCGGCAAGAAGCGGTCGTTGATGTAGCGGTCGGCCAGCGTCGCAGCTGCCACGAGAGCACCGTCCGTGATGGACACACGGTGGTGAGCCTCGTAGCGGTCACGAAGACCCTTGAGGATCTCGATGGTGTGCTCGACGGTGGGCTCGCCCACCTGAACGGGCTGGAAACGACGCTCGAGTGCGGCATCCTTCTCGATGTACTTGCGGTACTCGTCGAGAGTGGTGGCACCGATGGTCTGCAGCTCACCGCGGGCAAGCTTGGGCTTGAGGATGGAGGCCGCGTCGATAGCGCCCTCAGCCGCGCCCGCACCCACGAGAGTGTGCAGCTCGTCGATGAACAGGATGATGTCGCCGCGGGTGTTGATCTCCTTGAGAACCTTCTTCAGGCGCTCTTCGAAGTCACCGCGGTAACGGCTGCCGGCCACGAGCGACCCGAGGTCGAGCGTGTACAGCTGCTTGTCCTTGAGGGTCTCGGGGACCTCACCGTTGACGATTGCCTGAGCCAGGCCCTCGACAACAGCGGTCTTACCGACACCGGGTTCACCGATGAGGACCGGGTTGTTCTTGGTACGACGCGAGAGAACCTGCATGACACGCTCGATTTCCTTCGAGCGGCCGATGACCGGGTCCAGCTTGCCTTCGAGGGCAGCTTGCGTCAGGTTGCGACCGAACTGGTCGAGCACGAGCGAGGTGGACGGCGTGCCGGCCTCTCCGCGAGTGCCACCGGTTTCGGTGGGCTCTTTGCCCTGGTAGCCCGACAGCAGCTGGATGACCTGCTGGCGGACACGGTTGAGATCGGCACCGAGCTTGACCAGAACCTGGGCTGCAACGCCCTCACCCTCGCGGATGAGACCGAGCAGGATGTGCTCCGTACCGATGTAGTTGTGTCCGAGCTGCAGCGCTTCGCGCAGACTCAGCTCGAGGACTTTCTTGGCGCGCGGTGTGAAGGGGATGTGACCGGACGGAGCCTGCTGGCCCTGGCCGATGATCTCCTCGACCTGGCTGCGGACTCCCTCGAGGGAGATACCCAACGACTCCAACGACTTGGCGGCAACACCTTCGCCCTCGTGAATGAGGCCGAGGAGGATGTGCTCCGTACCGATGTAGTTGTGGTTGAGCATCCTGGCTTCTTCTTGAGCCAGGACAACAACGCGCCGCGCGCGATCGGTGAACCTCTCGAACATCGCTCTCCCTCACACTCTCCGGCGGGCAGGTTCGAGACCGGATGTCTCGTCCCTGGTCGCCGCGTTTCGCTCCGGCACTACAGACTGATCGCCTCGCCGGTCAGCAGACATGGCGTCTACGAATCGACTGAGGTTGCACGACCCCACTTATTACTCTAGAGGGCGCGAAGTCCACCTGCTGCTCCTCCACCCGATTGGCAGGGGATACCGGCTTACTTACATCTCACAACGTCGCAGCTCCGGCAATCGTTTCCCACTTCCTGTACGCCTGAAGCGAACAGGTACGTATATCGAGTTCGGCGCTGAGATCAGCCGATAATCGGGAGCACTCGATCACACGGGATTTCACGGGTCGTCGACGGATCGAGTGCCGCCAGCGTCAACGCTGCCGTTCTCTGTGACGCCACCACGGCAATGTGGTCCGACCGGTCCTGCGGGCAACCATCCTGCACCACGATGTTGGACGCATTCGACGCCGCGAGTATTCCGCTGGTGTACGGAACCACTACTTGGTCGTAGCGAGTCACGATATTGGAGTACTCGACGGTGTCCGCGTACACGCCGGCGTCACGCAGCTCGGACACAAAGCTCGCGTTGTCGAAATCCGGACCGCCGACGCCTTTCGGCGGACCGACGTCGGAACCGTTCCACAGCGGGGCTATCGACACGATCTTCGAGACCTTGTCGTCACCGCCTGAGAACTTGGCGTAGTACCCACTGACGGTCGTCCCCTGCGAATGTCCGACGAGATCGACTTTCGAGGCACCCGTCGCCTCCAGTACTCCGTCGACGAAGTCCGACAACTGCTGTGCACTCTCCGGCAGCGGCGCGAGGCCACCTGCAGCCGACAACGGCCATGGCAGGTCGGATCGGTTCCCGAACGTGAGTGCAAAAACGCAATAACCCTCGTTCGCGAGAACCGGCGCAAGTACCGCCCAGTTGGTCTGACGGTTTGCCGCGGTTCCGTGGACGAGGACCACGGGATCCGGATGCGCCACCGAAGGCGTGCACGAGTAGTTGTTGGTTCCCGGCACTGATCCCCCCGGGTCGAGCGCTTCCAGCGCAATCCCGCTGGCGAAACCGAACGGAACAGGCAGTGTTGAAGTGACAGACGGTGTAGTCACGGGCGGCGTATCCGCCGACGCACGTTCCGGCGCGGCAGCAGCCCCCAGTACTGCTGCCGCAACCGCCGCGCAGGCTAGTGCCCGTATGCCCATCGCACGCCTCCATGCTCTGCTCAACCCACGATGGGCCACACCGGATGACACGGTACCGGTCGCGGGTGCGATGGATCGAGCGCATTGAGAGCAAATGTCGCGGCGCGCAGCGATGCCGCGATGGCGAGGTGATCGGAGATGTCTTGCTCACAACCGTCCTGGACAACAATGTTGGTGGCGTTCAGCCCAGGCTCGAGACCATTTGTGTACGGAAGAACCAGCTCGTCGTATCGCGTCGTGATGTTCGTGTAGTGAACACCCGACGCGTAGACGCCACCGGCACGAAGATTCTCGATGAACTCCGATCCCGCGCCCATGTTCAAGCAGGCTTTACAGATCGGGAATCCGGCCTGCGCTGCCTCGGACACCCCGAGATCACGCATGGTGCGCCCGATGCTGACCTGCTCGTTTCCGAGCGTTCCCTTCCACAGCGGCGCAACCGAGATGATGTTGTCCACATTGTCGGCGCCACCGAGGAACTTCGCGTAATACCCGTTGATGATCGTGCCCTGCGAATGTCCGATCAGATCTACCGACGACGCTCCGGTAGCACCAAGAACCTGATCGACAAAACTCGACAATTGCGCTGCACTGGAAGGTATTTCCTGCATTCCACCGATCGCCGACAGCGGCCACGGCTGTTCCGGAAAATTGCCGTAGGTCAGCGCGAAAACGCAGTAACCCTCATTGGCGAGCAATGGCGAATAGGTAGCCCAGTTGGTCGCCCGGTTGCCGGCCGTACCATGCACGAGCACAACGGGATTCGGATGTTCAGCAGTCGGCTTACACGAAAAGTCGTTGGATCCGGGAGCCGAACCACCAGGATTCCCCAACTCCTGGGGAACGCCGGCAAGAAACGCACTGGGAACGGGCAACGGTGCCTGCGCCGACGCCATCGACCCCATCCCGACGAGGATCGCCGCCGCGAGTACAACTCCCCCGAAAATCCCAGTTCTGCGCACGATCGACTCCTCTGACGGCAGATACAAACCGTGCAGACGCTAACAAACTAGAACGCGTTATCAATCGCTTTTCGGAAAACGCGCCCACAATGTGCTGATTCAACCCTCTGGATCGGCCACCACCGAAGATCGATGTGGAACCCGGCCAACCTCAGCCTATCGCCACCAAATTCGGTCTCACCTATGACATTCCACCCGATTGGCGAAATAACTCAGACTCAGTCGCCGGGTGGACCACCACTGAGGACACCATTATCTTTGGCGCACTTGGGGACAACCGGTCGCAACGGCGTCGACATCGACACCGTCGCACAAGGATGGGTCCACAAAGCCGATCTCATTTTTTCCGACAAGCACGGCACCCACGCCACCATCGCCTACAGAGAACCAACTCACTTCACCATTTCCGGACGCCCCGCTGTCCGATACACCGCAACCGCCACCAACATCCCCCCAGACAACGAATGCGACCCGTCATCAGCAACATTCGACATCGTCGCCACACCTGGATACGCCACGGCGGAAGTGATGATCTTCCTGATCCAGTCAGATCAGGGTCACCCCGAGTCCCTCGACAAGGCAGCGATCGACCAGATCATCTCGACGATCCGAAAGTCGGAGACCACGGACGCAACAGTTCGTTGAACTGGCGGGCCCGAATCCGTCGGGGAACAGAAAAAGGGTTCGACCACAACAGTGTGCGGTCGAACCCTTTTCAGGAAAATCTAGCGAGCAGACGGACGCACGATCGGGAACAGGATCGTCTCGCGGATTCCGAGACCGGTGAGCGCCATCAGTAGTCGATCGATACCCATGCCGGTTCCCGTGGTGGGCGGCATGCCCTGCTCCATGGCGGCAAGGAATTCCTCGTCCAGCACCATTGCTTCGTCATCGCCGGCCGACGCGAGGCGCGCCTGATCGACAAAACGCTCACGCTGGATGACCGGGTCGACCAGCTCGGAGTAGCCTGTCGCCAGCTCGAATCCGCGAATGTAGAGGTCCCACTTCTCGGTGACACCCTTCTTACTGCGGTGATCACGAGTCAGGGGCGACGTCTCGACCGGGAAGTCCCGCACGAACGTCGGCACGTACAGCTGATCGCCGCACTGGTGCTCCCACAGCTCCTCGACAAGCTTGCCGTGGCCGTAGCCCTTGTCCTTGGGAACCTCGAGGCCGACCTTCTCCGCCAAGGCGAGAAGCTCGTCGACCGTCGTATCCGGCGTGACCTCGGTGCCGATGGCAGCCGACAGCGACGGGTACATCTCGAGAACCTGCCACTCGCCACTGACGTCGTACTCGGAACCGTCGGCGAGGGTGAGGACCTGCGTGCCGAATGCTTCCTGCGCAACTTCCTGGACGAGCTCACGAATCATCTTCGCGGAATCGTCGTACGTGCCGTAGGCCTCGTACGTCTCGAGCATCGCGAACTCGGGCGAGTGAGTGGAGTCGACGCCCTCGTTGCGGAAGTTGCGGTTGATCTCGAAGACCTTCTCGATACCGCCGACGACGCAACGCTTGAGGAACAGTTCCGGCGCGATACGCAGGTACAGGTCGATGTCGAGGGCGTTGGAGTGCGTGACGAACGGGCGAGCTGCCGCGCCGCCGTGCAGCGTCTGCAGCATCGGCGTCTCGACCTCGAGGAAGCCGCGGCTCTCGAGCGCATTACGCAGCGCACGGACAACAGCGACACGCTTGCGGGCGTTGTCCCGAGCCTCGGGCCGAACGATCAGGTCCGCGTAGCGCTGACGCACACGGGACTCTTCACTCATTTCCTTGTGAGCGACCGGCAGGGGACGCAGCGCCTTGGACGCGATCTGCCACGCGTCGGCCATCACGCTGAGCTCACCCCGACGGGAGCTGATGACCTCACCGTGGATGAAGACGAAGTCGCCGAGGTCGACGTCCGACTTCCAGGCGGCCAGTGCCTCTTCGCCGACGCCGGCGAGGCTGATCATGGCCTGCAGCTGGGTACCGTCGCCCTCCTGCAAAGTCGCGAAGCACAGCTTGCCGGTGTTGCGCATGAAGATGACGCGGCCGACGACGCCGACAATCACGCCGGTAGCGGTGTCAGCTTCGAGTTCCGGGAACTCGGCACGGATCTGCGCCAAAGTATGCGTGCGATCAACCGAGACGGGGTACGCCTCCTGCCCCTGCGCCAGGATCCGCTCACGCTTCTCGCGCCGGATACGGAGCTGCTCGGGGGTGTCGTCGACTGGCTGGGCTTCTACATCACTCACGGGGTACAAGACTACTGGGCCGTGTCCACCGCGTTTGTTGCTGGTAGCACCGCGGCCACCGCGAGCACGATTCCCGACAACAGGTACAGCCCAACCCTGACGTGATTCCATATCGTCCAACCGGCCTCGTACGACGACCATGCGCCTGCGTCGGTAGCCCTGACCGAGGCAAAAGCGTCGTTGCGTGGGACGTGGTAGATCGCTGTCACCGCGAAGGACGCGAGCACCCCGACGCAACCGACAACAGCGAGCACCCAACCGTCCGGTCTCGAGATCGATGCCCAGATTCCGGCGGCGATCGCGGTGAGCGCCGATCCGACGAGGGGCAGCATCAAGGCGCTCCGCGGTGCTTCGACGTTGATCGCCTGCATCGACGTGATCGCGGCGTGTGCATCGACCGACCGCAGAGCGGGCATTACGAAGGATGAGAACGCGAACAACGCGCCACCGGCAACGAGTGCGCCGAGCGCAGTCACGCCGACGAGCAACTCCAAGAAGATCTCGGATTTCTTCACGACCAGACCCCCGTTCGAGCAGCCTCGGCGGCAAAAGTGGTGAAATCTCGAGCGGGTCGTTCCAGGACCTCTTCGACGACGCCGGTCACACTTTGATTTCGTCCGTCGAGAACCTCGGCAAACAGGTACGTGAGCAACTCGACGACATCACTCGGGACGCCAACTTCTTCCATGCCGTCGGAAAACTGTTGCAGTCCAATCGTTTCGAATGACACCGCACGCCCCGACGCCGCCGAAATCGCCTCAACGGCCTCCGCGAAGGTGAGCAACTCCGGACCCGTCACCTCGAGAACTCGGCCGAGGAGGTCGGTCCGAGTCAATGCGGCCACCGCCACATCGGCGAGATCGTCGACGTCGATGAACGGCTCCCCCACCCCGCCTACCGGAAGTTCCAGGTGGCCTTCCCGAATCGGATCGAGTAGATACCCCTCGCTGAAGTTCTGGGCAAACCAACTGGCCCGCACCACAGCCCATTCCAGACCGCTGTCGGCCAGAACCTGCTCGGCTTTCTGCGCCGCCGGTTCACCGCGCCCGGACAGGAGCACCATGCGACGAACCCCTTCGCTGTACGCAAGCTCCGCGAGTTCCTCGATGTGGGTGCTCGATTCCGGCACTGCGAGGTCCGGCGCATAGGTCACGTATGCCGCTTCGACACCGGACATCGCGGGCTGCCACGTCGTCTGATCGTTCCAGTCGAAACGCGTCCCGGATGTTCTCGACGCGATTCGGGTACGGATTCCCACCGCCGTCAGCCTCTGCGCAACGCGCGCACCGGTCTTGCCGGTACCACCGATCACCACTGCCGATTGAATGTCGCTTGTTGTAGTCATGAACTCATTCGATCGCGCGGAGGCAATACGATCCATAGCTGAAGGTCGCAAAAACATACGTCAGCGTCTACCGTCCAATCATGGATGCATTGTCGATGATGCTGGCCGGATCGCGGGCGGAGGGCGCTTTTCTGCTGCGCTCGCTGCTCGATCCGCCCTGGTCATTAAGTATCGAGGACCACGCACCCGTCACCGTGCTGATTCTGGTTCGCGGCACCGCAGTCGTCGTCTCGGACACCGGACAGACCGAGAACCTCGAGGCCGGCGACATTGCACTCCTGCGCGGCCCCGACCCCTATACGGTCGCCGATCACCCGGGCACGCCAGTCCACGTACTCATCGACGAGGCACAAAACTGCGCCGCAGTCGACGGATCGCCACTCGAGGACATGTCAGTTCTCGGCGTTCGCACCTGGGGCAACTCGACCAGTGGCCAGACCGTCATGCTCACGGGCACATACCGTTTGGACTCTTACGTCAGCGGGCAGATTCTCGACAGCCTGACACCCGTCGCGGTAGTCCGTCGCAGCATGGAAACCACGCCGATGACGACGCTTCTGGAACAACAAATCGCCGCGGACGGGCCAGGACAGGAAGTGTTGTTGGACAGGCTCCTCGACCTGGTTCTGATCTCGGCGGTCCGTACCTGGTTCGCGGCGAACCCGGATCGATCACCGCGATGGATCAAGGCCTACGAGGATCCCATCATCGGGCATGCCTTGCGGCTCATACACAATCGGCCGGAACACCCCTGGACGGTCGCGGCTTTGGCCCAGGAAGCCGGCTGTTCGCGAGCCGCCTTCGCGCGCCGGTTCACCGGTCTCATGGGGATCGGACCGGTTGGCTACCTGACCGAGTGGCGCTTGTCGGTGGCGGCAGATCTGCTCGCAGACCCGGCACGAACGGTGTCGTCGATCGCGCGAGAAGTGGGTTACTCGAGCCCCTTTGCCCTCACAACCGCCTTCACCCGACATCACGGGGTGAGCCCGAAAGCGTTCCGGCAAACCCGCCGGCCGCCTCAGTGGGCGGAAACCGCCGCCAACTCACGGGTGCAATGACGCACTCCGCTGAGCGCACCGAGCAAGCCCGCAGCCTTGATCGCCTTGTATCCGCCAACCAGATCGGTGGCGTTACGCAGGCCGAGTTGCTGCAACGACGCAGCGGCCAGACTCGAGGTGTAGCCCTCCGAGCAGACGATCACCCACTCGACGTCGTGGTCGGTGGCCAACGCGAGGTGTGCGCTGCTGGTGGGGTCGAGTCGCCACTCGAGAACGTTCCGCTCGATCGCGAGTGCGCCGGGAAGAGTTCCCTCGATGGCGCGCTGCGCCTGCGGGCGAATGTCGACGAAGATCGCCCCGCGATGAAAGGCTTCGGTGAGCTGGAAGACGTACATACGATCGATCTGTGCGCGAGCGTCGTCGAGCATTTGGTCGATAGTCATTTTCAAACTCCCTCGGGCTGGTCGGTCAGCTCGGTACGTGTGCGACGAAGTGTGTTGTTGTCCGTGACTTCGTAGTAGGACATTGCCGTCAATGGCGGCGAGTAGGCATGGACGCTCAAAGTCGGTGAATCAGAGCTTATTTCGATCTTCGATCCGGGCTGCGGCGGTGTCCATACGACGTCGTGTACCCACCCGAGCTGGAATGCCGCCTGATCGCCGGCGTCGAGCTGACGCTCCACCAATTCTTCACCGGCCCAGCGATATTCGGTGAGCGAACCACTGAGAACCGTGAGTGCCCCGAAAGAACCTGCGTGGTCGTGTAATTCGGTGTTACGTTCCGGAACCCAGCTGATGAGCCAGACGTCGACGTCGTCGTCGGCATACAAGCGAGTGGACCACCGCTCGACGGTCGGGAACGCCTCGGGAATGAGGTGATCGAAACGTCCGTCGAGAACACCGTTTGCACCCTCGTCAGTGAGGCGCAGAAGATCAGCGGGACGCAAGCGGGTGGGCAACGAAGCCCGGTTCTGACGTCGTCCGGACGAACCGCGATTAGCACCGTTACCTGCGGAAACACCACGACCAGATGCAAGAGTAGGGGTCAAAACAGAGAGATCTGCAGAATATGTGGGTAGCACGAGCTAGCTCCAAGGAGATGTGAATTGGTCAAGGCAGCGGTCAGCCTCGACAACACTCCTGAGCACTCATGCAGCGATTCACGTTGACCATTGTGGCACAACTTCTGCGATCGCGAAACCTGTGGAGAGAATTCCCTACGTCACACATGGACGGTCACGCTATCGGCCGTCGACCCGATCCCCTACGCGCCTGATTGCGCTCGAACACCAACCGCAACCCCTCGAGCGTGAGATCCCGTTCGAGGTGCTCGATGGTGGCGGACTCCGGAATGATCAGCGGTGCACTGTCTCCCGTGGCGATCACCGCGACGTCCAAGCCACCGAACTCCGGCAACTCCTCACGAACGCGTCGTACCAATCCGTCTACAAGACCGGCAAAGCCGAACACCGCTCCTGACTGCATGCACTCCACGGTGTTCTTTCCGACCACCGAACGCGGACGCACCAATTCCACTTTCCGCAGTGCGGCAGACTGCGACGCCAAGGCGTCGGTCGAGATCTCGAGGCCCGGCGCAATACAGCCGCCCAGAAACTCACCCTTGCCCGACACGACGTCGATACACGTCGACGTTCCGAAATCGACAACGATGCAGGGGCTCTCGTAAAGATAATGCGCAGCAAGGCTGTTCACGATCCTGTCGGCACCCACCTCTTTGGGATTGTCCACCAGCAGCGGCACTCCGGTTCGCACACCTGGTTCAACCACAACGTGCGGAACATGTCCCCAGTACCGCCCGAGCATCACGCGAATCTCACGCAGCACCGACGGTACCGTCGACAACGCCGCGACACCGGTGATCTGATCGACATGCTGCCCCAGCAGCCCGCGGAAGGTCAACGCCAATTCATCAGCCGTCATCCGCGGATCGGTACGCATCCGCCAGTCCTGCAACAACTTCGAATACTCACCAACCCCGGAGAACAATCCCAGAACGATGTTGGTGTTCCGCACGTCGACCGTGAGCAGCACGGTTAGACCAGACTGGATTCGCGCTCGGCGTCCAGGGTCGACAGCATACGAGGAGTGATCAGACCGGAACCTTCGGGTGCGTGCGCTGGGTCGGAACCAAGTTCCACCTGGTTGTTGTCGGCGTCGACGAACACGACTCGCGGGTTGTACTCCTTGACTTCCTGCGCGTTCATCACGCCGTACGCGATGAGGATCACGAGATCGCCCGGCTTGACCAGATGCGCTGCCGCACCGTTGATTCCGATGACACCGCTGCCGCGCTCACCCGCAATGACGTAGGTCTCGAGGCGGGCACCGTTGTCGATGTCCACGATGCACACCTGCTCACCTTCGAGCAGATCGGCGGCATCCATCAGATCCTCGTCGACCGTGACCGAGCCGACGTAATGCAGATCGGCGTGAGTCACCGTCGCGCGGTGGATCTTCGACTTCATCATGGTGCGAAACATATCCAAGGTCCTTTACTCGTGAGGGGGCTCAGTGAGACAGCAGGTCGTCAACAGCGTCGGCGGAAGGGTCGGTGTCACGTTCGAGGAATCCGGTTCCCACCGCGACTCCCACGTTGTCGATCAACCGGGTGGTGCCGAGCTTGGCGGCCACCAACAGTCGGCCGTCGCCGCGCTCCGGGGCGGGTCCGAGATCAACACCACGAACTTCGAGGTAATCGACCTCGATCTCGGGCACCGCGGTCAGAACGGCGCGCGCAGTCTCGAGGATCGCTTCCGCACCACCGGCGGCAGCATGAGCGCCGGCGATCAACGCCGCCGACAATGCCACGGCCGCGGTCCGCTGGCTCTCGTCGAGATAACGGTTGCGGGAAGACAATGCAAGTCCGTCGAACTCGCGGACCGTCGGAACACCGATGATCTGCACGTCGAAGTTGAGATCCCACACCATCTGACGGATCAGCGTCAGCTGCTGGTAGTCCTTTTCCCCGAAGTACGCGTGGTTGGGAGCCACGATCTGCAGCAGCTTCGCCACCACCGTCAGCATGCCTGCGAAGTGCGTCGGGCGGGCGCCGCCTTCGAGTTCGCTGCCCAACGGACCCGGCATTACTGTCGTGCGCTGACCGCGCGGGTACATCGTCTTCGCGCTCGGCGCGAACACCAACTCGACGCCCTCGGCCCGAAGCAGATCGAGGTCCGCGTCGAGGGTGCGCGGGTACGCGTCCAGGTCCTCGCCCGCACTGAACTGCAGCGGATTCACGAAGATGGAGACGACGACAACCGCTCCCGTGATCTTGGCCTGACGAACCAACTCGATGTGCCCCGCGTGAAGAGCGCCCATCGTCGGAACCAACGCCACCTGGCGACCCACTCCGCGCAAGGCCTTCGACACACGCCGAATCATGTCCGGCTCGTGGTGCACTGTCAGTTCGCCGCGCTTGTATCCGCCCTGCAAATCACTCACGACGGTCACCTCCCGTTTCAGTCAAGATGTCGAACAATGTGGTGGGGGCGCCCACCCGCTGGGCCGATCGCAAGGACATCGCTCGATATCCGGCTGCAAGCTCCGGGTCGAGATCCGTCAGTACTCGTAAATGTGTCTCGACAGCCGCGGCATCACCGCGAGCCACCGGACCCGTCAATGCCGACGGGCCGCGTCGTAATGCGTTGTCCAAGGCAGCGGAGAGAAGTGGCTGCAAAACCCGCTCTGCAACTCCTCCGGGATCGCCGTCGATCAACTGCTGACCGAGCAGCTCATCTCCCTGCAACGACGCGCGCAGCGCCTCGACGGCATCCACCACCAGCGTGACGAGGTGATTACTGCCGTGCGCCAATGCAGCGTGGTACAGCGCACGGTTCTCCTCGCGGACCCGAACCGGTTCGCCGCCGATCTCGAGGACCAGCGATTGAGCGATCGCGTACCCGATGTCATCTGCAGCGGTGATCCCGAAGCACGCCGACGACAACCGTGCGGTGTCCTCGTCATGCCCGGTGAACGTCATCGCCGGATGGATAGCCAATGGCAGCGCGCCCAGTTCCGTCAACGGAGCCAGGATCGAAATCCCGTTGGCACCGGATGTGTGGGCCACAAGTGTCCCTGGCTTGACTGCGTTCGTAGCTGCCAGGCCCTTGACCAGATCCGCCAGTTGATCGTCCGGAACTGCAAGAATCAACAATTCCGAACGAGCTGCAACATCGGCGGCAGGCAGGATCTCGGAATCGGGCAGTCGTTTAGCCGCCCGCGCAACTGATGCCGCAGAGACAGCAGAGCATGCGCCGACAATGTGTCCAGCGCGCTCGAGTGCGGCGCCTACAGCAGTTCCGACCCGCCCTGCCGAGACAATTCCAACCGTCAATCGCGCAGGCACAGGTCCGTTAGTGATCCCGAAGGAAGTCACCGGATTCCTCTCGTTCGTTCCAGTCCCGCTCTGCGGGTACCAGACGTTCTTCGACGAGGATATCCCCCGCGCCAGACGCGACGCTATGGACGAGCGAGTGATCTAGGACTCAACGGCTCTCAATCTTCACGGCGCCGACGACGCCCCGAGCCTTCCGCCGGATTCGCAGAACTGAGATTTGCCATGATCTCGGCCACCGTCAAACCGTTGGAGTGAGCACCGCTGTCGGCACTGTCTGGGACTGCGCGACGCCGACGACGTGGTTCCTCCGTGGGTTCGGATGGTGGCTCAGGAGCACTGCTTGCAGGTGTGACAATTGGCTCAGGAGCACTGCTTGCAGGTGTGACAATTGGCTCAGGAGCACTGCTTGCAGGTGCGACTACTGGCTCTTCGACAACTTCGGCGACCACTGGCTCTTCGACTACTTCGGCGACTACCTCGACCACTTCTTCGACTACTGGCTCGTCAACGACCGGCTTGGCGACCGGCTTGGCGACAGGCTTGGCGACAGGCTTGACGGTCTCAGGCTTCACAACTGCAGGCTTCGCGATCGGCGGCGTGACAACCACAGGCTTCACTGCGGCAACAGCAGGCTCACGGTTCTCGCCGCGCTGCGCACCTTGCGCCTGCTGCGAATTGCGTTTGACCTGAGCATCTTTCACTGCCGCATTCTTCGCAGCTACCTCGCGCCACGCGACTTCCTCGAATACGACGGTGGTTTCGGCGGTGACCGGACCGTCGTTCGGCGACGCCAACCCACCTACCTGAGGGCTCGGGGAATTGGTGGCGTTCTGACCGGCACCGGGTACGTACAGGCCCGATGCTGCGGGTTGATATGCGCTGTAGGAACCGCCGCCGAGTTCTCCAACGCGCGTCGAGTCGGCCTTCAAAGCCGGGCGTTCGGGGAGTAATCCACCGTCGAAGAGCGCTTCGAGATTGCGTCGCAGCGCCACCAATTCTTCGCGAAGTGCCGACAGTTCTGCCGAGTCGGTGCCGACTTCGCGGCGGATACGACTTTCGACACTCAACTCGTATTCGCGTCGAGCGGAAATCTCACGCTCCAGCTGCAGCTCGTACACGGTCTGCAAATCCGCGACCTTTGCTTTGTCGAGCGCCGATTCGCGGCGGTACTTCGTCATCGCGATCGCACCCAGCGTGGCTGCCCAGAGCGCCACCACCAGTCCGACACGAAGGAGTTGAACACTGTTACTGAAGATCAGAAACAGTGATGCAATGACGGCGAGAGCAAGAAGACCGGCAACGATCATCTGGCTCGCGCTGCGCTTGCTACGGCGCGCAGACTTCGATCGACCAGAATTCGTCATGGTTGCCAGGGTACTTGTCGAGAGCGCAGGTGCCATGGACCTTACCCATGCGATTCGCCTACCGCAGCGCTCAGTGCGCCGGCTCGTCAGGTGTATCTTCTGGCGTCTTACAACAGTGTTCGAGCCACAGCGCGGCTGCTACCAGCGCAATTGCTGCACCAAGTCCGACCCACGCCCCCGGCGTGTCCTCGGCGGCAGCTTTCAAAACGGATCGTTGTGGGATCAGATACACCAGTGCTCCGATCCACACCCCGGTGGTAGCTGAACCGACCAGTACTGACGCTTTTGCGAGCGCGAGGGCCCGTGCCGCAGCGATCGGGTGCAGTTGTCGATAACCGTCGCCGATCTGGCTTCCCTTGATCCGGGACCGAATGACAAACGCGAGGATCACCTCGGCGATCGCGGCCAGATACAGCGACGCGCCCGCGTACACCGGGATGGGCGGCATCGAACCGTAGAACACACGAATCAGAATCCAGGTGGCAACCGCGGCCACACCGGTCAAAACCAGTAGCTCGCTGATTTTTGTCGGTTTCATGCCCCGATCCTGTTCGGTCACCGAATCAGCACCGAATCCGTGACGCGAACTCCGTCGCGCTCCGAGCGATCGAGGTTCGCGAGCACCTGCGCAACAGCCCGAACCTCCTGATCGACCATCAGGGTTGCACCTGGTTCGACGTCAAGCCAGGGAATGAGTACAAAGGCCCGCAGATGTGCCCGCGGGTGCGGCAGCGTCAGCTCCGGATCAGCACTGACAATTCCTTCACAATCCACCACGTCGACGTCCAAGCTCCGCGGGCCCCATCGCTGATCACGCACCCGATCGGCGTCTTCCTCGAGTTTGCGCGACCGCAGCAGCCAGTCGTAGCTTCCGGCCGTCGGATCGTCCACGAGTAGGACGGCGTTGAGAAAATCCTGCTGTTCGACGCCACCCCACGGCGCGGTCGAATACACCGGTGACACAGCCACTACGGCGTCTCCGAGACCGTCGACCGCAGATTGCAAATGGGCCAGGCTATCGCCGATGTTCGAGCCGATCGACAGAACGGCCCGAGTCATTTCTGCCTCGTCCGATGAGCAACGACAGCAACGTCTGCGAACACGAGTGGGATCGGTGCCGACGGCTTGTGGACAACAACTTCGACGCTCTGCACCCGCGTATCCGTCATGACGTTGTCGGCGATCTCGGCAGCAACGGTTTCGATGAGATCGCGTGACGGTCCACCGACAATCGCTGCGGCAGCCTCGGCCAACTCGCCGTAGTGCAGCGTGTGTTCGAGATTGTCCGACGCGGCTGCCGGGGCCAAGTCCATCCACACCGTGATGTCGATGAAGAAGTCCTGACCGTCACGCTTCTCATGGTCGAAAACACCATGATTGCCACGGACTTTCAATCCTCGTAACTCGATCCGATCGCCCATGTCAGTCCCTTTCCCGTCCACGAGACCACGCTTCCACAACAGCGATAGCGTCGAGTGACGCCTGGGCGTCGTGAACACGAACACCCCACGCGCCATCACGTGCGGCAAGCGCGGAGACCACCGCCGTCGCAGTTTCACGGCCGGCCGGCGGCCGCGGCGTCCCGTCGGAATCGCTGAGCAGCGACCCGAGGAAACGCTTACGCGACGCCCCCACCAGAACAGGAAAACCCAACGCCGTGAACTCCGGCAACGCCCGCAGCAGTGCCCAGTTGTGGTCGGCGTTCTTCGCGAACCCCAGGCCCGGATCGAGGATGATGGCAGAGGAATCGACACCCGCTTTCAGCGCGAGGTCGACCTGAGTCAGCAGTTCGTCACGAACGTCGCTGACAACGTCGTCGTAGTGATCGGCGCTGCCGCGGTGAACGTAGTCACTCGCCGAACGCCAGTGCATCAGAACCCACGGAATCCCGGCATCGGCAACCACCGACGCCATGTCGGCATCTGCGCGACCGCCGGATACGTCGTTGACGATGTCGACGCCGGCTTCGATCGCGGCAGCGGCAACCGATGCGCGCATGGTGTCGACGCTGACGCGAATGCCCGCGGCCACCAACTCCTCGATGACCGGCGCTACCCGTCCCGCTTCCACTTTCGGATCAACCCTCGAGGCTCCGGGCCGGGTCGATTCGCCACCGACATCGACGATGTCTACGCCCAGAGCTTTCAGTTCCAGTCCGCGGGCAAGCGCCGCATCTCGATCGAGGAACTGTCCACCGTCCGAGAATGAATCAGCGGTGACGTTGAGGACCCCCATCACCAGCGTCCGACCCGGATCCGTCGACACGCCGCCCGCCGAGTTCACTGCGCTCACTTACGAAGAATGAGGTCCAGAGCCTCGGAACGCGAGGCCGCGCTGGACTGCAGGAGCCCACGAACAGCCGACGTCGTCGTGTTCGCACCGGGCTTGCGGATACCACGCATCGCCATGCACAGATGCTCGGCCTCGATGACGACGATGGCACCGCGCGGATCGAGCTTGCGCATCAACGCATCGGCGATCTGGCTTGTCAGCCGTTCTTGGACCTGCGGCCGCTTTGCGTACAGATCGACAACTCGCGCCAACTTGGACAGTCCGGTGACCTTGCCGGATTTACCCGGGATATAGCCGACATGTGCCACTCCGTGGAACGAGACCAAGTGGTGCTCGCAGGTCGAGTACATCGGAATGTCTCGCACGAGCACCAGTTCCTGGTGTCCTTCGTCGAACGTGGTGTTGAGTGCCTGATCCGGTTCGGAGTACAGCCCGGCAAAGATCTCCTTGTACGACCGAGCCACCCGTGCGGGTGTGTCGAGCAAACCGGGACGGTCCGGATCCTCGCCCACCGCGATCAACAGTTCACGGACCGCTGCTTCTGCACGGGCCTGATCGAACGGCCGCCCTGTTTCAACCGATACCAGTTCACTGACCACTTCATTCACCGACAACCGAACGCTCCTCGAGAGTTTGTTTCATACCCCGCCGCATGAGCCTAACGGCGGTTGGTCAGCGAGATCCGTCCGGTCCGTCCCAGCGCATGGTGCTCGGTCCGTCGTCGCTCGACGCGGCGTTGGGATCCGACTCCGGCGCCAGCCACTGATCCTGACCCTCGACGCCCGTGTTTCCACCGGCATTTCCACGGTTCGGATCGGCAAACGGCCCACCGTCCGGGTACTGCACCGGGTAGCTCGGTTGACCCTGTTGACCCGTGTAATGCTGGGTCGGGTACTGAGGCTGGCCCTGGTACTGCTGGCCCGGATTCTGCTGCTGGCCCGAATTCTGCTGACCATAGGCCTGCTCACCCGGATGGCTCTGCGGCTGACCGTACTGACCGGGTGCGGGCTGGCTGTACTGACCCGGTGCCGGCTGGCTGTACTGACCCGGTGCCGGCTGGCTGTACTGACCCGGTGCCGGCTGACCGTACTGGCCCGGCGCAGGCTGTGCCTGGTTGGGAGCGCCCTGGTTGGGCGTGCCCTGGTATCCGCCGGTCTGCTGGCCGGGGTACGCCTGCGTCTCGTTCTCGCGCGGCGGCCAACCCGGAGCCGACCAACCGGCCGGTGCTCCGTAGTCGGGAGTACCCGGCGCAGGTGCGGGTTGCTGGGGGGCCGCAGGCTGCTGCTGCGGAGCATTGGGCTGCGCGTAACCGTTGGAACCGCCGATGCTCGAGGCAGCGGGCGCACCCGACTTCACGAGCACGGGCGCCGGAGCCGGCTCCGGCCACGTCTCGCCACGCTCGATCGCCAATTCGCGAGGCGTCTTGACCGGCGGACGATCCGACGGCGTGCGGCCACCGAAATCATTGAACGCCGTGATGCGCGGACGCTTTTCGACGCCGGCAAGAATCTTCTCGAGATCCTTGCGGGTCAACGTCTCACGCTCGAGCAGTTCGCTGGCAATGAGGTCGAGGGCGTCACGGTACTCGCTGAGAATTGCCCACGCTTCGGTGTGCGCGGCCTCGATGAGGTTGCGCACCTCCTCGTCGATCTCACGGGCGATCTCATGCGAGTAGTCGGACTGCACGCCCATCGAACGGCCGAGGAACGGATCGCCGCCCTCCTGCCCGTAGCGGACTGCACCGAGCTTGGCGCTCATGCCGTATTCGGTGACCATCGCGCGAGCGATCTTGGTGGCCATGTCGATATCGGACGACGCTCCGGTGGTGGGCTCGTGGAAGACCAATTCCTCCGCGGCGCGTCCACCCATCGCCATCACGAGGCGAGCGATCATCTCGGAGCGCGTCATCAAACCCTTGTCGTCCTCTGGCACCGTCATCGCGTGGCCGCCAGTGCGACCGCGAGCGAGAATGGTGACCTTGTAGACAGGCTCGATGTCGGGCATCGCCCACGCCGCGAGTGTGTGTCCACCCTCGTGGTACGCGGTGATCTTCTTCTCGTGCTCGCTGATGATGCGGCTCTTGCGACGCGGTCCACCGACAACGCGGTCGACGGATTCCTCCAGTGCGGCTTCCGTGATGACGGTGCCGTTCTCACGCGCCGTGAGCAGTGCGGCCTCGTTGATGACGTTGGCCAGATCTGCACCCGACATACCGACGGTCCGCTTGGCGAGACCCTCGAGGTCTGCGTTGGGATCGATCGGCTTGCCCTGCGAATGAACACGCAGGATGGCGCGTCGGCCGGCGAGGTCGGGGGCACCGACGGGAATCTGGCGGTCGAAGCGGCCCGGACGTAGCAGAGCCGGGTCGAGAATGTCGGGGCGGTTGGTTGCGGCGATCAGGATGATCCCGGTGCGGTCGCCGAAACCGTCCATCTCGACGAGCAACTGGTTAAGAGTCTGTTCACGTTCGTCGTGCCCGCCGCCGAGGCCTGCGCCACGCTGACGACCGACGGCGTCGATCTCGTCGACAAAGATGATGCAAGGGCTGTTCTGCTTGGCCTGCTCGAACATGTCACGAACACGCGACGCGCCGACACCGACAAACATCTCGACAAAATCGGAACCGGAGATGGTGAAGAACGGGACACCAGCTTCGCCTGCAACAGCGCGAGCGAGGAGCGTCTTACCGGTACCGGGAGGCCCGTACAGCAGCACACCGCGCGGGATCTTGGCACCGAGGGCCTGGTAGCGCGTCGGGTTCTGGAGGAAGTCCTTGATTTCGTACAGCTCTTCGACAGCTTCGTCCGCACCGGCGACATCGGCGAACGTGGTCTTGGGCATGTCCTTGGACAGCTGCTTGGCCTTCGACTTACCGAAGCCCATCACACCGCCACGTCCCCCGCCGCCCTGCATGCGGTTCATGACGAAGAAGAAGATGCCGAACAGAATGATCATCGGCAGGACGAACAACAGAATCGACGTCAGCCAACTCTGAGTGGTGACGGTGGTGTTGAACTTCTCGAGCCCGGCACCCTCGATGTCCTGGAAGATCTGCTGGGACGCGCTCTCGGGGTACTTCGCCAAGATCTGCGTCTGACCACCAGTCGCGTCGTTACCTTCCTTGAGCCACAGGCGAACCTGCTGCTCACGGTCGTCGATCTGCGCAGACGTGACGTTTTTAGCGTCTATCTGGGAGATCGCGACCGACGTATCGACGGTCTTGAAGCCACGGGTGTCGTTACCGAAGTAGCTGAAGGCGTAGATCACCATCAGCACGACGGCTACGAGTAGCACGTTACGGAACACAGTCTTACGGTTCATACAGGTCGGCCGATGTGGCCGGTCCTTTCGGGAGTGCGGGTCTGCCGGTCGCCGCCGGCTGTCAACCGGACACCTGCAGGTTACCGTGGTCGGTCCTGTCTGTGCCCGTCAGCAGCCGTCGAGGTCGATCGAAACGATCGTCTGCAATTTCAACGACGACCAGGACCACGAGGTTCCCGAGCAACCACAGCGCATAGTTCCCTGTAAGCGAACACGCACTCCAAAGTCGTGCTCAGCGTCCGAACACACACTCCAAAGTCGTGCTCAGCGACCGAACACACACTCCTACCTCACGCGAGGCAGCGAGTTCAGCCGCCGTAGACCTCGGGATCCAGCAATCCGATGTACGGCAGATCGCGGTAACGCTCGGCGTAGTCGAGTCCGTAACCGACGACAAATTCGTTGGGAATGTCGAAGCCCACGTCACGAACGTCGACGTCGATCTTCACGGCGTCGGGCTTGCGGAGCAGCGTGACGACCTCGAGCGACGCGGGGTTCCGGGTCTTGAGGTTGCGCATCAACCAGGAAAGCGTGAGACCGGAGTCGATGATGTCCTCGACGATCAGCACGTGGCGGCCGGCGATGTCCTTGTCGAGGTCCTTGAGAATGCGGACGACGCCCGAAGACGAGGTCGAGGACCCGTAAGAGCTGACGGCCATGAACTCCATCTGAGACGGAATCGGGAGAGCCCGGGCAAAGTCCGTCATGAAGAAGACTGCGCCTTTGAGAACACCGATCAGAAGCAGGTCACCCTCGGGTGCACCGACGGGGTAACGCGCCGCGATCTCCTCCGCGAGTTCGGCCGTTCGCTGACGAATCTGTTCCTCGGTAATCAGTACCGATGCGATGTCACCCTCGTACACGCGTCAAACCCTTCGTCGGTCTTCGAATCCGACGGTCAGCCTGCCACGTCGACGAACCACCACCAACCTCGACTCCGGGGTTCCGCCACCGATCGCGACACCACCTTGCCCCCGCCAATCGGCAATCAAGGCATCGATGGCTCGTAACTGCTTGTCCGTCAACGCTTTTGCACCACTGCCCAGAAGCCAGCTCCGAAGAACGCGCCGTCGGATCGCGCCGGCCGATTCGGCAAGTGTGTCCACTTCCACTTCCCCGTCGACAACAACGCGAAGCAGTACGGCGCCGGCAAGCGCGTCGAGAACCTGCCCGTCCTCACGTAGTTGTGTGGCAGTGCGGGCCAGTGCTTCGGCAACTCCGCCCGCAAGAATTTCCTCGAGTAGCGGCAAGGCCTCGTGCCGCAATCGAACCCTCGTGAACTCGTCGTCGGTGTTGTGCGGGTCCTCCCACGGCGTGATCGACAGGTCCTCACAGGCGGCTCGGGTCACGCCGCGTCGCACGCCGAGCAGCGGCCGACCCCACGGATCGTCGAAGGCCTGCATTCCCTGAATGGATCGACCACCGGATCCGCGGGCGAGTCCGAGAAGAACCGTTTCGGCCTGGTCGTCGAGGGTGTGTCCGAGCAGAACCGGTGCATCTCCCCGACTGCCGTCCAGTGCCTCGTAGCGCGCATCGCGGGCGGCGGCCTCCAGGCTGCCGTTACCGTGGACGTCGACAGTGAGTACCCGCGCCGAGCGAACTCCCAGAGCCAGTGCCTGATCAGCGGCGGCGCGAGCGACGACGTCCGAGCCCTCCTGCAGACGATGGTCGACGATCAGCGCGTCCACCGACTCCGCTTCGGCCACCGCAGCGGCAGTGAGCGCCAAGGAATCAGCACCACCGGACAGCGCCACACACACCCGGCCGTGGGAGTGGTAGCGACGCAGCCACCCCCGCAGCGCCAGCCGCATTTCCAGCAGTGACGCAGTTTCAGGCAGCACCGTCTAACCGAGAACGCGTGTCACCCACGCGTCGGGATGGTCGATCTCGTCGAGCAACGGCAGTGTTTCCGGGCCGGTCCAGATGGTGTTGAACTGCTCCATCCCGACTTTGAGAACCACGGCGTCGACAAACGCCTTGCCTCGGACGTACTGCGCCATCTTGGCGTCCATGCCGAGCAGCATCTTGATGATGCGCTGGACCGGATTGGACTTGCGTTGCCGGCGCTTGTCGAAGGCGGCGCGAATCGTGGCGACGGACGGCACAACGGCAGGCCCGACTGCATCCATCACGTGGTCGGCGTGACCTTCGAGCAGAGTGCCGAGAACCAGCATGCGATCAAGTGCTTCGCGTTGCGGCTCCGCCTGCGACGCACGCAGCAGCCCGATGATTCCGCCGGGGGTGGCGTCGTCACCGTCGGCTGCAGGGTTCTTCCTGGACCGCAGTTCGGCGGTGAGACGACCAACGACATCCGTCATCGACTCGTCGACGCTCGCGCTCAATGTTTCGACGGATTCCTTCATGTAATCCGCCAACCACGGTGACGACGAGAATTGCACGCGATGCGTCACTTCGTGGAGGCAGACCCATAGCCGGAAATCACTCGGGTTGAGTCGGAGCGAACGCTCGACGGACACGATGTTCGGCGTGACCAGAAGCAGCGTGCCGTTTTCGCCGGTGAAGGGGTCGTACTGCCCGAGAATCGCCGACGACAGGTAGGCGAGCATCGCACCTGCCTGCAAACCCGCGGGTTTGCCGACCAGCAGATTTCCGTTGCCGTCCGGATCGGCGCCGGTGAGATGGGCCATCGACCGCGACGCCGCAGTGATCCAGCCGGCGCGGTCGAGAACCTCCGCTGCCGGGACGGGCAGGCCGTCGGCCAGACCGGTGACATCGCGCACCGGCAGTTCGGCACGCTTCGACGCGTCAGCCAGCTCTGCGGTGGCGGTTTCGGCGGTGTAGCGCGACATGGCCGGACCACCGCGCGCCAATTTGATGCCGGCTTTGGTCGCGAGACTCCAGTCGACCGCTCCACCCAGAGTTGTCGAGTCGTTCTCTGCTGCCACTATTGGCACCCGCAATTCCTCAATGCTCCGGCGATGGCGTCCAAAGCCGGACGGCTGACTTCCGGTGGCCGATCGTTGGACATGAGCGCAAAGGTGAGCACTCGCCCGTTTTGATCCACCACAAAACCTGACAACGCACTAGCCGTCGACAGAGTTCCCGTCTTGGCACGCACCCAGCCTGCGCCGGTCCGATTGCCCGACGCGTATCGGTCGGACAAGCTGCCGGTTCCACCGGCAACAGGCAGATAGTCGAGCAACGGCCGCAGCTTCGGGTCGCCGTCTCCCGCTGCGGCGGTCATCACTCGATCGAGAACCTCCGCGGGAATGAGATCGTCGACGGAGAGTCCACTCGAGTCGAACAGCGTCACACCGGTGTAATCGAAGCCGGCGGCGCGCAGAGTCTTGGCGGTTCCCTCCACTGCCCCAGCGAACGACGCTTCGGTGCCTGACGCAATCGCCACCTCGCGCCCGATGGTCTCGGCGAGCACGTTGTCGGAATGTTCCATCATCTGGATCAGACGGTCACTGAGCGGTGCGGACTGCACGCTCGCGATCGCCTTGGCGCCGGCGGGCGCAGTTCCTGCCGAGACTTTGGCCGCGTCGACGCCCAGTGCCTGTGCCAGAACCTTCCCCGCGTCCAATGCGGGAGTTTCCGAACGCGGTGATTCGTCCATGGAGCCGTCGAATCGACCGCCCTCGATCATCACCGATTCGATGGGTGTGATGTATCCCGCAGCGATATCGGCCGGGAACCATCCCTGCGCCATGGTGTCACCTTTGAACAGACCGCTGTCGACGACGATGCTGTCCACCGGCGTTCCCGACGCTTTGATCTGATCGACAAGATCGGCAATATGCGCAGCGTTTGCGTAGTACCCGCTCTGCCCCTTCGGCGTTGCGGTCAATGTCGGGTCACCGCCACCGACCAGCACCAACTGCCCCGGCGCAGCACCCTGGACCACTGTCGTCGACAGTCGATGATCGAGCGGCAATGCCAGCAGCGCAGCAGCTGCCGTCAGCACTTTGGTGGTGGATGCCGGTGTCATGGGCGTCGACGGGTCGGCGCTCCACAGAACCTGCCCGGTGAGCGCATCAGCGACAACGCCGGTGAATTTCCCCAGGTCGGGGTTCGCGACAGCCGGTCCGATGGCCGCGGCAATTCCAGCCTCCGACGGTATCGGCGCGTCTGCCGGAACAGGAACTACCTGCGGCGACGGCGTCACCGGGCTCGGTTGTGGCGATGTCGTGACAATCGCGTTCTGCGTGGGTTCTTCGGAAGTTCCCAGTGCGACAACCAACACTGCCGCGATCGCGACTACCGCGACCACACACACCGCCAGCAGAATGCGCACTGTGCGTCGTTTGCGCTCTTCCAACGAGCCGATCTTTTTCTTTCCCTGGCCCGCCAACGCCCCTCCGTCTGTGCTCGCCCTGCTGGGTGGTCAGCCAACCTTATCCTTGACCCGATATCCTTCCGGACGAATCATTACCGACACGACAGCGAGGAATCGGCGTGGAGTTCGACGTCACCATCGAGATCCCCAAGGGTCAGCGCAACAAGTACGAGGTCGACCACGTGACCGGCCGCGTCAAGCTGGACCGTTACCTCTACACCGCCTTCGGCTACCCGGCTGACTACGGATACATCGAGAACACCCTCGGCGAGGACGGCGATCCTCTGGACGCCATGGTTCTGCTGCCCGAGTCGGTGTACCCCGGCGTAATCGTCGAAGCTCGTCCCGTTGCCATGTTCAAAATGGTCGACGAAGCCGGCGGAGACGACAAGGTCCTGTGCGTTCCTGCAGGTGATCCGCGTTGGGATCACATCCAGGACCTCAGCGACATTTCGCAGTTCGAGCTTGACGCGATCAAGCACTTCTTCGTCCACTACAAGGACTTGGAGCCGAACAAGCACGTCGAGGCTGCAAACTGGGTCGGCCGCGCCGAGGCAGAGGCCGAGGTCGAGGCTTCGATCAAACGTCTCGCTGCCAACGGCGGTCACTGAAAGATCTGCGCACAAAAAATCCCCGCACACCTTCCGGTGCGCGGGGATTTTCGTTTGCCTACTCCCCGTTGACCTACTCCCCGGTGAAGACCGGAGGGCGCTTCTGGAAGACCGAGGTGATGGCTTCCGTCAGATCCTGCGACGGCAGGAACGCCGCGTTCCAGGCTGCGACGTAGCGCAGGCTGTCGTCGACGCTCGCGCTGCGCGAGTGATCGAGCACGTCCTTGATGCCGTGGACGACGAGCGGCGGGTTGAGCGCAATTTCCTGGGCAGTTGCGCGGGCTGCGGCAAGCACGGCGTCTGCGTCGTCGAACACGTCGTTGACGAGGCCGATCTTCTCGGCGCGCGCAGCGTCGATGTCCTTGCCGGTCAACGCGAGTTCGCGCAGGTGTCCGTCGCCGATGATCGCGGGCAGACGGGCGAGGCTGCCCATGTCCGCAACGATGGCGACCTTGACCTCACGGATGCTGAACTTGGCGTCGGCGCTTGCGTAGCGAATGTCTGCTGCCGTGATGAGGTCGACGCCGCCGCCGATGCACCAACCCTGAACTGCGGCAATCACCGGCTTGCGGCAATCCGCGACTGCATTGATGCCGGACTGCATGCGCTTGATCATGTCGTGGAACTTGGTTCGCGGACCGGCCTGAGCCTTGTCCGCGAGGACAGCACCGAATTCACCGCTCATCGCCGGCAGATCAAGACCGAACGAGAAGTGCTTGCCGGAACCGGCGATGACGACAGCGCGCACATCGGGATCGGCGTCGAGGTCCGCAAAGATCTCGGGAAGTTCACTCCAGAAATCCGGGCCCATCGCGTTGCCCTTGCCCGGGCCGATCAACGTGACCTGGGCAATGTGGTCTTCGCGCTCTACGGTGAACGCATTCCAGCTCTTCTGTTCGCTCATTACTCAAGAGTAACCTCGAGTTGCGATCAGCCGAAGAGCCCGGCCTCATCCAGCACCAAGATCACAAGCGACACGGCAATCAGCGCCCACATCGTCTGCATCGCGATCCGCGCGGCGCGTTCGCTCGTCGGAGGAAAAACCCGCACCGTCGGGTGCTCTTCGATGTACTGAGCCAGCGGGACGGTCCGCACGCTCGAACTTCTCGGATTCCTGGTCTCCACAGTAGTAGCCATTACGCGATCCTCTCGACTCCGCATTCTCGTCGCAGGTTCCAAAAGTCAAGCCTGCGGCGAAGTTCGACTACTTCAATGTAGACCCGCTTCCCGAAGAATTCAGCTCGAGATTCCTGCGAATCCGCTGAGAACCGGAAATGCTGAGAACCGGAAAACGGGTACCCGGTTGATCGAGCCTGCGCACGAGGAGCGATCACTATGGCGACGACCGCCGAACCGGACACTCCTAGACGTCGGCTGAGGTCGTGGATGCTCGCAGACATCACCGAAGAACCCGGCGGACACCTGGGTCCACACCGCATCACGTCAAAGCAGGAACATCGCCACCCGTGGTGGAAAGTCATGTGCCTGACCGGGGTCGATTACTTCTCCACGCTCGGGTACCAACCTGGGATCGCCGCCCTCGCAGCCGGCACCTTGGCCCCGTTGGCCACGGTTGTGCTCATCCTTCTCACCCTGTTCGGCGCACTACCCGTCTACCGACGCGTGGCACGGGAGAGTCCGCACGGCGAAGGTTCGATTGCCATGCTCGAACGACTGCTTCCGAAGTGGCGCGGCAAGATATTCGTCTTGGTGTTACTGGGATTTGCCGCAACGGACTTCATGATCACGATGACGCTCTCGGCTGCGGATGCAACCGCCCACCTCGTCGAAAATCCTTTTGCGCCAACATTTCTCTCCGGACAGACCGTTGTCATCACGCTGGTTCTCCTGGCACTGCTGTCAGCGGTGTTCCTTCGCGGTTTCACCGAGGCCATCGGCATCGCGGTCGGACTCGTCGCGGTGTACCTGACGCTGAATCTCGTGGTGATCGGCGTGAGCCTGTGGCACATCGTGAGCGCTCCCGCATTGGTCACCGATTGGACCCGAGCCATGTCGACGGAACACGGCAATCCCGCGATGATGATCCTGATCGCTCTGATCGTATTCCCGAAACTTGCTCTGGGCCTTTCGGGTTTCGAGACCGGTGTTGCCGTGATGCCGCAGATCGAAGGCGGGCCACGCGACACCGAAGCGCAACCGGAGGGCCGTATCCGCGGCACTAAACATCTACTCACCGCGGCCGCCTTGATCATGAGTGGGTTCTTGCTGACGTCGAGCCTGGTGACAACAATTCTCATCCCGGAGAACGAGTTTCAGCCGGGTGGCGCTGCAAATGGGCGTGCCTTGGCGTTTCTTGCTCACGACTATCTCGGGCAGATATTCGGCACCGCCTACGACCTCAGCACGATCCTCATCCTGTGGTTTGCCGGCGCTTCCGCGATGGCCGGTCTCCTCAATCTTGTTCCCCGATATCTCCCCCGGTACGGAATGGCCCCGTCGTGGGCTCGCGCGGTCCGCCCACTCGTGCTCGTGTTCAGCGTCATCGCGATCACCGTGACGTTCTACTTCGATGCAAGCGTCGACGCCCAGAGTTCCGCGTACGCAACCGGCGTGTTGGTTCTCATCTCCTCCGCGGCGGTGGCAGTCACCCTGTCCGTGCGCAGACGTGGAAATCGAAAACTGTTCGTAGCCTTCAGTTTTGTTGCAGCTCTCTTTGTCTACACAACCATCGCCAATATCATCGAACGACCGGACGGGGTGAAAGTTGCATCGTTCTTCATCGCTGCGATCATGGTCGTATCCCTCCTGTCGAGGGTGACACGCGCGTTCGAGCTGCGCGCTAAATCCGTCGAATTCGACGACACCGCTGTGCAATTCATCAACGAAGCCACGCACCGGGGCTATCTCGCAATTGTCGCGCACGACGCCGCCCACCTCAGCGAAAAGGAGTACCGAGTCAAGGAACTCCAGCAACGAGTGCACAGCAACATCCCCCGAGGGGAATCGATCATCTTCATGGAAGTCAATGTCACCGACTCCTCCGATTTCAGCACCGATCTTGTTGTCCACGGCCGACGCCGCGGCAGACACCGCGTCCTGCGAGTGGACAGTCCGGCAGTGCCGAACACCATCGCAGCCGTTCTCCTGAAGGCTCGCGATCTCACTGGCGTGATCCCGGATGTCTACTTCGAATGGTCCGAGGGAAATCCTCTGACCAACCTGCTTCGTTTCCTGTTCATCGGCGAAGGCGAAACCGCTCCGGTAACCCGCGAAGTACTGCGCCGCGCCGAACGTCGACGCTCCCGCCGGCCCCATGTTCACGTCGGTTGAACGGATTTCCCACGTGTTAAGAACCTGAAAATTCGAGCTGGCAAACCTTCCCATTCGCAGGTAAACGTCGGATCATCGATGGTGATCGCACATCTGGCTAACCCGTGGCAGGACGCCCAACACTGCCTCAGGAACCGACCGGGAGGGCACATGCTGCTACATCAGTCGATCGGGTTGGAACGCTTCAACGAACTGCCCCGCCCGAAGGCAATCCATGCGCTGTACGAATGCTGTTGCTCGATGACGTGGGCTGGATGGGTCAGCGACGGTCGCCCGTTTGCCAGTTACGCGGAGATCCTGGCCCGAGCGGAGAACGCACTGCTCAACCTGTCCGACACAGATGTCGAAAATGCCCTGCACTGCCATCCGCCCGTCGGCGTCCGCGCCCAAAGTGTGCCATCCCACCTCGAACAATGCGCGATCTGGGATTCCGACGAATCACTGATGGCCACCATCCGCCGAGCCGGTGAGGAATACGAGTCGACCTTCGGGTTCCGATACATCTGGTGCTCACACGGGCACGATGCCCAGGATCTCCTCGAGAACATCCGCGTCCGCCTGACTAATCCGGCATCCGTGGAACGCAAGATCTGCGTCGACGAGTTGGCAAAGATCACATGTACCCGGATCGAGCGCATGCTCGGCCCCGAGGACGGTTACCCGGAGTACTGACGAGACAAAAGCGGGTGCGGTGCCAGTGGCACCGCACCCGCTTTCTGCAAGAGAACTATCAGAGATCGAATTCCGAGGGAGCAATTCCGACCGCAAAACACATGTCCCGCACTACTGCGCGCTCATGCTGATCGAAGTTGCCGTCGGCGCCGCCGATGATGATGCCGATCTGAATGACCGCGCGAGCCTGATCCTGCTTGGACTTGAGCTTGGAAATTGCCGCGGTTGCCTCTAGCTTTCCGAACTCGAAGTCCGACGTCAGCTTGCTGCAGTACCAATCGAACTGCTGACTCAACTCTGCCGGCGGGAAGACCGCCAGCGACTCGTTGCTCATGATCAATGCCGACGTCTTCTGACGCTCCGCCGGGTCGATCGAGCCGTCTGCGGCCGCGATCAACGCGCACATCGCCATACTTGCGTTCTTGAACTCCTTGTTCTGGAACTGGCTCGTCTTGGTCTTGAGCTGGCTGTTCATTTCCTGAGCCTTAGCCTTCAGCTGATCCCAGAATGCCATGAGTCTCCTCGGGTAGAGCCGCCACGCACCGCGCGTAGTCGTACCAACCACTTTGCCTGGGAGCCCCGAATTTTGCCATCCACCCCTGCAATTAAAACCTTCCGGTAGGTTCTTATATGCTTGCGGCCCTGCAATCAGTCAAGATCGAGGAGCACTTCCGTGACCGGGTCGCCCGAACAACCCGCTGCGCCGCCACGCGATCCCGGTCTCTCCAGCCGCGAAATCGAAGTGCTCCGGCACTGGCTCAAATCCGACAGTAAGACCGTCGTGTCCGCGCAGCTGCTCATCTCGATCGGGACAATCAACACACATCTGATGCGAATTCGAGGGAAATACGCGGCCGTCGGTCGGCGAGCCCCCACGAAGATGAGCCTGCTTGCACGTGCATTGCAGGACGGGATTATTACGCTCGACGAACTCTGATCGAGTCAGAGTTTGTCGAACGCGGCAAAGAGTTGCGGTTGCGTGGCCGGATTGAGGGTGTCCGGGACCAAGACCCAGTGCGAGCCCGTCCACGGATCGTGGACGTCGATCTCACCGGCCGCCGGAACGTGGCGGCACCCATGTGCCAAGGCCACGATGCTCTCCTCGGTCGAGCTCGACTCGTCATCTCCGACAAGCAGTATCGACAATCCGATCATCGGTCCGTGCTCGGCGAGAAACATGATCGCCTCGGCGTCCTGCGCCGAATACCCATGCGGGAAGTCGCCGAGTATCAGTAGTCGTGGAGTGCTCGGGCCGGCGTCGTGAGACATCGCGAACTCCTGGCCGCTGTTTCTTGCCAGCCCCGCCAAATCCACAGCTTGGGCCAACTCCGTCAACCGCGCAGAAATCTCCTGATGCGTGCGAATTACCGGCCCGGCCAACTGCGCGGACAAACGATCCGTCAGCAACGTGTACGACCCGGTCAGATCGACGACGTCAAGCAATGGCATCGGCCCGGCAGCCATGATTCGCAGCGTCAACGCACTGACCACAGCGACCGCCGCTGCCCCGGAGGTGCTGTCCACCCAGATCGGCCGTGGCAGTGGGAGCGGCATGCAGTAGGGCACGCTCAGCGAACTTCGGTCGGGTGCGGACAACATGCCAAGTCGCACACCATCACTCGACGTCAGAGATTCCCTCGCCGAACCCGCCGCCCATACCGGTGATTCCCACGACGCCATCGCCCGCGGAATCACCGAATCCACGACGGTCAGCTCATGGGCCAATTGCGCGGAATCTCGCGTATGGCTCTCGCGGGCTGTCGCCACCAGTTCGTCGTGACGCTTCTGCGCAGCTTCACGGGCGGCAATACCGGCCGGCGAGTTGCGGGTGCTCGCGTCAGCTACCGCTACCGACAGTTCCTCGTCCAACCTCGTCATCGCGTATTCGCTGCTCGATATCAGCGACGCCGCCGACCTCGATGCGTCTTCGAAGATCATCCACATACGTTCGAGTGCGCGGCCCTCTTCGACGGGCTCCACAACCTGATCGTCGCGCACCGGCGCAGTAGGGCTTCCCGCGTTTGCCGGCGCGTCGTCTACCTCGACTCCGTGAACGCCGATGAGTTCGGCCAAACCGCCCGCATAGCCTTGTCCGACTGCTCGAACCTTCCACGCGCCGTTTCGCCGGTACAACTCCCAGCAGATGACTGCGGTCTCCGAACCTGCGGTGGGAATGTCGAATTCGCCGAGTACCGAACCGGATTCATCGCTCAGCCGCGCAGACAAACCGGCAACCCGAAAGGCCCCGGCTGCGGCGGCACTCGGATCGACGCTCACGATGCACAGCACCGCTGCCGCATCGGGGTGAAGACGATCGAGATCGACCCGGACGACGTCGCCTGTCAGCTGCACGCCGGCCGTCGACGGCTGGTTGTAGAAGACAAAAGCGTCGGACGACAGGGCCTGCAGGCGCGTATCCGTCACCATCGCAGACACGTCGAACGGCGTCTGGCTGGACGCACGAAACGTCACGACGGATGTTTGCAGCGGCGCATTCTGTCCAGGAACGAACTCCACAGTCACAGCCGAGAACTATGCCACGCCGATGGGGTTCGCTCGCAGATCTGCCACAATTCGGCCTGCAACTTCGGTCATTCCGCTCGCTGTGAAATGCAAACGCTGCGCCGTCGACTCCGAGAACATGCCCTCGAACCACCGCTGTTCCGGCGCAGCACAGGCGTCGTGTCCACCCGCTACCGCGTCCGTGGCGATGTCGATGACGTGAACGCCGTACCGGCCGGCGATCGCGGCAAATTGTGTGTTGAAACGCGCGTAGTAGTTCATGAACCACGCCGCGTCACCGTCCGAGAACGGAACATTGGGCCAGCACGCCCTGGCACCGATCATCCCGCCTGCTCCGACCATGTAGATCCGCGCCTGCGGAGCCCGCTGCGTCAGCGCAGCCAGAGTCTTGTCGAGCGAATCGGCAGCCTGATCGATGCCGGACTGCGCAAGGGACTCGGTGAGCGGATCGTTGCGACATCCGCGATCGACGCCCGGTGCGGGAGCAGCACACAGTGCCCCCACGATCAGGGTGTTCGAGTCGTTGCCCCCGACCGAGAGGGTGATCAGATTTGTGTCCGGGTGTACTGCATCCAATTGGACCGGCCACTGCGTCGGAATCAGTTGGGGTGTGGAGATGATGTTCTCGCTACGAGCAGCACTGCATGACACGTCCGCGAACTCCGAGGTTCCGAGTTCGCGCGATACTTTGCCCGCAAAGTTCTCGTACGACCGCGAGCACCCGTCGGGGTACATCGGTTCCAAGCGTGGTCCCGACGCCCGGGAGTCTCCGAGAGCGGTGTACTTGATGCCTGCGTTCTCTCCGGAGTCCACGGGAACCGACGCGTGTGCGGCGCCGGCACCCGCCAACGTCAGAACCAGTCCCACCACGGTGGCCGCAACTGAACCGAACCGAATCCCACGATTAATCATCTACCGAGCCAAGCCCTTTCACACCCCAACCGAATTTCACTCACTACGCCATCAGGAAACGGCCCAGCTGTGGTGCGGCTTCGCCGGCGTGCTTTGCCTGGATGCCCTCGCCGATCGCCTGCAGCTTCCATTCACCGTTCTGCCGGTACACCTTTGCCATCACCATTCCGGTGAACGCCATACCGCCCTGCATCGTGTACCGAGCCAATTCGGAGTTGGTGGTGCTGTCGACCAAACGGCAGAACGCATTCTGCACCTGCTCGAAAGTGTGCCCGCGGTACGACGTAACCGTGAAGATCACCGCGTTGACGTGCGCAGGCACGCGCTGGAGATCGACCGTCATCACTTCGTCGTCACCATCACCGTCGCCGGTCAGGTTGTCACCCATGTGACGCACCGACCCGTCCTTCGACGTGAGCTGTCCGTAGTAGCAGACGTCGACCAGATTGCCGTCGGCGTACAGGAGCGCCGACGCATCGAGGTCGACATTGGCCGTGCGGCTGCCGAACATGCCGCTCTTCTTGATCGGGTCCCAGCCCAACCCCATCTGGATCAGAGTGAGTGCAACGCCGCCCTCCTTGCGGAGCGTGACCTTCTGCCCCTTGGTGAGGCTGACGGGGCGACCCTTCACCAGGCTCACCTCAGCCGGTGCGGCAGGAGGCTGGTTGTACACCGGCGGCGCGGGCGGGGCCGGCGGCGCGTTGTACGACGGCTGCTGCTGCGGCGGCTGGTTGTAGACCGGCTGCTGCTGCGGCGGCTGGTTGTAGGCCGGCTGCTGCTGGGGAGGCTGGTTGTAGACCGGCTGCTGCTGCGGCGGCGGGCTGTAGGCCGGTTGCGGGGGTGCGGCCTGGGCAGCGGGTGCTGGTGCGTCGTCGACGGAGACACCGTGATCCGTCACCAACGCTGCAAATCCACCGGCATAGCCCTGCCCGACGGCGCGGACCTTCCACGCGCCCTGACGTCGGTACACCTCGAGCGCGATGACGATGGACTCGCTGGACAGCCCGTCGATCACGTACTCGTACAGCACGTTTCCGGCGGCATCCGATACCCGAGCCGTCGGCGCCGCGGTGCGCCCGAAATTCGAGGAAGTGTCGTCGAGAGTGATCACCGCACGAACCTGCTCGATGTCGGCAGGCACACCGGCCAGCGAAACCTTGAGCGACGCGATGCCACCCGGGTTGGGAACCAACTGCACGCCTGGCCCGGTGGGCTGATTGAAGAAGACGAAGTCCGCGTCGGAGCGCACTTTGCCGTTGCCGGCCACGAGCAGTGCGGAGAGGTCAGCGGCGGCGGCCAACTGCACTGAGACAATCACCTCCGGCACATCCAACGGACCGTTCTGACCTTTGGCAAGCGATACAGACAACTACATCTCCTTCATTTCAGAGCGTGCATTACTTAGAGAGCTGCTCGGACTCTTGCGGTGTTCCGACCGTCATCGCGGCAACGTGGGCGGAGAACCAACGCACAATCTCCGCACTCGCCGCGATACCGGATCCTTCTGTCACAGTAACGGTCGGCCGTTGCCAGTTGAGTTCTTCCAGCTCACCGTGCCGGGGCCGGATCGCGAAGTCCGCATATTCGAGCATGTCCGCATCGAGTGCACCGTCTCCGGCCGACAGGACAGTGGCGTCCGGCGTGAGTTCGCCCGCGTCGACGAGGCGGGCTCGCACCTCGGCGAGGGCTCGAGATTTCGAGACCGCGTCCGGCATCGTGTAGATCTTCCGGCCTTGTCGCGAGACGTTCCAACCGCGTGAGGTGCACCAGGCACTCCAGTCCGCTTCGAAATCGGCCGGGATGGTCGACAAGTCCACTACCAAGTACGGGAACAGCTCGTCTGCCACCCGCATGGAACTGACCCAGCTGACGTCGATGCGGGTTTCCAGTTCACTGTAAACGTGCGCCAGCTCCATCCCGGCAGTGCGGGTCGATCGGTCGATCTCGCTGCGCCAGCGGAGATCGGGCTTTCCGTCCACCAGGATGTTGCCGCCGTTGCTCGTGATCGCGTATTTCCACGGAGCGCCCGGCAGGTCGATGCGCTGGAACTGCGCGATAGTCCGGGTGGTCGTGGGAATCACCGGCGTTGCCGCGCTGAGCGCCCGGAGCTGATCGATGGTCTCGGTGCTCATGTGGGACAGCGGACCGCCGTCGTAGTACTCGACGCACACGTAGTGCTGTGCCGAGGTCAGATCGGTGCCGGTGGGATCCCCGCCGATCGCGTTTTTCGAATAGATCATCGTGCGATCCAGATCGGTCGCAACCAGTACCGGTGACGCACTCATGTGATGTCCTTGATCAATCCGACGCAGGAGTACGCAAGATCGGGTACTTCCTCGACCGGGACGCCGCGAGCTTCGGCCAGCAGACGGATGTGTGCGTGTTCGGGTGCTCTGCTCTCGCGAACGAGCACCTTCCAGGGCAGTCGGCGAAGCAGCACGCGGGTGGTCTCGCCGACACCCGGTTTCACGAAGTTCACGGTCGAAATCCCGTATTCCGCCTGCACCTTCTCCACCGATTCCCAGCCTGCCCAGGTCGGTGTCCGATCCGAAGCGCGCACAGCGGCAAGTGAATCCGCGACATCACTCCGTACGTTGTCGAATTCCGCCGAGACGACGTCGAGTAGACGGTTGGACACATCGACGTCGGCCAGATCGGCGTAGAACTTCGCGCCGTGAAAGTCCCCGGGTCCGATGAGGGTGTCGTTGAGAACCGTCCGTGAGACCAGACCGGACACAGTCGAATTGAGGCACGCCGACGCGATCAGGAAATCGTCTCGGGTGCCGTAGGTCCGAACGCAGTATCCGGGATCCGCGAGAACAGCGAGGTCCGGATTGAATTCGGCGCCGCCCGCCGCATGATATTCGGCGAGAGCGGCCTCGAGTTCCCGGGCAATAGCACCCTTGCCCGTCCAGCCGTCGACAAAGACGATGTTCGACGCATCATGATGGCGCGCAAGATAATCGAGCGCGACAGAATCGATGCCTTTACCCCGCACGATCGACACGGCGTAGTGCGGCAAGGTCAATCCGTGGACGTGCTGCGCCCACCGCCGCATCAAAATTCCCACCGGAGTGCCCGCGCGGGCCAGCGAGACCAATACGACGTCGGAGCCGCGCTCGGCCAGCACCAGGTCTGTGACCGTTCCGACCGCACGCGCCAACCTGGGCGCACTCTCCGACAACACGGTTTCGAACAGTTCGCGATACGCCGCATCGGGCTGGTACTCGATGGGAAGGGATTCGGCATAATGTGCTTCACCCGACTGAATACGCTTCTCCCGCAGCGCAACGTCCGCCTCGAGGTCTACATGAGACAGGTCCTTGAGCAACCATGTCACTTCATCGGGTGCATACGAACCGAACTCGGGTCCGACCAGAGGCGCCGTCATGTGCCTTCACCTTCTCTCGAATCCCGCAACGTCGACGGGTCTGCGCCGCGCACCGTTGCCACGACAACATCGGTCCCGGCATTTCTCAGTGCCTCCACGACACCGCCGGACGCCATCAGGCGATCGGTGTCGGCAGGTTCGTCCACGATCAGCACGACAAGTGCGTCGACGGCCACGTCCGGCCACTGCGCGTTGTACAGAAAGCGCGGCTCGTTCTCGCCGGATTCCGGTGCGACAAAGGTGAATCCACGACGCAGCGGGTAGCCCACATGGTCCATGACGTATGCCGGAGACCGCGTGGTCGTCTGGTACCGCACCTGGCGGCCGCCGCGTTCGAGACCGCTCGCAATGCGAAGAGGGAGATACATCAACTCTTCGTGACCGACCACGATCAGTGCACGGTCTGGTGCCACCGTCGAATCCAGAACCCTGACAGCGGCTTCGACCGCGCTGTCGAAACCTGCCGAATCCGCGTCGAGGAATCCGTGACGGCCTCCGTCCGGTACTGCCGCCGGCCACGGAATGTCCACTCTGGTGACCGAACCGCGATCGGTACCGGCAATATTGAGAGTGGGAGCATCCAGCGCCGTCACTCGTTCCGTCAGACCGAGCGGCAGAACAGTGGAACCCGATGCGAGACTGACGTAATCGATAGCCACTCCCAATTCTGCCGCGGCAGCCTCACTGGCCGCGCGATGCTCGTCGGTTCTCATGTCCACCAGCGAGGCCACGACGTACCGCTCGCGCGGGCACTGGCCGTGCAGTGCGCGAATGGCATCGATAGCTGTTGCACCGGTCGATATTTCGTCGTCTACCAACACCAGGGGCAAATTGTTCTCGAACAGTTCCGCCGACGTCGGTTGCATCAGGTGACTTGTCGCATGCGAGTGCCCCTCCTCGAACCCGGCCAACGTAGTAGCCCCTGGTACGTCGCGGCGCGTCGAATGCAAGTAGCAGTGAGCATGCAGGCGGGCAGCAACACAATGGCCCAAACCTGTTGCAGTTTCGGCAAATCCGAGCACAACAACGTCAACGCCGACGCCCAGGCGCTCGCGCACCAGATCACCCAGATCGTCGGCGGCCCCGATGACAACCGATGGCGGCGTCGGGATGTGCTTGCCGAGTACCGTCGACACCAACAGGTGCGCACGGCGCGGATTGCGACGCAGTCCGGGAATCACCAACTCCGGCACCGTCCGTCCGACAGCGGAGTCGCCGTGTACAAGATCCAATCCGAATTCTTCTGTGGCCCAGGGAACCGACCCCACGCTGCTGGTCATCGATCAACCAACGCCGTCAGCAGTTCGACAAACGTGATCCCCTTGTTGGTCACGCCGAAAACACGTGCACGCAAGGCTGTCTGCCTAGCCCAGTTGCGGTGCGGCTTCATCTCGTTCATCTTGTTCCGGTAGCCGGACGCCTGCACCCCACCCACCTCGACGCCCAAAATGTCGAGAGCGTCGTGGTACTCCTCATGGGTGACTGCGGACAACGCATTGACCGCGGCAACGTGCGACGGGTGGATAACCGTCTTACCTTGAATGCCGTTGGCCCGATCCAAAGCGATTTCCCGCAACAAACCGTCCAGGTCGCGGCTCACCAAGTGCTGCCGGAACCGCACCGCGTCGTGCTCCTCGAACGGCGTCGCACGCAGCATCGGGCGGAACATACGCTCGTGGTCCGCGAAGTACTCCCACACCGGCCCGGTGATGACAAAACCCGAACCATCGGCTCGGCCAAGGTAATTGACGATGTCGGCGATGACATCGACAACTACACGCACGTCGTAGATCGTCAAGTCGCGGTCACGGCGGATACCGAACGTGCTGCACATGTCGGTGGCGCCGATGCGAACCGCGAGAATGCGATCCCGATGACGAGCCAGAAGCTCTTGGACACTGCGCAATTCATGATCGCGGGTATCACGGTGTACCAGTTCCGGCGATTCGAGCACGGGCATGGCGTACAGATGCTTTCCGAGCGCTTCCGACGCGTCAGCGACGGCATCGAGGAATGACTCGCCGGATTCACTCCCGAATTTCGGGATGACAAATCCGGTCAGCGCAGCGCGCCCAATCGTCAGCGATTGTGCAATGTCCGCGATGTCGGACACTTCACGGACCCGGACGAAGAGCAACATGCCGACCGCATCCGTTGCCGCGATCTTGTCGAGCGCGGCCACGGCATTGGCCCGCGCAGTTTCCACCTCGTCGTCCGCGACGGCGTCCTCGAGATCGAGAACCATCGAACTGACACCTTCGCCAGCGCGCTTCTCCACGATCTCGGCCAACCCTGCCCGCGTGGCGGGAACGTAGAGAGTCGCGCCCAAAGCGATCGCCAGCAGGTCTCGCTCGTCGGAGTCGCTGAAGGTCCGGGGAGCATGCAGGAACAGTTGTTCCCGCACATCATCCTCGAGGTGTTGAAAGTGCTGCATGTCTCTTCTCTCTATGACCGATGGCAATTCCACGTTTCATCCCCCACTTGATTTTTCGGGTGTCCATCCCGATCCCCCGATCGGCCCCGACCTGCATATTCAGTTCTTGGTCAGCGTCTTCCTGCTTGCGTTCGCATCTTTTCGACGACTTCGGCGATGAACGCCGAAACCGAATCCAACTGCATGACATACGACCAGTAGTCCGGATGAGTTCCCGTCAGTGACGCAGCCGCCCGTTCGATCCGCGCCAACTGCGCATCGAGCACGGACCCCCATTCCGCCACCAAACCGTGATTGACGGCAAACATCTGCGCGTCTTTCAAACGAAAACGGACCTGACGCTCTTTTTCTGTCGGATCTGCCCGAACTGCCCGAAGTGTTGTCAAACGATCCGTCACAGCATCGACGCAGGCTTCCGCCTCGGCAAGATGAAGACGCGCATCTGCCATCAACGCCAACGCATGTTCCGGATTGCCCACATCCAAAGCCTGCATTGCCTCGTTCAAATCGGCAGCGGCGTTATCGATATGTTCACGACTCCGACTGCTGTTGTTGACCAGATCTGCTGAACTCGCGGCATTGAACTCCCGGAGCAATGCCGAATACGCAGGGTCGAGGCGGTCCACCCGCGTTCGCACCGCCGCCAGCCTCGTCGACACAGCCGACACCGTCGTCTGCGCATGTCGCTGTGTGGACGGTGCCTGGGCCAATGCTTCCGTGAGTGCTGCTGCCGCGGCGTTGACCCGCTCGGCTTCGACCCGGATTTCGTCTGCCCGCTCACCGTGTTCCGCCCGAGCGAGCGCGGCAACGGACGCGTCCAGATGCTCCGACGACGCAACTACCGACGGGTACTCGCAATAGCGCCGATCGGTATCACTCAACGCGCGGCGAGCGGCTTCGGCAGCCGTGCGCGCCTGCTGACCGAGAACCGGAATCGTGGACATCGTCGCCGTGGCCTGCTCGAGGTGGCTTCGATTGCCGTTGTAGAAGGCATCAATGCTTTGAGCTGCGGATACCAGTTCGGCCACCGACTTCTCGAAGGCCGCAGTGGCAGTGCGCGCATCACGATGGAGAGCTTGGTCGTTCCCGTACTGCTCGCTCGTGGACAGGTAGTTCGACACCGCCACGTAGCACTTGTCCCTCACCGGTTTCCAGGCCTCGCCCAGACCACGCTCGGGGAAGAGCTCGGTCGACGCTTTGACAGCAGCGGAAGCAATCGTCTGACGCTTGTCCATGTCGAGAAACGCCGAGACCATCGCAGTCTGCGCCTCCCGCGCACGACTGATCGACTCCTCCACGCTCACCCCCCGATTGAAGCGCTCCGACCATCTGCCTACCACGATTGAATCCTACGGGGCCGACTGCTTGCGCTTCCGTTTCGATTTCCACTGTTACCGCAGCCACACCCGAAGTGCCGTTAGGGTGGAGGAGGTAAACACATTCCCAAGACGGCCAATCGTCGTCGCGGGCCATGTCTCTTCTCTTGAAAGGACCCCTGAATGGGCGTCAGCTTGACCAAAGGCGGCAATGTCTCTCTCACGAAGGAGGCCCCGAACCTGACCGCAGTGGTTGTCGGCCTGGGCTGGGACGCACGTTCCACCACCGGCGCAGCCTTCGACCTCGACGCCAGCGCAATCGGCGCAGGTGCAGACAAGAAGGTCGTCTCCGACCAGCACTTCATCTTCTTCAACAACCTGCGTTCGCCCGACGGCTCGATCGAGCACAAGGGTGACAACACCGACGGTGAAGGCGAAGGCGACGACGAGCAGATCGACGTGAACCTCGCCGCTGTTCCGGCCAACATCGAGAGCGTCGTCTTCCCCGTCTCGATCTACGACGCAGAAGCACGCTCGCAGTCCTTCGGCCAGGTCCGCAACGCGTACATCCGCGTTGTCGACAAGTCCAACGGCAACGAACTTGCCCGCTACGACCTGTCCGAGGACGCCTCCACCGAGACCGCCATGGTCTTCGGCGAGCTGTACCGCAACGGCGCAGAGTGGAAGTTCCGCGCTATCGGCCAGGGCTACGCCTCGGGCCTCGCGGGCATCGCACGCGACTACGGCGTCAACGTCTGATAGTCGACCTACCGTCGAGCTGACCAAAGGGAGAGTTCCGCAGTACGCTGTGGAACTCTCCCCGGCTTCGTATCGATTGCGGTGAGATAACCGCTGCAGTAACCACTGCGCACTGACCAACTAGAAAGGGCCACGCTCCGTGGTACTGCGAATATTCGGTTTATCGATCGGCATTTCGATCATCGCGATGATCGTCGCGTTCATCTACGGCGGACCCGAGGCTCTGTTCCTCGTTGTCATCCTGTCAATTCTGGAAATTTCGCTTTCCTTCGACAACGCCGTCATCAATGCCACCGTTCTGCGAAGAATGAGTGATTTCTGGCAGAAAATCTTCCTCACCGTCGGCATCGTGATCGCGGTGTTCGGTATGCGTCTGGTGTTCCCGCTTGTCATCGTGTGGGCGGCATCGGGCCTGGGTCCGATCGCGGCACTCGACCTCGCGCTGAACCCGCCGGCCGACGACGCCGCCTACTTCCCCAACGGCGATCCGAGCTACGAAACACTGATCACCGACGCTCACCCGACCATCGCCGCCTTCGGTGGCATGTTCCTGCTGATGCTGTTCCTCGGCTTCATCTTCGAAGAGCGTGAGATCACCTGGCTGTCCTGGCTCGAGAAGCCCCTTGCGCGGATCGGCAAGCTGGATCAGCTCGCAGTTGTCGTTGCCGGCCTCACTCTGGTTCTGGCAGGTTCGTTCCTCGCCGCAGACGACAAGGTCACGACGGTCATGATCTCCGGCGTGCTCGGCATGATCACGTACATCGCCGTCAACGGGTTGGGTGAACTCTTCAACCTTCCCGAAGAGGACGAAGACGAAGAGACCGTCAGGTCCGGCGGACCCACCGAGCTGGCCAAGGCAACAGGTAAGGCCGGATTCTTCCTGTTCCTGTACCTCGAGGTCCTCGACGCGTCCTTCTCCTTCGACGGCGTCATCGGCGCGTTTGCGATCACCTCGGACCCGATCATCATCGCTCTCGGCCTCGGCTTTGTCGGCGCGATGTTCGTCCGCTCCATCACCGTCTTCCTCGTCCGCAAGGGCACGCTGTCCGATTACGTCTACCTCGAGCACGGCGCTCACTGGGCCATCGGCGCTCTGGCCGTCATCCTGATGGTGTCCATCGGTGTTCACATCAACGAGATCATCACCGGCCTTGTTGGTGTCTTCTTGATCGGCGCGGCCTTTATCAGCAGCGTTATCCGAAACAAGCGGATCGCGAACGAAGATCCGAAACTCGACGAGAACACTCCAGCAACAGTCTGAGTTTCTTTGCTCGAACGCCCGCGGCCGATTCCGGTCGCGGGCGTTTTGTTTGCTATGTCGGAATTGATGCGGTTGCCGCGCGGCTAATGTTCAGCCGCGCGGCTAGTTGTCCCTGCGGGCGCACAATTGGCGCGCGGCGCCGAATATCCGCGACTGCGACGCCACCCAGACGCCGATGCGTTAGCTGGTTGGCAAACCGGCCCGCGCGACTGCGCCTGCAAACAGAGCGGTCACTGCGGCGCCCATTGCTTGTTGATCGACTTCTTCCGGGTCCACGGAGTGTTCGAGAACCAATCCGGATATCAAGGCCATCAAGGAGATTGCGGTAGTCCGCACATCGAAGGCATCCTCGACGCCCCATTCCCGGGCTCGCGCTCCGATCAATTCCACCAGTTGACTACGTAGGTGCCGACGCTCTCGGAGGTACGCCTGGGCGATCTGGGGGTCACGTCCGGCGAGGACCCCGAATTCGAGGACGAGCAGCAACCACCCGGGGTTGCCGGCCATCCACGACGCGATTGCCTCGCCACCCTTACCGGCCGCGTCGGTGGGACTCATGCCGGCGATTTCGGCGAGCACTCTCCCGGCAAGTTCGAGTGACCGTTGCGCAAAAAGTTCGGCAAACAGATCTTGTTTGGAATCGAAGTTGGAGTAGACGGCGCCCTTCGTGAAGCCCGCTCGGCGGGCCACTTCGGTGAGACGTGCAGCACTGAATCCTTGCTCCCCAAATTCTTCCGCCGCAGCGTCGAGCAGTCTTTGCCGCACAACGTCGCGTCCGGGGCGGGTTACCGGTACGAAGTCCGGTTGACGGGATTCAGTCACGATACCTAGAGTATTCAATACCTCGGGTATTGACAAGCTCTTTACTTTCGACAAGATCAGGACTCATCGTGACCACAACGCATCCGGCACACGCCGCACCGGAAACACCCACGCCGCAGCACGAACACCCCAGCGACAACTTGCTGGCCAAATACGGCGCCCCGAAAGTCATGGTCGCGCTGTTCGTCGGCATGATCCTGCTCCAGATGGGCTTCATCCTCAGCTATGTCGCCGCGTTCCATCAGCCGACGCCACGTGACATCGAGATTGTGGTCATCGCAGATCAGGGCACACCGGCCGGCATGGATCAGCAGGTCGCCGACAAGCTCAACGCCATCGACGGCAGCCCGCTCGACGCGCGCGTTGGCGACAACACCGCCGCAGCGCGTCGGATGCTCCACGATCGCGAGATCCAGGGTGCGTTTGTCATCAATCCGGCGGGAGCCGACACCCTGATCACCGCCAGCGCGGGCGGTAGCTCCATTGCGACGTCACTCGAATCCATCTTTGCCCAGGTCGAGAGCAGCCAGAACCGCGAGTTCGTGGTGCGCGACGAGATCCCGGTGGGCGCTCACGACAACCGCGGCCTGTCCGGCTTCTACCTCTCGATCGGCTGGGTTGTGGGCGGCTACCTCTTTGCCGCAGCAATCGGCCTGTTCATCGGTGCACCGAAGACGCTTCGCCAGGCAGCTGCGCATACCGGTGTGATCGCCGTGTACTCGGTGATTTCCGGGGCGTTTGGCGCACTCATCACGTCGCATGTTCTCGGGACCTTTGCCGGGCACTGGCTCCCGCTCTCGCTGCTGGGAAGTGCCGTCGTGTTCGGTACGGCAATGTTCACGGTCGGACTCCGCGCGGCAATCGGCGTTCTCGCCGTCCCGTTGGCGATCGCAGTGTTTGTCATCCTCGGCAATCCCAGTGCCGGAGGCGCTTTCGGCTCGAATGTGCTCCCGTCGTTCTATGCCGCGATCGGCCGGTGGATCACTCCGGGCGCCGGCACCGAGGGTGTTCGAAGCATCGTGTACTTCGGCAACGTCGGAGTCGGCCAGCCCGTGCTGACGCTTTTCCTGTACGCCGTGGTCGGCGCCGCCATGTTGTTCGGATTTACAATCAGGAAGAACCGAAAGTCCGCCGACACAGTGCCAACTCCGGCTGTGACAATCGCCGACTAGTCCTACTCTTGAATTCATGACGAGCCTCCTCCACCCCAACGCCTCGCACGTCGCCGAAACCCTGATCGCTCGCGGTCATCACGGCGTCATCGTCACGCAAGCCGACGCGACGCACACTGCCGAAGAAGCAGCGGCAGCTGTCGGGGTGGAGGTGGGCGCGATCACCAAGTCACTCGTCTTCCTACTCGACGACGATCCAGTGTTGTTGCTGGTCTCAGGCGCGCACCAGGTGAATCTGCAGGCAACGGGTGAGCGCCTCGAAGGCAAACTGACCCGGGCTCCGCTGGAGATGGCCAAGGCCGCAACGGGTCAACCCATCGGCGGAGTGGCGCCGCTCGGGCACCCCACCAACCTGCCGACGTACGTCGACACCGCGCTCGAGCAGTATCCGATCCTGTGGGCCGCGGCGGGCCATCCGAACACAGTCTTCCGCACGACGTATCCGGAACTGCTGCGCATCACGGCCGGCCTTGCCGTGGATATGGACTAAGGACGGTCAGACGCGCGCTTATAGTGGGTCGAAAGACCAAATTTCCCACCGGAGAGCCCCGTTGACTGACACGCCGAACGATATTTCCAACCCAACCACACCCGACGCGACCACCGCGCCCGAGTTGTCCACCGGCATCTGCGCCGCCGACTACCGGGCCGCACTGGGCCGTCACCCCGCGGGAGTCACTGTTGTCACCCTCGACTCCGGCACCGGACCGGTAGGGTTCACGGCGACCTCGTTCTCGTCGCTCTCGCTCGAGCCGCCGCTCGTGTCGTTCAACATCGCGGAGACGTCGTCGAGCATCACCGCCCTGAAGGCCGCAAAGTCCTTGGTGATTCATCTTCTCGGTGAACACCAACAACATTTGGCCCAGCGCTTTGCGCGCAGCGCCGATCAGCGTTTTGCCGATCAATCACTCTGGGCTGTCCTCGATACCGGCGAGCCGGTTCTGCACGGCACGCCCAGTTGGATGCGCGTCACGGTCGATCAGTTGATTCCGGTGGGCGACCACACCCTTGTTGTCGGGCTTGTCACCCGAGTTCACGCCGACGAAGACGATGATTCCGCCGCGGCGCCGCTTCTTTATCACGAGGGCAAGTACTACCGCCCCACTCCGCTGGGACAATAACCTCGAACAACGAAGGCCTCGCCGGGAATCCGGCGAGGCCTTCGTTGTTCGCGGAAGAACTTACAGCGCTACGTACTTGGTGTCGAGGTACTCGTCGATACCTTCGGTTCCGCCTTCGCGACCGAAGCCTGATTCCTTGACACCACCGAACGGTGCTGCGGCATCGGAGATCGCGCCGCGGTTGACGCCGACCATGCCGGTGTCCAGCTTCGCCGAGACGCGCATCGCGCGATCGATGTCACGGGTGTAGAAGTACGCCACAAGCCCGAACTCGGTGTTGTTCGCTGCGGCGATGGCTTCGTCTTCGGTGTCGAAACCGACTACGGCTGCAACAGGTCCGAAGATTTCTTCCTTCAGCAGGCGCGCGTCGGCGGGCACCTGGTCGAGAACGGTCGGGGTGAAGAAGAACCCCGGGCCTTCGGGCGCCGATCCACCGGTGCGAACGCGCGCACCCTTGGACACGGCGTCGTCGACGAGTCCGGTGACGGTGGCGAGTTGCTTGGTGTTGATCAGCGGGCCGATGTTGGTACCCTCGGCGTCACCTGCGCCCACCTTCAAGGCCGCAACCTTGGCGGTGAACTTGTCGGTGAATTCTTCGCGCACCGAGTTGGCAACGTAAATGCGGTTAGCTGCGGTGCACGCCTCGCCGCCGTTACGCATCTTCGCAAGCATCGCACCGTCGACAGCTGCATCGATGTCGGCATCGTCGAAGACGATGAACGGAGCGTTGCCACCCAGTTCCATGGACGTGCGGAGAAGCTTGTCAGCGGCATTGCGCACCAACAGCTTTCCGACGCCGGTGGAACCGGTGAACGTAACCTTGCGCAGACGTGCGTCTTCCATCAGCGGTCCGCTGATAGCTGCGGCGTCGGAGGTCGGGAGGATCGAGAGCACACCGTCAGGCAGGCCGGCGTCGGCAAATACCTGGCCGAGAAGCTGCATGGTGAGCGGAGTGTCCTCGGCCGGCTTGACGATGATGGTGCAGCCGGCCGCAAGTGCCGGTCCGATCTTTCGGGTTCCCATGGCCAACGGGAAATTCCACGGCGTGATCGCCAGAACCGGTCCGACGGCTTCTTTGGTGACAAGGATGCGACCGTTACCGGCCGGAGCCTGTGTGAAACGTCCACCGATGCGGACGGCTTCCTCACTGAACCAACGCAGGAACTCGCCACCGTAGTTGACCTCACCGCGACTCTCGGCCAACGACTTACCCATTTCCAGGGTCATCATCAGCGCGAAGTCCTCGGCGCGGGCGTGCAACAACTCGAACGCGCGACGCAAGATCTCGCCACGGTTCCGAGCAGGCGTCGCGGCCCAATCATCTTGTGCCGCAGCAGCGAGATCGAGGGCGCGGATACCGTCAGCTGCAGTGGCGTCGGCTACCTGAGCCAACTCTTCGCCGGTTGCCGGGTTGTAGACCGCAAAGGTCTTCTCGGCCGGCGTGAGCTTGCCGCCCAGCCAGAGACCTTGGGGTACGGAATCGAGAAGTTCCGAGACGTTCGACATGTCAGTTCTCCTGTGCTGCAGTGCGAATAGCAGACTCGAGGACGGTCAGGGCGTCGTCGAGCAGTTCTTCGGAAATGACCAACGGAGGGAGTAGACGAATGACGTTACCGTAAGTGCCGCACGTGAGGATCACAACGCCTGCCGCGAGGCACGCAGCTGCGATGGCCTTCGTGATGTCGGCATCCGGCTCCTGTCCGCCGGGCTTGACCAGCTCGATGGCGAGCATGGCGCCGCGTCCACGAACGTCGCCGATGACGTCGAGTTCCTTTGCCAGCGCGTTCATTCGACCGACGACGGTGGTCTCGATGGTGCGGGCGCGACCACAGAGGTCCAGCTCGTGCATCTGGTCGATGGATGCCAGCGCCGCGGCGCAGGCGACGGGGTTACCGCCGTACGTGCCGCCGAGACCGCCCGGGTGGACTGCGTCGATCAGGTCGGCGCGGCCTGTGACAGCTGCGAGCGGCATGCCGCCGGCGATGCCCTTGGCAAGCGTGACCAGGTCCGGGACGATTCCCTCGTGGTCGCTGGCGAACCAGGCACCGGTGCGAGCAAAGCCTGCCTGGACCTCGTCGGCGATGAAGACGACACCGTTTTCCTTGGCCCACGCGACGAGCGTCGGGAGGAATCCTTCTGCGGGAACGATGAATCCGCCCTCACCCTGGATGGGCTCGATGAGGATGGCTGCCGTGTTCGACGCGCCGATCTGCTTCTCGATCATCGTGATGGCGCGCTGTGCGGCCTGCTCACCGGTGATCTTCGAACCGTCGACGTTCAGGCCCTCGCGGTACGGGTAGGACATCGGAACGCGGTAGACCTCGGGGGCAAAGGGACCGAAGCCACTCTTGTACGGCATGGATTTTGCCGTCAGTGCCATCGTGAGGTTGGTGCGGCCGTGGTACGCGTGATCGAACACCACAACGGCGTCGCGACCCGTTGCGTGACGCGCGATCTTGACGGCGTTCTCGACGGCTTCGGCGCCGGAGTTGAACAGAACGGAACGCTTCTCGTGGTCACCGGGGGTGAGTTCGGCCAGGCGCTCGGCGACCTCGATGTAGCCCTCGTACGGAGCGACCATGAAACAGGTGTGGGTGAAGTGTGCAACCTGATCCTGAACTGCGGCGACAACAGCCGGGTTGGATGCACCGACGCTGGTCACGGCGATACCGGCACCGAGATCGACGAGCGAGTTGCCGTCGACATCGACGATCACTCCGCCGTCCGCGTCAGCGACGTACACCGGAAGGGTGGACGCGACGCCTGCTCCGACAACCTTCTTACGACGCTCTGCGAGCGCAGCCGAGCGCGGGCCCGGGAACTCCGTGACGATGCGACGTTCCTGCGGAAGCCGGTATTCGATTGCACTCATGTGACCACCCTCTCGGTTGTGTATTGCATTCGAGTATGCGACGCGCGAGCACCATCGAGCAGTGCCGAAATGGATATCTACATACTCAGGCCTACTCCATATCGGCAGCTCCCGCTAGCCTTGAACTCGTGACCGTTCCGATCTCCTGGCTACTGCGTCAGAAGCACCTGTCGCTGACATTGCTGACCGACCCGTCGTCATCCACTCAGCCGGTCACGTTTGCACAGGCCACAGAGCTGACGGACCCCACTCCGTGGCTCTCGGGCGGGGAACTGGTGCTCACTACCGGGCTTGCATTCGTGGGCGCTACTGCCGCTGATTTTGCCGACTACGTCGACCGTTTGGCGTCGGCGGAAGTGTCAGCACTGGGGTTCGGAACGGGACTTTCTCACAAAGAGGTCCCGCCGGAACTTCTCGCAGCTGCCCGCGGTCGCGGACTTCCCCTGCTCGACGTTCCGTTCACCACCCCGTTCGCGGCAGTCACCCGCGCGGTGATGACCCGGCTGAGTCAGCAGGAGTACGAGTCCGTCCTGCGCGCGGCAGAAGTACAGACGCGCATCACCCGGGTTGCGCTGCGCGGCGGTGTCTCCGCGATCGTGCGCGAACTGGCCACGGCGACAAAAACTTCGGTTGCGTTTGTCGGCGACCGCATTACCGCCGTACATCCCGCAAATCAGAAGTCGCTGATCGCCGAGGTGCGTGCCGTGGCCGCGACCACTCGCGATCCCAATGCACCGGCATCGATTTCGCAGAGCACCCCCGAGCGGACGCTTACGCTCTCCCCGGTCGGCGTGATCGACAGTTGGCACGGCTACCTTGCACTGGCCGGTTCGGGGCCACTGAGCAACATCGACAGAGTGCTTCTCGGACATGCTGTTTCACTGTTGACCCTGGAACTCGAGAAGCCAGTGCGCCTGCGGGCCGAACGATCCAAACTGAACTCGATGGCATTCGGACTGCTACTCGACGGACGAATCGCCGAAGACTCCGTGCCGTCGTATCTCGGCGAAGCGAGCGACACCAACGGATTGGTACGCGTCGTCCACATCCGAGGATCAGCGCTGGGACCTGCTCTACGCGAGCTGGACAGCGCACTTGCACGCGCAGGAAGGCCTCTTTTTGCCCAAGTGGAGAACACCGCACTCACCGTGCTGCTTCGTGGCACCGATACCGTCGACACCGCACAAGCGCTTCTGGCGCAGCTGTCTCCGAGCGAATCCAAAGCTGTTCGCGCCGGGATCAGCACGCCGCACCCAATCCTCGACGCTTCGCGCGCACTTGTCCAAGCCCGCGCTGCAGCCAACCTCACAACGGCTACAGCGCGCATTCTCGAATTCGATGCACTGACGGGTTCGACGATTCTTGCGTCCGAACCCGCAAGAGAAGCGCTTGTTGCCATGGCCGCCGACACGATTCCCGTGCTGACCGAACACGACGACAAACACGGAACAGCCCTCGCGATCTCGCTCCGCGCCTACCTCGAGGCCAACGGCCAATGGGAATCTGCCGCTTCCGAACTCGGTATCCACCGGCACACTCTCCGAGGTCGCATCACCCGCGTCGAAGAACTCTTGCGATGCGACCTCGGCGAGGCCAGGGTCAGAGCTGAACTGCTGCTGTCGCTACTCGCTTGGGAGAGCCGCTGACAAGAACGACGATGTGCCGCGGATCAGCAGTTCGAGTTCCGCGTCGACGGTGCACAGTCGCGCAGTGTCGAGCGAACCGCTGCGGCGAACACTGGACATCAACGTCGTAAATCGGTGCACAGCATCGAGATTGGCGCTCGACCACCGCTGCACCACACCGTCGCGATCGTCGTCGAGAGCACCTGATACCAGATCCGCGAATCGCGTCGTCAATCGAGCATGAACGGCAGCGCTGCCCATGACCTCCCAGTGTGAAGCTCCGACGGCAACGTCGACGCCGCCGAGTACGTCACCCAGATCAAGCTCTGCAGCGAGCTCACGGTAGACGGTCGCAGCCGCCTGGACCGACGTATTCTCCTGCAGTGCAAGGTCGGCCAACGCCAGAGCTCCGAAGGACACCTCGATACGTTCGCTCGAGTTCAGCCCCGCCGTGAGTTCGCGCACCGGCCCCGACCATCGATCGATGTCTGCCCGCGGGTTCACCGCAAACCGTCCGGCCGCTCCTGGCCGTCGCAGCACCCAGCTCATTTCGGACTCGAGCAACTGTTGCAGTCGATCAAGTGCCTGAAGTTGTTCGGCAGCATCAAGATCGGAGTTCAGAATGTCGCGGCGCAGACCCTCGGTGCCGAGCACCTCACTGACCACCGCATACGCCAACGACGCTTCCGGGCTGCGCACACCCAAGTGCTCTTCCAGCCGGAACAGCACACCCGGCCCTACGCGGTTGACCAGTTCGTCGACCACCGAAGTGATGATGATGTCGCGTCCGAGTCGGTGCGCCTGCACAGCCTCTGGCGCTGCCTCGACCACCGACGGCGGGAAGTACTGCGTCAGCCGGTCGGCAAAGATCTTGTTGTCAGGGGCCTCGGAAGCACCCAACTCGGCAGTCAGCACATTCTTCGACTGAGCAACCAGCACAGCAAGTTCGGGGCGAAGAAGCCCCTGACCTGCCCGGGCCCGCACGGCAAGCGACTTGGCATCCGGCAGCGATTCTTCGACGCGTTTCATGGCGCCCGCCGCAATCAGATTCTCGATCAGCCGCTCGTGCTGGTCGAGAAGTGCCGGTGCCCGATGCTCGGCCAGGCTGATGGCAAGGGTTTGATCCTCGCTGGCCTTCAGTACCGACGCGGCTACCTCGTCCTGGGCCGACGCCAGAAGCGCATTTCGTGAGCCGGAATCCAACCCTGCAAGAGCGATCTTGATGTTGACCTCTCGGTCCGACGTCGCAACACCGGCCGCATTGTCGATGAAGTCGGCGTTGATTCGTCCACCGCCGGCAGAGTATTCGATCCGCGCGCGCTGTGTGAAACCGAGATTGCCGCCCTCCCCCACCACGCCGGCACGCAATTCGTCCGCACTCACACGAACACCGTCGTTGGACGGATCGGCCGCGTCGACGTTGCTCTCGCCCGACGCCTTCACGTAGGTGCCAACGCCCCCGTTCCACAACAGGTCGACCGGCGCACACAGGATCGCCCGGATCAATTCCTGCGGGGTGAGCTTCTCCTCGGTGATTCCGAGTGCGTCGCGGGCCTCGCGCGGAAGACTGATGGACTTTGCGCTGCGCGGCCACACGCCGCCGCCGCTCGATATCACGGTGCGATCGAAGTCGTCCCAGGACGAGCGCGGCACGGTGAAGAGGCGGGCGCGTTCACTGAACGTGGCCTCCAGGTCCGGGTTCGGGTCGATGAAGATGTGGCGGTGGTCGAACGCCGCAACCAGACGAATCTTGTGCGAGAGCAACATTCCGTTGCCGAACACGTCGCCGGACATGTCGCCGATCCCCGCGACGGTGAAAGGATCAGTGTCGACGTCCACACCACGTTCGGCAAAATGGCGTCGCACAGCCACCCACGCGCCGCGGGCGGTGATGCCCATGGCCTTGTGGTCGTAGCCGGCCGAACCACCCGACGCAAAGGCGTCGCCCAGCCAGAAACCACGCTCGATCGCAATGCCGTTCGCCACGTCGGAGAACCGGGCGGTTCCCTTGTCCGCTGCCACGACAAGATACGAGTCTTCACCGTCGTAGGCGATCACTTCGGCCGGATGTACCGGCGAGCCGTCGACGATGTTGTCCACCACGTCGAGCAGTCCGCGAATGAACGTGCTGTACGACTCCTGCACCTGGTCCGGTGTGGGCGTGGATGTTCCGCGCACGACAAAAGCGCCCTTGGCTCCGGTCGGAACGATGGGCGAGTTCTTGACACTCTGGGTTTTCATGAGGCTCAAGGCCTCGGTGCGGAAGTCCTCGAAGCGATCGGACCATCGCAGGCCGCCACGGGCCACCGACGAGCTACGCAGGTGAACGCCCTCGACGTTGGGTGCGCTGACGTAGATCTCGCGGAACGGAACGGTTTTCTGCGGCGTCGACAGAACCTGGGAGTCGATCTTGAACGACGCATACGACAGCGGATTGCCGGCGCCGTCGCGCAGGTACCAGTTGGTCCGCAATGTTGCCTGGAGAAACGAGCGAACACCGCGAAGAACCCGATCTTCGTCGAGAGTGTCTGCGCTGTCGACCAACTCGTCGATCAAGGTGATCGCGGCGGCAACCGCCACACTGCGCTTCGGCACTGCCGGGTCGAATCGCGCAGTGAACAGTCCGAGTGCCGCCCGAACGAATAGGGGCTTCGCTTGCAGTACTCCCACGATGTAGCCTTCGGACAGCCCGATGCGTGCCTGCGCGAGGAACCGGCACGCCGCGCGCAGCAACTCTGCGTCACGCCACGTGATGTCGGCTCGGCCGATCAGGCTGGAGAAGTTGTCCATCCGGGTCCTACCGGCAACAACAGCTTCGAAAGCCGAGGCCATCTTCTCGAGTGCACCGCCGTCGAAGGCGCAGGGCTCGAAGGTGAAATGATGCGCCGATCCGAGAACTGTCGGAAGCGGGCGGTGCGTCGACACTCGAAGTCCGAGGGATTCGAAGTTCTCGCACAGGTCGGAGAGGGAGGGCTCTCCGGACGGCCACAGAACCACGCCGGTCAGTTCGTCGCCCTGACGAAATACCAGTCGTTGCCCTGCTGCTGCCAACTCGGCAACCAGTCCCAACGCTGGATCCGCTGAGTCCGCGAATTCTGACTTGGTTGCCGTTGATGTGCTCGCCATTGAACACCCTCCTGGAAAGTATTGGATCCGAACACTTTCCAGTGTTACGTGCATCACCGAATAAAGTTCGTGCCCGATAGGAGTACAAACCCTCCCCGGACACGACAATCCGGCAGTTGCAAATCTCGGGTCAGTCACCCAGCCGGATCGGCGCCAGATCCGCAAAGACGTCCCCAGGACCAGGATTCCCGGACGGCGTAGAACCGCCCAGATGGTGGACGACGCCCCACACTGCGTTGATCGCCGTCTGGATCGCTCCCTCGGCCCAGCCCGCCGTCCAGGAGATGTCATCGCCCGCGAGGAAGATTCCGCGATGACGCGGTTCCAGGTCACTTTGCACGAAGTGCGAGAACAGCCGCTCCTGGTACCGGTAATGCCCGGGCAGATTTGCCTTGAAGGCACCCATGAAGTCGCGTTCGGTTTCCCAGGACAGCGTGACCGGACTGGAGATGATGTGACTACGGAAATCGACGCCGGGGTAGATCTCTTCCAAGGAGCGCAACATGATCTCCATGCGCTCGGTAGCGTTCAGCGCCAACAACTTCAACGAATCATCCGACCACGTGTACGACAGACAGATCAGGCCGGGTTTCCCTTCCCCTTGATCGAGGAGGTACGTGCCGCGACTCATGCGGTCGGTCAGTGTCATAGACACCGAATCGCGACCGGTCTCGGGATCCTTGTCTTTCCAGAACGGACGATCGACAAGAACAAATACCTTGGTCGAGCCCATGTAATGGGTTCGCTCGATCGCAGTCCAGTGATCGATCGGGAACAGATCGTCGGCGCAGCGGATGTTGTTGAGAAGCATCCAGCTCTGCACAGTCACAATGGCACTCGCATATGTTCGGATGAAACCCTCGGCATCGACAACCGTGAACCGACACGGTTCGGTACGTCGCAGTTCAGTGACACGGGGCCGCGTTTTCCCGCCATTCAGCGAAGAAACCGTTGTGCCTGCCGGCCAGTGCCTCATCTGCGCGGGGGTTCGGTCCCACAGCCGCAACGGCAACTGCTGCGATCCACCGACGATGCCACGGTGATCGTCATCGGCTGCTGTGATGACCACACGAAGGATCTCGAGGATCGAATTGGGATAATCCGTATCCCAGCCGCCGGTACCAAATCCTACCTGCCCGAACACTTCCCGCATATGAAAGGACTTGAAGTGCTTCGACGCGGCGAGGAATCCGTAGAACGTCTGGTCGTCGTATCGCACCACCAACTCGTTCCAGATCCGCTTGATCTCAGCGGTATCGCGGTCCCGAATTGCCTGCTGCATGGGAATCAAATCGGCGTAGTCTTCCAGAGTGCGTGCCCACGCCTGTGCGACCTCGGTGAAGATCGGCGGCAAATCCTCGAGTGTGTGCGCATAGTGGCTTTCGCCCTTGAGGTCGATGACGGTACTCGGGGTCACCTCCGCCAGCGGGTTGGCGAACTCCTGGGTCTCTAGCGCCATCTCGTCGAGGTAGTGGAAGAGCGTTGTCGACGACGGCGGGAATCGCATCGCACCCATTTCCGCCACTACGCCCGGGTAGCCGTCGAATTCGACCGAGCGCATTCGGCCGCCAATCTGATCTGCCTCGTAGACAACCGGTTTGAGTCCGATTCTGAGCAGCTCGTACGCCGCGATCATGCCGGCAAGCCCGCCGCCGATCACCGCGATTTCGGTACCGAACGCGACGTCGGGCACCGATCCCAACCCAGCCGGGTCGGCCACGTAATCGTCGTAGGCAAAGGGAAAGTCGGGGCCGAACATCGTCAGCGGAGGCAACGGCCCCGGCTCGGAGGAACTGTCCGGAGCTACGGGAACGGTCATCGGCGGCCCTCTCGCTGGGAGCGATAGTCGGGATACAGATCGAGTCGACGATCATCGAGATGTGTATTGAGCGAACGTGATCGAGTGACAACCGCGGCGGAGATATCGGTAAGAATCAGTTCCTGCGCGGCACCCGCTCGGGCCAGTTCCCTACCGGTCGGATCGATCGCACACGACAACCCGCAATAGGTGAGTTCGGACTCCGAACCACAGCGATTGACGTAGGTCACAAACATCTGGTTCTCGTAGGCACGAGCCGGAACAACTTGCTGTGCAATGTGTTCGTACGGAGCCATCAGTCCGGTGGGCACGATCAACCACTGGGTTCCGGCATCAGCATGGGCACGAACAGCTTCGGGGAATTCGACGTCGTAACAGATCAACAGACCACACCGGATTCCGTCGAGATCGAATCCGATAACCAAAGTGTCGCCTGGCACAAAATTCTCACGATCGAGCGCCCCGAAGAGATGCGTCTTGCGGTAGTTGGCAAGCGAGAGGCCGTTGCGCCCTACTACCTGCACGCTGTTGTAGACATCGCTGCCGGAGAGTTCAGGATAGCCGTAGACAATGGTGATTCCGGTGCTGACCGCGACCGCCGCAATCGCATCGAAGATCGGTCCGTCCGCCGGTTCCGCGCGCGTTCCGACCAGTCCAGCGATGTTGTATCCCGTTGCGGACATCTCCGGCGTCACCAGGATGGATGCCCCCGACGCCGCCACTGCGCGTGCTGCGGCCCCGATCGCCTCCACATTGCACTCCACCGACGCAATGGCATCTTTCGACGTGAGCGGGCCTTGAAACAGTCCGACACGGAGGGAATCGACCTTCATCGTGCGCTCCTCGAGAAGTTCCGTGACGTCAGTATGCGACGGGGACGACTACAAAGGGTGATCGGCAACGACCAATCTGTCAACTAGAGTTTCCTAAAAATCAACCTGGGATATCAGGCAGGAACGCGTGGACCCTCAGGCAAAGCCGGATTCAACACCCACAGAACCTTGGCCTGCACGGTGCCCTCAGCCGAGAAACTGTGGTTGTGACGCGGAGCAAAGGTGAACGAATCCCCCACCTGGAGGACCACGTCCTCCGCGTCGACGGACTCACTTTCCGGGTCGGTTCTCCCACCCTCGAACGACACCCGCAAACCACCTTCGAGGACGTGAACGAAGTTCACATCGGCCGGCAGACTGTAGTACTCCCGCCCACTTCCCCCACCGGGTTCGATTTCGCTCATCAGCACCTGGATGCGACGCTCATTCGACGGCGTGAGCAGGAATTCCGCCATCTTTTCGCCGCCAAAGCTGATCTGTGGCCTAGCGTCGGCGCGCACCACCTCACCTGCTGTCGCGTTCTCGAACAGCGAGCCGACGGGGATCTCCAGTGCAGCGCACACCTTGATCAGGGTCGCCACCGACGCGTTGACGTGATCGCGCTCGAGTTTCGACAGGTATCCCTTGGTCACTCCGCACGAAGCGGCCAGGTCGTCGAGGGTCAACCGCTTCGACTGACGGGCAGCCTTGAGCCTGGCCCCGATCTGCGGCCCACCAGGCTCCGAGCTGTCCTTCATCTTCACCACGCGGTAACTCCTTCAACACAATCTGTCCCTTATAGGAAACAAGAGTTGACAAATAGGCTTCTTGAAGAAACCATACTTGCACAGAGAGCTACATCACCGATGTGCCGTTCACAAGCAGGGACCCCACACATGGCCACCAACGACGCCGGATCATTCATCGGCCCAGTCGACGCGACTCGAGTCCCCCGATACGCCGAACCGACCACCTTTGCGCGCCTGCCGCGTCTGGACGAGGTGTCGCGCGCCGACGTGACCATCCTGGGGATCCCCTTCGACTCAGGGGTCAGCTACCGTCCCGGCGCGCGCTTCGGCCCTGGTCACATCCGCGCTGCGTCGAAGTTGCTGCGTCCGTACAACCCGGCTTTGAAGGTCTCCCCCTTCGCCAACCAGCAGGTTGCCGACTTCGGCGACATCGGCGTCAACCCCTTCGACATCCAGGAAGCGTTGACGACGATTCAATCCGCGGTCACCGACCTGCGCGCCGACGGCTCCTCGGTGCTCACACTCGGTGGCGACCACACCATCGCGCTGCCGATCCTGCGATCACTCGCACGCGATCACGGACCCATCGCCGTGCTGCACTTCGATGCCCACCTCGATACGTGGGACACCTATTTCGGCCAACCCTTCACGCACGGAACACCTTTCCGCCGCGCCAGCGAAGAGGGCCTCATCGACATGGAGCGCTCACAGCACATCGGCATCCGCGGACCGCTCTACAGCGAGAAGGACCTCGAGGACGACCGAGTGCTCGGCTTCCAGGTGATTCGCAGCGACGACTACGAGGTCGACGGCGTCGCCAGCATCGTCGATCGCATGCGTAAGCGCCTCGACGGTGGCCCGGTGTATGTCTCGGTCGACATCGACGTACTCGATCCCGCCCACGCTCCGGGTACCGGAACACCCGAAGCGGGCGGCATGACGTCGCGCGAATTGCTGAACACACTGCGAGGTTTGGTGGGCCTCAACGTGGTCGGCGCCGACATCGTCGAAGTCGCGCCGGCATACGACCACGCCGAGATCACCGGTATCGCAGCGGCTCACGTCGCTTACGAGCTGCTGTCGGTACTCGCACTCAATCGCTGAAGCAGCACAACGGTATCCGTGGTGTGATGCATCTCGGGGTTCGCGGGAAGATCGCGCTCCCGCGACTCCGAGACCAACACCTTCCACCCATCCGTGAACAGCGACTCCACGTAGTCCGGCGTGTGCAGCATTGCCCGATGGTGCTCCGTCGGCGACTCGTGGGGCGAGTGGCCGACAATCAGCAGATGGCCACCCGGCGCAACCAGTTCACCGAGCGCTCGGAACAGTTCCCCGCGTGCGGGTTCGAGCATGTGAAAGAACTGCGCGGACACCAGATCAAACGAACGGCCCTGCGGATCCCACTTGGTCAGGTCTGCTTCCAGCCACTCGATATCAACGCCAGAGCCCTCGACGTGGGCCTTAGCGCGACTGAGCGCCACCGACGAAATATCCGTGCCCGTGACCTTCCACCCGCGGCGTGCCAACCACAGAGCGTCGGCGCCCTCGCCGCAGCCGACGTCGAGTGCGGTACCCGGCGCGAGGTCGGAAGCCTCGGCGATCAACTGCGGGTTGGGGTTTCCGCTCCACCGTGCTGGGCGTTCCTCATACAGCGAGTTCCAGAATTGGGCATCCGCCTTGGCATACGGGTTCTCGGTCGCGTCAGCGTGGTTGTCGTGGTTCTGGTGTGCGTGGTCATGGTGTTCGTGGTCATGGTGTTCGTGGTCATGGTGTTCGTGGTCATGGTGTTCGGGGCTCATGCATTCCAGGATGAGTAATCTCCACGGTTGGTGCAACGTTCCTTGCCGAAACAGCAAATGACGCCTACGCGACTCGGACTGCGTCCCGCTTCGCGTTTGTCTCAGAGAAGTCGGAGTCGGCCTCGCCCGCCGCGTCACACCCACAGAGAACGGATTTATGGCATGCTCCGCTGGACCGGCACTCGTTCGATTCTCGGGAAAGGACCTCGCGATAGCCGCTCCTCGCGCTGATGTCGCCCTTGCCGTCGCGGCCGCGACGGTCCTCGGTGTTGGTATCGGAGTCCTTCTCACCGACGTTCTTGCGGGCCTCGCTGTCGGCCTTGGCGCTGCGGTCTTGTTCCGTTTTGCGCTTCGGATGATCAATACCCGCAGGTGACGGCTGCGGAATAACTTCCAGGACCCGGTCGTTGTACTGGCTGTCGGTGTTCGGTTCTTTGCCCCGGGTACCACCCCAGAAATGCCGCTTCGAGCGGCCACTTGCCGAGAGGCGCAAGGCGGGCACTGACACTTGCGAAGCCGTCGACACCATCAGGTGCCGACGGTTTCCTAATCTCCAGGCCCACCGGCGGTCAGACAGATGTGAGAATATGCGGCGTATGTCTGCCATCACCGATTACTTCGCAGCCCCCTCGGATGCCGCCGCAGCCACCGCATTGGACGACGGGCCGATCGACCCTGTGCAAGCCAAGGGCGTCGACCCGATCGTCTCGCTCAGCCGCCTCGAGTCGGTGCTCACCGGCAAGGCATATGACGAGATCACAGCCGGACCCAGGCGAGGATCGCTGGTTGCCGTCAACGACGACGGCGACGCCTACGTCCTGACCGTCGCCGACGAACTACGGGACGCACTAGCCGGTTTGGATGCCGAAGGTGTGATGGCAGCGGCTCGCGCTTGGGCAATCGACGAGACGGTCGAGCCTTCCGAGGAATCGGTGCCATTTCTCGCCGCGCTTGCCGAACTGGCAACCGGGGCAGTGCACCGTGGCGACCGCATCTACTGCCACATGGTCATCTGAGCGTATGTACGAGGACGGAACCGTCCGGATCGACGAGCACGGCATCACAGTCCGTCACTTCACTCAGCCCTGAATTCCCGCCAAGAATGCGGTTTGGTCCGCCAGATACCCGGGCGCGAAGAGCGAACGAGGTGCAAGGACGGCCACCAGGGTCGACATCAGTTCGGAGTCTTCGAGGTTCTTTTCCACCAGCGAATGAGTCGCTTCAGGGTACTTCTTGACCACCAATTGCCCTGGTGAGTCGAGCAATTCGCGATACACCGATTCCGTATCTGCCACGTCGACGTTCACGTCATGTCCGCCGAGAATCAAGAGCACCGGAACATCCACGGTTTCGAGATCGGCTCGGGCATCAGACCGATAGTTTTTCCGGATGAAGTTCCAGCGATCTTCGGTGAGACCGTCAGCCTCACCTGACACCACGAGATCGTCGAACGACGCGTCCCTGGCCAACTGTTCCAAATTCTTCGCTCGGTCGGCCCGGGCCTTCCCGAACTCGTCGGCCGACGCATTCCGTTCGGAAAGCTCTGCACGAGTATTGAATTCACCTTGCTCTAGCCAGTTGATCGCGGGACCCACAGCAATGACGAACGCGATGTCCGAATCGAGGTTTACCACCTTGGGCATCACCCAGCCTGCCTGACTTGCACCCCACAGGCCGATGCGAGCCGGATCGATATCCGAGCGTCCCCGCGCCCACTCGATCGCCGCTTCTGTCTCCGCGGCTCGATCATCCATGCTCTGATCCAGCCAATTGCCCGGCGCCCCGTTGACCCCCGGTTTGTCCCACGAAAGTGACGCGTAGCCTGCCTGCGCGAACGACTCCCAGAGCGGCCGGTAGAAGGTCTCGTGTGTTGCATCGATCGGTCCGTCTCCGTGGACAAAAACCACGAGCCCGAAGGGACCGTCACCGCGATCGGGAAGTGCCAGGACTCCCTGAAGCGGCACCAATCCCCCGGTGATCGTCACTTTTTCCTCACGGATGTCGTAGGTGTTTTGGTACAGGGTCCAGCCGACCAGACCAATGATCAGTAGAACGACCACCCCCAGAGAAGTGATCACCCACCTGCGTAAACGTGGGATGTTCGTCCTCTCGCTCACCGATTGCACCGCCATCTCCCCGCCCTAACGTACGAATGTCAAACGATCGTTTCTAATTGGATAGTACAGTTAGGGGCGAAGATGTCGATAAGAAAAGAAAGGGCCGGGCAATGACCGACACAGCTGTCGACGTACCCACGCGGATTCTGATCGAGGGACTTCTGCGCGCAGACGGAACTGTCGACGGGCACACCCTGTATGCCACCGCCGGCGCCCTCGACATGACGGACCAGCAGGTTCGACTGTGCATCAAGCGGTTGGTCGCCGAGGGAAAGTTCACACAGGAGGGGCGTGGGCGCAAGGCCACGCTGCGGGCAACCGCGAAAGCCGTGCGGGAGATGGAACCCGACGTCGAGTTCGTTCGGCTCGCCTTTCAACAAGATCGAGGCACCGAGGCGCCGTGGGATGGGCGCTGGCATGTGGTGGGATTCGCAATTCCGGAGTCGTCGCGGAAAGCGCGAGATGCACTGCGCACCAGGGTGACCTATCTCGGTGGAGCCCTGGTGCAGGGCGGCTTGTACGTCTCGCCGCACGCGTGGGAACCCTATGTTCTCGATGCGGCCGCCCAACTCGACGTCGAACAGTATCTGTCTTCGCTTACCACTCGCGATCTGAAAGTGGGCACCCTCGAAGACCCGTCGAAGATTGCCGCACAATTGTGGCCGCTGGATCAGATCGTGGCCGGATACGATCAGCTACTGAACGTGGCGACCTCGCGCCTGCAAAAACTGCGGAACACCTCAGCCTTCACTGCCACCGACGCCGTCACGATGACCGTCGAACTCGCCGCGGAATTCACGCGAGCAATGGAACCCGATCCGCTCCTGCCACCGGAACTACTGCCCACCAACTGGATCGGCAAGAGAGCGCGGTCGATCACTGCGCAGTGCTGGACACTTCTGGCGCAGGTGGACGGCGCCGACCAACTACCCTCGCTGTTCCACCTGTACGCAGATGCAATCGGTGATCAGGACGCGAGAGTGCGCTGACGCTGGGGCAATCCGAAGCGACCGAGAACTTCGTCGACAGCGGTGGCCGGAGTCACCAATCCCCGCGACTGCAGCCACGGAATGGTTTCGCCGACAAGATGTTCGAGGGTTCGAGGCAACGACAACGGGAGCAAAGTCACACCGTCTGCGACGTCGGCAGCTCGAATATCGGCAATCAAACTGCCGAGCCCGGACGGCGTACCGACGTAATGCAGCGACGCCGGGACTCGCGGGACGTTCAGCGCACTGTCCAACTGCGCCAACTCTTTACGCGCGGCCCGCGCTTCCGGAGCGATCAGAACTTCGAGATCGACCAACACTGCAACAGAGTCGGGATCGCGGCCGTCCTCGGCGATCGCTGCACGAATCTGGGCGCGCTGAGCCTGCGCGTCGCGCAGGTCGGTGGCCCGGATACGAATGACATTGACGGGGAAGGCCGTCAGATCGAGAAGGGTGTCACCTTCGGTGAGATCCACCCAGTAATCCGCGCCGATGAGCGGAAGGTTTCCGGGAGCTCCTTCGGCGGCGGGGTGGTGGCCGAATCCGGTGAGTTCAACAGCTACATGCAGGGAATGAGATGCGATAGAAGACATGTGTTTCTCCGAAAGTATGGAGGGAGGGGTGAGCGCGAGACGATCGTCAGCTCGTACACATTCCAAACGTCGCAGTTGTCATGTCTGCCATGTTAGTTGCCTATTTCAATCAGTGCATCCGGATGTGGGCTCAGACGCATTCGGCTGCGCCGGCGTCGCCGGCGGTGCCACCAAGGAAAGTGCGGGTCTCGGGCACGGGATTCCATGCACCGGCGGTCTTTTCGTAGTTCCAATCACGCTGATTCGAAACCAGGATGCTCACGGCGTTGATCAGGCGGGTGACGTCGTCGGAACTGCTGCCCAATCCGAGGCTGGCGCGCACGGCACCGCCGGACAGGCCGAGACGCGAGAGCAGCGGGTGCGCGCAGAAGCGTCCGTCGCGGACGCCGATGCCGTGTTCTGCGGAGAGGAATGCGGCAACCTCGCCGGCCTCGTAGCCGTCGACCGTGAAGGTGACGATTCCGACGGCGTCGGGAGCATCGGCCCACAACCGGAGCAAGTTGACGCCGGCGATGGCGGCCAGTCCGTCGGTCAGCTGAGCGGTGAGCGCCTTCTCGTGCTCCGAGATGGCGTCGAAGTCGAGCGCGGTCAGGGCGTCGCAGGCTGCGGCGATTGCAGCAGCACCGAGGACGTTGGGCGAACCGGCCTCGTGACGGGCGGGAGCACAGGCCCACTCGGTGGATTCCAGCGTCACCTCACGGACAGCGCCGCCACCGGCAAGGTACGGCTTGGCCTCGTCGAGCCAGTCGCGGCGACCGACGAGGACGCCGGCACCGAACGGTGCGTACAGCTTGTGACCCGAGAACGCGAGGTAGTCGACTCCGCATTCCTGCAGATCGATACGACGATGGGGAGCCAACTGAGCGGCGTCGACGAGGATGCGTGCACCACAACGGTGTGCAATGTCCGCGAGGCGTGCGATCGGCAGGATCTCGCCGGTCACGTTGGACGCTCCCGTGATGGCGAGGAGCGCGGCGGGCTTGGTGCACAGTTCCGCGATCAGGCGCTCGATGGTCTCTTCGACGGTATCGGCGGCCGTGACGATGCGAGCGTCGTTCCAGGGCAACAGGTTTGCGTGATGCTCGACGTCGAGAACGACGGTGCTGCCGGGCACGGACTGAGCGAGAAGATTGAGCGAGTCCGTGGTGTTGCGGGTGAAGACGACAACCTGATCGTCAGCGCAGTTCACGAAGCGAGCAACCGATTCGCGAGCGTTCTCGTAGGTCAGCGTGGAGATCCGGGAGGCGTATCCGGCACCGCGGTGAACGCTGGCGTACGTGGGAAGAAGTTCTGCAATGCGGTCGGTGACCTGGGCCAATGCGGGCGCGCTCGCTGCGTAGTCGAAGTTCGCGTAGGAACACTCGCCACCCTGGACGAGGGGAACCTGTAGGTCGGCGCCAGAAACCTTGGCAATGGGAGCGGTGCAGGTATCGGCACTCAGAACAGCAGTCATCGAAGACAATCCTCACGTTCAAGGACTCATTCGTTCGGGTGATGTCCCCGGAAGAGTCCGCGCTTGCCGAATCCGTTTTCGGATACAGCCGGGTCGTCACCCGGAGCACCCCACCGCGGAGGAGGGTTGCCGACCAGCAAGCCGGGGCTGAACACTGGTACTCGTGACCTGCAAACGAGAATGGCAGGAGTCAACCGGCTTGTCAACCCCAACGCAGAACACGCTCTCGACTCCGACAAATCGCCCGACATCTCTTCGTGGTGACCACCATCACGGTAACGTTTCGGCCTCCGTGGCACCGCAACCTTCCGAGGAGCATTCACGGGCCATAACCGCTTGACCTACAGAATCATTCACCGAGTTTGACAAATACGATTCGTTCCGAATCTCGCATTGACCCTTCATTCCTTGTATTCCAGAGAGATTCGAACAGATTTCGAGCAAACGATTACGAGAATCCTTAAACAGCAACAAAATACAGATCGATAGTCGAACAAGACCGGCAGATTCGTCAACACTGCACCATCTTTCATTCATTTGAGTCGACAGAACTGCGCAGCTACGTTGAATTGCAAAGCAATAGCCCGGTCTTTACTGCGATGGTGCGAGCGCATGCCCACCTACGTGACCTGTGGCCGCCGTACGAGGGCTGAGCGCGTCGACGATGTCGCCGGAGTGCGACAAGAACGCTGAACTGTATGAAGGAGCGAGATGACTGCGGTCAAAAACGCGTGGAGGGGACTACGGAAACCCGTATTCGTCCCGGCATCGATAGTGATCTTCGGGTTGATCGCCTTTGCTGTGATCTACTCCGGGACTGCGTCCGACGCCTTCCAGAGCCTCAACAACGCCATCACCGATGGTGTCGGCTGGTGGTACATCCTGTCTGCCACCGGATTTGTGGTCTTTGCGCTCTACTGCGCGATCAGCCGGATCGGCAACATCAGACTCGGCCGCGACGACGAACAACCCGAGTTCGGCATGATGTCCTGGTTTGCCATGCTCTTCAGTGCAGGCATGGGCATCGGTCTGGTGTTTTACGGAGTGGCAGAACCACTTTCGCACTACGTGGACCCGCCGGTCGCGGGCCGGGTAGCAGGATCGACCGACGCGGCCGCAAATCAGGCCATGGAACTGACGATGTTCCACTGGGGCCTGCACGCGTGGGCAATCTACGTTGTCGTCGGCCTCGGACTGGCGTACATGACCTACCGCAAGGGTCGCCCGCTGTCGATCCGCTGGCTCCTCGAACCCCTACTCGGACGCGCCCGCATCGAGGGCAAGATCGGGCACGCCATCGACGTCGTTGCGATCGTCGGCACCCTGTTCGGCGTCGCGACCTCGCTCGGATTCGGTGTTCAGCAGATTACCGCCGGCCTCGACTACCTCGGCTGGGTGGAGACCGACAACTGGTTGGTCATCGCCATCATTGTCATCGTGACCGGTATGGCTACTTTCTCCGTGGTCTCCGGTGTCACCAAAGGACTGAAGTGGCTCTCCAACATCAACATGATCCTGGCCGCGGTTCTGGCTCTGTTCGTGCTGATCCTCGGCCCCACGCTGTTCCTCCTGCAGTCCTGGGTGCAGAACCTCGGCGGCTACGTTCAGGCCCTTCCGGAACTGATGCTGCGCACCTCACCGTTTGCCGACGACGGCTGGGCCGGCGCGTGGACGATCTTCTACTGGGGATGGTGGATGAGTTGGGCGCCGTTTGTCGGCATGTTCATCGCCCGCATTTCGCGTGGACGCACCATCCGTGAATTTGTGTTCGGTGTTCTGCTCGCGCCCACACTCGTCGGTTCGCTGTGGTTCACGATCTTCGGCAACTCCGGCATCCTGCGTCAGCGCAACGAGGGCACCATGCTCGACGCGTCCGGCGCCGTCGATACCAACACGTCGCTGTTCACGCTGCTCGACGGTCTTCCGCTCGGCACTATCTCGAGTGTTCTCGCGATCGTTGTCATCGTGTTCTTCTTCGTGACGTCGGCCGACTCGGGTTCGATCGTCATCGACATTCTCGCGACGGGCGGCAATCTCGAGACATCCAAGATCACCCGGGTCTACTGGACCTTCCTGTCCGGCGCCGCCGCGGCTGTTCTGCTTCTGGTCGGCGGCAGTGGATCACTGACCGCCCTGCAAACCGTGGCTATCGCGACGGCGGTTCCGTTCTCGATCATCATGGTGCTGGCGTGCCTGTCGATGCTCAAGGCGTTCCGATACGAGGTTGCCGCGGCTCCGCGGTACTTGCGGATCTCGACCACCAACAGCTCGGTCGACGTGCCACAACCGTCGACCAAACGATTGCGCGACCTGAACATCTCGTCGAGCTTCGCCGGGCTGACGCCGTCGCAATCAGGAATCACCACTGATCCGAGTGATACCCACATGTTCGTCGCAGTCCACGAAGTCCCGCAGCACGCGGTCAACATCAACCCGGATACCGGCGTCGTCGACATCTCCGCAGATTCTCGTGCCGTCGACCCGCTGGGCGGCGAAGTGTTCGACACTCCGGAGTTCGCCGATTCGGCCGAAGGACACCTGCAGAGCGTCACGAATTCGGAATAAGCGCCGCGTCGGCATGTTGCATTAGGCAGAACTGTTCACCAACTCGCAAACTTGTCATGAGATAACAACTCGACAGGTCGCACGACTGAGATTCATGAGCAGAACAGGATCAACGGGTTTGCCACTCCAGCCGCACGCGGAAACGGAATCGTCTTTCGGGATTCCGTCCGTATTTCTCCGCTCGACGCAGGCACCTGCGCCGCGCACCCTCATCGACATCGTGCGGGCATCCGCGCAGGCCAACCCCGAAGCACCTGCCATCGACGACGGTGAGACGACGCTGTCGTACGCCGAACTGCTGGGCGAAATCGAACAGGGCGCGCGCTGGCTCGCCGATGCCGGAGTCGGCGCGGGTGATCGCGTCGGCATCCGGATGCCGTCCGGTTCGCGTTCGCTGTACGTGGCAATCCTGTCGATCCTCGCGGCCGGCGCTGCCTACGTACCCGTCGACGCCGATGATCCGGAAGAGCGCGCCGAACTCGTTTTCGGTGAAGCCCAGGTAGCCGCGATCATCACGGGTGACGGCATCGGGCCTGGCACGGCACCGAAGCGGCTGGAGCACCCACCCGTGCGCGATCCCCTGCCCGAAGACGACGCCTGGATCATCTTCACCTCCGGGTCCACCGGCACACCCAAGGGCGTCGCCGTCACCCACCTCAATGCCGCAGCGTTTGTCGACGCCGAGGCCCGCATGTTCCTTCAGGACGAGCCGATCGGGCCCGGTGACCGTGTTCTCGCGGGACTGTCCGTCGCCTTCGACGCGTCGTGTGAGGAAATGTGGCTCGCGTGGCGTCATGCCGCCTGCCTGGTTCCCGCACCGCGATCACTCGTGCGCAGTGGCATGGACCTCGGGCCGTGGCTGGTCTCCCGCGACGTCAGCATCGTCTCCACTGTTCCCACGTTGGCGTCGTTGTGGCCGGCCGAGGCCCTCGAAGCTGTCCGCCTCCTGATCTTCGGCGGTGAAGCCTGCCCGCCCGAGTTGGCCGAACGCCTGGCCGTCGAAGGCCGCGAGGTGTGGAACACGTACGGACCGACCGAAGCGACGGTTGTTGCGTGCGGGGCTTTGATGGACGGCAAGAGTCCCGTCAGCATCGGGCTCCCCCTCGACGGCTGGGACCTTGCAGTCGTCGACGCTCAGAACAACCCCGTCGCAGTCGGGGAGGTGGGCGAACTGGTGATCGGTGGCGTCGGCCTCGCCCGCTATCTCGACCCGGCAAAAGACGCCGAGAAGTACGCGTCGATGCCCTCACTCGGTTGGGAGCGTGCCTATCGCAGTGGCGACCTCGTCCGGCTCGAGCTCGAGGGGCTCATGTTCCAGGGCCGGGCCGACGATCAGGTCAAGCTCGGTGGCCGACGGATCGAACTCGGCGAGGTCGACAACGCGCTGCAGAACCTTCCCGGTGTCAGTGGTGCCGCAGCCGCGGTCAAGAAGACTGCGGCCGGAAACCAAATACTCGTGGGATACATCGCGAGTACCGACCCCGCTTTCGACCTCAAGGCAGCGCACGCGACGCTCAGCGAACAGTTGCCGGCAGCGCTCGTCCCGCGTCTGGCGTTGATGGACGAACTCCCGACGCGTACCTCCGGCAAGGTCGACCGCAACGCTCTCCCCTGGCCCCTTCCCGGTGCCGGCGAAGATGCCGGAGCCGCACTCGGACTCGACGGAACCGCGGCCTGGGTCGCGGGACTGTGGGGTTCCATCCTCGGCGCCCAGATCACCGGCCTCGACAACGATTTCTTCGAAGTGGGCGGCGGATCACTCTCCGCGGCCCAGCTGGTGACGGCACTACGCGAACGCTTCCCCGAGGTCACCGTCGCCCAGCTTTACGATCATCCACGGTTGGGGTCCCTGGCCGAATACCTCGACGAATTGGCTCCTACGGAAACCGTCGAACCACGTATCGTCACGCCCACGCCTCTGAAAACCCAACTGGCTCAGGTTGCGGCAACGGTTCCGATCACCACCCTGGCCGGACTCCAGTGGGTTACCTGGATCGCGATCGCGAACAACGTTCTCGCGTGGTTCGTCGACGTCAGCTGGGCGCCGACGGTCTCGTGGTGGTGGATTCTGTTGGCATTCATCGTCTTCATCACGCCGATCGGCCGTATGACCATCGCGGTGATCGGCACCCGAGCCCTGCTGCGCAACCTACAGCCGGGCACCTACCCGCGCGGCGGCAGTGAACACATGCGACTGTGGATCGCTCAGCGACTCACCGAAGCCAGTGGCGCAGCAAATCTTTCGGGCGCACCGTGGATGTTGTACTACGCGCGAGCCCTCGGAGCCGACATCGGCCACGGCGTCGACCTGCACACGTTGCCGCCCGTCACCGGCATGCTCGAACTCGGCGACGGGTGCTCCGTCGAACCCGAAGTCGACCTGTCCGGTCACTGGATCGACGGCGATCTCATTCATATCGGTGAGATCAAGATCGGGGCCGGTGCTTCTATCGGTTCGCGTTCCACACTTCTGCCCGGTGCCCGTGTCGGACGCGGCGCCGTCGTCGAACCCGGATCAGCTGTGTTCGGCCGGGTGAAAGCCAATCAGCAGTGGGCAGGTTCGCCAGCCACCAAGGTCGGCAAAGCGAATCATCCTTGGCCGTCGGAACATCCGAAGCGCGCCCCCGGCTGGGTTCCGGTGTACGGCATCACGTCCGTCTTCCTTGCCGGTGTCCCGATCTTTGCTCTCGTTGCCGGAATCGTGTTGATCGGTTGGTGGATTCGCAACACCGAAACCCTCGGTAGCGCAATTGCCCAGTCGCTCATCATGCTTCCCTTCGCGACGATTCTGAGCCTGCTGGTCTTTGCCGTCATCACGCTAGTCTCAGTACGCCTGTTGTCGATCGGATTGACCGAGGGATACCACCCCGTCCGCAGCCGGATCGGCTGGCAGGTCTGGGCCACCGAGCGTCTACTCGACTCCGCCCGCACCTTCCTCTTCCCGCTGTACGCCAGCCTGCTCACGCCCGGCTGGTTGCGCCTCCTCGGCGCCAAGATCGGCAAGAACGTCGAAGCGTCCACCGTCCTGCTCCTTCCCAAGTTCACGACCGTCGCAGACGGCGCGTTCCTCGCCGACGACACCATGGTCGCCAGCTACGGGCTCGGCGGCGGCTGGATGCACATCGAGCACGCCAAGATCGGCAAGCGCGCATTCCTCGGCAACTCCGGAATGACCGCCCCCGGCCGACGCGTCCCCAAGAACGGGCTTGTTGCGGTGTTGTCCGCGACGCCGTCGAAGGCGAAGTCCGGATCCTCCTGGCTCGGTAGCCCGCCCGTGCGCCTGCGTCGTGCAGTCGGAGACACCGACGCGGCCCGCACCTTCAATCCCCCGACGCGTCTCAAGATCGCCCGCGGCGTCGTGGAAACCTGCCGACTCATCCCCGTCATGGTCACCTTCGGCATCGGCCTTGGCGTGCTGTTTGCACTCGAAGCCCTCGCCGGCGCTGTCGGATTCTGGTTCGCCGCTCTGCTCAGTGGCGTCGTCTTGCTGATCGCGGGCGCCGTTGCCGGGACGATCACCGTCGCGGCCAAGTGGCTTGTCGTCGGCAAGATCAAGAAGGTGGAGCATCCACTCTGGAGTTCCTTCGTCTGGCGCAACGAGGTTGCTGACGCCTTTGTCGAGACTGTTGCCGCTCCCTGGTTCGCACGAGCAGCAACTGGCACTGCCGTACTGAACATTTTCTTGCGCGGACTCGGCGCCAAAATAGGCAAAGGGGTTTGGTGCGAGTCGTACTGGCTACCCGAAGCAGATCTCGTGACTTTGGGTGACGGGGCAACCGTCGAACGGGGGTGCGTCGTGCAAACTCACCTCTTCCATGATCGGATTATGGCCATGGACACCGTCACCTTGGGAGCAGGAGCAACGCTGGGACCACACTGTGTCGCGCTACCCGCAGCCGGAATCGGCGCAGGCGCAACCGTCGGACCTGCATCATTGGTCATGCGAGGTGACACCGTTCCGCCGTCGACCCGGTGGCAGGGCAACCCCATTGCCCCATGGGCGGCTTCGTGAAGCCGAACAAGATGCTCGACGAGCCGATCGATCCGTACCTGCCGCAGAACGGCAACCGCGGATATCGCGTATCCCGGTACGAATTGGAACTGACCTACAAGGTTTTCAGTAACCGTCTGGCCGGCAAAGCCGTCATCACCGCCGTCACCACCGAGAACCGATCCAAGTTCAGCTTCGATCTTGCCCAGAACCTGCAGGTGTCCAAGGTGTCGGTCAACGGCGCCCGCGGCGCCAAGTACTCCCGCCAGAACAACAAGCTGATCGTCACGCCCGGCACCAAGATTCCCGCCGGCGGAGCGCTCTCGGTCACCGTTCAGTACACCGGAAATCCCGAACCCATCAAAGGTCTCTGGGGTGAAGTCGGCTGGGAAGAACTCACCGAAGGAACCCTCGTCGCGAGCCAGCCCAACGGGGCCGCGTCGTGGTTCCCGTGCGACGACCACCCCAGTTCCAAAGCGTCGTACCGCATTTCGATCACCACCGATTCACCGTTCTACGCACTCGCCAACGGCGCATTGGTGCGCAAGCAAACCCGCGCCAGCGCAACCACCTGGGTGTACGAGCAGACCGAGCCCATGGCCACCTACTTGGCGACCATTCAGATCGGGCAGTACGAGCATCGGCAGGTCAGCTCCGGCCGGGTCCCGATCTTCGCGGTTCATCCACCCCGGTTGCACAACGAGTTCGACGTCGACTTCTCACGCCAGCCGCAGATGCTCGACGTCTTCGGCAAACTGTTCGGCCCGTACCCCTTTGCCGACTACACCGCCGTGGTCACCGACGACGAACTCGAGATTCCCATCGAAGCACAGGGGCTCTCGATTTTCGGCGCCAATCACTGCACCGGCCGACGCGGCTCCGAACGCCTTGTCGCACACGAGTTGGCACACCAGTGGTTCGGCAACAGCCTCACGATCGGCGCGTGGTGCGACATCTGGCTACACGAAGGTTTTGCCTGTTACGCGGAGTGGATCTGGTCCGAGAACTCTGGTGGCCCGTCGTCCGAAGCCCTTGCGGCCAACGCTTATCAAGGACTGATGCGCAAGCCTCAGGATCTCATCCTCGGCAATCCCGGGCCGGCCATGATGTTCGACGATCGAATCTACAAACGCGGCGCACTTACCCTGCACACTTTGCGCGGGGTTCTGGGAGACGACAAGTTCTTCGAGCTCCTCCGTCAGTGGACTACCAAGCACCGCCACAGCACTGTCAGCACCGAGCAGTTCACAGATCTGGCATCACGATTCACCGACATCCCGCTGCGTCCACTGTGGGACGCGTGGCTCAATCAGAAACCCCTACCTCGCCGGACCTGAGTCATCGATCGGTCCACCTCAGCTCAGGGTTTTGAGGCTCTCCAACCTTTTCAGGATCGGCGCCCGCCATTCCTCGACATCTTCCGGACCGTTCTCGGCCCACAACTCGTAGAGTTCGGAAGTTTCGGGGTCGGCAATCGTGCGCTCGAGTGTCGCGAGAATCCATTCGCGCTGCTCCGGGGTCAAGGACGCGGTGTAGGCAACGGCATCGATACCGTCGAGTTGCTCAGGGGCCGGTAGGAGTCCGTGCGCCACCGCAACAATCTCAGCGATCGCGATTGCCGCCTGCGAATCGTCCACCTCGACGTACTCGTCGTCGACATGGCTGGTGAAATCGGCGATGTCGAACTCACCGGCCCGAACCGCCACAAGCAAATCGCCGGCCGCGTCGTTTTCGAACGGACCCGAACCCCAAGTCCCCATTGAGTATTCCTCCTGATTCGTGGGCCAGGCTCAGCCCGCCTTGACCATAGCCGATTCATCCGCCGGGAGATGCGACCGGGATTTGAACAGTACGAGTACGAGGCAGGCCGCAGCTGCCGCAGAGCCGAACAACAGGGTTGCCGTATAGCTCAGCGCCGGAGTGCTTTCCGACAGCATCGCCAAGACCGCCGGAACCGCGAACCCGATATAGGTGATCGAGTAGAACACTGCGGTCAGGCCGGCGAGGTCATCCGGCCCGGCTATGCGCTGAATCTCGAGCAGGCCGGACACCAACGCCATTCCGTACCCGCAGCCCAGGATCGCAGCCGCAACAATCGCGGCGGCAACTGTCAGCGACGACGCCACCAAGGCCGCTGCAGCCATTCCGATTACCAGGAACACCAGCGCGACGACGGCGCCGCGTGCACTGCTGTTCGTGTCGATCTTGCGTCCGAGGGACTGGATCGCAAATCCGCAGGCCAAGGCAACAACACAGAGGAACGCCGAGAAAGCGACCGGCGCGTTGCCACTGTGGCCGGTCATCAGCGCGGGGATGACTGCGTACCCGACACTTGCTGCTCCGAACACCCACGGCGCCAACGGAACAACTACGTACAGGAATCGGCGATGACCGGCGGACGGAATCTTCAGGTCGTCGATCAACCGTCGACGCTCGGTCTTCGGTTGCGCGGCGCGAGTCTCAGGTGCGCGCCACAAGGCAACTCCCGCAAGCACAGTGATCACGATATGCAAGACATAAGCCAACGCGCTGGGCAGTGGCGCCCACTGTGCCAACACGCCGGCGAAGCCCGCACCCAACGCAAAACCGGCGGTCAAACTCATCGCGGCACGCCTGGCACCAGAGCCCTCGGTGGCATCCGGATCCCAAGGAGCTGCAGATAGTTCCTTCACCCAGGAACCGCCGACGGCCATGCCGATTCCCAGCGCGATACCGCAGAGAATACGTCCGACAATCAGGACGGCTGCGGAATCTGCTCCGAAAGCCAGCAGCGTCGAGCCTGCGATCGCGATGAACGGGGCCGGGAGCATGATCGGGCGTCGACCCAGCCGATCGGACAGCGGGCCACCGAGCAAGAGCGCAGGAACGATCCCTACTACGTAGGCAAAGAGGAAGAAGTCGACCATCACGGGCGAATAGCCGTGGTCGATTCGGTACATCACCAACAGCGGTGTGAACTCGTTCCCGCCCCAGGCAACTGCGAACATACTGGCGGCAACCATGAGCCAGGCTCGGGCAGAACGGTTTTCCGTTGACCTGTTCGACAACACAGTTTCGACGCTCATCACAGACCTCCCCGCAGTCCGAGACCATGAACACGACGCATATGCGCCAGCACCGCGGTGTTGTATGCATCGGCATCGCCGGCCTCGACAAGGCTGACCAGTTCGGCATGGTCTTCGAGAATCCTGGGGAGCTTGCCTGGGTCGAGCGAGATCGATCGTGCCGTCATGCGCCGCTGTCGATCCCGCAGACCGGCGTAGAAGGTATCGAGCAGAGGGTTGTCACCCGCAGCAACGATCATCTTATGGAAATCTGCGTCGGCGGCGCTGAATGCTGCGACGTCGCCGCCGTCGGCTAGCTCGCGCTGCTCGGCCATGCTCGCCTGCAAAGCTGCAATCAATCCGCTACGAGCCTGCGGTCGGTCAGCTACAACACGCACACTCTGCGTCTCTACCAGTTGCCGCGCCGCGACCACATGCTCGGCCTCGCCGTCCGCCACGGGGACGATCAATGCACCCTTCTTCGGGTACAGGCGCATCCACCCTTCGGCTTCGAGCCGCAGAAACGCCTCACGCACGGGAGTACGACTGCACTCCATTCGACTGGCGATCTCGCCCTCGCTGATGAGCTCACCACCGGGTAACTCCCCGGACAGGATGAGTTCCTTCACTTCGCGGAATACCGACTCCGCCGTGGAATGCAACATAGACACAAGATGTATTTATACTCTTCCGTGCAGGTCAGTAGTACACCGGCCCCGGAATACCGCCGCCGACAGCAACCGCGTCACCCGTGATCGCGACGCTGCGCGGCGACGCCAGGAACGTGACGACGTCGGCCACCTCGGCGGCGTCGACGATCTTGCGAATCGAGTTGGTGGCAATCCCCGCTTCCACCTCGGCGAGCGATTGCCCCGTCAGATTTATCTCGTCTTCGATCCGTGCATTCAGTCGTTCGGTTCGAGTCACTCCAGGATGAACCACCGTTACATTGATTCCACTGGGGCCCAACTCGTCGGCCAAGTTCTTCGTCAGCGCCGAGACACTGACGTTGCGCACCGTATGCGCAATCGAGGTGGCGGTACGCGCGCCCAGGCCACTGATGTTGATGATCCTGCCCCAGCCCTGCGCCACCATGTGCGGGGCGACTGCCCGGGCCGTACGGAGATAGCCGAGAACCTTCACCTCGACTTCTCCCCGCACTACGTCATCGGTCGTCGACCAGAAATCCGTTGGCCTTCCAGCGCTCCACGGGGTTGCCGCAGAGTTGACCAGAATGTCGACGCCACCCAACGTCGCGACAACCTCACGTACCGCCGCCTGAATTGCGTCGTCGTCTCGCGTATCGGCGGCCACGCCGATTGCTCGAATCCCGAACTCCGACGCCAGTTCTCGGGCTGTGTCGGTCACTGACTGTTCTGTTCGGGCAAGTATCGCGAGATCGACGCCTTCCTCGGCTAAACCTCTGGCGATCGCAAGCCCGATCCCCTTGCTACCACCAGCAACAATTGCGCGTTTTCCCGAAAGTCGAAGATCCATGCCGCGAGACTATCCACACGAGGGGAATCAGTCCCGGACAGGCGGTGCCATACGCGAAGTGACGGCAATGCGGTTCCATGCATTGATGGTCAAGATGACACTGATGAGCTGAGCCAGCTCTGCGTCGGCGAAGTGCTCGGACGCCTCGTTGTATACGGCGTCGGGAACAAACCCGTCGGTGAGAACTGTGACGGCCTCCGTCAATGCGAGGGCTGCGCGCTCCTTGTCGGAGTAGAGATCCCGGGCTTCCTCCCATGCGTTCAGCAGGTACAGCTTCTGCTCCGTCACGCCGGCTTTGCGCGCATCACGTGTGTGCATGTCCAAGCACCATGCACAATGATTCAACTGCGACGCACGCGTCAGCATCAACTCGACCAGTGTGGGATCCAGGCCCTTACGTGCAGCACTGTCCAGCGCGACCATGGCCTTGTAAACGTCGGGTGCCAGCTGTGCGATGTTGAGTCGTTGCCCTGTTGTTGTCATACCTAGAACGATAATCTCGCAATGACCCTCAAACATGGTTCAATTTGCGAGTGAATTCGTGGGCCAATCTCGGTTTCGATCTGCACATCGAACTGCCGCACGGCGTCGGCGTCAAAGCAGCGCTTCTGCAGGCACTTCGCGACGCGATCGACGGCGGTGTCTTGAAGCCTGGCACCAGACTCCCGCCGTCGCGCACACTTGCACACGACCTCGGCATAGCGCGAAACACCGTGGCCGATTGCTACGCCGAACTCGCCGCAGCCGGGTGGCTCGCGACACGTCAGGGCTCCGGCACCGTCGTCGCTTCGCTCGCGGACTCCCGCAATGACGCGGCGCCCGCACCATCGACAGTGCGCTTCACACACAGTTTGATGCCCGGATCGCCTGACGTATCAGCCTTTCCTCGTTCGGCCTGGATTTCGTCTGCCCGACGGGCTTTAACCGCAGCACCTAACGACGCGTTTGCAGCCACTGATCCCCGAGGTCGCGTCGAACTTCGCAACGCCCTCTCCGGGTACCTGGGCCGAACCAGAGGGGTGCGGGTAGACCCGAATCGAATAGTGGTCAGCGCCGGTTCAGGTCACGGGATCGCGCTTCTAGCCCGCACCCTCGGCGGAACATTTGCAGTGGATGCTTACAGTCTTCATCTACACCGGAAGTTACTGATCGACGAGGGCATACGAACCGTTCCTATCTCGGTTGACGAATCAGGCACGTGCACAGACGAATTGGCATCCACTACCGCCGGAGCCGCACTTCTGACGCCGACGCACCAGTTTCCACTCGGCGGACCACTCACACCCGCACGGCGGGCAACTGCCGTCGAATGGGCGTCGAGCACTGGCGGAGTAATACTGGAGGACGACTACGACGGTGAATTCCGTTACGACAGAAAGCCCGTCGGCGCACTACAGGGGATCGCCCCACAACACGTCGCCTACCTCGGAACCGCGAGCAAGACGCTCTCGCCGGCCATTCGTATCGGCTGGATGGTGTTGCCGGACAGATTGATCGAACCCGTGCTCGCAGTCAAAGGGCCGTACGAGCGTTGGGTCAGTTCAACCGATCAGCTGACGCTGGCAGATTTCATCGAGTCAGGACGGTTCGACAGTCACATTCGGAAGATGCGGGTTTCCTACCGACAACGACGCGATCAACTGGTTGCGATCCTCTCTGCGCGAGTACCCGAAGTTCGGGTCGAGGGGATCTCCGCGGGACTTCATGCCGTAGTTCGATTGCCCCGTGGCAGCGAACAATCCGTGATGGCTGCCGCGAATTCGCGCGGCCTCGGACTTGAAGGGCTGTCAACATTCCGGCACCCCGACGCGTCTTCCGCCGGCTCCGACGGCATCGTTGTCGGATACAGCACGCCCTCGCCGTCCCAGTACCCTCGGGCACTCGAAATGCTCTGCGAGACATTGGAATCAGCGCTGTGACAGCGTCCGGTTCGCCTCGATTGCCCCGCCCGTGATGGTGCGAACGGTACGTTCGGTCGATCCGAGGCGACGGGTGTACCGTTCGCTCGATCCCGGGGGGTGTTTCGGGGACACGAAAAAGCCCCCCAACAATGTTGGGGGGCTTTTTCAAGTTGTGTTCGGCGGTGTC
>NZ_VBTM01000030.1:0-22974 GCF_013277795.1 Rhodococcus sp. MS16
GGCGCAAACCGGGCTGATCTTCGAAACTAACTGGAGTGTTCGCCAGGCACTTCGTACAACCTCGTGTCACTCACCCTCGCAGGTGGGAGTCGGTGTCCGTGTCGCTCTGACCTGGAATAAGTTACGCGAAGATCAACACAACACCAAATCGCCTGGTCACAGCGCTGCGCTTTGTAAACTTCAGGGAACCCAGTACCTCTGCGCCAGTTCTTCGATGATCGGATCTCCCTCTTGCGCCAATTCGAGGGCTTCGAGGTCGTCCGACACCGACAACAATCGGGAATCGTCACCTTCTGCATCGTGAATCGGGCGTCGGCCATCCTCGGAGAGTTGGCGCAACAACTTCTCGCGCACGCGGGCCTTCAACGAATCAGCCATACCGCCAGCATGTGCCTCAGACCAGACGATGTCGAGTACTTACTCGTCATCCTTCTTGCCGAAGACCCGTCTGGCTGTCGGGATCAAGACGATCAGTGCACCGAGAAGCACGATCAGTGAGAAAACCTGCATTGCCATTTCGACCTCACTCAAATTCAGGCCGGCGCTAGCCAGCTACCCCAAGGGATGTTCCGCACAACCGTAAAGGCAACAAGCGTTCCGAGCACCGCGATTGTCATTGCCGGCGCAAGCACGATCATCCGATCGGTCAACCCGTTCCATCTGCGCACAACCCACCGCCCCCACGCGACAACCAGTACCGCGATCAACGGAACGATCAACACATTGCTCGACAACGACGCACCGATATCGAGATGCGTCAGGTCATTGACTGCTCGAAGGCCACCACACGCCGGGCACCACAGACCTGTCACCGCATACATGGGACAGACCCCGTAGCTTCCGGAATTGTGCGGATCTCGGACGTGCAAAAGCACAAAAGCCGAGACCCCCACTGCAGCGACGCCGGCCGGAGCGCTCAGCGCCCGCCAGCCCCGCACTGCGGAGGTCTCGGTCTTCATACGATCCACTGTAGAAGCTGGTGGCCACCGACAGCTGCGGCCACGCGAACCCGTTCTATCTCGCTCGAATAACGACTGAGCGAACAATCATGTCGTGCCAGCACTGGCTCTTCGAATCCCAGAGCGGCCACAAGTAGTTGAGGAAGCACGCTCCGCCGAGGATCGCTTCCAATATCCATCGCAGGAGAGCCATGGGTGGTCCCAGCGGAACACCGTCGGACTCTCGAACCACGGAGATGCCCAGCCACTTCTTCCCCAATGACTGGCCGGTATTGCCCTGACGGAAGACGTAGTTCCAGACCTCGATCAGGAGGGTCAGAACAATCCCGATCCCGATGACCAAGAGGCCGACCGAATTTGCACCTTCCGTAGTGACGGTTCCGTCGTCATACGTGGTGACCTCCGCTCCCGAGAACGCGATCACCGCGCCGATGATCGCGACGATCACGCCAGGTAGCGGCACGATGAGGTAATCGAGCAAATACGCGCCGACACGCGAAATCCAGGAGGCGTACGGGTAGGCAGGTTGCGGAGGCCCATATCCCTGCGACGACACGGGAGGCATCTGCCCGTACTGAGGTGGCTGTCCGTACTGCGGTTGCTGCCCGTACTGCGGTGGCTGGTTCGGCTGCTCGCCAGATCCCCAGTTCTGCTCCGACATGGCGATTCTCCCCTGCTCAGGCGCGTGTACGCAGGATCAGGATAAACGGGGCATCGAGTATTTACCGGTAAACGACAAGAGCCCCGCACCAGAATTTCCTGGTACGGGGCTCTTGGCCGAGCTGCCTGAGAGAATCGAACTCTCGACCTTTTCATTACGAGTGAAATGCTCTACCGACTGAGCTAAGGCAGCGTGCCTTTCGGCGATGGCGAGTCTAACTGGTCAACCCCCGGAACGCGAAAACGGGGGTCGGAAGGCTTCGCCGATACTCGCAACCATCGCGTCGAGAGCCCACTGCAACTTGACGTTGAAATCGACGGCTTCGCGGCATGCCAGCACTGCTTCGATGCACTTCAGTAGACCTTCCGGTGACGTCCGCGATGCCAGATCGGATGCCCGCTCGGCCATATCAGGATGAGTGGACGTGGACGACGACCCCAACGCGTACGACAAGGCGTCGCGGTACATGCCGGCAAGATCGATCAGCGTCCGGTCGAGAAGATCACGCTTGGCCCGCGTATCCCTCGATTTCTGCCGCGCTTCGAGTTCCTTGATCAATCCGGCAGACCCTCGGAGCGTGCCGGCTGTGCCCTTACCGGTTCCGCCGCCGCCGAGCGAGACCTTCAGTTCTTCGAGTTCACGTTCCTTGACGTCGGTGAAGAGTGTCTTGGTTTCGGACTCGATCGACTTCACCAGGTTTTCGGCTGCTTTGTACGCCGTCGATGCGGACGCGGCATCAAAGGCAAGCCGGAGCGACCGCGCACGTTCGTCCCGCGCGACATCGTCGGTAGCCAAGCGTCGCGCTCGGCCGACGTGACCACCGCTGATCGATGCGGCAAATCTCGCCTGGTCGGGAGCCAATCCGTCGCGCCCGATCAACACCTGGGCGATCGACTCGACAGACGGCGTCACGAGAGCCAAGTGCCGGCATCGCGAACGGAGTGTGACCGACATGTCCTCTGGGTCCGTGGTGGGAGCACAGAGCAGGATCACCGTGCGGTCCGGCGGCTCCTCGACAACTTTCAAGAGCGCATTGGCCGCGCCCTCGGTCAATCGATCCGCGTCCTCGACGACGATGACCTGCCAACGACCGGTCGTTGGCCTGCGCGACGCGATATTGACGATCTCGCGCATGCCTTTGACGCTGATGCTCAATCCGTCGGGAATGATCCGTCGTACGTCACCATGGGTTCCCGCCATCGTGGTTGTGCACGCATGGCACTGCCCGCATCCCGGTTCGCCGTCGGACGTGCACTGCAGGGCTGCGGCAAAGCACAGCGCCGCCACGGACCGCCCGGATCCGGGAGGCCCCGTGAAGAGCCACGCATGGGTCATATCGGATCCGCTGGAGTCGCCTCTGGCGGACAGCGCGGCGGCTCGCAAACTCTGCTCGACGTCGTGCTGACCTACCAGCCGACCGAACACACCACGTTCGGTCACATCACTACTCATGCAAAAACCTTAACCGTCGGCACCGACGAGTCCGGCTCAGTCCTTCTTCGCCGGAGCCTTCTTGGCAGCCGCTTTCTTGGCCGGGGCCTTCTTGGCGGCGGTCTTCTTCGCAGCGGCCTTCTTCGCCGGGGCTTTCTTCGCAGCGGCCTTCTTCTTCACCGGTCCGCGGGCACGACGGTCAGCGAGCAACTCCGACGCACGAGCATCCGAGATGGATTCGACGGCATCGTCCTTGCGCAGGCTGGCGTTGGTCTCACCGTCGGTGACGTACGGACCGAAACGGCCGTCCTTGATCACCATCGGCTTCTCACTGACCGGGTCGACACCCAGCTCACGCAGCGGCGGAGTAGCCGACGCCTGACGTCCACGTCGCTTGGGCTCGGCGTAGATCTTGAGCGCGTCGTCGAGGGTAACCGTGAACATCTGCTCTTCGTCGGCCAGGGAACGCGAGTCGGTGCCCTTCTTCAGATACGGACCGTATCGGCCGTTCTGAGCGGTGATCTCTTCCTTGCTCTCGGGATCGACACCCACGACGCGCGGAAGGGACAGCAACCGAAGTGCATCCTCCAAGGTGACCGTCGCCAAGTCCATGGACTTGAGCAACGATCCGGTGCGTGGCTTGGGGCCCGCAACCTTCTTCGCAGCCTTCTTCGCGGGAGCCTTCTTGGCTGCGGCCTTCTTCACCGCAGTCTTGGTGGTTCCCGCGCTGACCTCTTCCGGTTCCGGAACGGGCACGATGTCCGGCTCCGGCTCGGCCGGGGGCTCGGGGAGAATCTCCGTCACGTAAGGACCGAAGCGGCCCTCCTTCGCGACGATCTCGTTTCCGGTCAGAGGATCGACGCCCAGCTTGCGACCTTCTTGAGGCGTCGCGAACAGCTTCTCGGCGTACTCGGGGGTGAGCTCGTCCGGCGGCAGGTCATCGGGAAGATTGGCCCGCTGCGAGATCAGATCGCCTTCGGGGTCGTCCGGATTCTGAACCATGCGCTCGAGGTACGGGCCGAAGCGGCCGACGCGTACGTGAACCTCACGACCCTCGGCGTCGTCGAACAGCCGGATGGAGTTGACCTCGCGGGCGTCGATCTCCTCGAGATTGACGCCGACCATCTTCTTGAGGCCGCCTTCGCGGGCGACCGAACCTTCGGCACCGTGCTCGCCACCGAAGTAGAAGCTGCTCAGCCAGTTACCGCGCTGCTCACGTCCACCGGCAATAGCGTCGAGGTCGTCTTCCATGCCTGCGGTGAAATCGAAGTCGACCAACCGGCCGAAGTGCGCCTCGAGCAGACCGACCACGGCGAAGGCAACCCACGCCGGAACCAGTGCGCTGCCCCGCTTGTAGACGTATCCGCGGTCGAGGATGGTCTTGATGATCGACGAATACGTCGACGGTCGGCCGATACCGAGCTCTTCCAGAGTCTTGATCAGGCTGGCTTCGGTGTACCGCGCCGGCGGGTTGGTGCTGTGACCGTCGGGATCGAGCTTGGTTGCCGTGACTTCCTGGCCCTTGACCAGTATCGGAAGCCTGGATTCGGCATCGTCGGACTGACCGCCTGCCTCTTCGTCGACGCTCTCGACGTAAGCCTTGAGGAAGCCCGCAAACACGATGGTGCGACCGGACGCGGAGAACGTGCAGTCCTCACCCGTGCCGGCCGTGCCGGAAATGCGAAGCGTCAGCGTGTTGCCCCGAGCGTCGGCCATCTGCGAAGCCACGGTGCGCTGCCAGATGAGTTCGTACAACTTGAACTCGTCGGCGTCGAGCTTGGAGTGCAACTGCCCCGGCGTCTGGAACACATCGCCGGCCGGACGAATTGCCTCGTGCGCTTCCTGCGCGTTCTTGACCTTGCGGGTGTACTGACGCGGCGTCGGATGGACGTACTCCGGGCCGTACAACTCGGTGGCCTGCGCACGAGCAGCAGCGATCGCCGACTCGGACAGCGTCGTCGAGTCGGTTCGCATGTAGGTGATGTAGCCGTTTTCGTACAGACGCTGCGCGATACGCATGGCCCGCTCGGACGTGAAGCGAAGCTTGCGACCGGCCTCCTGCTGCAGCGTCGACGTCATGAACGGCGGATACGGCTTACGGGTGTACGGCTTGTCTTCTGCAGACGAAACCGTGAGGTCGACGCCGTGCAAAGCCTCGGCCAGTCGACGCGCGTACGCCTCGTCCAGCACAGTGACGGCACTGCCCTTGAGCTTTCCGTCCGGTCCGAAATCGCGACCGGAAGCAACGCGGGAACCGTCGACCGAGACAAGACGCGCACCGAAACTGCGTGGGCTGGCGTCGGCGCCGGCATCAAGCGTGGCGGAGATGTCCCAGTACGAAGCCGACTTGAACGCCATGCGCTCACGCTCACGCTGCACGATGACACGCGTAGCAACCGACTGGACGCGGCCCGCCGAGAGCCTCGGCATGACCTTCTTCCAGAGCACCGGGCTGACCTCGTAACCGTAGAGACGGTCGAGGATACGGCGGGTTTCCTGAGCGTCGACGAGGTCGATGTCGAGCTCACGGGTGTCTTCGGCAGCAGCCCGAATTGCCGGTTCGGTGATCTCGTGGAAGACCATTCGACGAACCGGAATCTTGGGCTTCAGGGTCTCGAGGAGATGCCACGCAATGGCCTCACCCTCGCGGTCGGGGTCAGTTGCGAGGAAGAGTTCGTCAGCGTCCTTCAAGAGTGACTTGAGTTCGGCGACCTTGCCCTTCTTCTCCGGGCTGACGACGTAGAGCGGCTCGAAGTCGTGATCGACGTTGACGCCGAGACGGGCCCACGGCTCGCCCTTGTACTTGGCCGGAACATCCGCTGCGCCGCGCGGCAGGTCGCGAATGTGACCGACCGATGCCTCGACTACGTAGTCCTTACCGAGGTAAGGAGCGATTTTGCGCGCCTTGGTCGGTGACTCGACGATCACGAGGCGACGAGGGTTACCGGACGCTCCCTGACCGCTGCCGTTGTCCGCTTTAGCCACCTGCTGCCCGAACCTTCCTTTGGACGATCACTGCCGTCGGCAGTTCTTCAGAACTAGACGTGTGGAGCAAGTTATACCCCGTGTCTCTCTTTACAGAGTGACATACCCGCACGACATTCGTGCAGATCAGTACAGTATGGACACGGTCAGATTTGTGGCCAGGCCGCTTCGACGTCCACGTGACGGGGTGCCTCGCCCAGGTATTCGACGAGCTTGGTCAGTCGCTTCTTGCCGGCGATACGAAGCCCTGGACCGGGCGTCCGGTTGCCCAGCTGAGTAGGTGCGATACCCACTCGCATCAAGGCTTGCGCCAACGGCGCGTGAGTCTGAGTCGCGTGCGGATCGAGGCCGAAAACGAAGCGTTCGCCGTCCTCTTCCATCCTGCCGGACGAGACTGCCCAGACCCGGAGCTGGCGGGGATTCGGAACCCATCCAGCCGGGACGGACTTCACGGCACCTTTGGTCCACTGCACGGACAGGGGCAGCAGGGCCGGCGTCGCCTGAGTTCGGACGAGCGGGCTTCCTTCATCACTACGCGTCACTTCCGCGCCGAGTCCGCATTGTGCGATCAGCTCGGCAATGGCCTGGGCCCGCCAGTCTCGATCTACGACGATCGAGATCCGAGCACGATCTTCGTTTGTCACCACCTGACCGTGTCCGGCCAGCATGCCGGCCAGGTCTGTCACGGCAGGGGGAATCGACTCGGCGGAGAAAAAGGACAGTTGGCTCACAGAGTGCAACGTAGGGCACGAGGACCGTTGCGGCATAAATAATGGGACCTATTACGAAAAGGTCTGTCCCCCATTGCGGCGAGGCAACGAGGGACAGACCGTGTCCAGCTCGGAAGAATCAGACCGCGCGAACGCCTGTCGCCTGGGGCCCCTTGTTGCCCTGCCCTACCTCGAACTCCACACGCTGGTTCTCCTCGAGGGTACGGAAACCGTTGCCCTGGATCTCGGAGTAATGAACGAAGACGTCTGCGGAACCGTCTTCGGGAGCGATGAAGCCGAAGCCCTTTTCAGCGTTGAACCACTTCACAGTGCCCTGTGCCATGCTTTTCCTTCTCTTTCTAACACCGGATTCGATGAACTGCGCTTATTCAATCCATCGGGCCCGTTCCGGCCGCAGTACCAGCTGATTTCCCCCCAGGCTTGCATCCTCGCAGGAAAGGGCAAGAGCACCACGTCCGCAACAAAAGATCCTGCGAGCGTGCACTTTCTCAAGCCTACGAACACAGAAGCTGCGACCGGTTGTCAGTCAACCATGTTCTGCGCGTGCACAACAGTCGAAATACGTTAAGAATTTGCTACCGAATATCACCGGCTTCGACCCGCCGCAGTCGGCCGCCACCCCGTGCCGCCACTTCCGCCAGCCGATGCGTATCATCAAAACTGCAGGTAACGGCAGTTTCGAACTGTCGGGACACCCGAACGCCGATCCCGGAGAGTCACGTGAACGCAGCCTCCCGCATTCCTGATCCCGACGCGGCGCCGAGCGAAACCTACGGACAGATGCTCCTCGGTCGCGTCGTCGCCGGCGTGAGCGGGAACGAAGATCCACTGACGTTCACCGCTCAACTACCTGCTCGCAGCGCCCGGTTCGCCGAATGGCCGGAGTGGTTGCACCCCAGCGTGGTCCGTTCCCTGAACGAGCACAGTGTGACCGCTCCGTGGATCCACCAGCGCACTGCCGCAGACCTTGCACACAGCGGAAACCATGTTGTGGTCGCCACCGGCACCGCCTCGGGAAAGTCACTGGCATACCAACTCCCCGTCCTGACCGCGATGGCTTCGGACCCTCTTGCCACCGCGCTCTACCTCTCCCCCACCAAAGCTCTCGGCAGCGACCAACTACGGGCAGTGCTGTCCCTCACCGACTTCGACGCCGAACTACGGGGAACCAATCCGAGCGCGTACGACGGGGACACGTCACAGGAGCTGCGCACATGGGCGCGTGAAAACTCTCGTTGGCTGTTCACGAACCCCGACATGCTGCACATCTCTCTGCTCCGCACCCATCAACGCTGGGCGCACTTCTTCCGCAATCTGAAATACGTGATCGTGGACGAATGCCACTCCTACCGCGGTGTCTTCGGATCGAATGTCGCCCTCATCATTCGCCGACTCCGACGCATCGCGGCCCGATACGGCGCCGAGCCCACGTTCATCCTGGCCAGCGCCACCACCGCAGACCCCGGAACAGCGGCTTCCCGGTTGATCGGGGCGCATTGCACCGAGGTCACCGACGACGGATCACCCCACGGGCCACGAACCGTCGCACTCTGGGAGCCTCCACTCGTGCCGGCACTCACCGGCGAGAACGGCAGTCCAGTCCGTCGCCCCGCCGGCGCCGAGGCCGCCCGGATCATGGCGGATCTGATGATCGAAGGCGCACGCACCCTCACCTTCGTACGCTCACGCCGCGGCGCGGAACTGACCGCCATGACCACCAAACGGCTACTCGCAGAAGTCGACACCGATCTGGCCGAACGAGTCGCCTCGTACCGCGCGGGATACCTCGCCGAAGACCGCCGCGAACTGGAAGCAGCACTTGCGGACGGCACGCTGCTTGGTGCGGCAACAACCAACGCGCTCGAACTGGGCGTGGACATCGCAGGGCTCGATGCCGTTGTCGTAGCTGGTTTCCCGGGGACCGTTGCCTCGTTCTGGCAACAGGCCGGACGCTCCGGTCGACGCGGCGAGGGGTCGCTGGTGGTCCTGATCGCCCGAGACGATCCCCTCGACACCTACCTTGTTCACCATCCTTCGGCCATCCTCGAGAAACCCGTCGAGGCAACCGTGACGGACCCCGGAAATCCCTACATCCTGGGACCACAATTGCTCTGCGCAGCAATGGAACTCCCGCTCTCCGACGCCGAGGTCGACTCGTTCGGAGCCATCGACGTCCTCACCAAGCTCGCAGAAGAAGGCAAGATCCGGCGGCGCACCCACGGTTGGTTCATCACGGCAGACGCCAACCCCCACGGCTCACTGGACATCCGCGGCGGCATCGGCACCCAAGTAGCAATTGTCGACGGCGAATCCGGGCGGATGCTGGGAACCGTCGACACCGGACGGGCACCCGCCACCGTCCACCCCGGTGCGGTCCACATTCACCAGGGTGATGCGTACGTGGTGGACGAACTCGACCTCGAAGTCGGTCTGGCACTGGTCCATGCGGAAAATCCGGACTGGACCACCTCGGCGCGCGAAACCACCGAGATCATCATCACCGAACAACTCGAACACAAGAATTACGGCGACATCACCGTCGCACTCGTGCGCGTCGAAGTGACCCATCAGGTTGTGGGGTACCTCCGACGCCTCAACTCCGGCGAAGTCCTCGATTCCATCGAATTGGATATGCCCGCACATACGCTGGAGACCAGGGCCGTGATGTACACGGTCACACCGGAACTACTCGAATCCGTCGGCGTCTCACCCGAGCGGTTCCCCGGGGCGCTGCATGCGGCAGAGCATGCAGCGATCGGACTCCTGCCATTGGTCGCCATCTGCGACCGAGGCGACATCGGCGGAGTGTCGACGGCAATCCACGCCGACACCGGTCTGCCCACCGTGTTCGTCTACGACGGCCACGCCGGTGGCGCGGGATTTGCCGATCGGGGGCACAGTGAACTCTCACGCTGGCTTTCCGCAACCCGCGACGCAATTACCTCGTGCGAGTGCGCCAACGGTTGCCCCTCGTGCGTCTACTCCCCCAAGTGCGGCAACGGAAACGATCCACTCGACAAGGACGGCGCCGTCAAGATCCTTACGGCCGTCATCGACACCATCAGCTGACTAGTCGACAGGGCCAGCGCGCGCCGATGCCTCCGCATCGCCGATACCGAAGCGGGACAACAATACCGGCGCCCGCACTTGAACAATGACATCCCAGTCCTCGACAGTGCACTCCGCGAGTACTGTTCGCATCCGCGTCGCAACGTCGATTGCCGCGGCGCAACCTGCCTCCGCGCCGCGCTCGAGCGCTCCGGCCCCCGCCAAGGCCGAGAGATCCGCAGACGACTGGGCGGTGTGACGAGCGGTGACCGCCGAACCCACGTGCAGCAGCCCACCCGTCACCGCGACGATCCCGGCCAGCGCAATACACGAAAACACTGTTGCGATACCGTCGTCCGCCTGCAGAGTCATCAGTCCGCACCGGGTTCCACAGCAGCGACTGCTTCTGCGGTGATGTCCAACATCGGCAGCAAAACACTGTCGGCGCTCACCACCGCCACGGCAAATCCGTCCACGATCTGCACGGAAATCCGGGCGTCGGAGGGTGCGATTCGGCGCGACGTGGTGACCGCGTTGTCCCGATCCCCGCGGGCCGTCAATCTCGCAGCCTCACGAGCAGCATCCACACACCGAACCTGCATCGTCACCGCTAGTACCGCGCCGACGCACAGCACCACCACAGTGATCATCGAGGCGAGCGCAATTGCTGCCTCGACCGTGACTGCACCGTCATCAGCCTCGCGGATGCTACTCGTGGACAACATCACACAGCTGTCTTGAGCGCTTTGTCGATAATCCCGGTGAGCGCCGTGACAATGGAATCGCCGGTGACCACCGAATAGAGAACCGCTCCGAACGCCGCGGCGGCAATGGTCCCGATTGCATACTCTGCCGTGGACATTCCGTCGTCCTCGGCGACGAGCAACGTCAACCTCGCTGACAACTTTCCCATCATTCCGAACATCGTTTTCCCCTCCTGTAAGACCACGACAGTTGTTCTGCCGCGGAAGAATCGTGGTTCTTTCAGATAAGCCCGTCGCCGAGTACCGACGACGCCAATCCGATCACCACCGGCACTATCCCCAGCGCGAGAAACGCAGGCAGGAAACAGAGTCCGAGCGGACCACTGATCAGCACGCCCGCGCGTTCGGCGGACGCGGCAGCAACATCCTCCGCGTCATCTCGACGGCGTTCTGCAAGTTCCGCCATCGAGACGGACAGCGTCGTCCCCGACCGTGACGACCGGCGCGCCAGTCGGGCAAGTGATTCGGTGTCGGGATCCAACGCAGCTTCGCCCCAGGCCACATCCGGATCGGCGCCAAGGGTGAGCAGATCCGATACACGCCGCAAAGCGGCGTCCATCGGCGCCGGCGCAGTAGCAGCAACAGCCCCCACTGCTTCGGCAACCGGTAAACCGCCACGAAGGCATGCAGCTAGAAGGTCGAAACTTGCTGCGACTGCCAGAGGATCGCCGACCGGTGGCTCGTCCGGCAGAACTGTATCCACGGCACTTCTGTCGAGCATTGTTGCCATGCGTGGCAGTGACATTCGGGTGTCCGGAACTATCCATAACGACAGCGCGATCGTCACTAATCCCAGCCAGATCACGAGGTAACCTTCGACGTGATCTTGTCGGTCCACAGGAGGCCGAGAGCTACCAACCCCGTTCCGACTACCAGCATCACTCCGCCCGCGCCACCCCCGAACAGCACCTGCAACGGCGCCGCCCCCATCAGCTCACCCAATCCGATGCCGAGGACCGGCAACCCCGCCAGTACCGTCGCGGTAGCTCGCGCGCCGGCCAGTCCGGCCTCGGTGCGCTGACGGAAACGGTTGCGACCCAACATATCCGTCCGCACAGCTCCTAGAAGTTCGGCCAGCGCCAGACCGTATCGTTCAGCGACAGACCACGCTGACGCAACACGCACCAACTCCCTGTCGACGAGCGAACCACCGGATCGGAATGCATCGGCTGCACTGCCACCCAACCGAGCTCGCGCCGAACCGCGACGGAATACTTCCCCCACAGCGCCCGAGCACTCCTCACCGGCAATGGAACACGCGGACGCCGGGTGCGCACCGATCCGCAACTCTGCAATCAGGACCTCCAATCCGGCAAGCAGCAACGCCAGTTCCGAGCCCCTTGCCAACGATGCCTTCGTCCGCCGAGCACGAAAGAGCGCAGTTCCCACTGCAATCGCGGCAGCGACCAATGCAGAGATACCGCCGAACAACGCACCCAGTACCAGTGGCAGTGCAGCGACAATCAACGTCCACGGCACGGTGAATGATGCCTTCCCCCGCGAATCTGCGAATTCGAGGAGCCTGGAACGCGAATTCACCGTCGGAGCAACCATCACCGACAGCGCGCACAGCAGCAATGTGGCGCTCATGCCGGCAGCCCGTCCCGATCACTGCGCCCGTCCCGATCACGGAGGCGCAGCATTCTTTCGAGTTGATCGCGCCCCGGACCAGCAGCCGGCCATGCCTGGTTGATGTGTACGAATCCGTCTGCGCCGCGGTTAATGACCCCGATCTGCTCGAGTCGCCGAGAACCGTCGGCGGAGCGATGCACGTGTAGAACCACCTGGACTGCGGCTGCAAGTTGACTGTGCAACGCATGTCGATCCATTCCTCCCAACGCGGCCAAGGCCTCCAACCGCGCCGGCACTTCCTCGGGCGAATTCGCGTGGATGGTGCCTGCCCCGCCGTCATGGCCCGTATTCAGGGCCGTCAGAAGGTCGATGACCTCGGCTCCCCGCACTTCGCCCACGACAATGCGGTCGGGTCGCATGCGCAACGCCTGTCGCACGAGATCACGTACCGCTACCTCGCCGACGCCCTCCACGTTCGGCGCGCGTGCGACCAGACGAACCACATGCGGATGTGGCGGAGCCAGCTCGGCCGCATCCTCGACGCAGATGATCCGTTCCCTGGGGTCGACCGCACCGAGCACAGCCGACAGCAATGTCGTTTTCCCCGCACCGGTGCCACCGATCACAAGAAAAGCCAAACGGCACATGATGATTCGATCAAGCAGCGCACGCGCCTCCGGTTCGATCGCCCCGCGAGCGCACAATGCGTCAAGACCTTGCGTTGCAGGTCTGAGCACCCGTAGCGACAAGCAGGTTCCCCCCTGTGCGACCGGCGCGAGAACAGCGTGCAACCTGACACCGAAATGCCCGTCGCCGACTCCGCGTAACCGGCCGTCGACCCACGGCTGTGCGTCGTCGAGTCGCCTTCCGGACGACAAGGCCAAACGCGCAGCAAGGCGTCGCACCGCTGCCTCGTCCGCAAATTTCACGCTCGTTCGTTCCAGTCCCACCCCACGATCGACCCACACCTGGTCAGGAGCAGTCACCAGGACATCCGCGACTCCTGGTTCATGCAACAAAGACTCGAGCGGCCCGGCGCCGGTCAGCTCGGTCTGGAGAATTCGCACGACCTCGAGCAGATCTGTATCACCGAGCACTCCGGCGGACTCAGCCCGAACGGCGTCGGCGACCGTCGCCGCTGTCGGCTCAGCGGCCGTCGACGCCGCCAACCGATCGCGGACCCGATCGAGCAGTTCAGCCGTGACCAGCCCACTCATGCTGCAGCACTCCAGAAACGTGATCCCGCCGCGAGTCCGTCCAGCACCGCGTCCGCTCCGAGGGTCAGCGCGCACTTGCGTCGTAATTCCAGCCCGCCGCGTTCGAGCATCGACCCGAGCGAGCGGTGTCCCCGGACAACTGCGATCAACGGCAACCCGAGCATGGTCGCAACATCTGCCCCGCGCAGACCACCCGGAGCCGGTCCGCGCACCAACAACCCGATATTCGAATTATGTTGCGCCGCCCACATTCCCACCTTCTCCGCAGCGACGCAGGCTGCCACCGTCGCGGGAACAACCATCACGACGGCATCCGAACCCTCCAATACGGCCTCACCCTCCAGCCCTCGACAACCGGAAACATCGCACACGACAAGACCGCCGGATCGTCGGCCGGCGTCGAGCACCGCCCCGAGCGCAGTGACCGAAGGACCACCAATCTCCCTGCGGCTGCACGAGAGCACCCGCAGGTGCTGCCCGCGAGCGGGCAGAGCATCACGAAGCGCATCCGCCGACAAACGCCCACCCTCAACCGTCAACGCCGCCCATCGCAACCCTGGAACATTTTCGACACCGAGCACGACGTCCGCGCCGCAACCAAGTGCGTCGACGTCGACAAGCATCGTCGGGATGCGACGGGCGGCGGACGCCAAGGCGATCGCCGCGGCGCTTACCGAGGCACCAGCTCCGCCACACGCGCCGACAACGGCAACAACTGTGCCCTCGCCACGGCTCACCGAGTGCTCGGCTAACACTGCAACCAGCGCATTCTCGTCCGCCGGCAGTGTGAATACCGCCTGGGCGCCGATCGAGGTCGCGTATTTCCACTCGTCGAGCGTCGGTTCGGACTCACCGACAAGGAAGACGCGTGAACGCCTCGGGTTGCGGCTCGAGCACGCCTTCGCGTGTGCAATGTCCAGCACCACCGCGGATGCCCTGTTCCATTGTTGGCGCGATACCGGTTGTGGCCCCTCGTCCGCCGACTGATCAACGGCAGCCACGACGCGCCGCACGCTGGCAAGAAGCAGCGGATCTTCGACCAACACAAGGACATCCGCGTCGACATGCCCTGATTCCCCTGAAGCATTCGAGTTCATGAGCACGAGCCTGAGCGTTGTCGCCGGTAAAGAACAGATACCCGAATCGAGCTGTGGACAACTCGGGTTCTGTGGATAACTCTCACTTGACGAAGCCGAGTTGATGTACCCGAGAAAGTGGACAACCCCCGCCTGGGGGGAGGCGGGGGTTGTCTTGTCTGTTCAGCCCCGGGGGGTTGGGCTGAACACAGTCCGAGCAAGTCGAACTGCCGTAATCCTACACTGCAAATGTCCGGGAAATGCAAGCCTGAACAGCAGCGATTCGTAAGTGTCGCCGTTCATTTCCCGGTTGTGGTGACGCAACCGAACCGACTGTCGGACTATCCTCGGTAGCTGTGACCGACAAGCTTGGGAATGGACTGACAACCGGGCGGACTGCCGCTTTCTTCGACCTCGACAAAACCGTCATAGCCAAATCCAGCACGTTGGCTTTCAGCAGACCGTTCTTCGCGCAAGGATTGATCAACCGGCGCTCGGTTCTCAAGAGCAGCTACGCGCAGTTCCTGTTCCTGCTCTCGGGCGCCGATCACGATCAGATGGAGCGCTTGCGCGCACACATCACCGCGATGTGTGCCGGCTGGGATGTGGAACAGGTCAAGTCGATCGTCGCGGAGACTCTGCACGACATTGTCGACCCCCTCGTCTACGCCGAGGCCGCCGACTTGATTGCCGACCACAAGGTGCGCGGCCACGATGTCATCGTGGTGTCCGCGTCGGGCGAGGAGATCGTCGCTCCGATCGCCCGCGCACTGGGAGCAACGCACTCGGTCGCGACGTCGATGAAGGAAGAGGACGGGCACTACACGGGCGAGGTCGACTTCTACTGCTACGGCCCCGGCAAAGTGGAAGCCATGGAAAAACTCGCAGCCGAGTACGGATACGACCTCTCCGCGAGTTACGCCTATTCCGACTCGATCACCGACTTGCCGATGCTCGAGGCCGTCGGGCATCCGAGTGCCGTCAACCCCGACCGCGCGCTTCGCAAGGCAGCAGCCGGAAATGGTTGGCCCATACTGACTTTCTCGAATCCGGTCTCGCTTCGCGCTCGGCTGTCAGCACAGTCGGGCACCGCTGTGGCGACTACTGCAGCGCTCGGAATCGGAGCTGTGACAGCCGGTGTTGTGACGTTTGCACTACTTCGCCGAAAACGGTGAAACTTCAAGCACACAAACAAAAATTGATACTTGCTGTGAGCCGCAACACAGGGTACAAAGGAGTTACGGAAGAACGGAAGGCCAGGAACGGCTCAGAAGAGAAGGACCGTTTCCCCAACCCGGATTCCCAGCACGGGCACTAGGGCACCCACGCGGAGCACAAGCCACTATAAGGGCAGAAGTGTTGTGGGCCTGCGAGATTCGTTCAATTTGAGCGAGGACTCCGCACAAGTTGCGGGGACGACCTCAAAATGGCGATCCCTCGCCGAGGCCATCCACACAACCCACCGAGCACGCTTGGTAACGAGTAGTCCGTGCTAACGGGCGGCGAAGTCGATAATCGGCAGCGCCGCCCGTTTTGTGTGTGGAACGAGCCCGATGTGGAACCAGCCCGATGTTGGTTAGCTCGGACTCGCGGCATCGGCAATCGACGTTGCCTCGCGAGCACCAGCTTCAAGCGCGCCGCAACACAGAATTACCCAACTCCCGACGCCTTCCGGACGACCGGAAGCAAATCCCGCGGCTCCATCGGCGTACGCCTGCGGCCTACGCAGCCAACTGACCTCAGGGACGCCGAGGTTGTGGGGATCCAAACCGGACGAGACTGCGACGAGTCGGGACGCGGCGCGCGCCACAATGCCGTCGGCGGTACCGAACGGACTCAGTGCCAACAATTCGCCGTGCACGACTGCCGCAAGAACCGGAGCCGGCGCCGACGTTCCACCCGTCACCAGTTGGGCGAGAGCGTCGAGACGCTCGCCGACGCCCGGATCCATGCGAGGTCGTCCCAGTTCGTCAGGATCCTCGACCAGATCTGCCGCCGCCAGTAGGTGCAACCTGGCCAAAGCCTGCAGCGGCGCCCGTTTCCACGTGGACTCCATCAGTGGCAGACCGTCACCGTCCAGCGCCTGCGCAACCCGCAGGGCGCCGGCAAGAATCGGATCACCGGCCATCCCCTCTGCCGGCAGCTCCGTCGACCCGCCCGCCAAAGACGCCGATGCCCGAGCGGCGCGGACTGCAGCTTCGGCAGCCGTCGTCGGCCATCCGCGTCGGTTGGTTTTGTGCCGATGCACCTCACCGAGTGCGTCGCGCGCGTGATCAGCGGCGGCGCGTACGCCTGGAAGATCGACGAGGGGCTGCAAGGGGTCCGTCACGATCAACGACGGTACCCTTGCAGCCCCTCTGTGGACTTGCCTACCTACCTGTTGCGTCAGCTTCCCAGCTTGATGGACCCACCGGGAATCGCGTCGAGCAACTTGCGTGTGTAGTCCTGCTGCGGATTGCCGAACACGTCGTCGATCGGCGCCGATTCGACGATCGAGCCACGCGACATCACCAACACGTTGTCCGCGATCTGACGAACCACGGCCAGGTCGTGCGTGATGAAGAGGTACGTCAACCCGAACTCTGCCTGCAGGTCGTTGAGCAGGGTCAAGATCTGATCCTGTACGAGCACGTCGAGAGCGGACACCGCCTCGTCGCAGATCACGACCTCCGGCTGCAAGGCCAACGCTCGCGCAATTGCGACGCGCTGACGCTGTCCACCGGACAGCTCGTTCGGGAACCGTCGCATGACCGACTGGGGCAGACCGACCTTGTCGAGAAGTTCGCGGACGCGAGCCTCACGTTCGGCTTTGGTCCCGACCTTGTGGGTACGCAGCGGCTCTTCGATCGTGCGGTAGATCGAGTACATCGGGTCGAGCGTGCCGTAAGGGTTCTGGAAGATCGGCTGCACTCGGCGACGGAACGCAAAAGTTTCCTTCGCACCGAGTTCGGACACGTCCTGACCGTCGAAGACCACGTTGCCTGCAGTGGGCTCGAGCAAACCGAGAACCATCTGCGCGACCGTCGACTTACCGGAACCCGATTCGCCGACGATCGCCGTGGTGGTTCCGCGGCGGACCTTGAAGGACACGTCGTTCACAGCTGTGAAGTCGGTGGTCTTGCGGAAACCCTTGCGCAGCTTGAACACCTTGGTCAGATGATCGACAACAAGAACGTCGTCGGTCGCCTTGCCGAAGGACTCTGCCGTACTTTCCTCGGCCTTGACCGCTTCGGCGACCTCTTCCGCCTGTTCCCGAATCTCGGCGCGGGCCACCGACGAACTGAGCCGCTTCGACGCCAACGACGGCGCAGCAGCGACCAGCTTCTGCGTGTACGGGTGTTGCGGTCGCTTCAGAATCTCCAGTGCCGGACCGGATTCGACGATGCGACCCTTGCTCATCACGATCAGGTGCTCGGCACGCTCGGCGGCCAACCCCAGATCGTGGGTGATGAGCAGAACGGCGGTGCCGAGTTCCGTTGTCAGACCGTCGAGGTGGTCGAGAATCTGACGCTGAACCGTGACGTCGAGCGCCGACGTCGGCTCGTCCGCGATCAGGAGTTTCGGACGAGCTGACAATCCGATCGCGATGAGCGCACGCTGACGCATACCGCCCGAGAACTCGTGGGGGTACTGCCCCAGCCGGCTCTCGGCGTCAGCGAGACCTGCCTCCTCGAGCAACTCCGCGGCGCGAACCTTGGCTGCCTTGCCCTTGGCGATCCCGTTGGCGGCCAGTGCTTCCTCGATCTGGAAGCCCACTTTCCACACCGGGTTCAGATTCGACATCGGGTCCTGCGGAACCAAACCGATCTGGCTGCCCCGGATGTGGACGAAGTCCTTCTCCGAGACCTTCGAGATGTCCTTGCCGTCGAAGATGATCTCGCCTGCCGTCACCTTGCCGGTGCCGGGAAGCAGATTGATGATCGAGTGCGCGGTAGTGGACTTACCCGAACCCGATTCGCCGACGATGGCGACCGTCTGACCCGGATAGACGGTCAGGCTGACGCCTCGAACTGCCGGAACCGGACCGGAATTGGACTGGAACGACACCTCGAGATCACGAATCTCGAGCAGCGGAGTTTCCTCCGAGGTGAGAGTTTCCTTGGTGGTCATCGTGCTCACCGCTTCCGCGACTTGGGATCAAGGGCGTCGCGCAGCGCGTCACCCATCATGATGAATCCGAGGACGGTGATCGCCAAAGCCGTTGCCGGGTAGAACAGAATGGTCGATCCCTGACGCAGCGTCACCTGAGCGTTGCTGATGTCACCGCCCCACGAAACCTCGGTGGACGGGAGCCCGATACCGAGGAAGGACAGCGTCGCCTCGGCAACGATGTACGTGCCGAGCGAGATGGTGGCCACCACGATGATGGGAGCCAACGAGTTCGGGATGACGTGGCGAATCAGGGTCTTGAGCTTCGAGACACCCAACGCTTCCGAAGCCATGACGTAATCGTTGTTCTTCGCCGAAATCACCGCACCACGAGCAATTCTTGCCATCTGCGGCCAGCCGAAGAGCGCCAGGACGCCGACGACGGTCCAGATGGTGCGATCGGTGAACAGCTGCATCAGAACGATGGCAGCGAGGATCAGCGGGATACCGAAGAAGATGTCGGCGACACGGGAGAGAATCGAATCGGTCCAGCCTCCGTAGAACCCGGACAGTGCACCGAAGATCACTCCGATCACCAGCACCGACGCCGTGACGCCGACGCCCACGAGTACGGATGCGCGAGCACCGTAGATGGTGCGCGAGTAGACGTCACAGCCCTGACGATCGAAACCGAACCAGTGCCCTGAGGTCGGCCCCTGCATGCTGTAGGTCAGATCGCAGAACCGCGGATCGGTGCTCGTGAACAAGCTCGGAAACGCTGCGATGACGATGACCGCGAGGATGATGATCGTCGAGATGATGAACAGGGGACGCTTGCGCAGATCGCGCCACGCGTCGGTCCACATGCTCGTCGGCGCCTGATCGAGCTTGACGGCGTCCGTCTCCCCCGGTGCCGCAACTTCGGGCGGTGCCACGAAATGACTTTGCCGGACTGCACGTCCGGTCTTCACGGTCTCAGACATAGCGGATCCTCGGATCGAGCGCGGCGTACAAGAGGTCGACGAGCAGATTCGCGATCAGGTAGATCACGATCAGGATGGTGACAAACGAAACCACCGTCGGCGCTTCACCTCTGGTCACCGCCTGGTAGATCGTGCCGCCGACGCCGTTGATGTTGAAGATGCCCTCGGTGACGATGGCGCCGCCCATCAACGTCGCGAGGTCGGCACCCAGGAAGGTGACCACGGGGATCAGCGAGTTGCGCAACACGTGCACGCGAACCACTCGTCCGCGGGAAAGTCCCTTGGCGGTGGCTGTTCGCACGTAGTCGGCACTCAGGTTCTCCGCCACGGACGTTCGGGTAAGTCGCAGTACGTAGGCAAACGAGACCGAACCCAGAACCAGGGCGGGGAGCAGGAGATTCTTGAAGCTGGTGTTGCCACCGACCGTCGGCGGGACGATGCCCCATTTGACGCCGATGAAGAACTGAGCCAGGAAGCCGATCACGAAGATCGGGATGGCGATGAGAACGAGGCTGAACAGCAGGACGGTGCTGTCGAAGAATCCGCCCTTACGCAGGCCGGCGATGAGGCCGAAGCCGACACCGAAGACCGTCTCGACGATCAGTGCCATGAAGGCAAGTTTCATCGTGATCGGAAATGCCTGTGCCAGAACTTCACTGACAGGCCGTCCGGAGAACGACGTGCCGAAGTCCAGCGTGAAGATGCCCTTCAAGTACAGCAGGTACTGCTGATAGAAGGGGAGATCGAGGTGGTAGCGCTCCCGAAGCTGCTGTGCAACAGCCGGACTGAGCGCCTTGTCGCCCGCCAACGCGGCAATCGGATCACCGGGAAGCAAGAAGACCATGGCGTAGATCAGAAGAGTGGCCCCGAGAAAAACCGGGATCATTTGAAGCACTCGGCGACCGATGTACCAGAGCATCGGATCACCTCCTTGTCGATGATCGTGTACGTCAGCGGACAATCCGACGTGAACACGAGTTCGGGGCAGCAGGCAGAGCGCCTGCCACCCCGAACTCACGTTTCAGATGCGGATCGTTCTACGCGTCAGTTCTTTTCGATGTCTTCGTAGACCGGAATACCATTCCAGCTGATGGTGACGTTGGAGACGTTCTCCGACCATCCACTCGCTGCGTTGCGGTACCACGTCGGAACTGCAGGCAGGTCCTTGAGCAGGACTTCCTGAGCCTGATCGAGCAGTTCCTGAGCCTTCGCCTGATCGGTCTGACCGGCCGATTCGCGCAGGAGGCGGTCGAACTCGGGGTTGGAGTAGTCACCGTCGTTGGAGCTGCCACCGGTCTGGTAGTTCTGCGCCAGGAAGCCGTACTGCTGCGGGTAGTCACCCTGCCAGCCGGCACGGAATGCACTCTGGATGGTGCGGTTGGTGGCTTCGGTACGGATCTGAGCAAAGGTGGGGTACTGCTTGCCCTTTGCGTCGATGCCGAGGGTGTTGCGGATGCTGTTCGACGTGGCGTCGACCCATTCCTGGTGTCCACCATCGGAGTTGTACGCGATCTCGAAGCTGCCCGACCACGGAGCAATTGCATCGGCCTTCGCCCAAGCAGCCTTGGCTGCCTCGGGATCGAACTTCACGTTGCCGTTTCCGGTCAGCGAGTCGTTCCAACCCTCGATTGCGGGACTGGTGAAGTCGAGCGCAGGCGTCCTGGTCTTGTTGTAGATCTGCTGCGTGATCTGATCGCGGTTGATCGCCATCGAGATCGCCTGACGGCGGAGCATGCCCTCTTCGCCGCTGAAGTGCGGCAGGCGCCCCGGGATCGTGACCAATTCGATGGTTGCCGACGGCTGGTTGACCGTGCGTCCGGGCAGGTCCGACTCGAAGGTCGTGACCGCGCTCGGCGGAACCTGGTCGAGAACATCGACATTGTTGGCCAGGAGATCGGTGTACGCCGTGTCGAGGCTGTTGTACATGATGAAGTCGACGCCGGCGTTCTTCGGCTTGCGGTTGCCGTTGTAATCCGGGTTCACGACCGTGTCGATACGGACGTTGTGCTGCCACGCACCCGTTCCGTCGAGCTTGTACGGACCGTTACCGATCGGATTCTCACCGAACGCGGTCATGTCCTGGTAAGCGACCTCAGGCAGCGGGTAGTACGCCGAGTGGCCGAGGCGGTCGGGGAACGCCGATTCGGGCTGCTTGAGTTCGATCGTGAAGGTGGAGTCGTCCACTACCTTCAGACCCGACATCGTCTGCGCCGTCGGGACCTCGGCTGCAACTTCGTCGAAGCCCTTGATCGGATCGAAGAACGAAGCCTGAATCTGAGCATTGGTGGAGAGAGCGCCGTAGTTCCACGCGTCGACGAACGACTTCGCGGTGACCGGGGTGCCGTCGGTGAAGGTCCAGCCCTCCTTGAGCTTGACGGTGAAGTTCTGACCATCCGTACTGTCGATGGACTCGGCCACCTCGTTCTCCGTGCCACCAGCGGCGGTGTACGAAACGAGGCCGGCAAATACGGCGTCGACGACGCGGCCGCCCATGTTCTCGCCCGTGTTCGTAGGGATCAACGGATTCTGGGGCTCGCCCGCCCAGGCGTTGACGACCCCGCTGGACGATCCGCCCGACGAATCGTCGGACGAACATGCCGTGATCAGCACTGCCGTCATTCCGAGCGCGACCGCACCGGTCGCTATGCGTGAGATACGCAAAGGAGTTCCTTCCACATCTAATAGACCCCGAGCATGCTCGTGGCCTGCCGACAACCGTAACTGCCGGCGTCGTGTCGCCTACAACTGAAGATGAACGTAACTTCGAGTTGCGGTCGAATAATGGTTTGACAATAGACACATCAACCTCGAAGTGCGCACCGCACCCATTGTTGAAAATTTGGGGGTAATTCAATTCGGACACATTCATTCGTCGTCGGAAGCGACCACCCGTCGCATCGATTCGACCGATCGTCGCAGGACAACGAGTTGCAACGTGATGCAACGGTGCGTTTGCGCGAGCTTGTGACTACCCTCACACGGAGTCAGAAAAGTGTCGATCAATGTGGAAAGAAGGCCGTCAGCCATGACAAGCGCAGCCGAAACGGACGTCCCCCAGGCATATCCGCCGAGCGCAGAGTTCGCTGCGGCCGCCAACGCGGGACCGGAACTGCAGGCTGCCGCAGATACCGACCGCCTTGCTTTTTGGGCGAATCAGGCTGAGCGCCTTCACTGGCACCAGAAATGGACCGACGTCCTCGACTGGACCGACGCCCCCGTCGCGAAATGGTTCGTCGGCGGACAGTTGAATGTCGCCTACAACTGCGTCGACCGCCACGTCCTCGCCGGCAACGGTGACCGCGTCGCCATTCACTTCGAAGGCGAACCGGGCGATTCCCGCGATCTGACCTACAACGACCTTCTCGCCGAAGTCAGCCGCGCCGCAAACACTTTCACCGACCTCGGCCTCGTCGCCGGCGACCGCGTCGCCATCTACATGCCGATGATCCCCGAAGCGA
>NZ_VBTM01000031.1:0-9534 GCF_013277795.1 Rhodococcus sp. MS16
CACCCCGCAGCCAACGCGGGAACCAGCTTGCCGAGCGCCAGGTGGAACGGGTAGTTCCACGGCGTAATCGCCGCGACGACACCGGCACCCTCACGCCGCACGATGCGGTGCGCCTTCTCGTCACCGGCAACCGGGGTAATGACCCGCTCGAACTCGAACGTATCGAGGAGACCGATGTAATGGCTCATCAAATCGATCGAGCGGTCCAACCCGACGTCGTAGGTCAAGGCAACCGGTAGGCCGGCTTCGGCGACGATGACCGGTCGCAACTCTTCGGCGTTCTTGCGCAGAGCGGACTGCAACTGCACCAGGCACCGCTGACGGAACTCGGTGTCTGTCGACCACGTCGTGGTGTCGAAAGCCCGCCGCGCAGCCAGGATCGCCCGTTCGACATCGGCCACACCGGCATTCGGCGAAACACCGATGACTTCTTCGTTCGCCGGGTTGACATTCTCGTAGGTGCGGCCCCCCGTCGCGGCGACCAGCGCACCGTCGATCAACATGCGGTACTCGGAATTACTCATTTGTCACTTTCTCTCAGTCCACACCCGTTGTCGGCGTTCTCTACATCCGCTAACCGAATTCGAGTCCGGCGATTAATCGCAGTGCGACAGAAGCTCTGTTTCATCTATTCGATATTCGACGCCCCCGAGGGCAACAAACACATATCGCTATCGACCCACGACTCGTACCGGCGGGGGGAGGGATCAGTTTCGGTTGCACTTCACTGATTGTCCAGCGCGACGAGAAAAGTCGAATCATGTTGCGAATTATCGGCATATCCGGTGTCGACTCCACCTAACCGACGAACTCCGTCTGACAATTGATCCCGGTGTTGCCGGTGCGCTGGATCCGAACAGCGCGTATTGCAAGGTGCCTGCGGCGCCACCGGACCTCTATGGACTCAGTCAGGTCTCTTGCTGGAGGCACCGCAGGCATCAGGGCTTCGACTCAGGGAGAGATTCCGCCCTCATCACGTTGACGAACCTCGAGCCGTCGCCCAACTCCCGCGACCGGTCATCGGGACATGCCGGTCATGAAAATTACGCTCCTACAGTGGCATCCGGACGCATGTGCGCGGTGGGTACGACACTGGTGTCCCAATCCGGAACGCGACTGCGCAGCGCCCCGACTGTGGCCTGCTCTCGCGAAATATGAGCGAACGGATCGTACTGGAAGTGCTTCATCGCGTTGAGGTGGGTGATCTTGTTGATCGTCTCATCGGAGATTCTGTTCATGTAGCGCATTGCTCCCTCTGGGGAGTTGGGCCACATCGTGTCGGAGTGCGGGTAGTCGCATTCCCAGGTGACATTGTCGATGTTGAGTCGATGCAGGTTGTCGACGCCGACCTCGTCGTCGATGAAACAGGTGATGACGTTCGAGTTGAACAGTTCCGAAGGCAGACGGCCACCGAGATCCATACCCGACCAGTGCTGAGTGTGGTTGTACAGGTAGTCCAAACGCTCCAGGAAGTATGGAACCCAACCGATTCCACCTTCCGATAGTGCGACGCGCAGTCGGGGGAACTTGATGAACAGTTTGCTCCATACAAGATCCGCGGCAGCTTCGAACGAGCCGATGGGCGACAGCGAGTAGATCAGCTCTACAGGTGCGTCCGGGGACGTCGTCGGCGCCTTCGAGTTGGAGCCGATGTGCATGCACACAACGGTTCCTTCTTCCTCACACGCACGCCAGAACGGATCCCAGTGATCCTGGTAAATGCTCGGCAGACCCAAGTCGTAAGGATTGGAAGTGAAAGTAACTGCGTGGCAGCCCTTCTTCGCTACTCGGCGAATCTCTTCGGCTGCCAATACCGGATCCCAGAGAATCGGAATGGCCAGCGGAATGAACCGGCCTGGGTAGGTACCAGCCCACTCGTCGATATGCCAGTCGTTGTAGGCGCGGACCATGGCGGCGGACTGATCACGATCGCCGTTTTCCAAGAAGAGTGCACCGGAAAAACGGACGAACGAGGGGAAGCACATCGAACCCAGCATGCCGTTGACATCCATGTCCTTGACACGCGCGTGGATGTCGTAGACGCCCGGTCGCATTTCCTCCCGACACACGGGGTCCATGCCCCACTCGGACTTCGGTCGGCCCACAACCGCCTGTACAGCGGGGTTCAACACGACGGCGTCCCCGTACACCCACGCCATTGTCCCGTCTTCGCGAGTGATGAAGCGGGGTGCCGCATCGGCGTACTTCTTCGGAAGCCGACCTTCAAATAGGTGGGTCGGCTCGATCACATGATCGTCCGTGCTTACAAGAATCAAGTCTTCAGTCCTCATCGGACACCTCTCCGTAAACCATTCGGATGACTCGCAACATGGGAAGTAGAGCATTTCCTCCACACACGCTTACGTGGAGAACCTTTCACAAGCCGTACGACCAGCTGGTATGTGTTAAATTAATCACTAGAGCTCAGTTTGTCAATGATCCACGGGGCATCCCCTTCCTTCGACGAAACTCCAGCGTCGTCGCCCCGAGATCTACGGCGTCGTCACGCCAGGTCCGCAGCCAGATCTACTTGTGCTCAGTCGATCTCTGCCTGACCGCTGGAAAAAATGCGATGACGGAATCGATATCGTTGCTGGACCCAGCCCTGCATGCAGGCCGGCACTGAACTAAACAAGGGCGAACAGTCGAGATAGACCTCCATACTCCGTCTACAGCAGATAGCCGGCATCACGTTCGAGGTTTTGCCAGGGCGGACCGGAGCACCCTCGGGGCATGCTCCCGGACGACGATCTCCCTGGCCGAAGGAAGAATCCGCACGGGATCTTTGCGACCACCGATGTCGCACAGGAAGTTTCGTCAAAGGCTGTACCGTTGAGCGGAATCGTCAAGACCTATTTGCGCGCGACCCACATAGCATCCATCAGCATGGCAAAAAGAATCGATAATCTCGAGGATCTGTCGGCCTTCAAACTCTCCGAGGACGACCGCGAGAAGTTGTTCGACTTGCAGCACGAGTGCACCGTCAGCTGGACGAACAAGGACGGATGGCCGGTGTCCATGCCACATTCATTTGTGCGATCGGAGGGTAAGTTCTGGGTCCACACCACGACTAACCGCAAGCGAGTGCAGGCATTGCGCGCACGTCCCGAGAGTTGTGTCGTGGTCTCGAGCCTGGGCACCGGAATGACCGGCGCCATGGTCACCTCCAAGACGATCGCGACAGTTCACGACGGAGATCGCGATCTGGTGCGTTGGCTTCTGCCGTTGTTCCTGAAGCGAGTCGGAATGGGCGCCGACGAAGAAGCAATGAACCAGCAGTTGTCGCTGCTCGACACGCCGAACCGCGTAGTGGTCGAGTTCGACCCGGTCCAGTTCTTTACCTATAACTCGCAGGCACTGCGCCAGGCCGTAGCGTCCAGCGGCTACGACCGATGGTCCCAGAAATGAATCTGGTTACTTAAGGCAGGTTGACCCCGAATCACGGTCATTCGATGTTGCACGGGAGCCAAGAGAATGACACCGATCAGCCGAGCATTTGAAGTTCAATCATGCCGAGATCGACTGATCAGCAGTAACTCCTGAACATCAACGGATAGCGACCCACACCGTGACCTGTTGCCATCCTCGCGCTCCCGGAAATGTTCTGTGCCAGTCCGATATCGCCCCGTACCAACAATTCGGCTTGCCCCTCGGCGAAATCGCTGCTGCACAACCGATACCGGTGAAACATGTGAGTTCACTCGTGTGGAGTGAGTGCGACAGCAACCTTGCGATCCCTGCCCCGGCTACCTCGATATCGATCGACCGACAGAACGAAATCTTTTGCAAGAGAGTCGAATTGAAGTTGCGCAGGCCACTTTGGAGACATACTGTGCGTGATGGCACTCTGCCACATTTCACGACCGAGGAGCGAAATGACCATCGAGATTCCCGAAGCGCCGATCCCCGACGCCCCCAACGGCCATAGATACGAAGGGAAGGTTGTGTTCATCACCGGAGCGGCCCGAGGACAAGGACGCGCTGAAGCAGTCCGCTTCGCAGCCGAAGGCGCAGATATCATCGCTCTCGACATCTGCGAAGACCTCCCGACTGCTGAATACCCCGGCCCGACAACCGAAGATCTCGACGAAACCGCACGACTGGTGGAAAAGCACGGCCGACGCGTCGTCACCAGCGTCACAGACGTCAAAGACTTCAGCGCTCTCAAAGCCGCGGTCGAAAACGGGGTTGATCAGCTCGGCAGACTTGACGTTGTAGTCGCCAATGCAGGCATGACCACCGCTTCGCTGTCCTGGGAAATTGATCTCGATCACTGGCACTCCACCATTGACAATAACTTGCACGGTGCCTTCTACACGGCCAAAGCCACTGTGCCGATCTTGATCGAGCAGGCAACCGGCGGCTCGATCGTCTTTACCAGCTCAGTCGCCGGCCTGAAGGGTCTTCCGTTCCTCGCAGACTACGTAGCGGCAAAGCACGGTGTAACAGGCCTCGCGAAGACGATGGCAAACGAACTTGCCAAGTACCGAATCCGGGTCAACAGCGTTCATCCGCACGGTGTCGCCACCGGGCTCACCGTCCCCGAACTGCATCAGAAGATGGAGGCGCGTCAAGACCTAGGATTGCTGTTCATGGGAAGTCTCCCCGACCCGGTTAGCGAGTCTGAAGATATAGCCGCTGCCGTAGCATGGATCGCCTCCAACGAAGCCCGTCACGTCACCGGCATTCAGCTACCCGTCGACCTCGGACGTACCAACCGCTGAGCCTTCCGAGGGACGCACCTGGCCGATTCAACGACTGCGACGGGGCGAGCGGCGACAAGTCTTGTGCATCAATTCACCACGGGGAGAGAAGTCGCTGAACTGGATTCGGCAAGGAAACAACGAGGCGCCGCCGGGGTAGATTCCCGGCGGCGCCTCACCATGACTCTTGACGACTATCCATATATCAGATGTCGATGCGGAGTCGTTCCAGGCGCAGAGATCGGATGCGCCACTGTCCATCCTGACGTTCGTAGTGCTCAACGTAATGCCCGTAGCCATTCGTGATCGTGGACCCCTGAGGAGAAACGCGCTCGAGAACGTCCGACATGGCCCAGACGCCCGTCGCAGTGTCCGGACCGGTGATCTCGATCTCCGGAGCGTGTAGGTGGTGAACAGTACGTACACCGTCCATACCGACACTGATTCCCTGCACGATTCGCGCCCGCCCTTCCCACCGTAGATCCGCTTCGGGCGCTTCGAGCGTTGCATCGTCTGTGAAGCAGTTCCCGAACTCGTCCCACCGCTTGGTGTCCAGGAATCGCGCGACGCGGGCACGCATCTGCTTGATGGACTCGACGGTCCACAACTTCTGCAGTAGGTCGTCTGTGTTCATGCGGTACTCGGTCACTGGCCCTGAATGCACTGGCGCGAACCGGTTTCCGCTGCTCGCTCAATGGCGTCGAGCAACCGGTGACGCAGAAGTCCGTGCGCGAAGTCCGGTGCCTGCTTGCTGCCCCCATTGAGGTCCAGTCGAAGGCGGTCGTAGGCGTGGGCGACAGCGTGGGCGGGTGAGCCGACCAAATCAGCGTGGTGATCGTAGCCGTCGGGAACCGGTAGTTCACTCAAAACATCGTCACCGCGCGCTCCCCGGATGGTCACCGGGTTGGCCAGAGTGCCCCCGGTCCCGTCGATCCTCAGGTGCCCCTCGGTGCCGTTGATCTCCCAGATCAATTTACTGGAGTGATCATTCATCCCTCTGAGATGGAGCGAAGCGATCGCGCCATTGGTGAGAGTTCCCGTCACGACAATCTCATCCTCTGCCGTGGCAGTGACGAACTCACCGGAATCGGTGTTGAGCACCGTGGGGCGCCGTATACCCGTAGTGGCGTTCAGGTCGGCTAAGTCGCCGACGATGTAGCTGAACGAGTCCACAAGATGGCCAAAGACGATAGACAGCAGAGTCGCACCGTTGGACTTGTCGAGCAGGTACTCGGTGCGATTCCCGACAGGCCCACCCCAGGGGCCCGCAGTTGCGATCAGGCTGGTGGAGACCAGTTCACCGACAAATCCGTCGGCGATCAGATCCTGTAGGTAGCGCACAGCCGGCGCAGCTGTTCCCTGAAAGCCGACATAGGCATGCTTGCCTTCGGCGGCACTGGCCAGTTCGGCGGCCTCAGCAACACCGTTGGCAAGGGGCCACTCGCACAGCACCGGCTTCTCGGCGGACAATGCCTCGAGGACGAGCTCACGATGGTGAGGCACCTTGACTGCCACCACCACGAGATCAACCTCGTCGCATCGTGCGAGGTCCTCGACGCTCGAAAACGCCAGCGGCACCCCGTAGGCCTCGGCTGCAGCTTGCGCTGATTCGGGGGAACTCGTTGCCAACGCGCGCACTTCGAAGCCCTCGACGGCCCGCAGCGCGGGCAGATGCGCGTATGACGCCCAGCTTCCCGTGGCGCTCAAACCAACCACACCAACTCTTACTGTCATCGTCTCTCTACCCATCTGTTCGAAGAAGCTTCCGGTTCTTGGCAGTCACACTTGCGATCTAGGGGATCTCGAAGGGAGAAGTCATTGAAAAACGCCGATCTTGTGGGCGGACTCCCCACCCACATGGAAGCGTCCGCCATCGATGCGAAGTACTGAGCCGTTGACCCAACGCGCATCGGGCCCGAGGAGATAGAGCACGGCGTTCGCAATATCGGAAGGGTCTCCGAGGCGCTGCATCGGGATGAGCCGGCTCTCCACTGCTTCGCGCTCGCCTTTCCAGATCGCACCGGCGAGATCTGTCTTGATGATGCCGGGTTCGATGGCGTTGACTGTCACGCCACGAGGTCCGAGTTCGCGTGACAGCGTGAAGGTCAAGCTCTCGAGTGCGGACTTTCCCGCAGTGTAGACACCCGCCGTCTCGTGAACGCGTTGCGCCCCAGCCGAAGAGATGTTGACGATCGACGAACCCTCGGGGAGGCCACCTGCCACGGCTGCTTGGATAATCGCCACGGCCGGCCAAGTATTGGACAGGATTGTCTTGCTGAAGGCTTCCCTTCCACAATCCAGAACCCGTCCCGAATGAGCGCTGGTCGCGGCATTGTTGACCACGAAGTCGATTCGTCCGAACTCGGATTGGCAAGCACCGATCAGCTTTTCGGGAAATTCGGGGTCAGCGAAGTCGCCTTGAACCCCGATCGCCGAGCCACCGGCATCTTCGATTTCCTTCACTGCGAGATCGAGAACCACCTGATCCCGCCCGTTGAGGACAACCGACGCACCTCGTACTGCCAATTTCCCGACCACAGCGCGTCCGATGCCGCGCGATGCCCCGGTGACAATTGCCACCTTGCCCTCGAACCAATCGTCGACGCCTTCGCTCACATGCCCCATCAGCCCCGCCAATCCGTATTTTCGATCCTGTATCGTTCGGGCGGTTTGTACGGTCCGGAAAGGTGGAGTTCCATCCCTGAGCCAAGCCGTCAGAAACACAAGTTGGTCCCGATGGGACGCTATCAAGATTTTCGACGTGCTCGATACCGAGTATTCCGTTGTGCGGAAAGAACTCCCGAGTTCAGTTGACATCTTTGACCGACACCGAGCGTCGTCACCCCTGGCCATGCGCGCACTACCACCGCACAGTCAGACCATGACGGCGATCGTGCGAAAAGTGCTTCTACGCATTACATCTTGACCGAACCTCGCCAGAACTGAGCTGACCGGTTGCTTCGTTCATGCTTCGCCGAAACGTGCCATCAGCTCGCGGCGCAGTATTTTTCCGCTGGGTAGCCGGGGCACCTCGTCGAAACTCACCGACCGCGGAGCTTTGTATCGGGCAAGACGCGCTCGACAGTATTCGATGAGCTCTTCAACCAGTGCTTCGTCGGCTACGACACCCGGCGTCACCGCGACTACTGCGTGCACCTTCTGCCCCATCTCGTCATCGGGAAGTCCGACTACGACAACATCGTCGACTGCAGGATGGAGGGCGAGTTCGTCTTCGATTTCCCGAGGATAGATGTTGACTCCGCCCGAGAGAATCAGATCGGTGCGCCGTGCAGACAAATAGAGGTATCCGTCTTCGTCGACATGCCCAAGATCGCCGAGCGTGTTCCACCCTTTGTCGTTGAAGGACTCTGCGGTCTTCACAGGATCACGGTGATACTCGAATCGGCGGATGTCGCTGAACCACACCGTTCCGATACTCCCAGCTGGTAGTTCCATCCCCTCGTCGTCACAAACATGAACCACACCGATAACAGCTCGTCCGACAGAACCCTTATGCGCCAACCAGTTCGGGGAGTCAATCATGAAGAATCCAGTGCCCTCGCTACCGCCGTAGAACTCGGTCAACTTCGGCCCGAACCAGTCGATCATTCGCTCTTTGATTTCGATGGAGCATGGAGCTGCTGCATGAACAACCAGTTCCATGCTCGAGACGTTGTATCGCAAGCGGGTGACGTCGTCGAGTTTGAGCAAGCGCACGAACATCGTGGGAACGAACTGGCCGTGGGTAATCGAGAACCTCTCGATGAGGGCCAACGCAGACTCGGCGTCGAACCGCTCCATGACAATGGCAGTCCCTCCGTTGCGCATTGTTCCCAGGCACCAACCGAGGGGTGCGGCATGGTAAAGCGGACCCGTACTGAGGTACACCGCTTCAGGTCCGAATCCGAAGGCTGAGGCCATCCTGGAATCAATCGGGAGCCCCGACCCGAAGGGCTGGTCTGTCCGTTCCGGCACAATTCCCTTGGGCCGACCCGTGGTGCCAGACGAGTAGAACATGTAATAGCCCTCGGACTCGTCCGGAATAGGCGTGACGGGCACCCCTTCTAACTCTGCTTCCAGCGAATCTCCGGCACCCGAGCCCACCACCAACCGTGACTTCAGCTGAGGTGCTGACGCTTCCGCCTTCAGCGCCAATTCACTCAGCGATTCAGAATGTACAAGTAGCCGAGCGCCACAGTCCTCGACGATATAGGCCGCTTCATCGGCGCTGAGGTGCCAATTCACCGGCGTGTACAACAACCCGGAGCGTTGCGCCGCCCATACGACAGGGAAAACTTCAATCTCGTTCTCCATGAGGATCGCGATGTGATCACCTGCGATCAGTCCTCGCAGTCGAAATAGATGCGCAATCGCATTCGACTGTTCTTCGAGTTGCCGATACGTCAGCGATTTTCCCGTTCGTCCCATGACAACGGCAAGCTTGCTCTCGTATAGCCCGGCGAGTTGCGTCAGATTCACGATTCATTCCACCTCTGAGTGCCTACAGCAGCATGAACTGCCACGTTCCGGCGATGCACGAAACCTTGCAATGAAGCGGAAAGGGACTGCTGTACAGACGATTACGTCGCACACAGAGCGCTTCCCGACTAGGTCGATATTGGTCGGCCGACCTCGCTGGTGTCAGTGCGCAGAATCTCGGCGCGGTATCCGAAACCAATGAGCGAACGCGCACCGTCGATATCGTTCTTCCGGGTATACCGACGAACAGCAAAACCTCCGGTCGGAGGCGGGGCTTCGATAAGCCACACCCCAACCGGAGGTTCCCTTCACATCACACCGAGGCGAGGACCTTCGGAGCTGTCGGTGGGTG
>NZ_VBTM01000032.1:0-7809 GCF_013277795.1 Rhodococcus sp. MS16
CACCACATTCCGCCGGCGAGAGTACGTTCAGCGCGCCGATTGACAGGTCCGGGTCGGTAACCGCTGCGTCGATCACACGGAGGACTCGCTGCATCATCTCGTCTATCACGTTGTGGTCGAAGAGATCTGGGAGGAACTTGATTGTCAGGTGTACTACCGCGTCGACGTGAGCGACCAGTCCGATCGGATAGTGCGCAGCGTCAACACCACTCACATCAACCACCCGCATACCCGCAATATCCGTCTCCGCAGTCAACCCACCACGATCGACCGGATACGACTCGAACACCGTCATCGTGTCGAACACCGCACCCGGCCCCGCCGCCCGCTGAATATCCGCCAAACCCACATACTGATGATCCAAAAGCCCAGCCTGCTCAGCCTGAATCCGGCCGAGAAGCGAACCAAGAGTCTCCCCCCGATCCAACCGAACCCGCACCGGCACCGTATTGACAAACAAACCGATCATCGACTCCACACCCGCAACCTGCGGAGGACGACCAGCCACCGTCGAACCGAACGTCACATCATCACGAGAAGTCCACCCACCCAACACAATCGACCACGCCATCTCGATCACCGAATTCACAGTCACCCCCCGACCCCGAACAAACGACATCAACCCCGCAGTCTGCTCCTCGGTCAACTCCCCGAACACATCCCGCGACTCGCGATACCGACGACCAGGATCGGCAGGCGCAACCAACGTCGGCTCGTCGACACCGTCGAATGCCTTGGCCCAGACGTCAAGTGACTCTGTCTTGTTCTGCCCGGCGATCCAGGCTAGAAAGTCCCGATAGGGACGTACCCGGGGCAGCGCCGCGCCATCGGTTGCGTAAAGCACCAGCACTTCCTTCAGAAGCAGTGGCGTCGACCAACCGTCGAGCAGCAGATGATGATTGGTCATCACCAGGCGATAGCTTCCCGGGCCGGTGCTGACCAACTTCCACTGCAACAGCGGAGCTCGAGTCGGTTCGAAGCGGGTAGCGCGATCCTCCGCCATCAGGTGATCCCAGGCACGAGCGCGGGCGCCGGAGTCCAATCCGGAAAGGTCGATCTCCGACCACGGTGCTTCGACAAAATCGTGCACCACCTGCACCGGCTGAGATCCGACGTCGGTGCGAAAGGCGGTCCGCAGATTCGGATTGCGATCGAGCACCGATTGGCAGGCACGGCGCAATCGCTGCGAGTCAACCTCACCCCGCAATTCGACAACCAACTGCACAACATAGGCGTCCACCGATCCCTCGGACGCCAACGCATGGAATAGCAAACCTGCCTGCAGCGGGGACAACGGCCACACATCACTCAATGCGGGGTACCTGTCCTCGAGCAGATCGATCTCACCTTGACCGAGACTGACCAAGGCCAGATCCGACGGAGTCCGGCCACCAACACCCGGGTGACCCGAGTCGGCGGCCAGCGCTGCCAGCGTTTCGGACCACATCCTCGCGGCCACTTGAACATCGCCCTTGCCCAGTATCCCTGTGGGGAACGACCAGATTGCGCGCAGTCTCGGCCTGCCGTCTTCGCCGTCGACGGTGAGAGCATTGATGTCGAGCACAGCCGGCAACGGCGTATCCGGATTTTGTGCACCACCCAGGTCGCTGTCTCCGTTGATCGGAATCCACGCCGCCCCGGACCCGTTCGATACAGCACCGGCGCCAACCCTGCCGAGATAGTTGAAGCCGATCTGCGGTGTTGGCAACTCCCCCAACACCAGTCCGGTGTCCTCGTTGAGATAGCGCAAAAGCCCGTAGCCGATCCCGTGATCGGGTACCGCCCGAAGCTGTTCCTTGACAGATTTGACAACAGCACCCAAGGCCGGGCCACCCGAACACGCATCGTCGAGATCGATGTCCGAAAGATCTAACCGCAGTGGGAAACTCGTGGAGAACCAGCCGATGGTTCGACTCAGATCCGAGCCGGGGACCGCACCTTCCTCGCGCCCATGACCCTCGAGCCCGATCAACACATCCGCAAGGGAGGGGCTGTCTTCGCGCCGCCATGTCGTGACCGCGACGGCGAGTGCCGCCAGTAGAGCGTCGACCACACCACCGTGGAACGCTTCCGGAACTGTGGTGAGGAGTGCCTCCGTCACTTCCGGGGGTACGTCAATCTCGATGGTGCCGGTGGTGGTGCTCACGTCGATTGAGGAGTCGAGGGGCCGAGACCCGATCATGGGGTCCTCGCCCCCAGCCATCGATTGCCACAACGCGAGTTCGGCTACCCGCTCCGGTCGACGAGCCGCCTCCACAAGCCCGTAGGCCCAACGACGCATAGACGTCCCGACCGGTTCCAGTTCCGGTGATCTACCGGAACTGATCTGCGACCACGCAATCGCCAGGTCAGGTATCAATACCCGCCACGACACCCCGTCGATGACCGTATGGTGAGCCACCACCAGCGCACAACCCTGATCGCCGGAATGTGGGGGATCAAACCAGACCACCTGCACTACGGTGCCAGTGCTGGGATCAAGTCGGTCCGCCGCAGCGTCCAACTCGTATGCAGTCACCTCACGGAAATCGGCGCCGCCACGCCCGGTCGATACTTTCCGAATTATCTTCTCTGCTTGAATTGATCCGACGGGCAGGACTTTCCAGCCCCACGATCCATGTGTGTCGGGACGCAATTGAGCCCGCAGCATGTCGTGATGGTCGAGCACCGCTTGTATCGTGCTCGCCAAGCTCTGTTCGTCTATTGCCTCCGGCAGATTCAGCATCACTGCCTGCGAGAAGCGATTGAATCCCGAGCCACCCCGCTCGACGAGCCACCGCATTATCGGCGTCAACGGAACCTCGCCGACACCACCGCCCGTCATTTCCTCCAACTTCGCTACGTCGGCCCCACCCGCCTCAACTGCTACCTCCGCCAACCCAGCCACTGTTTTACGCTCGAACACATCCCGCGGGGAGATGACCACGCCCTGAGCTTTTGCCCGCGCAGCAAGCTGAATCGACATGATGCTGTCACCGCCGAGGGCGAAGAACGAATCCTCCACGCCTACCGATTCGAGTCCGAGCACCTCCTCGAACAACCCTGCTAACGCCGATTCCATCTCGGTTACCGGAGCTCGGTATTCCTTCCGAACAGCAGAAAGATCCGGCGTGGGCAATGCGTCGCGGTCCAGCTTTCCGTTAGGGGTGACCGGCAACTCGTCAACCACCACCACCGCAGCCGGCACCATCTGCGCAGGGACCCGTCCTGCCACACAATCCACAATCACCGAAGTATCCAGGCCTACAGACGGTTCCGGCACCACATACCCGACCAACCGATCTTCCCGCACCGCAGCAGCCGCCCGAACCACCCCCACACACCCCAACAGCGCCGACTCCACCTCCCCCAACTCGATCCGAACACCACGCACCTTCACCTGCAGATCACCACGACCCACAAACTCCAACGCGAGACCCCCACCCGAAACCCGGCGCCACCGAACCACATCCCCCGTCCGATACAACCTCCGCCCACCGCCGCCAAACGGATCCGCCACAAACCTCGACGCAGTCAACCCTCTCCGATTCACATACCCGCGCGCCAAACCAGGACCCGAAAGATACAACTCCCCCACCACACCCACCGGAACCGGACGCAACCAACCATCAAGAACAACCTCCGCCACACCCCGAATCGGCCCACCAATCGTCACCGAATCCCCCACCACCAACGGCACACTCGCATTCGACTGCACCGTCGCCTCCGCCGGACCATACGTATTCACCACCACCCGACCCGGCGAACACCACCGCGCCACCAACTCCGGCGAACACACCTCACCCCCCACCACCACCGTCGACAAATCCACAAGCCCGGACGGATCAACAGTCCCCAACACCGTCGGCGTCAACGCAACATGAGAAACCCTCTCCCGCACCAACAACTCCCGAAGCTCGCCGCCCCCGAACACCCCCGGTGGAGCAACCACCAACCGACCACCAGACCCCAACGCCCACAACTGCTCGAGCACCGCAGCATCAAAACTCGGCGACGCGCCATGCAACACCACCGAGTCGGCGCCCAAACCGAACCGAACACACTGATCCACAACCAAATTCGCCAAACCCCGATGCGGCACCACCACACCCTTCGGCACACCCGTCGACCCCGACGTATACACCACATACGCCGCCCCATCCGGATACAGTGATCCACCCCGATCCACATCCGTCACCGGCCCAGCATCAAACCCCGCCAACGCACCCTCGAACTCGGGATCATCGAGCACCAACCACGGCACCGAACCCGGCAACACCCCACCATGCTCCGAAGACGTAACACCCAGCACCGCACCACAATCAGCAAGCATGAACTCCACCCGCACCGCCGGATACCCCGGATCAACCGCAACAAACGCCGCCCCCGACTTCGCCACCGCACACAACACCACCACCGACAACACCGACCGCGACAACGCCACCGCAACACACGACCCCGAACCAACACCACGGCTAATCAACAACCGCGCCAACCGATTCGACCAACCATCCAACTCCCCATACGACAACCGCTCATCACCACACACAACAGCCAGCGCGTTCGGATCCCGCGCAGCCGACAGTAATTCCGGAAGCACATGTTCTTTCGCGGACAAACCACCCTGAACTGGAGCCAGTTCCCGCCGCTCCGAGGGCGAGAGCACGTCCAGCGCTGCAAGTGGTAGGTCAGGATCTGCGACTGTGGTGTTGATGACACGCAGAACCCGCTGCACAGCACTGCTCATCGTGTCGTTGTCGAAAAGTTCCGGTAGATACTTGATTCTGATGTGTAGTCGGTTGTCCAGGTGCGCAACGACGCCGATCGGATAGTGCGCAGCGTCAACACCACTCACATCAACCACCCGCATACCCGCAATATCCGTCTCCGCAGTCAACCCACCACGATCGACCGGATACGACTCGAACACCGTCATCGAGTCGAACACCGCACCCGGCCCCGCCGCCCGCTGAATATCCGCCAAACCCACATACTGATGATCCAAAAGCCCAGCCTGCTCAGCCTGAATCCGGCCGAGAAGCGAACCAAGAGTCTCCCCCCGATCCAACCGAACCCGCACCGGCACCGTATTGACAAACAAACCGATCATCGACTCCACACCCGCAACCTGCGGAGGACGACCAGCCACCGTCGAACCGAATGTCACATCATCACGAGAAGTCCACCCACCCAACACAATCGACCATGCCATCTCGATCACCGAATTCACAGTCACCCCCCGACCCCGAACAAACGACATCAACCCCGCAGTCTGCTCCTCGGTCAACTCACCGAACACATCCCGCGACTCGCTGTACCGACGACCAGGATCGGCAGGTGCGACCAGGGTAGGGCTCGGGGCGCCGGCAAGTTGTTTGACCCACTCGTCCACAGATCCAGCGGTATCTTGCCGGTTGATCCACGCCAGGTAGTCGCGGTACGGGTACGCCCTGGGCAAGGCATCTTCACCTGCGGCATAAGCCAGCAGCACTTCACGCAACAAGAGTGGCGTCGACCAACCGTCGAGCAGCAGATGATGATTGGTCATTACGAGCCGGTAGCTCTGCGGACCTGTAGTCATGAGCAACCAGCGCAGCAGCGGCGCACGCGTGGGATCAAAACGGCGTGCTCTGTCAGCGGCCATCACCCGATCCAATTCCAGGCGGCGCGCTTCCTCGTCGAGTTCCGAGAGGTCCATCTCCGACCACACGACCGTCAGGTGTTCCTGGACCACCTGCACCGGCCCGGGTTCGAGGTCGGAGACAAATGCGGTCCTCAGATTCGGGTAGCGATCGAGCACCACCTGACCCGCCTGACGCAAACGCTCCGAATCGACCTCACCCCGCAATTCGACGGTCAATTGCACGACGTACGCGTCTATCGACTCCTCGGACAACAGGGCATGGAACAGCAAACCGGACTGAAGCGGGGACAACGGCCACACATCACTCAATGCGGGATACCTGTCCTCGAGCACGTCGATCTCACCTTGGCCGAGACTGACCAAGGCCAGGTCCGACGGTGTCCGCCCCCCGATGGGATGGTCGGCCAGCGCGGTCAACACTTCGGTCCACAACCGTGCCAGCTCGCTCACCTCGTCGACAGTCAGCACCCCCGTTGGGAATGACCACGTCGCACGTAATCGGGGCTTGCCCTGGCTACCGAGAGTCATGGCGTTGATCTCCAGGACGCTCGCTATCGGCATGTCAGGATCCTGAGCACCACCACGGTCGGAGCCGCCGAGCCTGCGATTTTCATCTAGTGGCGACCATCCGATTCCGTCTGAGATTGATGCTCCGACGCGCCCTAGATAGTTGAATCCGATCTGCGGTGTTGCGAGCTCCCGCATCTCAAAAGCGGTGTCCTCGTTGAGATACCGCAACAATCCGTACCCGATCCCGTGATCGGGTACCGCCCGGATCTGTTCCTTGACAGCTTTGACTGCGGCAGCCAATGCCGGGCCACCTGCGCAGGCGTCGTCGAGATCAATGTCTGCAAGATCCAGGCGCAGTGGAAAACTCGTGGTGAACCAGCCGACGGTACGACCCAGATCCGAACCGGGGACCGCGTTCTCCTCTCGTCCATGGCCTTCGAGCGCAATGAGCGTCGTGGCAATCGGGGCACCTGCCGACATCGGTCGGCGATCTCGCCGCCATTGCGTGACCGCGACTGCCAACGCAGACAGCAACCCATCGCTGACCCCACCGTGAAACGCCTGAGGAACTGTGGTCAGCAAGGCTTCTGTCACGTCGGTGGGCAGTTCCACGGAAACATGATCCGTCGATCCGTTCACATCGACCGACGGGTCGAGGGGCCGCGACCCGATCACCGGATCGTCGCCGGCCGTCATCGCTCGCCACCGGTCGAGTTCCGCTACTCGCTCCGGCCGACGGGCCTCCTCGACAAGCCCATGAGCCCAGCGACGCATCGACGTTCCAACCGCAGGCAACTCTGGTTCCACCCCAGCCACGATCTGCGACCACGCAATCGCCAGATCCGGCACCAACACTCGCCAGGACACACCGTCGATAGCCGAATGATGTACCACCACAAGAACACAGCCGTGCGCGCCATCCTCCACAGGTTCGAACCACACCACCTGCATCACCACACCGGCACCGGGATCAAGCCGATCCGCCGCAGCATCCAACTCCGCAGACGCGAGGTTGTTGAACTGGGAACTTCCCGGCTTCCCTCTCATCGGTACCCGGCAGATGAGGCGGTCCGCTCGAATCCCTCCTTCCGGCAACACCTCCCACGTCCAGCGGCCACCGGCTTGCTGCCGGAGCCGAGCCCGGAGAATGTCGTGATGGTCGAGCACCGCTTGTATCGTGCTCGCCAAGCTCTGTTCGTCTATTGCCGCCGGCAGATTCAGCATCAGCGCCTGTGAGAAGCGAGTAAACCCCGACGTGCCCCGTTCGAGGAGCCAGCGCATTATCGGCGTCAACGGAACCTCGCCGACCCCGCCCCCAGGCAGTTCTTCCAACGTGGCTGCCTCCAGTCCGTCACCGAAGACAGCAATCTCCGCCAACCCAGCCACTGTTTTACGCTCGAACACATCTCGCGGTGAGAAAACTATTCCGGTCGCCTTTGCCCGTGAGACCAATTGAATCGAAACGATGCTGTCACCGCCGAGGGCGAAGAACGAATCCTCCACGCCTACCGATTCGAGTCCGAGCACTTCCTCGAACAACCCTGCTAGTGCCGATTCAATCTCGGTTACCGGAGGGATGAATTCGCTGAGGCGCTCGTCAAAATCCGGTATGGGCAATACATCCCGGTCGATCTTCCCATTCGGCGTCACCGGTAACTCGTCAACCACCACCACCG
>NZ_VBTM01000033.1:0-6217 GCF_013277795.1 Rhodococcus sp. MS16
CATCCACCAGCGGCTACCAGGTATCAAGTCTGCCGGACCGGCCAGGCTTGATACCTCCCATTAGTCCACCGATTCACAGCAACCCCGCCTGCAGGGCGAGATACGGAACAACCCGACGATGACGATTTCCGCCCCTATGCCGGTCGAGGACAATGACCGCATGGCCTCCACTCATCCCCGAGCCGACGGTCCCCGCCGGCGCGTGTTCAGCCCCGCCGACAAGCTCGCCCACCTGGCCGCCTACGAGCAGGCGTGCGAGACGAACGAAGGCGGGGCATATCTGCGCCGTGAAGGCCTCTACTCGTCGCTCATCAGCGAGTGGCGCAAGCAACGCGACGCCGGAGTCCTCGACGGTAAGCAACCCGGCACGAAGATCGGCAAACTCACCGCCGAGCAGGCCGAGATCGCTCGCCTCAAGCAGGAGCTCGCCCGGGCAAACAAGAGACTGACCACCACCGAGGCCGCTCTGGACATCATGGGAAAAGCACATGCTCTCTTGGAATCTCTCTCCGAGAGAGCGGATTTCGACGACAAGCGGAACAAGCGCTGACCGCCGCGTGGTGCGACCTGACCGCGGCCGGGGTGTCGACGAGGACCGCAAGCGCGTTGACCGGCGTGGTTCGTTCGACCGCGGGCCGGCGCCGCACCGCGGCCACCGTGCCCACCCCACCAGTGGTGGCGGCGGCCGAGCCGACGAACAAACTCACCGACATCGAGCGCCGCCGCATCCTCGACGTCCTCAATTGCGACCGTTTCGTCGATCAGGCGCCGCTCGAGATCTATGCGCAACTGCTCGACGAGGGCATCTACCTGTGTTCGGTGTCCACGATGTACCGGGTGCTGCGTGACAACGCGCAGGTCAGCGAACGTCGCCGGCTTGCGAAGCACCCGAAGAAGACCTGCCCGGAGCTGGTCGCCACCGCACCGCGGCAGGTGTACTCGTGGGACATCACCAAGCTTGCCGGTCCGGTCAAAGGACGATATTTCGATGCGTACGTCATGATCGACATCTACTCCCGGTACATCGTCGGCGTACACGTCCACGCTCACGAATCCGGTGTGCTGGCGCGAGAGTTGATGGAACAGATCTTCGCAGTGCACGGCATTCCGCAGGTCGTGCACGCCGACCGCGGCACGTCGATGACCAGCAAGTCCGTCGCCACATTGCTCGCCGACCTCGAAGTAACCCGCTCACATTCGCGGCCGCAGGTCTCGAATGACAACCCCTACTCCGAATCGATATTCAAGACCCTCAAGTACGGGCCCCGGTTCCCCGAGCGGTTCGAATCACTCGGCCAGGCAAGGAAATTCATGATCGAGTTCACAGACTGGTACAACCACGAGCATCGCCACACCGGCATCGGACTTCACACGCCCGCCGACGTCCACTTCGGTCTGGCCGCCGACAAGGTTGCCGAACGTCGGCAGGTACTCGATGCGGCCCGTGCTCGGCATCCGCATCGCTTCGGCACCACCACTGCGCCGAAGATCCTCAACCTGCCCGACACCGTCTACATCAACCGACCAGCCGACGACCCCGAGATCACCGTGGGGGTCGTAACGACGGCCGCCTAACACCCACTGGACTCAACCCCTTGACACATTCCGACTTGCCGTGAAGCCGCGATTGACCCGGTCAGAGAAGGGTTCCGACGCCCAGCAGGTTCGGTTTCCGCTTGCCCGGACGAGGCAACCCAGCGATACCGAGTTCGGTCATGATCGCCGACACCAACTTGTGATTGACATTCATCTCGTACGTATCGAGGAGTTCGGCTCGGATACGCCGCTTCCCGTAGGTACCACGTGACCGTTGATGAATTTTTTCGATCGTGTCGGCCACGATGATGCGTCGTACTCGCTGATTGGAGACCGGTCGACGACGGGGCGCATAAAAGGTAGACCTACTCAAACCCGTTATCCGGCATGCCGATCTACTGGAATGACCTCGTGTGATCAGTCCTTCGACGATCGCGATCTTCCTTTTGGGGGCACCACCGACTGATCGTCGAACAATGCGCACGCATCACGGGTCAAGACGAGTTCGGCTTCAAGTGCAGCGATGCGGGCACGGGCCGATGCCAACTCGTCGGACTCGATACTCGGTACACCGTCCCGCACTCCCACATCGATCAGGACTTGATCTTTCCACCGGAACAACGTCGCCGCCGATATCCCGGTTTCCGTAGCAATATCGGCGACTGCGTCACCGCTTCGAAGACGGTGCGAGATCCGTCGACGGACCGAGTGTGGATACGACTTGGGCACTGTGACCTCCTATGGATCACTCTGCCTCATCTCTCATATAAATGGTGCACTTTCAGGGGCACGGATCAAGTGGCTCACCAAATGGCGTCCTACCAGGGTGCATCAATGCCTGAAGTAAAACAAACGAACTCCGGAAAACCCGGGGTACATCAAAGTCCCCGGAAACCCCGGGATGCTTCTATATCTGTCAAGACACCAAGATTGGGTGTGCAGTGGCAAGTGTCCGGAACAGTTGCCGGGTGACGTAACGCTTGAGGGATCGCATGATCTCTTTGGTCGTGCGGCCTTCTCCTCGTCGACGTTCGACGTAGGTACGGGTTTCGGGATCAGTCCGCATCCTCACGATGACGACGGTGGTCAGTGCTCTGTTCAGACGGCGGTCACCGCCACGGTTGAGCCTGTAACGCACGGTGTTACCTGATGAAGCCTGGATCGGGCAGGTCCCGGCGAGCGAGGCGAATGCGGCCTCGGAGCGCACTCGGCCTGCATGTGACCACGCGATCAGGACAGTCGCTGCAACCACTGCGCCGACTCCCACTGCGGCAGTCAGTTCCGGCGCCGTGGTCTTGACCAATGCGTCGAGAGACTTTCGATTGTCAATCAGCTCCGAGTTGAGCGCCCGAATTCTCTTGGCCAGTCGCACGGCCTCTGCTCGGCACGTCGCAGTGGTGGCGTCCTCGGACCGTGCTCGCCAGGTTGCGATCGCCGTTATCTGACTGCATGACAATGATTTTCGTGCATCCACACCAAGTTCGACGGTTCGAACCAAAGCGGTCAACGCATTGATGGTGCGCGTCCGTTCACACGTCATCTGTTCTCGAGCGACCACGAGAACGCGCATCGCCACTCGTGATCCGTCCGCTCGTGGTCGGCGCAGTCGATCGATATCGACGGACAGGACAGACCGGGCGATTCGGGCGGCGTCGATGACGTCGGTCTTACCAACTCCTCGCCGGTCTCCTGAACCCATGGCGGCAGGTTCGGCGACCGAAAATCCTGCCGCAAGAACGCGGTCGGAGAGCCCGGCTCCGTAGGAACCGATGCCTTCGATGACGACGAGGACGGTCTTTGCCCTGCTCGGTGTGCAATCCACGTGCGGGCCCGATCGAGACCCGCCGGGCTTGCCGGAAAACTTGTCTTGTCCTGCACGGCACCGGTTGCAGCGGCCACGACGCATAGCGCGTGAGTTGCGGCGTGTGTATCTACACCGATGACGATCTCGTAGTTATCTGCGACGATAGGCATAGCGACGGATGTCCTTTCCGATGGGCGACGTCGTTGTCGGCGTCGGCCCGGAAAGGGCACTTCGAGGCAGGCCTGTAACGGGCCACGACCTCGCGGCAACGAGGTCGGGCAGGCTTGAAAATCAAGCCACTGAAGCAAGACCGGACCTTCCGTCGCCGCCACAACAGAGTGGACAGATCCCGGGAAGTGCACCCCGAAGGAGCGAAGCGATTCATGAGTCACACGGCGTTGTAGCGACGACACCTATCCTGTCAGCCAGCCCCGGGCCGGCCACTACAAACACTTACATGCGATTCACATCCCTCCGCCGGTGCGATTCAAGTTTCCGATGAGCTTGGTACTTAGCAATGGAAACTCTCGCTCGTTGCCAGTTTTTCGACCGATGGTATTGACCAGTATAATCTGGCCTGTTCCCATGGAGTTCCACATACGGCCGCCGTTTATTTTATAGACGTAGTACTTTGTTTTCTCGAAAACCTTGCGGATGATCTTTCCGGACCGTCTCGTAGAGACCAGAAATGCGATCAACTGGTGAAACTCACCCATCAAAGCCTTTTTCAACGTTTCCTCGTTTCATCCTCGCTACCCGTCAGGGCGAGGCATATCGGCGTCCAGTGGTAGATGGTCGCACTGCTCAGTTGAGTGACATATTTTCGGCGGATCGTCGCCAGCTGGCCAGCACCCCAATTCGCGTCACGCTGGCTTGGCTCAATTTATACTGACGCTTTGCGTCTTGTAATAGTGATTCGCCCAGCCTTTCCTGACCAGCTCAGCGCAACGATTCTTGGTCTGGTTCAGTCGCGTCTCCTCGCACTTCCGACCGCTCCGGCACCGCATGGCCGCCACACCAAACTCGCCGCCTGATTCCGGGTGTGGAGTGAAGTCACCGAACTGCACCCCTCTGCCTGAACACCGCTCCGCGAGATGGCCTACTGCCCAGAAAACAGCTACACACCAAACAAATTGACCATTCCATGCCGTCTCGCTAACATCGGCAAAGGCACCGAGCGAATCTACGGAATCTCCATAGCGGTTCACGGCGCCGCGAGGGACCTACCGTAATTCATCCGTGGAACAGACGTCTCCGTTGCAGCTGCTTCACCTAACGCGGATGTGATTCGAGCAGCTGAAGCGTCAGTCAGACATCCGCACGCGGGTCGACCCCGGGCGGGCGCTACGGCTGTCTGCCTATTGACATTCCACACGGTTGGCGTCACTATTCTAAGTGTGAGTTGGACCATAGGGACCCGATGATCAGACGAGACGAGTTCGTCTCCCTCGTTAGGGTCAGCAGCTCGAAATTGGGGTCCCACGGAAGCGACGGTCGAATTCGATGCTGTCCGGTGAGCGCGGAGCGCTATCTCGCGGCAGCGGATGCGGATCTTTCGCGCTGGGAAGCTGCTGTCTTGGATGTGAAGCGGCAGACCGTCCTCAGAACTGATCTACCCCGGTACCTGCCGCAAAAGTTGGCACCTTTGCGGCATTGCGGTGGCCTGCGTTGCGGGCGAAAGCCCTTGTTGGATGCTTCCGCCCGGTACGGGATCGAGCGATAGCAATGGAAGAGGATGGAGAGCAAGATGACAAATGTGACAGATGAGAAACAGTCAATCGCCAAGTTAACAGCGCTCGTAGATGAGATCGCCTCTCGGCAACAGATTAATGACCTGCTTGTTCATTACACTCATGGGTGTGACCGCGCTGATGTCGAACTTTTGCGGTCGGTCTATCACCCAGACGCGATTGACAATCACGGTAAGTTCAATGGTCCAGCCGCTGATTTTGCGGCCTGGGCTACAGATCTCCACCTTGGTTTCAGTTGTACCACGCACTATATATGCAATTCAGTGGTTGAGATCGATGGCGATCTCGCCCACGGTGAAACATACGTCCAGGTGTGGATCCGCTCTAACGGCGAACAAGGTGTGGATCGTGTCATAGGCGGTCGGTACTTGGATCGGTTTGAGCGTCGTGGTGGCGTTTGGAAGATCGCCAAGCGGCACTTGTTGGTCGACTGGCATACGCTCATCAATGTGGAAAGCCTCCCTCCAAAAGAAGGCACTGATACCTGGTATAGCGGCTCACGAGATCGTAATGACCCTTCGTATGCGCTACTGCGCAGGTGGCCCAATCCCCCGAACGTACCTGCGATTGATTCCGACTCGCAGTAGCGGGGGTACCGACTGTTGTGCGAATTCTGAGCAAGTTGGCATCTTTGCGGCGCAGACGTAGCGTGCGTGGCGGGCGGAAGCATCCGGTCGGATGTTGTCAAGTTGCTTGGAGTGCAGCAGTTTTCAGGTGCGGAAGAGCATCATACGGAACGGTCGATCAGGCAGTGATTGACTATTCGGTGACCTGTTCCCATACCTGGAATCGGATGGCGACTTCGGTGCGGTGAGCGGTGGCGGGCATACGGTGCCAAGGCGGACGGAAATGCGGGGAGATGCGACTGAATGAGGCCAGAAATCGTTGCGCTGCAACGACAGAGCGGAACCCGTTCATTGCGCGTTCGCGGTGTCGGGTGGGTTGATGGAGTGCTCGCAGCGATTATTCAAGTATTTGTTCTATCAGTGCTCGACCGTCGACATAGTGGTCCGGTGCGCGACCTGGTAGCTGGCGAGTTTGTCAGTGATCAGCACCGCCAGCCGACGGCCTTGTTTCTTCAGTAGTTTCCGGAAGAACCTAGTTGTAGTAGGTACGGACATGCTTG
>NZ_VBTM01000034.1:0-17348 GCF_013277795.1 Rhodococcus sp. MS16
CCCGCAGCCAACGCGGGAATCAACTTCGCGATCGCCAAGAAGATGGGGTAGTTCCATGCGGTGATCGCCGCGACGACACCGGCACCCTCACGCCGCACGATGCGGTGCGCCTTCTCGTCACCGGCAACCGGGGTGATGACCCGCTCGAACTCGAACGTGTCGAGGAGATCGATGTAATGGCTGATCATTTCGATCGAGCCATCGAGCGCCACGTCGTAGGTCAACGCGAGCGGCAGGCCACCCTCTGCAACCATCACCGGCCGCATCTCTTCGGCGTTCTTGCGCAGAGCGGACTGCAACTGCACCAGGCACCGCTGACGGAACTCGGTGTCCGTCGACCACGTCGTGGTGTCGAAAGCCCGCCGCGCGGCCAGGATCGCCCGCTCGACATCGGCCACACCGGCATTCGGCGAAACACCGATGACTTCTTCGTTCGCCGGGTTGACATTCTCGTAGGTGCGGCCCCCCGTCGCGGCGACCAGCGCACCGTCGATCAACATGCGGTACTCGGAATTACTCATTTGTCACTTTCCTTTGAAGATCGGATCGTTACGGCAGGGCTGGCCTCTCCCCTGGTTCGTCAGAGGCTGCTGGAGACACTCACCAAAATTCACCTGTATTACATGTAATACTTTGTATATGTAGTGAGCTCCATCACGCAAACTGTAGAACTTCCGCTCGATAAGCACAAGTACTTCAGTTGAACTCCGGCTTCCCTCTCCTCGCCACACCAAAATCTCTGTCTACAAGGAATTTCCACGGCTGGTCCAGTAGTCCCACCACACATTTCGAATCGGTGCCATGCGCCCGACACCACTACGCGCTACGTCTACCGCGACGCCGTATGCCCTAGAACTGAATCTGTGCGGCCATCCTGCCGCAATCTATGAGTGTGCTTGCACGATTCGACATCGTGCGCATTGCGTCTGACTCCGAATGTCCTCGTCGCCGGCAGCGGAAGCCAGGCTGTTGTCTGGACGCTTACGTTGAACTGTCACCCGCTCGATCACTCCGGCGCACCGCCGCAGCGCTTTTCGGGTACATGTGCGCCAACCGTGAAGACGACATAGAAGCACTGAAGGTGAAAGCGATCGTCGAGCGCCGGGCAGCCCGCTTCATCTATTGCGCTCTGAGACAATTCTGCCCCGGCGGTCCGTTGGATCACCGGGGCAGAAAGATTGTCCCAGAAGGGCTTCAGAGCACTGGTGCAAGCTTCCGGTCGCGGAGCAGGTACGAGAGCACCACGCTTTCAAACTCGTCTTTGCGTTCGATCATCGCCCAATGCCCACAATCGTAGAAGACGTGCAGTTCACACTTCGGGATCAGTCGCATCGGGACAAGCGAGCTGTCCATGGGCGTTACACGGTCGTCGCGGCCGAAAGTGATCAGCGTCGGCGCCTGGATCTTCGTCAGTGCTCCAACCTGTTCGGCTGCGTTCGTACCCCGATTACGCATCGCCGCCAGCGAACGGAAATTGAACAATTTCTTGATGTCAGCAAGCGCGGCCGGGTCCGATGCGGCTCTCCACCGCATCTCGACGAACTCCTCCGTCAGAATGGAGGTGTCGTACACCATGGCCTCCATCCACGTCATCAACCGCTCACGTGTCGGGTCCTCGACGAACTGCACGAGAAGCTTGATGCCTTCCGGGGGCGACGGACTGAACACAGGCAGCCCGATGCCGCCAATCGTAACGAGTCGAGTCACTCGCTCAGGATGTCTGGATGCCAGCTGTGCCGCAATGTTTCCGCCCATCGAATTACCAACGACCGGAACAGAATCGAGCGACATACCGTCGAGGAAGTCCAACACCGCCGGCAGTCCGGCAATCATCGGATTGTCCTCGCACGAATAACTCTTGCCGAATCCAGGGAAGTCGAGAACGAGCGTCCTGAAATGCTCGGCGAAGACCGGTAGATTTCCCTGGAAGTTCGCCCAGCCACTGACCCCTGGACCCGAGCCGTGCAGCAAGAGCAATGGAGGACCGTCGCCAGCCTCGTGATAGTGCAGCGGCCCTCTGGGCGTCTGCAGAGTCCTGCTCGTGCCTTCAAACGTAAATTCAGCCATCAGTCGTGTCTCCTCCTCTTAGCTCGACGGTGCTTCCAGCCAACCAAAGTCATGCCAGTACGTCTCGAGTTCGGCTACCGGCTTCGGCCAGGTCTCGATGTAGGTGACGCCTTCGGACCCGGCCGTCATCGTGTACGCAGTGCCTGCGCGGCTGAGAAAGAACTCCCCCGGACGCACTCGCACGGTCTGCCACTCGCCGTCTTCCTCGTACTCAATGCTGTACTCGCCTGCGAAGACAAAGAGCAACTCGTCCATGTTGTGATGGTGGCGAGGTACCGTAAAGTTCGGTCGCACCCGCAAAGGGTTGCGATTGAAGCGCTTCACCTGAATTGGCTTTGTGGTCACCCACATCGACCCGCCGAACGTCGCCGCGAAATCCACTGGCGCGTCGATCAGCAAACCACCGTCCTTCCAGAAGTAACTCGGCGCCACATCAAGGCCCAGAGGAATCCAATCCGCATCGTCCACCAGATCACCAAAAGTAAGTGCCATTCCGAAATAGTATGTGCGGCTGTACATCCTGTCGCCGGAGAATTCCGTTTGATGGAACGGGTCTGACGAGCACGGTCACCTGCCCCCATTCCGTCCAACGGAACCTGTTGATGACACACCCTGTCATGTTCGACAGACTCCGGAGTATGGCAATCGAATACTTCAATCTGCTGTCCGAAGAAGAGGGTTGGATCGACCTGTCGGTCGATCAGGACCTTCCCTCTTACCTCTGGAATGAAGGCGGACTCCTCGCCGATGCGCCGATCGACATGGAACAGACCTTCAAGGGCAATATGTGGGTCTCGAACAAGGTAGACAGGTCGTTCAATCTCAACGGCCTTCGGTGCGCCCCGAACTTCTCGGTGCCTCGTCACCACCACAATCTTGACGAGTTGATCATCGTATTCGAGGGTGAGTTCCATGTCGCCTGGGGCCAAGACGGCGAGGAAGGTAGCCAGACCATCGGTCCAGGCGAATTCTGGATCAGTGAGGCCGGCACCCCCTACATCATGACTGCGGGGCCTGAAGGCGTCACTTACATCGAGACCTGGCCCGAACCGATGGAGAAGCTCGAGACGTACTGGCACGACGCAGGCTGGGTACATCGCTGAGTAGCAGCCGACCGCTCCTCGATCACTTGTGAGGTTGCCGCCCTGAACTTGTTCACAACAGAGAAACAGGGCGGCAGTTTTGCATCCACGAAATCATCGGAGCAACCGCGCGGCGCTAGCGCCTCCGTCTCCATGCACTGCCTCTTCCGATCAACGGGCGAGCCGGAGCGGTAGCGGATGCATTCCAATTATCTTTCTGGAGTTACCGATTGGCGCGTGTTGCTGGGGTCACGACCTCACAGATACGCGCGCACCGCTGTTCACCGCCCGACTTTTCCAAGGCCGCGAATTTTCCTGCGTGAATGTCGAATCCGTGCCACGTGGTCGGGCGTCCGCATGATCGAACTTTCTGTGAGTCCGGTCGCTTGTTGCTCGCTGTCGAGAAAGACGTGGGCATGCAGGCAAGGTTTCCATCCCGGCAATGCCACTCTCTTCACCGATCGCGAATGATCCTGAAAGTGAACTGGAGTCGCGCGCCCGGGCCTGTCGCGGCCACGGACTTTTCACGGTCAACGGACTGAGCCTTCCAGTCATGGAGTATCTGGGGCGAGCGTGGTGAGTGTCCATCCCTCGACCTCCGCCCCCGGCCAGATCACCGATCGAGCGGCAACCACTGTCTGCCTCCTGAATGCCCTCCCTGAATGCAATGGTTACGTCGACGAATTCCGACGACGCCGCACTCATGCGCGATCTTCACAGCCTTCTCGACGCCGAACTCGCCACGATCGTCCAGCTCGCCGATGATGCAAGGCACCGTTCGCGTTCATAGAAGTCGAGGTCGACCCATCCGAGGTCAGCTGTGACTCTGTATCGTTCAACGAGTATCGCTGCGCCACTTACTTTTTGATGCTCAGTCGATTTCGAGGCCAGGCGCGGCCGCGCCACCTTGGTAAATTCCGAAGGCCGCGCACTCCGCAGCGGTCAGCATCGTCCACCTGTTTCCAATGCAGCGAAACGATCCCGACCACCCAAGATCCGGACCGTTGTACGCTCACTGTTGCGGCATTTCGCCGGCTTCCCAGGCCACGGCCGTTCCGGCCTCCCAGGCCGCTGCCGTTCGCCGAAGTTCGTGTCGACCTCGTGACACTTGTGTCACGAGGAGCTTAGTTCGGCTTGTCAGCAATTTGCAGAATCGAAGGCAGCGGACAGCGCCACCGGAGCGAACTTTTTTGCTATTACTACCGATCTACGGGGTTGATTCACCGCCAATTTCCGTTCTCGGCCGGCTCACAACACCTCCCGATCAGTGCACGGCCGAGGTTGACCACCCGTTGCGTGCGTGACTCCCACCAGGCAATTACTGCGCCTACGCGGGCGATTTAGCTGATTCGACACGCGGGGGTTGACATGCGCGCTCGTTGATGTGACCCTGATTACAGGAATAAAGGACACTAATTTAGAAAACATTCCGGGATGTGCGCATGCAATCCTAGATTTGGACCGAATTAAGTGTCTATTAGTAGCCTGAATTGGGAGGTGGCAGCCGTGACATCGAGTTTGACGCAGTGCACGTCGATTTTGCCGATGGAATCAGTGGTCGATTCCATGGACGAGTACATATCGTCCATGGAGGTCGATCATGTCGGAACTGACGTCCGACTCCGACCCGAACGCACCGTGATGGGAAGGGTCGCTGCCATCATGGGGGCGTTCAACGGCAAACAGCAGGTGCTCGGTCTCGGCGATCTCAGTGAGAGCACTGGGCTGCCGAAATCGACGTTGCATCGACTTGCTGATCAACTGTGCCAAGTGGGATGGATCGAACGGGATCCTGACGGCTACCGCATCGGCATTCGCATGTTCGAGCTGGGAAGTCTTGCTGTCGAAGGAAACCAACTCTACGAAGCCGCGATTCCACATCTGCAAGCCCTCGCAGCCAAGACCGGAATGTCCACACAACTCGGCATTCTCGATCAGTCCGAGGTCGTATATCTCGAACGTATCGCGGTAGGCGCAGTCCGTTTGCCGACCCGACGCGGCGGACGAAATCCCGCGTACTGCACCGCATTAGGCAAGGCCATGACCGCCTTCGACGACGACGCCATCCGCACAGTAACCTCCTCGCCCATGCTTAGGCGGACGGCGAATACGATCACGGACCCCGCAGCGCTACGGACCGAGCTCAGCCAAGTGCGCAGGGTCGGAATAGCGTTCGATCGTGGCGAGATCTACCAAGATTTCGTGTGTGTTTCCGCGCCGATCCGTAGCTCCGGAAACGTGATCGGAGCCGTTTCCGTTACCGCGCCGGCGGGCCGAATGAGATGGGGCATAGCGACCGAAGCAGTTCGGAGCACCGCCGCCGCGATCTGGAATGCAACCCACAGACTCGGCGGAGCAAGCACCCGATTGTAGTAACTTTTCGATGTGTCCACACGAGCATAACCGCCGTACCGGCCCCGAAGTGCTTCCGAATCTCTATGTAAAACCCGGACTCTGAGCACTTCGAGGCATCAGATCCCGCGCCGACGACTACCTGACCGACTCTCGGAGTCGGGTGGTCGTCAGCTCGAATTTCGACGGAATGTCGGAATTCACGACATTTCGAAAGGCAACCCGGCCGTGAGAATACCCAGGTGCGCCGGTCGAAGAGTCCCTCGGCTGAGACACCTCGACTGATCTGCCCAAGTTCGTTGCGACTCGTCGATCACCACCGCGGCGAGTATTGGAACTCGCCCCGTAAATTCGTCCTCGATCAGGTAGACGTTCCCAAACCTAGTGCCACCACGTGGTGAGCTCCTGTAGGTGGCGCCGCATGCGATGCTGAGCGAGCCCATCGTCCCCAAGGAGGATTGCCTCGAGGATCTTGTCGTGGGTGCACCGGACCTGCACCTCGACGGCCGGAGTCATGGACTCTTCGGAGCGACTCTGGCGGGTCCAGAGGTCGGTGATGACGCGCAAAAACAGTGTCAGAACCGGGTTGTCGGCAAGGTCTGCAACCTCGGTATGGAACATGTCGCCGGCGTCACCGTGCACAGTGGTGTGGTCAAGTGCAGCACGTAACCGCGAAGCTACATCGGGGGCAGTTGCGACGGCGGTGACGGTCTGGATGCACCCCAACTCGATCACTTCACGAACCAGGTGGAGGTGGTCGGGGCTCATACCCTCGAAATCGAGATAGAGAGCGATCGCACGAATACTGGCCGTTGGGTCGGGAGCCAGGACGACCAGTCCGCCGCCAGGTCCGCGGCGCATCCGAGCAACGCTGTGGTGTTCGAGGATCCGAATCGCTTCACGCAGGACCGCACGGCTAACCTCGTAGCGCGCCAAAAGATCTGGCTCCGATCCGAAGACCTCACCGATCTGCCAGCCGTCGCTGGTGATGTCGTCATGGATACGGCCGGCAATAACCTCGGCAAGTTTGGTGCCTTTTGTGGCGTTCGGGTTAGGGTCGCTGGGTCGAGTCCGCATGCGATGCGATGGACGTCGGATCCGGTTGGCCAGCATCCACTCCTCGATCTCTTCGAGATGGGCGCTTAGTTGGCTCTCCGAGGCTGCGGCGTCACCTGCGATTACCGCGTCTACGATTTGGACGTGCCGCGCGATGGCAACAGCCTTAGCCGCGGCCCCCGCCTCCCTCGACGTTGGCCCCCAGGCGCGAATGTAGCGGGACGTCAGCAGCATCACAACCTCGATGAACAGCTGCAGCACCGCGTTGCCGGACAGGCTTCCGAGCAAAATGTGAAACTCGTCGTCGAAGGACCAGTTCGGATCACCGATCTGCTCCTGCTCTTTCCCAACGATCGACCGCAATCGATCAATACCGTCCTCGGTGATCGCCCCCGCTGCCAACCGAGCTGCGAGCGGCTCGAGTAGCAATCGGGCGTGGAGCAGATCTTCGACGCTCACGCCTATGTACTCCAGGTAGATCACCAACGCACGCATGGACGCCGATGCGTTCGGGGCGCACACCACCAGCCCTCCGCCTGGACCGCTACGCATCCGCGCGACCGAATGGTGCTCGAGCAGCCGAATCGCTTCTCTCAGAACCGACCGAGACACTCCAAAGCGCTCCAGCAACTCGGGCTCCGAACCCAAGACCTCACCGACCGGCCATTTCCGGACGATGATCTCATCCTCGAGCTGCCGGGCAACCTGTGACGCGAGCTTCTCCGGACCCACCGACCATGTCTCTGTATCTTCCGCACTCGTCATCAAGCCGGTCGCTCCCAATCCCCAAGAAACACGGATCTCGAACACCGAGATCTTTGAATGTTCATTACGATACTGAGATCCGTGACCCGATAGAGTGTTCCCTACCTACGCTACCTATCAGCATGCTGAAGTCACCAAGATCCAATCGAGAATTGGCTCGCCAGGCCTCGACAACACATTCACGCAGAAGCGTTGGCCTCGATCCAGCGAGTGACCTGCTGCACGTACTCCTCATATCCGGAAGTCGCCGCGGACACGACCGCGGCGACTTCCTCGGGTTCGGTGTCCATGTACAGCTGGAGAAGAACGTTGTGCGGGCCTTCCGGAGGCACTAGAGCGGTTGCTAACTCCGCGTCGATCATCCCGGCCTTCTCGGCCGCACCGAACGAATCTGCCGATTTCTGCGGCACTTCACCCAGCACGCTTTCCAATACATGATTGTTGATCGCAACCGCCAATTCGACCAGTAGCGCCAGGATCCGTTCAAGGACAAGCCCTATCGCCGGATCGATTTCCAGTCGCTCGCGGTCCAACGAACCGACGCCGACGAGCTGTCCGACCGCTCTGCGCATCGTGATCAGTCTGTGTTCCACAAATCCCCGGTCCAGGCGAGGCTGTACCGCTCGACTATTTTGATTCGCGGACTGTCGCGGCTTCCAATCTGCCACGACAGCAAGCGCATTCATCATGCTCGTCGACTCTTCACTCGAACTGATCACCTATACATAGTCCCATACTCTCACGCCTCCGAAGCCTAGATCGACCTGTCGCTTGATGAAGCACTGTAAGCGCCTCCACCGAACCGACTGACCAAGTCAACCAGTTTCAGAGCTGAGCCATCACCTATGGTTCCGCCTGACGGAACAGACAGTAGACAACCGGGATATCAAGGCGGAGAGTCAATTTCCATGCAGTAATATCGGCTGTATTCGGCAACAACACCAGAGGTGAACTCGCTCAACGATCGAGTCGTCGATGCCGCTCTGTCAAAGCTGTTCCAACCAAGTTGGAGAGCATCCGCCCAGCCTGGGACTCGGCCGATCTCCATCGGGACACCAATCGGCCGGAAGAGCCAGTGACGCCACATCCCTGGGCGTGCGCAGCGAAACGTCAACGTCAACGTCAACGAAGCATCGGCAATCGTGCATACGAGGGTAAGAAACTGGACCTAAATCACTGCCTTTCAGTTCTACATTAGATGTTCGAATGATTCTGGTGTACAACAATTTTCGGTTTCACCTGCGGACAAATCGCCCACGTAATGCGCCGCATCAGCCTGACCCCGAAAGCGCCTCGGACCCATCGTCACAGCCACCAGAACGGTCCACTAGACACGCCGGCCTGAATCTGTCGCAAAACCTGACACCTCCGACATCTCCCACACCTCATTGGGGCGACCTCCGAGGACATTTGCACTCAGGCGAAAACTTTCATCCCTAGCGCGCGTCGCCCGAGTGTGCCAATCCGCCCGCACGAGATCGCGATGCCACGCCACGTCACAGAGAGCATCTACCGCACCGAAGCCGACTTCGCTACAACCAACAAGGCAGCAAAGACCCTTGCCACCTTCATTCGATTAGTGCGGTGTTGAATTCGACGTGTCAGAAGGCAGCAAATAGTTCGATATCTAAGTTATCTATATCTTTACTCATCGCTGTCCAGTAATTGAGCTGGAGATTTTCCACTCAGCGCTCCTCGAACAGTAGCAGCTCCGGCAGTTCAACTGACATCGGTAAGTAGTACAAATCCGTTGCGCTGCAAGTACTTATTCGACATCACTACAACAGGCCGCACGGGCGGTTCGGGCACGACTCCCACCACAAGACGACCGACGACGCACTTGCGACCAACCCGGCCGAACCGAAACTTCACCCACTTAGTGACGTACATCATCATGTTGTGTCATAGTAGAAACCTGACTTAGTGACCTAAGTCTCTCGGGAGATGTCAACGCGGAGGTCAGAGGCCGTCGCGGCGACTAGCTAACTGACCCTGAGGTCATCCTCAACTGATCCGACAGCAGCAGCCACTCTTCCCTTTCTAGCGAAAGACCCAAGTGATGACCCAAGATCTCCAGTTCCTGCTCCTCGGGCTGGGTAACGGCGCTGTCTACGCAGCGCTCGCCCTGGCATTGGTCATGACCTACCGAAGCTCGGGCGTAGTGAACTTCGCGACCGGCGCTATCGCGCTTTACGTCGCCTATACGTACGCCTACCTACGCAGCGGCGAACTCCTGATCCCGATACCTGGCCTGCCCAAAACCCTGGATCTGGGTGGCCCGATAGGACTGATCCCAGCGATGGGCATAGCAATGGCCATCGCCGCAGCCCTAGGCGTGCTGATGTACTTCGCAGTATTCAGGCTGCTCAGGACCGCGCCGGCCACCGCCAAGGCCGTAGCCTCGATCGCTCTGATGCTTGCCGTTCAGGCTCTCTTGGCGGCGAGGGTCGGCACAACTCCGGTCTCGGTGAAAGCCATCCTGCCTACAAATGTCATGAAATTCGGCGGCATTCGTATACCGGCAGACCGAATCTGGTTCGCCGCCATCATCATCGTTCTGACCATCCTGCTCGTGCTCGCTTTCCGATTGACCCGATTCGGACTGGCAACCCGAGCGGCTGCCGAATCGGAGAAAGGCGCGATCGTCACCGGGCTCTCCCCCGAACGAATCGCCTACGCCAACTGGGCATTGAGCACCATGATCGCCGGGCTCAGCGGCATCCTCATCGCCCCGATCGTGCCGCTCATCCCGATCTCTTACACAATGTTCATCGTCCCGGCCCTCGCCGCGGCGTTAGTCGGAAACTTCAATTCCATCGGACCAGCCGTGGCTGCCGGACTCGGAATCGGTGTGCTCCAGTCGGAGATGACCCACCTGCAGGCAACGGTGAGCTGGCTACCACAAGCGGGAATGGCCGAGTTGATTCCGCTGATCCTGATCCTCATTTTTCTCGTCTTCCGCGGACGACCGCTCCCCACACGTGGTGCGATCATCCAGAACACCCTTGGCGCCGCGCCACGGCCCAAGAACTTGGTGATCCCCACAGTCACCTTCACCGTGATCGCGCTAGGATTTCTCGTCTTCACTCACGGCAGCTACCGCGGTGCGGTGATCTTGACGTTCACCCTCGCGGTCATCGCCATCTCACAGGTGGTGGTCACCGGATTCGCAGGACAAATATCGTTGGCGCAGTTAGCGCTTGCCGGAGTGGCCGCATTCATGCTCAGCCGCTTCACCACGGAGTGGGGAATCCCCTTCCCCATTGCCCCCGTCCTCGCAGCACTGGTGGCGATGGTGATCGGGGTAGTCGTCGGCCTGCCGGCACTACGCATCCGAGGACTACCCGTCGCGGTGGTGACGTTGAGCCTCGCAGTGTTTCTCGAGATGTTCTGGTTCCGCAACAACAAGTTGAACGGTGGAGTCAACGGAGCACGCGTCGACGACCCGTCGCTGTTCGGCATCGATCTCGGGATCGGATCCGGCGACTCCTATCCAAAAATCTCCTTCGGCATTCTCTGCCTCGCAGTACTGGTGATCATCGCCGTCGGTACGGCAAAACTACGAACCAGTCGACTCGGTGCATCAATGCTCGCGGTACGTGCAAACGAGCGATCTGCTGCCGCCTCCGGCATCAACGTTTCCCGCACGAAACTGATTGCCTTCGCGATCGGCGCGTTCATCGCCGGTCTCGGCGGGTCCTTGATGGCGTACCAACAAACCATGGCCGTTCCTGAATCCTTCTCTGCCATGGGCGGAATCGCGATGTTCGCAGTCGCCTACCTGGCAGGTGTCACCTGCGTCTCCGGCGGAATACTCGCCGGAGTCATGGGAGCCGGCGGAATAATGTTCATCTTCCTCGACCGCGTCGCCAACGTCGGTAGCTACTACGCAGTGATCACCGGGGTTCTCCTGGTTATCACCGTCATCATGAATCCAGAAGGAATCATCTCCGAAGTGCACAAGACGGTCGACTACCTGCGCCGCAAGATCACCCCCGCAACTACCGACCCAGAATCCGAGCACATCGAGTTCGAGTTGGACAGCACAACCCCGTACCTCGGCACTGCCCGTCCGATCGGTGACGTCGTCCTCTCCAGCCACGAAATCGGTGTCCGATATGGCGGCATCACCGCACTCGACGACGTCTCATTCGATGTCCGTGACGGCGAGATCATCGGCCTGATCGGCCCCAACGGAGCCGGCAAGACCACCTTTATCGATGCGATCAGCGGCTTCGCCGACGCCACCGGCAGTGTCACAATCGGCGGCCTGAATCTCAACGGCAAGAGGGCTTTTCAACGCAGTCGCTCCGGACTCGGGCGCACCTTCCAAGGCATCGAGTTGTACGACGATCTCTCGGTCCGCGAAAACGTCTCCGTCGGCACAACTGCGTCACACCATCGAGGACCGGACAATCCGCCACTCGATTCCGCTGGCCTCGACGAACTATTCGAACTACTACACCTGAGCTCGGTCGCGGACCGACCGGTCAAGGAACTCTCTCAAGGACAACGCCAGTTGGTCTCGGTTGCCCGCGCTCTCGCCGGCCGGCCGCGCGTCGTACTGCTGGACGAACCTGCTGCCGGACTGGGCAGCACCGAAAGCATGTGGCTGGGGAATCGACTACGGGCCGTACGTGATTCAGGCCTGACGGTCGTCATGGTCGATCACGATATGGAGCTGGTCTTGGAGGTCTGCGACCGGATTGTCGTTCTCGATCTGGGTAAAGTCATCGCAATCGGCACTCCGGAAGAAATACGCAAGGACCCCGCAGTTACCCGGGCCTACCTCGGCGCGACGCACACCGGACAGGAGCTGAACGCATGACCGCGGTCTTGAAGTGCACCGATATGGATGCCGGCTATTCGCAGGGCCGACCCTGCGTTCGCGATTTCGATCTAGAATTACGTGAAGGCGAAATCCTCGCGCTCCTCGGACCGAACGGCGCAGGCAAGACAACTATGCTGCTCACGCTGGCAGGTTTGTTGCCCAGTCTCGGTGGCACGGTGGAGATCACCGGCCATCACGTCAAGTCCGGGCACGCACGCAGCGCATCCGACGCCGGGCTGGTGTTCGTCCCCGACGACCGCGCACTGTTCACCACCCTGACCGTGGAAGAGAACCTTCGACTGGCAGTGAAATCACGACGCGAATGGGCCGCATCGCGAGAGAAGATTCTCGGCTACTTTCCAGAGCTGGACAAGCGACTGAAAGTGCACGCCGGCGCACTCTCTGGTGGAGAACAGCAAATGCTTGCCATCGGGCGCGCCCTGATTCAACACCCGAAAGTACTTCTCATCGACGAGTTGAGCATGGGTTTGGCACCTGTCATCGTCGAACGGCTTCTCCCGGTATTGCGGACAGTCGCCGATACCACCGGAACTGCCGTCATACTCGTCGAGCAGCACGTGCAGCTCGCACTGACGGTGGCCGACACAGCACTCGTCCTGCGCCACGGTGACAACGTCTTGCAAGGGGATGCCGCCGAACTTGCGGCACACCCTCACCTGATCGAAGACGCATATCTGGGCGCAAACGAACGTCCGCGCACGGAAGCAGTAGAGACCGTGGACGCCGTTGAACAGAGCACGATCATCTGACACAGGGCTGACGAATACGCCGCTACGAGCAGGCATATCGAAACCCGGAGCGCTTCTGCCGTCTCCATCCACTTCACCCGGTCCGCCATGGCTTCAACGGCGGCCGATGTTATCCACCCCAACAGAAGGACCACCGATGAAACCCTCGAACGGCCTGCATGTTTCAAAGATAGTGGCGGCGTCCATTGCCGTCGTTGCGATGACAGCAATGACTGCTTGTAGCAGCGAGAGCGCAGGCGATACCTCCGACTCCTCATCGTCCTCCTCTTCGGCAGATCTACCCGCCGGCGCATTCCCCGGTATCGCCGCCACAGGCACACCTGTAAAGATCGGGTTCATCAATAACGAAAATGGGCAGGCTGTTTCACAGCCCGAAAACCGGGAAGCCGCCGAAGCTGCCGCAAAATATGCAAACGAGCAGCTCGGTGGCATCGGTGGCCGCCCTGTCGAATTGGTCATCTGCAAACAACAAGAAGAACCTGTCTCTGCACGCGATTGCGCAAACCAGATGGTCGAAGCAAAGGTATCCGCGGTGGTACTCCCCAGCAGTGGCCTCGGCCAGATCATCGCACCCATCATCACTTCAGCAGGGATCCCCTACGTCGCCGCACTCGGTGGCAGCGCCGTCGAGACCACTGGCGACGGCGCGTACATGTGGACCGCAGGTTCCAACACTTCCCAGGCCATGGCTCAATACGCCGGAGAGAAAGGGATGAAAAATGTTGTCGCATATACGATTGATCTTCCCGCGGCAACCGGATCTCTCGAACAGATCGGCGTACCCGCATTCGCCGCCAACGGCGCAAATCTGAAGATCATCCCCATCCCCTTCGGAACCCCCGACGCCACTCCACAGGTCAATGCGGGGCTCGACAGTAACCCGGACGGTATCGTCGTCTACGGCGAGTCAACGATCTGCACTTCCATCCTGAAGGCACTGAACACATTGGGCTCGACCACCGAGACCATGGCAGTTCAATCCTGCGCCAACGCGGACGTTGTCGACGCCGTCGGCGCCGCCATGGAGGGCACTAAGATCATCGGATCCGCGGACACAGTCTCCAACTCCCCCGAAAGCGTTCTGTATCGGGAAGTTATGAAAAAGTACTCACCCAACACTCCCGTCGAGGGTTACGCCGTGACCGGCTATCAGGGAATGCTCGGCCTGATTCGTGCCACCAAGTCTGTCACCGGTACCGATACGTCGCCGGCAGCACTAGACGCGGCAATCCGTTCCGCCAAGGACATCCCGCTGCCCGCCGGCGCAGGGCTGACCTTCACGTGCGACGGACAAGCAATCGCCGGATTCAAAGCCGTATGCGGCAACGGTCTTATCGTCTTGACCATGAAAGACGGTGTGCAAACCGACCCGACTACGGTAATCATCAAGTAACGCCGGAGTCGCCACACCGAATTTCCGGTAGATCGAAGGAAGCTGCTATCTCTGCTCTGTGTGGCAGAGATAGCAGCTGCGTTTACCCATCCGGCGATCAGCGATCGGTGCGGCGAAAATTTACAGGACTGACTATCCGGATCGTGGAGCACCGCGGGCGAGAGTTGCGATCACGTCCACTTAGCAATGGCCGCAACCAATTCCGATGTAGAAGCCGGGCAAAAAAACCGACGTGCGCGAAGTTGTGAACCCCACACACGTCGGTGTCTTTCTGAACTAGGACGACAACTTTCCAGTCTCGAAGTAGCGGTCCAACACAGGCTTGAGATTCCGGCTGACAATCTCGATGCGTGGACCGGACGGACTGCAGTGATAGGCCCAATACGCAGTGCCGTCCGGCCAGTTGCCTACCGCCTCGACTGCGTAGCCTCGCCGCGTCAGTTCGGCGGACTCCGCACTGACATCGTCCACCCAATAGCCCAGATGGTGAATGCCAGAACCCTCAGTGGGAGTCCACACTGAGCCTGGAACACTCTGAACGATCTCCATTCGCGGTTCGGACAGTGAATACCAGGCTTTGAGCTCGACAGTTGTATCGACGGTCGTATCGCCGCTGGGCACGGTAACCGTAGTCGGGCCTCCCATCATTTCGCCCCATTCGTAGCCGAAGAGTTCCGAGAGCTCGAGCATCTTCGCTTCTGGATCATCAGTGACGATAGCGATGTGGTACTGATCTGCAGCCTTCATTCGATCACCTGAATTGGGGTGAACATACAATCTCCATTCTCTGCCACAGGTCCACCACTCACGAGAACATCAATGTAGGTGGTTGCCTGGACATACTCGACCTGGTTGGCGCGACATATTTCGGTGACGATGCACTCACGGCGTAGTGCAGCGAAGTTAGGTCTCGTTTGGAGAACGTGGCACCAAGACGACCTAACTGAACCGAATAGTACTGCAATAAAATAGATTTCGATGGAAGTTCGTAACAAGCGCCCTTTTGCACCAATGCGCGCATCACTCATGCGAACGGGAATCTTGCCCACCACTGTCGGTAGATCACCGACCGCTTCTCCCCCGAGATCCGCCTCGACAATGGTCAACTCCACCCCGGACAGCATCGGGAACGGCGCCCGCGTTTGCGAGGAACATCTACATCCCACTAGCTCACTACATAGTTACATTTCTACAACTCAGAGGAGCTGAGACCGATCCGTTCGTCGCGATACCAGGGCGGCAATTGATCTCATCATCATCCGTTGTGAACCCGATCAAGCACTTCGGGGTGCTTTACTAGGTATATGAAGTTGCTCCAGACCAAAGGCGAGGTAGACCAGTGACTGACATGACCGAGGCTCCGGCGTTCAACCTGCTCAGCACAACAGGGCGACCGGTCCGTACGCCGAAGACAGCCGAACTCGTTGCCGGCAAGCTCCGTCGCATGATCGTCGAAGGAAAACTGGTCGACGGCGATCACCTGCCCCACGAAGCAGAACTGATGGAACACTTCTCGGTCAGTCGACCGACTCTCCGCGAAGCGGTCCGAGTCCTCGAAGCAGAACGTCTCGTCGAGGTCCGTCGCGGATCACGTACCGGCGCCCGGGTCTGCGTGCCCGGACCGGAGATAGTGGCCCGCCCTGCATCATTACTCCTCGAACTCTCGGGGGCAACGGTTTCCGACGTGCTCGTCGCCCGCGAAGCTATCGAACCCGCCGCAGCCGGCCTTCTTGCGGTGAGCGGGACAGAGGCTGCGTTCGACGAACTCGAGCGATTCGTCGACGAGGATATCCCCGCTGGATATGCGGCCGACGACTTCGGCAGTGCTGCTGCACGTTTCCACCTCCTCATGGTTCAACTATCGGGAAATGCCACCCTTGCCCTGACCGCTGGCATGCTTCACGAGATCGTAGAACGCCACACCGTTTCCGTCGCGCTCGAGCGCAGTCGCAATGACGTCGAGACATATCAGGCAAACTACAAGTTGTTCGTACGGTCACAACGGCGACTGATCAAGCTTCTACGTGCACGTGACGAAGCCGGTGCGATAGCCCATTGGAAGAAACACATGGGTGTCGCACGTTCGATAATGCCGGCGGATCACCTGAGCGCTCAGGTTCGAGACATACTCCACTGAGTCTGTGGGCGCTGGCGCCCTGGAGAATCGCTGCTGCGGATGTCTTGCCAACATCCCACTGTGCGAGCGCAGCGAATCCGATTCCGACACCCCATCCGGACCATTCACCGAGACGTGAACCGACACTTGGGTGTTCCCTCCAGCTCCTTGCCGATCGTCAGGGGTGACGATACTCTCGCCGCCCCTGACGATCATGGTCGTTTCGGCCCTCGACGTAAAACTCGCTGCCATCGTCGAACGAATATCACCGATACAGAGCGAATCCCTTGCCGAGGTTTGTTCAGCCGCATACCTCGCGCTCCGGCAACGGGGCCATGACTTTCAATTCACGCGCTGCAATCTCATCGGGATCTTCTACCCGAGAAACGTGTAGCCCCATTCCGGCAGTCCGTCCGTCGAGGTTGGTTACCGTGCTCGGTACCCAGTTGTAGACGTAACGCCACGTCCCATAGCGCAACCGCAACATTGCGACTCGGACTTCGGCCCCGGTGACGTCATCACGCTGCTATTTCCCGCACCAAATCAGCGGCCCCGTCGTCGTTGACCACCAGCGCGTACGACGTGGTGTCGCGACGTTGGTCCGACGCGCCAGATCTCGACCCCGATGCGAGGAGTCGATCTACTAATAGCGGGACCACCAGCAGCACAAAGAGGAATGATGCGTGTCCAAATCTCTTGTGTGCAGAGAATCCAAAGCCGCCTGCGAGCAAAAACGTGGATGGACGAAGTGGGACTTGCGCCACCCCGCAACACGACCTAGAGTTCATGTGGTCGAGATCACTGAGTAAACGAAGTAAAAGATGTAACCGTCGGGAGTCGGTAGGTGCCAGGAATGCATTCAGGTGTCGGCGCTGACGGACTGGATGTGGCCGGGTGGGGCGTCGAAGGTCTCGAG
>NZ_VBTM01000035.1:0-22457 GCF_013277795.1 Rhodococcus sp. MS16
ATGATTTCTTCGAGTTGGGTGGCAACTCCCTCATCGCGACTCGGGTTGTCATGCGGATCGCCGAAGAACTCGAGACGGCCGTACCGGTTCGCCTTCTGTTCGAAGCGTCCACCGTTCAGGAACTCGCCGCACGTCTCGAATCGCACGTCGGCGAAGGAAGCCGCCTTGCGCTGACAGCTCAGGATCGTCCGGAAGAGATTCCGCTTTCTCTTGCGCAGCAACGTATGTGGTTCCTCAACCGGTTCGACGGCTCCGCCGGTGCCTACAACATGCCGTTTGCTCTGCGACTGAGCGGCGAACTCGATCTGAGGGCGATGCGTGCGGCTATCGGCGACGTCGTTGCCCGTCACGAAACCCTGCGCACTGTGTATCCGGAAACCGATTCGGGACCGGTCCAGGTCATCGAACCGGTAGGACATACGCCGGTGCAATTGGACGTCGAAAGCGTCACGGAAGCCGAGATTGTCGGCAAGCTGGTCGAATTGGCGTCGACGAGGTTCGACGTGACGGCCGAAATCCCGCTGCGGATTCGGTTGTTCCAGGTAGCCGAGAACGAGTACGTTCTCGCCGTCGTGGTGCACCACATCGCCGCGGACGGTTCCTCGACTACTCCGTTCGCCCGCGACCTCGTCATGGCCTACGCGGCACGGGCGCAGGGAACGGCGCCGGGTTGGGCTCCGCTGGACGTGCAGTACGCCGATTACAGCCTGTGGCAGCGCGAGGTGCTGGGCAGCGAGGACGACCCGGAATCCGTGTCGTCCGAACAGATCGCCTACTGGAGCCAGGCTTTGGCCGGGCTGCCGGACCAGCTGGACCTGCCGACGGACCGTCTGCGTCCCGCCGCGCAGTCGTACCGCGGTGGCTACCTTCAGTTCGAGATCGACGCAGCAGTGCATCAGGGTCTGTCGGCGCTGGCCCGTGAGCACGGCACCACCTTGTTCATGGTCACGCACGCGGCGTTTGCGGTCCTGCTGGCGCGCTTGTCCGGTACCGACGACATCGCGGTGGGCACCCCGATCGCCGGTCGTGGTGAGCGTGCGCTCGACGATCTGATCGGCATGTTCGTCAATACCCTGGTATTCCGGACACACGTCGACGGCGCAGACAGCTTCACGGAACTGCTTGCCCGCGTGCGAGAGAACGATCTGCAGGCATTCGCGCATGCCGACGTTCCGTTCGAGCGACTGGTCGAGGTTCTCAACCCCGCGCGTTCGACTGCTCGTCACCCGCTCTACCAGGTGGGATTCCTCTTCCAGAACATGGAACAGGCAAGCCTGGAACTGCCTGGTCTCGCAGTGAAGGGCCTGGAGATCGACAACGGTGTTGCCCAGTTCGATCTGCAGTTGATCGTCGGTGACAACTACGACGAGCGTGGTGTTGCCTCGGGCATCTCGGCCGTATTCAGCTACGCGCACGACCTTTTCGACGAGTCGACAGTCCAGTCCTTTGCTGATCGGTTCAACACCGTTCTGGCTGCGGTTGTTGCCGATCCGTCGGTCGTGGTCGGCGACATCGTCGTGCTCGATCCGCATGAGTCGAATCAGGTTCTGCAGGAATGGAATGCAACGGAGCATGTACTCGACTCCGACGCGACACTGGTCGACCTGTTCGATCAGCAGGTTGCCGCGCACGGTGATTCCGTCGCGTTGGTCCATGGACTCGAATCGCTGACGTATGCCGAGTTCGACAACAAGGTCAACCGACTCGCCCGTCACCTGATCGGAATGGGAGTCGGTCCGGAGTCGTTGGTGGCGTTGGGAATGCGACGCTCCATCGACCTGGTGATCGGCATGTACGCCGTTGCCAAGGCAGGCGGCGGTTACGTCCCGATCGATCCGGATCATCCGGCCGATCGCACCGGGTACGTCCTCGAGATGGCCGCGCCGGTGTGCGTGCTCAGCACCGAGAACGACGCGCCGTCGCTCGTGGGGATCGACAACGTTCTGGTCATCGACACCCTCGATCTGTCGGGCGTCTCCGGAGCGCCTGTACACGGCGACGAGCGGATCGCACCGCTTCGTTCGGCGAATACCGCGTACGTGATCTTCACGTCGGGATCGACCGGCAAGCCGAAGGGTGTGGCGCTGTCCCACGCCGCGATCGTCAATCAGCTTCTGTGGAAGCGTGATCGCTACGGTCTCGACCAGACCGACGCAATGTTGCTCAAGACCGCAGCAACATTCGACCTCTCGGTCTGGGAGTTCTGGTCCGCCTTGACATCCGGGTCCCGCCTGGTCATCGCCGACCCGGACGGCCACAAGGACGCCGAGTACATGCTGGCGCTCATCGCCCAGGAGAAGGTGACGACGCTGCACGCGGTGCCGTCCATGCTCTCGATGCTGACGGCCGCGGCAGACGGCACTCTTCCGCAGTCGCTCGAGCGTGTCCTTGCCATCGGTGAGGCCTTGCCCGCGGCAACGGCGGCAGAGTTCCGCAAGGTGTCCGATGCGGCACTGGTCAATCTGTACGGTCCGACTGAGGCTGCGGTGTCAGTGACGGCGCACGATGTGGACGAGAGCGACACCTCGTCGGTCTCGATCGGTGCCCCGGAATGGAATACGCAGGTCTACGTGCTCGACGAGCGACTGCATCCGGTCCCGGTCGGAGTCACCGGTGAGCTGTACCTGGCCGGAACCCAGTTGGCTCGCGGTTATCACGGCCGCGCCGACCTGACGTCGGAACGCTTTGTCGCCAACACCTTCGGAGAACCGGGCTCACGTCTGTACCGCACCGGCGACCTCGTTGTCTGGCGCAGTGGCGGTGAACTCGAGTACGTCGATCGTGCCGACTTCCAGGTGAAGATCCGTGGCTACCGCATCGAACTCGGTGAGATCGAAGCTGTTATCAGAGCTGCTGAGTCCGTGGACGCCGCGGTTGTCGTCGCGAAAACCGATCCGCGACTGGGGGATCGACTGGTCGGTTACCTCGTTCCGCAGGCCGGGGCCACCGTCGACGTCGACAGTGTGAAGGCGGAACTCGTCCGCGAGTTGCCGAGTTACATGGTGCCGTCGGCGTTGATGGTGCTGAGCGAATTGCCGCTCAACATCAACGGCAAGATCGATCGAAAGGCGCTGCCGGAACCCGAATTCGAGGCAACGGAATTCCGTGCCCCGAGCAACCCGGTCGAGGAGATCGTGGCGTCGGTGTTTGCCGAAGTCCTTGGCGTTCCACGAGTCGGGTTGGACGACGACTTCTTCGATCTCGGTGGAAACTCGCTGATCGCCACGCAGGTTGTCGCACGGTTGGGTCAGGCGCTTGATGCCCAGATCCCGGTGCGGATCATCTTCGAAGCGTCGACTGTCGGACTGCTGGCGTCGCGGGTGCTCGAACATGCCGGTTCCGGTTCGCGGGCACAGTTGGTGGCGCAGGAACGGCCGTCGCAGATTCCGTTGTCGCTCGCTCAGCAGCGGATGTGGGTTCTCAACCAGATCGACCGCAGGTCTGCCGCGTACAACATCCCGGTCGCGATCCGGATGTCCGGCGATCTCGACGTCGCAGCATTGCAGTCGGCCGTCTCCGACCTTGTTGCTCGCCACGAGATCCTGCGGACGTTCTATCCCGATCTCGGGGACGGCCCGACGCAGTCGATTCAGTCCAAGTCGGCAGCCGTTGTCGACATGGCCGTGCTGTATGTCGGCGAAGACACGATTGGGGCCGAGGTCGCGAAGGTCGTCGGTCAGGGCTTCGACGTCACTGCCGGTGTTCCCCTGCGCGTTCGCCTGTTCCAGATCACGCCCACCGAGCATGTCCTGATCGTTGTGGTCCACCACATCAGCGGCGACGCATTCTCGATGGCTCCGATGATCAGGGACACGATGATCGCGTACACGGCGCGTACCGGGGGAGCGGCACCCGAATGGGCTCCGCTCGAAGTCCAGTACGCGGACTACACGTTGTGGCAGCGCGACGTTCTGGGTTCCGAGGACGATCCGGATAGCGAGCTGTCGACGCAGCTTGCCTACTGGACGCAGGAACTCGCCGGCGTTCCCGAACTTCTGGAACTGCCGACGGACCGTCCTCGTCCGCCGACGCAGTCGATGAAGGGTGCGGACTTCCTGTTCACGCTCGGCGCGGACTCCACGCGTCGAATCGCGGAAATCGCGCGCGAGCAGAACTCGACCGTGTTCATGGTCGTGCACGCCGCGTTCTCGGTGCTGCTGTCCAAGCTCAGTGGCTCGAACGACATCGCGATCGGTACCCCGGTGGCGGGCCGCGGCGAGCGAGTCCTGGACGATCTGGTCGGTATGTTCGTCAACACGCTGGTGTTGCGCACGCAGGTGAAACCGGCAACCACGTTTGTCGACCTACTGCAGCAGGTGAAGGAGAAGGACCTCGCGGCGTTCGGAAATGCAGACGTGCCGTTCGAGCGTCTGGTCGAGCAGGTCGGGCGTGAGCGCTCACAGGCGTACTCACCGCTGTTCCAGGTGATGCTCACGTTCCAGAACATGGCACTTGGCACGTTTGCGCTGCCAGGGCTCGAACTGTCGGCGGTGGATGACGGATTCGACTCGGCGATGTTCGACCTGCAGCTCACCGGTATCGAGGAGTTCGACGAGCGCGGTGCGCTGTCCGATATCCGGATGCGGTTCACCTACGCAACCGATCTGTACGACGCCGCGACCATGGAACTGTTCGCAGCCAGGTTGCGGGCCGTGGTCGACGCCGTTGCCGCAGATCCGACGGTGGTTCTGCGGACCATCGACATCGTGACGGACTTCGAACGCGCGCTGATCGAGGCAGCCGAGCCGAAGACTGCCGCCGATCTTCCGGACCTCGCAGCAGCGGCCGCCGCAGCAGATCCGACGGCGGTTGCCTTCACACACGGCGACACCGTGGTGACCTTCACACAGCTGGCCGAGAAGTTGGCGCTGATGAGAGCGACGATGGGTGCCGCGCTGGGTGCGGATGCCTTGATCTCCGTGTCTCTGACCGGCTTGGTTCCGGGAATTCTCCCGGCGCTCGGTGCTGACGGAATTGCCTCGTTGGTGAGCTCTTTGATTGCGGATGCGCAGGCGAGCGCGGAAAAGGGTGACCGTATCGACGGGTAATATGCAGTATTTGCCCAGTGGGCGGCATCGGGACGGCACACACTGTGCCTTACCGGTGCCGCCGTGTGTTGTCAGTTCGTGCTGTTGTCGGCTCGTGCGCAGTCAGTTGGAGGAAGCCTAGATGTCCGTCGGAATACCTGGACCACAGTCGCTGACGATCGAGGATCTCCCGAGACTGATCGCAGCGGTTGCCGAGGTGGAACCGGGCCGGCGCGCACTTGCCCACGGCGATACGGATATCAGCTACGAACGTCTACACAGCGAGCTCACAACCCTCGACGCAGCGATGGGCGGCGCGTTGGGGGCCGACGCGCTCGTCCCTGTTGTCATCTCCACCGTGTTACCTGAGCTGATCGCATCCCAGGACGGCGGACTCGGCGGCGTCGTGGACGCGTTGATCGCCGACGCCACGTCTGTGGTTGCCGTCGACGAGCCGACCGTTGTCGAGACAACCCTGGTGAGTCTGTTCGACGAGCAGGTGTCGCGAACCCCCGATGCGATTGCACTCAGGTTCGGTGACACGTCGCTGACGTATGCCGAATTCGACGGCCGTGTCAATCAGCTCGCCCGCGAACTGGTCCGACGTGGGGTCGGGCCGGACACACTGGTCGGTCTCGGTATCCGGCGGTCCGTGGAACTGCTGGTGGCGATGTACGCGATCGTGAAGGCGGGCGGCGCGTATGTGCCACTCGATCCCGATCATCCAGCCGAACGCGTGGCCTACGTCCTCGATGTCGCGGCGCCGGTCCTGGTGCTGACGGTGTCCACTGACGAGCTGACCCTCCCGGATGGTGTTTCCGTCCTCGAGATGGACACGACCGATGTGTCGGTGCATTCCGCCGAGCCGCTCGCCGATACCGACCGGCGCTCACCGCTGCGCGCGGACAATCTCGCGTACGTCATCTTCACCTCCGGCTCCACCGGGCGTCCCAAGGGCGTCGGGGTTGCCCACGGTGCCATCGTCGCCAACCTCGTGTGGCGCCAGGACGAGTACGCCTTCACCGCCGCGGATGTCGTCTTTCAGAAGACGCCCTTCACGTTCGACGTGTCGGTGTGGGAGTTCTTCTGGCCGTTGCAGATCGGTGCATCGCTTGTCATCGCGGAGCCGGACGGACATCGTGATCCCGCGTATGTCGCCCGCACCATGATCGAGTACGGCGTCACGGTCGTTCACTTCGTGCCGTCGATGCTGGCCGTTTTTGTCGCCGAACCCACGGTTTCCGAGATCACCACTCTCCGTTACGTTTTTGCATCCGGTGAAGCGCTTCCGGCGCAGACGGCGGCGCGTCTGCGCGACGTCAGTTCGGCTGCGCTGCACAATCTTTACGGTCCGACCGAAGCTGCCGTCGACGTCACCTACTACGCCACCGGCGAGCAGGACGAGGTGGCCGTTCCGATCGGACGCGCGGTAGCCGGCACCGAACTACTGGTGCTCGACGACGCCCTGCGGGCGGTTCCTCCCGGAGTCCCCGGCGAGTTGTACCTTGCCGGTGTCCAATTGGCGCGCGGCTATGTCGCCCGTCCTGATCTCTCGGCCGATCGGTTTGTTGCGCATCCCACCGAGGCCGGTGCTCGTATGTACCGGACCGGCGACCTCGTTCGCTGGCGCGGGCTTGGTGCTCAGCGACTCCTCGAGTACATCGGCCGCACCGACTTTCAGGTGAAACTGCGCGGGCTGCGCATCGAACTCGGCGAGATCGAATCCGCACTTCTCGACAACGCTGCAATCGCGCAGGCGGCTGTTCTCGTCCATTCCGACGCGACTCTTGGTGACAACCTCGTGGCGTACGTGGTTCCCGCGCTAGGTGTTTTACTCGACACCGACGCTCTTGCAGATGAATTGGGCGGGCGCCTGCCGGACTACATGGTGCCGTCGCTGTTTGTCGAACTCGAGGCATTTCCGCTCAACGCCAGCGGCAAGCTGGATCGCAAGGCTCTGCCGGCACCCGAGTTCACAGCGCAGGTTGTCGAATACCGCGCACCGAGCACCCCGGTCGAGAAGACGTTGGTCGCGATCTTTGCCGACTTGCTCGGCCGCGACGATCTCGGCATCGACGACGGATTCTTCGACCTCGGTGGTAACTCGCTCCTCGCAACCCGGGTCGTGGCACGCGCCAACGCCGAACTCGGCGTGGAACTCGACATGCGAGCTTTCTTCGATGCTCCGACCGTATCCGAATTAGCCTCTCTGGTAGTAGATTCGGCCGGAAGTGGTACCAGGGATCCGCTGGTTGCTCGAGAGCGTCCGGCACAGATACCGCTGTCGTTGGCGCAGCAGCGCATGTGGTTCCTCAACCGGTTCGATTCCGCGTCGGCCGTCGATCACATTCCAGTGGCACTCCGGCTGACCGGCGCCCTCGACGTCGAGGCGCTACGCGCCGCGATCACCGATCTGGTCGAGCGCCATGAGAGCCTGCGCACCGTCTATCCCGAAATCGACGGCGTCGGATACCAGCAGGTTCTCGCCGCGTCGGACGTCGTGCTGGACCTGACCCCGGTTGTGGTCACGGAATCCGACCTGATCGACCGTGTCACTGCTGTTGTCACCGAGGGCTTCGACGTCACGACGCAGGTTCCGTTGCGGGCCCGCCTGTTCCACGTCGCAGACTCGGAATACGTCCTCGTCTTTGTGGTTCACCACATCAGCGGCGACGGTTTCTCGATGGGGCCGATGGTCCGCGACGTTGTGAGTGCCTACGCAGCTCGATCGCAGGGTTCAGCGCCCGATTTTGCTCCTTTGGGGGTCCAGTACGCGGACTTCACGCTGTGGCAGCGGTCCGTTCTCGGTGACGAGAGCGACCCGGAATCGTTGATTTCGCGGCAGATCGACTACTGGACGCATCAGTTGGCAGGGATGCCGGAACTGCTCGAACTTCCGACAGATCGCCCGCGCCCTGCTGTGGCAACCAACCGTGGTGCGTCGCACCAGTTCTCGATCGAGAAGAACTTGCTCGTCCGGCTCGAATCGTTGGCGCAGCAACACAAGGCTTCGGTCTTCATGGTGCTGCACAGTGCCATTGCCGTCCTGCTTGCCCGGTTGTCCGCTACATCGGATATCGCGATCGGTACGCCGGTCGCAGGTCGTGGCGATCGCGCTCTCGACGATGTGATCGGAATGTTCGTCAACACTCTGGTCCTGCGCACCGAGATCGACTCCGCGAGTTCGTTCGTGGACGTGCTGAAAGCCGCTCGCGCGACCGATCTTGATGCCTTCGGCCATACGGACGTTCCGTTCGAGCGCCTTGTCGAGGTCCTTGATCCCGCCCGCTCACAGGCGCACAACCCGCTCTTCCAGGTCATGCTGGCGTTTCAGAACCTCGGCCAGAGTGAACACGGCGCTACCGATATCGGCGGGTTGACGGTCACGGGCGTCGAACTCGAATCCGCGGTGGCCAAGTTCGACCTCCAGTTCACCGTCTGGGAAGACCCCGAGCACGGCGGGCTGTCGATCATGATCGATTACGCCACAGATCTTTTCGATCCGTCGACCATCGATTCTGTTGCCTCACGGTTGGCGGCGCTCCTCGGCGTCGTCGCGGAAGATCCGGCCATCGTGGTCGGTGACATCGACCTGCTCACCGTCGACGAGCGCGAATTGGTGATCGGCACCTGGAATGCGACCGGCCACGAGGTGCCGGAGAAGACACTGGTCGACATGTTTGTCGAACAAGCGCATCGGACTCCGGACGCCACGGCACTCGTCTACGAGGACGAGCTGCTGACCTATCGCGATTTCTCGGCGCGTGTGCATCGACTCGCCCGGATGCTGGTGACGATGGGCGTCGGACCTGACACCTTGGTGGGCTTGGCAATCAGGCGGTCCATCGACTTGGTTGTCGCGATGTACGCGGTGATCGAAGCAGGCGGGGCCTATCTGCCGGTCGATCCCGATCAGCCCGCCGATCGCAACGAGTACGTTCTGGGGACGGCCGGACCGGTGTGCGTGCTGACCACCGATCGTGACGGTTTCACAGCGGGCACCACGGTTGTCTCGTTGGATTCGCTGGATACTTCCCAGTTCTCGGACGCAGCGCTTGTCGATACCGATCGGCTGGCGCCGCTGCGGCCGGACAACACGGCGTACGTGATCTTTACGTCCGGTTCGACCGGTAAGCCGAAGGGTGTTGCGGTATCGCATCGGGCGATCGTGAATCGCCTGGTGTGGATGCAGGCCGAGTACGGACTGGCCGGTGATGACGTGGTGTTGCAGAAGACGCCGTTCACGTTCGACGTGTCGGTGTGGGAGTTCTTCTGGCCGTTGCAGGTTGGTGCCCGGTTGGCTGTTGCCGAGCCGGACGGACACCGCGACCCCGCCTACCTCGCGTCCGCCATTTCGGAGTACGGCGTCACCACCGCTCACTTTGTTCCGTCGATGCTCGACGTGTTTGTCGGCGAACCCTCAGTGGCGGCGTGTACTTCTTTGACCCGGGTGTTCGCCTCCGGTGAGGCGTTGACACCACAGGTGGCGTCAACGCTGCGGACGGTTCTTCCCGCTGCGCGCTTGCATAACCTGTACGGTCCGACCGAGGCCGCGGTCGACGTGACGTACCACGAGGTCACCGAATCCGACGTCGCAAGTGTGCCGATCGGTGTGCCGGTGTGGAACACCCGGGCGCTGGTGCTCGACTCGCGGTTGCATCCGGTGCCGGTCGGAGTTGCGGGGGAGTTGTACCTCGCCGGTGTCCAGCTTGCACGCGGCTACCTGGCGCGGCCCGATCTGAGCGCCGATCGGTTTGTTGCGGATCCGTTCTCCGGTAACGGGCAGCGGCTTTATCGCACGGGTGACCTGGTGCGGTGGAACAGTTTTGGTGAGATTGAGTACATCGGTCGAACGGATTTCCAGGTCAAGCTGCGCGGACTGCGCATCGAACTCGGTGAAATCGAATCGGCTCTACGCGATCACCCCGCGGTATCCGCGGCGGTAGTACTGGTTCGCAGCGACCAGTTGGTGGCGTATCTGACGCCGGCAGCGGGCGTCAGCCTCGACTGGGACGATATCGCCGATGCGTTGTCGCAGCGGTTGCCCGCATACATGATTCCGGCCTCTCATGTGGTGCTCGACAGCTTCCCACTGGGCTCCTCGGGCAAGCTCGACCGTGCGCAGTTGCCGGATCCAGTGGCTCGTAGTGCCGAGTTCCAGGCGCCGGTCACGGGTGCCGAAATTGCTGTGGCTCAGGTCTTCTCGGACCTTCTGGCAGTCGAGAAGGTGGGATTGGGCGACAATTTCTTTGCTCTGGGGGGTAACTCCCTCATGGCAACTCAGGTTGTTGCGCGGCTGGGACAGAGGCTCGACACCACCGTCGGTGTGCGGACCCTGTTCGACGCACCGACCGTCGGGGCACTTGCTGCCCGTATCGATTCGGGAACCACCACGGCAGCGCGGCCTCCGCTCACCGCGCAGGTCCGGTCGGAGCGTGTGCCGCTCTCGCTCGCGCAGCAACGCATGTGGTTCCTGAACCGCTTCGAACCGGGATCGAATGTCGACAACATCCCAGCCGCACTTCGGCTGACCGGGACACTCGATGTCGACGCGCTCCAGGACGCTCTCGACGATCTGGTGCGTCGTCACGAGAGCTTGCGAACTATTTACCCCGAGATCGACGGCGTCGGTTACCAGCAGGTTCTCGAACCCGCTCGTCTGATCAATCTTGCGCCGATCGACGTGGATGCCGATGATGTGGTGGCTCAGGTCGCCGCTGTGGTGGCGCCCGGGTTCGACGTGACCACCGAAGTGCCCATTCGAGTTTCGCTCTTGCGGATCACCGATTCCGAGTTCGTTCTCGTATTTGTCGTCCATCACATCAGTGGTGACGGATTCTCGATGCTTCCGTTGGTTCGGGACGTCGTCGCGGCATACGGTGCGCGATCGGCCGGAGCGGCGCCGCAGTGGGAACCACTTCCGGTGCAGTTTGCCGATTTTGCTTTGTGGCAGCGCGAAGTCCTGGGCAGCGAGAGCGATCCGGACTCGGTGATTTCCGGGCAGTTCGACTATTGGCGAACACAATTGGCCGGTGTTCCGGATCAACTCGAGTTGCCGACGGATCGTCCGCGGCCCCGAATTGCAACCAATCAGGGTGCCTACCACGACTTCTCCGTTGATGCGGATTTGCTCGAGCGCTTGAACGCGGTCGCCCAGGCATCGAACGCCTCGCTGTTCATGGTTGTGCATTCTGCGCTTGCGCTGCTGCTCGCAAAGCTGTCGAGTTCCGCCGACATCGTGATCGGCACTCCCGTTGCCGGACGCGGTGAGCAAGTGCTCGACAACGTCATCGGAATGTTCGTCAACACGTTGGTACTGCGAACCGATATCGATCCGGCGTCGACGGTCGCCGACCTGATCCACCGCGCCCGTGAAACCGATCTCGGCGCATTCGATCACGCGGACGTCCCGTTCGAGAGCCTTGTCGAGATCATCAACCCCGAACGGTCACAGGCCCGGAACCCGCTGTTCCAGGTCATGCTGACAATGCAGAACCTCGGTGGCTCTAGTCCGGAGTCGGCAGCGATGAACGGTGTTGCGGTGTCCGCCGTGGACATCGAATCGCCCGTCGCGAAGTTCGATCTCCAGCTGACGGTGAGCGAGGCGCCACAGGGCGGCCTTCTTGCGCAGTTCAACTATGCAACAGACCTTTTCGACGCAGCAACCGTGCAACTGTTTGCGCAGCGTTACGTCACGATTCTGCGCGCCCTGGCGGATGATACTTCTGCTGTCATCGGCGACATCGACGTATCGAGTGCCGACGAGCGTCAGCGGGTGCTCGTCGAATGGAACTCGACCGAGCGTCGTGTTCCCGACTCCACCCTGGTAGATCTCTTCGACGCCCAGGGGTCGGCAACACCGGATGCGCCGGCACTCACGTTCGACGCTACGACGCTGACATACGCGGAATTCGACGCCCGGATCAATCGTCTTGCACGCCATTTGATCTCGATCGGTGTCGGTCCCGATGCCATGGTGGGATTGTCGATGCGACGATCGCTCGACCTGCTTGTCGCGATGTACGCGATAGTGAAGGCAGGCGGCGCGTACGTTCCGATCGATCCGGATCAGCCGACCGAACGTAACGAGTACGTTCTTTCGACCGCGGCTCCGATCTGTGTCCTCACGACCTCGCTGGACCAATTCGAGACGTCAGTCTGCCCGGTTGTTCAGGTCGACACGATCGACCTGTCCGCTCACTCGGACGCTGCGATCTCCGATGCAGATCGCCTGGCACCGCTGCGGCCGGACAACACGGCGTACGTGATCTTTACTTCCGGTTCGACCGGTAAGCCGAAGGGTGTTGCGGTTTCGCATCGGGCGATCGTGAATCGTCTGGTGTGGATGCAGGCCGAGTACGGGCTGACCGGCGATGACGTGGTGTTGCAGAAGACGCCTTTCACGTTCGACGTGTCTGTGTGGGAGTTCTTCTGGCCGTTGCAGGTTGGCGCTCGGTTGATCGTTGCTGCAGTGGACGGACACCGGGAACCGGCATACCTCGCAGCTGCTATCGCGGAACACGGCGTCACCACTGTCCACTTCGTGCCCTCGATGCTCGAACTGTTTGTCGCAGAACCCGCAGTTCGCGGAGCGGATGCTCTGCGTCGGGTATTTGCCTCGGGCGAAGCGCTGCCGCCGCAGGTTGCGCAGGAACTGTGCACACTCCTTCCGCGGGCTCGACTGCACAATCTGTACGGGCCTACCGAAGCGGCAGTCGACGTCACATTCCACGAGGTCACGCCATCGGATTCCGAGATCGTCCCGATCGGATCGCCGGTCTGGAACACTCGTGTCCTGGTGTTGGATTCGCGTCTGCGCCCGGCGCCGGTGGGTGTCTCGGGTGAGCTGTACCTGGCGGGAATCCAGTTGGCGCGCGGCTACGTCGGTCGGCCGGACCTCACGGCAGATCGTTTTGTCGCAGATCCTTACGGACCTTCCGGCAGTCGGCTGTATCGCACGGGTGACCTGGCGCGGTGGAAACGGTCGAGCGGAGCGAGGGGGGATGATTCCAGCGTTGGTGAGATCGAATACATCGGGCGGACCGACTTCCAGGTCAAACTTCGCGGATTGCGGATCGAACTGGGCGAGATCGAGGCAGCATTGCGCGATCAGCCGTCCGTTGCGTCGGCTGCGGTGGCAGTGCGCAACGAACAATTGGTTGCCTACGTTGTGGGACACGCCGGCGCGGTAGTGGACTGGGCATCGGTCGAGACAGCACTGGCCGCACGACTGCCCGGCTACATGGTCCCGACTGCGCACGTTGAGCTCGAGGCATTCCCGCTGGGCACGTCCGGCAAGCTGGATCGCAAGCAGTTGCCCGATCCTGTTGCTCAGATCGCTGCCTTCCGTGAGCCACGGAGCGTGGCGGAGCTTGCGGTCGCGCGGATTTTCTCCGACCTGCTCGGCATCGAGCAGGTTGGCCTCGACGATGATTTCTTCTCGCTCGGCGGCAACTCGCTCATCGCGACTCAGGTCGTTGCGCGACTCGGCGAGGCGCTCGACACGACGGTTCCTGTTCGCCTGCTGTTCGACGCGTCCAGTGTGGAATCCTTTGCCTCGCTTATCGACTCGCAATCCGGTAAGGGCGCCCGCCCGCCGCTGGTGGCGCAGGAACGACCGGATCGTGTTCCGTTGTCGATTGCGCAGCAACGCATGTGGTTCCTCAACCGGTTCGACGCGTCCTCGGGTGTGGACAACATCCCGGTGGCCATCAGGCTGACCGGAGAGCTGGACATTGCGGCGATGCAGGCTGCGCTGGTGGACGTGTTCGAACGTCATGAGATTTTGCGAACGGTGTATCCCGAGATCGACGGCGTCGGCTATCAGCAGTTGGTGGATGTGGACCGGATGGTTCCGGATCTGACGCCGGTTCGCATTCACGAATCCGTTGTCATCGATCGGGTTGCAGGCGTGATCCTTCCCGGATTCGACGTCACCCACGAGGCGTCGGTTCGAGCGCAATTGTTCGATTTGAGCCAGTCCGAGTACGTCCTCGTTTTTGTGATCCATCACATCAGCGGTGACGGCTTCTCGATGGGCCCGCTGATCCGCGACTTCGTCTCCGCGTATGTTGCACGGTCGCAAGGGCAGTCGCCGCAGTGGCAACCATTGCCGGTGCAGTACGCCGACTTTGCGTTGTGGCAGCGGCAGATCCTCGGCAGCGAGGACGATCCCGAATCGGTTATCTCCGAGCAGGTCACGTACTGGCAGGAACGCTTGGCCGGCATTCCGGACCAGTTGGATCTGCCGACGGATCGTCCGCGGCCGCGCATCGAATCGCACCGCGGAGCGGGATACGATTTCTCGATCGATGCCGAGCTCCGGGCGGGTCTCGATCGAGTGGCCCGTGAGGTCAATGCATCGCTCTTCATGGTGGTGCACAGCGCCCTGGCGGTCGTGCTCGCGAGGTTGTCCGGGACATCGGACATCGTGATCGGTACCCCGGCCGCCGGCCGTGGTGAACGGGCTCTCGACGATCTGATCGGTATGTTCGTCAATACCCTGGTGCTTCGCGCCGAGGTCGACCCCGAATCGTCGTTCGCAGACTTGGTCAGACATGTCCGGGAATCGGATCTCGGCGCGTTCTCGCACGCGGACGTCCCCTTCGAACGGCTCGTCGAGATTCTCAACCCCGAGCGATCTCAGGCCAGGCATGCGTTGTTCCAGGTCGGTCTGGCGTTCCAGAACTTGCAGCGATCGGTTCTGCAGTTGCAGGATCTGGACGTTGCCGACTTCGCGTTGCCGGACCTGCTGGCAAAGGTCGATCTGCAACTGACCTTGATCGAGTCCGAGTCTTCTGGCAACGGAGGACTGACCGCCCAGTTCACATACGCGACCGACCTGTTCGACGAGTCGACTATCGCATCCCTCGCGAACCGATTCCTCCGCGTTCTGAATGCTGCAGTAGTCGACTCGGCGCAGGTGGTCGGCGACATCGATATCATCGAAACATCCGAACACGCACAGATTCTCGGCTGGTCACGGGGCAGTGACGAGGACCGGCTCGACGCGTCACCGATGACGTTGTTCGCGCAGTACGTCGACACCGATCCGTCGGCGTGCGCAGTGGTTGCCGGTGACGTCGAATTGTCCTACGGGGACCTCGATGCACTGTCCTCGGTCGCGGCCGCTCAACTCGTCGTCGCCGGCGTCCGTCCGGACGACGTTGTCGGCTTGATCCTGCCGAGGTCCTGGCAGTGGGTCGTAGCGATGGTGGCTGTGTGGAAAGCCGGTGCCGGCTATCTTCCGATCGACCCTGCTCTTCCGGAAGAACGGGTGAGCGCACTGCTCACCGATATCGCGGCACGGTGTGTGGTGGCGATCGAGACGCCCGACCTCGATCTCCCAGTGGTGCTGATCGGTGACGAGCACGTGGTCGCTGCCGACGCACCGGGTTGGGTCGATCGTTGGCGTGAGGACGGCGCGGATGCCCGAGTCGGCTACGTCATTTCGACGTCCGGTTCGACCGGGCGACCGAAGCCGACCGTCGTTCCGATGGCAGGTATAGCGAATACCGTTGCGTGGTATAACTCTTCGCTGCCAGCACGCGCCGGGGTTGCAGTGGCGTCGTCACCGAGTTTCGACCTCACGCAGAAGAACGTGTGGGGACCACTGACGAGTGGTGGAAGTGTGCACCTCGCACCCGCCGGCTTCGACCCGAGTGAGATCCTTCGTGTCATCGCAGACGAGCGAGTCACGACGGCAAACATGTCACCCAGTGCTTTCGACGCTCTGATCGATTCCGACGAAGACGACGTGCTGGCAAGCCTCGAGGTGGTGTTCCTCGGCGGAGAGCCGATACAGGTCAGCCGTCTGGGGCACCTGCTTTCGCGCGGAGTTCGAATCGTGAACAGCTACGGTCCCACCGAAGCGTCGGATGTGGTGTCGTTCCAACAGGCGACGGCAGCGGACACGCTTGGTGTTCCGATCGGCTCACCGGTGCCGAACATCGATCTCTATGTGCTGGATTCACGGTTGGGTCTCGTTCCGTCCGGAGTTGTCGGCGAGCTGTACGTCGGTGGTATCGGAGTCGGCCGTGGTTACGGCAACCGGTACGACCTGACGGCAGAACGGTTTGTTGCCAACCCCTTCGGGGCGGCCGGCGAGCGCATGTATCGAACCGGCGACCTCGTGCGCCGCAACACGGCCGGTGAGCTCGAGTACATCGGGCGCACGGACTTCCAGGTCAAGATCCGCGGTTTACGCATCGAGCTCGGTGAGATCGAATCTGCCTTGAACGCTGTGGATTCCGTCGGGACCGCCGTCGTCACAGTCCACGCTGACTCGGCGGTGGGCGACCGGTTGGTTGCCTATGTCGTTGGCGTCCCAGGCGCTGTGATCGTTCCGGAAATCCTGCGGGACGCTGTAGCGCAGCGTCTACCGGAGTACATGGTTCCGTCGGCGTTCATCGTCCTGGACTCGGTGCCGCTCAACGCGAACGGAAAGATCGACCGTCGGAGCCTGCCCGACCCGGTGTTCGACACGGCGCAGTACCGCGAACCGCTCACCGTTGTCGAGAAGGCAGTTGCAGTTGTTTTTGCCGATCTTCTCGGCGTAGACCGAGTCGGACTCGACGACGATTTCTTTGCACTCGGCGGAAACTCGCTAATCGCGACGCGGCTCGCGGCCCGTCTCGGTCAGGGGCTCGATACCACCGTTCCGGTTCGGATGCTGTTCGACGCCACGACAGTTGAAGCACTGGCCCTGGCCATTGCGGCATCGGTAGGGTCGGGTCGACGAAAGTCGCTCGAAGCCGCCGAACGCCCGGACCGGTTGCCACTGTCACTGGCGCAGCAGCGGATGTGGCTTGTCAACCAGATGGACACGGCCGCAGGGACGTACAACATTCCGATGGCGCTGCGGTTGACCGGCGACCTCGACGTCGACGCATTGCGGGCAGCTCTGCGTGATGTCACCGATCGGCACGAGTCGCTCCGGACGTTCTATCCGGCAGACGACAACGGACCAACACAACGGATTCTCGACGTCGACGAGGCGCCGCAGTGCGCCGTCGTTGCCGTTGCGGACGCATCCGAGTTGTACTCGCGCGTCGCCGCTGTGATGTCGACGGGCTTCGACGTCTCCACAGAAGTACCTGTGCGGATGGAACTTCTGCACTGCGGGACCCGTGAGTACGTCTTTGCTCTTGTCGCACACCACATTGCCGCCGACGGTGAGTCGATGGCGCCGTTGGCGCGCGACATGATGATCGCGTACGAAGCCCGTACCCGAGGCAGCATTCCCGGGTGGAGTCCGTTGACCGTGCAGTACGCGGACTTCGCGCTGTGGCAGCGTGACGTCGTGGGTACGGCCGACGAGGCCGACAGTGTCGCTGCCGCTCAACTCGAGTACTGGCGGGGCAAGCTTGCTTCGCTTCCCTCGATGGCCGGACTTCCGACGGATCGCCCACGTCCGAGTGCGGTGTCACCGGCAGCGGGTGCCGTCGAGTTCACCGTCAGTGAGCAGATCCACGCCCGGTTGGTAGAGATCGCCCGCGAACGGAATGCGACTGCCTTCATGGCAGTGCACGCCGCACTGGCCGTATTGGTTGCTCGGGTCGGGGCAATCGACGACTTTGCGATCGGTACCGCAGTAGGCGGGCGAGGGGAGCGTGCGCTCGACGATCTGGTCGGAATGTTCGTGAACACGCTTGCCTTGCGGACTCAGGTAGATACTGCAGCAAGTTTCGACGATCTGGTTGTTGCCGTGCGTGACGTGGATCTGGAGGCCTTCGGGAAGTCCGACCTCCCGTTCGAGGAAGTATCCGAAGCGTTGGGTGCCTCGGCCGACGGACTCTTCCAGATCATCTTGTCGCTGGAACCCGCTGGCGGAGCCGAGTTCTCTCTGCCGGGCTTGACGATCAGCGGAGTCGATTCACCAGTGGCGACCACGAAGTTCGACATGCAACTGACGCTCAGTAGCGCCGCGGACGGATACGGACTCTCCGGCGTCTGGATCTACTCGACTGATCTGTTCGACCAGGGAACCGTCGAATCGTTCGTGGAGCGGTTTGTTCGCGTACTGGAACAGGTAACCGACAACCCGTCGATCCCGGTCGGTGACATCGAATTGCTCACCGCAGCAGAAAAGGACGAGGCTCTCGGCGCTGCAGTTCAGCCCAGCGCTCCGAGTGGATCGAGCGCAGCCCTCCTGCCCCAACTGCTGGCGTCGACAGTCGAGGCTGACCCCGAAGCTCCCGCCGTTGTGGTTGGCGACGAGGAAATCGACTATGCCGCAGTCGATTCACGTTCCTCGCAGCTTGCGCGTCTGCTCATCGATGGTGGCGTCGGTCCAGGAGACTTCGTGAGCCTCTCCGGCGTATCGGGTGCAGGCGAAGTAGTGGCGTGCTGGGCAATTGTCAAGACCGGGGCAGCGATTGCAGTCGGGCAGGCCGGAGAGATTCCGGACTCTGTCGTGACGATCACGCCGGAAACACTCGACGCTGCGGTCGCACAACCCGCGCGTGCGATCACTTACACCGACCGCATTCGCCCGCTCACCGCGGACGACGCTGCATTCCAGGTGTTCGGAGACGGAGCCTGGGAGCAGACGTACGGGGAACTCACCGCAACCCTGTCGACCTGGAGCGAGAAGTACGCGGTTGATGTCGAGTCGCGAGTGCTGCAGACCGGCTCGATCGACGCGAGTGGACGGGTGCCCGCGATTCTGCTCGCTGCATCGGCGGGTGCTGCGTGGGTGGTGGCAGGTAGTGCCATCGAATCGCTCGACGACCTGCTGGCCGACGAGTGGGTGACACACGCGGTGCTGTCGGTGGATGACGCTGCAAGCATCGATCGCAGCGAACTGCCGGATCTCGAACACGTTCTCGAGGAGCACAGCCCACAGTCGTGGTGACCTCACGTACCGCGAGTGGTGGAACTCATATCCACTCGCGGTACACGGCGCTCGGCAACTCCGCGGCTGTAACAATGGCACTCGGTTGCCGATGCATTGTGGGGAGCCGCAACGGGCGAGATGACCGTGAAAACAAGTATTACGCGAAGGTGAGTTGTCTGATGGCGCAAGGGGCCGACGTACACGCAGATCGATCATCGGACGTGATCGCATGAGCGCGGACGATCTGACCCCCGCAAAGACACGCGGAAGCCGCAAACCCCGTCCCACCCGTACTCGCCGCGTTCGAGTGCCCTTGCTGCCGCAGCTACTGGCGGCTGCCGTCGATATCGACCCAGGCGCCGTCGCCATCCGCTTCGACGGTCGTTCCGTCACCTACGCCGAGCTGGATGCCGCGTCGTCGCAGCTGGCGCGTCTCCTCATTGCTCACGGAGTGGGACCGGAAGATCGGGTAGCGATCTCCATCCCACGCTCCGTCGAGTCGGTGTGCGCACTGTGGGCCGTCGCGAAGACCGGGGCCGCATTTGTACCGGTTGATCCCAACTACCCGGCCGACCGCGCCTTGCACATGCTTGTCGATTCCGGCGTCTCGATCGGCTTGACGGTAGGCGCTGTCGCCGACGGACTGCCGGCGAGTTTGCAGTGGTGGGAACTCGACAACGCCGAGTTCCTGGCAAAGGCGGCCGAACTTCCTGCCGAACCGGTGTCGTACACCGAACGTGTCGGAACTTTGCGTGCGGAGCATCCCGCCTACGTGATCTACACCTCGGGTTCGACCGGTCGACCCAAGGGCGTTGTCGTCACGCATGGAGGCATTGCGAACCTGTGTGCCGAGCAGATCGAGCGCTACGGTCTTACTTCTGCATCCCGAACCCTGCACTTTGCATCGCCCAGCTTCGATGCCTCCGTTCTGGAATTGCTCCTCGCATTCGGCACCGGTTCCACGATGGTGATCGCACGCCCCGATGTGTACGGCGGCGACGAGCTCGCCGAACTGCTCACCGAAGAAAAGATCACCCACGCGTTCATGACTCCTGCGGCACTGGGATCGCTCTCTGCGGAGGGTGATTTCGACACGCTCGACGTTGTTGTCGTGGGCGGCGAAGCATGTTCGCCCGCACTGGTGACGCAGTGGGCGCCCGGACGAAAATTCTTCAATGCCTACGGCCCCACCGAAACCACCGTCGTCGCATCGATTGCCGAACTGACGGTCGACAGTCCGGTCACGATCGGCGGCCCGGTGCGCGGCGTCGGACTCTACGTTCTCGACTCCCGCCTGCAGCCGGTGGCGACCGGCACTGCCGGCGAATTGTATGTTTCCGGAACACATCTCGCCCGTGGGTACAACCAGCTGCCCGCGACAACTGCGGCAAGTTTTGTGGCAAACCCGTTCGCGGACACGGGCGAACGTCTGTACCGCACCGGCGACACCGTTCGCTGGATCAAGGCCGGCGACGACCAACGCAGTCTCGAATACCTCGGCCGCGGTGACTCTCAGGTCAAGATTCGCGGATTCCGCATCGAACTCGGTGAGATCGACGCAGTTCTCGCCTCGGTGCCCGGCGTCGAATTTGTGGCGACACTTCCTCGGAGTGGGCCGACGGGTGAACCAGCATTGGTGTCGTATGTAAAGGCCGGAAACACGCTCGACGCTGAGGCATTGACAGTCCACGCACGCGGCGCACTGCCTCGGCACATGGTCCCGGCCGCAATGGTGATGCTCGAAGATATTCCGCTGACCCCGGTCGGCAAGCTCGACGTCGACGCATTGCCGGCGCCCACATTCGAATCGCGCTCGTACCAAGCGCCATCCACGCCTGCCCAGAAGCTTGTGGCCGACGCGATTGCCGATCTGCTCGGCCTCGAACAGGTCGGCGCTTCGGATGATTTCTTCGAATTGGGTGGCAACTCCCTGATCGCCGCCAAGCTGGCCGGTCGTCTGGGCGCAGCGTTCGATACCCGCGTTCAGGTGAAGACTCTGTTCGAAGCGTCTACCGTCGAAGCGCTCGCCGCTCGCATCGAAGCCGAGACGGAAACGATCGGGCATGTGGCCTTGGCGCCGATGGTTCGTCCTGATCGTGTGCCATTGTCTCTTGCGCAACAGCGTATGTGGTTCCTGAGTCGGTTCGACGCGGAATCTGCTGTGAACAATATTCCGATCGTTTTGCGACTGTCCGGTGAACTGGACGTGAGTGCGCTTGCGCGCGCTGTTGAGGATGTTGTCGCTCGGCACGAGGTGCTGCGGACTGTGTATCCGGAGTTCGGTGGTATCGGCTATCAGGACGTTCTCGAAGTATCCACGGCAGATATCGATCTGGATCCTCGGGATCTCGACGAGTCGGAGTTGCTTGCAGCTTTGGCGCCGCTGGTGACCGTTGGGTTCGACGTTTCCGTTGCCGTCCCACTTCGGGTTCGCCTGTTCCGTACCAGCCCAAGTGAATTCGTTCTCGCAATGGTGGTTCACCATATCTCTGCCGACGGTGTTTCGGTGGGTCCTCTGGTGCGTGATGTTGCATTGGCCTATCTTGCCCGGGCGCAGGGCGGCGCGCCGGCGTGGTCGCCGCTTGCGGTGCAATACGCAGATTTTGCGTTGTGGCAGCATGAGGTTTTGGGGGTCGATTCTGATCCGGCGTCGTTGATGTCGGAGCAATTGCGTTATTGGAGTGAGAATCTCGCGGGGTTGCCGGAGAAGATCGATCTGCCGTTCGATCGGAAGCGCCCGGCGGTTGCGTCGACGCGTGGCGCGGTGCATCGTTTCGATATCGACGGTGAGTTGCACAGGGCTCTGGAGCAATTGGCGTTGGATCGTGGTGTTTCGCTGTTCATGGTTGTGCATGCGGCCCTTGCGGTGCTGCTTGCGCGGATGGCGTCGACTGACGACGTGGTTATCGGTTCGCCGATTTCCGGTCGGGGGGAACCTGCGCTCGATGATCTGATCGGGATGTTTGTCAATACGCTGGTGTTGCGTACGCCGGTGACGCCGAATGTATCGTTTGCCGATCTTCTCGATCAGGTTCGTGAAACCGATTTGGGTGCATTTGCCAACGCGGACTTGCCTTTCGAGCGTTTGGTGGAGGTTCTCGATCCGGCCCGTTCGCAGGCGCATCATCCGTTGTTCCAGGTTGCGTTGTTCTTCCAGAACATGGCAGGTGACGCTCTGGAGTTGCCTGACCTGCGAGTCTCGGAGTTCGATGCGGGAATCGATATCGCAAAATTCGACCTTCAGTTGACGGCATCGCCGGTTGAAGGCGAGGCCGGCGTCGGTGCCGGCATGGTGATGTCGTGGCTCTACGCCACAGATCTTTTCGACGCCGTTACTGTTGGCGGGCTAGCCGAGCGCCTGACCACCATTCTCCGTGCGATGGTCACGAATCCGGGAACTGCTGTCGGTGACGTGGAACTGTTGTCCACCAAGGAAATGCAGAACATCCTCGAAGACTTCAACGACACCTCGCGTCCGGTTGTGGGTGGGTTGTTGTTGGATGGTTTTGATTCTGTGGTGGGGGTTTCTTCGGGTTCGCGGGCGGTGGTGTGTGGGGATGTGGTGCTTTCGTATGGGGAGTTCGATGAGCGGG
>NZ_VBTM01000036.1:0-10686 GCF_013277795.1 Rhodococcus sp. MS16
TTCCTCCTGTGTCCATTATCGGACACGAAACTCACACAGACACTGGACTTCTACACGGGGACCCAACCAATCTGACCGAGTGCGGTGCGCAGGGTTTCACGCCGTATGTCGGCTTTGGCTTCGATCAGGGTTTCGGCGGTGTCGTCGAACACGTCGATCGACAGGACTGTGGGTATTTCGGTTCGGTCGTCGATCGTGATGGTGCGTGAGCTGACGACGCAACCCGCGGATTCGCGATATGCGACGTACAGGTTCTGTAGGGCCGCTTCGCGTCGCAGTGAGCGTCGTTCTTTTTCGGGATCGGGTGCAGTAGTGGTGAATTCGGCGGTTTCGTTGCGTTCGACCAGCCGCCTCTGCACGGAAACCTCCACATGTTCGCGGCGAGGAGCGGATGGCTTCGCAGCGTAGCGCCGTTCGACGGCGGGAAGAGTAGGTAACGGATAGAGGTTCAGGTTGGACCGGAGTTCGTCGATCGAGCCTGGCGCGCCGGATTCGGTAATCAAATTCGTGAGGAGTGCGAGAGCTTCACGTGTCCATTTCGGGTCGGTGTCGATCCGGTCGGACACCGCTTGACTGAGTCCGCCGCGGAGGTCGTCGGCGATGTTGCGGCTGCGCAGGTGACGTCGCGGTGCATCGCGAAGGTTTTCGGGAATACGGAGGTTCCACCAAGAATGTCCTTCCAACGCGATCCACGGATATTCAGGGTCAGGGGCGGTGTCGGAGACCGCGAATGGGGCCAGGAGTGTGCCGAGTTCGGTACGCATATCCCGCAGCGCCGGTGCCGGGTCGAGACCGCGTTGACGGCGGGCGAGGGCCCAGAGCAGCACGATGTACTTGTACGGGGCCCGGACGACACCGTCAGTGTGGGTACGGGTGGTGGCCAGGTCCCACAGCAGTCCGCCGGTGGCGCCGTCGTCGTCGCGGCAGTCGACGACAAATCCGAGTGCATCCAAATTTTTCACGACGGCAGCTTTGCCTCCGGTGAAGTCGCCGCTACGCAGAAACGCGGTTGTGGCATGGCCGTTGGCGACACCGACGATCGCTTTCGAGTCGTAGAAACGTCCCTGGTGTACCAGTCGGAAGTTCTTGGATGGACGAAATCCCGCGTCGGACAGGAACTGTTGTTGCCCTTTCCGATCGTGATCGGCGATTGCCGTCAGGATCGATTCGGTTGTGATCGCTGCCCAGTTCACCTTCGTAGCCACGAGGTGCACTGTAGGGGTGTGCACCGACGATCTTGTGTTCGCAGCAGGATGTGGACGTGGTTGTAGTGTTGTTTGCAGGCCACCGCGCTTCTCAAATTCACAACAGGTCCCGCGCGGGTTTTACGAATTTCGGCGTTGCACCAACGAAGTCAGAGCCTCCCGATTGATCTCGAGGACGCGCAGTGCTGCTTCGTGCGACGCCTTGGCCTGCGCAAGCGATTCGAGTGCACCCGGCACGTCGTCGACGTTCCCCAGAAGTGACTCGGCTCCGGCGCTGTGGCGGTGCGCCTGCTCTGCGTATTCCTGTGCTTTTCGGGTCCGCGCAAGAGCGCGTTGACGGACATGTTCTTCGTCTTTCGCCCGTGCGACCGCGGCGGCTTTCGCCTTCGAACCTTTGCCACCAGGACTCTTCAGCGCAGTGAGTTCGCGGTCATACGCGCGTTGCATATTCCGGGACCGTACCCAGGCGCTGGGTTCCGGCTCGGCCCCGGTCTCAGCGACGATCATTGCCCGGGATCCTGCGACTGCTTCGAGCCCGCCGTGCAGGGCACCTGCTACTGCGTCGGGGTTTTCCGTCACCGCTCGGCCCTCGATGAAGAAATGGTCGACGTGATCGTCAGTCATCGTTGCTTCCCTTCCTGGTTGAACTGGCGGACTGTTCGAGTGAGCCGATCTTCCGATCGCGTTCGGCCGTTGTGCGCGGCGGTGTCAACCTGTTCCTGCGATGCACCGATATGCAGGGCGTGTCGTGTCCAGCCTTCGAGTACGAGCCGCGAGATCAGGGTGTCTTTCGCTCGATTCTGTTCGCTGTGCAGTCGTGCCGCATGCTCGCAGACGCGATCTAAGGCGTGCTCCGTCCACTTCGATCGCTCCGTGCTGTAAGCCTGGGAGGCCGGGTTCACCCACACCTGGTCACGGAGTTCCTCACGATCGAGCCCTTGCTCGACGAGCCAGTCGATGCCTTCCGCGCGACCGGACCCTCGTGGTAGCCATGCAATGACAGCGGTAAGTCGTTGTTGCACAGAGAAAGTAATGTTCCATGGCACCGTCACGGTGCGGGTGCCTGTGCCGGCCTTCCACCGTGCCCACGGAAGTGGCAGCCGACGAGCGACGGTCAGTTCGAGTTCGTCGAACTGACCATCTGCGATACCGAGCTCGTCGGCGTGGACGAGCCGCACCAGATCAGCCGACCGATCATCGAGCCACACCCACTGGCCGTCCACCACGCCGTCAGGACACAGACTCTTCGGCATCTCAACGATCCGGCTCAGGGACACCAGAAGTCCGATACGGCGCCGTGTCTCGACCGCGACGATGCCGTCTGCGAGCGGTTGGACCTGTAATACCGGCCCCCAGACGCCGTCTGCGGGCAGTTCGGCGACGTCAGAATGCGCATCTCCCAGAACTTTCGGACCGAGGCCCGCGAATCGGGTGATTTTCAGATACAACCCGAATTCGGAAGTAGAGTCCGCAGCCCGGAAGCCAACCTGCTCGTCGAACCGGGTGTAGACCTCATCCGCTCCGGCACTGTCACTGCGTGAGAGCTGGAAGTGCGCGGCGATGAGCACAAATGCCGGTACTTGCAGTTGACGGTGTCGGAACGACAACTGCACTGTGTGCGCGGCGCGGATCGACTCGTTCAGTTCCGGATGATCGGCCAGGAACCGGTCGAAGTCTGCGTCTGAGCGCAGATCGATAGTCTGGTTTTCGGCTCGTTGCCACAGTCGAATTGCACGGCGAGCCGATGCGACCTGTGTTGATGTCAACGGGGTGTGTTCGTCGGGTGCAACGGTCATTCGGGACCTCCTGGGCGGATCGGTGTCTGGTCTACAGGGCTGCAGGTCTTGGGCGTGCTGTGATGGTGGAGCGGGGGAGGTCGACACGCAGAGCCTTGTAGAGGTGTGGACCGGTCGAGGATGAAGGTGATCGGCATGTCCATGCAGGTGAAATGTCCGAATGTTGATTACCTCCAGCCACATTGGTGGATGCACTCGACGGATGGCTCGTTGCTCTTATTCCGAGAGTTCAGAGAGGTGCCGAAGGCTCGGTGTTCCGTAAGTCATCTGGACATGTTTATCGGGACACGTCCGAAAGCGCCTGGCGCCGCAGTTGTCGAAGTTGACGTCCGTCGGCGAGTTGCCAGTCCCGCCAGCCGTGTCGCTGTCGGCCCATGATTTCGGTCAAGGGTGCTGATGGGTGGCCGTAGCGTTTTCCGTCGACTTCGAGTGATCCGTCTCGTTTGACCGTCGCGATGTAGGTGCGGTTGCGTTCTGTGTCGTGGTAGCTCAGCTTGTCGCCGACTTGCAGGTGCCCGAAGAGCATGAGTTGCAGGATGTCGTCGTCGTAGGCGATCGGGGCGAAAGACGGCGCGATGGGGTCGGTTTTCCTTGTGAGCGTGGAGGATTCGGATGTCACATCATCTCGGTCTCCGTCTCGGTTGCCGTTCTGCTCGGTCGCAGGTTGTGTGAATGTGGTGGCTGCGCTCTCGAGGTGATGTTCTGTTGTGGGCGTAGTGATCTCGGCTTTGTCCGCTTGTTGGTTTCCTGAACCGACGAGGTTGCCGATCCCTCGGCCCACCCACCCGAGTCCGGATCCGACTCCGGAGACACCGGCGCCGATCGCTTTTCCTGCTGCACCGGCGACGGCGCCGCCGGCGGATGCTGCTCGACTTCCGACCTCCGCTAATGCGTCGACAACGCTGGGGCTCTCGTGGTCGGTCCATCCCATGACCTGACTGCCACGTACCTGCGCGAAGTCGTCGAGGTCGTCCTTGAGTTTGACGATGTCGTGTTTGAGGTTGTGGGTGGCGCCCCACCGGAACCCGTCGAGTCGGTGCATTTTTGCGAAGTGTGAGAGCTCCGACCGCGCGTGCAGCAAGAGTTCGCCGTCGCGTTCGAAATGTTCGGCCAGCACTGTGCGTGCGTCGTCGAGCACCATCTGCAGATGCTGCGGCTCGGTGGCCTGCACGCGGGCGATCCGCAGCCGCTGCCACAGATACAGCGACTGTTCACTGACGACCAACAGGTGTAGGGATTCGCCGAGGCGGTTTTCTTCGATTGCCCGGCGGAGGTAGTCGGCGCGGTCTTGGACTGGGCGAGTGGCATCGAACCCGGCCAGGGTGCGTTTGACGTGTTCGCGGAGGCGTTCGATGGTCACATTCAGGGTGGGGCGGAGTCCGGCGACAGATTCCCAGTCCGCGGTCGGCAGGGCTCCGTGTTCGTCGAGTGTGGTGACGAGCCGATCCAAGGTCGTGAAATGACCGACCACGTCACCGACGCGGGACGCTTGGGCGAGGACGAGGACTTGTTCGACTTTGCCCTCGACGCGGGCGATCGATTCGTTCACCGACGCTATGGCCACCTCGAGCGCGACCTGCACCGCGAGCAGCTGCAGGGACAGCGCTTGGGTGGGGCCGAGGGGCACTTTCTGCCACTGCAGTTGCTGACGGAACTTTCCTGCTTCGTCGACGACGGTCATTCGGAAAAAGCCGCTGTCACCGGGCAACACCTTGTACGTCTTCAATGCCTGGACGCTGTCCGGGGACAGTCGCACGAACTGGCCAGCCTGGGCGGCAATAGCTTTCACTCCGACGGCGGCAGCAGCAACATTGGCCATCGAGGTCTTGCTGACGCCGGAAACAGCGAGTGCTTCGCCGGCGAGGTCGGTCAGGCGCGCGAGATATCCGGCTACGACCTCCGGATCCCCGGCAACGAGGATGCCTTCCGGTTCGACGGAGACAGCGAGTTCGTTGCCGGGGCCGGTGCTGTCGGATACGTCCAGTGCAGCAGTGCCTGGCCGAGTGAAGTCTGACGGTGAACTGCTTGACGAGGGCGTCTCGTTCATCGATGTCCGCTTTCTGATGGTCTGGTGGTTTTCGGTGGAAAGGATCTGGGCGATCGTGGTGACTGCATTGGCGAACCGCTCCCGTCCGCCGGGCGAGTTCAAGCCTCGATCGGAGCAGTGCGGAATATTTCCGGGTACGACATACACATCGCGTTCGATGCCGGCGCGTTCCCAACCGTCTCTTGCGGCGACACCCAACAGCAGCACGATTTCCAGATTCGGGCACAGTGCGACGAATTCGCGGGTCCACTCCGCTGCTCGGGCACGTTCGGCCGGGGTGGATCCACCGTTCTTAAGGCCCGCGACGGGGAAGGGGACCACGTTCCAATGCACGACATCGCTCCAGGAGACGCCTGCACGTTCATAGGCTTCGCGGCAGTTGCGTGCGGTGCGGTCGTTGTTGTCGAGGCTGAGCAGACCGGATCCGGTTCCGGCTTCGGCTTTCGTCGACGGATTATCCAGCAGAACAAGGACTCTCGCGTTGGTTCCGCCTTGGTCCGGATCCACGTAGGGCACGTGCCCGTGGGGGAGTCCGACAGAATCGGCGATCCGATCCGCGAGCGAGTTCAAAGGTGCCACGTGGTTGTCGCGAATTCGAGTCTTCTTCTCGGCGACAACCGCGGGGTCGGCGTTGCGTCCGTTACTCATGATGGTGAGTGTGCATGATCGCGTGTACTCCTCGAAGCAGTGCTCAGCGGATTCCCCGTTCAACGCCTGCGTTTATGAACATGCTGGGGGCGATCGCGCGATGACAATCGAAAAACGACGTGCCGATGATTTCACCGCTCTGTTGGCGGGGTGAAATTACTCGTTGCCGCGAAATCCTGGGTTGGGACCAGTAACACTCCATCGCAAAAATTGATCGACTGACGGTTGCAACTGGTTTCGATCTTCAAGGTTAGCGTGAGCGTTTCCCCACAATCTGCGCGACAGTAAAGGATGTGACACATAGTGCAGCGCCAGAGAGGAGAACGACCCAAAGACCCCATCCGACGGAGGGAGAAACGGGCGTCCGCATGAGTGTAGTTTCCAGGTTGGATAGGTTCGTGGCATCCACGATTCCAATCGCGACGGTAATTGCGCCGACAGCTGGTGCGACCCACCGATCACCGAACTTTGCTGTGCCACCTCGGGAGAGAATGGTGAACAGGGTGATTGCCGCAACGACGGCGAGGATCAGTGTGAGAACGCCGTCGCCGTCTACCCCCGCCTTGGAGAAGGTGAAAAGGGTTGCCCACGGCCCCAAGCTGCCGATAATTATCCCGAGGCAGGCCAGCAAGGCTGCAATCATGTTCGGCATGTAGTTAGTAGGCAGGGATGGGGGCGCTTGCGCAGGCCCGACGGGAGGAACCCCTACAAATCGTTTTTCGGCTTCCGGATCTGACGGCGGTACGTACGGCTGCGATTGTTCGACTGGGGGAGCCTGATGTTGGGAAAGCCAATATTCCGGCGGCCTGGGTTCCTTGCCAGGTTGACCGAAGGGCGAGTTAGGTGGATATGTCATCCGATGGACCATCTTCCTTGTCTTATTCACCGCTACGATCGAGCACCAATTGGATTGTAAAGGTAATGTATATAAGGGTTTCGGCTGGTGTCGATTGATGAGCATCTAGGCTGCGCTATGCAGAATGCAAAGGGCTGACCTGCGCTTCGGAATGATGACAAATTTTGGCGAGACGATTAGAGACTCGAGATTGATGCATTGATGGCGGGTAATCGGCGAGGGATGAGAGTTCCGCGTTAACTATTCGTGACGGATCAGACCACGTAGAGCTTCGTGGTCCGCAACCGCAAAGTATGTCATTGGCATCTAAATTAAATTTTGACTCCTTCCAGCATCGCGTTCAGGAATCAGGTGCCAGTGGCAGGCTTCGTCGTGCCTCTGATGTTTTAGGCCGTTTCATCAGTGTTCGCGATCTGGGCCGCGCGGCGTATACACGCGCAGTGCGACGGACAGCAGACCAGTCGATCCGCAGCACACGGACGGTCGTGTCGGTGGGTGCCAGTATGGTGCTGTGTAAGCATCTGAGCTGCGGCGACCGGTCAGAACCCTGCAGTGCGCCGTCTTACCGAGGAGACAGCGCATGGGGTACACGTCCGTCGTTCTTGATGACATTCGAAGTCAGTTGGCGCCTGCAGATGTTGTGTTGAAGGAAGCCCGTCAGCGTCGTGACATCGTCAGACGAGCGGCAGAGTCGTTTGTAGGCGTTTTGAAGTCGTACGGCTCCGGTTCCCTCGCTCATGGCACTGCGAACTGCCCAATCCACCGCCGGGACAAGGGATTGGATGCAGATTGTGGTGTCGTCTTGGATCGCCGCGTCCACCAGTCGCTAGGGCCTGACTCGGAGGAGAACGTGGGCCCGGATCGCACCGTCGCAGCAGTGCTGGAGCACCTTCGACCTAAAGTCCTCACTCAGTATCCGGCAGCGACCTTCGAGATCACCAAGCGAGCACTCTTCATCGAGTTCCACGAGCCGATGGCCAGTGGCGAAGACCCGACCGTTGACCTGGTCGTTGGTCTCCGCCGGCGCGACGAAGGTTTGTGGATTCCCAACACCGAGCAGCACCGATGGGATCCGTCTCACCCGGAGAAACACACCGAACTGTTGACCGCAGAACCGAAATCATTTCGGGTCACGCGGGCACGGGCGATTCGACTCGCGAAGGCAGAGAACAAACGACCGGGACGGCGTCCGAATCCTCCCCTGTGCTCGTTCAACCTCGAAGCGTTGGCGCTGATGTTCGTTCAGCAAGGACAGGGTGTTCCTGCCGCCTTGCTTCAGCTGTGGGAAAGCGGTGCCAAGGATCTGGCTCGTCGAAATACTCCGGACCCGGCCGGCGTCTCCGCGCCCATCAAGGTCTCCGATCGCGACTATGCCGTCGAGCGGCTCACCCAGGCCGCAGGCACACTGCGTGCAGCCCTCGAATGCGATGACGACGAATATCAGGTGCGGGGGCATCTCAGTCGACTGTGGCCGGATTTCGTTGCCCCGACACCCTTTGGAGAGACCAAAGCGCGTGTCGCGGCGCGGTTGCAGGCAGGCAAGCCGTTGGCCGTGACCAGCGTGGGCACCCTGGCCGCAACTGGATCGGCTCTCAAACAGCCAAGGTCCTTCGGCGCCCGTGGAAGCATGCGCAGCGCTCGTCCGACGGGGAGCAGCGATTGATCGGCACTCCGAGACGGCCCTGGTCTTGGCTGGAGGACACGTCACGGCGGGGCCGAATCGAGGCGCATGCACGCCGTGCCTATCCAAGCCTCACGTACACACGGCGTCGGCGGGCGGGACGCCATGTCAGCATCTACCGAGCCACGGTGGACGTTCCTGGTTATGAAGAGCGAGACGTGACCATCGAGTTCGACCACAAGTATCCCTCGACCCCCTCAGTTTTCGCTGACGGCCCTGCAGGACTTGCCGACTCACCGCACAGGTACCCGGATCGGGCGCGTACACACTTGTGCATCTGGCACCCGAAGGATCCTTCGTCTCGTATTTGGGTTTTGGAAGATGGTCTTCTCGCGCTGTTCGGTATGGCGGCCGAGCACTTGTTCAAAGAAGCATGGTGGCGCGAGCACCATCAGTGGTTGGGCGAAGAGTATCCCCACGATGAGCTAAGCCCCGGGAAGAAAGCACATCGATGACCACACCAATCCCCACACCGGATGAGTCTTCAGACCAGGTAGTGAGCCCAGCGACAGCGGTGCCTACTACGACCCCCGCTGACGTGACTCCGCCCCAGAACAACGGGGGCAACGCTGACGTGTTCGTATCTGGCGCCGTGATCGCAGCCGTGCTGGGCGCCGTGATCAATATTGTTCTCGCCCGGTATAAGGACAGAGCGGAAGACCGCGCGCGTCTCCGCAAGACGTTCGCCGAAGCTTTCGAGGCCGCGATGCAGTACAAAGAATTTCCGTACGCCATTCGCCGACGTCGAGCGGACGAACCTGCCGCCGAACGCGTCCGCCTGTCAGAGGAGATGCGTGCCGTACAAGCCAAATTGTCGTACTTCGAAGTGTGGACCGACGGTGAGTCGAATGCGGTTGGAACTGCGTACAAGGACCTCCTCACAAACCTCCGACGCGTGGCGGGGACGGCCTGCAACGAGGCATGGAATGCGATGCCTGTTCAGGATGATTCCGGCATGAATTTATCCTCGAGCGTGGTCGATCTTTCTGCGCTTAAACCATTTGAGAAGGCATACGTTGAAGCGGTACGTGACCACTTCAAGCCCTTCTTTCGTCGCTGAGACAAAACTGAAGCCCTCTAGGATCTAAAGGGAGGCGTGTGGGGTTAAAGTACACCAATCCTATTGGGCCCCAACAAAAATATCGACCTTTGCAACTCGAACTCACGTGGGGTTTCAAACGCGCCCGGTTTCCGCAGCACCTACGCCGTCGAGGTGCAGGCCGCTGTCGGATTCGAGTTCGTGGATGAGACGTTCACCGTGACGGTTGGCGCTCCGGAGGGCTTCGATCAGGCTGCGCGCCGCGCAGTCCGTCACTTGGTTGCTCGTGCGGGTGAGTGGAATGCCGACAACCCTGATTCGATTGCTCCGCGTCTGGAGGACGCGGACGCTTATCGCGTTGTTGCGGTTCGCGTGAAGCGTGGATCAGTTAGCCGGAAGAGGACCGGCCCGAAGCTACCGGGCCGGTCCTCTTCGTTGTGTGCTGCGGAATGGCCTCTCACCGTGTGGTGGGGGCTTTTTCGTGTGTTGGGGTGGGGTTGTTTTGGCTATTGCTGGTTGGTGAGTGTGAGGAGGAGCTGTGAGAGTAGTTCGGTGGTGGCGTCGGCGAGGCAGTCAACGATGTAGGCGGTGAGAAAGGTCTTGATCGTGTTCGGTACCCGTTGGGCGAGGGTGCGGAGCTGCTCGCTGCGGGTGGGGTGGTGGTTGTCTGGGGTCTGGTCGTCGTGTTCGTGCATGGCTGCTCCTCGTAGTGGATTGGAGTTCCGCGTGGGTGCGTCCTCATCTCTTGTTGTTCGGGCTACGGGCGAGATCACATGTTCGTGTAGGGGAGTTGTGTTGTTGCGGGCTTGTGACCTGCGTAGATGCACGTCCCGGGTGGTGTGTTCGTGGAGTTGGGGCGCCAGCGAATTGGGGCCGGCTGATGGGGCCGGTGGGGGTGCTCGGGTTCGGTGGTGGGGGAGTGTCGGGGTGCTCGGTGGGGCGTATGTGGGCCGATTTTCGGATGTTTTTGAATATTGTTGCGTTTCACTAACTTTGGGTGATCTATTGGTGGGTAATCGGTTTCGACGGTTACGCATGAAAATATTTTGTGGAGACTCAAATTGTATTGTGGTGGTTACGATTTCGACGTTTCTAGGTTATGTGATGTTTTGCGGTTTGGGGTGGGGTCCTGTAGGGTGGGAAACATGATGACGATGAGTCGGCAGACGCGAGACAGGGTAGCTTCGAGCGACCCTCGCCCCTCCCCAGCTTCGTTTGGTACTTGGGTACCGGTTTCACTGTTCCGATCAAATACGTTGGTGACAAAGATAATTCAGGAATTTAGAGGAGCGAAGCGAGTCGATCGACGGCAGCCTGGCTGTACCCACCGCGAGCCGCGCAGCGGCTCCCTGGCGGGGAGCGGAGCGAGCCGCTTCCGCTCCCGATGCTCCGCATCGGGAACGGAAGCGGCTCG
>NZ_VBTM01000004.1:0-178920 GCF_013277795.1 Rhodococcus sp. MS16
GGAAGGCGGCAAACCGCGACGGACTCGTCTGGAAAACAAAGCCGCCCACATCCGAAGTGAACGCAAACACCGGCGCGTCAAGATTCAACACCGGACGGCACAACTCTCCACACCCCGAAAGCATGTGCCCCGAAAGCACGTGCCCCACAGACCCGTCGACTACGGCAACGACCCACCACCGTTCTGAGTGCCTGCTGTGTTGCGGCTCAACCATGCCAAGCTGTAGTCCGCAATTTCACGCCAACCGTGATCGATGGTGAGTGAGTGACCACGGTCGTCGAATACCTTGTACTCGTTGACCGTTGGCGCTTTGTGATACATCTTGAACGAACTGTCGGTGCTGGCTTTCGGGACCGTTCGATCTTGTCCGCCGCCGATCATCAGCAGCGGACCGCGTTCGGCGTTGAAGTCGACGTGGGCGGGGCTGTGGGGATTGAAGTTGGCGAGCGCAGCCTCGAAGAGTGGTTGCCCGGGTGCCGGAATTACGTATCGCTCGTAGAGAGCGTCGGATTCACTCTTGGTGATTGCACTGGCAAAGGATTTGTGAAAGGAATCTCTGGTGTGCGAGTAGGTCTTCCGATAGTTGGCGGGATTCGACAAGACCGGTAGAACGGTACGGAGCTGAACGAGGGGAAGTTTCAGGACACCTTTTGGTTGTGCGGGGTCGATTGCTATTGCAGCGGAAGCTAATTTCCGACCCAGAAGTTTCTGTGCGATAAGCCCGCCGAAGGAATGTCCGACTACGATCGGTGGAGCATCCAAGTCGGCGATCACCTTGGCATAGTGTTCGGTGATCTCGTCGATTCCGTGTCCCGCAATGTTTTCGGGGTGTTCTCGGGATTCTCCGACTGTGGCGCCGTCGCCAGGCCAACCGGGTGCCATGGTGCCGTATCCGCGTTCGGCGAAGGCCTGGGCCCAGGGGTCCCACGCGCTGGGATGCATCCACAATCCGTGGATGAAAAGTACCGTCGGCTTGGCGGCAGTGGGCATGAGGACTCCTGTGATCGGTCAGTTCTGATCGTCAGGGAATGCCCATTTTTGTCCAAGTCATTCACCCGGACGCCGCCACTGACGTGAAGCCGCACACAACTGGCAAGATTGCTGACATGTTCAAAACTTCGAATCAGCGATCCATGGCTGTGTGGTCCGCGGTATTTGTTCTCTCCCAGGCGAATATCGTCAGACTTCTGGGGCCGGTGGGTCCGCGGTTTCTGGAGGTGCAGACGGCATTCTCCGCACGTCGGTACCGCGAGGTTCTGGCGAAGATGGACGGCGCGGAGACGGCGCGGTTCCGCAGTCACTACTACCCGGACTTTGTTCATCCGGCGATCTACGCGGTCGCATTGCGCGCCGCCGGCCGACGGTTGGGGGAGCGCACCCCGCTCTCACCGGCGGTTCGCAAGGCGCTTGCCGCGGCGCCGGTGTTGTCCGCTGCCGGTGACTACGTCGAGAACATCGCCGGGCTGTATCTGCTCGATCATCGTGACAACATCACCGACAGGACGGTTCGGATCACCACAGCGGTGAGCATCAGCAAATGGGTGCTTGCACTGGGAACTCTCGGATATCTGTCGCAGGGATTTGTCAGAGTATGGGTAGCTCAGTGGCCGGGTGGCCGTAGGAATCGGGTAGAGGAGTACTGATGGCGCCGGAACTGGATATCGAATACTTTGCGGACGGCGCGGAATTCCGTCGGTGGTTATCCGAGAACTACGACGTGAGTCCAGGGGTGTGGCTGAAGATGGCCAAGAAGTCATCACCCCATTCGTCGATCGACTACGACCAGGCGCTCGATGTCGCCCTGTGTTTCGGGTGGATCGACAGTCTGCCGAGGAAGGTCGACGACAACTTTTTCTTGCGGAAGTTCTCGCCGCGCACGACGCGTAGCCCGTGGTCGAAACGCAACGTGGAGATTGTCGCGAGGCTCGAGAGTGAAGGATTGCTCGAACCCGCGGGCATTGCTGCAATCGAGAAAGCCAAAGCCGACGGCAGGTGGGAGCGCGCGTACGAAGGGTCCGCGAAAGCCGAGGTGCCGCAGGATTTCCTCGACGCATTGGCCTTGAATCCCCAAGCACAGGCCTTCTACGAAACGTTGAATTCGACTAATCGGTTCGCGATCTTCTATCGCCTGTTGGAAGCGAAGCGCCCGGAGACCAGGACCCGCCGGATACAGAAGTTCATCAGCCAACTCGAGGAGGGTAAGAAGTTTCACTGACGAGGGCTGACACAATGGCATTCGTGACCGAAGCCAAGACCTGCTCAGCGTTGTCTGCCGTCGACGAACCGTTGGAAGGCACGGCGGCCGTTGTGCGTGGTTGGGTGTGCCTCGAGTTTGTCGGTGCCTGGGGTCGGGATGTTCTCGACGGCACGGCTCTCGGGGAGGAACTTGCCACCGAATTGAGTCGACGCGCGGACGCTGCGGACGTGCGTGTGATGTTCATCAGACATCCCGGTCGACACGAGACGCTGTCTGCCGGTCGCGCACTGTCTGCCGGTCACACGGTGCTTCTTGCTCGTTCCGATCCCGATGATTCGTGGTGTGAACGACTGCAGATCGATTCGCCGTTCGATCTTCTCGACATCGACTTCGCTCTGCTCAGTGGGCCGGCCCCAGGACTGGGTGTCAGGGTCGACGAACCCGTGGTGCTGGTGTGCGCGCACGGAAAACGTGATCAGTGTTGCGCCGTTCTGGGCAGGCCGATTGCGGCGGAGCTGGTTCCGGCGTTCGGTGAGAACGTGTGGGAATGCTCGCATACGGGTGGTCATCGGTTTGCGCCGTCGATGATCCTGTTGCCCAGTGGCTATACCTACGGCCGACTGTCCGGGGCGGAAAGCCTTGCGGCGGTGGAGTCTGCGGTCAGCGGTCAAGTTCATCTTCCCGGGTTGCGGGGCCGGAGTCCGTGGAACTCGGTGGGACAGGTCGCGGAAATTGCTGTCCGGCAGTACATTCCCTGCGGTATCGACGATCTGACTGTGGACGATCTGGGTGGTCAGCTGTGCATCGTCGAGCACGTCGACGGTCGGAGTTGGGAAGTGGAAACGCAGACGTCGGAGTTGGCTCCGCGTCCACCCAGCTGTGGGGCGGATCCCAAACCTGTTCGGCCCGTTGTTGCCACGTCCGTTCGCGAACTGGGTTCGGGTCTGATTCTTAATTAGTCGCAGTCGTGATCAGTCGCAGTCGTACATCAGTTCACCAGGATTCCGTCGTCGGCGTCGAAGTCCAGTCCCGCCGTGACGATGCCTGAGAACAGGAATGCCCCGCCGACGGCGATGGCGGGGACGGTGAGAATCCACTCGAAAATTGTCATGCTTCAAGTCTGACGACCCTGGCGCCGAAGAACATCGCCCCAGAGATCCATTTACGCAATCGGGTAGTCATCCTCGAGGATGACTACCCGATCGGGGAAAACCAGGAGCGGGTCAGTGCCCGATGCCGACCTTCGCGTGGATTTTCTTCATCCACGCCGGCGCCCACCAGTTTGCTTCGCCCATGAGCTTCACCAGGGACGGAACGAGGAGCATGCGGATGATGGTTGCGTCGACGATCAGTGCCACGATCATGCCGACTCCGAGGAACTTCATTACTCCAAGACCTGACATGGCAAAAGCGCCCGTCACGACGATGAGGAGCAGTGCTGCGGCCGTCACGATGCGGCCCGTTCGCTCGGTGCCGAACTTGACGGCCTCTTCCGTTGTCGCGCCGTCGTTCTTCGCTTCGACCATGCGCGACATGAGGAAAACCTCGTAGTCGGTGGACAGTCCGAAGACAACGGCCAGGATCAGGACAACAAATGTTGCTTCGAGCGGTGTCTGGCTGACACCGAGAAGTTCGACGCCGTGGCCCTCCTGGAAGACGAAGGTGAGGACGCCGAAGGTGGTTGCCAAGCTCAAGGCAGCCATCAGCACAGCCTTGATGGGCAACACAATTGATCCGAAGGCGAGGAACAGCAGAATCAGGGTCGAACCGACCATGATCAGAATCATGACCGGCAACCAGTGCAGGACAGCGTTGTTGCCGTCGTCGACGGTGGCTTGCCCGCCGCCGACCAATAATTCGGCGCCGTCGGGCGCAGGTATCTCGCGTAGGTCGGTGACAGCGTCACTTTGGGACTGCGGCGTGGATCCTTCGCTGTAGAACGCTTGGATTGCGATCAGCGAGTTGGTGCTCGCGACGACGGTTGCCTGCGCGATGCCCTCGACTTGGCTTGCGGCTTCGGCTATTGCCGTGCCTTCGGCAGGGTTGAGTACGGTATCGCCCTCCGCCTGCAGGATCAGTGTCGCGCCGTTCCCGGTCTGGGGAAATTCGTTGACCAGCGTGTCCATTGCAGTACGAGCGGGGTCGTCGGTGGGCAATGCGGTGTACGAGAGTTCGCCAAGTCGTGCGCCCAGCAGCGGCGACGCCAGTACGAGAAGCAGGGTGACAATCGTGATCGATACGGCAACAGGTCGTTTCATCACCCACATGACGACGCGACCCCAGAACCTGCGTGAACGTTCTTCTCCGCGTTGGGCTGCGCCCTTGCGCCACGTCAACGAGTTGATGCGGTGGCCCAGAATGGCAAGCAAGGCGGGTACCGCGGTCAGCGACAGTACTGCCGCGCTCAGCACGGCGGCGATGGCGCCGAACCCGAGTGACCGAATCACAGCTTGGGGGAACACGAGCATGCCGCTGAACGCGCAGATCAGCAGCAGCCCCGAGAACATCACGGTACGACCGGCCGTCAGGACGGTGCGGGTGGCTGCGGCACCCGGTTCGGAACCGGAGTTCAGCTCCTCGCGGTATCGCCCGACGACAAACAATCCGTAGTCGATGGCAAGGCCGAGCCCCAGCAGTGAGGCCACGTTGATCGAGAACGAACTGACCTCGGTGACCGACGTCAGAACTCGCAGTACGGCCAAGGCGCTCAGCACGCTCAGAACTCCGACAAAAACCGGTACGGCTGCAGCGACAAGACCGCCGAAGATGAAGACCAACAGCACGAGGGTGATCGGGATGGCTATGGCCTCCGCGACAATAAGATCCTTCTCCAGCGTGGTGTTGAAGGCGACACCCACTACCGTGTTTCCAGCGAATTGTGCTTGCGCGCCTTCCACTTCGAGCGTGGGGAGCAGATCGGAAAATGTGGCGGAGGTGACTCCGGAATCCGGTGCCAAGGTGATGGCAACCGCGCCCATCGTTCCGTCGTTGGAGACCAGATTTGCCTTGGTCGCGGCGTCGGCGGTCCAATACGACTTCACCGAGGCCGTCGGGACGTTGGCCGTGAATTCGTCGACGGTGGCTGTCACCGCCGGGCCGATGTCGTCGAGACTTCGGCCGTCGGTCGGTGTGTAGATCGCAATGATGTCCGCGGTTTGCGGTCCGAGGTTTTCCTCGACGATTGCTGCGACCTTCGCGGAGTCGCTTCCCGGGTCGACAAACCCGCCTTGGCTGAGCTTTCCGAATACTCCGAGACCCCATACGCCACTGATCAGCACGATGAGAACTGCGAGCGAGAGCACCCACCATTTTCGGGAAACGACGGTTTGGGCCCAGCGTGTCATTGATCAACTCCGGTGAAATTTTCGGACATGGCCGTACCGACTGTATCGGGGGGAGGGATTCTGTATCCGGGGAGGGATTCTGGGCATGACACACCGTTGCCGCTGAACGTAAGTCACGTTCAGCGGCAACATCGGCTAATACCTGGTGCGTGGAGTCAGCGATTGTCCTTCTTGGCCTGACGCCGTGCACCGGCGGCGATACTGGACGCTTCGAACTTCTTCTTGCCCGGAGAACTACGAGTTTCGTCGACGCGAGCCTTGCCCGCGGACGCGACCTTTCCGTTACCCGTGTCGATGTCGCTGAAGGACGGAGCGTCCTTGCGAGCGCGGCCCAGCCGCTCGTCCTTGAGCTCTCGGGCGCTCTGGCGCGAGACCGCTGCCAGCCGGCGGCTCACTCTGCTGAGCGCGTCTTCGAAAACTTCTGCTTTGCCGGCGTTGCGCGCATTTGCCGACTTACCGGATCCGCGTCCCTTCTTCTCGGCCACTTTTGCCGAACCCGCACGTCGGTACAACTTCGTGTACTTGTTGCGGGCTCGACGAATGCGCGTGTGCAGGGCGATCAGTTCGTCTTCGTCGAGTTCGGCAATCTGATCCTTTTTGGTCTCGAGGATCAACACGTATTCGTCCTCGGAAAGGGAATTCAGAATCTTTTTCACGTCTATTCCGATCTGTCCAGAGTTTCCGAATTTCGGTGGTACCGCATGCTAATCCTTTTTCGAGGTCCGTGGCGGAATACCGTGCTCTGGAGAGAGTCCGGAATGTACGCGGCGAGGCCGCCTGCGATTCGGTTCGGATGTGTCAGGCATACTGCTGGAAGCACTTGCAAGCCATGCGTGTGGGGGAAGCCGGTCCAATTCCGGCGCTGACCCGCAACGGTAGGTTCGTTCTCGAATCATCGAGAACGAATGAGCCCGAATGCCCGCCGCGTGGTGTGCGACATCCATTCGTCGTGGTCTACGAACCGGAAGTCCAGCGAGAGCACTGCCCGCGGATTCCCTATACGTGGTGGGTGTTCTCCCAGGATTCTCATTCGTGGCTCTGAGCCCTTTTGCGAGGTCCCGTGTCACTCAAGATTTCCCCCACCCGCGCCGTTGTCGTGTTGATCGCGACTGCGTTGATGGCCGCCGGTTGTTCGAAAGGTGAGGCAACCGAAAACTCCGCGTCGACGGAGTCGTTCGCTCAGCCGGTCAGCATCACCAATTGCGACCGTGAACTGGTCTTCGATTCGCCGCCGCAGAGAATTGTGTCCTTGAACGGCCATGTCACCGAAGCACTTATCGAGATCGGCGCGGGTGACCGCATTGTCGGACGGGCATACAGCGACAACCCGCCCACCGCGGAGACAGCCGAACAGTTCAACAAGATCCCCAGTCTGTCCGACACGTTCCCGAGTGCCGAGCAGATTCTTGACGTGGATCCCGACTTCGTTGTCGGCGGTATGACCAGCGCATTCAACGAGAAGCAGGGAAGATCACGCGACGCGTTTGCCGAGAAAGGGATCAATACCTTCCTCTTCTCGGAATACTGCGGCACCGGTTTCCCCAATATCGGACTGCTCGAGAACGACTACACCCAACTCGGCCGGGTCTTGGGAGTCGAGGATTCCGCACGCGCCGTAGCCGAACAGATCAGCTCTCGCCTTGACGCAGTCCGCGCGTCGCTCGGCGATGCCGCGCCGGTATCCGCGTTCTTCTACGACAGCGGTGAGGATGTTCCGACCACGATCGGTGGCGTCGGCGTCGGGCAACTGGTTGCCGAGTACTCCGGCGTGACAAACATCTTCTCCGAAGGCGCCAAGCCCTACATCGATGCAAGCTGGGAGGCTGTTGCCGAGCGTGCGCCCCAGGCGATCGTCGTCATCGACTACGGAGACAAGACAGCGGATCAGAAGATCGGCTTCCTGCGGTCCCAGCCGTTGATGGCAACCACTCCGGCTGTCGCGCAGAACCGATTTGTCGTGGTGCCTCTTGCTGATCTCTTCGAGAGTTCCCGTTTGGTGCGCTCGGCACAGACCATTGCGAGCGCTTTCCATCCGGGTGCTGTTACTGCAGGCACTGACCCGGCGAAGTGACACTTTCACGTTCCGGTTACGGCGCTCTGCTGGCCGGACTGCTGGTAGCCCTGGCAGCCATGCTGGGGTTGGCGGTGTCGTTCGGGTCGGTGCGCATTCCCGTCGGTGACGTGTGGGCGATAGTCGGAGCACGCTTGGCACCAGGGACTTTCGAGACATGGTGGACAGCGGCGCGGGAGTCGATAGTGATCGACTCCCGCCTGCCGCGCGCCCTCACCGCTGCCGTGGTGGGTGCGTCGTTGGCGCTCTCAGGTGCGGTGGCGCAGGCGGTCACCCGCAATCCTTTGGCCGATCCGTACCTTCTCGGCGTGTCGTCCGGCGCGGGCTTCATGGTGGTGCTGGTTTCCGTGCTGGGTATCGGTGTCGGTGTCCTGGGCGTTTTCACGATTCCCGTCGCGGCCTTTGTCGGCGCGATGATCCCGCTGTTCCTCGCCCTGGTGATCGGTGGCAGATACCCTCAGCCCACGGCGATCATCCTGGTGGGAGTTGCTCTGGCCCAGATCTTCTCGGCGCTCATCACGTTCTGCATTCTGGTTCTGGCCGACGATCGGCACGTGACGTCCGTGATGCACTGGATAGCAGGCGGATTCGGCGATTCGAGATGGTCGACGCTGATCTTCCCGACCGTCGCGCTTGTTGTCGTCGGAGTTGCGTTGCTGCTCAGCGCGCGTTGGATGGACGTCCTGCAGACCGGCGACGACGGCGCCGCAGCCTTGGGTATGAACGTGCGACGCTTCCGCGTGTTGTCACTGCTTGCGGTGTCCGTCCTGGCCGGCGCTGCGGTGAGCGTCGCAGGCGGCATCGGTTTCATCGGACTGCTGATTCCGCACCTTGCGGGATTTGTGGTGGGTACCAGAGCAATCCGTCTGCTTCCCGCCGCCGCATTGCTGGGCGCAGTGGCGATGGTGGCTGCTGACACGGTGGCACGCTCGGTGTCGGAATCGACCGAGCTCCCGGTGGGTGTGATCACTGCCTTGGTGGGAGCGCCGATATTCGTCTGGATGCTCTACCGGCAGTACAGGAGGTTGGAGCAGTGATTCTCGAACTCGTCGACACGCGGGCCCGGCTCGGAAATCGTGAGGTGTTGCACGGCATAGGTTTCCAGGCTTCCGCAGGTGAGATTCTCGGCTTGGTCGGCCCCAACGGCAGTGGCAAGACGACGGCGCTGCGTTGCTGTTACAACGCGCTGACTCCCAGCGGTGGTGCGGTGCTGATCGATCGGGTGGACGCGACGGCATTGTCGCGCAGGGAGATTGCCCGAACCGTCTCGGCCAGCGTTCAGGAACCAGCGGTGTCCGGTGGGCTTTCGGTGCGTGAATCCGTTGCTCTCGGACGCACACCGCACCGAAATTGGCTGGACCGCACGACGGAGCGAGACGGCAACATCGTGGATCGGTGCATCGAACAGGTCGGTCTCGAGGCACTGGCCGGTAGGGACGTCGCGACGCTCTCCGGTGGTGAGCGTCAGCGCGTATCCATTGCCCGGGCGCTGGCGCAGCAACCGAAGATCCTGTTGTTGGACGAGCCGACCAATCATCTGGATCTGCGGCATCAGCTGATCGTGATGGAGCTGCTCACGGAGTTGGCGTCGCAGGGGTTGGCCGTGGTGGTCACGATGCATGATCTTCGCCTGGCCGTCGAATATTGCGATCGACTGGCGGTGCTCGAGGCGGGAAACTTGCGGGCGTGTGGGCCCACCGCTGCGGTGCTGGAAGAATCGTTGCTGGCCGAGGTATTCGGGATCAAGGCCCGCGTGGAGCACGGGGTGCGTCCGCGGATGGAGATTGTGGGGCTGGCGTGAATAACGAGATAGGCGCGATCTACGCGCGGATGGCGGCGGCGGTTCCGTTTTTCGAAAGCCTCGACGCTTATCCGGCGACCATCCCGGCCGAGGTGATGACGGACCCGGACTGGATGGCAGCGCGCGTCGCGGATACGGCAAAGCGGTGGGGAAGTGACGAGAGCCGGGTCAACGGCACTTTGTGGTGGTATTCGGCCAGTTCCACGTTGACCGGCATCCCGCTCGGAACGGGGTTGGTCACCGGTTTTGCCGCCGATCCGTCGCTGTCCGGGGCCCGGATTTTCCTGCGTGACGACGGCTATCTCGGGGGATTTGTTGCTGCTTCTCTCATCCCGATCACTGTCGGTGTTGACGAGTTGGCTCGGGCGATGCACGAGGCATTGACGCCTGTCATCGAGGTGCTGGCCGAGGTGTCCGGAGTGCGCGCGAAGGCGTTGTGGGCGATCACCACCGATTCCATTGCCAACCGCGCGCTCGATGCGGCAGGCGTACGCCGTGAGCGCGGAAGTGCCTGCGCTGCTGGATTGATCGATGCCCTCCGTAGTGCGGGCGCGCCCATTCCGCGGCCTCGTTTTGTGGATGTGAACGCGGGGGCGAACGCCGCGCGAGTGGAGAATCCGTTGACATCGGTGCCGGCGGGTCGACGACGGTTCACCCAGCGTGCGTCGTGTTGCCTGATCTACGAGGTGCCAGGCGAAGCCAAGTGCACCAGTTGCCCCAAGCGTGCGCCCGAGGATCGTGTGGGGTTGCTTGCCGCTCTTGTTTGACGGATGGCGGGTGAGCTGCCAAACTTGGAGACATCGAACATAAGTTCGATGCACGATGCGTCTTCCCTCCCAGCATCGCGACTGTTCGCAAAGGCACTGTTCGCAAGCGGTGAGGCAAGTATGGGCTGGGGTAATGGACCGCCGACGTGGTCCGAGATGGAACGAGTTCTGTCGGGACGCGCCGGCCGAGTCGAGCACGAAGATCTGTTTCCCGGCGACGGAAACGACAGCCCGGCATGGTCACGCAAGCGTGGGGAGTACACCGCCGGTGAACTCGCTCGCGGCAACAGCACCGTGCCGTACGCCGAACTTCACGCCCATTCTGCGTTCAGTTTTCTCGACGGCGCCTCACCTCCGGAAGAGTTGGTGGAGGAAGCCGTCCGACTGGGCCTGGAAGCTATTGCCGTCACCGATCACGACGGTTTCTACGGAGTGGTGCGGTTTGCCGAGGCTGCTCGAGAATGGGGAATGCGGACGGTGTTCGGGGCGGAGTTGTCCTTGGACTCCACACCGCGAGTGGGGGCGGCCGATCCCGGTGGGACGCACCTGTTGGTTCTCGCGCGCGGGCAGGAAGGCTATCGCCGGCTCTCCCGTGAGATCGCGGCAGCTCACCTGGCCGGTGGTGAGAAAGGGAAGTTGCAGTACAACTTCGACACCTTGACCGAAGCTGCGGGTGGGCACTGGCAGATCCTGACCGGGTGCCGGAAAGGTCATGTGCGGCAAGCTCTCACCGCCGGCGGGAAAAGCAGCGCCGCTGCGGCTTTGCGGGATCTGGTCGAACGTTTCGGTGCCGACCGAGTGGCGGTGGAACTCACCCATCACGGGTTGCCGGAGGACGACGAGCGCAATGCTGTTCTGGCACAGCTTGCCGCCGAACAGGGATTGCTAACCGTGGCGACCACGGCGGCGCATTTTGCGGCGCCCCCGCGTCGCCGGTTGGCCATGGCGATGGCTGCGGTTCGCTCCCGGCAGAGTCTGGACGACGCCGCCGGATGGTTGGCTCCGACGGGTGGGGCGCACTTGCGTTCGGGTGAGGAAATGGCGTCGTTGTTCTCGCTCTACCCGGAGGCGGTCAGCGGAGCTGCCGAACTGGCCCGTGAGTGCGCTTTCGATCTGAGGCTCATCGCCCCCAAACTGCCGCCGTTCGACGTACCGCCTGGCCGCACCGAGGCGTCGTGGTTGCGTGAGCTCACGATGGCGGGGGCGTTGGATCGTTACGGGCCGCCCGAGGGTGCGGAGAAGGCGTATCGACAACTCGAACACGAGCTGGCCGTCATCACGTCCTTGGACTTCCCCGGGTATTTCCTCGTCGTCCACGACATAGTTTCGTTCTGCAAGAACAACGACATCCTGTGCCAGGGAAGAGGTTCCGCGGCAAACTCGGCGGTGTGCTACGCCATCGGCATCACCAACGTCGACCCGGTTCGTAACGAGCTCTTGTTCGAGAGATTCCTCGCACCCGAGCGCGACGGTCCGCCGGACATCGACGTGGACATCGAATCCGACCGCCGCGAAGAGGCAATCCAGCACGTGTACACCAAGTACGGCCGCGAGTATGCCGCACAGGTGGCCAACGTCATCACCTATCGAGGGAAATCGTCGGTGCGGGATATGGCTCGGGCACTGGGCTTTTCGCAAGGACAGCAAGACGCGTGGAGTAAGCAGGTCGGACGGTGGGGCGGCATCGACAAGAACGCCGAGACGGATATACCGCGCCCGGTGCTGGAACTGGCCGCACAGATCGAGGGGTTTCCCCGGCACCTCGGTATCCACTCCGGCGGCATGGTCATCTGCGACCGCCCGATTGCCGACGTCTGCCCGGTGGAGTGGGCGCGCATGGCCAATCGCAGTGTCCTGCAGTGGGACAAAGACGACTGCGCTGCCGCAGGTCTGGTCAAATTCGACCTCCTGGGCCTGGGAATGCTGTCGGCCCTGCACTACATGATGGATCTGGTAGCCGAGCACAAAGGCGTCACCGTTGATCTGGCGCAGTTGGATCTGCAGGAAACTGCGGTGTACGAGATGCTCCAGCGGGCAGATTCCGTGGGAGTGTTCCAGGTGGAATCGCGTGCGCAGATGGCGACGCTGCCGCGTCTCAAACCGCGGAACTTCTACGATCTGGTGGTCGAGGTCGCTCTCATCCGGCCCGGTCCGATCCAAGGTGGGTCGGTGCACCCTTACATTCGTCGGCGCAACAAACTCGAACCTGTCACCTATGATCATCCCTCGCTCGAAAAGTCCCTGAAGCGCACACTCGGTGTTCCGTTGTTTCAGGAACAGTTGATGCAGATGGCCGTCGACGTCGCGGGATTCACGCCGTCCGAGGCAGACCAACTGCGTCGAGCCATGGGGTCGAAGCGTTCCACCGAGAAGATGGAACAACTGCGCGCGCGGTTGTATCAGGGAATGCGCGACCTTCACGGAATCGATGACGCAGTTGCCGACCGTATCTACGAGAAGTTGTACGCCTTTGCCAATTTCGGTTTCCCGGAGAGTCATTCGCAGAGTTTTGCCGCACTCGTCTTCTACTCGTCGTGGTTCAAACTGCATCATCCGGCAGCGTTCTGCGCCGGACTGCTCCGGGCTCAACCGATGGGGTTCTATTCACCGCAATCGCTTGTCGCCGACGCCCGCAGGCACGGGGTGCGAGTGCACGGTGCGGACGTCAACGTCAGTCTGGCGCATGCCACCGTCGAAGCGGCGGGGCTCGAAGTGCGATTGGGGCTGGGCGACGTGCGCAGTATCGGTGACGCACTGGCCGAGAAGATCGTAGAACAGCGCACTCTCGGCGGGCGGTTCACGTCATTTCTCGATCTGACCGGAAGAGTGGAACTCACGACGGCACAAGCGGAATCGCTGGCGACGGCTGGTGCGCTCGGTAGTTTCGGAATTTCGCGAAGAGAAGCGTTATGGGCTGCGGGCGCTGCAGCGGGGGAGCGCCCTGATCGACTACCCGGGATGGGGGCATCGGTCACTGCCCCCACCTTGCCCGGGATGAGCGACGTCGAACTGGCGGCGGCCGACGTGTGGGCTACCGGAGTATCTCCCGACACTTATCCGACGCAGTTCCTCCGCCCGCAACTCGACGCACTTGGCGTGGTCCCGGCGTCCGGGCTGCTCGACGTTGCGGACGGTGATCGAGTGTTGGTCGGGGGAGCGGTCACCCACCGTCAACGCCCGGCAACCGCGGGGGGTGTTACGTTCATCAACCTCGAAGACGAAACCGGGATGGTCAACGTGGTGTGTTCGGTGGGGTTGTGGGCCAAGTACCGAAAGCTGGCCAATACGGCGCCGGCGCTCCTCATCCGGGGGAGAGTGCAAAACGCAGAAGGCGCTGTGACAGTCGTGGCAGACCGGATGCAGCGCATGGACCTCCGTGTCACGGCGAAGTCTCGGGATTACTGCTGACAGCGCAAACGATTAGCGTATCCAGCGCATGTTTGGCAATTTAGTTGATGAAATTCACCCCCGATATCACCCTTTTGGTGATTGGCGTCGACGTGGTGTCATTCACCCCCGGTTTCATCCTTTCTTTCTCATTCTTTGCCTTGTTGTTCGAGTATCTTTTCGGTGTCCATGGACTCGTCGAGGCAACTGTGGGCGTCCGTCGGGAAATTTTCGTCGCAGCGCGCGCATGGTGAGGTTTCGGGCTTCCCGCTAGGGACCTTCGGCGATGGTCGACCGTTCGCGGTGGTGTGGTGCAGCGTGGTGTGCGGGTAAGTGGTCTTCGACCGAAATGCGGTTTAACTGGTCTTTTAAGCGAAAATGCAGGACAACCCGGCGGCGAATATCAGTCCGATGGGCAGGCCGGAGTTGATACAGAAGTGAGTGTCGCCCAAAAAATGGGACGAAAGTCACATTGAAGGCAAATAGTCCTAAATCGGGCATGGGAGGAGACGTTTCCTCTGGCAGTTGTCTGCGAGTTACCCGTGAATCTGCTGGCAGTGGGTATTTCTTGATAGCGCGTCGATTTGTGCGGAAAAGAAATACGGAACTTTTGGATTCCAAACCTCTGGAATCGAGCAATTTTCGCGCTGGTTTTTTTAATAGGAACGACGTAGCGTCCATCCGTGCAATCAATCAGCTAGTTGAGTAGTGAAGTACAGGCAAGTGAAGTACAGGGCCGGGTTCCGGACTGGGGAAGCCGGAACACGGTGCGAAGGGGCGGGATTCATCCCGCGGAGGGAAATCATGTCGGAACACAAGGGCCTGTGGGCTGACGCCTGGTCCGGGTTGGGGACCACGCACGGCGCTCGGCCTACGGTTCGGCCTACACGGCCTCGCCGCCTGAATCACGTATTCGAAGCAAGTGCGGACTCCGTTCCGGACGCAATCGCGCTCGAGTGCGATGGATTTGCGATCACCTACCGCCAACTCGAAGATCGATCGAATCAGTTGGCGCACATGTTGATCGGTGAGGGTATCGGGGTCGGCTCACGTGTAGCGATCTTCCTGAACCGCTCGGTAGATACCTATGTAAGTCTATTGGGCGTGCTCAAAACCGGCGGCACCTTCGTGCCGATCGATCCAGGCGCACCGTCCGATCGCGTTGCGTACGTGGTCGAAGATGCCGGAGTTCAGCTTGTGCTGACCTCGACAGAGTTGGAGCCGAACGCCGAGGAATGCAACGTCGCGCGGCTCACCCTCGACACGAACGTAGCGGTGTTGAACTTCCAGCCGCAGCATCGGCCCGTCCTGGACCTTGCGTCGGACCCTGACCCGGCCTGCTACATCCTGTACACGTCTGGTTCGAGTGGTCGACCCAAAGGCGTCGAAGTTGCCCAGTCGAGTATCTGCAACTTTCTCGACGTGGTTCCCGACGTCTACGATGTTCGACCGAATGATCGTGTCTACCAGGGTATGACGATTTCCTTCGACTTCTCGATCGAGGAAATCTGGCCCACCTGGGCCCGCGGCGCAACCATCGTCGCCGGACCGACGGACAGTCGGCGACTTGGCGGCGAGTTGGCGGATTTCCTCGAAGAACGCGCCATTACGACGCTGTACTGCGTACCGACTCTGCTCGCCACGATCCCGCGCGATCTGCCCAAGATTCGAAATCTGCTGGTCGGCGGTGAAGCATGCCCGCGTGAGCTGGTGGAACGGTGGGCGCGTCCGGGCCGCAAGATCCTCAACACGTACGGGCCCACCGAGGCAACGGTCACCGCAACGTGGGGTGAACTCCTGCCAGGTCGGACGGTGACGATCGGTCGCCCACTCCCGACGTACTCCGTCGTCATTCTCGACGAAGCTCGCGGGCTGGTACCCCACGGTGAGGTGGGCGAAATCTGCATCGGCGGACGCGGTGTTGCGCGTGGTTATGTCGGACGCCCCGACCTGACCGCCGACAAATTCATCGATCACTTTTCCGTGCCGGCGGGCCAGAAGCTCTACCGGACCGGCGATCTCGGACGCTGGACGGCCGACGGTGAGATCGAATACCTGGGCCGTGCCGACGCCGAGGTCAAGATTCGTGGTCACCGAGTTGATCTCGGTGAGATCGAAAGTGTTCTCCTGGAACACCCGTCGGTGTCGGAGGCCGTGGTGGCGCTGGTCGCCGCATCGGAAAACGAGACGCCGTCGGAACTGTGCGCGTACATGGTGCTGGTCGACCCGATCGAGGACGAGTACCTGGTCGGGGAACTCGCCAAGGCAGTGTCGCAACGACTTCCGGCGTACATGGCGCCCGCGTTTGTCGACTTCATCCCCGCCTTGCCCGTGATGCCCAGCGGCAAAGTTGATCGATCGAAGCTCCCGGAACCGACCCGGCGACGTTTCTCGGCTCCTACCGGCCCGGTAGTCGAACCCCGCAACGAGCAGGAAGTAGCGGTTCGCGATATTTGGGCGCGGGCGTTCGGCATACCCGCAGACGAGATGTCGGTCGAAGCAAACTTCTTCGAAGATCTTGGTGGCCATTCGCTGCTGGCGGCAACGGTTATCTCTGCTCTGCGTGAAAGTGGCATCGGTGCAACTCCCTCGATCCGAGATCTGTACAGCCATCCCACTGTTCGCTCGATCACGCACGCGCTGGCAGCAGTGGGCTCCCAGCATCCGATTGCCCCGAATGTTGCTGTCAAACACACGGATACGGAAGTGGCTCGCGCCGGGGGCATCCAGTTGGCAGTGATCTATGTGTTCCTGCTGATCACGACGCTTCCCGTCTCGTACGTCTACACGAAGAACGACGGTTTTGTGTCGGTGCCGGTTCTGTTCGAGATGTTGGCAGCCATCATGCTCACGTATCTCTGCGTGCGCTGGTTCCTTCCGGTCATCAGTGCGCGTCCCCTCGCCGCAGGAATCAAGCCTGGGCGATACAAACTCTGGGGTCCGACGTATCTGCGGCTGTGGACACTCGACCTGCTCCTCGCGGTCGGTGCTTTGCCCGTGGTCAGCGGATCGCCGTTGATGTCGATCTATCTCCGCATTCTCGGTGCGCGCGTCGGGCATCGCACTACCATCGCGACGTCCTCGATATCGTTGCCGACACTGGTCGAGATCGGAGACGGCGCATCGATCGGTTACGGTGCGACCATCCGGCCGTGGCGCGTCGAATCCGGTTCGGTGACGGTGGGGAAGATCGTCATCGAATCGGGTGCATTTGTCGGTGCAAACGTGGTGCTCGAACCTGGATCGACCGTCGGGGTACGCGCCGCACTCGGTGATCAGTCGCTGCTTCCGTCCGGGCACATCGTGCCGCAGGAGGCCAGGTGGGCAGGATCGCCGGCAGTACCGACCGAGTTCTTGGATCCGGCTGTGGAAACCATGATGCGAGCCGAAAGTGTCCGTGCCCGTTGGAAAGTGCGTCACATCCTCGCAGCAATCGCCGGTCTGACGGCGCTCGAAGTGGGTGCCATCGCCCTGATGGTTCCCGGTATCGCACTGGTCTGGGGCGCCCTCCTGGCATGGGGTGTTTTGGCGGGACTGGTGGCGACGTTGTTTACCGGACCCATTTTCGTGATCACTGTCTGTGTATTCGTTGCCGTGAACAAACGACTCGTTCTTCGCAACGCACCTGCCGGAATGCATCCTGTTCGCTCGGGTCTTGGTATCCGCAAGTGGATGGTCGACAAGTTGCTCGAGTTCAGTTTGCTGTTCACGAACTCGCTGTACGCAACGCTGTACACCGCGCCGTGGTTGCGGTTGCTCGGGGCGGACATCGGTCGCGGAGCAGAAGTCTCCACCGTGTCGCATATCGACCCGGACATGCTCACCGTCGGCAAGGACAGCTTCATCGCCGACATGGCCAGCGTGGGAAGTGCGAGCTTCGCAAACGGCCGGATCATGTTTCAGCCCACTCGAATCGGCGAACGCACCTTCATCGGTAATGCCGCGGTGATCCCGTCGGGTATGGAGATCGGCGACAATGCGTTGATCGGTGTCGCGACGGTGCCGCCTGTGAACGGTGTTCCGGAAGGCACGTCGTGGCTCGGTTCGCCCGCTATCTACCTGCCGAACCGTCAGGACAGCGGAGATTACGACGACGCCCTCATCTATACGCCGCCGCAGGATGTAGTGCGTGATCGCTACGTGATCGAGTTCTTTCGCGCCACCTTGCCACCCACAGTTCTCGGCGTGAGCTTCTACCTTTATCTGTTGGTCTTGTCCTCCTTGGCATTCGGGCGAGCACTTCCCGTTCCGGCCCTCGTTGCGCCGCTGGTCGCGATGGCGTCGAGCCTTGCGGTGATCGGATTCTGCGCGGCGGTGAAGCGAAATACAGTGGGTCGCTACGAACCTCGGGTCGAGCCGCTGTGGAGTAAGTTCGTCCGACGGTCCGAATTTGCGACCGGGCTCTATGAAAGCGCGGCTGTGCCGATCGGCGTCGGGATGCTGGTGGGTACCCCGTTCCTGCCGATGGTGCTGCGCTGGTTCGGCACGACAATCGGCAAGCGAGTGTGGTTCGGAACCACCTATCTCACCGAATTCGATCTCGTCCACGTCGGCGACGACGCCACTATCGGAACCGAGTCGTCGCTGCAGACACACCTGTTCGAGGACCGTGTCATGAAGATGTCCACGATCACCATCGGCGATGGCGCCAGCATCGGGACACGATCGATCATCCTCTACGACACGGTTGTCGGCGAGGAAGCCTCACTCAGTCCGCTGTCGTTGCTCATGAAGGGCGAAGAGCTTCCGGCGCGGACGAGTTGGCGCGGAATTCCCGCTGAGGGGATTCGTGCCGACGACAGCTCGACCGTTCTCCTCGAGAAAGCTGTCCTCGAGAAAGCTGTCACCGACATCGTCGTCGCGCAAGGAGTGTCCGCATGAAATGGGTATCGCTGTCTCAGAACAAGACCCGTCGAAGCACGACCTACAGCACGCGGCCGCACCCGCGGGCGCTCGTGTACCGCGGCCCCGCGTCGTTACCGGGGTGCCCGGAAGCCGTCGCAGATCTGTTGTCGTCGAGCGCCTGGAACTTCGACGTGCGCTTTGTCGGACCGGACGAGGAGTTGCAGATCGACGATTCCACGCTCCATTCGGCGGCGCTGTACGCACAACCCGGCGGCGGTGACCTGGACAGGGCGTTCACGCACCTGCGCCGCCATGTTCCGGCGATTCAGCAATTCGTCCGATCCGGTGGACGGTACTTGGGATTCTGCCTCGGTGGTTACCTCGCGGGCCGCAGCCCCGGGTTCGAACTGTTTCCCGGTGATGCAGACCAGTACGTCGCGTTGCAGAACGCCGAAGTGCACGACACAAAAGGTGCTGTACTCGAGGTGGATTGGAGCGGCCAGATCGAGGAAATGTACTTCCAGGACGGACCGTACTTCTCACTCGACCGGCATTACCGGGACTACTACGATTCCGAGGCAGCGATTCTCGCGCGGTATCAGAACGGAAGTATCGCGGCTTTGAAGATCGACTACGGCAAAGGTCGGGTCGGGGTAGTCGGGCCGCATCCTGAAGCCGACGAATCCTGGTATCAGGGTGACGGTTTGCGGGCACCCGAGCACCTCGCCACCGACCTGGGGTACCGCTTGATCAACGCGGTGATGACCCGATGACAGCCAGTCCGCTCGCGCCGACGGAGCAGATCCCGGTAGTGGAAAAACAGCGACTTCTCGGGATCGACGCCGCCCGCGGTATTGCCCTGCTGGGCATGATGGCCGTCCATTCACTGATCGCCGTGAGCGACGACGGATCGCCCACGCTGTCCTACGGCATTTCGGCAGGGCGATCGTCTGCGTTGTTCGCAGTCCTGGCCGGTGTGGGAATTGCCTTCACGACCGGTCGCGCGCGGGTGGAACGTGGTGATCGTGGTGCCACCGCAGCGTCACTGACAGCGCGTGCCGCGGTGGTCGGGGCCATCGGATTGATCATGGGATACACCCACGCGGAACTAGCCGTGGTGATCCTGCCGTACTACGCGATCCTTTTCGTGATCGCTATCCCGCTGGTCTTCTTGCCTACCCGTGCAGTTGCAGCACTCGGCCTGCTGATCGCTCTTGTCGTGCCGGCCGTCATCGAATTTTTCGGGACATCGCTCCCCGCACCGAGCTTGGACAACCCGACGTTGGTCGGCATTATCGAGAATCCACTCGGATGGACCGTAGAACTGCTGTTGAACGGGGAGTTCCCGGCGCTTCCGTGGACTGCCTACATCTGTGCCGGCATCGTCATCGGCCGATTGAAGTTGACGTCGGCCAATGTGGCCGGTGCACTGCTGGTGTTCGGTGCTGCACTTGCGGTCGGCGCGCGAATTCTGTCCGAGGTCTTGATCTTTCATCTCGGCGGCTTTGAACACCTCATGGCGGGCAGCGCATTGTCGCGCGAGGAAATTCTCGACATCATCGCCTATGGCGCCGACGGTTCGGTGTTCGGTTCGACATGGTGGTGGCTTGCCGTCGACGGCCCGCACAGCAGTACGCCGTTGGACCTGTTGGGAACAATAGGGTCGTCGATGGCCGTGATCGGGGCGATGCTGTTCCTGGGACACCTGGCGGGGACAAAACTGGATACGTTGGTCAAGGTCGCGATGGTGCCCTTGGCTGCCGCCGGATCGATGACCTTGACGCTGTACGTGCTTCACATCTGGTTCATCAATTCGAACTACGACACGTACGGGGCATGGACGGGGTACATCCTGCAGGTTCTGGCCGCCCTAGCCATCGGACTTTTTGTGAAGTTGACTACCGGGCGTGGACCGTTGGAAGCGTTTGTGACGATGGTGGCAAACCGAAGCAAGCGGGCTGTTACCGAGAGGGCGTCCACAACTGCTCCGGCGCACCCCGCCTGACCGTATCGATCAGATCGTGGCCCAGGTCGAATCGGATTCCGTCCGGATTGGTGAGACCGCGTGTGTACCAGGACCGCTCGGCTTCCGGGTGTGGTCCGACAACACCGACGCGTCCGAGGCCGAAGTCGCTGACCACGGCTGCGATCTTCCCGTTGCGGTAGCGCGCCAAGACCTCCACCGGGGCGTCGTCGCGCAGTACGAAGATAGGGCCGTCCTGGAAGAACATCGTGCGTTCCTCCTCGCGCCAGGTGACGTTCACGCTTGTGTTGCCTGTTGTGTCGATCTCGGACTTGCGGGACGAGATATATCGAGCGGTGTCTCCCGGTAGCAGTCCGAAACCCGGTGTGGCCCCGGCCAAGTAGCCGCCAAGGCAGAAGCCGAGATAGTGTCCGCCGGTTCGGACCCACTCGCGGATCGATTCCGCGTGTTGTTCCATGTGGACCCAGGCCGCCGTAAGTTCCCCGCCGCCGGGTTGTGCATAGAGCGATGCACTCGCCAACGCTGCTGCCGTCAACGGAACATCTTCGTCCGGACCGCAGAACGTCACGTCGTACGGATCGGACGAGGATTCGAGTAACCGACCAACCGCCTCGGGGCAACCGGGTGATGATGCCGGCCCGCGGTAGACCAAGGCGCGCCGGGGACGGATTCGGGTGGAATCGGCTGATGCGACAACAGTTCCGCCGATGGTGACCAGCGCAGCGGCCGAGACGAGGAAGGTGCGGCGATTCATCGCGTGATCAGTTCAGCTTCGCCCGGCAATCATGGGTTCACTTTATCGAACTCGTGGTTCGGCCAGGTCGTCGCGTCCGCTGCCGGTGGCACCCGCGTACCGTTACGGCAGAGCTAGGTTACCGAGGAAACCGGGAACCGCCGACATGAGAGTAGGACTGCGCACAATGTTGGAAGTCGATATCACTGCACTGGAAGCGGCACTGGCGGCAGGTGAGCCGTTGATCGATGTGCGGGAGGCACACGAGTTCGCCCAGGTGCGTGTTCCCGGTGCCGTACTGATCCCGATGAGCGAGTTCGTCTCGCGGATGGGGGAGATCCCTGATGCCGAGACGGTGTACGTGATCTGCGCAGTCGGTGGCCGCAGTCTCCAGGTTGCCGAGTACCTCCAGGGTCGCGGCATCAACGCTGTGTCCGTACGTGGCGGAACGATGGAGTGGCACCAGTCCGGGCGCGAGGTCGAAACCGGCGCCGTCTAAGCGGGCGCGGGCAACGCTCCGCTACGGATGGAGTTCACGGTGCGCGCTGCCACTGTGGCCCAGATCGGGATGAGTGCAAGCAGCAGCGCAGCGGCAACCGCGAGGATCAGTTGTGAATCGGTGGCGATACCAAAAGCGTTGGCGCCGACGGCACAGGCTCCGATCGGGAAGGTGAAACTCCACCATCCGAGAGAGAACGACAACCCGCCTCGCAGGGCTCGGATCGTGACTGTCGTGACGGCGATGAACGCCACCACGCCGAGTGCGCCGACTACGGTGCCGTACACAAGCCCGAAGGTATGCAGGGCGTCGGCGGTGTCTGCGGCGACGGCGTGGCGCGCTGCGTCGGCCAGGAGATTGGCGGCACCGATCGACTGGCCGATCACGCCGAGCGGGATCCACAGTGACGGAATGGCATTGAACGGAATCGCGTCGACGCCGCGAGCACGGTTGTCGGCGAACTGCCGAGCGACGGCTGTGGCGATGATCAGTGCGGCCGAGAGCGCCAGCGCGAACATCACGTAACAGAATACGAGAACCGACGTGCGGAGGGCACCTTCAGTCAGGTGTGTCGTCACCGCCGCTCCTGTCGTCGCGGAAACCATCGGCGGTACGACGGGCATGAGCCAGAACGGCATGGCCGTCGCCATGCCGGCGTCGCGGACCAGACGGACCATCATGACGACATAAGTGCACAAGCCCAGGGTTGTGCCCAGCACCCAGAGAGTTATCGAGATTGTCACCGCCGCGCTGTGGCCGAGATAGTTCGCGCCGGTGACACCGGTCGCGGACCCGACTGTCACCAGGGCCATTGCCACCGCGCCGTAGAACGGGAACATTGCGGGGCTACGGAGGTAGGCGAGTGCAAAATCGCGGTGAGTGATCCAATGCGCGGCAAACGCGCCGATCAAAGCGATCAGGATGGCTGCGGCGAGGAACCAGAAGAGATCCGCCACCACGTGTAGTGCTGCGACCTCATGTTGGAGAGACGCCGCTGCCACCGACACGATTCCCGTTCCCATCGCCGCCGCAAACCAGTTCGGGGTGATGTGGGCAAATGCGGACGGGGTAGCGGTGCTCATGCATTCCAGTGTGTCGGTGTCGGGTTTGCCGACGGTAGATGGCCTGTTGTTGAATGCCCACAAATGGCGCTTGTGGGTCTAATCTGAACGCATGTCGCTGTCCCCGCGCGTCCCGGAACTCAGCGCCCTCGACGTCCTTCTGTCCGTGGGCCGCTTGGGAAGCATGGGCGCTGCCGGTCGGGAGCACGGACTCAGTCAACAGGCGGTCAGTGCCCGGGTTCGATCGGTTGAACGCCAACTCGGGATCAAAGTCTTCGATCGTGCCGCAACCGGTGTTCGCCCGACGGCTGAAGGTGGGCTGATTCTCGAATGGGCCAGTCACATACTCGTTACCGCAGAAGAGATGGCGTCCGGTGTTGCTGCGCTGCGCGGCGAACGTGACGCGGCTGTCACGGTTGCGGCAAGTATGACCATTGCCGAGTACCTCGTGCCGGGGTGGACGGTAGCCATGCGCCACAAGTTCCCCAGCGTCGTGGCCTCGGTCAGCCTCCACAATTCTTCCGATGTCTCGGCGCAGGTTCAGGCCGGCCGAGCCGACATCGGTTTTGTCGAAGGTCCAGACGTGCCGACCTCACTTGCGTCCTGTGAAGTGGCGCGTGACCATCTTGTTGTTGTTGTGCCGCCAAACCACGAATGGGCTAACGGCGCTCCCGTTCCGGTTGAGGAGTTGGCCCGCACACCGCTCATTCAACGGGAATCGGGATCCGGGACTCGAATGACACTCGAAAACGCCGTACCTGATTGTGCGCCACCGCTTCTGGAACTGACCTCATGCACCGCCGTCAAGGCCGCTGTCGTTGCGGGCAACGCGCCGGCCGTGTTGTCATCCTTGGCGGTTGCCGCTGATCTCACCGACGGCCGATTGGTTGCCGTCACCGTCGAAGGTCTGCGGATGCCCCGCAGATTGCAGGCAGTCTGGGATCCGGTGCGAGGATTGCGCGGCGCGGCGCGGGATTTCCTCGACATCGCACTCGGTTCCAACACTGCTGTTCACTCGCGCTGAGGCTCAGACAGCACCCTTGAATCCGTGTTGACGCCACGCTTCATAGGTGACCAACGCCGCTGCGTTGGAGAGATTGAGTGAGCGTCGGCCGGGAAGCATCGGGATACGCAGACGCTCGGTGATGTGCTCGTCAGCCAGGACCTCGTCGGACAACCCTGTCGGTTCGGGACCGAAGAGCAGAACGTCGCCGGGTTCGTACGCGATATCGGTATACGGGACGGTTGCATGTGCGGTGAAGGCAAACACCCGTGCCGGGGTTACGGCCTCCCACGCTGCAGTTAGGTTCTCGTGGACAGTCACGGTCGCCAAGTCGTGGTAGTCCAACCCCGCTCGCTTGAGCTTCGGTTCGGACAGGTCGAACCCGAGTGGGCCCACCAGGTGTAGTTCACAACCGGTTCCCGCGACCATGCGGATCGCGTTACCGGTATTGGGTGGGATGCGGGGCTCGTGGAACATGACTCGGAACACCACAAAACCCTACCGCGCATGCCATTGGCGGCCGCGATGTCGGGGTTTTTCCCATTCAGTTACCAAACTGCAAAGTTTGTGGGAATCTAATTGCCGCATTCTTCTCAGAACGGACATTTGATGAATACTCCTGCCGGTTGGAATCCCGACCCCTTCGATCCGACGATCGACCGCTACTGGGACGGCCAGCAGTGGACGGCTCAAACCCGTCCCAAAATTGTCGACGCCCCGACGCAGGTGTTCGGAGCACCAGGCTCGCCGCGGCAGGACCCCACCGCACCGGACGATCAGAAACGCCGCAAGTGGCCGTGGATCGCGGGCGTTGCCGCAGCCGGGGTCGCAGTGATCGGAATTGCCGCAGGGACGGGAGGCTCCGAAGAATCGAAGACCCCGGCGGCAACTTCTTCGACGACGGTGGCAGCAACCACTACACAAGCGACGACAACGACCACAGTCAAGCCCACAACCACGACCGCCGCGTCGGCGACCACCACCACGGTGGCTCCGACTACGACGACAACACTCGCCATAGTCCCGTTGGTGCCGCAAGTAACCACAACGACCCAGTACGTTCCGCCGCCTCCCGTCTATACGCCGCCGAAGACGACTGAGCCCGCGTACATTCCGCCGCCGGTCAAGGTGCCTGATGCCGGGGTGTATTACGCGAACTGCTCAGCGGTAAAGGCTGCTGGTGCCGCCCCGATTTACCGCGGTGACCCGGGCTATTCCTCGAAGCTCGACCGCGACAACGACGGCGTGGCCTGCGAGACCTAGTCGGTTGCAGTGCTGTCGGTAGTGCGGGGCAGTATGTAGGTTATGCCCCTCGAAGAATCCGACAACGTTGTCGGCGAAGACTATTCCGACGCGCGATTGCCGGGAAAGGTGTGGCGCCAGCGCACGTTCACCAATTGTGTGTTCCGTGACGCAGACCTCACTGGCATGACGACGGAATCGGTGGTCTTCGACAACTGTGATTTCACCGGCGCGGATCTGGGGGAGTCGGAGCACATCGGTAGCGCGTTTCGTTCATGCAACTTCGCGCGGACCAGCCTGTGGCACAGCACTTTCCGAAACTGCACTTTGATGGGCTCTACGTTCGACGGATGTCGCATCCGGCCGTTGACGCTTGACGAGGTGGACTTCTCGCTCACCTCGTTGGGCGGCGCGGATCTGAGGAGGATCGACTTCACGTCGTGCCGCTTCCGCGAAGCGAATCTCGTGCGCACGGATATGCGTGATGCGATTCTGGTGTCGGCGGATCTGTCGGGCGCTCGTACCGGTGGACTCAAACTCGACGGCGCGGACCTGCGCGGCGCGCGCGTCGATCCGGGTCTGTGGACGTCTGCAGTCGTGGCAAACGCCAAGATCGAATTGATGCAGGCGGTGGCGTATGCGTCGGCGCACGGTTTGGTTGTCGACCTGTAGACGCGACCGATCAGCATCGGGAGTTACCGCTCCAGGCGTTCCTCCAGTCGAACGGTCACGACGTCACCGACGTCTTTGCCGATGGCTGTGCGGATGTCGGCCTTGACCGGGAGTTTGTGGGTGCCGTCGCCCAAGGCCATGAACGAACTCTGAAACGGATGCCCGTCGATAGTTCCGCGCACCTTGACCAGTCCACGGGTACGGAAGTATTCGGCGGACTCCGGCCAGATCACGTATGTCCAGCCACCTTTCGCGTCACTTTTGCGCAGTGTGGCGGTGAATTCCTTGTCCAACAACATGGTGCATGCCCTTTCGATTGGTCAGCGAATGAACTCTCGGGCCAGCAGATCCATGAGCAGTCCGTCCTTCCACTCGCCGTGGCGATCGCGTGAGTACTCACGCATCACCCCGACGTCCCTGAACCCGACCGATCGATAACACGCGATTGCTGCAGTGTTCTCCACTTCCGGATCGATGATCAATCGGTGGAACTTCAGATCGTCGATCAGGTGCGCACACAGAACGCGTATCGCCTCACGACCGAATCCGCGGCCGTGGACAGCCGGATCGAGAAAGAGATCGAGACCGGCGTGGCGGAAGTCTGGGTTGTCCTCGTCGGCGTACCACTGGATGAATCCGATCAGGTTTCCGTCGTGGAAAACGCTGTAGCGAGTGGTGCCGGGCTCTGGAGTGGCAGGCCAGTCGTCGGCCGGATTCTGCCACCACTGGGCCACATCGGGATGCAGATGGATGGCCCGCAGACGGGCATGATGATCGGCGGCGACGGGTGCAAGAACCACCCTCGGACCGCGTAGTTCCGGAGCCGTTGTCACGCATCGACCCTAACCTGGAACAATGGTCGCCGTGACTGCAACGATCCTGGACGGTAAAGCTACCCGCGACGAAATTTTCGAAGACCTGAAGGTGCGGGTGAACGCGCTGAAGGCAGCGGGTATCACGCCCGGACTTGGCACCATTCTCGTTGGTGACGACCCGGGATCCGCAGCGTACGTGCGCGGCAAGCACAACGACTGCGCCAAGGTCGGCATCAACTCCCTGCGCCGTGACCTGCCTGCCGACATCACACAGGAGCAGCTCAACGCCACCATTGACGAACTCAACGCCAATCCCGAGTGCACCGGATACATCGTGCAGTTGCCGCTGCCCAAGCACCTCGACGAGAACGCAGCGCTCGAGCGCATCGATCCCGACAAGGATGCCGACGGCTTGCACCCGGTGAACCTCGGCCGTCTGGTTCTCGGCAAGGAAGCTCCGCTGCCGTGTACGCCGCGCGGAATCCTGCACCTGCTCCGCCGCTACGAGGTGCCGATCGCCGGCGCTCACGTCGTTGTTGTCGGCCGCGGTGTCACCGTCGGCCGCCCTATCGGACTGTTGCTGACGCGTCGTAGCGAAAACGCCACCGTCACGCTGTGCCATACCGGTACCCGTGATCTGGCTGCCGAGGTTCGTCGTGCAGACATCGTCGTTGCTGCCGCCGGCGTTCCCGGACTCATCACCGCCGACATGGTCAAGCCGGGCGCTGCTGTGCTCGACGTCGGAGTCAGCCGCACCGACGACGGTTTGCGTGGTGACGTTGCTGCCGACGTCAACGACGTTGCGGGCTTCGTCTCGCCCAATCCCGGTGGAGTGGGCCCGCTGACCCGGGCGTTCCTGATCACCAACGTGGTGGAGCGCTCCGAGCGAGTTCTGGCCGGAGCCTGACGACATGACCTCACCGGTTGGCCTCGTGAAGAAGAATTTGCCGATGATCACGGTTCTCGCCGTGATCGCAGCCGCGGTTGTTCTTGTCCTGGCCGACCGGTGGCGTCGCGGTTCGCTGGTCTTGGGGGTGGCGGTCATTATCGGTGCAGCTGCCCGCTGGTGTTTCCCACAGAATCGCGTGGGACTGCTCGCGGTGCGCGGCAAGAAGTTCGACACGGCGGCCATGGGCGTCATGGGTGCGTTGATCGTCTCGCTTGCTCTGACCATCGATCCGCTCGGTACGGACTGAGTCAGTTGTAGAACGACCCGACGTTTATCTCGCGCAACGGAATCCACTCTCCCTGTAGTTTCTTGGCGGCGGAGTTCCGCCTTTTCGCCTGCTTGGTTCGAAGCGTGACGGCAAGTGCAGGTTCTTCGTCGATCCGGCCCGCCAGGGCGTAGATCGCCGCAAGATGGTGAACGCAGGGCGTGCGCCGACTCGAACAGTCACACGTGGCCGTGCATTCGGAAAGATTCACGGCCACAGTGATATCGCGCGCCTGTAGATCCGCGACGACGCTGTCCGGTAGCTCTCCGGTCGATACGGACCGGTTCGTGGTGCCTAGCGCTCGAATCATGCGGGCCGCGGTGTCGGATTGTGTCTTGTCCCAGAGCGGTACGGTGACAACAACAGTCGAGGTCTTACCCTTGGCGGTGACCTGGGCGGAAACCGTACCGGCAGAAATGTCCGTGAAGGTGACACCACCGTTGCGGGCCAGTGTGCGTGCGGTGGGCAAGGTGGGGTTTCGTCCGGATGTCGACGTTTGCTCAACCGTCCGCAACCACACACGGCCCCATGCGGTCACTCCGAATTCGGTGGCCATCAGATGATCACCGCGCCGTCGAGTTCGAGCAGTTCACGTAGTTCGCTGTCGGGAAGGTTTGCGAGGGCTCCTTCGGAGTTTCCGGAAATCGACTCGGCTACAGCTCTTTTGGATTCGTGCATGGCGGCGATGTGATCTTCGACGGTTCCTCCGGTGACCAGGGTGTGGACGTTGACGGTGCGGTGCTGGCCGATTCGGTGGGCTCGGTCGGTAGCCTGATCTTCGACGGCAGGGTTCCACCATCTGTCGTAGTGAACGACGTGACTGGCGCGGGTGAGATTGAGTCCGAACCCGGCCGCGCGCAGGCTCATAATGAGAATGGGCGAGGACGTGTCGTCGGTTTGGAAGGCGTCGACCATGGCGTCGCGACTGGCAACGTTCAGACCGCCGTGGAGGAAAGGAACGTCTGCGATGCCCAGCTCGGCCGCGAGGTGCTTCGACAGTAGTTCGCCCATTGTGCGGTACTGCGTGAACACCAGAGCCCGATCACCATCGTCGACGATCTCGGCAAGCATTTCGGTTGCGCGATCGAACTTTCCGGAACGGCCGCGGAGATCCTCGCTGTCGCCGGTGACCTGAGCGGGGTGGTTGCATACCTGCTTGAGAGTGGTGAGCAGTGCAAGGACGTTGCCGCGTCGGGCAATTCCGGTGCCCAGTCCGGTATCGAACGCGTCCGCGACTGCTGCCCGGTAGATTCGCGCCTGTTCCGACGTGAGGGTGCATGCGACGGTCGAGAACTGCTTCGGCGGAAGATCCTTGGCAACAGCATCTTTGGTTCGGCGCAGCACGTATGGCTCGATGATCGTCGCCAACCTTGTTGCGGCAGACGCCGAGCGGCCGGATTCGATCGGGACGGCAAAACGCTGCCGAAAGCGTGCACGAGTTCCCAGTACAGCCGGATTGGCGACGTGGAACAAACTCCACAACTCTTCGAGACGGTTCTCGACCGGCGTGCCGGTCATCGCAACTTTGACGGTGGCATTCAGTTGCATTGCAGCTTTGGCGGCCAGCGACGACGGATTCTTGATCTGCTGCGCTTCGTCGAAGATGGCCGACGCCCACTGCGGCGTCTCCAGTTCGGCTGTGTCCGAACGTAAGACGCTGTAACTGGTGAGTACCACGGTGCCTTTACCTAGTTCCGCAGGCAGTGTGCGGCCGGACCCGTGATGAATGTGAAGGCTCAGGTGCGGCGCAAACCGCTCGATCTCGCGTCGCCAGTTTCCGATCACCGACGTCGGGCAGACAACGAGATGCGGGCCGTCTGCGGCTCTGATCGCGATCATCGAAATGGCTTGAAGCGTTTTACCCAGGCCCATTTCGTCGGCGAGTATGCCGCCACCCGTCTCGGTCAGCGACGTCAACCACTCCACGCCAAGAACCTGGTACGGGCGCAAAGTCGCTTGAACCCGTGCATGATCGAGTGCGTCCACCAGAGTCTGTGCGTGGGTGAAACGCTGCACCACCGCGGCAGCACTTCTGATGACAGTGTCGCCGCGGTAGAGAGCGGCGTGCCCGGCTGGTGGCATGGTGCCGTGTTCGCCGCCCCCGATCACCCGCTTCCAGGCGCGCACCGACTCTCCGATACCTGGTTGATCCACGTTCGCAACCTGCAATGCCGTTACCACGTCGGCGAATTCGACAGTCCGAATATCGACGTCGACGGGCGTGATGACGTTGTCGACGGGTACAGCCATTCGGGCAACGGCGGCACTGCCGGTAGGGAGCCCCAACTCCGCCAGATGCCCGGCTGTATCCGGCACACCCCAGAACCCGAACGCCATATTCTCGGGAAGGTAGGTCGCCTGCAGCTGATCCGGGCACGGTTGAGTCACGAGCGCCGATGGTAGCCGTGATCGATGACCGCGGGCCACCGGATACGTCCCCAAAAACCGCAGATCAGTTGTGGTTCTCCCGACATTGACGGGAGGCGACGAGTCCGCTCTGACGGAGAACCGGACATTTCCTCCCTTGGACGTGATAGTCATTGTCCGTAGATCCGCAGTACCTGACACTTGCGAATAAGGAACCCAATGAAGCGACGAATAAATCTCTCAGGTAGGCACTTTCGACCGCTCGTCGCTGCTGTCGGTGTGGGAGTGCTGGCACTTGCCACCGCAACGGGTGCCGCCGCCGCGCCGGTAGGTGTTCCCGTTACGAGTCCTGGCGGCGTCACCATGTGGGGCGGGGCCGACGACAATCAGCGCGACGGCGTCCCGACTCGGGGCAGCATCGCCGCGATTGCCGCCGGCGACCATCATTCGGTGGCGTTGACCACCGATGGCCACATCACCGCGTGGGGACACAGCGCGTGGGGAGAGCGTGACGGAGTTCCGACCGGTGGTGGTTTCACCGCGATCGCGGCGGGTGAGGACCACGCGGTAGCGCTTACTGCCGACGGACACATTGCTGCGTGGGGAAGTTCCGAATTCGGGCAACAGGACGATCTCCCGGCACGTGGTGGGTTCACCAGGATTGCTGCCGGTACTTACCACGGGTTGGCGTTGACTCCTGAAGGAACAATCGTGGACTGGGGCAGCGAGGAGTACGGGCAGCGGGCCGATGTCCCGACCGATGGCGGTTTCACCGCGATCGCCGCCGGTAACTTCCATTCGCTGGCGCTCACGACCGACGGCCACATCACCATGTGGGGCGGCAGTGCCGAAGGGCAGCGCGACGGGCTACCGACCGAGGGTGGGTTCACCGCGATCGCTGCGGGCGAGGACCATTCCCTCGCGTTGACCGCCGACGGTCACATCGTGATCTGGGGCAGCAACGAGTACGGGCAGCGCACCGGTGCTCCGACCGGCGGTGGGTTCACCGCGATCGCCGGCGGCTTCCGCCATTCGGTGGCGCTGTCTGCCGACGGCACGATCACTGCCTGGGGTAACAACGAGAACGGGCAACTGGGCGGTGTCCCGACCGGAGACGGATATACCGCCGTCGCGGCCGGGGCCTATCACTCGATAGCCCTCGGCGCGCAGACGGCGTCGACCGGTTCGCTCGGAAGTCTGACCGGAAGCTGAATGCTCAGCGCGTCGTGCGCGCCAATTCCATTGTGCGGCGCAACAGTTTTGCTACAGCGTCGGCTTCGGTGAGGAACCCGTCGTGCCCGTCCTTGGAATTCAGGATTTCGAGGCCGGTGCACGTCGGGATTCCGGCGGCGATCTCTTCCTGCAGGCGCAGCGGGTAGAGACGATCGGAATCGACTCCACCGACAACGACCGGCACGGTGATGGACGCCAAAGCCGCTGCGACACCACCGCGTCCGCGGCCGATGTCGTGACGGTTCATAGCCTCGGTCAACAGCACGTAGGTGCTGGGATCAAAACGCGACACGAGCTTGTCTGCCTGATGTTCCAGATAGCTTTGAACCGCGTATCGTCCACCGTTCCAGGGGTTTTCATTTCCCTGGGCGGTGTTCTCGAAACGTGTGTCGAGTTCCGATTCGGCGCGGTAGGTGAGGTGCGCAATGCGCCTCGCGATGCCGAGTCCAGCCCGGGGTGTGCGCCCGGTTCCGTGGTAATTGCCGCCCTGCCAATCGGGGTCGGACATGATGGCGGCGATTTGTGTTGTCTGTGTACCGATTTGATCGGCTGTCGCGCGTGAACCCGTAGCCAGTACCAATGCGGAGTTCAGATTCTCGGGGTACGACACAGCCCATTCGAGGGTGCGCATACCGCCCATGGAGCCGCCGACTACCGAAGCCAGTCGATCGATGCCGAGCAGGTCGATCAGCTTCTTCTCGGCTGCGACCTGATCGCGAATGGAGATGCCCGGAAACCGGCTACCCCACGGTTTGCCGTCCTCGGCAAGGGAACTCGGGCCGGTGGTGCCACGACAACCGCCCAGAACATTGGTCGCAATGACACACCATTCGCCCGTGTCGACAGGTTCGCCCGGGCCGACCATTCCGTTCCACCAACCGGGTGACGGCTGATTTTCGGACGCCGGACCGGTGACGTGTGAGTCCCCGGTCAGGGCATGTTCCACGAGCACGACGTTGTCGCGGTTCGGGGACAGCTCGCCCCACCGTTGAACCGCAAGCGATACCGACGGCAGCACGGCGCCGTTCTCGAGTTGCAGCGAGCCGATGTCGACGGTTCCGACTCGGCCGTCCGGCGGCGGCAGGATATCCGCGACCGCTGTCTGAGCTTCGTTGACGGTCAAGACGTTGCCGCCGCGGTGAGGCCGGTTTCGAGGTCGGCGAGGATGTCGGCGATGCCTTCGATTCCGACGGCGAGGCGAACGAGACCGGGGGTGACGCCGGCTGCGAGTTGTTCCTCGGGGGTGAGCTGGGCGTGAGTGGTGGAGGCGGGGTGGATGACGAGGGAGCGGACGTCACCGATGTTGGCGACGTGGCTGTGCAGAGTAAGGGCGTTGACAAACTTCTTGCCGGCATCGATGCCGCCGGGCAGTTCGAAGGTGACGATGGCGCCGGTTCCCTTGGGGGTCAGCTGCTTTCCGCGTTCGTACCACGGTGAGGAGGGGAGTCCGGCGTAGGAGACGGACGCGACGGCGGTGTGGCCTTCGAGGAATTCGGCCACCTGCTGGGCGTTGGAGACGTGGCGCTCGATGCGCAGGCTCAAGGTTTCGATGCCCTGGGCGATGAGGAACGCGTTGAACGGTGCGACGGCGGAGCCGAGGTCGCGCAGGAGTTGTACACGCGCCTTGAGAGCGTAGGCGGGTGCGCCGAGGTCGGCGAACGTGACGCCGTGGTAGCTCGGATCGGGGGTGGTGAAGTTGGTGTGTCTGCCTTGCGTCCAGTCGAAAGTGCCGCCGTCGACGATGACGCCGGCGATGGCCGTGCCGTGTCCGCCGAGATATTTGGTGGCGGAGTGCAGCACGATGTCGGCGCCGTGTTCGAGGGGGCGGAGCAAGTACGGCGTCGCGACGGTGTTGTCGACGATCAGGGGGAGGCCGTGCTCATGAGCCACCGCTGAGATCCCGGGGATGTCGAGGATGTGGTTCTTGGGATTGGCGATGGTTTCGCCGAAGAAGGCCTTGGTGTTGGGGCGGATGGCTTCGCGCCAGTGGTCGAGCTTGTCGGGATCCTCGACGAACGTGACTTCGATGCCGAGCTTGCGAAGCGTGTAGTGCAGGAGGTTGTACGTGCCGCCGTACAGGTAGGGGCTGGCGACGATGTGGTCTCCGGCCTCCGCGATGTTGAGGATCGCGAGGGTTTCGGCGGCCTGACCCGAGGACAGGAGGAGTGCCGCGACACCGCCTTCGAGTGCAGCAATGCGCTGCTCGACGGCGTCCTGCGTTGGATTCATGATGCGCGTGTAGATGTTGCCCGGCTCAGCAAGGCCGAACAGCGCGGCGGCGTGGTCGGTGCTGTCGAAGACGTAGCTGGTGGTCTGGTAGATCGGCAGTGCGCGCGCGTTGGTGGCGGTGTCTGCGGTTTGTCCGGCGTGGACCTGCTTGGTCTCGAAGGACCAGTTAGCTGAGATGTCGGTCATGATTTGTGTACTCCAGTGGTCTGACGGATAGCTGTCGGACGGGGGCGAATGATCGCCGCCCCGTGCTGGGGTCTATCTACAAGTGCGACACATACTGAAAAACCTCCGTGGGGCTCGGCCCGGTCTGGGGTCCGTCCCTGTCGGACCCGCGCTTGTCGCCTGGAAATCCGGTGAAGCTGCAATTGCGCAGTTTCGCCTCGAGGCGACCTGGTCATCACCCGGGGCACCCCACCGCGGTTGGAGGGTTGCCGTCCAGCGAGCCGGGGCTTGACGCTGGTACTCATGACCGAGCTGAATTCTACCGGGAGTGAAGCCGAAGGATGACGCGGGTCGAAGTGTGCGGCGTCACCAGTCGCCATTCGACGCGACGGTGCCCACTAGCAGGCAAAAGTTACCGGTGAGTAGTGACTCGGAGGAGGGGCTGCCGGTTGCGGCCCCCAGCGTTAGCAGTACGCTTGTCTTGTTTGGGACTCATCTCCCGGGATCAGTCCACACAGTCTAGGTTTGATAATCGAACCGTTCGCGGACTCACTCACAAAGTGTGACCGCAACCGTGTAACCAGGGGAAACTTCCTAGGAGGACGCGAAGCACCCATGTCCAAAATAAAGGTTGAGGGCACCGTCGTCGAACTCGACGGCGACGAGATGACACGCATTATCTGGCAGTTCATCAAAGACAAGTTGATCCACCCGTACCTCGATGTGAACCTCGAGTACTACGACCTCGGTATCGAGTACCGCGACGAGACGGATGACCAGGTCACCATCGACGCCGCACACGCGATCCAGAAGCACGGCGTGGGCGTCAAGTGCGCCACCATCACGCCGGACGAGGCTCGTGTCGAGGAATTCGGTCTCAAGAAGATGTGGCGTTCCCCGAACGGAACGATCCGCAACATTCTCGGCGGCACGATCTTCCGCGCACCGATCATCATCTCGAACGTTCCGCGACTCGTCCCGGGCTGGACCAAGCCGATCATCATCGGCCGTCACGCATTCGGTGACCAGTACCGCGCCACAGACTTCAAGGTCCCCGGCCCCGGCAAGGTGATGATCACCTACACGCCTGAGGACGGAAGCGCACCGATCGAGCACGAACTGGTCAACTTCCCCGAAGAGGGCGGCGTCGTCCAGGGGCAGTACAACTTCACCACGTCCATCCGTGACTTCGCTCGCGCGTCGCTCACCTACGGACTGCAGCAGAACTACCCGGTGTACCTGTCCACCAAGAACACCATTCTCAAGGCGTACGACGGTGCCTTCAAGGACATCTTCCAGCACGTCTACGAGACCGAGTTCAAGGCTGAGTTCGATGCCGCAGGTCTGACCTACGAGCACCGCCTCATCGACGACATGGTCGCTTCCGCACTCAAGTGGGAGGGCGGCTACGTCTGGGCATGCAAGAACTACGACGGCGACGTCCAGTCCGACACCGTGGCTCAGGGCTTCGGCTCGCTCGGCCTCATGACGTCGGTTCTCCTGACACCGGACGGAAAGACCTGTGAGGCAGAGGCTGCTCACGGCACCGTCACGCGTCACTACCGTCAGCACCAGCAGGGCAAGCCCACCTCGACCAACCCGATCGCGTCCATCTTCGCGTGGACCCGTGGGCTCGAGCACCGTGGCAAGCTCGACAACACCCCTGAGGTCATCGGCTTCGCGCAGCAGCTCGAAGACGTTGTCATCAAGACCGTCGAAAGCGGCCAGATGACCAAGGACCTCTCGATGCTGGTCGGCGGCGACCAGGGTTACCTGACCACCGAAGAATTCCTCGGTGCGCTCGACGTGAACCTGCAGAAGTCGATGGCAGCCAAGTAGTAAAAGTTCCACAGCTTCACTTTCAGATGGGACGCCCGGGCACTCCGGGCGTCCCATTTGTGTCTGCTCTGTGCCTGCGGTCTCACGTGAGCGAACTCACCTGCTCTCACTTGGAAGTTCAACCAAGGGTGCGACCACAATTGACCAGTGACTTCGTCTACCCTTTCCCGCCCTGACGCCCCGACATCCGGGGTTCGCTCTGCCAGAGGCCCGGCGATGCTCGCGTTGGCGCTCGGCGGATTCGGAATCGGCACCACCGAGTTCGTGGCGATGGGTCTCCTGCCGGAGATGGCAACCGGGCTGGGCGTATCCGAGCCCACCGCCGGTCATGTCATCTCCGCCTATGCGCTCGGCGTTGTGGTCGGTGCGCCGCTCATCGCGGCCCTGACTGCTCGGATCCCGCGGCGCACATTGTTGATCGCGCTCATGATCGCGTTCACGGTGGGCAATGCCGCGTCGGTGTTCGCGCCGTCGTACACCACGCTGATGCTCGCCCGGTTTGTCGCCGGGTTGCCGCACGGTGCCTACTTCGGTGTTGCCGCCCTCGTTGCGGCGCATCTGGCTGAACCGGGTAAACGTGCCAAAGCCGTTGCCATGGTGATGATGGGTCTTTCCGTTGCCAACGTCGTCGGTGTGCCGGCTGCCGCGTGGCTCGGGCAGACCGTGGGATGGCGGAGTGCATTCGCACTGGTCGCAGTCATCGGTGCCGTCACCGTGGCGTCGCTGCTCGTCTGGATCCCGCGCCTCGACGCTATGCCGATCACCAACCCGATCACCGAACTCAAGGCGCTGGGCCGCATCCAGGTGTGGATGACTCTGATCGTCGGCATGGTCGGATTCGGCGGCATGTTTGCCGTGTACACGTACATCAGCACGACGTTGACCGACGTGTCCGGTCTGGGTGCGTCGTTTGTTCCGCTGGCGCTCATGCTCTACGGGCTGGGCATGGTGGCCGGCAACTTCGTCGGTGGCTACCTCGCTGACCGGGCGCTCATGAAGGGCCTGTTCGTATCGATGGCGTCGCTGGCGATCATTCTCGCGATCTTTGTTCTCGCCGTTCGCAACCCGTATACGGCGTTGCTCTTCGTCTTCCTCATCGGGCTGGCCGGTGCGTCCATGGTTCCGGGGCTGCAGACCCGCTTGATGGACGTTGCCGAGGACGCCCAGACCTTGGCAGCGTCGCTCAACCACGCCGCCCTCAACATCGCGAACGCGTTCGGCGCCTGGATCGGTGGGGTAGTGATCGCCGCCGGTTTCGGTTACACAGCGCCCGCCGCCGTCGGTTCGCTCCTCGCCGTCGCGGGACTCGGTGTCCTGGTGGTTGCGGTGATCCTGCAGCGTAGAGCCGCGAACTGAGAACACGTCGGCATCATCGGCTACGGTGCTTGCCGTGCCACAAACAGCTGACTCTCATATTCTCGCGCCTCACACGATCACGTCGGTGAACGTCAACGGCATTCGCGCCGCAGCCCGCAAGGGTATGACCGAATGGCTCGAGAAGACCGACGCGGATTTCATCTGTCTTCAAGAAACCCGAGCATCCGACAAGCAGTTGCACGAGACTCTCGAACCCGCTCTGTCGAACGGCTGGTTCCTCGTTTCGGCCGAGCCGTCGGCGAAAGGCCGCAACGGCGTCGCAGTCCTGTCCCGGGTCGAAGCCGATGCCGTCCGTATCGGTTTCGGTGACGACGAATTTCAGGACGCCGGACGCTACATCGAAGCGGATTTTGCCGACCTCACGGTGGCAAGTCTCTACCTGCCGACCGGGGAGGCTCTGACCCCGAAGCAAGAGGCGAAAGAACGGTTCATGAGTTCGTTCGCGGCTCACCTCGCGGTCACCGCTGCCGCAGCCGAGACGGCCGGGCGACACGTTGTGGTCAGTGGTGACTGGAACATCGCGCACAACGAAGCCGACCTGAAGAACTGGAAGGGAAACAAGAAGTCCTCCGGCTTCCTGCCCAGCGAGCGTGAGTGGATGGACGTCCTGTTTGCGGACGAGTCCCCGTGGGTCGACGTGTTCCGGGCATTGCATCCGGGCGTCGAAGGACCGTACTCGTGGTGGTCGTACCGCGGTAAGGCATTCGACAACGACTCCGGTTGGCGCATCGACTACCAGGTGGCGACCCGAGCGTTTGCCGAGCGCGCCAAGGCAGGGTTGATCGAACGCGCGGAATCCTACGATCTGCGTTGGTCAGATCACGCTCCCGTCACCGTCTCCTACCGGTAAGGCAATCGCATGCCCGAAGGCTCGAAGATGCCGAGCGCGAAGACACTCAAGGCCTTAGGCACCGTCGTCGTTGCAGTGGTCGCGGTTGTGCTGGCGATGGTGCTGTCGTCGCAAGACTCCGACAGTTCGGCAACGGCCGGCTCGGCGACCTCGACCACGTCGAGTTCGGCGATGACATCAACTCAGGTCAAGCCCGGGGCGACCACCAAGGCGGCGCAGTCGACGTCGGCCCAGAAGCCGGTGAGCAGCGATGCGCCTGCGCGGGTACTCGCCACGTTGGTCGAGATCGACGCCGGACGGTGGCCGGACTCCGCGAATGCGGTGGGAACCAAGGGCGGCGTTACCTTCCGTAACAGCGAGGGCAGGTTGCCGGCAGTCGGCGCCGGCGGTGGCCGCGTTGTCTATCAGGAGTGGGACGTCAATCCGAAGAAGAGTGGTCAGGGCCGTGATGCCGAGCGGATCGTCACCGGAAACGACGGTTCCGCGTGGTACACCCTCGATCACTACGAGACCTTCACAAGGATTCGCTGATGGATAGTTCGCTGATGCCTGATCACGAAACTGTCGGTGTCGATCGGTGGCTCGACCCGGAATCCGGCGTCTCGTCGGTGGCGGTGTCGGGTGAACCGGCACTTCTGGACGAGTTGGCGCGTGATCTCCGGATGCGTGATCTTGTTGTCCGCACGGTTCGCGGATCGCACATGCAGACCACGGCGCAGGTCTTCGACGAGTTTGCGGCAGCATTTCAGTTTCCGTCACATTTCGGGCGCAACAAGGACGCCTTCGACGACGTCATGCGTGACCTCGACGACGTACTCGGCCTCGGCGCCGGGTTTGTCGTTCTGGTTCGAGAGGCTGAGCTGTTGCTGCGCGGCGAACCTGATCAGTTGCCGTGGTTCCGGGAGTCGATGGATTTCTACGCCGAGGAATGGGCGCCCACCACGTTCGGTACCGCGTACCAGTTCGGCTCGGGTTCCGAAGAAACCTTTGCGTCGGAACTCACGGTGCTCCGCTACCCGGAGACCGCGCACACTCAGACCACACACACTCTCTGAATCGCCCGCGTGGAAAGATCGGAAGCATGTCGACTCCTGCAGAACAGAAGCCCACGGCAAAGCCTCGCGTGCTTTCCGGTATCCAGCCGACGTCGGATTCCTTCCACCTCGGTAACTATCTGGGCGCATTGCAGCAGTGGGTGGGGCTGCAGGACGAGTTCGACGCTTTCTACTTCGTCCCGGACTTGCATGCCATCACCGTGACGCAGGACCCCAAGGAACTGCGTCGACGCACCAAGGTTGCCGTGGCGCAGCTACTTGCAATCGGAATCGACCCCGACCGCGCAACGATCTTCGTCCAGAGCCAGGTTCCCGAGCATGCTCAGCTTGCGTGGGTCCTGAATTGCATCACCGGTTTCGGCGAGGCCAGCCGCATGACGCAGTTCAAGGACAAGTCGTCCAAGCAAGGCAGTGACAACGCCAGTGTCGGGCTGTTCACCTATCCGGTTCTGATGGCCGCCGACATCTTGCTGTACCGCCCGCAGCGCGTTCCGGTCGGTGAGGATCAGCGTCAGCACCTCGAGCTTGCCCGCGACCTCGCGAACCGCTTCAACTCGCGCTACGGCAAGTCGTTTGTCGTTCCTGAACCCCAGATCATCAAGGGCACCGCCAAGATCTACGACCTGCAGGACCCGACGTCGAAGATGAGCAAGTCGGCAGCGAGCGACGCCGGTCTGATCAATTTGCTCGACGATCCCAAGGTGTCGGCCAAGAAGATCAAGTCGGCAGTCACCGACAACGAGCGTGAGATCCGCTTCGACCCGCAGGCCAAGCCTGGTGTCAGCAACCTGCTCACCATTCAGTCGGCCCTGTCCGGTGTACCGATCGAGACCTTGGTCGCGGGCTACGAAGGCAAGGGGTACGGCGATCTCAAGACTGATACTGCGGACGTGTTGGCGCAGTTCGTGACTCCGCTCAAGGCCAAGGTCGACGGCTATCTTGCCGACGAGGCCGAACTGGATCGCATCATTGCCGCCGGCGCGCACCGGGCCCGTGAGGTCTCGTCCCGCACGCTTGCGACCGTGTACGAGAAGGTCGGGTTCCTGCCGCCCAAGGGCTGAGCACGGCGCAAGTGAAGGGCTGACACGAAACAGGTCGATACAGAAATAGGGGGACATCTGTGGCTGAATCAGTTGTCGTAGAGGAGCCGAGCTTTCTCGACAAGCAGCGGGCAGCGCGGCCGTGGCTCGATCACCTTGTTCGAGCGGGTATGCGATTCCAGAACCAGAAGGGCGACTACTACGCCGCCGGGATCACGTACTTCAGCGTCCTCGCTTTGATTCCGATCATGATGGTTGCGTTCGCGGTGGCCGGTTTCGTGTTGGCCGGCCACCCCGAATACCTGACTTCGATTCAGGAAGAGATCACCAAATCCATCCCCGGCAGCCTCGGTGACACCATCAACAGCTTGATCGACTCGGCAATCGACTCTCGCGCCAGTGTTGGTGCGGTCGGCCTTCTTGTCGCGTCGTACGCGGGTCTCGGCTGGATGGCCAATGTCCGCGACGCGCTCACCGCGATGTGGGAGAGCAAGCGTGACTCCAAAGGATTTGTCAGAACCAAAGTCGGCGATATCGGGGCACTGCTCGGTCTGGGCGCAGCCTTGGTTATTTCACTCGGCATGTCGGCGCTCAGCAGTGGGCCGGTAGCGCGTCAGGTTGTCGTGTGGCTCAACCTCGAGAACATCACCGGCGTCGGCGTCGGACTGCGAGTCTTGTCGACGGTGCTGTCGATCCTGGCAACCTGGGCGGTGTTCCTGTGGGTGATCGCACGATTGCCCCGTGAACCGGTGAATCTACGCAGCGCCGCCAGTGCGGCACTGATGGCGGCTCTCGTATTCGAAGTGTTCAAACAGGTTGGTGCGATCTATCTTTCGGCGGTCAGTAGTGGCCCGGCCGGCGTCGCATTCGGGCCGATTATCGGTTTGCTCGTATTCGTGTTCACCGCTTCGCGCATGCTGCTGTTCTGCACCGCCTGGGCTGCGACGACCAAGAAAAGCATGGCACTGGCCTACATTCCGCCGCCCGATCCGGCAATCATCGCGCCGCGGGTTGTCGTCAGCGAAGGGATGTCACCGTCACGCGCAGCGGCATTGATCGGAACGGGCGCTTTGGCGGGTCTCGGACTGTCGGGGCTCGTGCGCAGAAAGAATCGCTAGGCACGCTTCTGGCGTAGCAGTGTTCGGGGGAGATGTGGGTGCATCGGTGGATAGATCAGGCTGAGTGTGGATGCCAGAGTGAAGTAGCTGCGTAGTAGTCGGAAACAGAGGTACGCCGGAATGTACTTCACCGAACTCGGACGCCAGATCAAACAGACGACGACGGTCATGATCATCGACATCCCCAACAAGGTGGCCACGATGGGCTGCCATTGCAGGGTCGTGAACGTCGATTGGAACGCCAATCCGGCGATTGTGGCGAAGAGGAGCAGTGGCGCGAGCATCGCGCGTCGGGCAGCGTTGACCAAGTTGAACGGAAGCACGAAGGTGCCGATCATCGTTTGTCGGTCGAACAGAATCGCGCGATTGCGTGCGGTGAGGTGGTAGATACTGCGGAACCATCGTGTTCGCTGTTCACGTAAATGGGCGTAAGAGGCGGGGGTTTCGCTGTAGTACACGGCGCTCGGATCGGCCACGCTGTGATAGCCGGCGGCGGCCAGTCGCATGCAGATGTCGGTGTCTTCCCCGTTCATTCCTTGCACGATGCCGCCGACTTCGAGCAGTTGACTCCGGCGGTAGATGGCGAACATGCCGGGAATGCCCATGACGCCTTGGTAGCCGTCGAGGGACACCTGGAAGAAGCCGTGGCGCATGTACACCTCGATCAATCGGCATTTGTCGATCCAGGTTCTTTCCTCGCGGGGCATCGGTATCCCGCCGACGCAGCCGACAAGCGGGTTGGCGAAGTGGCGCATCGCGGTCTCGAGGCAGCGCGGCCCGATTACCGTGTCTGCGTCGATGCGTACGACGAACTCTTCCGTGATGTGCTCGATTCCCAGGTTCAGTGCAATGGCTTTCCCCGGGGTCGGGCAGTCGAGCACGGTGCCGGTGATGTTGGTGCACTCGCGGATGATCCGTTCGGCGACATCGTGTGTGGCGTCGGTGGAGGCATTGTCGACGACGTAGAGATGGATTTGTCCGGGATAGGTCTGGGCGGCCTCGTCGACGGCGACGATGGTGTCCTCGATGTCGTGGGCCTCGTTGTGGGCGGGAACGAGAATTGCTGCGGGCGGCGAGAACTCATGGCGGCGTGACTTTTTCAGTGCCCGTACGCCCAGCGCTGCCGTCGAGACTGCCAGGAGCTGTTGCATCAGGAACACACCCGCGCCGATACCGCCGAGTATCGCCCAGCTTTTCAGGACTTCGACGAGGTCGTAGAGGACGTTGAGTGCGATCGCTGCACCCGCGATCGCGAATACCAGGCAACCCGCCAGCTTGAGGAAGGCGCTCAGGGGTATTCGCGGGTCGAGGGGCAGTGGGCCTTGGGGTGGCAGTTGAGCTTGCCGCAGGATGGTGTGCGGGAAGATGCCCAGAGCGATCAGCCCCGAGATCATCTGGGCTCCGAACACGGAGATCGAGATGATCCCGGCCTCGTGGAGTAGCCACGCGAGAGTATCGATGACGATGCAGAACAGTGCGTACTTGCCCAGCAGGGACACTCCGATGAAGACCCTTCGCCAGATGTTCGAGTAGGCATGGATTGCGTAGGTCAGGAAGAACATCACGAGAAACAGTCGCAGCGGGAAGACGACGGTTCCTCGCCCGTCTGACAGGATGACCAGGTCTCGTGGTAGGTGGACGAGACCGGAATGAACCAGAAATGTTCGGATGCACATGGCGATGATCGACAGTCCTGCGAACGTCACCAGGAATCCGTTTGTTCCGCTCGACGGGCGATCGACGGCATAGTCCGCCGGCGCGCTGTCGACCGACCGGAAGTGGTCGATGACCGCTCCGGCCTCGTGTGGATCGTGCTTGACGTCGGTCATCGGGGTGCGATCACCCGCGCGGGGGAGTTGGGAGCGGTGGTGCCGTCGGTATTGACCACAAAACTGCCCTGCGACGTGACGACTCGAGCGGATTCGCTGCCGAAGTCCGGCACGGGTATGGTCCCGGGCTTCCCGACGTACTCGATGACCAAGCCGCCGGCACCTGTTGTGCTGGTGGCTGTTTCGACGATCATTCCGTCATCGAACGCGGTGATGTCCAGTGCGGGGTCGGCGGATCCCGAGCGAATGCGGCCGTCCTCGATCCGTACCGGCGGGTTCACTTCCGGGCTTTGTCCGATCAGCACGAACGGTCTGCCCGGCGCCGGAGCAGAATTCCAGAAGAACTCCGGATCGTAGTGAGCCGGAATGAATTTCGTCAGAGTTGGAATGGCGGAATTGAGTTCGTCGACTGCACTTGTTTTCGCGGAGTCCGGCCAGTAGACGGCAAACCCAGGGGCCAGCGCCCGCGGGAGCGCCGTGAATCCCGTCCCGAGATCGTCACCGAGAAGGAGTGCCGAGGTGGGCTGGAGTTGTATGGGATAGGTGGTCACGCGCACGTCGCAGCCGCCGAGGTCGCGGTCGCGTTGGACGGTCAGAGTCAGGGTGTTCTCCAGCAGTTGCGCCGCCGCGGGCAAGGAGACGACGGCCTGTGTCGACTGCCCGTCGAGCCTGCGACTGTCGACCAGTTGCCCGTTGAGTTGGACGTTGAGAATCCAGGTGAGATCGTCGGGCGAGGCAGGGAGCGCCATCGCCACCCGAATCGATTGCGGCAGAAGGCCGCCGGGCAAGTCGGCAAGCGAGTAGCCGATCCGCCATCGGTGGGTGTCGGCAATGTTCGTGGCGGAGGTGTCTGCGCCAAGCGTATTCACGCCGACCTCGGTGCCGACAGCCGGTGAAGTGTCGAGCGCCCGTGGATCGCTCCGATCCGAATCGGCGGTGGCTACTTCGGGGAGGGTGAGGAATCGCGAGATCAGGGCTCCGCTTGGCGCGAGCACTCCGATGACAGCAGAGTCGTCGACTGTACCGAGCGCGATACCGTCGCTTGCGTCGGTCTCACCGGACGTGGACCAACCGAGGTCGGCTAGCCTCTCGGCGGGGCCGATGAGCAACGCATTCTGCGCATCAGAACTCGGAACTTCATCCGAAAAGGTCACCTCGTACCCGGCGCGGGTCAATGCGATTCCCATCTGCGCCGCCGTCGTGCGCCACTCGTCGTTCTGATCGGCAAGCACGATGGTGAGGCGACGATCCCACGACACGACCGCATCCCGTACGGTGTGTACACGCTCGGTGAGGGCTGCCTCCACCACGCTCGCAGGATCGAGGTGGACCTGCATTCCGGCCGAATGGTCAGGGGTACACGTCCGGTTGTCCAAGGTTCCCTCGATCTGGACCTGAACACGGACCTGACCGTCGCTCGACAGTCCTTCCGGGACATCGACAATCACGTCGAGTCCGTTGTTCCCTCGTGCTATCTCACTCTTGTAAACCTGCTGCCCATCCATTCTCACGATCAAGAAGACAACGCTGTCCTCGGCCACTTGCGTCGTTCCGGTCAAACGGAGACGAGTCTCGCGGCGCGCCGAGTCTGCGGGGAAGGTGACGGCAAAACTCGTCGACGGGGAATCGTCGGAGAGCCAGACGCCGTCCTCGTAGCCGGCGCCCGACAACGATTTTGTGTAGTGACGATCGGCCGGAACGTCCAGGCTCGTATCGTCCACGTCGCGGGTGAACCACAGCGGCCGTATCAGCACGAAGACCAGCAGAAGTGCCAATGCCACACCCAGGATCCACCACGCGGAACGTGGGACGGTCCGGCCGCGCTCACCCCGGAAGTACCCGGATTCCGGAGCAGCAGGTTGCGCTTGCCGATCGTCGTCGGGCTCGCCTCCGCCGTTCACTCGACCTGCTCCGTAGCCACCGATCTCCGGTTCCTGTTCCAGTAGGAGGTGCACGGAATTCGGCTCACGTCGACGCGATCGGTGTATTTCTGGGCGATCTCGACCGACTCCTTCACAAGGCCGGTGGCCAATCTGGTCGGTTCGAGACCCAGCCCGATCAATGTGTCGTTGCGGGCGCTGAGCTGGTTTTCGTCTGCTTCGGCCCGCGGATTGGGCACCTCACTGATGTCTGCGCCGACCGTCTGCGCAACCAGGTGCGCCAGGTCAGCCACTCTATGGGTTTCGGTCACCTGGTTCATCACGCGTACCCGGCCGTCGACGGAGGCCGCGGTTTCGGCGGCCAATCGTATGCAGCGCACTGTGTCCCGGATATTGATGAAGGCTCGCGTTTGCCCTCCTGTCCCGTGCACGGTGAGCGGATGGCCGACTGCGGCCTGCACCAGAAAGCGGTTGAGCACCGTCCCGAAGTCGCCGTCGTAGTCGAAGCGGTTGATCAGTCGTGGATCGAGATTCGTCTCGTCGGTTTGAGTACCCCACACGATCCCCTGATGCAGATCGGTGATGCGCACGCCGTCGTTGCGCGCGTAGAACTGAAACACCAACTGGTCCAACGACTTGGTCAGGTGATACACGCTTCCGGGGGCAGTGGGGTAGAGGATTTCGCGGGTATGCGAGTTCCCGTTCCGGTCGGGGTAGGTCACGGTGAGATACCCCTCGGGTAGATCCACCGGTACCGACTCGTACCCGTACACACCCATCGTTCCGAGATGGACTACATGAGCGTCGATGCCCGTGTGCACGAGCGCGGCCAGCAGGTTGTGAGTCGCATTGAGATTGTTGTCGACCGTGTAACGCTTGAGGTCCGGTGATTTCATCGAATACGGTGCCGCCCGCTGCTCGGCGAAGTGCACGATCACCTCCGGACGGAATGTATTCAGCAACTGCGTCAACGCCTCGTAATCGCGGGCGAGATCGAATTCGACGACGTCGATGCGGTGCCCCGTCACGTCGGCCCATGCCCGAACTCGCTCTGACAGGGGGGAAATGGGAGTGAGTGACTGCACTCCGAGTTCGTCGTCGATTCGTCGCCGAACGAGACTGTCGGCGATCGTCACCTGATGTCCGTGCGCCGAAAGATGAAGCGCGCTCGGCCAACCGCAGAATCCGTCACCGCCGAGGATCAGTATTCGCATTGTTCACCTTTCATGCGCGAGAGCGGGATTCGGCCGTCATGTCCGTGCGGATGCTGCGACACCGGTGAGTAACGACACAATCGCGATCCCGATCGTGAAATATATTGCTGCACTGCCGATTTTCGAGGCTGTTGTCGCCGCGACGGTGAACGGCCACAGTGTGGCGGCGATCGTCGCGAGCATGCCGATCCACCCGAAGAAGTTCGACGCGCGTGGCGTCGAGACGATGAGAACATGCAGAAGCGCGGTGGCGACGAGAGCTGCGACGGCGGCACCGACGGCGAGGGAACCTGTTTGGGAGTTCCCCGTTTGGGGACGGTCAGGATCTTGCTGATGTGGAGCGGGGCTTCATCGCGTCGTTGACTCCCGGGGTTGTGACGGATGCGGACGGGGAAGCGGTGTGGGACAGTGACGCATTCGGGTTCCTCGAGCAGGACTGCCCACCCACGGTCCACCCCAGCCTGTGGCGTCAGTCGAAGTTGTGCGCACGTCAGGGCCTATTCGAAGTCACCGACGGAATCTATCAGATCCGTGGCCTCGACCTGTCGAACATGACTCTGATCGAAGGCGATACCGGAGTGATCGTCATCGATCCGTTGATCTCCGCCGAAACCGCCGCCGCCGGGTTGACGTTGTACCGCGAGCACCGTGGCGATCGCCCGGTGACCGGAGTGATTTACTCCCACTGCCATATCGATCATTTCGGCGGCGTCAAAGGTGTCACCACTGAAGAGGACGTTGCCGCGGGCCGTTGCCCCATCCTGGCACCGAAGGGGTTTGTCGAGCATGCCGTCGCCGAGAACGTGTACGCGGGAGCTGCCATGGCCCGCCGGTCCGCATACATGTACGGCGCAGCGCTGCCTCGGGGGGATCGGGGCGCAGTAGGGGCCGGGCTCGGTCCCACCACCTCGACCGGAACTCCGACCCTCATCACGCCGACCGTCGATATCGACCACACCGGTCAGACCGCGACGGTGGACGGGGTTCGGATCGAGTTTCAGCTCACTCCAGGTACCGAGGCACCCTCGGAGATGAACTTCTTCTTTCCCGACCGCCGAGCGTTGTGCATGGCTGAAAATGCCACTCATACCTTGCACAACCTGCTTACGCTGCGAGGTGCGCTCGTCCGGGACCCGCACATCTGGGCGAAGTACTTGACGGAATCGATCAATCGGTACGCCGAGGGCACCGATGTGCTGTTCGCCTCGCATCATTGGCCGACATGGGGAACCGAGCGGCTCACCGAGTTCCTGTCCATCCAGCGCGACCTGTACGGGTATCTGCATGATCAGACCCTGCGGGCGATCAACAAGGGGTCCAACGGGATCGAGATTGCCGAGGAGATCGAACTCCCGCCGGCAGTGGCCAAGGCCTGGCATACCCACGGCTACTACGGTTCGGTCAGTCACAACGTCAAGGCGATCTACCAGCGCTACATGGGTTGGTTCGACGGAAACCCGGCCAAGCTGTGGGAGCACCCTCCCGTCGAATCAGCGAAACGGCATGTCGAATTCATGGGCGGCGCCGACGAAACGCTGCGCAAGGCCCGCGATTCCTACGCCGGCGGTGATTTCCGTTGGGTTGCACAGGTATTGAACTACCTGATCTTCGCCGAGCCTGATAACGCCGAGGCCAAGGCGCTGCAGGCCGACACCCTCGAACAGCTCGGGTACGGATCCGAAAACGGCACCTGGCGCAACTTCTTCCTCATGGGTGCGTACGAGCTCCGCAACGGGTCGGTCGGGACACCGATCGTCACCGCATCGCCGGATATTTCGGCTGCGCTCACCGTCGAGCAGGCCTTCGATGCGATCGCTCTCCGGGTGGACGGGCCCAGCGCCTGGTCTGCGAACATCACGATCGACTGGCACATCAGCGACGAGGGTGTCGTGCACCGCAGTCAGCTGCGCAACGGTGTCCTGGTGCATTTCGACGTCGACGGGCCTGTGTCCGACCCCGACGCCGTCTTCACTCTGACACGACCCGATCTACTCACCGCGCTGCTGGGAGGCAAAGGTCTGGACGAGATGATCGCCGACGGCACCGTCCAAACAGGCGGAAATGCGCAGAGCGTGACCGAACTGATCAGCTACCTCGACAGCCCTGACCCCGATTTTGCGATCGTCACGCCGTAATCACGGCACAGGTCAGTTACGGCGTCGACGACTCAGCACGATCGCCCCGAGAATCAGACCGATGACGACAACGGTCCCGCAGACGGCGACGGTAGTGCGTGCCGTCGAGCTGAATCCGGCGTCCGGGGAGGTGCCGGCCGCGGACACTGCGGCGGGTGCCCCCGGCGTCGTGGCGGCGGTGACCTTCGGTTGGCTGCGGTCGGTCGAGGTGTCGGTCAGCGTTCCGACGGTCATGGTGGGGGACAGGCCGAATCCGTAGTCGAGAAGGCGGGCTGCCTGCTCCCACGGACGGATGGGTTGTGCTTCGCCGCCCATCAACGTGACCAGTAGGGTTCGGCCGTTCCGCTCGGCCGCACCGACGTAGGTATGACGGGCGTCGTCGGTGAAGCCCGTCTTGCCGCCCAGCGCTCCGTCGTAGTTGTAGAGCAGTTGGTTGTCGTTCGCGAGGGTGAAGCCTGGCCGGTCCTGATCGTCGGGGATCGTGGGGTCCTTCGGGAAGCCCGGAAATTGAACAGTCTCGGTGTGGATCAACTCGGCGAACGTCGGATTCTGCAGTGCCGCATGGAATATCACCGCAAGGTCGTAGGGGGAGCTGCTCATTCCAGGGCCGTCCAGACCGGAGGGTGTCGCGGTGCGGGTGTCGAGTGCACCGAGTTCCAGGGCCAGGGCGTTCATCTTCTTCACGGCGGCGTCGTCACCCCCTAGCTGACGGGCCAGGGCGTGGGCGGCGTCGTTGCCCGACGCCATGACCAGCCCCTGCATGAGCTGCCGGTTGGTGTAGGTGCCGTCTTTGCCGAGTCCGACGGCGCTGCCTTCGGCGTTTGCGTCCTCCGCGGTGGCGGTGACGACGGTATCGAGATTCAACGTGTCGAGCGCGACGAGCGCCAGAAGCATCTTGATGGTGCTTGCGGGACGGTACCGGCCGTGCGGATCTTTAGCGGCGAGCACTTCACCGGTTTCCGCGTCGGCGACTACCCAACCGGAGGCGGCGATATCTGCGGGCAGTGGCGGCGCACCGGCCGGCAGGACGACCCCGCAACCGCCGAGTCGATCCCCGCCAACCGGTTCGTCCGGTACCGGCACGGGGGCGGGCACGGTTGTTCCGGGCGCGGGAACCTCCGAGAGGTCCACAGCGGGAGCCGGCAGGCTCGTGAACGGGCAACTGTCGGTATTGGGCGTGGTGAACGGTGCCGACGTTGTCGGTGGTGGTACCGGTTGGGCGAGTGCAGTACCTGCAATTCCAGACATTCCTCCGATTCCGGAGATCACTGTTCCGGCAACAACCACTGCACACGCTCGACGCCACATCATCGTTATCCGAGGGTAGGCGCATTGAGCGTAACCGCCGAATCGCCGTGCCGTCTGCCACAGTGGAAGGGTCAGTTTTCGATCGGTGCATAACGTCAAGGGCAGGGGATCGGTATGGGCAAGATTGTGGTGACGGAGTTCGTGTCCCTGGACATGGTCATGGAGGCGCCAGGCGGTGAACCGGGCTACGCGCACACAGGCTGGGTCTTTCCGTATCAGGAGGGCGACCAGATGAAGTTCAAACTCGACGAAACCCTCGCCGCGGACGTTCTCCTGCTCGGTCGCCGGACCTACGAGAGTTTTGCCGGCGCGTGGCCTGAGCGTGAAGACGACCAAGGCTTCGCCGACAAGATGAACGAGATGCCGAAGTACGTCGTCACAAGTTCGACAGAGCCGCTCGAATGGAACAACTCGACGGCGCTCGAGGGCCCCATCGAGGAGTCCGTGCCGAAGCTGAAGGAACAGATCGACGGCGAAATCCTCGTAGCGGGAAGCCGGACTCTCGTTCACGCATTGCTGTTGGCCGGCCTGGTCGACGAGCTGCGCCTGATGGTTTTCCCGGTCATCCTCGGGTCCGGTGGAAAGGTGTTCCCGGAATCGGAGGACAAGATCGTGCTCGAGTTGGTGGAGGACCGTCGCTACGAATCCGGCGTGCAAGTTCTGACCTATCACCCGAAGGTCGCTTAACCGGCAACAAAAAATGCCCCTCCCGAAGACGGGAGGGGCATTTCTCTGTTCGAAAGATCTAGCGAGCGAACAGCAGCGCGCGCTTGACTTCCTGAATCGCCTTTGTCACCTGGATGCCACGGGGGCATGCGTCGGTGCAGTTGAACGTCGTGCGGCAGCGCCACACGCCGTCCTTGTCGTTCAGGATGTCGAGACGCTCGGAAGCGGCCTCGTCACGGCTGTCGAAGATGAACCGGTGTGCGTTCACGATGGCAGCGGGACCGAAGTAGCTGCCGTCGCTCCAGTACACGGGGCACGACGTGGTGCAGCATGCGCAGAGGATGCACTTGGTGGTGTCGTCGAAACGAGCACGGTCGTGCTGGCTCTGGATGCGCTCACGAGTGGGCTCGTTGCCACTGGTGATGAGGAACGGCTTCACGGCGCGGAACGCGTCGAAGAAGGGTTCCATGTCGACAACGAGGTCCTTCTCCACCGGCAAGCCGCGAATGGGCTCGATGGTGATGGTGACCGGCTTGCCGTCCTTGGGGAGCATGTCCTTCATCAGGATCTTGCACGCCAGGCGGTTGACGCCGTTGATGCGCATGGCGTCGGAGCCGCAGACACCGTGTGCGCAGCTACGACGGAACGTGAGGGTGCCGTCGAGGTAGCCCTTCACGTACAGCAGCAGGTTGAGCATGCGGTCGGTGGGCAGAGCTGGGACCTGGAAGCTGTCCCAGTGCTGGCCGTCGCCCGATTCCGGGTTCATCCGCGCGATCTTGAGGGTCACCATGACGGCGCCTTCGGGGACCGGGGGGAGGGCTGGTGCTTCTACAGCAGGCGCAGACATCAGTACTTACGCTCCATCGGCTCGTAGCGGGTCTGTACCACCGGCTTGTAGTCCAGACGGATGTCGGAGAGCAGGCCGTCGCCCTCCTTGTATGCCATCGTGTGCTTCATGTACTCGGCATCGTTGCGATCCGGGAAGTCCTCACGAGCGTGGCCGCCGCGTGATTCCTTGCGGTTGAGCGCACCGACGACGGTGACCTCTGCCATTTCGAGCAGGAAGCCCAGTTCGATGGCTTCGAGCAGGTCGCTGTTGTAGCGCTTGCCCTTGTCCTGAACCGTGATGTGGTTGTAGCGCTCCTTGAGAGCACGCACGTCCTTGAGTGCCTGGGTGAGGCGCTCTTCGGTACGGAACACGGATGCGTTGTTGTCCATCGACTGCTGGAGTTCGGAGCGGATGTCCGCAACGCGCTCGTGGCCGTGATCGGACAGGATGACGCCGACCCAGTCCTCGACCATGGTGGCCGGGGCTTCGGGCATGTCGACGAACTCGGTGGAGTTCGCGTACTCGGCGGCAGCGATGCCGGCGCGACGGCCGAACACGTTGATGTCGAGGAGCGAGTTGGTGCCGAGACGGTTTGCGCCGTGCACGGAGACGCAGGCGCATTCGCCGGCAGCGTACAGGCCCTTGACGACCTCGTCGTTGTTGCGCAGAACCTCACCGTTGATCTTGGTGGGGATACCGCCCATGACGTAGTGGCACGTCGGGTAGACGGGCACTGGCTCTTTGACGGGGTCCACGCCGAGGTAGGTGCGCGAGAACTCCATGATGTCGGGGAGCTTCTCGTCGAGAACTTCCTCGGGGATGTGCGTCACGTCGATGTAGACGTAGTCCTTGTTGGGGCCGGCGCCGCGGCCTTCGAGGACTTCGAGAACCATCGAGCGGGCGACGATGTCACGCGGCGCGAGGTCCTTGATGGTGGGGGCGTAGCGCTCCATGAAGCGCTCACCGTCGGCATTACGGAGAATACCGCCTTCACCACGAACAGCTTCCGAGATCAGGATGCCGAGTCCGGCGAGTCCTGTCGGGTGGAACTGGTGGAACTCCATGTCCTCGAGGGGAAGTCCCTTGCGGAAGATGATGCCCATGCCGTCACCGGTGAGGGTGTGTGCGTTGGACGTCGTCTTGTACATGCGTCCCGAGCCGCCGGTCGCGAAGATGATCGACTTGGCGTGGAAGATGTGCAGTTCGCCGGTCGAGAGTTCGTAGGCGATGACGCCGGTGGCAACCGGGCCGTCCTCGGTCTCGGTGATGGCGATGTCGAGTGCGTAGAACTCGTTGTAGAACTCGACGTCGTGCTTGACGCAGTTCTGGTAGAGCGTCTGCAGGATCATGTGACCGGTGCGGTCGGCGGCGTAGCACGCGCGGCGAACCGGGGCCTTGCCGTGATCGCGGGTGTGGCCACCGAAGCGACGCTGGTCGATCTTGCCTTCGGGCGTGCGGTTGAACGGCAGGCCCATCTTCTCGAGGTCGAGCACCGCATCGATGGCTTCTTTTGCCATGATCTCGACGGCGTCCTGGTCGGCGAGGTAGTCGCCACCCTTGACGGTGTCGAAGGTGTGCCACTCCCAGTTGTCTTCCTCCACGTTCGCCAGTGCGGCGCACATGCCGCCCTGGGCCGCGCCGGTGTGGCTGCGGGTGGGGTAGAGCTTGGTCAGTACGGCCGTGCGGGCGCGGGGGCCAGCCTCGATTGCCGCACGCATGCCGGCGCCGCCGGCACCGACGATGACCACGTCATAACGATGTTCCTGCATGAAGTCTGTGCTCCCCTAGCTCGCCGAGATATTGGGGTCGAAGGTGAAGATGACGTACGTGCCCAGGGCCATGATCAGGATCATCGAGAGTACGAGGATCGTGGTCAGCCAGAAGCGCGTGGAGTCCTTGCGGGAGTAGTCCGCGATGACCGTGCGCAGACCGTTACCGCCGTGCAACTGTGCCAGCCAGAGCATCGTCAGATCCCAGATCTGCCAGAACGGGCTGGACCAGCGGCCTGCGACGAATGCGAAGTTCAGACGGTGAACACCACCGTCGAGCATCAGCATGATGAACATGTGGCCCAGGACCAGGACGATCAGGGCAACGCCGGAGAAACGCATGAACAGCCATGCGTACAGCTCGAAGTTGTTCCGCGCCTTGGCCCGCGGCGAACGCGGGTTGTCCAGGCTGGCAGGACGGTCGTATGAGGTACCGAGGCTCTTGGCTTCGGGTCCGTGAGTAGTCGCCATGTCAGTGCTCCGCAAACATGTTGATGAGGATGCGTCCGGCGCCCGGGATCATCACCAGGAACCAGATCGCCAGAATGGTCCAGAGCATGACGCGCTGGTACTTCGGGCCCTTCGACCAGAAATCCACGAGCATCACGCGCACGCCGTTGAGGGCGTGGTAAAGGACCACACCGACGAGGCCGATCTCCATGAGACCGACGACGGGGTTTTTGTACGTGTCGATGACAGCGTCATACGTGTCGGGGTTAACCCGCACGAGAGCCGTATCGAGAACGTGTACGAATAGGAAGAAGAAAGTTGCGACGCCTGTGATCCGGTGTAGAACCCAGGACCACATTCCGGGGTCGCCCCGGTAAAGCGACCTCGTGCGCTCCTTCTGAGGAGCGGCTTCAGTCGTAGTACTCATCGAGTGCTGTGCCTCCAACGTCATTGGTGGACGCGCCGAGCCTGCAGAGAGCTTCGAGGTACTCAGCCCGGGCTCGACGGGATCCTGAACCGACTTGACTCAGACTCTAAACCCTGGTGAATCCGGGAACTAATCAGATGCGGGATTCGTACACCTACCAAACTCTTTGTAAGGTTTGCCTTTCCAATCTTCATTCCGGCCGTATCGTGTCGTTTCTGCATGCATTCAGTTGGCGTGATTGGATTGTGAACCATGGGTGAAATCGACTGGAAGTTGTTGCGCCACAACGCGCAAGTGGTGATGCGTCGGGCCTATGCCCCGTACTCCGGATATGCGGTAGGTGCCGCGGCCCTGGTGGACGATGGTCGAATCGTCTCAGGATGCAATGTGGAAAATGTCTCATACGGTTTGAGTCTGTGTGCCGAATGTGGACTGGTGAGTAACTTAGCGGCCACCGGCGGAGGACGCTTGATTGCCTTCTCGTGCGTCGACGCGGACGGCGCAATACTGATGCCGTGCGGACGGTGCCGACAGCTCCTGCTCGAGCACGGTGGCGGAGAACTTCTGGTCGACACCTCACAAGGGCCGCGCCCACTCGCGGAATTACTCCCGGACGCTTTCGGGCCGGAACAAGCGGAAGGACTTCGCCATGTTTGACGCCGTGTCGATCATCAGAGCAAAACGTGACGGTCGGGAGCTCTCGGGCACCGAGATCGATTGGATCGTGCAGGCGTTCACCGCGGGAGTTGTGCCGGACGAGCAGATGGCGGCCCTCGCGATGGCGATCTACTTCCGCGGGATGACGCGCTCGGAGACCGGCCGCTGGACGCGGGCGATGATCGAATCCGGCGGCACCATGGACTTTTCGGACTTACCGATGGCGACAGTCGACAAGCATTCGACCGGTGGTGTGGGAGACAAGATCACACTTCCGCTGGTACCTCTGGTCGCCGCGTGCGGTCTTGCTGTTCCGCAGCTGTCGGGGCGTGGACTCGGCCATGCCGGTGGAACTCTCGACAAGCTCGAGGCGATCCCGGGCTGGCGTGCCGACCTCACCGCGGCCGAGATGGTGGAGATCCTCGCGAACCCGAAGATCGGTGCGGTCATCTGTGCTGCGGGCGCGAACCTCGCGCCGGCGGACAAGAAGCTCTATGCCCTTCGCGACGTGACCGGATCGGTGGAATCCATTCCCCTGATCGCGAGTTCGATCATGAGTAAGAAAATCGCCGAAGGAACCGGTGCTCTCGTGCTGGACGTGAAGGTCGGTTCGGGTGCGTATATGAAGGAACTCGGTGACGCGCGGGAGTTGGCGCGCACCATGGTCGAACTGGGCAACGACGCCGGTGTGCGCACAACGGCATTCATCACCGAGATGGGTACGCCACTCGGCTTGACCGCTGGCAATGCACTCGAGGTGCGCGAATCCGTCGAGGTGCTGGCGGGCGGCGGACCTGCCGACGTCGTCGAGCTCACCCTCCTCTTGGCTCGGGAAATGTTGTCGGCGGCCGGAATCGACGATGTCGATCCCGCGCAGAAGCTGGCCGACGGCAGTGCGATGGATCGGTGGCGCGCCATGATCGACGCGCAGGGCGGCGATCCGGATGCGGACTTGCCCGTGGCCCGACACACCGAAGTCGTCACTGCCGACCGCGACGGCGTCCTCACTCGACTGGACGCCATGGGCGTCGGTATCGCAGCGTGGAAACTCGGAGCGGGGCGCGAGCGCCAAGGTGACGCAGTACAAGCCGGTGCGGGTGTGCAGATGCATGCAAAGCCTGGTGACGTGGTCCGTGCGGGACAGAAGCTACTGACACTGCACACGGACACACCCGAGCGATTCGACGCCGCACGCCGGAGTCTCGACGGCAGTTGGGCAATCGGGTCCGAATCCGACACAGTGTCGCGACCGCTGCTCATCGAGCGAATTGTGGGTGACTCGCGTTAGCTTATGTTGCATGAACGCACCGGTGTTGAACTCGATTCGTAGCGCGCCCAAAGTTCTACTGCACGACCACCTCGACGGTGGTCTGCGTCCGCAGACAATCCTGGAACTGGCAGAAAATTGCGGATACACGGATCTGCCGGCACATACGGCTGCCGAACTCGCCCAGTGGTTTCGAACCGCCGCAGACAGCGGGTCGCTCGAGCTGTACCTCGAGACCTTCGCGCACACCGTGGCCGTCATGCAGACTGCCGAGGGACTCTCACGCGTGGCACAGGAATGTGCCGAGGATCTGGCCGACGACAACGTGGTCTACGCGGAGGTGCGGTTTGCACCCGAACAGCACCTCGAACAGGGCCTGACGCTCGATGAGGTAGTCGAGTACGTACTCGAAGGATTCCGGGCGGGGGAGTCCGCGGCCCAGGCCCAGGGGCGCAAGATTCAGATCGGTTGCTTGCTGACTGCCATGCGTCATGCCGCCAGGTCCCGCGAAATCGCCGAACTTGCCGTGCGATTCCGTGACCGCGGTGTCGTCGGGTTCGACATCGCGGGTGCCGAGGCCGGGAATCCGCCGAGTCGCCACCTGGACGCCTTCGAGTACATGCGGGATGCTAACGCGCACTTCACCATCCATGCCGGTGAAGCGTTCGGGTTGCCGTCGATTCACGAAGCTATCGCATTTTGTGGAGCCGACAGGTTGGGGCATGGTGTGCGCATCGTGGACGATGTCACTGCCGTCGACGGTAGCCATGAGCTGGGCAGGCTCGCGAACTTCGTTCGAGACATGCGCATCCCGCTGGAGTTGTGCCCGAGCTCGAACGTCCAGACCGGCGCCGTGGCTGCCCTGGCCGATCATCCGTTCGGACTGTTGGCAGACCTACGGTTCCGGGTCACCGTCAACACCGACAATCGGCTCATGGGTGATACCAGCATGAGTCGCGAAATGGCGGCGCTCGTCGAAACATTCGGTTACGGCTGGACCGACCTCGAACGTTTCACGATCAACGCCATGAAGTCTGCGTTCATCCCGTTCGACCAGCGTCTGGCGTACATCGACGACGTCATCAAGCCCGGATACGCAGTTTTGGTCGGCTGACAGTGTTGGTCGGGTAGCAGTACTGATCAGCCGACGCCGTTTACTCGGGACGCAGGCGTGTCTCGAACTCACGCTCGAGTTCGCGCCACCCCTCGGATTCCTTGGTGAACGGCGCACTGGGAGCCATCCGGGACGGATCGGGATTGAGAAGGTACGAGACGTACCACCCGAGCTCGTTCGACGCGGACAGCGCTTCCTCGGTGGAGTCATCGTCCGCGAAATCGGCTGCATCGGTGAACAATTCGACAGCTAGTTCGAGTTGTTCGACGTCGACGGCGTCCGGGCCCTGGGCAAGGTCGTCGGCGATGCCGGGGAGAACGTAGACATTTTCGTCGGTGACCTCGATGTCGAGTGAACCGTCGACGGCGGCATTCTGGATCACGCCGTACGTGCTGACCTGTGACAGATCGTGCTCGTGATTGTCGGCAAGGTAGCGGCCGAGTGCGCGCTCGGACCGGAAGACGGTGATCAACCCGTCCTTTCCGAGGAAGATTGCCTGGTCACCCATGTAGCAACGAAGGGTGTAGAAGGTGTCGCCGGAGGTGATGATGCGGACCGGATCGACGCCGACCTCGCCCCAGAACGTCTCGATCTCGTCGTCGTCCTCGTCGAGTTCGTCTTCGTCGAATTCCTCGTCCTCGCCTTCCTCGGCGACGTCGTCCGCATCGACGGTGTTCTCGGCGGCTGCGAGGAGTTCGGCTTCGGCGACTGCGACGGCAGCGGCATCAACCTTGGGCGATGTCACGACGGTGTCGATCGCGTCGAGAACCTTGTCCCAGTCCTTGGCGATGGCTGCGCCGACCTGGTCCCAGATCTCGAGTCCTTCACGACCCTCGAAGGCGCTCGCGCCCGTCGCGAGTGCACCCAGGATCGGGTGGCCGCTGAAGAACCGGATCACGGAATCGAGTTCGCAGACCTCGCCGATATTGCGGGCCATGTTCAGGGTGTCTTCGAGTTCGGAGACAACCAGCGGTTCCGGGTCCCCGGCAGCAAGTTCCGGTACTCCGACGAAGTCGAACGTGAAGTTCTCCTCCGGTTCGAGTTCCGCGGCGGAGAGACCGGCAACAACACTCCAAGCGGGGTGGTCGACCAAATCGTTGTCGGTATCGGTGCGGATGAATGCGGCGAGTTCCGCGACCGAGGCAAACCCGTACAGGTCTTCCTCATGACCGAGGAAGGCCTCCCATTCGTCGTCGCCCTCACGCCACCGCGGCGCCCACAACGTGACGAGGTCTCCACTTGTGAGACCGATTTCGATCGGGACGATATCTCCAGCCATGGGCGGAAGCCTATCGACCCGACCGCCCTGCGTATAGCGCGGGTTACTCACACCTCGCCGAGTGAGCGACTCAGTTGATTCATCAGACGTTCGCGTTCGACGTTGCTGCGGTGAACTGCCTGGTGGATGGTGGCGATAGTCAGTGCCGCGACGGCCTTCGGTTCCATAGTGGTTACGGCGTCGGTGATGGTCAGTTCGACCAGCGCGCCCATTCCGTCGACACAGGCGACAACCGTGCCGTCGGCGCTCGCGGCGGTCGCCCGGATGGCGTCGACGTCACCGACCGCATCCTGCATGAATCCGCACTGACTCTTGGCGCGCTCCATGATTCGGTCCATTTCGTTCATATCGATCGCATCCAGGTAGTGGGGGCTGTGTCGGTGTGCTCTTCGGCAGCTTGGGCGTCGGCCAATTGCTCACGTGTTGCGAGTCCCAGGGCATTCACGATGTCGGCCGGAACCCCATCGGCTTCCAATTCGAGGCGGTGGCGGACGCCGGCCTCCATGGCGGCCCGGGCAGAGAGGGCCATGATCTCGGTGGCCAGGCGAGCACCGCCATAGCGTAATTCGCTGTGATGGATACGGATGTCGATGGGAATGCCCTGTTCGGTGGCCCGTAAGGCGATGGTTCCGCGGCGATTTGCCGCCACGGCGGTGATGACGCTCGGCGGGCGCGGTGTGTCCTGCATATTCGTGCTCATTTCACTCTGTGGGTCGGTAGAAGCCGTGAAATCCCATGCCGATGTTGGATGTTCGGACAGGGCTGACGCTGACCGGGTCTCCGGCTTCGACCATCTGGCCGTTGCCGATCACCATGGCAACGTGGCCGTCCCAGACTGCGAGGTCGCCCGGCAGAAGTTCGGACTGATCGACGGGGCTGCCGATGCCTTGTTCCTGGGCAAGGCGCGGAATATCGACGCCCGCTTGTCCGTAGGCCCATTGCGTCAAACCACTGCAGTCGAGGCCAACCCCAGGTGAGGTGCCGCCCCACTCGTATGGCACTCCTTGCTGGGTGAGTGCGTTGCGCACTGCTGCGGCGGCTTCGGCGTTGGGCGCGGTCGCAACAGAACCGTCGGGCAGATCGATCTGCAATCCAGCGCTGCCGGTACTGGCAGCAGAACCGGTTCCCGATTCCGGGTTGGTGACCCCGGGCGCGGGATCCGGCAGCGGGACTGACGGCACCAGAGCGGACATCTTGTCGGTGGACCCGGAGAGATCGCCGCGCATTCTCTCGACGACGGATATTGCCTGCCCAAGATGGTCGAATGCAGCTGCAACGAGCATCAATTGGCCCGGCGGCGTCAGTAGGGCCGGACCGGCTTTGGCAGCGATCCCGAGAAACGACTGCAAGATGCCGTTCAGTTCGTTGATCCCGGCGGACACCGTCATGGTGGCCTCGTCGACAATTCCGGCGATGTCGGTGCCTTTACCGGTGAGTGTTCGAGTTGCCGCTTGGGTCTGTTCGGTCATTGTTGTCGCGGCGCGCATGCCCGCGGTGGATGTTCCGCCGCCGGACAGTTCCCCCAGTGCAGCGGTACCCAGTTGGTAGGCGATCTCCAGTACGTCCGACGCGATGCGGAGTCCGACTTCGGGTCCGTTCGAGTCGGTGACGCCAGAACCAAGGGTTGCCACCAGGTCGATGATCGGCCGGGCAAGGGCCTCGACGGGGATCATGTCCGCGCCGCTTCGACGATGGTGCTGCGAATCAACTCGTCTGTGCCCACGTACAGGTCGCGGGCGCTGTGTGTGGCGGCTGCGGCACTGGACACAACGGTGGCAAGACGGCCGAGATCGTCGATGTGAGTCTGTTGGGCTTCGCCGGTGACTCGGACGAAGTCCTCCGCAATCAACCCCAGGACTGCGCGGAGCGCAGTGTGATCGTGACGGGCCGCGTCGGCCTGGGCGCGGGCCACGGTGTCGGCGACTACGGCCAGTCGTGAACCGAAGTCTGTGATGTCTTCTGTGTGAGCTAGAAAATTGTCCAACTTCTCTTCCCCCCGTTGCGCTTACTCCTTTCTTGGACGCCGCCCGGGGCCGCTCGGTTCCCGAGGAACTATCCTCATGGTCATGCAAACGCACGTAGTCGACCATCCGCTGGCAGCGGCACTCCTGACGACAATGCGTGATGCACGCAGCGACAATGCGACATTCCGGTCGGCTCTGCGTCGGCTCACGCACATGCTCGTGTACGAGGCAATGCGCGACGCCGAGATCGAAGAGTTCCCCGTCGACACGCCGGTGGCAGCGACAACGGGAATTCGTCTGGCCAAGCCTCCGTTGCTGGTCCCGGTGCTGCGCGCCGGTCTGGGCATGGTCGAGCAGGCCAGTGCGTTGATCCCGTCGGCTGGTGTCGGCTTTGTGGGAATGGCGCGCGACGAGAAGACCCACGCGCCCGTTCCGTACCTCGAATCGCTCCCGGCTGATCTCTCCGGAATCCCGGTATTCGTACTCGATCCGATGCTGGCAACCGGTGGATCGATGGTTCACACGATCGACCTGCTCGTTGCGCGCGGAGCAACCGACGTGACAGCGGTGTGTGTTGTCGCGGCACCGCGTGGTGTCGACGCGCTTGCGGAGTCCGGCCACCCGGTTCGCCTGGTTCTGGCGAGCATCGACGACGGCTTGGACGAGAACGCTTTCATCGTGCCGGGCCTCGGCGACGCGGGCGATCGGCAGTTCGGACCGCGCTAGCCTACAAATTTTCTGCGAAGGCCCGGAGTTGTCTTGTCCGGGTCTTCGCTGCTGCCTGGGCGCCGGCGAGTTCGCTGCGGTTCGCTACCGGAATCACGACCTCGAGATAACACTTGAGCTTGGGCTCGGTGCCGGACGGGCGGACGACGATGCGCGTCGTCGCGCCGGTGAAGACCACCGCGTCGGTGCGCAGTGGCGAATCGACCGTCGCCAGATCCTCGAAAGCAGCCAGATCTTCGAAAGCAACTGCCTCGTCGCAGATTTCGTGCGGTGGATTGCTCCGAATGCGGTCCATGATGGTGGCGATGTCGGCAACGTCGTCGACTCTGCGGGAAACTTGGTCCCCGTGGTGATAGCCGAATTCGAGGGCGTAGTCGTCGAGCACATCCAGCACGGTTCGGCCGGTCTCGGCAAGAGTGGCAACCAGATCGGCGACCAGGACGGCGGCCGAGATTCCGTCCTTGTCTCGGACGGCGTCGGGGTCGACGCAGTGGCCGATCGCCTCTTCGTAGGCGTAGACAAGACCGTCGCCCGCGCGGGTCAGCCACTTGAATCCGGTGAGGGTGCAGGCGAATCGAGCGCCGCGAGTGGGAGCCAGTTTCGAGAGCAGAGTAGACGACACGATGGTGGTCGCTACGAGGGAATTCGGCCGAGCCGCGGTGAGGACGTGGTCGGCGAGCAGCACGCCCGTCTCGTCTCCGCGAAGCATTCGCCACCTGTCGCCGTCGCGCACCCCGACGGCGCAGCGGTCGGCGTCCGGATCGAGAGCGATCGCGAGATCGGCGTTCACCGTGTCGGCCAGCTCGAGAAGTGCATCGGTGGCACCGGGTTCTTCCGGATTGGGAAATGCGACGGTCGGGAAATCGGGATCGGGATCGAATTGCCCGGCGACTACGTGGACGTCGGTGAAACCGGCGGCGTGCAATGCGGCCAGTGCGGTGTCCCCGCCCACGCCGTGCAGTGGTGTCAGTGCGATGCGAATGTTGCGGGCTTGACCGTGAGGAAGCGTTGCGACGCGTCGTACGTAGTTTTCGATCACGGAGTTGCCCACCGGCGTCACCGGAGTTCTGGCAATGCTCGACGCGCCGCCGACCTTCGCGATCGCGCTTTCGATTTCGCGATCCGCCGGTGAGACCAGTTGGGATCCACCGTCGAGGTACACCTTGTAGCCGTTGTCCGCGGCGGGGTTGTGCGACGCGGTGATCTGGATTCCGGCGCTGGCGCCGAGTGCCCGAACGGCAAATGCGAGCACCGGTGTCGGTAGCGGGTGGGGAAGAAGAGTGACCTCGAATCCGGCGGCGGCCAGAACCTCGGCGCCGGCAGTGGCAAATGCTTCGGAACCATGGCGGGCGTCGCGGCCGACAACGATGTGAGAGCCGCTGTGGCCGTGCGCGTTCAGCCACGCTGCGAGTCCGGCGGTGGTGCGGATGACAACAGCTACGTTCATCCCGTTGGGGCCGCCTCGCACCGGTCCGCGCAACCCCGCCGTGCCGAATGTCAGTGGAGCGGAAAAACGTTCGGCCAGTTCATGTTCGGAGAGCGATGCGAGTTCGCGCCTGGTGGCCGGGTCGGGATCGGAGTTGATCCACTCCTGCGCCGCCAGGATCACAGTTCGCGGACCAGTTGGCGCAGCAGCGTTCCCACTCGGGTCGCGGACGCCTTGCCTGCCGCGAGTACTTCCTGATGATCGAGTGGTGCGCCGGTGATGCCCGCGGCAAGATTGGTGACCATCGAGATGCCCAACACCCGTGCGCCCAGAGCGCGAGCCGCGATGGTCTCGTGGACCGTCGACATGCCTACGAGATCGGCGCCGAGGGTGCGCAGCATGCGGATTTCGGCCGGCGTTTCGTAATGGGGCCCGGGTAGTCCGGCGTACACGCCTTCGGCGAGTTCGGGGTCGATGGAGCGGGCGAGTGCTCGAAGTTCGGGGGAGTACGCGTCGACGAGATCGACGAATTCCGCGCCCACCAACGGCGAGCGAGCCGTCAGGTTGAGGTGGTCACTGATCAGGACCGGCTGACCGACGGCGTAGTCCTCGCGGATACCGCCGGCGGCATTGGTGAGGATCACGGTGTCCGCGCCCGCTGCGATGGCGGTGCGAACGGGATGGACCACGGAGCTGAGTTCATGGCCTTCGTACGCGTGGGTGCGTCCGAGAAGCAACAGAACCTGGGTATCGCCGACGGTGACGGTTCGGATCCTTCCGGCGTGGCCGAGAGCCGACGGCGGAGCGAAGCCAGGTAGGTCGGCCATCGACACCTCGGCAGTGGGCTCACCGAACTGGTCGGCAGCGTCGGTCCACCCTGAACCGAGGACTACGGCGACGGAGGGCGGCGCGCTTCCGGTCATGGCGGACAGAGCGGCAGCGGCGGCTTCGGCGATCGTTCCCATGTGCGTTACCTTACTGACGAGTCGGGTCGGTTCGTCGGATGACCTACCGGCCATTACGCTGCCCTTCATGCCTTATCTCGAACGCGACGGCGACGTATTCATCCTGTACCTCGGAAACGAGGGTGAAACTGACAACGAGAACCGTTTCACCCCTGATTGGATCGACTCGGTGCACAGCGCACTCGACGAGGTCGAAGCGCACGAGGGGCCGGCTGCCCTGGTCACCACGGCGACGGGCAAGTTCTACACGAACGGCCTGGACACCACGTGGATCTTTGCCAACATCGACGGTCTTCCCGGGTACCTCGACAAGGTACACACGCTGTACACCCGCTTGCTGACATTCCCGATGGCGACGGTCGCGGCGATCGGTGGCCACGCCTTCGGAGCGGGCGCGATGCTCGCGACGTCGCACGACTTCCAGATCATGCGCGCCGACCGCGGTTTCTACTGCCTGCCAGAGGTGAGCCTGAACATGCCGTTCACCGTTGGCATGTCGGCCCTGCTGAACAGCAGACTCCCCAAGCAAGCGGCCGTGGAGGCAATGACCACCGGGCGCCGATTCGGTGGCGCCGACGCACTGTCTGCCGGAATTGTCCAGGAAACCGTCGAGGGTGATTCGGTGCTCGCGACCGCGGTGGCCAAGGCCGCTGCGCTCACCGCGACACACGGACCGAACCTGGCCGGAATCAAGGCCGGGATTCATCGAGACCTGTTGGTTGATCTTGGACGGGTGACTGACAAGAGCAACTTCTCGTTCGGGTGAGACAATGATTCGGTGAATCATGAAGTCGACGGCGTAGTCAGGTCTGTGGAGACCGATCTGATTGCGCTGTCGCATTCGATTCACGGTGATCCGGAGCTTGCATTCGAGGAATTCCGCAGCAGCGCCAAGGTGTCCGAACTGCTGGAGCAGCACGGCTTCGCGATCACTCGCGGTCTGGTCGATCTACCCACGGCGTTCGATGCGACGTACGGCAGCGGAGAGCTGGTCATCGCGATCTGCGCCGAGTACGACGCTCTTCCGGACATCGGCCACGCCTGTGGGCACAACATCATCGCTGCGGCGGCGGTAGGTGCCGGTATCGCCTTGGCGTCTGTGGCGGACCAACTCGGCATCACCGTTCGGGTGATCGGAACTCCGGCCGAGGAAACGGGTGGCGGCAAAGTGCTGATGCTCGAGCGCGGGGCGTTCGACGGCGTCGGCGCCGCGATGATGGTTCACCCTGGCCCGATCGACATCATCGGTGCGACGTCGTTGGCCTTGGCCGATATCGCCGTCAGCTACCACGGACGGGAGGCTCACGCGTCCGCCGCACCGGAGTTCGGACTCAATGCCGCCGACGCGGCAACCCTGGCTCAGGTGGCAGTGGGGTTGTTGCGCCAGCACCTGCTCCCCGGTCAGCAGATTCACGGCATCGTCAGTGACGGTGGAACCGCCCCCAACATCGTGCCGGCGCGTTCGGAGCTGTTGTATTACTTGCGGGCGGAGACCGCCGCGTCGTTGGCCAATCTGTCGGAGCGGTCGAATGCCTGTTTTGCAGCCGGCGCTCTTGGCACCGGTTGCACTCACGAGATCCGCACCGTATCGCCGACCTACACCGAATTGACGCCTGATCCGTGGCTCGCTGACGTGTACCGCGAACAGATCCTGGACCTGGGCCGGGTGCCGTTGGCACCTGAATGGGAGCGTTCTCGTCCGCTCGGAAGTACCGACATGGGTAATGTCACCAACGTGATTCCTGGAATTCATCCTGTGATCGGTTTGGATTCAGCTGGGGCAGTGACACATCAGCCGGAGTTCGCTGCTGCGTGTGTCACGGAATCTGCTGATCGCGCCGTTGTAGACGGCGCAATAGCCTTGGCTCGCACTGCTGTCCGGGTAGCGTCCGATCCTTCGGAACGCGCCCGTCTGTTGGAAGGAGTAGATCGCCGGTGAACGCGGCAATCGATACTTGGATTCACGCGCATACCGACGATCTGGTCGCGTGGCGACGGCACATTCACGCCAACCCCGAATTGGCGCGCCATGAATACGCGACAACGGAATTTGTCGCGACGCGGCTCATCGAAGCTGGACTTTCACCGAAGGTGCTTCCCGGCGGCACGGGGTTGACGTGCGATATCGGTCCGGACGGACCCCGCATTGCCCTGCGCGCCGACATGGATGCACTGCCGATGCAGGAGGCGACGGGTGCGACGTACTCGTCCACGGTCCCTGGTGTTTCCCACGCTTGTGGGCACGACGCGCACACCACGATCCTGTTGGGCGTTGGTGTGGCCTTGGCGTCGTTGCCGGAACTTCCGGTCGGAGTTCGGTTGATCTTCCAGCCTGCCGAAGAAGTGATGCCGGGCGGTGCGCTCGACGTCATCGCGGCCGGTGCACTCGACGGTGTTTCGAGAATCTTTGCTCTGCATTGTGATCCGCGCCTGGAAGCGGGTCAGGTCGGTGTGAGACTCGGCGCGATCACGTCCGCAGCCGATACCGTCGAAGTGGTTCTGGATTCGCCGGGAGGCCATACGTCGCGGCCTCACCTGACAACTGATCTCATCTACGCGCTCGGAACTGTTGTCACCGGTTTGCCCGGAATGCTCAGCCGCCGTATCGATCCGCGCACCGGCACCGTCATGGTGTGGGGCGCGGTCAGCGCCGGTCAAGCGCCCAACGCTATCCCGCAGACCGGCATGATGACGGGCACGGTCCGAACGGGCGATCACGAAACGTGGGAACTGCTCGAACCTCTTGTGGAGGAGATCGTGCACGGACTGCTCGCACCGACAGGTGTCCGCTACCAACTGAACTACCGCCGCGGTGTCCCGCCGGTCGTCAATGACGAGGTCTCGACGCGTATGTTCGAGGACGCCATCGCCAGCGTCGGGCAGGATGCCTTGGCTGACACACCACAATCCGGTGGTGGAGAAGACTTTTCGTGGTACCTCGAGACCGTCCCTGGTGCAATGGCCAGGTTGGGTGTGTGGTCCGGCGAAGGTGAACAACTCGATATCCATCAACCCACATTCGATCTCGACGAGCGCGCGCTCGGTGTGGGCGTGAAGGTTCTCACAAGCCTCGTTCTCGGTTAGTTCCGGTTCCCGTCGGGGGCACCGTTTTTCGTAAGGTTCGAGTGAAGGTACGGGCATGTCCATAGGTGTGGGAGTGCGAATCGGCACAGTGGTGTCGACGGCAGTGGTCGCGTCGAACGATCCAGGTTCGGCTGATCCGGTGGTAATCGTTCGCGATACGGTTCTCAATCAGCGCAAGGACGGCACCACCGTGCTCGGCGGCGAGTCGGAGTTGGGCGGCGGCCGCGAGTTCACAGAAAGCTGGACGGGCTTTGTCGCCCGCGTCGGCGATCCGAGCGGTGTTGCCGGAACCGCTGATACCCGTTATCGCGCTGAAGATTTGGTGGCAACGTCCATCCGCTGTCTGCTACAGGAATGCGAGCCGCTGCCCGATCGTGGGGGTAAGGACGGCGGCGCGCCCGACATCGTGGCGACGTACCCGTCACGCTGGGATTCCTCGACGGCGGCGATCCTGCGCGATTCACTGGTCTACGCGGGCCTCGAACGGGTCACCTTGGTATCGGACGCCGAAGCGGTGTCGGCGTGGTTCGAATCGGAAATCGCCGCGCTGGCCGGAACGCTCATCGGGATCTATCACGTCGACGACACCGGAGCCGCTGTCACCCTGGTGCGTTCGGGTGTTGCCGCGGGCCGCGCATTCGGATTTGCCGGCGACGGCAGCTCTCCGAGTTCACGAATCGCAACGGCGCTCGGCGCCTTCGGATGGATGCCGGAAAACCTCGACGCCGTTGTCGTGACAGGCGACGGTGACATGGCGGGCGACAAGGCAGCGATGACGGCCATTGCCGTTGGGGTCGCCGAAAAGCTCAATGTCCGTTGTGAACTCGGACCTGGTCCGGAACAGTCGGCAGCGCTCGGTGCGGCAATTCTTGCAGCCGGTTTCACGTCGACGTCGCACAAGATCGTGCCGATCGGACTGCCGCCGTCACATGACGTCACCGAAGTATTCGACAACGTCCCGAGGGTTGCCGTGTCGGCCGAAGCGACACAGGTTGCCACTGCGGAGGCAGAAGGTACGGCGGTTGCGGAGACCGAGACCGGCAAGTCCGGCTCCACGCGCATCGTGATCGCAGTTGCCACCGTAGCGGCGATCATCGCGCTCGCGGTGCTGGCCTATTTCCTGCTGCTCTAGTCGGTCAATCTGGATTAGTCGGTCAAACCGTTTCCGGGACCCACGTTCCGGCTGTTTCGCGTCCGCAGTTCCCGGACGTAGTCGGCCGGAGCGCCCGCGATCTCGGCTGCGTCGGCCATCACACCGATGTAGCGAGCGGACGGAAGACCACCTTCGTAGGCGTCCATGACATACAGCCAGGCCAGAACGGCGCCGTCCGTGGTGTCGACACGTACCCGGATCTTGCGGTGCAGTCCGAGTTCGGCGCCTTCCCAGCGGTCGAGGCTCACCTCGTCCTCTTCCGGTACGTCGTAGAGGACTACGAAAACGCTGGAATTCGGGTCTTCCACAACTGTGGCGAGAGCGCCTTCCCAGCCGAGGTCTTCGCCGCTGAAGGTCAGGCGCCAGCCACGCAACCATCCAGTTCCCGACATGGGGGAGTGTGGGCAGCGCAACAGCATCTGCTCGGGGTGCATGTTGGAACCGTACGCAGCATAAATCGACACGGGCGCAAGCCTAAACGGTGGTGCGAGGGTGACGCGAAGCGGACCACCGGACGCTAGTAATCTGGTACAAGCACTGCGCGACCTCGATCGCTGCAATAGCGTGACCAACGCGTGCTGTACATGAGGTATATGGACTGGCGGGAGACCCCTGCCGGTCGCCTGACGACTTGGAGGACACATGACCCGGATCGTGATCATCGGCGGCGGACCTGCCGGATATGAGGCAGCGCTGGTTGCTGCCCAGCACGGCGCAACCGTCACCCTGGTCGATTCGGACGGCGTCGGCGGCGCGTGTGTCCTGTTCGACTGTGTGCCGTCGAAGACGTTCATCGCGTCGACCGGAATCCGCACCGACATGCGTCGCGCATCCGATTTGGGAATCACGCTCGATCCCGAGCAGGCGTCGGTGTCGCTCCCCAAGATTCACGCCCGTGTGAAGGCGCTTGCGCTGTCCCAGTCCTCGGACATTCGCGCTCGACTGCAGACGGTTGGTGTCGAGGTCCTCTCCGGCACCGCAGAACTGACGGACCAGGAACTCGGATTGGCGACACACCAGGTGCGGGCGACCCTCGCCGACGGTGAGGAGCGCACCATCGCTGCCGACGTAGTCCTTATTGCGACCGGCGCCAGCCCCCGCATCATCCCGGGCGCGGAGCCGGACGGTGAGCGCATCATGACGTGGCGTCAGCTCTACGACTTGGAAGAGCTGCCCTCGCACCTCGTTGTTGTCGGTTCCGGTGTGACCGGTGCCGAGTTCGTGTCCGCGTACACCGAGATGGGCGTCAAGGTGACGCTGGTGTCCAGCCGTGACCGAGTGCTCCCGGGCGAGGATGCCGACGCGGCCCTCGTGCTCGAAGACGCGTTGGCCGAGCGCGGCGTGATCCTGGTCAAGCACGCGCGCGCCGATGCCGTCGAGCGCACCGAGGACGGGATCATCGTCAAGCTTTCCGACGGCCGCACGGTCGAGGGCAGCCATGCCCTCATGACAGTCGGCTCGGTTCCGAATACCGACGGACTCGGTCTCGACAAGGTCGGCATCGAGCTCGACAAGGGCGGCTACCTGCGCGTCGACCGCGTCTCCCGCACCGCGGTGTCGGGTATCTACGCTGCCGGTGACTGCACTGGCCTGCTCCCGCTCGCATCCGTGGCCGCCATGCAGGGCCGCATCGCGATGTACCACGCACTCGGTGAAGGCGTGAGCCCCATCAAGTTGAAGACGGTGGCGTCGGCGGTGTTCACACGTCCCGAGATCGCAACGGTGGGTGTGACGCAGGCTGCAATCGACAACGGTGAAGTTCCGGCTCGTACCGTCATGCTGCCGCTCAACACCAACCCGCGCGCCAAGATGTCCGGACTGCGTCGTGGCTTCGTGAAGATCTTCTGCCGTCCCGCAACGGGTGTCGTGATCGGCGGAGTTGTGGTCGCGCCCAATGGATCCGAGTTGATCCTGCCGCTCGCGATGGCCGTGCAGAACAACCTGAGCGTCAACGACCTGGCCCAGACGTTCTCGGTGTACCCGTCGCTGACCGGTTCGATCACCGAGGCGGCGCGTCAGCTCATGCGTCACGACGACCTCGACTGATTTTCCGTAATGTGGTTTCCCGAAATCTGAGAATTCGATTTCACATATTGGCGTGATGGTGGGATAGTCGTGGTACCGGTCGAATCATGGATCGGTACCACGGCGCTCTCCCCGCCCCGTAGACCCCTCGGCGGCTCAGGGTGTTTTTCCTCTGATCTTTCTTTTTGCGTGCCTGGGAGTTTCTATGAAACACGCCGCGCTGTCTGCTCGTATGGGTGGGCTCCGTAGTTCTGCAATCCGTGACCTGCTCACCCTGACTGCTCGCCCTGACGTGATCAGTTTGGCCGGCGGCTTGCCGGATCCGAATTTTATTCCCCGAGAGCGCATTTCACAGGCAGCTGCCGACGCTCTCGGTGATGCGTCGTCCGTTCAGTACGGTGAGACCTCGGGGTTGCGACACCTTCGTGAGGTCATTGCGGCCCGCGAATCCGTCAAGATCGGCCGCACACTCGAATCGTCCGACGTGGTGGTCACGCATGGTTCCCAACAGGGCCTGAGTTTGCTGGCTCAGGTATTGCTCGACGCCGGTGACACCGTTGTCGTGGAAGATCCGGCGTATACCGGCGCACTGCAGGTCTTTCGGACTGCGCAGGCAAGCCTGGCCGCCGTCCCGGTCGACGCGGACGGCATGGATACCGACGTTCTCGAAGCGAAGCTTGCGGGTGGACTTCGCCCGAAAGCGGTTCATACCGTGAGTAACTTTCACAATCCGCGCGGGTCCGTTCTTTCGCTCGAACGTCGCGCGCACCTCGCGAAACTTGCCGATACGTACGGCTTCTGGATACTCGAGGACGACCCGTACGGGGAACTGTACTTCGACGGGCCGCCGCCGCTTCCGGTCGCAGCATTGTCGGACAGGGTGATTCGACTGTCCAGTGCGTCCAAGGTGCTGGCTCCTGCCCTGCGTGTCGGCTGGCTGCACGGTGACCGGCGCGTGTGCGAAGCGGTCGAATTGATCAAACAGGGTGCAGATCTGTGCGGGTCGTCGCTCACTCAACAGATTGCGGCCGACTTGTTCTCGGACACCGCGTGGTTCGACGCTCATCTGGACAAGTTGCGGGCGTCCTACGGCAACCGCGCGAAGGCTCTTGTCAGTGCCTTGGAGGCCGGCTTCGGCGACAGCGCACGATTCTCGCTCGTGCGCGGCGGTATGTTCTGTTGGATGGAGAGCCTTGAACCCGTAGACACTGCGGCGGTTCTCGATGTTGCCGTCGAGCATGGTGTTGCCTTTGTGCCCGGTGCCGCATTCGGCGTCGACGCAGACCTGAGCCTATCGGCCCGACTGTGTTTTGCGACGTATCCGGAAACAGTGCTGGAAGACGCCGCACGGAAACTGTGCGACGCCTTCCGTGATGCTTCCGCTCAGTCTCGGGGTTGAACTCCGCGCCACAGCAATTCGATTGCGGCACGGACCCGATCGTCGGCCCCGTCGGCCGTGGACGGTCCGCGGACGACAAACTGGTAGTAGGACATTCCCACGATCAGGTCGATCAGGACATCCGTGTCCACCGAGGAGTCCAAGGTGCCTGCGGCCTGCGCTTCGGACATTGCTTCCGTCAGGTGGACGCGGCGCCGTGAGACGTGTTGCTGCCAGCTGGCTTCGCGGACCTTGTCGTTCTGCAATCCGAGAACGATGCGTTTACGAACCAGGTCACCGGACGCGCCGGTCACGTCGACCATGCCGACCGCAAAGGAATTGGCAAGGTCGACGCGGAGATCGCCGGTGAAGGTTGTCTTCACCTCGGATCGGACGCTGTCGAGCGCTGCCGCCAGGAGTTCCTCGCGGCTCGACCATCGTCGATAGATTGCGGCGCGCGAAATTCCGGACCGAGTGGTGATGGCGGCGATCGTCACGTCGTCAGCGCTGGGGAATTCCGTCAACAATTCGATGGTGGCGGTAAGGACTGCTTCTTCGACGGCGGTATCGCGGGGGCGACCGGGTCCGCGCGGCGTTTCCGGTGTTGTCACGTTCTCGAGTATCACTGTGTTGCAAGCATTTTCGTGCGCAAGAGCTCGACCAGTTCCTGGCTGAGTCCGGCCGCACGCAACGGCGCCAGAACGTCCCCGTGGCGCCGCACGAGTGTGCGCTGCATGACGGTCATGGAGGTACGCTCGGCGCCCATCATGGCGCCACTGGGCATGCTGTCCGCATCGAAGTCGAACGGTAGGAAGCCGCCCATGATCATCTGGACCCGCGCATGCAGGCGGGGTAGTTCAGCCGAGGTGCGGGCGTAGTCGTCTGCGATGGCGTCGGCGTCCGCGCCGACTGCACTGAGCAGCGCCGCTGCAAACACCCCCGTGCGGTCCTTGCCTGCGGCGCAGTGGAATACGGTTCCGCCGGGGCTCAGGGCGAGGACGGTCAGACCTGTCGCGAGTTGAGGTGCCGCGGATTCCAGAAGGTCCGCATACCACTGGCCGACGTGATCGGGAGTGGTTACCTGTGGCAGCGCCTGATTCATGGCGGCGGGAGCGGCGACCTCGGCGACGAGTGGAATGTGGTGATAGGCGATAGCGTGAGCAGCGAGTGGGCCGCGCCCGGTGTATGCCGCTTCGCCAGGGGACCGTAGATCGATCACCGTGCGGATTCCCCTGTTCCACAGTGAATCGGCGTATTCCGTCGACAGGTGTGAGACGTCGTCGCTGCGGAAGGCGACAGATTCGCGAATGTATCCGCTTGCCACTGGCACCGCGGCAAGATCGCGCAGGTTCACCGGGTCGAGCAGTTCGGGGGACGAGAGTACGTTGGTCATGGTTTTTCTCAGCTCAGTCGGGCGCGGATCATCGCGCTGATTCGGTCGATGACGGTGACGAGCACGATGATGCTCAGAATGATGGTGCTCAGGTGCCCGTAGTCGTACATGCGCATGGCCGTGGTGAGTTCCAAACCGATACCACCGGCACCGACGAGACCGAGAATTGTTGCACCGCGGACATTTCCCTCGAAGAGGAGCAGGGTGTAGCTGACAAGCAGGGGTGCTGCTTGCGGCAGAACTCCGTAGGCGATGATCTGCCGTTTGTCGGCTCCCGCGGAACTCAAGGCATCGAGTGGACCTTGATCGACCGATTCCATCGCCTCGGCGTAGATCTTGCTGATCGAGCCGAGGGAGCCGACCACGATGGCAAGCACACCGGCAAACGGGCCGAGGCCCACAGCGGAGACGAACATCAGGGCGTAGATGAGTTCGGGGATCGAGCGCAAGACGTTCAGGATCGCCCGGGATATGCCGTAGAGCCACTTCGGGGCGATGTTCGATGCCGCACCGAAACTGAGGATCAGTGACAGAACCGCGCCTACCAGCGTTCCGACAATTGCCATCTGGAGCGTTTCGATCAGCAGGGTGACGATGACGTCGAACTTGTCGAAAGTCGGCGGGAACAGTCGCGAGACAAAATCAACCATGTTGGGTACACCGGAAACCAGGCGCGCGGGGTCGGCGTCTGCGCCGGCAAACGACCACGCGAGGACCACTGCAATGACGATCAGACCGACCCCGCTGCGAGGGGAGGGTAGACGCCACGGTTTGGCGAGGCGTTCGGCTTCCTTCGACATAGCCTGCGTCTGTTCGCGCTTACTGCTCGATGATGTCTGCATGTTCACCATAGATCGTGCTCACCGCCTCTTCGTTGAGTTCTTCTGCACGGCTGTTGAATACGATGCGTCCGTCCCGCAGGCCGATGACGCGATCGGTGTACTTTCTCGCGAGGCCGACGACGTGAAGGCTGACGATCGCCGGAACCTGACGTTCGCGGGCAATCTCCCTCAGCAAGGTGAGGATGGTTCCGGCAAGTCGTGGATCGAGGGAGGCGACGGGTTCGTCGGCGAGGATCAGTGTCGGGTGTTGCATCAGAGTGCGCGCGATCGCTACGCGTTGCTGTTCACCGCCGCTGAGTGTCCGGCTCTGCTGAGATGCTTTGCCTTCCAATCCGACTCGGCGCAATAGTTCGAGAGCCTCGACGCGTTGGGTGCGTCCGAATCCGCCGATCAGGTTGACCGCACCGGCGTCGTACAGACCGCCGGTCAAGACGTTGGTCAGGGCGCTCAGTCGCGGTACCAGATTGAAGTGCTGAAAGACGTAGCCGACATCCGAACGCAGAGAACGTAAGTCGGAACCGTTCTGCTGCGCGACGTCTCGGCCGGCAACTGTCAATTCGTCGGCGGTGAAGTCGGTGAGGCGGGTCAGTGTCTTCATCAATGTCGATTTGCCGGATCCCGAGTGGCCGAGCAAACCGACTACTTCACCGGGGCGAACGGTGAGGTCGACGCCGTCGAGGGCGATGTTGTCGCCGAACGTGACTCGGATGTTGCGTCCAGCGACCACCGGCGGCGAAACTACGGACGAGCGCGGCGGGCGAATTACCGGCGCTGTCATCGGATGTTGTCCAGGTCGACTCCGGCGGCTTCCGCGATCGTGACCAACGGTTCGTACACCGAGAAGTCGGGATCGGCGGTGTACGTGCCGCCAACGCCCAGGATCTTCGATGCTTCGGGATTCGCCGAGAGCATTGCCGGGAGATTGTCCTTGATCGCGTCACGAGTCTCGGAATCGAGGCCGCTGCGGGCGACAATGGAAACACCAACCGGGATGGGTGCGCTTTGGCCGACGATCCGGACGTCGTCGGCAGTGAACATGCCACCGGCTATGAACGACGTGTAGAGCTGGCGCGCGGTGCAGGCAACGTCGACGTTCCCGTTCATCAATGCGAGAACTGCAGAGTCGTGTCCGCCGGCAAAGGTGCTCTTGTAGTCGGTTCCGTCGGTGAGGCCCGCCTCGGCCATCATTGCCTTCGGCATGAAGTAGCCAGTGGTCGATCCCGGATCGACAAAGGCGACCTGATGTCCCTTGATGTCGGTGACGGATTGAATTGTGCTGTCGGACTTGGCCAGACAGTACGACGCTGGATCGGGTGCCCCGTTCCAGGCGAGGATGGGCTCGACGCTTCCCGTCTTGAATGCGAGGGCGGCCGAGAAAGGGCTGAGGACGGCGACGTCGACAAATCCGTTCCGAACAGCCTCTACGACGCCGAGGTAGTCCGCCGGCGACTCGTGTTTGACGGTTTTGCCGGTCGCGGTTCCCATCATGTCGGCGACGTCGGTCATGATGGCGAGCTCTTTGACGTCATCGGTGCCGGGAGGCGTGGCAAAAATGATCTGATTCGAATCCGCAGACGAGGCTTCGGATTCGGTGGAGCACGAGGACAGGGCGAGTGAAGCGACGGCAGTCAACGCGACGGCGATACCGACTCGAGCACGCATGATGGACCTTCCGAAAAGGCGGGGGAGTTTGACGCCTGTTACGAAACCATCGGTGTCTGTATCGGAATTACGAGAACGCTGTACTCGTAATTGCGCGCAGGTGAACAGTTGGAGCGGCTTTCGGTGGGGCGCGCGGCGCCCCACCGAACTCGACTAATCGGACCAGTTGTACGTGCGTTCGACGGCCTTGTTCCACTCCGCGTACAGGCGGGCGCGCTCGGACTCTTCCATGTCGGGCTCCCACGTCTTGCCGACGGCCCAATTGCGGCGGATGTCGTCGGTATCGGACCAGTAGCCGACGGCCAAACCGGCAGCGTAGGCAGCGCCCAACGCGGTCGTCTCGTTGACAACGGGACGGATGACCGGCACTCCGAGAATGTCGGACTGGAACTGCATCAGGGTCTCGTTGACAACCATGCCTCCGTCGACCTTGAGGGCGGAGAGTTCGACGCCGGAATCGGCGCGCATGGCGTCGATGACCTCACGGGTTTGATACGCGGTGGCTTCGAGTGCTGCCCGGGCCAGATGACCCTTGTTCACGAAGCGGGTCAGTCCGACGATGACGCCGCGAGCATCGGGACGCCAGCGCGGCGCGAAGAGACCGGAGAAGGCAGGGACGATGTAGGCGCCGCCGTTGTCGTCGACGGTGGCAGCGAGGGCCTCGATGTCCTTGGCATTCTGAATGATCCCGAGGTTGTCACGCAGCCACTGGACCAGTGATCCCGATACGGCAACAGAACCTTCCAGGGCATAGACAGCCGGGGCGTCGCCCAGTTTGTAGCAGAGAGTGGTCAGGAGGCCGTGCTTGCTGTGGACCGGAGTGGTACCGGTATTGAGGAGAAGGAAGTTGCCGGTGCCGTAGGTGTTTTTTGCTTCACCCACCGACAGACAGGCCTGACCGAACGTGGCTGCTTGCTGGTCTCCGAGAATGCCCGCGACCGGAACGCCGGCCAGGTTGCCCCGAGGTCGACCCTTGCCGTAGATCTCGGAAGAACTGCGGATTTCCGGAAGTATCGACATCGGAATACCGAAATCCGCGCAGATGGACTCGTCCCACTGCAAAGTCTCCAGATCCATCAGCATTGTGCGTGACGCATTGGTGACATCTGTCACGTGCTGCCCCTCAGTGAGGTGCCACAAAATCCACGTGTCGATGGTGCCGAAGCACAATTCGCCGGCTTCTGCCTTCGCGCGCGCCCCGTCGACGTTGTCGAGAATCCACCGGATTTTCGGGCCCGAGAAATACGTCGACAACGGCAACCCGGTCTGGGCGCGGTACTTTTCCGGCCCGGCGTCGCCACCGAGTTCCTGGCACAGCTGATCGGTGCGCGTGTCCTGCCAGACAATGGCGTTGTAGACAGGTTTGCCGGTCTTTCGCTCCCAGACCACCGTTGTCTCACGTTGATTCGTGATTCCGACGGCCGCGATGTCCGCGCGGGTGAGGTCGGCTTTGGCAAGTGCACCTGCCACCACTTCGCGGGTGTTCATCCACAGCGCCACCGGATCGTGTTCGACCCAGCCGGCTTGCGGGAAGATCTGTTCGTGTTCCTTCTGGGCAACGCTGACAACAGCGCCGTCGTGGTCGAAGATCATGCATCGGCTCGACGTGGTGCCTTGGTCGATGGCGGCGATGTACTGGTTCACATGTCTCCTTGGTTCGTGCGCTGTCGCAGTATGAGCATGAAGCTACTAGCCTGGATGCGAATTCGTCGTCGACTTACAGGAGATACGGGTTGAGTAAGCAGCAGGGTGTGCAGTTTCTCGGCCCACAGCAGCGAGAAGCTGCCTGGGAGCAGCTTCAGAGTGAACAGTTCGACGTTATCGTCGTCGGTGGCGGCGTCGTGGGTGTCGGCACAGCGCTCGACGCCGCAACGCGTGGACTCAAAGTCGCGTTGGTCGAGGCTCGTGACTACGCGTCTGGCACGTCTTCCCGATCATCGAAGATGTTCCACGGCGGTCTGCGCTATCTGGAACAGCTGGAATTCGGGTTGGTCCGTGAGGCATTACGCGAGCGTGAGCTCTCTCTGACGACACTGGCGCCGCACCTGGTCAAGCCGCTCAAGTTTCTGTTCCCGCTGGCTCACCGCGTCTGGGAACGCCCGTACATGGCAGCCGGAATCTTCCTGTACGACCGGATGGGCGGGGCCAAATCGGTGCCCTCGCAGAAGCACCTGACGCGAGCCGGGGCACTGCGTATGTCGCCGAGCCTCAAGCGCAGTTCGCTGACCGGCGGAATCCAGTACTACGACACAGTGGTCGACGACGCCCGTCACACCATGACCGTCGCGCGGACGGCGGCGCATTACGGCGCTGTGGTCCGGACGTCGACGCAGGTTGTCGGCTTCCTACGCGAAGCAGATCGAGTGTCGGGTGTCCGTGTTCGTGACTGTGAAGACGGACGGACCGCCGAGGTCAAGGGACACGTCGTCATCAACGCGACGGGCGTGTGGACCGACGAGATCCAAGCACTGTCGCGTCAGCGTGGCAGGTTCCGGGTTCGGGCGTCGAAGGGCGTGCACATCGTCGTTCCTCGTGACCGCATCGTCAGTGAAGCGGCGATCATCCTGCGCACCGAAAAATCTGTGCTGTTCGTGATTCCGTGGGGCAACCACTGGATCATCGGAACTACGGACACGGATTGGAATCTCGACCTCGCGCACCCAGCCGCAACCAAGGCCGATATCGACTACATTCTCGGACACGTAAACTCGGTGCTCGTGACGCCTTTGACGCACGCCGACATCGACGGTGTGTACGCCGGCCTTCGTCCGCTGCTGGCCGGCGAGAGCGACGAGACGTCGAAACTGTCGCGTGAGCATGCCGTTGCCCGGGTTGCTCCGGGCCTCGTTGCCATTGCGGGCGGAAAGTACACCACGTACCGCGTCATGGCGGAGGATGCGGTTGACGTTGCGTCCGAGGACATTCCGGCGCGAGTTGCGTCGTCGATCACCGAGAAGGTGCCGCTCGTGGGCGCCGACGGATACTTTGCGTTGGTCAATCAGACCATGCAGTTGGGTGAGACGTACGGTCTGCATCCGTACCGCGTCAAGCATCTCCTCGACCGGTACGGTTCCTTGATCACCGAAGTGTTGGAATTAGGTCGCACGACTCCGGAGTTGTTGCAGCCCATCACCGATGCGCCCGATTACCTTCAGGTTGAGGCAGTGTATGCCGCGGCCGCAGAAGGGGCACTGCATCTGGACGACATCTTGGCGCGGCGCACGCGCATTGCGATCGAGTACCCGCACCGCGGCGTCAACTGCGCCCAGCAAGTCGCGGAACTTGTTGCCCCCGTGCTGGGTTGGGATGCCGAGGCCGTCGATCGCGAGGTTGACACCTACCGTGCGCGGGTGAAGGCCGAAGTGGAATCACAGGCTCAGCCCGACGATGAAGCAGCGGACGCACTGAGGGCAGCGGCACCGGAATCACGGGTGGAAATCCTCGAGCCGGTAGTCGAGGTGGCGGACCGCGTGTAGTTGTTTTAACTGTGTGCGGTTCGTGGGCGTTTTTCACTTATCGGACTTTTCCGACTGATTTCGAGGAGCTCTCGAATTCGAACAGGATTTCGATTACGGTGAGAGCATGTTCGATTCGGGGGTGGGGAATTTCGGTATCTCAGCGCAGCTGAGTGGTACCGAAACCGATTGCGCCCTAATCGATCTTATGAGTGACTTGCATTCATGTGAAGCGATGCTGGTCGAGCGGAAACTGGCCGTGGTGGCGGAGTTTTTCACCCGCCGTAGCGCCGAGCATGTCGAGGGTGGCACGTGGACGTCGTCGGCGCACGAGCTCGCCGAATCCGAGGTCGGCGCGGTCCTCACGATGGGGCGCGCCGCGGCCGGGAAGCTCATCGGGTTGGGTTTTGCTTTGAAGACGCGGTTGCATCGCACTCGTGCGGCGATGGCCAGCGGTGAACTCGACTTCTACCGGGTCGGGCTGATCGAGTCCGCGACCGCGAATGTCAGCGACGAGCTGATCGACGAAGTCGAACGCTTGCTGCTCGAGCAGGTGTTGGCTCCACCGGTGGACGGTGGTACCGGGTTGACGGGTCGGCGGTTGACGGCGGCGATCGACCGGATCGTCGCCCGCGTCGATCCGGAGGGCATGCGGGAACGACGACGCCGCGCGCTCGCCGATCGGTTTGTCGGAGTCAGCGCCGCCGAGGACGGTATGGCCCGCATCTTGGGCAGCATCCCGGCGGAGCAGGCCCGCGCGTTCGATGGCCGGTTGCGGGAGTTGGCGATGTCGGTGTGTCGCCGTGATTCCCGTACGTACGAGCAGCGGCGCGCGGATGCGTTGGGCGCTTTGGTGAGTGGTTCGACGGTGTTGGTGTGCGACTGCGACCGCAGAGATTGCCCGCAGGACCGCAGCGGCATGGTCATCATTCGCCGGCCACTCGTGCATGTCGTGATGCACGAATCCACCTTCGCCGGCGGCGATACTCCCGGAAGCGACGAGGCCGCGCACCTTGACGGGTACGGGGTGATCAGTGCTGAGCATGCCCGCGACATCGCGAAAGACGCAGACGTTCGGGAAGTGCGAGTCCCGGCAGATGCTGAACCTGAACCGACACCTGAGCCGGCATCGGCGTTGGTGTACCGCCCCGGCGCGACACTCGATGCGTGGCTGCGGGTCAGCGCGGGCAGCTGCCAGTGGCCGCACTGCGATGTCCCGGCCTGGAATTGCGACCTCGACCACAACGATCCGTTCAACCACACCAACCCCACAAACGGCGGAAAAACCGTCGCGTCGAATCTGAGTGCGTTCTGCCGCAACCATCACCGCCTCAAGCATTCCGGCAAGTGGCAACTGGACCCGAACCCGGACCGCAGCATTACCCTGACCTCGCAGACGGGTCATTGCTACCGCACCAGAGCTGCCGGACTACTCGCCAGCCAACAGGAACCGCCGCCACCGGAAGGCGGCAAACCGCGACGAACACGACTGGAGAACAAAGCTGCCCGCATCCGAGGTGAGCGGAAGCTCCGGCGTGTCAAGATTCAGCACCGCACAGCAAAACACGCCGATCGCAAACGCCGGCAAACGTTCCCGATCTCCACGCCCCGAAAGCGCGTGCCCCACAAAACCGTCGACTACGGCGACGACCCACCGCCATTCTGAATTCGTCGCCTCATCTACTAAAAGAGCCTCATCTACTAAAAGAGGTAGACGATTGCGTTGTTACCGCCAGTGCAGGTGACAACTTTCTTTCCGGTGCAACTCATCGAATAGCGAGTATTGGTGACGGGGCTGACAGCGTTGATCGACACTGTCGCATTTCGTTTGCCTTGACTGACGTACTGATACCGAACTTCTTCGGCGAACTCGCATGACGTGGCTTTGCTGCCGGTCGCGGAGTTCGGCAATTCGTTGTTGGAAAACACGGGTCCGCAGCGCGTTGCGTTTGCTGGGACAGCTGTGCCGGACGACGGCGCGGAGGTAGTGGTTCGAGCAGCTGCCGACGTTGTGGTGGGAGAAGATTCTGTGGTGGGTGTAGTTGTTGTAGATGCCGTTGTGTTGAGCTGAGTCGAAGATCGTGCGGATTGATTCGTCTCTGCGTCGAAGAGCATCGGCCGCACCCAGACAAGCCCAACAACCACAACGATCGCAGCTACCCCGGCACCGAGAAGAACCCACACCCACGCCGGTGTTTGTGGTGGCGGTGGATCTTTCGGTGGCTGTGAATCCCGCTGTGATTGGGAGTCCCACTGTGGTTGAGAATCCCACGGATCTGGCGGTTGTGGGGCGTTCATATCGGCAGGTTCTCCGGATCCGTCATGAAGAGTGAATTGTCTGCGTTATGTATATCGGATCGCGGGGGCGCAGTAGCTATTGTCGGATGGGTGCGATGACGTTCTCATAAAGCACGCGCGAAGTCAGTGAGTCAGCACGATTTTGATGGCGACGATCAACGTCGCTACCGCAGCGAGACCGAACGCCGCGACATGAGTTGCTGTGCCGACTTTTTCGCCGCGGAGATAGCTGATGACGTAACTCGTGGAACCGATACGGAGCACCAACACAAATTCCGCAATCAATTGCGCAGTCCGCGGCTCGAGAAGGTTGAACCAGGCGGTTGCCAGAATGACGATCGGAACCACGGCCGAGGTCAGGATGGGCACGGAATCACGAAGAGCTTCGATTCTCTCCGCAGTCGTGAGTTCTCGATCATTGCGAATACTCTCGCCGACGCCCTCGGCGAAAGTATGCGCGATATACGTCGACAGGGCCGTGCCGATGACGATGGCGACGCCGAGCGATTCCTGAGATTGGGTGACCGGAATCAGAGCGGCCAGAGCCAAGATATTGCCGTACACGTAGGCGGTGGTCCGGGCGGCAATGCGCTCCTGCCCGAGGTGGCGACCGCGGGCGGTAATCGGGCGATTGAGCAGGGTACGTAGGCTCCGCGGCATCGCTTGATTATGGCAGATCAGGCATTTGGGCTGTAGTGCATCGGACTGTCACGGCGCGTTGCGGGAGGCAGGTTGCGGGCCGGTGTGTGAACGAGTGGCGCATCGGGCGCCGTCCTGCCCGTGGCTCGGTCCCAGCCCGCGCGGGCGCGCGGTTGATAACGGTAGCGCCACGGGACAAGGTGGAAGACCGCGTTGACGGTCTTGCCGACAGCTGTGTGAATCCTCGTCTCGCGCGCGCTCCACGAGTATCCGAGAAGATCGCGAACCGGCTGGTCGTACATACCGACGGTCAGCCACACAAAGCCTCGTGCGACGGGAATGCGTGCGAGCCTCCAGATCGGCTCGGGTAGCCACGTCATGAATGGCGGCTTGCCCAGGCCGGAGAGGTCGAGCACATCACGCGTGGCCTTGTTGTCCTCGAGAATGCTGCGGCACATGTGATCCCAATACTCTTGGAATGCCTCCCACGTTTCGGGGACGGGCCGCATGCTCATGCCGTAGAGGCGATACCACTGGATGTGCTCGGTGAAGAGTTGCCGTTTCTGTGCTTCGGTCAGGCCGCCGGAAAAGTTCTCTGCCGTCACGATTGTGCCCATGAAGAAGGTCGCGTGTGCCCAGTAGAAGGTGTCCGGGTCGAGGGCGTGGTAGCGCCGACCCAGCTTGTCGACGCCCTTGATCGTGGTGTGGTAGCCGCGTACCTGTTCAGCGGTTTCCTGGGCTCTGTCGCCGTCGAAGACAACTCCGGCGATGGGGTAGAGCGATCGGTAGAGGCGTTCCCAGCGCTCGTCGAAGAACTGCGAATGCTCCTCGACGCCGGCCCCGAGTCCTGGATGCATGTTCTGCATAGAACCTGCCCACACGCCCTGAAGCATGCCTCGCCAATCGCCGAAATACTTCCAGGTCAAGGAATCGGGCCCAAGCGGTGTTGGTGTGGGTACGTCATCACTTTGACTACGCATGTTGTCAGATTAGGATCGACAACATCAGTAGTCAAGGAATCGGAGCAGGGTAGTGGGTATCGAGGAACGGCGTGCAGCACGGAAGGCAGCGCTGTTCGATGTCGGCGTGACACTACTGGGCGCAGTGGACGGTCCTGCCGTCAATGTCCGGGCAGTATGTAAGGCTGCGGGACTGACGGAACGGTACTTCTACGAGAGCTTCACCGATCGCGATCAGTACGTGGTGTCGGTCCACTCATATGTTTCGGAGCGCGCCCAAACCGCACTCGCGGCAGCAGTAGCTACAGAGTCCGGATCCGAAGCGATTGCCACCGCAGCGGTTGACACGTTCGTGAAGTTGATGGTCGACGATCCCGCGATGGGTAGAGTGCTGTTGATCGCTCCGCTCTCCGAACCGGTGCTCGGAGGCCGCGGAATCGAATCGATGCCGGCTTTTGTGGACCTCGTCTATGCACAGCTCTCCGAAATCACTGATCCGGTGGAGAAGCAGCTGACCGCGGTGGGATTGGTGGGTGCACTGTTCACCCTGTTCATCGGATACCTCGACGGCACAATCGACGTAAGCCGCGATCGCTTTGTCGCGCACTGCGTCCGTTTGTTGACAAAAGCTAATCGCGCGTAAGCGGTTGGCAGGAAGGGCAGAAGAATATCTGTCGTTCGGTGAGCTGGTCGGGTCCGAGCAGTTCCTCGCGGATTCGCGTTCCGCAACGCCGACATGGCTTTCCGCGGCGGCCGTACACCCACGTCTGCCTCCCGGGACGAGTATCGCCGGTGGTCACCCGAACGTGACGTGATTTGTTGGCACCGACAATGCGGTGCGACAGATCGACTACGGCCGCGAGATCCGGAACCCGGTCTGTCGGTGTGCGTGGATGAAGCCCACGGAGAAAACAGATTTCATTGCGATACACATTGCCGAGTCCAGCCATGACCCGTTGATCGAGGAGCGCAACGCCGATCGGTTCGGAGCCCGCGCCGCGCAGATTTTCCTCCGCAACAGCACTGTCCCAATCCGGGCCGAGGAGATCCGGCCCAAGATGGCCAACGACGGAGTCTTCCTGGTTGCGATCGAGGATTTCGGTGATGCCGAGCGAAAACCCCACGGCAACAGCATCTTCGGTCGCCAGGATAATGCGCGCCTGATGGGCGGGGCGATGCCACCGCTCACCTGGTGCGTAGATCTGCCACGCGCCTTCCATCTTCAGGTGGGTGTGGACGGAGGCGTCGCCGACTCGGATCAACAGGTGCTTTCCTCGGCTGACTACGGAGTCGACTCGTGTGCCGGTCAGATTGACGGTGGCATATCGCGGGACACGCACGTCGCACGTGGTGAGTACCTTGCCGTTCAGTGCCGTGCGAAGTGCATTGGCCGTCCGCCAGACGGTATCGCCTTCGGGCATCAGTGAGCACCCTTCACGATCTCAGCCTGAAGCCGCGTGGGGTGGCGGCAAAACCGGCTTCGACCAAGACCGGCGCAAAGTTGTTGCCGTGGATGGTTTCGCCGTTCACCTTCTCGACGACGATCTTCTCGACTGATCGGTTCTTCACTATCTGGGCCAGAGACGTTGCTGCCGTTCGGAGTACGCCGGGGTCGTCGGTGAACGTCAGGATGGTTCGACCACCACGTTCGACATAGAGCACCAGTTCTCCCTCGACGAGAACGACCAGCGCGCCGGCCTTCCGCCCGGGTCGGTGTCCGGGTGATTCTTCGGCGTTCGATGCCGGCCATGGGAGCGCCGCTCCATACGGATTGGCGGGGTCGCACGCAGCAAGAGTGACGGTGGCAGAAGGGGTATGGCGACCCTCGATGGATTCCCCGAACGTACGCAGACGATCCACGACCGCAGGCGTGGAGAACTGCGCGCCGCCCAACGTATCGACGAAGTATCCGCGTCTTGCCCGGCCGTTGTCCTCGAAAGTACTGAGCACCTTGTAGATCAACGCAAATCCGCCGGGGACGTTCTCGCTCACCACGCTGCCTCGGGTGACAACTCCGTAGCGTTCGAGCAGGAGGTCCGCAGTCGCGTGTGCCCGCACCGTTGGATCGGGTTCGGCAGCCGGTAGCAGAAACCAGCGTCCGGCGGCGGTGGCCGGTCCGGTGCGCGCGGGCACCGCCGGACGCATCATTCCGCGATACGGACGGGCCCGCGGAACACGCCTCGGAGCGCGGTGGCTGGTTGTGGTTCGAGTGGTGTCGGATAGCAGAGCACGAAGTGGAGCAAGGGTGTCATTGCCGATGTGTCCGAGCCACACCAATTCCCACAGTGCGGTCGTGAGCGCGCCGTCTTCCGGATTGTCGAGTGCTTCGGCCAATTGACGGAAGAAGTAGGCGCCACCAGCGGTCAGGACGTCGAGGGCTTGCTGCTGCAAGTCCGAGACATCGGTGTCAGCAGGTGGATTGAGAGTCGCCGGGGCAAGGTCCGCCGGGTGCAGGACAACCCAACCGTCCTTGGCTGAGATGGCTCCGGACCCCGACCACAGGACTTCGCCGGTCGAAGTCAGTTCGTCGAGCATGGCAGGTGAATAGTCAGGGATTCGACTCGGCAGGATCAGCGATTCGAGCGCCGACGCCGGAATGGGAACTCCGGCAAGCTGATCGACGACGGCGGCAACGCCGTCGATACCGCGGAGAGTGCCGCCGACATGCTGCCAGCTGGGGAGGAAGCGGCCCAGAGTGGCGGTGCTGACGGGTTCCACATCCGCCCGGGCAGCAGCGAGTGAGCGTCGACGCAATCGCCGGAGAACCTCGGCGTCGCACCATTCGCTGCCGGCCGATCCGGGGCGGAATTCACCCTCGAGTACCCGCTTCTCCAAGGCAAGACGGCCGAGAACATCGCGAGCCACTGAAATGCCGATGCCGAATCTGGCGGCCGCGTCGGCGAGCGTGAAAGGTCCGTGCGTGCGCGCATAGCGGCTCAACAAGTCCTCGAGCGGCTGATCCACCGGTTCGATGAATGCGGCGGGCACGCCGATGGGTAGGGGTACGCCGAGGCCGTCGCGCAAGCGGGCGGAGTCTTCGATTGCCGTCCACCATTGTTGCCCGGCAAACGAAACATGTAGGGCGCGTTTGTCCGTCACCAGGGTGTCGAGCCACGATCGCGGATCTTCGAGGGAACGCGCGTTCACCTCCGCCGTCGTGAGTGGACCGAGCATGCGCAGCAGATCAGCAACACCCTCGAGGTCTTTTGCCTTGCGCTCCGGCACCAGTCGTTGCAGCTCGCGCTCGGCTTGCTCGATGACACCGCCGTCGAGCAGTTCCCGCAATTCGACGCGGCCCAACAGTTCGGCGAGCAGTGTGGAGTCGAGAGACAGTGCAGCCGCGCGTCTTTCGGCGAGCGGGCTGTCACCCTCGTACATGAAGGCGCCGACGTAGCTGAACAGCAGCGCACTGGCAAACGGGGATGGTGATGCCGTCTCGACATCAACGATGCGGATCTGGCGTTTGGCGATCTTGCCGAGTAATTCCATGAGCGCCGGCAGGTCGTAGACGTCCTGGAGACATTCGCGCACGGTCTCGAGCAGGATGGGGAACGTGGGAAACTTGCGTGCCACGTCCAGGAGCTGGGCGCTGCGTTGACGCTGCTGCCACAGCGGCGCACGCTTGCCGGGATTTCGGCGGGGAAGAAGCAGTGCGCGAGCGGCACATTCACGAAACCGTGAGGCAAACAGTGCAGACCCGCCAACCTCCTGGGTGACCAGATCTTCGATGTCCTCGACGTCGAACGCAAAGAGTTCGGCGCCGGGTGGATCGTTCTCGGTATCAGGTAGACGGATGATAATGCCGTCGTCGGAGGCAGTGGGGCTGGAATCCACGCCGTACCGTTCCTGCAGCCGGGCGCCGATGGCAAGTGCCCACGGAGCGTGCACTCGCTGGCCGTACGGGGAGTGCAGGACCAGACGCCAATCGCCGAGTTCGTCGCGGAAGCGTTCGACCACCAACGTTCGATCCGACGGTACCTGCCCGGTCGCGTTTTTCTGCTCGCCCACCAGCTGGATCAGGTTGGTGGTGGCGTTGTGGTCCAGGCCGCCGATGCGGCAGCGCTCGATCACGTCGGCCTCGTTGCCGAGCGCTGTTTCACGGACGAACTGACCGAGAGCCTGGCCGAGTTCCGCTGGGCGCCCAAGACCGTCGCCGTGCCAGAACGGGAGGCGCCCCGGTTGTCCGTAGGCGGGGCTGACCAGAACCCGGTCGAACGTGATTTCCTCGATCCGCCAGCTGGTCGCGCCCAGGGCGAACACGTCGCCGACTCGGGATTCGTAGACCATTTCCTCGTCGAGTTCGCCGACTCGGGAGGCTTTTTCGCCGACCATGTAGACAGTGAAAAGGCCGCGGTCGGGGATTGCGCCGCCCGAAGTGACAGCCAGACGCTGAGCCCCCGGGCGTCCGGTGAGTGTGTTGGCCTCGCGATCCCACACCAGGCGTGGACGCAGTTCGGCAAACTCGTCCGAGGGGTACCGACCTGCCAGCAGATCGAGGGTGGACTCGTACGCGGAGCGGGGAAGTGTTGCAAACGAACCACTTCGGCGGACAGTGTCGAACCAGTCGTCGACGTCGATCGGCTCGAGTGCCGTCGCGGCCACCGTCTGCTGGGCCAGAATGTCGAGCGGATTGGCAGGAACGGCCATCGCTTCGATCTTGCCTTCGACCATGCGCTCGACGGTGACGGCGCAGTGAATGAGATCGGTTCGATGTTTCGGAAACACCACGCCTCGGGAGATTTCGCCGACCTGGTGTCCGGCCCGGCCGACGCGTTGGAGTCCGCTCGCAACCGATGGCGGCGCCTCGACTTGGATAACCAGATCAACTGCGCCCATGTCGATTCCGAGTTCGAGGCTGCTTGTTGCGACGACGCACCGCAGTCGCCCGGCTTTCAGATCGTCTTCGATGATGGCGCGTTGATCCTTGCTGACCGAGCCGTGGTGGGCGCGCGCGAGCAGTGGTTCGGCACCGAAATTGACTTCGGTGGGTGTGCCGATTTGTGACGGCGGCTTCGGCATTTTTTCGACCACAACACCGGTGCGTTCGGCGTGGATTTCGTTGAGCCGAGCCGTCAAACGCTCGGCGAGACGCCTGGAATTCGCGAACACTATGGATGAGCGGTGTTCGAGAACAAGATCGACTATCTGCTCTTCGACGTGCGGCCAGATGGAGCCCGCTTGGGGCGTCGGAGATTCTGATCCGTCTGCCGGTGTTGCGATGCCCAATTCGGTCATGTCCTCCACGGGAACGCGGACGGTGAGGTCGAAGGTCTTGGCGGCCGGCGGCGCGACGATCCTGATGGGCGCGGACCCGGAAAGGAACCGCCCGACTTCTTCGTGGGGGCGGACGGTAGCGGACAAACCGATGCGCTGCGCGGGCGACTCGAGAAGTGCGTCGAGACGCTCCAGCGAGAGTGCGAGATGCGAGCCGCGTTTGGTCCCGGCCACGGCGTGGACCTCGTCGACGATGACGGTGTCGACCCCGGCCAACGTCTCGCGGGCGGCGGAGGTGAGCATCAGGAACAGCGATTCCGGGGTAGTGATCAGGATGTCCGGCGGCCTTTTGATCAACGAGCGTCGATCGGCGGGGGAGGTGTCACCGGAGCGGACGCCGACCGTGATCTCGGGCGGAGTGAGACCGAGGCGTTTGGCGGTTTGAGTGATGCCGACAAGCGGAGCGCGGAGGTTGCGTTCGACATCCACGCCGAGTGCCTTGAGCGGTGAGATGTACAGGACCTTGGTGGTGCGGTGACTCTCGTCCCGCGAAGCCAACTGATCGAGTGCCCACAGAAAAGCGGACAGCGTCTTGCCGGAACCGGTAGGCGCAACGACGAGGGTGTGCGCGCCGCTTGCTATGGATTCCCACGCGCCGAGTTGAGCCGGTGTTGGGGCGCTGAAGGCACCGTCGAACCATTCTCGTGTCGCGGGCGAGAACTTTTCGAGGACGTCGGTCACGTATCCATAGTGCACCTGCCCACCGACAGCGTGTTCAAACCTGCTGAAGACGTCGGCGGCATTATATTTTTCTCTAATCAGGACGGTTTGGCTGTTTTTCGAGAAGGCGAGTGCCAGATGGAAGCTGTAATTATTGCTCTCGAGCTCGTAGTGGTGCTCGGGGCAATCGTCATGGGCACTCGATCGAGTGGTGTTGCACTCGGTCTGTGGGGCGGTGCCGGCGTCGCCGTCCTTGTGTTCGTGTTCGGCGAGGACGTAGGAGCGCCGCCGGTCGATGCCCTCCTGATCGTGCTGTCCGTCGTGCTTGCGTCGTCGATGATGCAGGCAGCTGGTGGCATCGACTGGATGGTCACCATCGCGGCAAAACTGATCGAATCCAGGCCCAAACAGATCACGTTGATTGCGCCGTTGGTGTCGTTCCTCTTCTCGGTCGGCGCCGGAACGTCCAACATTCTGTATCCGCTGCTGCCCGTGATTTACGACGTGTCGTACAAGAACGGGGTGCGTCCGTCACGGCCGCTGTCGCTGTCCGTCGTCTCGACCGGTGTTGCGCTGGCGTGTAGCCCGGTATCGGCGGCCATGGCGGCGATGGTGACGTTGACCGATGTGTCGCCGTACGATTTCGAGCTCATCGACATCATCAAGATCACCTTCCCGGCAGCGGTGATCGGCATCATCATCTCGTCGTTCGCTGTGAATCGCCTCGGCAAGGAACTGGCCGACGATCCCGACGTACAGGCAAAGCTGAAGTCCGGAGAGCTAGCCGGCCCCGGCGCTGCGGCCACCACCGAACTGGTCTCGACGAAGACCGGTCGCAACGCAGCGCTGATCTTCCTCGCAGGTGTTCTGGCGATCGTGATCTTCGGACTCTTCAAGGGAATTCGACCCGAGGCAGCCGACGGCTCGCCGCTGGGAATGACCCCGATCATCGAGATGCTGATGTTCCTGGTCGGCACTCTCATCCTGCTCGTGTGCAAGCCCAATGTGGCCGACGTTCCGACCTCGACGGTGTTCCGCGCCGGTATGGTCTCGGCGATTGCGCTGTTCGGTCTCGCGTGGCTCACCGATACGTTTATCAGCGCTCACTTGGAGCTGATCACCAGCACCGTCGGCGACTTGGTCAGTGCCGCGCCGTGGATCTTTGCGCTCGGTGTCTTCCTGGTGTGTGTGCTCACCACCAGCCAGTCGACCGCCACCAGAACCATCGTGCCGATCGGGCTTGCGGCCGGTATCGCCCCCGGACTGCTGACCGGTATGTGGGCCGGAGCGTTTGCCGGTATCTACCTGTTGCCGACAAACGGTTCGCAGATCGCGGCCGCGAACTTCGACCTCTCCGGCAGCACGAAGCTCGGTACCAAGCTCGTGGACCACTCGTTCTTCCTGCCGACGATAATCCTGGCCGTGACCACGATTACCGCCGGCGCGATATTCGGAGTGGTGCTCGGCTAGCTGTCTCGGTAGTGGTCCCAGCTCGCCTTGCACGCGCGGGCGAGCTGGTCCACCCGCTCCGGATCAGAGCTCGGCCAGTCGACGCCGGGTTCCATGATGTGCGCGGCGAGGGCATCGCCGAGAAGGAACTCGCGTTTGAACTCCGCCTGCACGGCGCTGAGTGTGATGCCGGCAGCATCCGCGCGTGCTGACTGCTCGGCGAATCGCGCACCCGCTGTGATGATTTCGAAGCTGCCGAGATACGGCTGGTTAAGGGCGACAGCGTCCGGATCGTCGACCTGAAATCCCTTGCGATGTGCTGCCGCGAGAGTTCGGATGAGTTCGGGGTCCATCGTCACGGGATTGTCGCCACGTCGATTGCCGTCGTGATCACCGCGATTGGACAGTGCCACGACGTCAGGCAGCCGATCCTCCTCGGGGCGAAGTACATTGACCGCACCGTCGCGTCGCGTCGTGTGGTTCATCGTGTCGTGGAACGAGAGTGTCGTGAACGATCGCCGCACCTCGAAACTCTTCTCCACCATTTTCTCGACCAGAGAATCACGCGTGCGCTCGTACACGCCGAGTCCGCGATCTGCTGTCTCGGTGAACGTGTCGGCCAGGCGCTTCCACCCGGCGTCGTCGGTTGGTTCCAGCAGCAACGGGTAGAAGGAGAACGTGACCGGGCGGACGGCGTCTACGCCCGTGAGGTCCACCTTGTTGCCCGCCCCGGCCTGGTGAACACGTGCAAATGCTTCGCGCAGTGAAGCTTCCAGGTTTTCGGGCTTGGCGCGGTTTGGATCGCGGATCATGCGCGGATGAGGATTTTCGACGTACACGATGCGCGGATCGATCTCGGCCCACCGACGCACGATCGCGCTGGTCGACATGTCGGTGAAATCGAACTGTAGGCGCCTCGTGAACTCGGGTGCCAGAAACTCGGCAAGCTCTTCCGGGATGGCTGAACCCGAATGAGGGCAGCTCACAAGAAGATCGGCGCCCGCGATCGCGTCGTCGAGTGTGCGTGATTCACGATCGGCATAGAACGTCAGATCGTCGGGAGTGAAGCTGGTTCCGGCCGGAATGAGTACAGGTGCACCGTTGTTCGTGACACTGTTCATGACACTGTTCATGGCACCGAGCGTAATCCAGGGCAGCGGAGTGCACTCGGCTAATCGCGCAGTCGCTCGACCAGAGCAGTCTTGATTCCAGGGCGGGTGGCGGCTACCAGTGTGAACGTGGCTTCACGCATCAGACGCTCGGCCGTGTTGCTGCCCACCAGCGAGCGCGAGCCGGTAGCCGTGACGAAAGCCGCCGCAACCCGGACTGCGAGTTCGGAGGCCGCGGCGCGGGCGGCAGACATGTCGGCGTTGCCCGCCACAGCGCTGTCGAGCTGTTCACGCACCAGTTCGGCTTGGCTTTGGAACGGTTCCGTATCGACTCCGAGATCCGCCAACTCTGCCATTGCGCGCCGCGCGACCCCCATCGCCATGGCTCCGTTGAACCACAGGCCGGGCAGTTGAGTGTTCTGGAATTGCTGATCGTCGACAACTGCCGTGACCTGGGCGTCGGGGATGGCAAAACCGTCGAAAGCTATTCGGACGGTGTTGCTTCCGCGAGCAGCGATAAGGGGGAGTTCCTCGACGGACAGGCCAGGAGCGTCGGTAGCCTTGACCACCGAGTGGACGATGGAATTGTCGAATTCGTCCCGCGCCGACACGAGAAGAACGTCGACGATTCCCCAGCCGGTGACAAAGGGGGCTATCCCGTCGAGGACGTATCCGTGATCGACCCGGCGTGCCCACAGCAGGGGAGGGCGCGGGATGGCGCCGGCGTAGGCGACACCGCCCTGCAGTTCTCCGCTGACGAGGCCGTCCCAGTACTGCTCAGTCAGTGCAGTGTTGGTGGTCGATGCCAAGGCGCCGACGACGCCGTGATGCTGCATCCAGGTGAATGCAGTCGCGAGGCACCCGCCGCACAGTGTTTCGACAACCTCGACAAGTTCGGCCGCCGAAGGTCCTTCCTCGCCGAGCGCGGCCAGGCCGTAGAACCCGTCGGCGGCGAGGGCGTCGAAATGACTGCTCGGAATTTCACCGTCCGCGTCAACGCTGTCGGCAACGGGGAACAGAACGGTATCGGCGATCTCGCGCGCAAGTTCCGGCCACATGGTCACCGCTTCAGGGTATGCGGTGTGTCAGAAGGACGGGGGAGAACTCACGATCAGGAACCGGGCAATTCGATCGGTTCGGTTGAACCATCGGTGGGGAATGGTCGCCGCGTACAGCAATGTGTCCCCGACATTCAGCCGATGCCGTTCGTCCAGGCCCACTTCGACATCGACAGTTCCCTCGAGAACGTGAATGAATTCCTCGCCGGCGTGTTCAGTGTGTTCACCGGCTTCGCTGTGCGGCCCGGCCGTGATTTCGTTCGGTTCCATGGTGTGTGACCCGGTGGAACAGAACCGGATCGAGGAATCGTGGGCGAGTTCGAACTTCCGGCCCTCGTGCGCCCGCACCAGACTCGACGGCGTGCGCTCACCTTGGGCGAGTAGCGCATGAGCGGTAGTGCCAAGCGATTGTGCGAGTCTGTGCAGATTCATCACACTCGGCACTGCGCGACCGTTTTCGGTCTGACTCAGAAACGGCTGTGAGAGACCGGATTTCAGTGCAACCTCACGCATGGTCAATCCGGCTTCCTTGCGCGCATGGCGCACTGCGATACCGATTGCCGTTGCGATCGCCACTTGGTCGTCGTCCATGTGCTGAACATAGCAGTGCGGAGGCGGCGCATCCGAGCGGAGAATTTCATTACATGCGCGAAACAAAATTGACCACAGCAAGAAATTATCGACGTGCTCAATAGGGAAGTACACAAAACACTCCCAGCTACGGACGGAGATCGGCGCATGGCCATCCATCCAGTCGACGAGCGGTTGCCCTTTGCCCGCCAGTCAGCTTTTGCTCTTCAGCACGTCCTGATCATGTACACAGGCTGCATCACGGTACCGCTGGTGTTCGGTGCGGCCGTGGGCCTGGATCGTAGCACCGTTGCACTGCTGATCAGCGCCGATCTGCTTGTTGCCGGCATCATCACCATCATTCAGAGCCTGGGCGTGGGGAAGGTTGCGGGCGTACGACTTCCGATCGTCTGCGGCGCCACATTCGCCGGCCTGACACCGATGATTCTCATCGCCCAGGAATACGGATTGCAGGCGGTGTACGGCTCCATGCTGGTCGGTGGTGTGGTCGGAATCGCGCTGGCAGTGCCATTTGCCAAGATCGTCCGTTACTTCCCGCCGCTCGTGACCGGAGTGGTCCTGACCGTGATCGGTATCTCGCTGATCGGCGTCGCCGGTGGCCTGATCGTCGGAAACGACCCCACCGCACCGTCATTCGCAGATCCCAAGAACCTCGCGCTGGCCGCAGCTGTCGTTGCGATCGCAGTCGGTTTCATCTGCCTCGGGCGCGGAATGTGGACTCAGCTGGGAGTCCTGATCGCGCTGGTCATCGGTACCGTGATCGCCATTCCGATGGGCTTGATCGACCTCGGTGGTGTATCCGGTTCCGCGTGGGTCGGCATTCCCATGCCCTTCCATTTCGGAGCACCCGAGTTTCCGGTCACCGCAGTGGTGGCCATGAGCATCGTGATGGCAGTCGTGTTCGCAGAATCGACCGCCAGCATGTTGGCAGTCAGTGAGATCACCGGAAAGCCCTTGAAGAAGGCTGATTTGGCGCGTGGCCTGGTGGCCGACGGTCTGTCCGGAGTGCTCGGCGGTATCTTCAACGCCTTTGTCGACACCGTGTTCTCGCAGAATGTCGGCGCCGTCGCGACTACCCGCGTGTACAGCCGATACGTCACCGCTACCAGTGGCGCCATCCTCATCGTTCTCGGACTGATCCCCCGAATGGGTGAAGTTGTTGCAGCACTGCCTGATCCGGTGGTGGGCGGCGTCGGCATCATCCTGTTCTCCACGGTTGCCGTCGTCGGCATCAACACACTCCGCAAGGTCGATCTCAGCGATCCGATCAATACGACCATTGCCGCGGTATCCGTCGGAATCGGTCTCCTTCCGGAGTTCGCGGAAGGAATGTTCGAGCGGTTCCCGTCGTCTGCGCAGATCCTGCTCGGCAGCGGAATCACCCTGGCCGCGGCGTCGGCCTTCACACTCAACCTGCTGTTCAACCACACCCGACTCGGCGAACTCGCCCGCAGTTCGCGCGAGAGCCTTCCCGAATCACCTGCAGTCGCACAATCCCCAGTCACACCGACAGGAGACGCCCATGTCGCAGTTACCGCCTGAGTCCTTCGAAGTCCCCGTCATCGACATCTCCCCGTACGTTCGTGGCGGTTCGCCGCAGGAGCAGGCCAGAGTTGCCGCCGAGATCGACGATGCCTGCAGCAGAGTGGGATTCATCCAGATCCGAGGTCATGGAATTCCTGCGGAAGTGGCGGGAGGTCTCGCCGGCGCGATGGACGATTTCTTTGTACTGCCGATGGAGGCGAAGAACGAGTACCGCGTTGCCGGAGCCAACCGCGGGTACAGCCCACCCAAGAGTGAATCGCTGAGCCTGAGTCTCGGCGTGGAATCCGCGACCCGGATGAACGATTTCTTCGAGGCGTTCAACATCGGCATCGAAGCTCGGTCGTTCACCGATCTTGATCTCTCCGAAGCGGATTACGGTATCAACGTGTGGCCGGACGTCGAGAAATTCCGGGCCAGGATCGAGTCGTACTACACACACGCAGCACGGGTAGCTCGCACGCTGACCACTATCTTCGACGATGCGCTGGGGCTGACGCCGGGGTTCTTCGACTCGATCACCGATCACTCGATCGACGTGCTGAGAATGAACAACTACGCGTTGCCCGAGGGAACCGTGACGCTGGACGGCGAGCTCAAGGGGATGGGCGAACACACCGACTTCGGGCTGGTCACCGTCCTGTGGGCCGATCAGGTTGAGGGGCTCCAGGTACTCGGAAGTGACCAACGGTGGCACGACGTGTGGCCTGAAGACGATGCGCTACTGGTCAATCTCGGCGATCTGACGGCCCAGTTGACCAACGACCGCTGGATGTCGACGCTGCACCGCGTGGCACCTCCCGTGGTGAACGGCACCATCAAGCGGCGTCGTTCCGCCGCATTTTTCCACGACGGAAACGTCGATGCCGTGATCGAAACGCTGCCGAGTTTCTTCGACGAGTCCGGACTGGCGTACGAACCTGTCTCCGTCCGGGATCACATCAAAGCCAAGCTGGCCGGATCGCGGCAGGGCAAGTCCAACACCGCGGCCGGGCGCGAAGCCGAGCGGGTTCGCGTCGCAGCGCAGCTGGAGGCAACGTCGTGACTGCCAGGAATCTTGTTCTGGTCCACGGTGCCTGGGCCGGAGGCTGGGTCTGGGATTCGATGCTGGAACCACTGCGAGCGGCGGGGTTCAACCCGGTAGTCGTTGACCTTCCCGGGGCCGGCGTCCTCGATCGGGACACTGTCGTAGACCTAAGTGCCGTGACCGATCACGTTGTAGCGGTGCTCGATTCGCTGGACGGTCCGGCTGTGCTGGTAGGTCACTCGGGTGGTGGCATCGTGGTGTCGCAGGTTGCCGAGCGAGTTCCCGCTGCGGTCGCGGGAATCGTGTATGTCGCCGGGATGATGCTGCCGTCGGGTATGGACTTCGGAATGCTGTGCAACGAAGTGGAATTACCGGCGCCCGTCGGGATCTCGCGATGGGTGGTCAGCTCGGATGACGGGTTTTCGAGTGTGGTCCCACCCGAAGCCGGTGCAGCGGTGTTCTTCCACGAGGCCCCGGTAGCCGACGCGATCGCTGCGGCACGCCAACTTGTGCCACAACAGGAAACTGCACGACTGATGGCACCGACAATCACCCCCGAGCGATTCGGTACGGTTCCGCGCCTATACGTCGAATGCACCTTGGACCGTACAGTTCCGATCGAGACGCAGCGAGGAATGCAGCAGCGAGTGCCTGGGGCCAACGTGGTGAGTCTCGAGACCGATCACGCTCCGCAATTGTCCGCGCGCACCGAATTGGTCACCGCGATCGCCGAATTTGCCGCAGATGCCCTCAGCCGAACTCGACGCCTTGAGCCAGCGGTAGTTGGTCCGAGTAGTTGATCGTGTTGGTTGCGCGGCGCATGTACGCCTTCCACGCATCGGAACCCGATTCGCGTCCGCCGCCGGTGTCCTTCTCGCCGCCGAACGCGCCGCCGATCTCTGCGCCCGACGTGCCGATGTTGACGTTGGCAATACCGCAGTCGGAACCGTCGGCTGCGAGAAACCGTTCGGCTTCCCGCTGATCGAGTGTGAAGATCGAGGATGAAAGACCCTGCGGCACAGCATTGTGGAGTGCGATGGCATCGTCGAACTCGTTGTAGGTGACAACGTAGAGGATGGGTGCAAAGGTCTCGGTGTGCATGATCTCGCTTTGTTTCGGCATCCGGACCAGCGCCGGGCGCACGTAGCAACCGGTGTCGCCGACCCGCTCACCGCCGCAGACGACGGTGCCGCCGCTCGACTGCGCGGCGGTGAGCGCGGACTGCATCGCCTCGAGTGCGGCGTCGTTGATCAGCGGACCGACCAGGACGCCGTCGTCGAACGGGTTGCCTACCTGTAGTTGTGCGTAGGCGGCAGAGATTCTTGCGACCAGCTCGTCGGCTATCGATTCGTGAACGATCAACCGGCGCAGCGATGTACACCGCTGCCCCGCAGTTCCGGCCGCTGAGAAGACAATTCCGCGGACTGCCAGATCAAGATCCGCGGACGGGGTGACAACGGCGCCGTTGTTTCCGCCCAGTTCGAGGAGGCTTCGTCCGAACCTCGCCGCCACTCGCGGCGCAACCTCGCGTCCCATGCGTACCGACCCGGTGGCACTCACCAGCGCGACCTGCGGATTGTCCACCAGTGCCGCACCCACGTCGCGTCCACCGATCACCAGTTGATGGACGCCTCGAGGGGCGTCGCAATCGGCGAGGGCGCGGCGAAGGAGGGTATGGCAGGCCAGCGCGGTCAAAGGTGTGGTCTCGGACGGCTTCCAGACCACCGTGTCTCCGCACACCAGAGCGATCGCGGTGTTCCACGACCACACCGCGACCGGGAAGTTGAAGGCCGAGATGACACCGACAACACCGATCGGATGCCACGTCTCCATCAGTCTGTGTCCTGGCCGTTCCGAAGGCATGGTCCGCCCGTAGAGTTGGCGCGAGAGACCAACCGCGAATTCGCAGATGTCGATCATTTCCTGGACCTCGCCGAGTGCTTCCGACGAGATCTTGCCGGCCTCGAGCGTGACCAGTTCCGCGAGATCCGTTTTGTGCTCGCTCAGGAGTCGGCCGAGTTGCCGCACGACGGCGCCGCGGATCGGCGCAGGAACCGTGCGCCAGTCACCGAACGCGTCGTGTGCTGCGGCAACCGCGCCGTTGACATCGTCAGCGGAATGTTGTTCCAGAGTGCGAATTTCGGTTCCGGTAATCGGTGTGCGAGCCGTCAGGTTGCCGGTGGGCCACTCGGCTCCGCAGCGAGCAAGCGCGGAGTGGGCGCGCTCGGCGAGAGCGGAAGGATCGGGAAGGTTCACGGGTGAGTCCTTTCGCGGGAGGCGTCCTGCTGCGTGCGGTACAACTCGAAAGGGTCGAGGACGGGGTGTCCGATGGCACCCTCGAGTCGATCCTGCCCGTAATCGGCGCTGTCCGCATCGGAAACGAATCCACTGGGCGAATCGAGGTTCGACGCAAAGATCCCAGCGGCGGACGCCGGCAGGAAGTCTTCGTAGACGATGGGCTCGCGAATTATCCTCGAACCGTCACGTCGGTAGGTGAAATACGCCAGGTCGGCGTCGGCAAGGCCGTCCTCCGTGGATGGAAACGCGTCTTCCCATACCGCCGTGTCCGGGGAGGAGATCAGAGCGTCGTAGATCTCGCGGCCCGTGCGAGTCAGCGCTATGCCGCGGGCCTCGACTTCACCGAAGCGCACGCGGACGGGGACATCGTGCACCGAACCATCCGGCTCGCGGAACGGGCGGTTCTCGGCCAACGCCCGAAACGAGGTCTGCCGCAGCAGGAGTGGTGGACCACCCCATCGCGGTGGACCCTGAATCCGGTCGATCATGGTGATGCCGCGTTCGGTCATGCGGCGGTACAGATCGTCGATGTCGAGTACCCGCGGGGTGAGATGGTTGAGGTGGGTCGACCTTTGGCCTGCGATGTCCGCGGCCACCGGGGAGATGTGCGCAAGTTCGCGATACCAGGGCGCGTCGATCGGCCCGGTTCCGAGGCGGAAGGCGCGGGTGGCGGCGTCGACGAAGTGTGTCGCCTGCGGCTCCGGCAACCCGTTGTCGCGCTGCGCCGTCGCGGCCAGGCGAAGCAGGTCGGGGGAGAAGAGAGATCGCGTACCCAGATATGCGGCGATTCTGCGCTGAAGATCGGCCGTGAAGAAGCGCTTGTCTCCGGTAGTGAGAACCGAAGTGAAGACGCGGAATGGGTTCAGCGCGAGTTCCCCCGGATCGGTAGGACGGAATGCGGTAGAGACCACGGGAACAGGGGGATCGGTGAGCCGCAGATCGTAGAACCCGACCGCCGACATCCCGAGGGCGCCGAAGATCGTCGCGACGTCGCGCAGTTCGCCGAGAGTGCCCAGCCGGATCGCACCGTGCCTTTCCGCACTGATCCGGCCCAGGGTTCCCCAGCGTTCCGAGCCCGGACGGGTGGCCGTGTAATCCCGATTGACCTGCAGTGTCACGTCAACCAGCGTGTTGTACGCTGGAACCTCGTTCCCGTACATCCGCGACAGTTCGGCGGCAAACCGAGAACGTAACTGCCACTTTTCAAGCATGTGTATGTCCGGTTACGTTAACCTTCGCGGGTGGGTGACGAACAGAATGACGGCGGAATTCCTCCGGTCGACGACACGGACAAGTTGTTGATTCGAGAGCTCGTTGTGGACGGGCGTGCCACTTTGGCGAGTCTTGCCGACAAGGCGGGGTTATCGATCTCGGCGGTGCAGTCGCGGGTGCGTCGGCTTGAATCGCGCAACGTGATCCGGGGGTACGCGGCAAAGATCGATCCGGAAGCTGTGGGTCAGAATCTGTCGGCATTTGTCGCGATCTCCCCTCTGGATCCTTCTCAACCCGACGATGCGCCGGCCAGGCTCCGGCACTTGCCCCAAGTGGTGTCCTGTCACTCGGTAGCCGGGGCCGAAAGCTACGTACTTCTTGTTCGAGTCGCCTCGCCCCGGGCATTGGAGGCGTTGCTGCAGGAGATCCGAACGGCGGCCAATGTGAGCACCCGTAGCACGGTCATTCTTCAAACATTTTACGACGAATGACCGATCTGCAGTAATTTTTCCATCTAATCATCGACATGGCAATAATTTTGACTTAATCTTTGCGTATGAGTACCGCGACGCAAGGCTTCGACGGCAGTGCGGATTTCCCGGTGTTCGAGGTCCTGTCTGCCAGTATCCTCACGGACGGATTCGATCTGGTTCTCGATCTCGAACGCTCGCACGGTGTGTATCTACAAGATCTCCGCACCCGTGTCGACTATCTGGACATGTTCGGGTTCTTCGGGTCGTCGGCGCTCGGAATGAACCATCCGGACATTGCCGACGACGAGGCATTCTCGCGCGAATTGGCAATGGTTGCAGCAAACAAGCCGAGTAATTCCGACATCTACAGTGTGCCGATGGCACGATTTGTCGACGCCTTCGTTCGGGTGCTTGGCGATCCGGCGTTACCGCATCTGTTTTTTGTGGACGGCGGCGCCCTTGCTGTGGAGAATGCGCTGAAGGTGGCGTTCGACTGGAAGAGCCGACGGAACGAAAGTGAGGGGCGCTCACCGGATCTCGGGACCAAGGTCTTGCACCTGACCGAGGCTTTCCACGGGCGCAGTGGCTATACGATGTCGCTCACCAACACCGATCCGGGAAAGGTTGCCCGGTTTCCCAAGTTCGACTGGCCTCGGATCACCTCGCCCTATGTCGCGGACGGCCGCGACATCGAGGCTGTCGAGCAGGAAACCTTGGCACAGGCCCGGCAGGCATTTCACGAGAATCCGCACGACATCGCCTGTTTCATCGCCGAACCGATCCAGGGTGAGGGTGGTGACCACCATTTCCGGCCTCGGTTTCTCCAGGCGATGCAGGAATTGTGCCGCGAGAACGACGCATTGTTCGTTCTCGACGAAGTGCAGACCGGGTGCGGATCAACCGGAACGCCCTGGGCCTACCAACAATTGGGGTTGGCACCGGATGTCGTGGCCTTCGGGAAGAAGACTCAGGTCTGCGGCATCATGGCAGGCGGCCGTGTCGACGAGGTGCACGACAACGTTTTTCACATCAGCTCGCGGATCAACTCGACGTGGGGCGGCAATCTCACCGACATGGTGCGTGCCCGGCGCATTCTCGAGGTCATCGAACGCGACCGGTTGATCGACCGGGTTCGATTCACCGGCGCGCACCTACTTCAGCGACTGACCGCGACAAGCGAAAGGTTCGACGAGGTCACCGAACCCCGCGGACGTGGCCTCATGTGCGCGATCACCCTGAGCGCCACCGAGTTACGCGACCGGGTGGTGACCGCGCTTCGCGAGGACGAGCATGTCCTCATTCTGCCGAGCGGGCAGCGCGGAATTCGGTTCCGTCCACCGCTGACCGTGACAACCGGTGAGTTGGACGCAGCGGTGGACGCCGTCGAGCGGGTACTGCACACACTTACCGCGTGAGCTCGGCCCAGATCCGATCCGGCGTCATCGGAGTGGCGAGGCACCGAACACCCACCGCGTCGAAGATAGCGTTGGCCAGTGCCGGGGCAACGGGATTGAACGGCGCTTCGCTCATGGACTTGGCGCCGAATGGTCCCAACTTGTCGTAGGTATCGGCAAAAAGAACCTCGGTGATCGGGAGATCCGCCAACTGCGGAACGTGATAGTTGCGCAATTGCGGATTCACCACATGCCCGTCCTCGATGACGATCTCCTCGAACATCGCTGCGCCGAGTGCCTGTCCCACACCACCTTCCACCTGCCCACGCAATTGTGCGGGGTTCAGTACCGTGCCGGCGTCGGCAGCCTGGACCGACTGCAGAATGACGACCCGGCCCGTTGCTGTATCCACCGCGACCCGAAAGCCGTGGACGTTGAACGCCACCGACCGCGGCGAGCCGTCATGGTGGCCGTTGGCCGAGAGCGGTCCGCCGTCGAGGAGTGCAGGGAAACCGACAGAGCCGGTTGTGGTGGTTACACCGTCCGTCGCGAGTTCGACCGGACCGACGCACAGTGATTGTGCTCGTGCGAGTATCCGATCACGGAGGCGTTCGCACGCGATCTGGAGAGCCTTGCCCGCCACAACGGTGCCGGCCGAACCGAAGGCGCCGGTGTCGTGTCCACCGATGTCGGTGTCGGATTGAGCGATCACGATGCGATCGACGGTGGTTCGCAATTCGGTGGCGGCAATCTGATGATGAACTGTTGTTGTCCCGTTACCGAATTCGGCGGTACCGATCCGGACCACATAGCGCCCGTCGGCCTCGAGGGTGACCGTGGTGTCGGCGAAGTGTCCGCGCGGCGGGATCGTGGCGATCATCGCAACGGCCATGCCCTGCCCCGTTTTCCACCGGGGTCCGTCTGGCGGCGTCTGCCCGCGTCCGCTCGACAGCGCGCGCTCGACCAGGTCCAGACACTGATCGAGACCGTAACTGCCGAACTCGAGGTCGCCGTCCTCGACGTGCCAGTCCACGAAGTCGTCTCCCGGAACCACCACGTTGCGTCGACGGAACTCGAACGGGTCGACGCCGAGTTTCCGAGCAAGTTGATCCATCGCGGATTCGACGGCAAAGATGATCTGCCCCAGGCCGTAGCCGCGGAACGCACCAGACGGCACATTGTTCGTGTACACGGCCTCGGCGTCGACGCGTTTGGTCGGGCAACGGTAGACGGCAATAGATTCCGCGCAGCCGTGGAACATCACTCCGACGGAATGGTTGCCGTATGCGCCGGCGTCGGAGAGGACGTCGATCGCCAGCGCGTTCAGGTGGCCATGCTCGTCAGCGCCCAACCGGACCGACACCCGCATCGGATGCCGCGACGGGGCCATCGTGAACTGATCGCTGCGACTGAACTCGTACTGCACCGGTCGGCCGGTCTTCCGGACGGCAAGGGCAACAAGATCCTCGGTCAGCATTTCCTGCTTGCCGCCGAAACCGCCACCCACTCGCGCGGTGAACACGCGGACTTTCTCGCGGGTGAGACCGAAGATGTGTGCCAACTCGTCCCGAACCAGGAACGGCACCTGCGTGCTGCTGCGAATGACAAGCCGGCCACCGGAGTCCAGCCATCCCACCGCGGCGTGCGTCTCCATGGCAACGTGCTGAACCCGAGCGGTCTGCCACGTGCCTTCGACAACGGCAGCGGATGCACTCAGGGCTTTCTCGACGTCGCCCACTCCGTCGTGGAGTGCGGCGACGATATTGCGCGTGGGCTCGGCGATACGAGCGGACATATCCTTGTCCGCGTGCAGAAGCGGCGCGCCGGGCGCGCGAGCGGGCTCCGGATCGAAGACAGCTGCGCGAACCTCGAAGTCGACCTCGATCAGCGCGAGCGCGCGCTGTGCGTCCCGCGGTGTCTCTGCAATGACAGCGGCAACTCGCTGACCGACGAAACGTACGGTGCGGTCGAAGATGCGGGTGTCGTCCGGATCGTCGGTGCGGTTCTGATGGCGCGCTGTGGAGAAGAGAACATCCGGGCTGTCGAGATAGGTCAGAACGGCAACGACACCTGGCGCGGACTGTGCTGCGTCAGTGTTGATCTCCTTGACATACGCATGGGGGTGCGGGCTGCCGAGAACCGCTGCATGCACCAAGCCCGAAGGGACGTCGCCCTCGGCCAGATCCAGAGTGAAGGGTTCTGTTCCGGTGACGATTCGACTCGAAGCCGGGGCCGCAATGGAACGGCCCTGAGCTACAGAGCGAACCGCGTCCTCGACGTTCTTCGCGCCCGCCAGAGCGTCGCGGATCGAGCGATACCCCGTGCAGCGGCACAGGTTTCCCTTCATCGACGCCGGCAGGTTCTCCTTCTGCGCGGGTGTCAGCGCCGACGCCGTCACCACCATGCCTGCGGTGCAGAATCCGCATTGAAATCCGCCGGCGTCGACAAACGCCTGCTGCACCGGGTGCAGATCGTCTTCAGTGCCGAGACCGGTTGCGGTCACAATCTCGTGCCCGTCGACGCGGTGCGCCGGGAAGATGCACGAATGCGTGGGCGTGCCGTCCAGCAGTACCGAACACGCGCCACAATCTCCGGCGTCGCACCCCTTCTTGACGGACATGACCCCGTGCTCGCGCAGGAACGTCCGCAAGCACTGTCCCGGACGTGGTTCGTCGTCGCGGGCAACCCCGTCGACGGAGTACTTCATGTGAGTTCCTCCCTGACCTCTTCGGCCAGTAGTGCTGTCATCGACTCACGCCAGGGTGCGCTGCCGTGGACGTCCGTGAAATAACAGTCGGCTGGGATCACGCGAAGGGCGTCGGCCAACTCGGACGCGCTCGGGTGGGCGTCGAATCGCAGCACGTGGGGCCGCCGCGTTGCCGCCGTGACGCTGAGTGTGAAACCAGCGACGTCTTTTCGGCCCGCTACGACAACGGCAGACCGTCCGAGTGAGGTCTGAGCGAGTTTGCGTAATGCGGTGCGGGCGAGCAGCGACCGAGTGGGGAGAGTGATGCACCGAATGATGTCGCCGACGCCCAGCGCGTTCGTGCCGTTTCCGGTCACAAAATCTTTCACGGCCACACGGTATTCGCCGCTGCCCGGACGCCACACGGTCAATTCACCGTCGAGAGTGACGGCCATAGTGGTCATGGCACCGGCGGGAAACGACAGAGCGATGTTCCCGCCGACGGTGGCGTGGCGCAACACTTTCCACGACGCAAGCAGCGCGTCCGCGCAGTCCCGAAACAACTGCTGAGCCCGGAACTGTGCCACAAGTTCGGAGCGGCACAGTTCCTCGATGGTGCAGGTCGCGGCAATCTCGAGGCCATGTTCGGTGACTGTGAGCGGCTCCCAGCCGAAGCCGGCCAGATCGACAAGCGTGCTCAGGTGAGGTTGAGGTTCGGAATACAGCCAAGTGCCGCCTCCGATGAATCCGACACCGGTCGAGGGACCGGGCAGATCGGTCCGAGTGGCCGGCACCAGAACCTGATCGACCGTGTGCAGATCCACTGTCGGCTCACCCGGCCTTTCGCACCAGGTCGAGGTGAGCGCGAGCAACGTCCGATGCGACGACGTCCTCGTCGATCGTGGTTACCCGATCGTCGGCGACCACAACCGCACCGTTCACCATCAGAAGTTTCAACGGTGGTGTCGAGCCGAGCACCAACGCCGCGACCGGGTCGGTGATGCCGGTGTGCGCGAGCGTATTCAGATCCCACACCGCGAGGTCGGCCAGTTTTCCCACTTCGAGGGAGCCGATCTCGTGCTCACGGCCGAGAACCCTCGCACCCCCGATGGTCCCGAGTTCCAGGGCGGTGCGAACCGTCAAAGCCTGGGGGCCGCCGCGAGCGCGGGCGAACAGGAGGGCGTGGCGCGACTCCTCGACCAAACTGCACGCCTCGTTGCTGGCCGCGCCGTCGACTCCGAGCCCGATGGTGACACCGGCGTCCAGCAAATCGCGGGTGCGCGCGATCCCGGCGCCGAGTCGCGCATTGGACGTAGGGCAGTGTGCCGCAGCAGTTCCCGTGCGCGCCATCGTCTCGATCGCGGAATCGTCGAGGTGGACGGCGTGCGCGAACCATACGTCCGGGCCAACCCAGCCGACTCGCTCCATGTACTCCATCGGCGTGCAGCCGAACAGCTCTGCGCAGAAGTCCTGCTCGTCCAGCGTCTCCGCCAAATGGGTGTGCATTCGGACGCCGGAATCCCGGGCCAGAACCGCGGACTCGCGGAGTAACGCCTCGGTAACCGAGAACGGGGAGCAGGGTGCCACCGCGATCCGCAGCATCGAATCGGGGCTGGGGTCGTGCCACCGGTCGATGACCGACGCGGTGTCGGTGAGGATGTCGTCCAGTTTCTCCACGACGTGATCAGGCGGCAGTCCGCCGGAACTCTGCCCGAGGTCCATCGACCCCCGCGTCGGATGGAATCGCAGGCCGACCTGTGCTGCCGCCGTGATCTCCGCTTCGAACACGTCACCGGCATCGCGTGGGACCACGTAGTGATGATCGGTGGTGGTGGTGCATCCCGTCTTCGCCAGCGCGGCGAGGCCACCGGTTGCGGCCGTATGCACTGCGTCGGCGTCGATCCCCGCCCAGATCGGGTACAGCGTGGTCAGCCACTGGAACAGCGTTGAATCGGCAGCCAGGCCGCGAGTGATCCACTGGTACAGGTGATGGTGCGTGTTCACCAGGCCCGGCGTCACGAGGCAACCGGGGGCGTCGATGGTACGTGCCCCGGGAAACTCCGGAGCCGGCCCTTGGCCGACGGCCGTGATCATATTCCCGGTAACTGCTACGTACCCGTCGGTGAATTCGGTACGGGCGCCGTCCATTGTGACGACATGAGCGCCCCTGATGACGAAGTCGGTCACGAAAGCCATCCGGCGTACGTTGTCCACGATGGGCCGGCGTCCGGTGCGTCCGAGCGGCTGACGGCGGCCTGGATCAGGCCGTACGGGCGATCCGCGGCATGGAACACCTCGTTGTCGTTCTCGATACCGAAACGGCCGAGCGCGTAGTCGAAATGGTGCTTGTTGGGCGCGGACAGCCGCACCTCCGCGATGATCGGGAAGTCCTCGAGGATCGCCTTGCCGATCTGGAACAAGGTCTGCTGCAACGCAAGTGAGTGCACCGTCGCGAATTGCTTCACGATCTGTGCCTTGATGCCCACATATACCGATTCCCAGTCGACGTCGGTGGTGGTGAATCGCCACTGCGCCACCAGCGTGGTGGCCATGACGCGGTCCTGCGTCGGTTCGAGGACGGTGTACGGATCCTGGAGGAACCCGGAGAACTCACTGCCGGTGGACTTGAGCAGAACCAGGTCCTTCAGACCGCCGATCACCCAGGTTCCGGTGTCGTCGTGCGTGATCGACGCGGTTCGCACTTCCTGACCCTTGCGAATCCAGGTGTGATCGTGCTCGGCGCCGTCGACCACGGCGCGCTCCCAGGCGTACTCCTCGATCTCGATCCGTGCGCCCGTCACCGGTTCGATGTCGTCGACAAAATGCGATGCGAGTTCGAGACCGTACGACTCGATCGAGATCAGGCCTTTTTCCTTGGCGTAGGCGTACGCGGTCTGCTTCTGAGTGTCGGTGGGTAGCACCTTCGACTGATCGCCGGTGAGGTAGGCATCGGCGAAATCGCCTCGCAGACAAGTGGAGACGTTGATGTCGTGAATCTCGTGGCGCGGCGTGTCGCGGTAGATCCGGACAACACGATTCTCGGCCTTGCCGTACTGGTGCCCGGTGAGTTCGATGGTTCCGGAGAGCGGTGCGGTGGTGGTGTTGATGGTGTTCACAGTGGTTCTCAGCTCCCGCGATAGGTGGAATAGGCAAAGGGGGACAGCAACAGCGGGACGTGATAGCCACGGCTCGTGTCGTCTATCCGGAAGGTCACTGTCACTTCCGGGTAGAAGGTTTCCTGCTGGATCGACTCGAAATATGTTCCGGTGTCGAAGATCAGGCGGTAGGTTCCGGAAGTCAGGCCGTCTGGGGCAAGTTCGGCGACCCGGCCGTCGGAATCGGTGTGGGCCTGAGAAATCTGCGAACCGTCCGGCTCGCAGAGCTGGACGTGGACACCTTCGGCCGGGTTGCCGGTTGTCGCATCGAGGACGTGTGTACTCAGTACCTTGCTCATGCATCATCTCCGGACAACGAGTCGATCAGACGGGTGAGTCTGATGCGATTGATAGCGGCCAACTCGATTCGTAGCACGCGGCGTTCGGACTCCGGATCGTTTTCCAGTCGCTTCTGGAGTATGTCGAGGAGCTCGGTGGCCGACCGACCGCTTGCACAGACGAGGTAGACGTGCGAGAACTTGTCCTCGTACTCGGCGTTCTTGATGCGCAACTGCTCGAGGAGGTCGGCGCCGGCCGTGGATACCGCGGCCTGTTCGCGACTCGACGACGCGTTCTCGGTGCGCTCACCGATACGCGGGTGCCCCGCGAGGGCTTTGTCGATCTCGGATTCGGGTAGGTCGCGCAGCACGGAATCCGCGCTGTCCAGCAGAGCGTCGACGCTCGCGAAGGGCCGTGCCGCCGCGAGCGAGTTCGCCCAGGCGTCGGAGTGGCAACAGTCGAGCAGAGCCTTGCGCACCGATTGGTCTGCGAGTGCGTTGAACGCATCGAGACCGCTGGAATTCGTTGTAGGCATGTCCACAGCATTATCCGAACATGTTTCGGAAATGTAGCGCAGCAATTACGGGCGATCGTACGTCGCAATTGTCGCGAGTGTCATAAGTCGTGAGGGTGTCATCGCCTATGTTCTTAGGTATGACTGACAATCCGAAGCTGTCTTCCGTTGTTCCTTCGCTGGCGAACCTGCGCGATATCGGGGGACCGGAGTCCCGATTCGGCGGTTCGGTGCGAACCGGCGCGGTGTACCGCTCCACCGATCTAGCGTCGCTCAGCAAAGAAGGCGAGCAGACGCTGGCCGACTTGGCCGTCACCACGATCTACGACCTGCGAACCGCCTCCGAGCGCGAAACAGCACCGGACCGGACCCCGGCCGGAATCCGGGAACTCGGACTGGACGTATTGGCGGACAAGCAGTATCGAGCTATCCCGGCCCAGATGCAGCAAATGATCGCCGATCCCCGGGCCGCGTCAGAGTTGCTGGGAAGCGGGCAGGCGCTCGAGTACTTCCAAGGCAGCTACCGCGATTTTGTGACCCTGCCCAGCGCGGTGGCGTCGTACCGCCAGTTGTTCCTCGATCTCGCAGAGCCAACCAGTGCGCCGGCACTCATTCACTGCACGACGGGTAAAGACCGGACGGGATGGGCCGCGGCGGCGCTGTTGCTCTTCCTGGGCGCGTCGAAGGACGCGGTGTTCGAGGACTACCTGCTGACGAACACGGTCCTGCTACCGCTGTTCGCGCCGCTCTTCGAGAAATTTGCCGCCACGGGAGGGGATCCGACGCTGCTCGAAGGCGTTCTGGGGGTACGGCCCGAGTACCTGGAGGCATCGCTTGCCGAACTGGAATCGGTGCACGGTTCCATCGAGGCGTATTTCACTGACGGGCTCAAGATCGACCAGGACACTCAGACTCGGTTGCGCGGCAACCTGATCGGCTGATCGCGGATTAGACGGCGCGGGCGCGTCGCCGGTATCCGACGGCGGCGACGATCCCGATGCCGATCGCGATACCGACCAGATCGGCGGCCGCGTCCCACACCGAACCGGAACGGGAAATCGGCAGGACTCCCTGCAGGACTTCGGACACCGCGGCAAACGCGATCAGCCACAGCGCCGTGAGCCACCAGGGGATTCTGGCGTGCAACGACGTCATCGCCAGAACGACGAACATCAATGTGTGGGTGACCTTGTCGCTGTTCTCCGGCCCGGACGGAACGGTGGATCCGGGGGAGAACAACATGATCAGTGCGATCACCACAGCGATGGCGAGTGGCCAGTACCGGTTGTACGTCATCCGCGCGTCACCGTGAGTTCGAGGGCGCCCTCGGCAAAACGCGAAACCGCATCAGTTGCGGTAGCAAGAGCCTCGTCGTGGCCGGATCTTGCCCAACCGGTGAGTTCGGCAGTGGCGCCGCGGGGCGTCAGCAGAACCTCCGCCAGAAGTTCACCGGTATTCGGTTGGCACACAGCCCACGAGTAGACGGTGTTCTCGGCCCACTGAGATGTCCGGAGATCTACGTAACCGGGGTCGCTGATCCCTCCGTCGGCAAGCGCCGGTCGGTCGTCGACGCGTTCGTCCGCGCGCAACGCTCGCAGATACCACGCGCCCGCATTGATCTCTATCGGGTCCATGAATTCAGGAATTCCTGTCGTCGCGACGTTTCTTCTTGCGTTCTTTGTCCGTCCCGAACAGCAGCGGGCCGGCCAGCGGAATGGCGAGGAACCACAGCCACGTACCGGTGACGAAGAAGAGGATGAGGGCAAGGATCGGGATGACCGCCATGATGCGACCGGACCAGTCGGGGTCGAACTTCCGCGCTGGAACCGAAGCTGATGTGGCGGGGGGAGATGGAACGGGATCGGGAAGATCCTTGAAAACCGGAGCGAGTTCACTGCGAGTTGTTGCAGCCGTGACGATTCCACTGCGCTCGTCGAACTCCGAGACAGTGAGGCGACCGGCTGCAAAATGCTCGGTCAGCGCCGTCAATGCCTGCTCACGTTCAGCAGTGCCGATACGAATGTCGGGAACATCAGCCATGAGTGACAGCCTACTCAAACGACTGTGCGCCTTTCCGGTAGTGGGAACTACCGGAAAGGCGCACACGCGAAGCCTGTTACTTAAGTTCTGCCAGAACCGTGCCCTGAGTGATGGCTGCGCCTGCCTCGACGGACAGTCCGGTGACGATACCGGCCTTGTGCGCGTTGACGGGGTTTTCCATCTTCATGGCCTCGAGGACAGCGATGAGGTCGCCTTCGGCAACTTCCTGGCCCTCGGTGACGGCAACCTTGACGACGGTGCCCTGCATCGGAGCGGTGACGGCGTCACCGGATGCTGCGCCGCCGCCCGCGCCGCCGCGCTTGCGTGCCTTCGGCTTCTTGCGGATGGCACCGGATGCTGCGCCGCCGCCGTTGCCGAGCGAGAACTGACCCGGGAGGGAAACCTCGACACGACGTCCACCGACCTCGACGACAACGTTCTGACGCGGCAGAGCCTCGTCCTCGTCGTCGACCGGTGCACCGGAACCGGCGTACGGCTCGATGGTGTTTTCCCAGTCGGTTTCGATCCACTTGGTGTAGATGTCGAACTTCTCGCCGTTGCCGACGAATGCCGGGTTCTCGACGATGTGGCGGTGGAACGGGAGGACGGTCGCGAGGCCGTCGATCTCGAACTCGGCCAGAGCGCGAGAAGCACGCTGGAGGGCTTCTTCGCGGTTGGCGCCGGTGACGATGAGCTTGGCGAGCATGGAGTCGAACTGGCCGCCGATGACGTCGCCGGCAACAACACCGGAATCGACGCGGACGCCGGGGCCCGAGGGCTCACGGTAGACGGAAACGGGGCCGGGGGCGGGCATGAAGCCGCGGCCGGCGTCTTCGCCGTTGATGCGGAACTCGAAGGAGTGTCCACGCGGGGTGGGATCTTCCTTGATGGAGAGCTCTTCACCGTTGGCGATGAGGAACTGCTGACGCACCAGGTCGATGCCTGCGGTCTCTTCCGTGACAGGGTGCTCGACCTGCAGGCGGGTGTTGACCTCGAGGAAGGAGATGGTGTCGCCCTGAACGAGGTACTCGACCGTTCCGGCGCCGTAGTAGCCGGCTTCCTTGCAAATCGCCTTGGCGGACGCGTGGATGCGTGCGCGCTGGTCGTCCGTCAGGAAGGGGGCCGGAGCCTCTTCGACGAGCTTCTGGAAACGACGCTGCAGCGAGCAGTCGCGGGTACCGGCAACAACAACGTTGCCGTGCTGGTCGGCGATGACCTGAGCTTCGACGTGGCGCGCCTTGTCGAGGTACTGCTCGACGAAGCACTCGCCGCGACCGAAGGCGGCGATGGCCTCACGGGTAGCGGACTCGAACAGCTCGGGGATTTCCTCGATGGTCTGGGCGACCTTCATGCCGCGTCCACCGCCGCCGAATGCTGCCTTGATGGCAACCGGTACACCGAATTCCTTGGCGAACGCGACGACCTCGTCGGCACCCTTGACGGGGTCCTTGGTGCCGGCTGCCATCGGAGCCTTGGCGCGCTCGGCGATGTGACGAGCGGTGACCTTGTCGCCGAGGTCGCGGATGGACTGCGGTGATGGACCGATCCAGATGAGGTTCGCGTCGATGACGGCCTGGGCGAAGTCGGCGTTCTCGGAGAGGAAGCCGTAGCCCGGGTGAATGGCGTCGGCGCCGGACTTACGGGCTGCGTCGAGAATCTTGTCGAATACGAGGTAGGACTCGGCGGAGGTCTGTCCACCGAGGGCAAACGCCTCGTCTGCGAGCTTCACGAACTGTGCGTCGGCATCGGGTTCGGCGTAGACAGCGACGCTGCCGTAGCCGGCGTCCTTGGCTGCCCGAATGACCCGCACCGCGATCTCACCGCGGTTTGCGACAAGCACCTTCGTAATGTGCGCGCTGGCATGACTGGGCACTGAGCCTCCTGTAGTTCGCATTATCTGTCTCCTCGGTGCACTGACGGAGCAGTCACCGTCGGAGTTTTACTGGCATCGCTTCGGAGTGTATTCATCGCTTCGATGCAGGTTGTAACCGGATCGGTCTACCTGGGCCGTGCTCACGAAACGGTTTGCAAAGCTACCGACGAGTAGCCGGGAGCGTCGTTTGTCGGGTTCTTCTCTTCGTTGCCGACGACCGTTTCTTCGATCGCTCGACGGAACGCCGCCACATACCTGTGCACCGACGAGTTTGCGGTGTCGTTGTTGGGATAGCGCACAGCCAGATTGAGACCCTGTGGTGTTCGATTGATCCAGAGGTAGACGTCATGGGTGTATGCCTTGCTGCGCAGCGCGCGTGCCTTCCATTCCGGCCACTGTGCTGCTTCCGGGACAAATCGAACATCCATGTAGGACACCACAAATCGAGGCCGGATCGGAGTTCCGAGTTTCTCTCCGATGCGATCGAACGGTATCGCTGCCGCCGGTTTGCGCATGGACATCGATGTGGCAGCCCGCTCGGCGAGAGTGTCGAAGGAGCGGTCGGAATCAATCGGGATGTCCAGTGGACACAAACCGACGAACCACCCCAGCGCGCCGGCCCATTCCTGAGCGGTGCGAGTGTGGATCGGCGTCACGACCCGGAAATGATCGACCCCGGCGACGTCATGTCCGACGGCGGCAAGGCGGCCGAGCAGTCCCGCGAAGTAGCCGACCCCGCTCGCGGCGCACTTGGCGCTGAACGCCTTCGACTGATCGGTGTCGAGAAGCCACGTCGATAGCCCGTTCTGGGACTCCGGACCCCGGTCGCCGATAGGCAGTGGAAACTGGGGGAGTCCGCCGTCTTCCATGGCCTCTCGCCAGACGTCGAGAGCGGCGTCCTCGGCGTCTTGATCGGCCATCTGCTGGCGTTCCTGTGCCCCGAAATCGACGTAGCTGCCGACCGGGAACAAGTTGGCAGGCTGGCCCGTCAGATTCTCGCGATACAGCGACGCGATCTCGTGTGCGATCAGGACGATGGAAAAACCGTCGATGATCGAGTGATCGGCCGCGAAGAACACTGTGAAGGGGCCGTCGTCGGTTCGAGGTGTGAGGGTCGCGAACACGTACGACGGCCAACTGTGCGGTGACGCAAACTCGTCGAACAGGCGGTGCAGGTGCTCGAAGTTGACCTGGCTCGGCGAGTTGTATCCGTGATCGACAACGCCGATGTCGATTCCGTTCACGGGAACCGTGTGCCGAATTATCTCACCCGACTCGGTATCGAGTGACGTGTGCGAGCGAAGAACTTCGTGCCGATCGATCCACTGCTGCAAGGTAATTCGGAAAGCCTCGAGATCGAGTGGTCCGGGGATCTCGAACGCCGTTCCGAGCCAGGACTGCCCGCCCGCGCCCGCGGACGAGCGCTGCAGGTGCGCCTCGTGGATGTACGACGCCGGGCGCGGATCAGGCGTCCATTGACCGGTTGCGCACGGAAGCCATTCGACGAGCGATCCACTGGGAATCGCGTAGTCGGCAAGTTCGGTGAATTCCATGTTCTTGTACTCAGCCCCGCAAACGACGCTTGATACGGGCGAGCATCGCGGACATGCCGCGCAGACGAAGGGGACTGACCGCTTCCGCGAGACCGAGCGCCGAGTAGAAATCGTCGGGAACCGCAAGAATCGCGTCCGCGCTCTGACCGTCGAGGCCCTGCGCCAGGATGGAGGCAAAGCCACGAGTGGTCGGGGCTTCTGCGGGCGCGCTGAAATACAGCCGGACCTTGTCACGATCGGCATCGTCCACCGAAAGGAACAGCGGCGACTGACATTCCGGAACTGGTTCCATGGCGTCTTGTTCGAGTTCGGCGGGTAGCGGCGGCAACTCGCGACTGAACTCGAGAAGGAGAGTGAGCTTGTCGGAGGTGCCGACGGCTGCGAAGTCGTCGACTATCTCCGCCAGTGGCTCAGGTAATTCGCTCATGCCGATGCTCCGGCGGGAACGTCTCCGGGTTCTTCGCCGACAGCGATCGGAACGCGCACGGCATTGCCCCACTCGGTCCACGAACCGTCGTAGTTGCGGACGTCGGGGTACCCGAGGAGGTGTGTGAGGACAAACCACGTGTGGCTCGAGCGCTCACCGATACGGCAGTACGCAACGATCTTGTCTTCGCGCGACAGGTCACCGTAGATCTCGTCGAGTTCTGCGCGCGTGCGGAAACGGCTGTCAGGGGCGGCGGCCTTGGCCCACGGAATGCTCCGGGCGCTGGGGATGTGACCTCCGCGCAGCGCGCCTTCCTCTGGGTAATCGGGCATGTGGGTGCGCTCGCCGGTGTACTCCTGCGGTGACCGCACGTCGATCAGCGGTCCGCCGCCGAGATGCGCCAGGACGTCGTCCTTGAAGGCGCGGATGGGAGCGTCGTTACGCGCGGTCACCGGGTAACCGGTGGACGTGGCAAACGGGACGTCGAACGAGGTGTCGCGGTTCTCCGCAATCCACGCGTCGCGGCCGCCGTCGAGCAGACGGACGTCCTCGTGTCCGAACAGGGTGAACACCCACAGAGCGTATGCCGCCCACCAGTTGCTCTTGTCGCCGTAGATGACAACGGTGTCGTCGCGGCTGATGCCCTTGCGGTTCATCAGGTCGGCAAAGGCCTCGCCGTCGATGTAATCGCGGGTGACCCGATCGTTGAGGTCGAGGTGCCAGTCGATCTTGACGGCACCGGGGATGTGCCCGATGTCGTACAGCAGAACGTCCTCGTCGGATTCGACCACCTTCAGTCCCGGCGCACCGATATTCGCCGACAGCCATTCAGTAGAGACCAACCGGTCGGGATTACTGAACTCGGCAAACGCGGGTAAAGGATCGGGGGCAACGGGCACGGGTGGCTCCTGTAAGGCGAATCGATCGGGTCGATAGACGGACTCCAACGATTCTAGGCGCTCCCCGCGTGGGAGTCGCTCGAATGCGTGCGAGGGCTCCCGCTCCCGCTGCCCCGAACCAGGTCGGGCTAGATCAGCGGTGTTCCTGCTCCGATCGCCGAATCCCTCAATTGTTCGGTCAGACTTCCGATCGGCGTCACGCCGCGCTTGCAGATGTCATGGAGTATCCGGTCCAGTTCGGTGAGGAAGTTCACCATCGTGACGTTCGCTACGTCGGTGTCCGGGAACCTCGATCGCAGTGACAAGCCGCGGTTTGTCCGTGAAATCCAGAACTGTGCGTCGTCGGCCACGGTGACGTTGCTGATGTGGTGAGCGTTGAGTTCGTCGTGATCGTCGGTGCCTGGAAGCCTGCGGTAGTCGATGTACGAGACCATGAAGACATCAGTGCGAGTGCGACGGATCTTCTCGCCCAACGCATCACGAACTTGTGCCATCGTGAGACCTTCGAGTGTCAGTGCCACCCGGAACGACGCGTGCGTATGTGCCAGCGACGCCCCGAAATCACCGTCCGGGGTGACCCGCACGGTGATCGGCGCGCTCGTGGTGAGCCACCCGATTGCGTCCGCCCAGCGGGGGTCCTTACGGATGTGCAACGGAAACTGCAGTGGCAGTGTGGATTTCCCGGTAGTTGATTCCGTGGTCATTCCCATCGCCGTGAGAACTCCGGTGAAGACACTGCCACCTGCCGCGGTGCAGATCGAGTCGAATTCCGCTGTCCGTTCGGCATCGAGGAGAACCCGCACGTCCGCTCCTTGCGGCGCCGGATGTCCGGCCTCCACACCGAGATCGAGGGGGAAACTCGGCGACGTGCCGCCACAGATTTCGTAGAACCGCTCCCACTCTCGCAAGCGGGGATCGTTCTCGATGGGAACGAGCCCGTCGGCTTCCAGTTCGCAGTAGCGCACGAAGCTGCCCGGATCACCCAGGTGGCTCATCACGTCGGCAACAGCACTCGCGTCGTCGAGCGCGGGGAGCGCGTTCAAGCCCTCGTAGATCTGACGGAGCTCACCGAGTGCGATGACCAGTGAATAGCCGTCCACCAATGTGTGGTCGAATGCGCTCAGGACTGTGTAGTGCTCGGCGCGCTCCACCGTCGCGAAGGTGTACGCGGGGAACGTCAAGGGATCGCAGACCTCGGTGAACCGCTTCTTGAGATGGCTGCGCAGTTCCGCAGTGGTGGCCGTGGTCATCGGTTCCGACGTGACGATAGTTGCGGTCGCATGGTCCAGATCCATCCGAACCGCACCGAACTCGCCGACCTCGAAGCCGGTGTGCAACGTGTCGTGGCGACTGATGAACAGTCGCAGAGCCAGATCCAGTGCCGGACGGTTCAATTGGCCGGGGAGATCGAAAGCTGCTGCCATCCAGACGCTTCGGCCGACGCCATGGGTGCGCGCCGTCTCGAGGTGGAAATGCTGATTGTAGGACGGCGGAATCGCGGATTCGGTGACAGCGTCGTCAGCCGGCTGCAGCGACCATTCGGTGACGACGCCGGGTTCGAGGCCGTAACGGTCGATCGATGTCACATGCATCAGGCGACACCCGACGCGCGTGAAATCGAGTAATCACCCTGGGTGGCAACAGTTGTGATGACGTTCGCCAGGTGCTTCGCGAAACGGGTGACCGACTCGTGCGCGGTCGGTGTGTCGGGATGGGAAATCGCCATCCAGGTACCGGTCTGCACCCGATTGATCCACATGGAGGCGATCTGCGTTTCCTTACCGCCGACAATGCCGGTGGCATTGGTCTCGACGTAGGTTTCCGATCCAGGCGTGCGGCGGCCGTCGATGTAGGAGACGATGGGGGGCGGCGTCAATGTCTTCGTAATTCCGGTCGACGCTCCCGCTTCACCCATGGCGGCGAGCACGACGTCGATCACTTGTTGCACCGATACGTGCAGGAGTGACTTGCCCCGGTGATACGCCTGCTGGCCGATCTCGGCCAATTGCGTGAACGTCTGTTGCTCCCCGATGTCGATTCCGACCGGAATGAGATTGACGTACCAACCTTGGGAGAACGTGTCGGCTTCTGATCGAGTGCTGACCGGCGAGAGCGCGATGAACTTGTCGCGGCCGGCCAATTCGAATTCGGTAATAGCGAGCGCAGTGAAAATTCCACCGATGAAATTCGATCCGTTCTCCTTGCAGACGGCCCCGAATTTCTCGCATTCGATATCGTCGGCCAATTCGAACCGCGATCCGATCGCGGGTTTCGGGGTGTCCTCGGCACCGAGCGGCAAGGCAAATCCCGGGAACGACCCACCGCTGCGCATGAGGTAGCCGAGCCACTCGTGAACCTCGGGAGATTCCATGGTCAAGGTCGCGGAGAGTTCCTGCTCGGCTCGACCCAGCTGGGCGTAACTACCCGCAGCTGGAAGCTCGATGTCGGTTCCGGTCGTTTCGGCGGCGTAGCACGCGCGCAGCTCCGCGTACGTCAGCACCATCGAATACATGTCGGTGTGCGCATGATCGATCGCGTGGAAGAGTGTGAAGCCGGGTGATTGGGGCGAGAGGTGCTCCACCGCGCCGAAGACAAACGCGGGCCAACCCAATCCGCTGGTCTCGGTGGCAAACTTTCGCTCGACCAGAGCGCGGACGTCCTCCGGGTCGCTCAGCTCCTGGCCTTCTCGGTATGTGAGATCGATGGTTTCCGGCGGCACCACATGGCGTCGCACCGGAAAGTTCGGGTCGCTCGGATCGGCCATCGCAGCGTCGAACGAGAACCAACTGTGCAGAGTGTCGTGCCGGCGGACGTACTTCGTCAGCGCACGCGTCATCGCCGCGCGGTCGAGCGGGCCGTCGAAATCGAAGGCGATGCCGATCCACGGCGATTGGGGATCACCGTTCTCAGCAGCGATCCGCGCACGTCGGAAGTGACGGTCCTGCATCGTTGTAGGAGGTAGATCCCGATTGATCTCTGCTCCGGCAGCGCTCGCGGCGCAGGCATCCGTGACCCCCCATTCGACCACCCTTCCGGGTTGTGGACGCCAATGGGTGATCAGATTCAGATCCATCGAGTAGGGCTCCTGCGCATGTCGTAAGAGAAGGTCCGTCCTGGAACTGGACAGACGATGAACTATCGCATTCGGGAGAACGGATTGTCTGTTCTTCCCTGTTCTAAACCGATAATGATTACAACCACACCTACCGGACATTGTGGTCATCTCCATAGTGACGTATCCAGAATGCCGTCATATGGACAGGGTGGCAACAACCTCGTCTAGTGTGGCCGGGTGCTTCCCACTACCCGTGATCGGTCGTCCACCCCGTCGTCACTGACGCCGTGGCTCGGCCTCGCGACCAGCCTCGCCGCGGCATTCATGCAGTTGCTCGATGCAACGATCGTGAACGTGGCATTGCCCAGCATCGCCGTCGATCTGGGCGCCGGTGTCTCCGCACAGCTGCTGATGGTGAGTGTGTACGTCCTGGCATTTGCCTGTTCCCTCATTACCGCAGCGCGTCTGGGCGACCTGTGGGGGCGTCGTGCGGTGTTCCTGACCGCATTGTCGGTGTTCGTGGTCGCGTCATTGCTCTGTGGACTGGCGCAGAGTGCCACGATGCTCATTGTCTGTCGTGGTTTGCAGGGTCTTGCGGCAGGCTCGATGTCCGCGCAGACGTTTGCGATCATCTCGGGATTGTTTCCGAAATCCCGTCATCCACGGGTGTTCGGGATCTACGGAGCAACTATCGGTCTGGCGACGGTCAGTGGCCCGCTGATCGGCGGACTGCTGATCGAATGGAATCTCTTCGACTGGGGTTGGCGGCTGATTTTCTTCGTCAATATCCCGATCGGCATCGCCGCACTGATCGTGGGCTACTTCCATCTTGCCGACGCCAAGGCGGATTCTGTTCGTTCGCTCGATCTGGTGGGCGCGCTGCTGTCGTCCGTCGCGCTCTTCTTGCTCATCTTCCCCCTGGCCGAGGGTCGCGCCCGCGGGTGGCCCACCCCGCTCGTCGTGATGATCGCGGCGTCGGTTCCGATCGCAGTGGCGTTTGTCCTCTACGAATATCGATTGGGAAAACACGGCGGCGATCCCGTTCTGCGCCTCGAACTCTTTCGAGACCGAGCATTTGCCGTCGGCGCAGCCCTGGCCTTCGTGTTCTTCGGCACTTTGACGTCATTGATCTTCACGATCAGCCTGACGCTGCAGTTCGGGTTCGGGTTCTCCCCACTTCGTGCCGGCGTCATGACGTTGCCATGGGCAGTGGGAATGGGGGTGGCGGCGGTGCTCTCGTCGGCGGTCTACCGGCTGCTCGGCAACCGCGTACTCATTGTGGGAATGGTGGTTTTTGCCGGATCACTGCTGACGCTCTCGACGATTCTCGAAAAGGTGGGGACCGATCCGTCCTGGCTTTCCCTGGCCGGGCCGCTGCTGATCGGCGGCGCCGGACTCGGTCTGTTCGTCGCGCCGTTGCAGACGGCCATTCTTGCTTCGGTGCGGCCACAACACGCAGGTTCGGTGTCTGGCCTGCTGCCCACCGTGCAACAGGTGGGGAGCTCGATCGGGCTGGCGCTGATCGGAGTCGTGTTCTTTTCGCTCGTCGCCGGCAATGCGCCCGCCGCGGTGCAAGGGGAGCGCGAGAACTACGTCGCGACGCTCGAGGCTGCCGGCCTGAACGAAGGTATCCGCGACATTGCCGAGAAGACCTTTGTCGATTGTGCGACAAGCCAACTCGAATCCGGCTCGCCGATGACGGTGGCGCCGGAATGCAGTTCGAAAGGTTCCGCAGTCGCAGCGAGTGGCCCCGCTCAGGTGGCCGTCACGGCAGCGTATGCGTCCACCAGATCAGCGGCGGGAGAAGCCTTCCTGCAGGCCCAGCGCAGCGTGCTGACGATCATTTCCGTCATCGCGCTGGCAATTGCACTTGCATCGCTGGGGCTGCCGAAGGTCAATATTCTGGTGATGGAAGATCAGAAGACGCTCTGAGTGCGCCACAGATCGGAGACGGAGACACCGACGCGTTCCAAAAGGGTTCGCACCAAAGGTAATCCGATACCGATCACACTCGACGGGTCGCCCTCGATCTTCTCGACGAACCATCCACCAAGGCTGTCCAGCGTGAAAGCGCCTGCAACCTGGAGGGGTTCGCCCGTGGCGAGATAGGCCTCGAGATCATCGGTGGACGGATTCGCGAAATGCACCACCGTGGCGCTGTGATCGGACGCGACGCGCACTATTTGGCCTTCGATCACCCGCATCACACAATGACCGGTGAGCAGAGTGGCACTACGGCCCGCCATCGCGGCCCACCGACGCCGCGCAACTTCGACACTGCCCGGCTTTCCGTGCAGTTCACCATCGATCAGAAGCATCGAATCACAGCCGACGACAACAACATCGGTCAAACCGTCTGCCGCCAGGCCGGGAACGATCTCCGCGGCCTTTGCCTCGGCCAGCACCGTGACCACCTTCTGCGGGGCCGCACCCGGTCCGAGTTCACCCGCGATCTTGTCTTCGTCGACACCGGAAACACGTACAACAGGCAAAACCCCGGCCGCCCGCAAAACTGCGAGGCGTGCCGGGGATGCCGAAGCCAGAACTAGTTGAGTCACACAAGCAGGCTAGATCAGGTGCGCTACCCGAACGGGTTCAGGTACGTCGTCCGAACGGGTTCAGGTACGAGTACGGCGAGAACGGCGCACGCGTGCGATGGAACTGCGTCGGATCTCCCCACGTTTCGCTCGGGAGCGACTCGGCCGGAGCCGAACCACCCGATGCAGCGGCAAGGACGCTGACCAGCGCGGCAATCTCGACGTCGGTGGGCGAACCCTTGACGATCTTGATGACCGACGCATCCGAAACCGGGGTTTCGGCCTTTTCGGTCACCGCGGAGTCAGCGACGGCGCCGTCGACATCGGCACCGTTGACGGACGAAGTCGCCACAACTGTGACCTCTTCCGTCGTGATGTCCTCGGTAACTGTGCTCATAGGGGAATGTTCCCATGCTTCTTGGGCGGAAGGGAAACGGACTTGCGCTCGAGCAGGCGCAGAGCGGCAACGATCTGACCGCGGGTGTGCGACGGCGGGATCACAGCGTCGACGTATCCACGCTCGGCCGCTACGTACGGGTTGACGAGGGTGTCCTCGTACTCGTTCTGCAGCTTCAAGCGCAATGCGTCGACGTCGTCACCGTTCTTCGCGGCTTCGAGAAGCTGCTTGCGGTAGACGAATCCGACGGCTCCCGATGCGCCCATGACGGCGATCTGCGCAGTCGGCCAGGCCAGGTTGAGGTCGGCGCCCATGTGCTTGGAGCCCATGACGTCGTACGCTCCGCCGTATGCCTTGCGGGTGATGACGGTGATCTTGCCCACAGTGGCCTCGCCGTACGCGTACAGCAACTTCGCGCCGCGGCGGATGATGCCGTTGTACTCCTGCTCGGTACCCGGGAGGAAGCCGGGAACGTCGACGAGGGTGATGATAGGGACGTTGAACGCGTCGCAGGTGCGGACGAAGCGCGCAGCCTTCTCGGACGCGTCGATGTCGAGGCAACCGGCGAACTGCATCGGCTGGTTGGCGACGATACCGACGCTGCGGCCGTCGACGCGGCCGAAGCCGACGATGATGTTCATCGCACGCTCGGCCTGGACCTCGAGGAACTCGTCGTCGTCGAGGATGCGGCGGATGACCTCGTGCATGTCGTACGGCTGGTTCGCCGAATCCGGGATGAGGGTGTCGAGTTCGATGTCCTCGGCGGTGAGGCTCTCCTCGATGGAACCGACGATCGGATCGGTGATCTCGCCGCGCGGTGCTGCTGCCTGGTTGTTGGACGGCAGGTAGCTCAGCAGGTCCTTGACGTAGTCGAGGGCATCCTGCTCGCCGGACGCGACGTAGTGCGCGACACCGGACTTGACCATGTGGGTGCGTGCGCCGCCCAGGTCTTCCATGGTGACGTCTTCGCCGGTGACGGTCTTGATGACGTCGGGGCCGGTGACGAACATCTGCGAGGTCTCGTCGACCATCACGACGAAGTCCGTCAGCGCGGGGGAGTACACGTGGCCACCGGCGGCGGGGCCCATGATCAGGGAGATCTGTGGGATGACACCGGACGCCTGAACGTTGCGGTGGAAGATCTCGCCGTACAGGCCGAGCGAGACGACGCCTTCCTGGATGCGGGCTCCTGCGCCTTCGTTGATGCCGACCAGCGGGCGGCCGGTACGGATCGCGAGGTCCATGACCTTGACGATCTTCTCGCCGTAGATTTCGCCGAGCGATCCACCGAAGACGGTGGCGTCCTGGCTGAAGACGCAGACGTCGCGGCCGTCGATGGTGCCGTAACCGGTGACGACGCCGTCGCCGACGGGACGGTTCTCGGCCAGGCCGAAGTTCACCGAGCGGTGACGGGCCAGGGCGTCGAGTTCGACGAACGAACCCTCGTCGAGAAGGGCGGTGATGCGCTCACGGGCGGTCAGCTTGCCTTTGGCATGCACTTTGTCGATGGCGGCTTCGCCACTCGGTGCTTGCGCCTGCGCTTGCCGGATCCGCAGATCCGCGAGCTTTCCCGCGGTCGTATGGATATCGGGTGCGGTCGCCGCCTCCGGCGCGTTGGGCTCTTGGACAGTGGTCATGAGTCGTGAGCTTAACGAGCGTACTCGGGCCGGTTCGAAGGCAGGTCCGATTGTTGCGGTTTCGTCCGCCTAAGCTACTGACCAGTACATTTTGCTCGTCGCCTTAGGCTGGGACTATGTGGACTGATCTGAACCGACCACCCCTCGATCAAGCGTCGCTGCGACGCGCACTCGTGCGCAGCGACAGCGGTAGCGATGCACGTGCGTTCTGGAACCGGCTCGACGTCGTCGAGAGCACCGGGTCGACCAACGCGGACCTCTTGGCACGCGCGTCGGATCCGGGCGCCGATCGTCATGTGCTGATCGCCGAACATCAGGAAAGCGCGCGCGGGCGACACGCGCGCACGTGGGTTAGTCCCGCGCAGGCGCAGATATCGATGTCGGTTCTGCTGGGGATGCCCGGACTGAACCTCGCCGACATGGGTTGGCTGCCGCTGCTCACCGGTATCGCCGTCGTCGACGCATTGCGCACGGTGGCCGAGGTGCCCGCAGAACTGAAGTGGCCCAACGACGTTCTGATCGGTGACAAGAAAGTGGCCGGCATTCTCGCCGAGGTCGCGCGGACCACCCCGGAACCCGCGGTGGTCGTGGGAATCGGATTGAACGTGAGTCTGGGCGCCGAGGAACTGCCGGTGCCGACGGCCACGTCGCTCCTTCTCGAAAACGCGGAAACCGTTGACCGGGACACGTTGGTGCGGGCACTGGCACGGGAACTGGCGAGGCAGTTCCGCGGCTGGGAGAACTCCGGGTGGGATACCGGGGCGCTGGCAGCCGAATATCGCGAGCGCTGCGGAACTCTCGGCAAACGGGTACGTGCTGTCTTGCCGGGGGACAAGGAAGTTTTCGGCACGGCGACGGACATCGACACCTCCGGTCGCGTGGTCATCGAGATCGAGGGAAGTGGTGGCGAGACGTTTGCCGTTGCCGCCGGTGACATCACGCATCTGCGGGCGGCGCCGATCACGGACTAGAAAAACAGCGAGTCGTGTCCGTTTTTGACCGCTCGGGTGCTATTTTTCGGTCATGACCACACCGATCGTGCTTCCGACCGAATCAGAAATGGCAGAAAGCGCCCGGCGCGTTCTGACCGGCATGACTGTGCTCCTCGGCCTCCTGACGCTCGGCCTCGGTATTGCGGTTCTCGTATGGCCGGACGCCACACTGTTTGTCGTCGCGGTAGTGATCGCCATCCAGCTGTTCGCGTTCGGCATCGTGCAGATCATCCGTTCCTTCGCCGACGTCACCGCGAGCGGCGGCACTCGCACGCTCGTCGCGATCTCGGGCGCGCTTGCAGTGCTCCTCGGATTCCTCGTCCTGCGCAGCCCGCTGCAGACCGTGGTGCTGATCGCCCTGGTGATCGGTGCCTGGTGGGTGTTCCGCGGTGTACTCGACATCATCGCCGCGGCGTCCGGTGGCACTGCGGATCGTGGCCTGTCGATCGTGCTCGGTGTCATCAGCATCGTGGCCGGCGCGGTTGTGCTGCTGCAGCCTGAGTTGTCCCTCGAGGTCTTCCGCATCGTCGTCGGTGTCTGGATGGTGCTGTACGGCATCGTCATCGTCATCACGCCGTTCGTCTTGCGCAAGCTCGCCCAGAACTGATTAGGGCTGCGCAAGCTCGCCCAGAACTGATCTGTCCGAGGTAGATGGCACACTTCCCGTCATGGGATATCCGGAAGATGCGCTCGCCCAGGACGAGGAACTGATCCTGCATCGGCATCCACACTGGAAGATGCTGGTGGTTCCAGCGCTCACGTTTGTCCTGGCGACGGCCGTGGCAGGGTTTTTGCTCGGCGTGACACAGAAGCAGGTCGACGGGACAGCGCGTACCGTGCTGTCGATCGTGATCGGCGTCGTGTGGCTCGGCGTTATCGCCTGGCGATCGGTGGCGCCGTTCACCGTCTGGAAGTTCACGCATTTCATCGTCACCGATCGACGGGTCCTGATTCGGCAAGGTGTGTTGACCCACACCGGAATTGACATCCCGATGGGCCGGATCAGCAACGTCCAGTTCCGGCACGGCCCGGTCGACCGGCTTCTCAAGACCGGCACGCTCGTGATCGCGTCGGCCAGTGACGATCCGCTCGAATTCGACGACATCCCGGACGTGGAGCACGTGCATTCGCTGCTCTATCACCAGGTTTTCGATTCCACGCAGCAACAGCACGAGCGAAACCGCCCCGAGGATCAGGGCGAAGATGACGGAAACGCTTGGTAATCACCGCGCAAAGGCTCGCTGTCCGTACGCTGTCCCTGTGACTGCCGTATTGCTAGCCGAAGACGACGAGGCCATTGCCGCACCACTTGCCCGGGCATTGGGGCGGGAGGGGTACACGGTCACAGTGGAACAGACCGGTCCCGCCGCACTGCAGCAGGCGCTCGAAGGTGACTTCGATCTGCTGATCCTCGATTTGGGGCTGCCCGGTATGGACGGGCTAGAGGTGTGCCGACAGATTCGCGCTCATCGGACGACTCTGGCCGTGCTGATGCTGACCGCCCGTACCGACGAGGTCGATTTTGTCGTCGGTCTCGACGCCGGTGCCGACGATTACGTGGGCAAGCCCTTCCGGTTGGCCGAACTGATGGCCCGGGTGCGCGCGCTCCTGCGTCGACATGGCGGTCGGGAGGACAGCATCGTCGAGGTCGGTGGTATCCGCCTGGAACCGGCCGCCCGCCGCGTCCTGGTCAACGGATCTGAGATCGCCTTGGCGAACAAGGAATACGAACTTCTGCGGGTGCTCCTCGAACACGCTGGTGAAGTCGTCTCCCGCGACGCAATCCTGCGTGAGGTGTGGGGCGACGTCGAGCTACGCGGCTCGAAGACCTTGGACATGCACATGTCCTGGCTGCGCCGGAAGATCGGCGACGAGGGCCCTGCGGTCGAACGTCGAATTGCCACTGTGCGCGGCGTCGGCTTCCGCATCAACACGGACTAGTTCGCTCGATGCGTCGGCGCATTCTCCAGTCGATTCTCGGGGTCGTCATCCTCACCGCGTTGTTGCTGGGTGTTCCGCTCATCTATACGGCTTGGTTGTGGGTCGAAGACGTGAGCCGCAACGATTTGCGGGTGCGACTCGATCGCATGGCCACCGAGGTGATCGCCCAGGAAGGTTCTCTCGGCGTTGTCGACGGAGCCCTCAATACCGACGCACTCCGATTGCTCACCCCGAACGACGCTCGACTTGTTGTCGTGTACCCGACCCCGTCGGACGGGGCCGCTCGCGTCGACATCGGCGAAGCGGTAGTGAAAAATCCGCTGGTCGAGTCGTTGGCAATGGGATCGTCCGGGTCACTGCGCCTCGAAGTGCCGTCGGAGAGATTGCGCACGCAGCAGAAGCAGGCAGTTGGGGCGGTCGGAGTTTTGGTCCTTGTCGCGATCACCACCGGAGCCGTCGTCGCGGTGGTCACGGCACGTCGACTGGCCGGGCCCCTGCAGGACGTCGCCGAACGGGCGGCGCGGTTGGCAGAAGGTGATTTCCGGCCGGACCCACGACGCCACGACATTCCCGAACTCGACCGAGTGTCCGATGTCCTCGATGCGGCGACTGTCGAAATTGCCGGCCGACTGCAGCGTGAGCGAGCACTGGTCGCGGACGTCTCGCACCAACTGCGTAGCCGACTCACCGCGGTGCGGCTGCGTCTGGACGAGTTGTCGGTGCACAGCGACCCTGATGTCGTTCACGAAGCTGAAGAAGCCATGGCCCAGGTGGATCGGCTGACGGAGGGAATCGACGAGTTGGTGCGGTCCTCGCGCAGCAGCGGTTCCGCAGCGACAACAGTCTCCGTGGTCAGCGAACTCGAAGGCGTCTGCGGGGATTGGCGGCCGCAGTTCGAGGATGCCGGACGAGCGCTCCGCTTGACCGGCGACCGCGGCGTGACAGCGTCGACAACAGGCTCTCGCCTGCGCGAAGCCGTGTCCGTTCTGGTGGACAATGCTTTTGCCCACGGCGACGGAACCTGCACGGTATCCGTTCGATTGATCGACGGAGCTCCCAAGCGCGAAGCGATGGTCTGTATCGAGGTGACCGACGAAGGCGGCGGGGTCGACAACAACCTCGCTCCGCACATCTTCGATCGAGGCTTCTCCGGGGCCGGGTCGACCGGCGTCGGATTGGCGCTCGCGCGGGCATTGATCGAAGCGGACGGCGGTCGGCTCGAGCTACAACGTCGAACGCCGGCACTGTTTGCGGTGTTCCTGCCGGTGGCGTCCGAAAAGCCGGTCGACGTCGGCACGCTGCGTGAACCGCGGTGACGCGAAGCGCGAATATCGCTGACGGCGTCAGGCTTGGTCGAGCTCTTCTTCGGTGCGGTCATCGCTGACGATCTCGGCATTCTCTTCCGGGAACACGAATTTACGGAAGGACCAGAAGCGGAACACCATTTGCAGGAGATTGCCGATGATATAGGCGCTGATGAAGTCGGCGATATTCTCCGTCGTCAAGCTGACTTCGGGAACGCGCAGGTTGAAGACGTAACTCGAGATGTACAGCGGAATGAAGCTGATCACCACGCCGATCGCGCTGATGAAGAAGAACAGCGCTGCCTCGTGGGCAGGTTCGCGTCCGCCACGATTCTTGAACGACCACTCACGATTGAGGATGTACGACGCGATCACCGCGATAACGCCGGCGATGATCTTGGCGGTGATCGGCTTGGATTCGAGGATCGAGAGCTTGAGTGTGTAGAAGATGCCCGAGTCGATCAGGAAGGTGGTTCCGCCGACGATCGCGAACTTGATCAGCTCGCTGTGGCGCAGGGCAATGTCTCGGAACGGCTGGGGTATGCGGGCGATTACCCCGTCGACAAATGACACAACAGATGAGTTTACGAAAGAAAACCGCGCCGTCATGGTTTTGTTCGGAAATCATCAGCAGAATCACAGACAGGGTCGGCGCTACGAAGCGCCCGCCCCGGCGCATGTCTACATCCGGCGCATGACAACATAGATAGCCGTGACCGGCAATAACGACGCAGTTCAGTCCTCCCCCCGCCCGACCACCGCGCGACCGGCGAACAAGGCCATGCCTGTCGTCACCATGATCGGTGGTGGACAGCTCGCGCGCATGACTCACCAGGCAGCCGTTGCCCTCGGCCAGACGCTCCGGGTGCTGTCCGGAACGGCCGGTGAGCCGGCCGCACAGGTCAGCCCCGATGTTGTTCTCGGCAGCCACGACGACTTGGACGCGCTGCGCCGCGCCGCCGTCGGATCCACTGCGCTCACATTCGATCACGAGCAGGTTCCGACCGAACATCTCGAGGTGCTGGTGGCCGAGGGTGTCAACGTGCAGCCGCCGCCGCAGGCACTGATCTTCGCTCAGGACAAACTGCTGATGCGTCGTAAACTGGCAGAACTGGGCGCACCGGTGCCCGCGTACGCCGAGGTGACGTGGGCCGAGGACGTCGTACGTTTCGGCGCCGAGCACGGCTGGCCGGTTGTCATCAAGGCAACGCGCGGTGGATACGACGGCCGTGGTGTGTGGATCACCGACGACTCCGACGAAGCCGAGGCGATCGTCACCGAGCAGTTGGACAAGGGTGTTCCGCTGATCGTCGAGGAAATGGTGTCGATGCGCCGGGAACTGTCGGCGATGGTGGCGCGGTCACCGTTCGGTCAGGGTGCGTCGTGGCCTGTCGTGGAGACCGTGCAGCGACACGGCCAGTGTGCCGTTGTCATCGCGCCGGCTCCTGATCTGCCCGGTGCCGTTGCAGCAGAAGCGGAACAGCTTGCGTTGCGGATCGCGTCGGAACTCGGGGTTGTCGGTGCGATGGCCATGGAACTGTTCGAGACGACCGACGGCCGTCTTGTAGTCAACGAATTGGCGATGCGCCCGCACAACTCGGGTCACTGGACCATGGACGGTGCCCGGACGTCGCAGTTCGAGCAGCACTTGCGCGCCGTTCTCGACTACCCGCTCGGCGATACGTCGCCGATTGCTCCGGTCACGGTGATGGCCAATGTTCTCGGTGCTCCCGACGCTCCCGAGATGAGCATGGACGAGCGTGTCCACCACCTCTTCGCCCGGATGCCCGACGCCAAGATTCACCTGTACGGCAAGGGTGAGCGCAAGGACCGCAAGATCGGCCACGTGAACATCGTGGGCGGGGCAGGCTCGATCGACGACCCGAATTACGTTGCCGCAGTTCGGGAACGGGCTGAGCGGGCAGCGCACTGGCTTTCGTATGCAGTATGGACCGACGGATGGGATGTACACGGTGAGTGAGAGCATGAGCGCACAGGTCGGCCTGATCATGGGCAGCGACTCCGATTGGCCGACGATGGAAGCCGCAGCCGAAGCGCTCGCAGAGTTCGGAATTCGCTTCGAGGTCGGTGTGGTCTCGGCGCACCGCACCCCTCAGCGCATGCTCGACTACGCGAAGGACGCTGCCGGCCGCGGCATCAAGGTCATCATCGCCGGCGCAGGCGGAGCGGCGCACCTGCCCGGGATGGTCGCCTCGGCAACGCCGTTGCCGGTCATCGGTGTACCGGTTCCGCTCAAGTACCTCGACGGTATGGACTCGTTGCTGTCCATCGTCCAGATGCCTGCCGGTGTTCCGGTCGCGACGGTGTCGATCGGTGGAGCCCGCAACGCCGGTCTGCTCGCCGCCCGCATCCTCGGTGCCTCGGATCCCGCGCTGCAGGCAGCCATGGTGGTATTCCAGGAAAGCCTCGAGACCATGGTGCTCGAGAAGGACAAGGCGCTGCGCGAAAAGCTGCTGGGCTGAGAAGCTGCGTAGCTGAGATTTTTCATGCGTGAACGACGCGGCCTGCCGCTGACCCTGATTCGAGCTAGTCGGGGCAGCGCGCAGGCCGCATTCGTGACGCAGGTGGCGTTGCTCTATGCCCGAGTGCTGGGCGCGCGCATCACCTTCGACGACGAGTTCGGAATTTTTGTCGCCTCCGGGATGCGGCGCGGATTTGCCCGCGGCGGAACAACTCTCGGTGGTGTGTATCTGACCCGCCGGAACATTACTCGGGCAGTGCTGCGTCACGAGGCGATTCATGCCGACCAATGGGCCAGGCACGGACTGGCATTCGGGCCGAAGTACCTGCGCGAGGAACTGCGCCACCCGGGCGTGCGAAACAAGTTCGAGATCGAAGCCGGGCTGGCAGACGGCGGATACCGCGTCTGAGTAGCGCTACTGTGGGCGGCATGGCCCGTTTTCCGACTAGTGAACGATTTGTGCGCTGGACTACGGAACACGCGCGCGGCATCGACATCACCCTGGCTTGCGCGGTCGCCTTGCTGAGCCTGGTCACCGCCGCCACAGCCGGAGTCTGGGCTGTGATCGTCTCGCTCGGCATGAGCGTCCCGTTGGCGTGGCGACGGTCCCGCCCCGAGCTGTCCGGCATGCTGATTGCCGGCTTCGCGGTACTGCACGTTCTTGTCATCGGAAACACTCTGCTCGGCTGCGCGATAGCCGTTCCGATCTCGCTGTACGCCCTCGCCGCATACGGCGCGCGGTGGAGTAGTTTCACCGGACTGGGGATCGCCTTACTCGGGTCGATCGCGGCGGAGTTCCGATACTTCGGCTACGACGGCATTTCGTTCTCCGCGCAAGTGTTTCAAGCGGTGGGCCTGATGATCTTCATGCTTGCGGTCTGGGCATTCGGAGACTTGCGGCGCGTGCGAACCAAACAACTCGAAGGTCTGACCGAACGCGCGCGACTGCTCGAACTCGAGCGAGCGCAGGAAGCCGAGATCGCCACTATCAGTGAGCGTTCGCGGATCGCCCGTGAGATGCACGACATCGTTGCCCACTCGCTCACCGTGGTGATTGCCCAGGCGGACGGCGGTCGATACAGCGCGGCCAAGGATCCGCAGGCAGCGGTTCAGGCGTTGGAAACCATCGCGTCGACGGGGCGGGCGGCATTGACCGACATGCGTGCGCTTCTCTCGGTGCTCCGCGAAGATCGCCCGCGAGATTTTGCGGTGATTCCCGGCGCCGGCGATATCGACGCTCTGCTGGGGGACCTGCGCCGCAGTGGACTTGATGTCACCGCGTCCGTGGCCGGAGAACCACGCGATCTGTCAGCCGGTGCCGGTCTGACCGCGTATCGCATCGTGCAGGAATCGCTGACCAACGTACTGAAGCACGCCGGACCCGGTGCCCACGCGGGCGTCGAGATCACCTGGACCGATACCGAACTCGTACTTCGCATCGCCGACGACGGACGCGGTGGTAGTGCTGCGCTTGTCGAATCCTCACCCGGTGGACAAGGCTTGATCGGGATGTCGGAACGCGCGCGGCTGCACGGCGGGACGATTACCGCCGGCCCCCAGGCAGGCGGCGGATACGCCGTGCATGCGGTGTTGCCGTACGAGAGGGCCTAGGGTGTCATCCATGGACAACCCGGTGACTCCGATTGCAGTGGCTCTGGTCGACGATCAGCAATTGGTTCGAGCGGGTTTCCGGATGGTGATCGACTCACAACCCGACCTCGAAGTGGTGGTCGAGGCGTCCGACGGGCAGCAGGGCCTGAACCAGCTGGCAACTCGTCGGGTGGATGTCGTGCTCATGGACGTCCAGATGCCGAACATGGACGGGATCGAAGCAACGCGGCGGTTGCTGACTACGGCGGATGCCCCAAAGGTTGTGGTGCTCACCACATTCGACAACGACGAGTACGTGATGTCGGCCATCAGGGCAGGTGCCAGCGGATTCCTGCTCAAGGACGTGCCGCCGGAGCAGTTGCTCGACGCCATTCGCACGGTGCACCGCGGCGACGCCGTCATCGAGGCGCGGGCAACGCGGCGTCTGCTCCAGCATGTCGGGCCACTCCTCGAAGGCTCAGCCCCCGAGGCGGCGTTACCCGGCGATCTCACACCCCGGGAGATCGAAGTTCTCGAGGCCATGGCGTACGGGCTGTCGAACTCGGAAATTGCCGCCAAGTTCCACGTTTCCGAAACGACCGTGAAAACTCATGTGGGACGGGTTCTTTCGAAAACCAAATCCCGCGATCGGGTGCAGGCAGTTGTCTTCGCGTTCCAGATCGGACTGGTGCGCCGTGCTGACCTGTTGAGTGCTGATACGTAAACTTGGTACTGCACGGCTTCGTACTGCTGAAGACTGATCCGGTGTCCTCCTGTGGGAGGATACCGGCGAGCCCGAAATCGGTCCGCGCTCCGACGCGCCAGCCCCCGGCGCTCCCATAGCGTCGTAGACATGAATCAGCATAGGAACAGCGCGCCTGCAATCACGGCGCGCGGTGTCACCAAGGTCTACGGCACCGGCGACACCGCTGTCCACGCATTGGGCGGCATCGACGTGGATTTCGGCCGCGGAATGTTCACGGCGATCATGGGTCCGTCCGGCTCCGGAAAATCGACGCTCATGCATTGCCTGGCCGGCCTCGACACGGTGACGGGTGGGCAGGTCTACCTCGGAGACACGGAGATCACCAAGCTCGGCGACACCGAGCTCACCGAATTGCGCCGCGAGCGAATCGGTTTCGTATTTCAGGCCTTCAACTTGCTGCCGGTGCTGACGGCCCGCGCAAATATGGTGCTTCCGATGAAGTTGGCCGGCAGTGAACCCGAACCGGCGTGGATGGACCAAGTGGTCAAAACCCTCGGCCTGTCCCAGCGACTCGACCACCTTCCGCACGAGCTGTCCGGCGGGCAGCAGCAGCGCGTTGCGGTGGCACGCGCATTGTTGCCACAACCGGACGTCATTTTTGCCGACGAGCCCACCGGCAATCTGGATTCACGTTCCGGTACAGAGGTTCTCGGTTTGCTCCGCACCGCCGTTCGGGAGAGTGGTCAGACCGTGGTCATGGTCACTCATGATCCGGTTGCGGCGTCGTACGCCGACCGAGTGGTGCTGATTGCGGACGGTCGTACGGCCGGGGAGATCTCCGGCCCCACCGTTGATTCGGTGATGGCCGCGATGCGCGGACTCGGGGCAGACGATCTGGGTAACGCCGGCTCGAGCAACGCCCCGCAACCGATCGGTGTCTACCGATGAGGGCACTGGCTTTTGCTCAGGCCCGGGCACATGCGGGCCGGTACGTCGCGTCGATCCTTGCCGTGGTGATCGCCGTCGGGTACATCGTCGCGACGTTGACGTTGAGTTCGACGGTGACCGCCAGCGTGCGGACATCGCTTGCTGCGCAATATAATACGACGGATGCGGTTGCGTCGGGTCCGGATGTGAACCTCGGGGCCTTGCGCAGCGTGCCGGGTGTGTCGGCAGTGGCCGAGGACGTCGCGGGATACGTCCGGGTCGATTCCGCGGAGCAAGGCGTGTCTTACGGCGATGTGCTGTCGGTTTCCGACAGCCCGCAGCTGCGTTGGCAGAGTCTCGCCCAAGGAGAGTGGCCGACCTCGCCGGGACAGGTTCTCGTGAGCGCTGATTCAGGGATTCCCCTCGGGGCCGAGATCATCGTGACTGCGGCGAATTCGGGGGAGAGCGCTGCAGATCCGAGTGCTCGGGTTGTCGGGTTTGTCGATCTGAGTGGGTCGGCGCAACGACTCGGCGGCACCAAAGTGTTTGCCACACCGGAGCAGGCTGCGACGTGGGCGGGTGACTCCGCCACCCGTGAGTTCCGCATCGTCGGTGACGGTTCGGTGACGCCTGACCAACTTGTGGAGCGGGTGGCGCACGCGCTGCCGGCGGACTCGACCGTTGTCAGTGCGGAATCCGCCACCGACGCCGCGGCAGCCGAGTACCTCGGCGGCACGGACATTCTCAGCACCGTGCTGCTGGCCTTCGGCGCGGTTGCGGTAGTGGTTGCGGCACTGGTCATCGCCAACACGTTTGCGGTCCTGCTGGCGGCCCGAACGCAGGAGCTCGCGTTGCTGCGGTGTGTGGGTGCGACCGCCACACAGGTTCGTCGCAGCATTCGGACCGAGGCTGCCGCAGTTGGTGTGATCGCATCGATCCTCGGAGTGGGACTGGGCATCGGATTGGCGGCCACGATCGGTGCGGTGGCCACTGCTGCGGACGTACCGGTACCGCTGTCGACTCTGACCGTCACACCGGTGACCCTGTTGGTCGGACTGGTGGTCGGCATCGTGATGACGATGGTTGCAGCGTCGGCACCCGGCCGTGCGGCAACCCGGTTGTCGCCCTTGGCGGCCCTGGTACCGATGGAGTCGAAGCCCGAACACGTGGCAGCCTCGGTGATTCGGGTTGCCTTCGGCATCGTTGCACTACTCGGCGGTATCGCGGCGACAGTAATGGGTGTGATCGGGCAGCAGGTGATGGTGGCAACAGTCGGCGGCTTGCTCTCGTTTGTCGGCATCGCGGCCCTGGCAGGTCGGATCGTGCCTGCGTTGATCACAGCGGCCGGTGGTGTCCTCGGGCGGATGATCGGCTCGGTGGGCGAACTCGCAGCGGGCAACGCCGGCCGGAATCCGCGTCGAACCTCTGCGACAGCACTGGCTTTGCTGATCGGAGTGGCATTGACGAGCACCATGGCGGTGGGTATCGCCACGGTGAAAGACGCTGCGCCGGTGGCGATGGACAACCAGTTTCCGGTAGATGTCATGGTGAGCAGTTCCGGATCCGCGTCACTGCCGGAGGCTCTGGGTACCGACATCGGCGCGATAGCAGGAGTCCGTGCCGTCAGCGGCCTGGTAAATGCAGATCTGATGCTCGACGGGCACGGGTCTCTGCAGGGGTACGGGGTGGACGCGGCGCAGGTGAAAGACGTTCTGCGTACCGATATTTCAGTTCCGGCTCCCGGCCAACTCGTGCTATCGCCAGCCGACCTGACCGACTACGGACTTGGTGCCGGTGATACCGTCACGCTGCGCGGAGATCGTGGACCATTCACCGTGAGTGTGATCGAGGGTGTGAAAGGGCAACCCGCACTGGTGGATCGAGCAGACCTAGCGGCGGCGTCCACCCCGACCATCGACGGTTACTGGGTCAGACTGGGCACCTCCACCGACGAAGAGGCGCTCGCCGTCACCGACCGCATTACCGAACTCGCGCGGCAGATCGCGCCGGGTAGCGACGTTCAAGGTATGACAGAGATGCGTTCGGCGATCGATTCGATCCTCGACACCATGCTGATGGTGGTTGCGGGCCTGCTGTCGGGTGCCATCCTGATCGCGCTGATCGGCGTCGGGAACACCCTGGCGCTCTCCGTTCTCGAGCGGCGCCGCGAATCCGGACTGCTGCGCGCACTCGGACTGACCAGGAAGGGAATTCGAGCGATGCTGATCTGGGAAGCGCTGTTGGTCGCGGGAGTCGCGTCGGTGATCGGTGTTGTATTCGGTCTGGTGTTCGGAGTCGCGGGAACGGCGTCTGTTTTCGGGCTTGGCGACGTGTCGCTCGGCGCCGTGCCCTGGGCGCAGTTGGTGGCCATCACCTTGATCGGCGGCGTGGCCGGAGTGATCGCCTCACTCCTGCCTGCCCGCCGAGCCGGGATGGTCTCACCCGTCAGCGCACTGTCGAGTTGAGCCTGCCTGGTCAAGTGCGGTCAGAACTGCTTCGTGACCTTCTCGGTGCCCACTCGGCGCGCGGTAGCATCCGCGTCCGGGTGGGCTACCTGCACGAGCGACGCGCCGGCGGCCAGCACCGACAGCAGTCCGCCGATCAGTTCTTCAGCCGAATCCCACGACGCGCTGGACATCACACGATCCGACGACGCGAGTTCGCGGGCGGCGGCGGATTCCGTTGCCGCGCGCACGGTTTCCGCAACCGATCGGCCTTCCAGGGCCGCTCCGGCGCCCGCGGCGCGGAACTGATCGCCATGCACTCGGATGGACGTCGCGTAGTCGGCAACCCCGATCGGCAGATCGCTCAGGCCCTTGCCGAATGCGTCGAGGGACAGCGCCGCGACCTCAGGGACGTCGGCGACGTCATCGAGTCGATCCGCCGTCACGAAAGCAAGTTCGGCGTCGGACTCGGGGGAGAGGACAACCTCGCACCCGGCCCACCACACACCGAGTAGGACGGCAACGCTCTGCCAGTGGGCCGGCAGCAGCACCGCAACTTTTGCTCCCGGCTCGAGAGCAAACTCGTCGCGCACCATGTTTGCGGTCTTGGCAGCCCAATTCATCAGGGTGCTTGCCGACAACTCGATGCGCTCGCCGCTCGCATCGTCGTAGTACGTGACCCGTGGTCCGGCAGGGTCGGCCGCGAGGATCGGTCCGAGGAGTGCGTCGGTCAGATTGTCGGCAGATGAAGGCATCCGCTCAGTTTACGCAGAGTATTAATTCACACAGCGGGGTCCGCTGGATGCGGCGTCGATCGGCGGTCCGGCGGGAGCGGGAGTCGGACTGGTCTCGGTTGTGCTCGCCGAGTCCGGTGTCCCGGAAGCTGAAGTCGAGCCGGAATCCGTTGGTGACACGGAATCGGCGGACGTCGGACCGGAGTAGTCCGAGGCGAGAACAACCCGAACGGTGTTCGAGGGCAACGACGAATCCGCTTTTACGGTCAAGCCGCCCAATGCGTCGGCGACGGCAAGGGCTGCGTCGTCGTCCTTGGACTTCGCAAAGACCGTTGACTCGGATACGTCTGCACCGGTGTTGTTTCCGACTTCGCCTTCCCGGTAGCCGAGTGCGCTCAGTGCTTCGGAGACTCCGCTCGCGAGTCCGCCGATATCGCTGGCGTTAGCTACGTCGACGGTGAATTTCGAGGCATCGACGGTAGGCGCCGCCGAGGTGGTTTCTTCTTCCTCGACCTCTGCGCCGACGAGGTTCGCGATGTACTTCTTCACCTCTTTCGGATCGACCTTGACGATCGACTCGCCGTAGTCGGTCATACCGTTGATATCGAGCACCGGGATGGTTTCGAACTGAACCTTGCCGCCCGCCAAATTTTGCAGTTGCTTCGCGAATTCGATGATGTCCCAGTCGTCGTCGATCACCACCGAGCGTGACACGGCGTTGGTCAACGAACTGAGCTTGCCGGGATCGCTGAGTGTTTTTGCGCTGAGGACCTGGCTGACAAGGGAAGCCATGAACACTTGCTGACGCACGATGCGGTCGAGGTCGCCGCGGGGAAGATCGTGACGTTGCCGGACAAAGCTGAGGGCGTTCGATCCGTCGAGAGTCTGTTGGCCGGCCGGAAAATTGGCGCCGGAGAGAGGCTCGTTCACGGCCGCGTTGAGGCATACGTCGACGCCGCCCACAGCATTGGTGAGCAGAACGAATCCGAGTAGACCGACCTCGGCGTAGTGGTCGACGGTGATTCCGGTCAGGTTCGCGACGGATTCGATGAGTGCTTCGCGGCCCGCTTCAGTGGATTTGCGGTCCGACTCCGATTCGCTTGCTCCGTTGTTGACCAGCCGCAGACGCTCGGTCTCCTTGGTTGCTCCGAAGGCTCCGTTGATCTTCGACATGCCGATGCCGGGAACATTGACGTACGCGTCGCGGGGAATGGAGATCGCGGTGGCGGAACTGCCGTCGTTGGGAACGCGGATCAAGATGATCGTGTCGGTGTTGGACGCAACTTCCTCACCGGCCCGTAGCGAATCCAGCTCGCTTTGGCTCAGGGGATTTCCGTGCGCATCCGTTCGGCTGTCGGTTCCCACCATGAGGATGTCGATGGCGCCGTCCTTGCCGCCGCCCAAGCCGAGTCCGCTGGCGGTGGCCAGGGAATTGCGCAGTGAGTCCACTCCGCGCCAGGCAAAGCCGGTAACCAGTAACACCAGGACCGACACGACGGCGACGGCGATCCGGCCTGGGCTGGTCTTTGCTCGACTAGGCGCAGGCTGCGGACGCACGCGGCGTTGTGGTTGCTGGTGTGACACCCATCCAGGTTACTGGTCTACTCACGTCAGGTCGGGTACCTGGCGACGGCGTGCCAAACTGACGGGTATGACTAATATCCTGCTCACAGGGGCGCGCGGCCAGCTTGGAAGTCGTATCGAATCGCTTGCGCTCTCGGCGGGTCGAAGCGTTGTCGCTCTGGGTTCAGCACAGTTGGACATCACCGATCGTGGTGCGGTCGACAAAGCGCTGACGTCCGATGTTCTCTCACCCGAGACGGTGGTGATCAACTGCGCCGCGTACACGGCAGTGGATGCAGCGGAGTCGGATGAGGCGGCGGCCACGGCAGTGAACGAGACCGGGCCGAGCAACCTGGCATCGGCCTGCGCGCGGGCGGGTGCCCGATTGATCCACGTCTCCACCGACTACGTCTTTCCTGGTGACGCTCACAGCCCGTACGAGGTCGATTCGCCGACAGGGCCGTCGACGGTCTACGGCCGCACGAAGCTTGCGGGCGAGGAAGCCGTGCGCAAGTCCGGCGCTGATTCCGTGATCGTGCGCACCGCCTGGGTCTACTCGGGTGAGGCCGGTGATTTTGTCGGCACGATGCGCCGCCTCGAAGGTGAACGGGACTTTATCGACGTCGTCGACGATCAGATCGGTTCGCCCACGTACAGCGTCGATCTGGCGGCCGGTCTGTTGGAACTGGCGTCACGTCCGTTCACGGGCACTTCGACACTGCACGCGACCAACGACGGGCAGGCCAGTTGGTTCGATCTGGCGCGCGCGGTGTTCGAGGAGATCGGTGCCGATCCGAATCGGGTTCGCCCCTGCACCAGCGCCGCATTTGTCCGCCCGGCGCCGCGCCCCGCGTACTCGGTGTTGTCCGGTGACGCGTGGGCGGCCGCGGGCCTGAGCCCGTTGCGCCCGTGGCGTGAGGCGCTTCACGACGCAATCGCGTGAGCAAAGTTCAGATGGAGCGCTCCGGGCGGCTAGGCTGACCGGCGTGAGTCCCAAGCTGGCCGTGGTAACGGTGACGTACTCGCCCGGCGAGCATCTCGAGAACTTTTTGAGCACACTCGCCGAGGCGACGACAGAAAAACCCCAGGTCATCATGGCCGACAATGGGTCGACCGACGGAACTCCCGAGGCCGCCGACAGCAAGTACGAACACGTTCGTCTGCTCCGTACCGGTGGAAATATCGGGTACGGAGGCGCGATAAATCGGGCTGTCGCGGAGATCGATCCGGCTATCGAATTCATCGTGATTTCCAATCCGGACGTCCAATGGAGCCCCGGTTCACTCGACAAATTGGTGGCTGCGGCAAATCGGTGGCCAAGGGCCGGTGCGCTGGGGCCCAAGGTCCTCGAACCCGACGGCAGCGTGTATCCGTCGGCGCGATCCGTTCCCGACATCACTTCCGGTGCGGGACACGCAATTCTGGGCACGGTGTGGCCGAAGAATCCGTGGACGACTCGCTACCGCCAGGAGAACGAGGCGCTCACCGAGCGCGCGGTCGGCTGGTTGTCCGGTTCGTGCCTGCTCGTTCGCCGCGATGCCTTCGACGCCATCTCCGGGTTCGACTCCCGTTACTTCATGTACATGGAGGACGTCGATTTCGGTGATCGCCTCGGAAAAGCGGGTTGGCTCAACGTGTTTGTGCCCTCTGCGGAGGTAACTCACGCGAAAGGGCATGCGGCAGGGCGTCATCCGGAGTTGATGCTGCCGGCACACCACCGCAGTGCCTACCGTTTCCAAGCCGATCGCCATCCACAGTGGTGGCAGGCCCCGCTGCGTCTGGCACTGCGCGGCGGCCTGGCGCTTCGTTCCAAGATTGCCGTCGCATCCGCAGTGCGCGCTCGCACAGATCACCCGACCGATGACACTTCAGTTTCGAATCCCAGGGGACAACAACGATGACCGAACCTACTCCGACCGACGCGGTAATCCTGGTAGGCGGCAAGGGCACTCGCCTGCGTCCGCTGACCTTGTCGGCTCCCAAGCCGATGTTGCCGACGGCCGGTCTGCCGTTCCTGACGCACCTGCTCGCGCGGATCGAAGCTGCGGGCATCAAGCACGTCGTACTCGGTACGTCGTTCAAGGCAGAGGTGTTCGAGGACTATTTCGGTGACGGGTCGAAGATGGGCCTCGAGATCGACTACGTGTTCGAGAACGAACCGCTCGGAACCGGCGGTGGTATCCGCAACGTTCTTCCGAAACTTCGCGGTGACAACATCATGGTGTTCAACGGCGACGTACTCGGCGGCACCGATCTGAATGCGATCCTCGACACACACACGAAAACGGACGCGGACGTCACGCTGCACCTCGTACGAGTCGGCGATCCGCGAGCGTTCGGCTGTGTACCCACCGACGAAGACGGTCGGGTGTCCGCGTTCCTGGAGAAGACCCAGGATCCGCCGACCGATCAGATCAACGCCGGTTGTTACGTCTTCAAGCGCGAGATCATCGAGCAGATCCCCGAGGGTCGCCCGGTGTCGGTCGAGCGCGAGGTGTTCCCGAACCTGCTGGCGGAGGGCAAGCGCGTCTTCGGTCACGTCGACACGTCGTACTGGCGTGACATGGGCACTCCGGAGGACTTCGTGCGCGGTTCAGCCGACCTGGTTCGCGGTATCGCGCCGTCACCCGCACTCGAGGGCCCGCGCGGCGAGTCCCTGGTGCATCCCGGTGCCGGTGTGGCTCCCGGAGCTGTGTTGATCGGCGGCACGGTTGTCGGACGCGGCGCAGAAGTGGGCGCAGGCGCCCGCCTCGACGGCGCAATCCTGTTCGACGGCGCCGTGGTGGAAGCCGGGGCAGTTGTCGAGCGATCGATCCTCGGATTCGGGGTTCGGGTGGGACCCCGCGCGCTCGTCCGTGACGCGGTGATCGGTGACGGTGCCGATATCGGCGCTCGCTGCGAATTGCTCCGCGGCGCTCGGGTGTGGCCCGGTGTGACGCTGCCCGACGGCGGCGTGCGTTTCAGCACAGATGTGTGATTGTTGAGCTTCGCAACTGGAATAATGGCCGGATGACTTCATTTCCGAGCCGCTACGTCGCCCTCGGTGATTCGTTCACCGAGGGCGTCGGCGACACAGACGACAGATTCCCCAACGGGCTACGAGGTTGGTCCGAACGCGTCGCGGAGCAGTTGGCAATCGGCAACCCGGATTTCCGATACGCCAATCTGGCGATTCGTGGTCGACTACTCGGTCCGATCGTCGACGAGCAGCTGGGGCCCGCGCTGGCGCTGAAGCCGGACCTCGTGACGATCTACGCCGGCGGCAACGACATGATGCGCCCGAAGCTGGACCTCGATGCCGTAGTCGCTCGCTACGACACCGCGATTGCCGCGCTCACCGAATCCGGTGCTCGCGTAGTGATGTTCACCGCCTACGACACCGGATGGTCGGCGTTCTTCGGCAAACTCCGTGGCCGGATGGCCATTTACAACGAATTGGTGCGCGAAGTCGCCGATCGACACGGCGCGACCATCGTCGACTTCTGGCGGTTCGCCGAATATCAGGATCTGCGGATGTGGGACTTCGACCGCCTGCACATGTCACCTGCCGGGCATCAGAACATGGCCGCTCACGTGCTCGACGCCATCGGTGTGGACCACACTCTCACCGCGCCGGATCTCGGTCCCGTGCCGGCGCAGTCGAAGATCGAGGCCAGGCGCGAAGACCGTCAATGGACCCGAGAGTTCCTGGTGCCGTGGCTGGCTCGGCGCGTCAAGGGCGTCTCCTCGGGTGACGGAGTCAGCGCCAAGCGGCCCGAGTTGGCCCCCGCTTTTCAAGCCTGAAGGTTCAGGCCTGAAGGCGCAGTCTCGCCAGCGAGACCATGTGGTTGACGCTCTCGTGTTCGGCATTGGCTGGGAGGGAATCGACGGGCCACCACTGCAGGTCCGTCGACTCCTCGCTGCGCACGATCGGTGAGTTGTCCGGTGCCACAACAAGAAACCTCAGGTCGAGGTGCCGGGTCGGGACGCCGAGTGAACACGTGATGGGGTGCGTGTGTGCGGAAAGAAGTGCGGGGTCGATGCGCAGATCGTGAATTCCCGATTCCTCGCGAGCTTCCCGCAAGGCGGAATCGATCACAGTGTCATCAGTCGGTTCGCAGTGTCCGCCGAGCTGAATCCACTTCCCGACACGCGGATGCAGAGTGAGCAGGACGTGATTCAGGCTTTCGTCGACAACGAGCGACGACGCGGTGATGTGCCCCGGCACATGACGACGAAGGCATCCGTCTGGTGCGGAGTCGAGAAAAGCCAACATGGTGTGACGGAGGGACTCGTCGTGCGCTGACGGCGTAGGCCATTGTTCCAGAACACCTTTGGCGGACCTGTGCAGAGTCTCTGCGCTCACCTACATCTCCACCAATGCGTCACCGGCTGCGGGAGCCGTACGGGGAGTGAGCGGTTCGAGGGGGTGACCGACAGCGACGGCGCCGAGCGGTTGCCAATCGGCGGGCACGCCCAGATGTTCGCGCACCGTGTCGGCGGCAAAGATCGTCGAACCGATCCAGCAGCTCCCGATCTCACGGGTCGCGAGCGCAACCAGCAAGCCCTGCACCGCCGCTCCCGCCGCCACGGTGAACATCGTGGACTCCGCAGCGGTGCGGCGCTCGTCCGGGTAGCTGTGCGCGCCGTCGGGGACGCAGAACGGGATGACAACTTCAGGGGCGTCGAACAGGATGTTGCCACGCGCGACGCGGGCCTGCGCGGATTCCTCGGTGCGTCCGTCGGCGCGGAGATCGGTGAGCCACTTCTCGCGTAGTGCTTCCAACAGTTGCTTGCGAATAGTGTTGGTGCGCAACCAGACAAAGCGAACGGGTCGGGTGTGGTGCGGCGCCGGCGCGGTCAACGCCTCGGCGATGGACAACCGAATCGCGTCGGCGTCAACAGGTTCCTCGCTGAACGCGCGAATCGAACGGCGCAGAAGCAACGACTGGCCGCGGCCCATCGCCGTGGCTTCGGCCGTGCCGAGCCAGAACAGATCGTCGGCACCGCGACGGATGAGATCCTGCGCTGTGGAACCGTTGTCCTGGAATCGCAAGCCGCGTACAACGGCAACCGGTACTCCGCCGAGCTTGCCCTTCACCAGATCGCCGGCAGCCGCGATTTCGTCGGCAACGGCGATCTCGGTCACGATCAGATCGTTACCCTGGCTGTCCTGCGCTCCGAGGTAACCATGCAACACCGGGATTCCGGCGGCGCCGATCGCGGCGTCGGTCTGCCCGTTGCGCCACGCGCGGCCCATGGTGTCCGTCACCACGACGGCGACGGACTTACCGGCGGCATCGAGGAACCGAGCGCGCAGCGTGGCGGCACTCGCGTCGGGATCGACGGGAAGCAAAGCCAACTCGCCGCCGTCGACGTTGGAGCCGTCGATGCCGGATGCGGCCTGAACGATTCCGAGCTTGTTCTCCGTGATGAGGGTTCGGCCCTTACGCGCTACGACGCGTACGGCTTCCTGATCGACGAGTACACGCCGCGCGGCATCGCGCTCGTCGGGGTCGGTCGGGGACGAGACGACGCGGCCTTCGACCTTCGAGAACACTTTGCTCGTCACGACAAGGACGTCGCCGTCGCGGATCCACGGTGTTGCCTCGATGAGGGCAGCAGCCAAATCATCCCCCGGACGGAACTCCGGAAGACCGTGAACGGGAATCACTTCGATGGCTGCGCCGGGCGAGTGATCGCCGGGAGCCTGATCGGTCGTGTTTGTTGTCACAGCGACACTCCGGCGATATCGAATGCGGTGGCCACCATCTCGGCGGTGGCCGCGGGCGAGGACATGATCAGTGGGACGGCGCGCACATCCACACCGTCGACGTCGGCGGTGTCACCTTCGTCGATCAGCCAGCCGTCGAGGATGCCGTTGATCGACCGGGCGCCGTAATGGCGACCGATTGCTTCGGATGTCGTCTCGACGCCGATGACGTCGAGGCACTCGTCGGCCATTCCGCGCAACGGTTTTCCGCCGATCACGGGGGAGAGTCCGATCACTTTGGCTGCGGTGGTGCGGAGTGCACCACGAATGCCTGGCACCGCCAGAATCGCGCCGACACTGACAACCGGGTTGGACGGAGCGATCAGGACGACGTCCGCGTTCTCGATCGCCTCGAGCACTCCCGGGGCCGGCTTCGCCTGTTCGGCACCGACGTGAGCAAAGCTGTGGGTCGGGACGTGTGCGCGGTGACGTACCCACCACTCCTGGAAATGGATCGCTTTCTGCTCGCCGTCCTCCGGGTCGGTGATCACGACGTGCGTTTCGCTGCGGTCGTCACTGACGGGGATGAGGTCAACGCCGGGATTCCAACGATTGCACAACGCTTCGGTAACTGCGGAGAGCGGATAGCCCGTTCTGAGCATCTGGCTGCGGATCAGATGGGTGGCGATATCGCGGTCGCCGAGCCCGAACCAGTCCGGCTTTGCGCCGTACGCGGCGAGCTCTTCTTTTGCGTTCCAACTCTCGCCCTTGTGGCCCCATCCGCGCTCGGTGTCGATGCCGCCGCCGAGGGTGTACATGCAGGTATCGAGGTCGGGGCAGATACGCAGCCCGTGCATCCAGACGTCGTCGCCGACGTTGACCACGGCTGTGATCCGGTGTGGGCCTTGATATTTCTCGAGCGTTTCACCACCGGAGATGCCGAGTGCGTGTTGCACTCCTTGGAGGAAACGAGCTCCGCCGACGCCGCCAACCAATACAGTCACGTTCACTTGACAAAGACTAGGCGGTGCTCGGCTTGCCGTGTCCGCTGGGCGGTGTGTCAGATGCAAAACTCGGGCCGGAATACTAATGGATTCCTGTTCATTAGCTTGACCGCGACACGCTGGACGTGTGTAATCTCAAATGTGTCATTCCACCGATGTCGGCGAGTTTGCCTGCAGCGGGACCACATTCGAACGTAGTTTCGAGTGGTCAACGGGGTGGGGTTGAAATGGGTTGAAATACGGAGTGAAATTCTGCGCTATTACAGGTGAGGAGGCGGAACGATGCCCAATGAAAATGTCGAGATCAGTGCTCTGGCAATGACAGTGAGCTACGAACCGCAGACCGATTCCCAAGCAGGCGCAGCAGAAGGTGCCTGCAGTGAAATCGAGGCGGTGACTGCTCGGCCTGTGCTGAGTCTGGTGACCGGCTTCGAGGAACTGTTCGACACCATCGAGGATCAATGGCAGGAACGCGCACTCTGTGCGCAGACCGATCCTGAGGCGTTCTTCCCCGAAAAGGGTGGATCTACTCGGGAAGCCAAGCGAATTTGCCTCGGCTGTGAGGTTCGTGACGAGTGCCTCGATTATGCACTCGCCAACGACGAACGGTTCGGAATCTGGGGAGGGTTGTCGGAGCGCGAGCGTCGACGTCTCAAGCGGGGGATCATCTGATCTGCTGCTGAATCGGTTCGGTCAGCGTCGGGGCTGACGGGACGGTCTGCGAAAAGTCTTGACCTGCAACGGGGAATTGCAGGTCGTGCACAGACTTTCAGAGGTATTTGCCTAAGGGACATGGGCTTTCGGCCCTAGCCTGCAGAGTACTTAGTCCTCTTCGGGTGCCTAGTCTTTTTCAGGTGCCTAGTCTTCTTCAGGGAACGTCGGATCGATCACTGATGGATCGACGCCGAGAAACGTACTGACTTGATGCACCAGCACGTCGTGAACCAGATCCGTGAGTTCGTCCGGATTCTTGGCACGCTGCTCCAACGGTCTACGGAACAACACAATTCGCGCACGTGTCGTCTTGCCGTGCCGATCGATGCCCGCGGGAATCAAACGTGAGAGTGGGACAGGTCCGTCCGCGACAACTTCCGGTGGCCAGTTCACCGAATCCGGATCACGGGCAAAAATCTTCGGAACCTCGTCTACGGCGATGTCGAGTTTCTTCAGCCGGTCGTGCCATGCCAGGTCCACCGGAGCAAACGCCTCCATCACGAGGAGATCGAATTTCTCCGCTCGGGTTCGCCGTGCCGGAACTTCCGGCGGCAACAAAGGTCCGCGCAGGCCGCGGCCGTGCCGTTCGATCGAACGGGTGGTGATCGACCGTCTGCGGGGGGAGCGTGACATGGCGTCGAGATTACGACAGTGACGCTCCGTCGGTGTGTCCGAGTAGGTTCCCGCCGCGGGGAGGGCTAGGCTCCGTACCTGTGAGATCTCTGCGTCGCTGCTGCCGCCCCGGGTGCAAGAACCCCGCCGTCGCGACGTTGACGTATGTCTACTCGGACTCCACTGCGGTAGTCGGTCCTCTCGCGACCGTCGCTGAACCGCACTCGTGGGATCTGTGTGACAACCATGCGTCGCGTATCACGGTCCCGAAGGGCTGGGAAATGGTCCGGTACGAGGGTGGATTCTCGACCAGCACTCCGGACGAAGACGATTTGACCGCTCTTGCCGAAGCTGTCCGTGAGGCAGGTTTCGGCGACCGCGCCAAGGGACGTGAGGACACAGGCGTGTCCGCAGGCGACGACGCCCGTTCCGTCGCGCCTCCCGCGGTTCGCACCGGTCGTCGCGGTCACCTGCGTGTTCTGCCGGATCCGTCGGCCTGAACTTCCGGCCGCTTTTGCCTGACATCCCGTAGTCACGCGTGAAGCATTAGGCTTGCTCAGAACTTCCAGCGTCTTGCGAACTTCCAGTGTCCCGGTCGAAAGATCCGACGGGATGCGCACACAAGGAGAATGAATTCAGTGGGGCGAACAGCCGAGTCGGTTGCTGCAATCATCAAGGCGTACGACGTCCGTGGCGTGGTGGGTGAGCAGATCGACGAAGATTTTGTCCGCGATGTCGGCGCGTCGTTTGCCCGCTTGGTTCGGGACGAGGAGGGCGCTGCATCGACCGTGGTGATCGGGCACGACATGCGTGAGTCCTCACCCGCGCTGTCGGCCGCGTTCGCCGAGGGTGTCGTCGCGCAGGGACTCGACGTAGTACACATCGGACTGGCGTCCACCGACGAGCTCTATTTTGCTTCCGGGTTGTTGAACTGCCCCGGTGCGATGTTCACGGCAAGCCACAACCCCGCGAAGTACAACGGCATCAAGTTGTGCCGGGCGGGTGCGAAGCCAGTCGGTCAGGACACCGGTCTTGCTGTCATCTCCGGTGAGGTCGTCTCCGGAGTTCCCGAGTTCGACGGTCCGGCCGGCGCGGTCAGCAGCCGCGATGTGCTCGACGAGTACGCAAGCTACTTGCGTGGGCTGGTCGACCTGTCCGAGATGCGCGCGATGAAGGTTGCCGTCGACGCGGGTAACGGGATGGGCGGACACACAGCGCCCGCCGTCTTCGGCCCGATGCCGCTCGACGTGCTGCCGCTGTACTTCGAATTGGACGGCTCGTTCCCCAATCACGAGGCGAACCCGCTCGATCCGGCCAACCTGGTCGATCTGCAGGCGTACGTCCGTGAGACGGGCGCAGATGTCGGTCTTGCCTTCGACGGTGACGCGGACCGTTGCTTCGTGGTCGACGAAAAGGGTGACCCGGTGTCCCCGTCCGCCGTGACGGCACTGGTTGCCCAGCGCGAGTTGGCAAAAGAGCCCGGCGCGTCGATCATCTACAACCTCATCACCTCGCACGCGGTGCCGGAACTGGTCACCGAATTGGGTGGCGTTCCGATCCGCACCCGTGTCGGCCATTCGTTCATCAAGCAGCAGATGGCCGAAACGGGCGCAGTCTTCGGCGGCGAGCATTCCGCTCACTACTACTTCCGCGATTTCTGGGGTGCCGATTCCGGCATGCTGGCTGCTCTGCACGTGCTGGCCGCACTCGGTGAGCAGGACCGGCCGCTGTCTGAACTGATGGCCGAGTACACCCGGTACAGCGCTTCCGGCGAGATCAACTCGACCGTTGCCGATGCGGCCGATCGAACGGCTGCGGTCCTCGCCGCCTTCGCGGACCGCACAGAATCCGTCGACCGCCTCGACGGTGTCACGGTCAACTTGTCCGGTAATGCGTGGTTCAACCTGCGGGCATCCAACACCGAACCGTTGCTCCGACTCAACGTCGAAGCTCCGACGCAGGCCGACGTCGACGCGTTGGTCGGCGAGATTCTGGCGATCGTTCGAGGCTGAGTTCATTTTTCTGCCCGATTGGTTTGTCGGCGCGTCGGCCGCCTGGGATAGTTGGGGGACTATCCGCGCACGCGGTGCTGCGGTCGATGTTGGTTGCGAGAGAAGTTGTTACGGAGAAGGGGGTGCGGTGAGATGACAGCGCCGACACCGCTCCTCGACCTCGACGACAGTGACGCATTGTCAGCTGCCGATTCCGAGGGGTTACTGCGTTCGGTAGCCATGGGGGGCGCACAGATTCGTTCGACGGCTTCGGCGGTCGCGGAAGGCTCGCTCGATCGGTTGGCCGGGCTGCGCCCACGAAGCATCGTGTTGATCGCGGGATCGGCCGGTGCCAGACACGCCGCCCGGATCGCCGTTGCCCTGCTCGGCAATGCTGTGCCGTGCCCGCTGGTGCTGCTCGACAGGACGCCGTCGTGGGTCGGCCCCCTCGACGTCGTGGTGGTTGCGGGAGACGACGCGGGGGATCCGCGCCTGGTGGAGTCCGTCGACGGGGCGGTGCGCCGCGGCGCAGAAGTTGTTGTCGCGGTTCCCGAAGAGGGACCGATGAGGGCAGCGGCTGCCGGGCGCACGATGACCCTGCCGCCGCGTGTGTTCACTGCTCCGCGCCACACGATGATTCGCTTTCTCGCGGTCTTCGTTGCCGTGGTTGCCGCGATCGAGAACCGCGACAAGGGTGAAGCCGGACCGTCGTCCCTCGATCGGATCGCGGACGCCGTCGACGCCGAAGCCATCAGCGACGGGTTGTCCAACGAGGTGTTTCACAATCCCGCCAAATCCTTGGCTACCAGAATGCGCGATCGCCGACTGGTCGTGTGCGGCAGCGGCGCGGTCGCCACTGCGCTTGCCGACTATGCAAGCGCGTCGCTTCTGGCATCGGGATGCTCCGCGGCCTCCGGTGAACTGTCGGATGTGATCGCAGCGGCACGGGCCCTCTTCGCTCCGCCGTCAGGGGCCCCCGATTCGGTTTTTCACGATCCCTTCTTCCACGATCCGGAGCTCGACGGTCCGTTGCCGATCGACCCGGTTCGGGCATTCGTTTTTGCCATGGAAGCGGGACGCGGCGAGGTTGTGCGACGCATGGATGCGCTGGCCGATGCGGATCTGGTGATCGCAGCAGACGAGGACAGCGCCAATACGGGGGTATCGGAAGTGGAACAGGTGTTTGTCTTGGCATCGAGAGTGGACATGGCGTCCGCATACGTGCAGTTGACGGGTGGGCCGCGCTAGTGCACGAACTCGAGGGCGCTCTGCGGTCCTACGCCTGGGGGTCACGTACGGCTATTGCCGAACTTCGTGGGCTTCCCGTGCCGTCCGCACATCCTGAGGCGGAATTGTGGCTGGGCGCGCATCCGGGCGATCCTGCGCGCGTCGTCACCGACGATGGCAGTGAGTCGTTACTCGACGTGCTCGGCCGGGACCCGGCGCGGCAACTGGGTGAGCAGAACATCGAGGCCTTCGGTGAACGCTTGCCGTTCCTGCTCAAGCTGTTGGCAGCAGAGGAACCGCTGTCATTGCAAGCGCATCCGAGCGCCCGCCAGGCAGAAGAGGGCTTCCGCCGGGAAAACGCCCTCGGTGTTCCGATGGACGCACCCGTCCGCAATTACAAGGACGGCAGCCACAAGCCGGAACTGGTCGTCGCCCTGAGCACGTTCGAAGCGCTCGCGGGATTCCGCGAACCGACGAGGACTGTCAAGATGCTGCGCGCACTGGCGGTGCCCGAACTGGAGCCGTACATCGGTCTCCTTGAAGGACAACCGGATTCGGACGGCCTGCGGGCGTTGTTCACAACGTGGATAACCTTGCCGTCCACCGCGCTCGGAACATTGTTGCCGGCCGTCCTCGCGGGATGCATCGGTTACGCGTCGTCGCGAGACGCCGAATTTGCCGCGGAGATCCGCACCGCGCTCGAACTCGGCGAATCGTATCCGGGTGACGCCGGAGTGCTGGCTGCGTTGCTGTTGAACCGGGTCACCCTGGAACCAGGTCAGGGAATCTTCCTGGCCGCCGGAAACCTGCATGCCTATCTACACGGACTGGCTGTCGAGATCATGGCGAACTCCGACAATGTTCTACGCGGCGGGCTTACCCCCAAATACGTCGATGTGCCCGAGTTGCTTCGGGTTCTCGACTTCAACGGATCCGACATCACGATTCTCGACCCGTCGCCGCACGCGGGCAGCGCGGACATCGTCTATCCGACGCCCGCTCCGGAATTTCGGCTCACGCGTATCGAATTGGGTGCAGACCTGACGGACAGCGTCGTTCCGGCCGGGGATCCGCGCATCCTGATCTGCACCGAGGGTTCGGTTACGGTGCGCTGTGGGACTGGCGAACTGGAACTCGATCGTGGCCGCGCAGCCTGGATTTCCGCTGACGAACCCATCGCGACAATCTCTCCCCGAAGTACAAAGGCACAGGTTTTCAGCGCCACGGTTGGCCGATAACCGTGTCGGCAGAAGGTGGAAAGAAAGCAATCCTGGCTGCATTGGGGGCTAATGCCGGAATTGCCGTAGCCAAATTCGCGGGATTCCTGATCACCGGGTCGTCGTCGATGCTGGCCGAGTCGGTGCACTCGGTTGCCGACACGTCCAATCAGGGACTGCTGTTGCTCGGGCAGAAGAAGGCCGAGAAGGAAGCCGACCAACTGCACCCGTTCGGATACGGGCGCAATCGGTACTTCTACTCGTTCGTGGTTGCGCTGGTGCTCTTCACTTTGGGTTCACTGTTCGCGATCTACGAGGGCATTCACAAGATCCAGCATCCGGAGGAACTCAACTCGGCGTTTGTAGCCGTTGTCATCCTGGTCATCGCCATGTGCCTGGAAGGGTTCAGTTTTTACACCGCGATGAAGGAATCTCGTCCGCTGAAGGGAAACGCGTCGTGGTGGTCGTTCATCCGTACGTCGCGCAGTCCTGAACTGCCGGTTGTCCTCCTCGAGGACACCGGCGCACTGATCGGACTGGTGCTGGCACTGGGCGGCGTCGGCCTGACGATGGTGACCGGCAATCCGGTTTTCGACGGCATCGGCACCCTGTGCATCGGCGTGCTCCTCGGCATCATCGCGATCGTCCTGATCGTCGAAATGCAATCCCTGTTGATCGGGGAAGGCGCGACCAGCGTCGAAACCGATCTCATCCTGGCCGCGTTGGTCGACGGAACCCGCATCGAACGAGTCATCCACTGCAAGACCCAGTACCTCGGTCCCGAGGAGATTCTTGTTGCGGCCAAGGTTGCCGTTCCGCTCGGTTCGACCATCTCGGATGTCGCGACCGCAATCGACGAGGCCGAAGCGCGTGTGCGTGCTGCTGTTCCGGCGGCGCGCGTGATCTACATCGAACCAGATCTCGACAAACTGGTCACTCGCAAACCCTGAACAAAGCCTCTCGTACAGGCTTAGGCTGATGCCATCTCTAAGGAGGCGGCAGTGGCGATCAAGGACGAGGCCGGATCCGGTCGTTCCAAATTGTTCCGAACCAAGTCGATAGAGCAGTCCATCAAGGACACCGACGAACCCGAGACCAAACTCCGAAAAGATCTGAACTCCTGGGATCTCACCGTATTCGGTGTTGCGGTGGTCATCGGTGCAGGAATCTTCACACTCACGGCTCGGACGGCAGGCAATGTCGCCGGGCCGTCGGTGTCGCTGGCGTTTGTCATCGCCGCTGTTGCCTGTGGCCTGGCGGCACTCTGTTACGCCGAATTCGCGTCGACGGTTCCCGTCGCCGGTAGCGCATACACCTTCTCGTACGCGACGTTCGGCGAGTTTGTCGCCTGGATCATCGGCTGGGACCTCATCCTCGAATTTGCGTTGGCGTCGTCCGTCGTCGCAAAGGGATGGTCCCTGTACCTCGGTGAGGTGATGGGTTCACGAAGTCCGATCGTCGAGTGGGGTCCGGTCTCGTTCGACTGGGGCGCGGTGCTGATCATCGCGGTCATCACGGTGTTGCTGGTGACCGGAACCAAACTGTCGTCGCGAGTGTCGCTGGTGATCACGTCGATCAAGGTCGCCGTGGTGCTGCTCGTGATCATCGTCGGCATGTTCTACATCGACACCGACAACTACACGCCGTACATTCCGCCCTCGCAGCCCGGCAGCACCGGGGAGGGCATACATCAGTCGTTGTTCTCCTACGTCACGGGCGCAGGCGGTAGCACGTTCGGATGGTACGGACTCCTTGCAGCGGCGAGCCTGGTGTTCTTTGCGTTCATCGGATTCGACGTCGTTGCCACCACCGCGGAGGAAACGAAGGAACCGCAGAAGGCGCTGCCTCGGGGAATTCTCGGCTCACTCCTCATCGTCACCGTGCTGTACGTGGCGGTGACGCTGGTGCTCACGGGAATGGTGAATTACACAGTGCTCGAGGGTGACACGTCCAATCTGGCAACGGCATTCGCGTTCCACGACATCACGTGGGCAAAGAATGTGATCTCGTTCGGTGCCCTCGCCGGGCTCACAACCGTGGTGATGGTGTTGATGCTGGGGCAGACTCGTGTGCTTTTTGCGATGGCGCGCGACGGTTTGATGCCGCGGCGGTTGGCGCCGACGGGTAAGCACGGAACTCCGGTTCGGATCACCGTGCTCGTCGGGGTGGTGGTTGCCGTATTGGCCGGATTCTTCCCGATCGGCACGCTCGAGGAAATGGTGAACATCGGAACGTTGTTCGCTTTTGTTCTCGTCTCGATCGGAGTGGTGGTGTTGCGCCGCACGCGTCCGGATCTACCCCGCGGATTCCGGGTTCCTCTCGTGCCTTGGGTGCCGATTCTGGCGGTGTTGGCCTGCGTGTGGCTCATGTTCAATCTGTCGGTGGAGACATGGATCAGGTTCGTCGTCTGGATGGCGCTCGGCGTGGTCATTTACTTTGCCTACAGCCGTCGGCATTCGTTGATCGGAAAGCGCGAGCGCGGCGAAATCGACTGAGTGTACAAATTTAAGGATTTGTATAGTTTTTTTACAATGTTGGCAGTATTGTCTACCTCATAGTGAAGTGACTCACAGCCGTGGGTCGTTCCGGATGGAGGAGGGCACGCAGTGTCGACACACGTGAGCGCAGAATCCGATCAGATATCGGGGGAGTGGCGAGACAAGAAGCGGCATCTCTGGCTGCTCGGCTTGGTTCCTCCGGTCGCGATTTTCATCGCGGTGGGAATGGTGGCCCTGTTCAACAACATTGGCCTGGGCGTCGTGTCCCCGATCTGGTGGTGGATAGGGCCGCTGCTCGTGTACCTGGTGTTGCCGATCCTCGATATCTTCTTCGGGCCGGACGGTGAGAACCCGCCAGACGAGGTCATGGAGAGGCTCGAGAACGACAAGTACTACCGCTACTGCACGTACGTCTACATTCCGTTCCAGCTGGTCAGCCTCGTCATGGCCTGCTACTTGTGGTCGGCTACCGACCTCTCGTGGCTCGGTATCGACGGCGGGCTCGGATTGGTATCGAAGATCGGTGTGGCGATCACCGTCGGGTGTGTTGCGGGCATCGGAATCAACACGGCACACGAACTCGGCCACAAGAAGGACGATCTCGAGCGGTGGTTGTCGAAGATTACTCTGGCGCAGTCCTTCTACGGTCACTTCTATATCGAGCACAACCGTGGTCATCACGTCCGGGTGGCAACTCCGGAAGATCCCGCGTCGTCGCGATTCGGTGAGAGCTTCTGGGCTTTCCTGCCGCGCAGTGTGTGGGGATCCCTGCGATCGTCGTGGGAACTCGAAAAGACGCGGCTGGATCGATTGGGTAAGAAGCCGTGGACAATTCGCAACGACGTCCTGCATTCGTGGTTGATGTCGGTAGTGCTGTTCGCTGTACTCGCCGCCGTGTTCGGGCTGTCGATTCTGCCGTTCCTGGCATTGCAGGCCGTCTTCGGATTCTGTCTGCTCGAGACGGTCAACTACCTCGAGCACTACGGACTGAAGCGAACGAAGTTGGCCAGCGGCCGGTACGAACGCGCCGCGCCGGAGCACAGCTGGAACAGTGACCACATCTGCACCAACATTTTCCTGTACCACCTGCAGCGACACAGTGATCATCACGCCAACCCCACCCGTCGCTATCAAACGCTCCGGAGCATGGACGGCGCACCCAATCTTCCGAGTGGTTACGCCAGCATGATCATGCTTGCCTACGTGCCGCCGCTGTGGCGAAAAGTGATGGATCCCAAGGTCGTTGCTCACTATGGCGGCGATATCACCCGGGTCAATATCCAGCCGGGCAAGCGGGAGAAGATCCTCGCGCGGTACGGAGCGAGCGCATGAGTGCCTACAAATGCCCCGTGTGTGACTACGTCTACGACGAAGTGAACGGCGCACCGCGAGAAGGGTTTCCGGCAGGAACGCCGTGGGACGCAGTCCATGACGACTGGTGCTGCCCAGACTGTGGTGTCCGGGAAAAGGTGGACTTCGAAACTGTTTCGGCAAAGGCAGGGGAGTGAATCATGAACGACTACAAGCTGTATCAGTGCGCGCAGTGCGGATTCGAGTACGACGAGGCGCAAGGCTGGCCAGACGACGGCATCGAACCAGGCACTCGCTGGGATGACATTCCGGACGACTGGAGCTGCCCGGACTGCGGCGCGGCGAAGAGTGATTTCTTCATGGTGGAGATCGAACGGGCCTGAGTGGGTCGGCGGGTGCGGCGGTAAAGTCGTCATCATGATGTCGACGCCCACCCGCTTGCCTCAGAAAGAGGCGTCCCGTCTGCTGCTGCGCGGTGCGGTGCTCGATTCGATGCGGGAGTTGCTGACCGAGCGGGACTGGTCCGAGGTGAGTCTGACCGTTCTGGCCAAGCATGCGGGTGTCAGCCGGCAGACGCTCTACAACGAGTTCGGTTCGCGGCAGGGCCTGGCGCAGGCGTACGCGCTGCGGCTCGCGGACGGGTTTGTCGACGCTGTGGACGACGCCGTTGCAGCAAACGAGGGTCGGAGCGTCGACGCCCTGATGTCCGGGTTCGGGGAGTTCTTTGCCTCCAGTGCGATGGACCCGTTGGTGCGTTCGCTCCTGACGGGGGAGGCGAAGCCCGATTTGTTGCGTTTGATCACGACGGACAGCGCCGTGATCATCGATCGGGCATCAACTCGGTTGTCGGAGAGTTTTCAGCGTGGGTGGATTCAGGCGTCGGCCGCTGATGCGGGCATCCTGGCCAGGGCAATTGCGAGGCTTGGCCTGAGTTATATATCGATGCCGCCCGAGTCCGGGGCGTCGGTGGCGGAGGATCTGGGTGCCTTGCTCGGACCGTTCATCGATGTTGCCCGAGGCGCGCGCGGCACGGTGTGAGGGTCGCCGCAATCACGGTGATGTCCTACTGCGTGGGTCGAGCGGATAGCCTGGAGTGGAGTATGCACGTCAACCAGGAGAGGGACGATGACGACCTCAGTTTCAACAACGCCCGTGGCCGACAACCGTAACGGTGTCGACTTCAAAGTTGCAGATCTTTCGCTCGCCGAATTCGGTCGCAAGGAAATCCGACTGGCCGAGCACGAGATGCCGGGCCTCATGGCGCTGCGCCGTGAATACGCAGAGGTCTTGCCGCTCAAGGGCGCTCGCGTTTCCGGTTCGCTCCACATGACCATTCAGACTGCAGTTCTGATCGAGACGCTGACCGCGCTCGGCGCCGAGGTTCGTTGGGCTTCGTGCAACATCTTCTCCACCCAGGATCATGCAGCCGCCGCTATCGTCGTCGGTCCCCACGGCACCCCGGAAGAGCCCAAGGGCGTTCCGGTGTTCGCGTGGAAGGGTGAAACCCTCGAGGAGTACTGGTGGGCAGCCGAGCAGATGCTGACGTGGCCGGGTGAGCCTGCCAACATGATTCTCGACGATGGTGGCGACGCCACCATGCTCGTGCTCAAGGGCGCGCAGTTCGAGAAGGCCGGCGTTGTTCCGCCGACGGACGACGATCAGGATTCCGACGAGTACAAGGTCTTCCTGGCTCTGCTGCGTCAGTCCCTCGAAGCCGACAAGGGCAAGTGGTCGGCAATCGCCGAGTCCGTCCAGGGCGTCACCGAAGAGACCACAACGGGCGTTCTGCGCCTGTACCAGGTCGCCGCTGCCGGTGAACTCACGTTCCCCGCGATCAACGTCAACGACTCGGTCACCAAGAGCAAGTTCGACAACAAATACGGCACACGCCACTCGCTGCTCGACGGCATCAACCGCGGCACCGACGTCCTGATCGGCGGCAAGGCTGCACTCGTCTGCGGTTACGGCGACGTCGGCAAGGGCTGCGCCGAGGCGCTTCGTGGCCAGGGCGCTCGCGTCGCGGTCACCGAGGTCGACCCGATCAACGCACTCCAGGCATTGATGGACGGCTTCGAGGTCAAGACCGTCGAGCAGGCCATCGGCTGGGCCGACATCGTGATCACGTCCACCGGCAACAAGGACATCATCACGTTCGAGCACATGAAGGCCATGAAGCACCAGGCCATCCTGGGCAACATCGGTCACTTCGACAACGAGATCGACATGGCCGGACTCGAGAAGTCCGGTGATGTCACGCGGATCAACATCAAGCCGCAGGTCGACGAGTTCACCTTCGCCGACGGTCATTCGATCATCGTGCTGTCCGAAGGGCGTCTGCTCAACCTCGGCAACGCGACGGGCCACCCGTCGTTCGTGATGAGCAACAGCTTCTCCAACCAGGTCATCGCGCAGATCGAACTGTGGACCAAGCCGGAGGAGTACGACAACGAGGTTTACCGCCTCCCGAAGCATCTCGACGAGAAGGTCGCCAAGATTCACGTCGAGGCCCTCGGTGGCACGCTGACCAAGCTCACCAAGGAGCAGGCAGAGTACATCGGCGTCGACGTCGAGGGCCCGTACAAGCCCGAGCACTACCGCTACTGATGTAGCAGTGCCGGTCTGAAGTAACAGTGCCGGCCTGAAGTAACAACGCCGTCCCCCGGTCTGACTCGACGGACCGGGGGATAGGCTTGTCAGGCTGCGGGATAGGCTTGTCAGCCGTGGGAATACTCGTGGCGTTGGAAGGGCTCGACGGAGCCGGCAAACGGACGTTGATCGGCAAAGTGGTGGACGAGCTTCGGCGCTCGGGGACCACCGTCGCCACGCTCGATTTCCCCCGCTACGGACAATCGATCCATGCCGATCTTGCGGCCGAAGCCCTCAAGGGAGCGCACGGAGACCTGGCGCAGTCCGTGAACGCGATGGCGGTGCTGTTTGCGCTCGACCGCGCGGGAGCGGCAGAGAAGGTCGCAGAGTTGTTGAGTACCAACGACATTGTTCTGCTCGATCGGTACGTCGCGTCCAATGCGGCGTACAACGCGGCGCGGATGCATCAGGGCGTCGACGGCGAGATGGTGGCGTGGGTTGGTGATCTGGAACTGGGTCGCCTCGGCCTCCCGGCGCCTGATTTGCAGATGTACCTCGACGTGCCGATCGCACTGGCAAACGAGCGTGCGCGCAGTCGTGAGGTGGAAGATTCGACGCGCGAGCGTGACGCCTACGAGCGCGACGGAGACCTCCAGGTCCGAACTGGCGAGCTGTACTCACAGCTCGCGGCAGCCGAGTGGGTATCACCGTGGTGGGTCATTGGTCCCGATACGGACCCGTCGGACCTTGCCCGCAAACTGGTCGATTTCGGGTGATGCGTCACGATAGCCACCCGATTCGGAAGTTTCCGGCACAGTAGAGGGAACACGCGGCACGCCGCACAGTCACGTAACGGTCTTAATTACGACTCGAAGATGCAACGATAGGGATATGAAACCAAGGATTCTGGTTGTCGACGACGACACGGCACTCGCCGAGATGCTCACGATCGTGCTGCGGGGTGAGGGTTTTGATCCCTACGTGGTAGGCGACGGAACTCTTGCACTTGCTGCGGTGCGCGAGACTCGGCCCGACCTTGTCTTGCTCGATCTGATGCTGCCCGGCATGAACGGCATCGACGTATGTCGGGTCCTGCGTGCGGATTCCGGCGTTCCCATCGTGATGTTGACCGCGAAGACCGACACCGTGGACGTTGTCCTCGGCCTCGAGTCCGGCGCGGACGACTACATCATGAAGCCGTTCAAGCCCAAGGAACTCGTCGCTCGGGTTCGCGCTCGCCTGCGCCGGACCGAGGAAGAACCGGCGGAGCTGCTGAGTATTGCCGACATCGTGATCGACGTGCCGGCGCACAAGGTCAGCCGCGGCGGCGAGCAGATTTCGCTCACACCCCTCGAATTCGATCTCCTCGTCGCTCTTGCGCGCAAACCCCGACAGGTGTTTACCCGTGAGGTGCTCCTCGAACAGGTGTGGGGTTACCGTCACGCCGCTGACACCCGCCTGGTCAACGTCCACGTCCAGCGTCTGCGCGCCAAGGTCGAAACCGATCCCGAGAATCCCGAAGTGGTTTTGACGGTGAGGGGTGTCGGCTACAAGGCCGGACCGCCGTGACCGGTGGCGTTTCCCGTTGGCGTCGCCGCCTCAATCGGTGGCTGACGCCTTTTCTCCGGTGGTGCCACTCACTGAGTAACACCCTCGCCCACACGTGGCGACGATCGCTGCAATTGCGGGTAGTCGTCTCCACGTTGTCGTTGTCGCTGATTGTGATCGTGATCCTCGGTGTTGTGCTCACGAGCCAGATCACCGACCGGCTGCTCGAAGCGAAGATCACCGCCGCCACGGAGGAGATGGATCGCGCCCGAGGCGTCGTCGAAGATCAGTTGGCCGGCGTCGACGGCAGTGCAGCCCTCAAAGACCAACTCGAGAGTGCGGCGTCAAGTTTGACGAGCCGCAATCAGTCGGGCGGTCAAGCATCGGGTTCTGCGGGCACCTTCGATCCCGCGCTGATCGTCGAGCAGGACGGGCCCCGAGATCCGGTGTTTGCCGGGCCGGCTGATCAGATCCCCGACAACTTGCGTGAGTTCGTTCACAACGGACAGATCGCCTACCAGTTCGCAACGGTCTCGGATCCCGAAGGGTATTCCGGCCCGGCCTTGATCATCGGCAGTCCCACGGCGTCGTCGATCTCCGGCCTCGAGTTGTATCTCGTGTTCCCACTTGCCAGTGAGGATCGCAGCCTGTCGCTGGTCCGCAGCACCCTGTTGATCGGTGGCGCTGTCCTACTGGTCCTGTTGGCAGCGATTTCTCTGCTCGTCGCGCGGCAGGTAGTGCTGCCGATCCGATCGGCGTCGAGGATCGCGGTGCGCTTCGCCGACGGCCGACTCAAGGAACGTATGCCGGTTCGCGGTGAGGACGACATGGCTCGTCTCGCAATGTCTTTCAACGAAATGGCGGAGAGCCTGTCGAAGCAGATCACCCAGCTCGAGGAGTTCGGCAATCTGCAGAAACGCTTCACATCGGATGTCAGCCACGAACTGCGCACCCCGCTCACCACAGTGCGGATGGCCGCGGACCTCATCCACGACGGCAGCGAGAGCCTCGATCCGATACTCCGCCGCTCGTCGGAACTGCTTGTTGCCGAACTCGACCGGTTCGAAGGTCTGCTGGCCGATCTGCTCGAGATTTCCCGGCACGACGCCGGCGTTGCGGAACTTGCGTCCGAGCAACTCGACGTCCGGATGTGTGCGCGGGCCGCGGTGTCCACCGTCCGCCACCTCGCCCGTGAATCCGGCACCGAATTGATAGTCGACATGCCAGACGACCCGGTGATCGCCGACGTCGATCCGCGGCGGGTCGAGCGGGTCCTGCGGAACCTACTGGCCAACGCCATCGATCACGGGGAAGGTAAACCCATCCTGCTGCGCCTGCGAGCCGACGACGACGCTCTGGCCTTCATCGTTCGCGACAGTGGTGTCGGACTGCGTCCTGGCGAGGAGAAACTTGTGTTCAACCGCTTCTGGCGATCCGATCCGTCGAGGGTCCGTCGTAGCGGCGGCACAGGTCTCGGCTTGGCGATCAGCGTCGAGGACGCCAATCTGCACGACGGCAAACTCGAAGCCTGGGGTGAGCCCGGTGTCGGCGCGTGCTTCCGTCTGACGTTGCCGCGAGTGCGCGGCAAGAAGCTGGTGTCCAGCCCGCTACCGCTGAAGCCGACGACGGCCAAGTTCGTGCGCACACCCTCCAACGCGGACATCGTCGCCGAAGAGGTCGGTGAGGTCACGTCGTCGATTCCGACGCCGCACGAGACCGAATCACGAACCGGCTCGCAAGGGGGTGAGCGTTCGTGATGCAGCGATACCGCCGTGGTCTCTTGGCGCTGAGCCTGAGCGCGCTGCTGTTGACCGGTGCGTGCGCGAGCTTGCCTGCCTCGTCGTCGCCGCAGGCGATCGGGACGCTTGCCACTGTGGCGCCGGGGACTCCCGTTGCTCCGCCGGCCTCGGGGCGTGAGCCCGATTTGTTGGTGCGGGACTTCGTGAAAGCGAGCACCGAACCCGCGAACCGGCACCTCGCGGCACGGCAGTACCTGACTCCCGAGATGTCCGCAAAATGGGACGACGCAGCAAGCGCCATCATCGTCGACAAGGTCGACACGCTCTCGGAGTCACGGACCGATCAGGAAGCGATCTACACGATTCGAGTCAACAAGGTCGGGCGTCTCGAAGCCGGGGGAATCTACGTTCCCGAGGACGGCAGTTACGAAGCCAAGATGACGCTGACTCTGGTCGACGGCGAGTGGCGGATCAGCGATCTTCCTTCGGGTGTGATCATGGAGCGCGCGGCGTTCCTCGGTGCGTACCAACGGAAGTCGTTGTACTTTCCGGATCCCAGCGGACAGACCATGGTTCCGGATCTGCGGTGGATATCGGGTTCCCAGGACCAGATGACATCGCAGTTGGTCGGCCTGCTGATCGAGGGGCCCAAGCAGGCGCTCGCGTCGGCGGTCCGCAACGAACTGGGCGCAGGCGTCTCGGTGATCGGGCCCATCACGAAGGCCGACGGTCGATCCGGTCAGGTGGGAGTCGGTCTCGGGGGCATCCGCATCGATTTCCGGATCGGTCAGTCGATGGACCCCGAAACTCGCGCTTTGTTTGCCGCCCAGATCATCTGGACATTGGCCGGCGCCGACATCGCCGGACCCTACGTTTTGCTGGTGGACGGGGCGCCCTTGGACGCAGCGCATCCGGAAGGCTGGACAACGGCCGACGTCGCCTCCACGAATCCGCTGGCGACGACCGGTGCGACGGTCGGGTTGCACGCCCTACGCGACGGTTCACTGGTCAGTGTCGGTGAACAAGCGGTCACACCCGTGCCCGGATTTGCCGGAACTGCAGGCAATCTTGCGTCTGTTGCGCTCTCTCGCGACGGCAAGACCGTCGCCGCAGTGGCGGATACCGCGAATCCTGATCCTGCAAAACGATTTTCGCTGACACTCGGTCCATACACCGAAGGTGCAGCCCCGGTCCTCGACGCCCCGGTGATCACCAGGCCGACATGGGAAATCGACAACAATACGATCTGGGCGGCGGTGAACGGCAACACCGTGGTGCGCGTGGTTCGCGAGCCCACCACCGGTCGGACGTCGGTCATGAACGTGGACGTGGGCGCTTTGATCCCACTGGGATCGAACATTACCGAGCTGCGCCTGTCCCGCGACGGAGTTCGAGCGGCGATGATCATCGACGGCAAGGTGTACCTGGCGACCGTGGTCCGCCTGCCCAGCGGCGTTTTCGCGTTGACCAGTCCGCGGGCCGTGGCTCCGGGATTGGGCAGCACAGCGCTCTCACTCGACTGGAGCAACAGCGACACCATTGTGATCGCACGCAACAACTCCGATGTACCCGTGGTGCAGGTCGCGATCGACGGTTCTCGAATGGACTCGTTGCCCCGGGGCAATCTCACGGCGCCGGTGGTGTCCGTCGACGCGTCGCCCACCACCGAGTACGTTGCCGATGCCCGAGCAGTTTTCCAGTTGAACAACAACGATCCCGCGGGCGACAGGTTGTGGCGTGAGGTGCCTGGATTGACGGGGCAGAGGGCGATTCCGGTACTGCCCGGCTGAGTTTCCCGGTGGTGCACTGGGGTTGCTGTCGGTGGGCGGATGCACACTGACAGGCATGGGGGTCGGCGGTTTTCGGACATGGAGCAGTATCGGCGGAGCAGCGCTCGATCTGGTGTTGCCGCGTGAGTGTGGGGGATGCGGACGGATCGGTGTGCAATGGTGCGACGACTGCGTCGCCATGCTTCGCGATCATCCGATCCGGCTCACACCTCGAGTCGATCCCGGCGCGCCGGCGTGGGCGCTCGGTCCATACAGTGGCGCGAGACGGCGCAGTGTGATCGAGATCAAGGAGCGCGGCCGACGCGACCTCGCGGCGCCTTTGGGAGTCGCTGTGGCCGAAGCGTTGACGCATCTGGCGCGGTGGGGTGAGCTCCACCATCCGACGCGTCGGACTTTGGTCCTGATCCCGGCCCCGTCCCGTTCGCGCGCCGCTCGTTCGCGCGGCGGGGATCCGGTCCGCCGCATTGCTCATGCGGCCTGTGAGGTCTTGCCGCCGCGCCGTGCCGAAGTTCATTCGGCATTGGCCATGACGCGTGGCGTCCGCGATTCCGTCGGGTTGTCTGCCGCTGCTCGGGCCACCAACGTTGCCGAGAAAATCGTCGTGACACGCGCGGGGGCCGGATTGGTGGATCGAGACGTCGACGTAGTGCTCCTCGATGACGTGCTGACGACGGGAGCGACTGCGGCAGAATCGATTCGGGTGCTCGCGAGGATCGGAATCCGGACAACTCTCGTGCTCGTTGTTGCCGGTGTGTAAATGAATTTCGGGCTAACAGTGGCACTCGCGCGGATTACGTACTAGCGTCGGCGGCACACCCGAAAACAGGTGGGAGGTGGTACTTCAATCCTGATGCCGGGCGGATCCCCTCTCGGTACTTGAAGAACTTGCCGCCGCTCAAACACTGAGCGGGGCCGTAATTGGGAGGTACGAGTGACGACCCCTTCGCAAGCCTCGTTTTTCATCGAGGACGCCACGACCGAGCGTTCCACGCAAACCACCGTTCCGAAGTCCGACATCGTCGTCAAGGGACGCAATGTCGAGATACCCGATCACTTCCGAGTTTATGTTTCGGACAAGCTGGCGCGACTGGAACACTTCGACCCCTCCATATTCCACTTCGACGTGGAACTTCAGCACGAACGTAATCGACGTCAGTCCAAGAACTGCCAGCGAGTCGAGATCACGGCCCGCGGCAAAGGACCGGTAGCGCGAGCAGAAGCCGCCGCAGACAGCTTCTATGCCGCATTCGAATCGGTGATCGACAAACTCGAGAGCCGCCTCCGTCGAACCAAGGACCGCAAGAAGGTCCATTACGGTGACAAGCGACCGCTGTCCGTCGCCGAGGCAACCGCCTCGCTAGTCGACGCAGACTCACTCGGTGCCACGCCCGATATTTCGCTGAACGGTCAAGAACCGGACGAATACGACGGCCCGGGCCGCGTGGTCCGCACCAAGGATCACCCAGCCGAGCCGATGAACATCGACGACGCTCTCTACGAGATGGAACTGGTCGGTCACGACTTCTTCCTCTTCCATGACAAGGAGTCCGACAAGCCGTCCGTCGTCTACCGTCGGCACGCATTCGACTACGGCCTGATCCGCCTGACGTGACCGATCTGTAGGTGGGTTGCCTCGCAACCTCGAGTTAGCGCCTACCATGGAATCCGGCCGGAGTTTTCGGACCCCGGCCGGATTTTTACTGTGTCACCCATTTGTTGCCGAAGATTGAGGACGAACAAGACTGTGCCGTCGCTGTCGCTATCGAAGCTGCTCCGTGTTGGTGAAGGTCGCATGGTCAAGCGCCTCAAGCACATTGCTGAGCATGTCGAATCACTGTCGCCCGAGGTAGAAGGCCTGACAGACGATCAACTCAAGGCCAAGACCGACGAGTTCCGCGAGCGTTACGCCGCTGGTGAGACGCTGGACGAGTTGCTGCCCGAGGCCTTTTCCGTCGCGCGTGAAGCGTCGTGGCGAGTCATCGACCAGAAGCACTTCCACGTGCAGATCATGGGTGGCGCGGCACTCCACTTCGGCAATGTCGCGGAGATGAAGACCGGTGAGGGCAAGACCCTGACCTGTGTGTTGCCGGCCTATCTCAATGCCATCGCGGGTGACGGTGTTCACGTCGTCACGGTCAACGACTACCTCGCCAAGCGCGACTCCGAGTGGATGGGCCGCGTTCACCGCTCGCTCGGACTCGAAACCAGCGTGATCCTCTCGGGTATGACGCCGGCCGAGCGTCGAGTCGCGTATGCAGCCGACATCACGTACGGCACCAACAACGAGTTCGGGTTCGACTACCTGCGTGACAACATGACGCACTCGCTGGACGATCTGGTCCAGCGTGGACATGCGTTTGCCATCGTGGACGAGGTCGACTCCATTCTGATCGACGAGGCCCGCACGCCGCTGATCATCTCGGGTCCGGCCGACGGCTCCAGCAAGTGGTACAGCGAGTTCGCACGTATCGCGCCGCTCCTGAAGAAGGACGTCCACTACGAGGTGGACATCCGCAAGCGCACCATCGGTGTCCACGAGGCCGGCGTCGAACTCGTCGAGGATCAGCTCGGCATCGACAACCTGTACGAGGCAGCGAACTCGCCGCTGGTGAGCTACTTGAACAACGCCATCAAGGCCAAAGAGCTCTACACCAAGGACAAGGACTACATCGTCCGCGACGGTGAAGTCATCATCGTCGACGAGTTCACCGGCCGCGTGCTGGTCGGCCGTCGATACAACGAGGGCATGCACCAGGCAATCGAGGCCAAGGAAAAGGTCGAGATCAAGGCTGAGAACCAGACCCTCGCCACGATCACCCTGCAGAACTACTTCCGTCTGTACGAAAAATTGTCCGGCATGACGGGTACCGCCGAGACCGAGGCCGCGGAGCTGCACCAGACGTACACCCTCGGTGTCATTCCGATCCCGACCAACCGCCCTATGATCCGTGTCGACAACGGCGACCTCATCTACAAGACCGAGGAAGCCAAGTTCGACGCAGTGGTCGACGACGTCGTCGAGCGTCACGAGAACGGTCAGCCGGTTCTGATCGGTACCACCAGCGTCGAACGCTCGGAGTACCTGTCCAAGCAGTTCACCAAGCGCGGAGTGGCGCACAACGTCCTCAACGCCAAGTTCCACGAAAAGGAAGCGACGATCATCGCCGAGGCCGGTCGTTCCGGTGCGGTGACTGTTGCCACCAACATGGCTGGTCGTGGTACCGACGTGGTGCTGGGCGGTAACCCGGACATCATCGCCGACATCGCACTGCGCAAGAACGGCCTCGACCCGGTCACCACGCCGGAAGAGTACGAAGCCGCGTGGGACGACGTCCTGAACCGCGTCAAGGAAGACGTCAAGGCCGACGCCGAGAAGGTTCGCGATGCCGGTGGCCTGTACGTGCTTGGCACCGAACGCCATGAATCGCGTCGTATCGACAACCAGCTTCGCGGCCGTTCCGGACGCCAGGGCGACCCGGGAGAATCCAGGTTCTACCTCTCGCTCGGTGACGAGCTCATGCGCCGATTCAACGGTTCCGCACTCGAGTCGATCATGACGCGCCTCAATCTTCCGGACGACGTTCCGATCGAAGCCAAGATGGTCTCCAAGGCCATCAAGAGCGCGCAGACTCAGGTCGAGCAGCAGAACTTCGAGATTCGCAAGAACGTCCTCAAGTACGACGAGGTCATGAATCAGCAGCGCACCGTGATCTACAAGGAACGCCGCCAGATCCTCGAAGGTGAGGATATGGAGGGCCAGGTCGAGCAGATGATCACCGACGTGGTCACCGCGTACGTCGACGGCGCGACTGCTGAAGGATATGTCGAGGACTGGGATCTCGAGCAGCTGTGGACGGCACTCAAGACCCTCTACCCGGTGGGTATCGACTACAAGGCTCTCGTGGGCGAGGACGGTGGGATCACCAGCGACCTCACCCGTGACGAGCTGCGCACCGCACTGCTCGACGACGCACATGCCGCGTACAAGAAGCGTGAAGCCGAAATCGACGCGATTGCCGGCGAGAACGGAATGCGCGAACTCGAGCGCCGGGTATTCCTGTCCGTGCTCGACCGCAAGTGGCGTGAACACCTCTACGAGATGGACTACCTCAAGGAAGGTATCGGCCTGCGCGCGATGGCGCAGCGTGACCCGTTGGTCGAGTACCAGCGCGAGGGCTACGACATGTTCATCGGCATGCTCGACGGCTTGAAGGAGGAGTCCGTCGGATTCCTCTTCAACCTTCAGGTCGAAGCCACTCCTGCGCAACCTTCTTCGGGTATCTCGGTCACGGCCGGTTCCGCTGCCGCGGCGTCCGCGACCGCACCGAAGCCGCTGCCGACGCAGCAAGCGGCGGCAGGTTCCACGGGTACGGCAGCTCCATCGGCCTTGCGCGCCAAGGGACTTGACGACGACGGCCCGTCGAGGCTGACGTACACCGGCCCGGACGAGGACGGGAAGGCAAAGGCCACACGCGATCCGGCTGTCGACGCGGGGGACACCGCGTCGCGTCGTGAGCGTCGTGAAGCCGCTCGCACGCAGGCAAAGGGCAACCGCGCACCCAAGTCCAAGCGCAAGCGCTGATTCTCAGGCGCTGACTTTTCCACCCGACAAAGGCTGGATGCTCACACCACGTGTAGTGCGGTGACCATCCAGCCTTTGTTGTCGGTGTTCTCGATCCTGGCGGCAATCGCAAAGGTTCGTGGGCCGCGTCGAAAGGTCGCGCACACTTCGGCCGCGTGGGGCGAGGCGGTGTTCACGTGTGTGCGGTGGGTTCGAGCGGCGCCGAGTCCGCGCGTCGGATCATGCGAAATGGAAAGGCGCTGAACAAGTTCCATCACCGTTGGAGACAGTACTGATTTGAGGTGTGCGGGACTTCGTCGTTGGTCGAGGACTTCGAGGACAAGGCGCAGAGACGTGTTCCAGAAGACATCGGCACCGGGTGCGACGGGCTCGGCAGTGAGGCTGGATTGCCCCGATGTTCCACTGTGCCCTGATGTTCCACTGTGCCCGGATGTTCCACTGTGTGGTGTTCTGCGTGCGGTGCCCAGCACTCGTTCGGTTCGGGCAGACGGTCGCCTGATCATCAGGGAATCGGCAGGCGGTTCGCACTGCGGCGCGGGTTGGAGAAAGCGTTGTGGCGTGTGGAGTTGGTCGATGGTCATGATGTATCCCCCGGATATTTTTTGCATCGCTCCCCCGAACGATGGTGAGAAGTATGACACGAACCCCTACAGATGTCGCAGAGATCACGGCCGCACCCTAATGTAATTCTGGTGCGGGGACTTCTGTTGGATGTGGGTGGCGTGCTGTTCGGTCCGGGGTCCGACCTGGACGGTCTCAGCGCGGTGGTTCGGCGGGCTCGTAGCGCGGGCATCGCGACGGGAATCGTGAGCAACGACCCGGGCGGAGCGGACGCCCAGTGGCTCCGTGACCTCGGCGACGGGGTGTTGGTGGACGACGTCGTGCTCTCCGGTGACGTCGGCATGGCAAAGCCGGATGCCGATATCTACCTTCTGGCCGCAACACGGTTGGGTCTGCGTCCGGCGGACTGCGTGTTTGTCGACGACCTCGAGGTGAATGTTCGAGGCGCCGTCGACGTCGGAATGGTGGGTGTCCATCACTACGACGCGGCCGACACGATCGAGGAGTTGTCGATCCTGCTCGATGTGGACGGTGCGCCGAGTCTTGGAGACATGTCGGCGGGTGATCAATCATGGTGAACAGATTGACGACTCAGGACGCAGCCTTCTACTTCCTCGAAGCCGGTAGCACTCCGATGCACGTCGGTTCGTTGGGGATCTTCCGGCAGCCGGGTACCGGGATCGATCACAACGAATTGCTGCGGCTTGTCGAAGAGCGACTCAGTCTGGTGCCGCGGTACCGGCAGAAGGTCCGGGAAGTTGTTCTGGGTCTGGCACGTCCGGTGTGGGTCGACGATCGAGATTTCGACATCACGTACCACGTGCGTAGGTCGGCCCTTCCGAAACCGGGATCGGCCGAACAGTTGAACGATCTGATCGCGCGCCTCATTTCCCGGCCGCTGGACAACACCCGGCCGCTGTGGGAGATGTACCTCGTCGAGGGGCTGGCGGACGACAGGTTTGCCATCTTCACAAAATCGCATTCCGCTTTGGTCGACGGTGAAACCGCGCTCGAGATCAGTCAGGTCTTGTTCGATCCGCAGGAGAAGCGTCAGCCTGGCGCAGAAGAGTTGTGGATGCCTGCCCCACCACCCAGTGATCTGAATCTGCTCATCGGTGCGCTCGCTGATCTGGTGACGAGTCCGGGTGAAGGGGTGGCTCGCGCGAGGGCGGCGCTGGGCGACGTGACGACGTCGATGACGGAGGCGGTCAGTGCTGTCGGCAAGATTGCCGCAGTGGTGCGTACGGCCGCGCAGGTCGCCCCGAGCAATCCGCTCAACGCGCCGATCACGCGGAGTCGACGATTGTCCGTCGCCAAGACTCCGCTGGACGACTACCGACGGATTCGGGCGAAGTACGGGTGCGAGATCAACGACGTGATCCTCACGGTGGTCGCCGGGGCATTGCGGAACTGGCTGTTGTCGCGGGGGGAGCCGGTTACCGAGTCGAGCGTTGTCCGCGCGCTGGTGCCGATGTCCGTGTACATCGACGGGCCGGACAACCCGGACGTCGAAGACCCGCAGGCGCCCGGCCATGTGTCGTCGTTCCTGATCGACCTGCCGGTGGGGGAGCCCAATGCTGTCGTCCGGTTGTCGCACGTCGCGCATGCAACGGAAGCTTTCGCGCGTCAGGGCCGTCGGGTGACCGCTCAGACCATGGTGAAGATGTCCGGGTTCGCGCCCGCCACACTCCATGCGATGAGTGCGCGCGCGGCGAGCAGTCTCTCGCAGCGCATGTTCAACCTCATGATCACCAACGCGCCGGGTCCGCAGTTTCCGCTGTACATCGGTGGCGCGCGGATGGAGGAGATGTATCCGGTCTCGCCATTGCTGAAGAATCAGACACTCAGTATTGCCTTGACGTCGTATGACGGGAATGTCTACTACGGTTTGAATGCCGACCGTGACGCGATGTCGGACGTCGACGTGGTGCGTTCGTTGCTCTTCGAGTCTCTCGAGGAGTTGACCGACGCCAGTCGGTAGGTGTTTCTCGCGCGTCGTGACAGTCCAACGAAGGTGGTCTCATGAGGGTGTACGTACCGGCAACTGTGGAAATTCTGCAGCGTTTGGTTGCCGATCAGGAGTTCGACGCGATGAGTCGGACTGCGTTTGCCGTCACTCCGGCACTGCGTGAGGCCTATGCGGCCGGGGACGACGACGAGTTGGCGGAAGTCGCGATGAGTGAGGCGGCGCGGGCGTCGTTGCGCTTGATTGCCGGCGCTGACGGACCGGTGACGTTCCGGCGTGCGGTGGTTGCCGCGGATGTCGACGACGCGAAGTTGCGTCCGGATCTCGATGACGCGGTGGTCCGCTTGGCCGGCCCGGTCACGATGGCGCAGGTCGCGTCCGTTCATGTTGATCTTGCGCAAGCCGAACCCGATATCGAGCGGGCGGCGGCGATTGTCGATGCTGCCGATCTCGGCGACACGGATGCCGAGTTCACCCTCGGTGACGCGGAGGATCACGAGTTGGCGTGGTACGCGGCGCAAGAGTTGCCGTTCCTGCTCGACCTGCTCTGAAATCGGACACCCGCTGTCCTTACTATGAAGTAACCTACGGTACCGTAACCTGATAACCTACGATAGCGTAGGCATAGGTATTGCGGGTGAGCATTGCAGGTGAGAGGTGGAGGTCTGATGGGTCTGAAGGACTGGATCGAGGCACCGGCAGCGTCGGTAGTTCCGGCAGCGCGGTCGAAGCTCAATTTGCTGCGCGGTGCCGCAGCGCGATTGACCACACCTCTCTTGCCTGACGACTACCTTCATCTGGCAAATCCGTTGTGGTCGGCGCGCGAACTGCGTGGCCGGATCGTCGAGGTTCGACCGGAAACTCAGGATTCCGCGACGATCGTGATCAAGCCGGGTTGGGGTTTCGACTTCAATTACCAGCCGGGGCAGTACATCGGTATCGGCTTGCACATCGACGGGCGATGGCATTGGCGGTCGTACTCGTTGACGTCGCCGCCCAACTGGGAGAACAAGAAGATCTCCATCGCGGTGAAGGCGATGCCCGAGGGTTTCCTTTCGAGCCACCTGGTCAGCGGAGCTGTTCCGTCCGGCACGATCGTCCGTCTGGCCACGCCGGCCGGTAACTTCGCGTTGCCGGACCCGCCGCCGGAGAAGGTCCTGTTCATCACCGCCGGCAGCGGAATCACGCCTGTCATGGGCATGCTGCGCACGATGAATCGTCGAGGGCAGTTGCCCGACGTCATGCACGTGCACTCCGCTCCCACGGAATCCGATGTCATGTTCGCGGACGAACTGACGGCACTACATGCCGAGCACGAGGATTTTGTCAGCCACATTCAGCTGACGCGCCGCGACGGAAAGTTCAAGCTCAGTTCACTCGATCAGGTGTGCCCGGATTGGCGTGAGCGTCACACCTGGGCCTGTGGACCACTGCCGTTGCTCGACGAGATCGACGACGTGTGGAAGGCCGAGGGGATCGAAGACCGCCTGCACATGGAGCGGTTTGCGGTGTCGAGGATCGATGCGTCTGCAGACGGCGGCACCGTCACGTTCGAGAAATCGGGAAAGACCGTCACGGTGGACGGTGCGACAACACTTCTCGAAGCCGGGGAGCAGTCCGGCGCTCTGATGCCTTTCGGTTGCCGAATGGGCATTTGCCAGACTTGTGTTGTACCTCTCGTTTCCGGTCATGCAATCGACCTACGCTCGGGAAAGCAGCATGTCGAGGGTGAACGCATCCAGACATGCATTTCCGCCGCGGCGGGCGACTGTACGCTGGACGCATAGCTTCTAGGCACACGGAGGACAACGGTGGCAATCACCGACATCAAAGAGTTTTCGCACCTCACCGCAGCTGATGTCGAAGCGCTCGGGCGTGAACTGGACCAGATTCGACTCGATGTCGAAGACTCTCGTGGAATCCGGGATGCTCGCTATATCCGTCGGGTCATTCGCGTTCAGCGCGCCTTGGAACTCGGCGGTCGTATCGCCCTGTTCGGTAGCAAGTACCGTCCCGCCTGGTTGGCGGGCACGGCGCTGCTGAGCATCTCGAAGATCATCGAGAACATGGAACTCGGGCATAACGTGATGCACGGGCAGTGGGACTGGATGAACGATCCGGAGATTCATTCCTGCTCGTGGGAATGGGATCAGACGGGCCCGTCCGAGCACTGGAAACGTGCCCACAACTACCAGCATCACACGTACACCAATGTTGTCGGGATGGACGAGGATCTTGGCTTCGGGATCCTGCGGATGACGCGGGACGAGGCGTGGAAGCCGATCAACCTTCTGCAGCCGATTGCCAATGTCATTCTTGCGGCGACGTTCGAGTGGGGCATCGCTCTCCATGACCTGACCGCGGCTTCCGAGTTGGAAGGTGCCGCGAAGGGGCAGCTGAATTCCCAGGCCAACAAGGATTTTGCACGCAAGATCGTCCGGCAGGTCGGCAAGGATTTTGTGGTGTTCCCCTTGCTGACCGGGCCCGCGTGGAAATCGACGCTGACGGCTAATGCGACGGCAAATCTCGTTCGTAACCTCTGGGCGTACGTGGTCATCTTCTGCGGCCATTTTCCCGATGGTGCGGAAAAGTTCACCGTCGCAGAGTTCGAGCAGGAAACACGTCACGAGTGGTACCTGCGTCAGATGCTCGGCAGCGCCAACTTCAATTCCGGAAAGCTCATGGGGTTCATGAGCGGCAACCTGAGTTACCAGATCGAACATCACGTCTTCCCGGATCTGCCGAGTAATCGCTATCCGGAGATTGCTGTGAAGATGCGTGCGCTGTGCGAGAAGTTCGATCTTCCGTACACGACAGGTTCGTTGTTCAAGCAGTATCTGCTTGCGCTTCGCACCATTCACAAGCTGGCTCTGCCGGACAAGTGGTTGATCGCGACCTCGGACAATGCGCCGGAGACTTCCTCGGAGCTGCGGTTCCGGGAGCCGGGACTCAAGGGTGCTGCGATGGCGATGGTCGACGATCTGCGTACCGATTCGGTGACCGGCAAGCGCTTGGGTCTGTTGACGGCTTTGAAGTCGCAGGCGCGTTCTCGCCTGCCGAAGCGCAAGAAGTGATATAGATTACATCGAGCAAAAGCTAACCTACGGTGCCGTAACTTACGCTAGAGTAGGTCGTGTTGAATCCGTTCGGCATGAACTTTTCGACAAGAACTCACCGTAGGAGGACCGCATGGCGATTGCAGACGTCAAGGAATATGCGCATCTCACCGAAGCCGACGTCGAGGCGCTCGGTCGTGAACTGGATGCGATCCGTCGCGACATAGAAGATTCACGTGGCGAGAAAGACGCACGCTACGTCCGCAATGTCATTCGTCTTCAGCGGACCCTCGAGGTCAGTGGTCGCGCTATCCTGTTCGCCAGCCGCAAGCGCCCGGCGTGGCTGCTCGGCACCGGCGTCCTCGGTGTCGCGAAGATCATCGAGAACATGGAACTCGGCCACAACGTCATGCACGGGCAGTGGGACTGGATGAACGATCCGGAAATCCACTCGAGCTCGTGGGAGTGGGACGTCACCGGCCCGTCGGCGCACTGGAAGCAGACCCACAACTTCCTGCACCACAAGTACACCAACGTCCTCGGCATGGATGACGACGTCGGATACGGACTGCTGCGCGTCACCCGTGACCAGCGATGGAAGCCGTTCAATGCCGGCAACCTCGTGTACAACACCCTGCTTGCGCTCTTCTTCGAGTGGGGCATCGCCGCGCAGCATCTCGAGCTCGGCAAGGTGGCCAAGGGCCGCGCAGACATGGACGACACGCGTCGTAAATTGCGTGAGGTCGGCGAGAAGGTCGGCAAGCAACTGGTCAAGGACTACGTCGTCTACCCGGCACTCACGGGACCGGCATGGAAGAGCACTCTCAGTGCGAATTTCACCGCCAACATCATCCGCAATCTGTGGACCAACGCCATCATCTTCTGCGGGCATTTCCCGGACGGCGCCGAGAAGTTCACCAAGGCAGACATCGACGGCGAATCGCAGGCGCAGTGGTACCTGCGTCAGATGCTCGGTAGCGCCAACATCGAGGGCAGCAAGCTGATGGACTTCATGTCCGGCAACCTCAGCTACCAGATCGAGCATCACCTGTTCCCCGACCTGCCGAGCAACCGGTACCCGGCCATCGCGGTCAAGGTTCGTGAGCTCACCGACAAGTACGACTTGCCTTACACGACAGGGCCTTTCCTGGTGCAGTACGCCAAGTCGTGGCGCACCATCGCCAAGTTGTCGCTGCCAAACAAGTACCTCAAGGACACCGTCGACAATGCGCCGGAAACGGCATCCGAGTTGATGTTCGACGGCAACGCCGCCTCGAGCGTCGATCCGGTCACCGGCCGTCGCCGTGGACTCAAGAGCGCCATAGCGCAAAAGCGTAAGAGCGGAAAGCTGCGGAGCCTGCTCGGCTTGCGCTGATCAACTACCGAAGAAGCCCAGACACCGAAATCGGTGTCTGGGCTTTTCTCGTTTGTCAGTACTGGTCGTTGGATTTGATGGCCTCGAGGAGTTGCCGCACGGCAATCACACGACGGGCCGATTTTCCTTCGAGAAGATCCAGCTTGCACTCCGGGTCCGCGGGCGGGCCGAGGTGCGTGCATCCACGAGGGCAATCCTCGATCTGTGCCGCGAGGTCGGAGAAAGCGGCGACAACATTCTCCGGTGAAATGTGGGCCAAGCCGAACGATCGGATGCCCGGCGTATCGATCACCCAACCACCCTCGGCGAGGGGGAGGGCCACAGACTGCGTCGACGTGTGCCGTCCCTTGCCGACGCCCGAGACGATGCCGACGGCTCGATTGGCGTCGGGGACAAGGCGATTCACCAACGTCGACTTACCGACGCCCGAGTGCCCGATCAGGGCCGTCAACTTGTCGTGCAGGATGGCGGTGAGTTCGTCCAGCGGATCGTCACGACCGGCCACGACCACTTGGATGTCGAGGTCGGCGAAGGTGCTGGCGAACTCCTCCGGCGGTTCGAGGTCGCTCTTGGTGAGGCACACGATCGGCGTGAGACCGCCCACATATGCCGCGACCAGGGCGCGCTCGACAAATCCGGTGCGCGGCGGCGGATCAGCCAAGGCAACCACGATCAGTAACTGCTGCGCGTTGGCGACCACGATGCGCTCGAACGGATCCGTATCGTCAGCGGTGCGTCGTAGCACGGTCGAACGCTCGGAGACCCGGACGATGCGAGCGAGGGTGTCGGTCTTGCCCGACAGATCGCCGACGATGTCCACCTGATCACCGACGACGATGGGCGTGCGGCCCAGTTCACGGGCGCGCATCGTCACGATCAGCCGGTCGGGATCGCCGCCGAGGACGCAACCCCACCGGCCACGATCCTTCGAGACCACCATCCCCGACTCGGCAGAGAGATGCTCAGGGCGGGTCTTGGTGCGGGGGCGTGATCCGCGACCGGGGCGGACCCGGACGTCGGACTCGTCGTACTGCCGCGGGCTCAGAAGCTTGCCTTTCGCGCGGAGGGTGCCAGCATGTCTGTCCACATGTTCTCGAAGCCCGGCAGCGTCTTGGCCGTGGTTGCGACGTCGTCGACCTCCACGCCGTCGACGACCAGGCCGATGATCGCGCCGGCCGTGGCCATGCGATGGTCTGCGTACGAGAGCCATTGCCCACCATGCAGTTTCGCGGGGACAATGGTCAGGCCGTCATCGGTTTCGGTGACGGACCCGCCCAGCTTGTTGATCTCGTCCGCCAGTGCCGCCAGTCGATCCGTCTCGTGGCCCCGCAGGTGTGCGATGCCGCGCAGATGAGACGTTCCCTCTGCCAGCGCGGCGAGCGCCGCAACCGTCGGGGTGAGTTCACCGACGTCGTGCAGGTCGATGTCGATGCCGCGCAACGTTTCGGGACCTCGCACAGTAAGGATGCCATCGGCGAGGGTGACCTCGGCTCCCATCGAGGCGAGAATATCGCGGATCGCGTCGCCGGGCTGCGTTGTCGACGACGGCCACAACGGCACGCTGACGGTACCGCCGGTAACAGCCGCTGCTGCCAGGAATGGTGTGGCATTCGACAGATCGGGTTCGATGACCCAGTCGATAGCGCGCACCGGTCCGGGTTCGACCCGCCAGGTGTCGGCGTCGCCGCCCGTGGCCGGAGTCGTGACGGACACTCCGGCTTCGCGCAGCATCTCGACGGTCATGTCGATGTGTGGCATCGACGGAACCGGCTTGCCGGTGTGGTGCACGGTGACGCCCTGCTCGAACGATGCGGCCGAGAGCAGCAGGCCTGAGACGAACTGTGACGAACCGGATGCGTCGATGGTGACGGTTCCGCCGCGCAGCGACCCGGTTCCGGTCACGGTGAACGGAAGAGCGTCGCCGTCGATCTGCGCGCCCAGACCTCGCAGAGCCTCGAGGATAGTGCCGAGTGGCCGCGTCCGGGCCTGCTCGTCGCCGTCGAAACGGACGACGCCGTCAGCCGTTGCAGCCAAGGGCGGGAGGAATCGCATGACGGTACCGGCGAGCCCGCAGTCGACGTCGGCGCCGCGCAGCGGTCCGGGTGTGACGGCGAGCGTGCTGGGATCGCCCGCTTCCTCGATACCGATCCCGAGGTCACGCAATGCCGCGATCATGAGGTCTGCGTCACGGCTGCGGAGGGCGCCGGTGAGGGTGGACGGACCGTCCGCCAACGCTGCCAGGATCAGGGCTCGGTTGGTGATGGACTTCGATCCGGGCAGTGTCACCACTGCGTCGACCGGCGTTTGGGCTACAGGGGCGCTCCACAGACTCAGACTCACGAGGTCCATCTTCTCTCATCAGTGGGAGATTGGTCGAAACCGTGCCACCCTGGGTGTCATGTGCGGAAGGTATGCGACCACAGCGGACCCGGCGAGCCTGGCAGTCGAACTCGATGCGATCGACGAGACCGATCACTCGTCGGCCGTCGCCGAGGATTTCAACGTGGCACCGACGACGCCGGTGCTGACGGTTGTCGAGCGCCACGATCGCGAGAACCCCGACAGCGATCCGGCCAAGCGGATTCGGCAGATGCGATGGGGGTTGGTGCCCTCGTGGACGAAAGAATTGGGCAAGGGCCCGGTTCTGTTCAACGCGCGCGCCGATTCCCTGGCGGAGAAACCGGCATTCCGAACGTCATTCAAATACAAGCGCTGTCTCGTCCCGATGGATGGTTGGTACGAGTGGCAGACCGAACCGCAGGGCGGCAAGAAAGCGTCGAAGATCCCGTACTACATGCACCGCGGCGACGGATCGAGGCTGTTCATGGCCGGAGTGTGGTCGGCGTGGCGTGATCCACGGATCGAGAACGCCGATCCTGTTCTGAGCTGTTCGATCGTCACCGTGGACTCGCTCGGCCACCTCGAACAGGTACACGACCGGATGCCACTCGCCCTGCCCCGTGATCGTTGGGACGCCTGGCTCGACCCCGATCACGGCGCGAACCCGTCACTGCTCGAACCGGCGCCCGAACTGTTCTCGGGGATCGAGATCGACCGAGTGAGGCCCCTCGTCAACAGCGTCAAGAACAACGGGCGCGAATTGATCGAGCCGGACGTCGACCGCGCAGGGGAGCAGATCAGTCTGCTCTAGTCGAGCGCCACGTCATTCCAAAGCCACGTCATTCCAAGGCCCACGTCACGGTGACCTCGAAGGACACCTGCTGGGTTCCCGGTGCAATGGCCATGTCGAGCATCGCGCCACCGGGTGCCCTCATCGTCTGGTCGCCGGTGGTGCCTGGTGCTTCGGTGATCGTGATGACGTTCGACAGCGAGGTTCCGGAAAGATCGGCGTATTGCTCCGCGCGGTTCTGTGCGTCCTCGAAGGCCCGAGTCCGAGCGTCGGCGAGTAGCGCCGAATCGTCGTCGATGTCGAAGGCGACGGTATTCAGGCGTGCCGCATCACCGCCGGCGGCGATCCCCGCGTCGAGCACGGCCGACGCTTTACTCAGATCCCGGACGACGATCCGCACCGAGTTGGTCGCGCGGTAACCCGTCACTGTTGCGCCGCCGAAAGGCCCACCGGATCCGTCGTACTGCGGCTGGACGGACAGATCACTGGTCTGAATGTCTTCGGCAGCTGCACCCGCGGCGACCATCGCGTCGATCATCGCCCGGGCCTTCTCGTTCGCTTGGGATACCGCTCCCGACACATCCGGCGCAACAACCTCGACGCCGATGCCCGCACTGAGAATGTCAGGGGCCCCGCGAACCTCACCTGTTCCGACGACGGTGACCTCTTTGGTTGTGTTGTCGCTACTTGCGCAGGCGGTGAGCGAGATCGCGAGCGCAGCGGCCACTGCAAGCGTTGTCAGGTGTGGTCGGACAGACGTGAGGTTCATGGCCCAGAGGCTAGCGACTCCCACTACGCCGCGTGGTCGAATCCCTCATCGAGCCAGGGCGCCGGTGATCTCGGCGTAGGCAACAAAGTTCTTCGACGACAGCGTTGTTCCGTTCTCCAGGTAGCACGTCACGAGGACGAGCCGTCCAGGCTGTCGAAGGCGTAGTTCCGGCGACTCCTGCGCTTCGCCGAACTTCTCGTACAGCGCAGTCGAACGCACCGTGTACTCGAGTGTGCCGGAATCCGTTTCGATCAGCACCTGGCTGCCGGCCACGATGTCCGGCAGGGTGTCGAACACTGCCGCAGTCCCGGCGCCGGCGTGGCCGATCACGAAAACCGTTCCGTCACTGTCTGTTCCAGGCTCGCTGCGACAGCCGACCCAATACGCGTCCGCCAGGGTCGGTGGATCGAGCACGGGGCAGGCGCCTGCAGGCATCGGGAGCACTTTCGTGTCGATCCCCAGATCGGCGATCGACAACCGTGTCGGCTGGGCCATCGGGACCGACTGCGATTGCAGAGAATCGGCAGGAATCGTGTCGACCGATGTGTGCGCGGCCTCGAGGCGAGCTTGTCCGGAGACCGCGCACCCTGGCAGTAGCAGAAAGAGCATTGCCAGGATCAGGACACGACACCGATCAGTGCTGGTTCGGCGCATTCTTACGGCGCAAAACAAATGCACCCGCGGCGGAGACCAGCAATGCCGCGCCGCCGATTCCGGCGATCAGCAGACCGGACGGTCCGGTGGACTCACCTGCCCCGGTCTGGAACACCAGAGCGTCGTCGTAGGCCAGAGGTACAAATGTGCCCTGCGGATCGTCGTAACCGTGGACCTTGTACCCCTCGGGGGTAGTGACCACGTACACCGGTTCCTTCGACGGTCCCGTCGTGGGCGCCGGGGTCCCACCGTCGATCTTCGGGATTCCCACGAGAATCGGGGGAAGAACGATCACCCGAGTGGTGGTTGTGGGAATCGACGTTGCCGACGGTGTCGACACTGCGGAGGACGTGGTGACTCGCGCAGACGTCGTGGTGGTCGGTTCCGTCGTCGTTACTTCGGTGGTGGTCGGTTCTGTGGTGGTCGGTTCTGTGGTGACCGTGGTGGTGGTCGGTTCTGTGGTGGTCGGTTCTGTGGTGACCGTGGTGGTGGTCGGTTCTGTGGTCGTTACTTCGGTGGTGGTCGTGACGGGTGTTGTTGTGACGGGGGTTGTCGTCACCGTTGTGGTGGTCACGGGTGTTGTTGTGCTGGTTGTTGTTTCGGGTGTCTTGGGATCGGAGGGCATCGGCGGTTCACCGTGCTCGCCGTAGTGGTAGTTCTGGCCGTCGACCTGCACCCAGGTGATATCGAAGTTTTCCCACCCCGGGAAGTTCGGGTGTGAGGAAATATCGAGCACCCAGGGGGATTGGCCGATGAACTTTTCGGTCCACTGCCCGTTGCCGTCGATGTGTGTCCCCAGTTGCATGGTCTCGCCGGTGTCGGGGTTCGTGATCTTCAGGTTGATGTGCTGGCCCATCGCAGCGCTCTGGCCGTCGGGGTAGTAGACCGTCACGGTTCCGGGAGAGACGGAATATTCGCGCCCACCTGCGGCGATGCCGTCTGTCGGTGTGGTCCATGTCGGGGTCGACTGTGCGGCAACCGACGGCGTTGTTGTGCTTGCCGAGGGGGTTGTGGTCGCTGCCGTTGTGGTCTCCGAAGTTGCCGACGACGTTGCTGGAGTTGTTGCTGGCGTGGACTCGGAAGGCGTTGCCGACTCGGTGGTGGAGGGTGACTCGGCGGTTGTCTGCGCCGTTGTCGCCTCGCCGTTGTCGCCATCTGTTGCCGCTGCCGGAGCCGCAGCCGCGAATGCGGTGAAACTGGCGACGGCTACTGCTGCTGCGTAGATCTTGGTACGTCCGCGCTGATTGTTCACGACAGTATGGCCTTTCGGTCCCGAAAGCGGCGGCGCACAGGCTCGGATGGACGCACGGCACAGCAAGGCCGGGCAGGTCGAATCGAAGAGTGTGCCGATGGCGGTGGGTAGTTGATCAATCCTTCAATTACTAGGTAACTCGATGGTCGCTATGTCCGTCAAGTCCGATTTGCTGATCGTGCGCCATTTCACAGAAATGCGCTAATCCATTGCGTCGGAACATATTTCGGATGCGTTGCAAAGGGTGATTTCGGGGGTGAATCTCTCCGGGAAACGTCCCGCCGACTGGCTATCGACGGGACCTTAGGTGTAGGCGGGTTCGGGACTTTAGGCCCACGGCTCTGTTCGAGTAATTGTCAGCCGGCAGTAATCGACGCTGTCGTCGCGCCGCACAGATCGACAAGGTCGCCAGGTGCCAGTTCGATTTCGAGTCCGCGCCGGCCCGCGCTGCACAGGACGCGATCCCACTCGAGTGCTGACGCATCGATCACCGTTGGCAGTTTCTTGCGCTGCCCCAGCGGGGAGATGCCACCGAAGACGTAGCCGCTCGAGCGCTCTGCGTCGGCACGGTCGGCCATGACGGCTTTGCTTGCGCCGAGCGCGGCGGCAGCGGCTTTCAGCGAGAGTTTCTTCGGGACGGGGAGTACGGCAACGGCCAGTTTCCCGGTGTCGAGTTTGACGACCAGAGTCTTGAATATCTGACCTGCCGTGACACCGACAGCCCCGGTGAGGGCGGTGACCGCCTCGTCGCCGAAGGATTCCGCGCGCGGGTCGTGGTCGTAGCTGTGAACCTGATGGGCGGTCTTCGACTTCTCGAGGAGTTTGGTCGCAGGGGTCGCAGTTCCGGCCATTGCGACACTCTATTCCAGAGGGGGCCGAGCGAAGCGGGGGGAATGTTGTCCGAGGTCGAGCGAAGCGAGGGGGAATGTTGTCCGAGGTCGAGCGAAGCGAGGGGGAATGTTGTCCGGGGTAGTGGTGTTGGTACTGGTTGATCCATCCGGAAAAAGTGAAGGAGCGACCGTGCTGGCTGTGTGCGAGCCACGACCGGCCCATAGGTCGGAACTGACGATGGCGGTAACCTTGATCCCCACGGCTAGTGAAGGGATCAGAGTGCTGGAACACGACCGGCCCAAGGACGAACAGTCGGAGGTCACCGAACCTGCCGATGCCGTTGCGTCCGAAACGCCCGAAACTGCGGATGAGTTGATTGCCCGTTTCGAGCGGGACGCGCTGCCTTTGCTCGACCAGCTCTACGGTGCCGCGCTGCGTATGACGCGTAATCCCTCGGATGCCGAGGATCTCGTTCAAGAGACGTACATCAAGGCGTACACGGCTTTCCGATCGTTCCGTGACGGAACCAATCTCAAGGCGTGGCTGTACCGGATTCTCACCAACACGTACATCAACTCGTATCGGAAGAAGCAGCGTCAGCCGGCGCAGTATCCGACCGACGAGATCACCGACTGGCAGTTGGCTGCTACGGCGGAGCACACGTCGACCGGGCTGCGTTCCGCTGAGGTCGAGGCGCTCGACGCGCTTCCCGACGACGACATCAAGGCCGCTCTGCAGGAGCTGCCGGAAGAGTTCCGCATGGCGGTGTACTACGCGGACGTCGAGGGTTTCCCGTACAAGGAAATCGCGGAGATCATGGGCACGCCCATCGGAACGGTGATGTCACGGCTGCATCGCGGACGTAAGCAATTGCGCGGATTGTTGGGCGACGTCGCGAAGGACCGCGGGTTCAACCGGGGCGAGAAGGACGTAGCTGCCGAAGCGGAAGGTGTTACCCGATGAGCACGCAGGACGAATTCGAAAGGCTCGACTGCTCAGCGGTCATTGCCGACGTGTGGTTGATGCTCGACGGTGAATGCGACGATGCCAGTCGTGCGCGTCTGCAGCGACACATCGACGATTGTGGTTCCTGCCTCGCAGCGTACGGAATCGAGGAGAAGGTCAAGAGTTTGATCAGCCGCAAGTGCGGTGGCGAGCATGCGCCCGAGAGCCTCCGTCAGAGGCTCACCATCGAGTTGCGACGCACGATCATCGTGACGACTACCGAAACCGACAAATAGTCCGGCTGGGGGCGTCTGAGACGTCAACAACAACAAGGGGCGGGGAAGCAA